>NZ_JBVISK010000004.1:0-710247 GCF_055575535.1 Streptomyces sp. NPDC034084
GGAGGCAAAGAGACGACAAGCGCCGTTTTGTGGCTCACCGGTGGGGAGGGGTTCCTGTTTTTGGGGTTGTTTTTTTACAACCCCTTCCCCTTTCCCCCCCCAGGCCCTAGGATCTCCCGGTGAACGTCTGTTAACAGCCGTTAACAGGTCCGAACCGGGAGGGTGTGCGGTCATGTCCGAGCAGCGCTTTGGTGAGTTCGTGGTGATCCGGAAGGACGGTCACGTCGCGGAGCTGGTCCTCGACCGGCCCAAGGCCATGAACGCCGTCTCCTCCGAGATGGCCCGCTCCATCGGCGCCGCCTGCGACGCCCTCGCCGCCGACCCCGAGGTCCGCGTCACCGTCCTGACCTCCTCGAACGACCGCGCCTTCTGCGTCGGCGCCGACCTGAAGGAGCGCAACTCCTTCACCGACGCCGAGCTCGTCCGCCAGCGTCCCACCGCCCGCGCCGCCTACACGGGCGTCCTGGAGCTGCCGATGCCGACCGTCGCCGCCGTGCACGGCTTCGCCCTCGGCGGCGGCTTCGAGCTGGCGCTCGCCTGTGACGTCATCGTCGCCGACGCGACCGCCGTCGTCGGCCTCCCCGAGGTCTCCGTGGGCGTGATCCCGGGCGGCGGCGGTACGCAGCTGCTCCCGCGGCGGGTGGGCGCGGCGCGCGCCGCCGAGCTGGTCTTCACCGCCCGCCGGGTGGAGGCGGCCGAGGCGCGCGAGCTCGGCCTCGTCGACCTCCTGGAGGAGGACGCGCGGACGGCGGCCCTGGAGCTCGCCGGGCGGATCGCGGCGAACTCCCCGGTCGGCCTGCGCGCCGCCAAGAAGGCGATGCGGCTCGGTCAGGGCCTGGACCTGCGGGCGGGCCTGGAGGTCGAGGACGCGGCCTGGCGTTCGGTGGCCTTCTCCGGGGACCGGGCGGAGGGCGTGGCGGCCTTCAACGAGAAGCGGAAGCCGAACTGGCCGGGCGAGTAGGTCTTCGGAGCCGGTTCCACGCGCGTGATTTTTGCCATTTTGTATCAAATGTGACTTACCGTGACGTCTCGAAAGGGAAAACGGATCAAACCTCCCTAAGCTGGAGGAATGGGTGAGGACGTGCGGCTGCGGGCCGTAGTGGCGCTGGCGCAGGGGATGGCGGCGGCGCACGCTCCGCGCGAGTTCTGGCGGGCCGCGGCGCTCGGGGCCTGCGAGGGGCTCGCCGGGAGCTTCGCCGCCCTGTCCGTCTGGGAGCGGGACCACGGCCGTCTCAAGGTCCTGGTGAACGCCGGGAGGCGGGCCGCGGGCGAGGAGGAGTTCCCGGACTCGGAGACGTACCCGGTGCACCAGTTCCCCGAGATCACCGAGTTCCTGCACGAGCAGTGGGCGGGCGGCGGCGAGCCGGACGCCTGGGTGGAGACCGCCACCGACGCCCTCCCGACCGGCCGGGTGATGGGGCTGCGGCGACGGGGGCGCGGCTGCTGCGTGGTCGCTCCGATCGTGCTGCACGGGCGTGCGTGGGGCGAGCTGTATGTGGCCCGCCCGCCGGAGGCGAAACCTTTCACCCGCGCGGACGCCGGTTTCGCGACCGTCCTGGCGGCGGTCGTCGCCGCCGGCATCGCCCAGGCCGAGCGCCTGGAGGAGGTCCGCAAACTGGCCTTCACCGACCCGCTGACGGGCCTGGCCAACCGGCGGGCCGTCGACACCCGTCTGGACGAGGCGATCGAGCGCTACCGGGCGGACGGCTCCGTGGTGAGCCTCATGGTCTGCGACCTGAACGGCCTCAAGCACGTGAACGACACCCACGGCCACGCGGTCGGCGACCGCCTCCTCGAACGCTTCGGCTCGGTCCTCTCCCGCTGCGGCGCCATGCTCCCCGGCGCCCTCGCGGCCCGCCTGGGCGGCGACGAGTTCTGCCTCCTCACCGTCGGCCCGACGGCGGACGAGGTCGTCGCGGTCGCGGAGGAGCTGTGCGTACGGGCGGCGGAGCTGGAGCTCGGCGAGGGCGTCGCCTGCGGGGTCGCGTCCACCGGCGACCCCATCGGGCCGCTCAAGTCGGCCCGCCGTCTCTTCCGGCTCGCCGACGCCGCCCAGTACCAGGCCAAGGCCGCCCGTTCGAGGAAACCCGTCGTCGCGGGCCGCGACGGCACGGTCATCCGCCTCGCGGACGCGCCCCCCGGGGCCCGTGACCGCCGCCGCTTCCGCGACGCGCCCCCCATGGAGCCGCCGGAGCCGGCGGCGGTGGATCCGGGGCCGCCGGACCCGGCCCCGGTGGATCCGGGCCCCGGGGCCCGGCCCGTGGAGCCCCCGGGCGAGGCGCCGACGGAGACGGCCCTCCGTCCCGGGGATCCCCCGCAGGCGGACCGGTGAGGCGGGGCCGGCGCCCTGCTACTCACCGGACATGAGTACCCGCGCCCTGTCCGGGCCCGGAGGTGGGGCGGAAGACTCGCCGCATGGAACAGAACGCAGGACGCCACTCCGGACAGCACACGCGGCCGACGAGGCGGGCACTCCCACTCCTCCTCCTGACGGCCCTTCTCGCCGCCGGGGCCTGGGCCGCCTGGCTGGGCTGGGACCAGCACCGCGACGAGCACCCCGACGGATCGGTGAGCGGCCCGTACGAGACCTGGCAGGTGGTGGGCCTTGCGCTGACCCTGCTCGTGCCGGTGTGCTGGGCGGCGGCCCGGCGGCAGGCCCCCGCGGCCGTGCTCGGCACCACGGCCGGCCTGACCGCCGCCGCCTTCCTGGACTGGTCGGACGACGCCAGTGGCCTCTTCGTGATCGGGGCGGGCCTGGTCATGGCGGGCACCCTGGCGGCCACCTCCGCCGTCTCCCTTCTGACCGCCCTCGTGACGGGATCCCTCGGCAGGGGCGGAACGGCCGGCGCCCGGTAAGGGACAACCCTCCGTCGGGCCGGTGACGAAGTCCCCTAGTGACATGTCGGTCTTCAATCCGTAGGGTGCTGAATATGGATATGCAGACAGTCGTCCTCGGCACGTCCGGCACGACCCCGCAGGACGTCATCGACGTCGCCCGCCACGGCGCCCGCGTCGAGCTGTCGACCGAGGCCGTGCGCGCCCTCGCCGCCGCCCGGGAGATCGTCGACGCGCTCGCCGCCAAGCCCGAGCCCGTGTACGGGGTCTCCACCGGCTTCGGCGCGCTCGCCACCCGGCACATCAGCCAGGAGCTCCGCGCCCAGCTCCAGCGCAACATCGTCCGCTCGCACGCCGCCGGCATGGGCCCGCGCGTCGAGCGCGAGGTCGTGCGCGCCCTGATGTTCCTCCGGCTCAAGACCGTCGCCTCCGGGCACACCGGCGTCCGCCCCGAGGTCGCCCAGACCATGGCCGACGTGCTCAACGCCGGTATCACCCCGGTCGTCCACGAGTACGGCTCGCTCGGCTGCTCCGGCGACCTCGCCCCGCTCTCCCACTGCGCCCTCGCGCTCATGGGCGAGGGCGACGCCGAGGGTCCCGACGGCGTGGTCAAGCCCGCCGGAGAGCTCCTCGCCGCCGCCGGCATCGCCCCCGTCGAGCTCAAGGAGAAGGAGGGTCTCGCCCTCCTCAACGGCACCGACGGCATGCTCGGCATGCTGATCATGGCCCTCGCCGACCTCGACACCCTCTACAAGTCGGCCGACATCACCGCCGCCCTCTCCCTCGAAGCCCTCCTCGGCACCGAGAAGGTCCTCGAACCCGAGCTGCACGCCATCCGCCCGCACCCCGGCCAGGCCGCCTCCGCCGCCAACATGCTGGCCGTGCTCAAGGGCTCCGGCCTCACCGGTCACGCCCAGGCGGGCGAGGCCCCCCGCGTCCAGGACGCCTACTCGGTGCGCTGCGCCCCGCAGGTCGCCGGCGCGGGCCGCGACACCCTGGCCCACGCCCGGCTCGTCGCCGAGCGCGAGCTCGCCGCCGCCGTCGACAACCCGGTCGTGCTGCCCAGCGGCGAGGTCCGCTCCAACGGCAACTTCCACGGCGCCCCCGTCGCGTACGTCCTCGACTTCCTCGCGATCGCCGCCGCCGACCTCGGCTCCATCGCCGAGCGCCGCACCGACCGGCTCCTCGACAAGAACCGCTCGCACGGCCTCCCGCCGTTCCTCGCGGAGGACGCCGGCGTCGACTCGGGCCTGATGATCGCCCAGTACACGCAGGCCGCCCTGGTCAGCGAGATGAAGCGGCTCGCCGTCCCGGCCTCCGCCGACTCCATCCCCTCCTCCGCGATGCAGGAGGACCACGTCTCCATGGGCTGGTCCGCCGCCCGCAAGCTGCGCACCGCGATCGGCAACCTCAACCGCATCATCGCGGTCGAGATGTACGCCGCCACCCGCGGCATCGAGCTCCGCGAGGGCCTGACCCCGGCGCCCGCCTCGCAGGCCGCCATCGACGCCCTGCGCGCGGCCGGCGTCGAGGGCCCCGGCCCGGACCGGTTCCTCGCCCCCGACCTGGCGGCCGCCGACGCCTTTGTACGCGAAGGGAAGCTGGTCGCCGCCGTGGAGCCGGTCACCGGTCCGCTGGCGTAACGACGAGAGGTACGAAAGGGCCGCCCCCGACCGCCGGGGCGGCCCTTCGCCGTACGCCTGCCGCGTCAGAAGGCGCGGCCCCGGCGCCGCATCGCCAGCGCCACGAAACCCGCCCCGACCCCCAGGAACCCCGTACCGCCGAGCACATACGGCGTGGCGTCCCCGCCCCCCGTCTCGGCCAGGCGCCCGTCGTCCGTGAGCGGCCCTTCCCGGGTCACCCCGATCCGCGCCCCGCCCTGCTGGTCGGTGGCGTTCGCGGACGGCACGAACCACAGGGCGCACAGCAGCGTCCCCGCGACGGTGGCGGTCAGCAGTGGGCGTCGGGCGGCGGGCACGGAAATTTCGATCCCCCTTGCGGAAACCGCGAATTGGTCGGTGCGCCGATGCTACGGAACACAGCGGGTCGCGGGAAAGCCGAGGGCCCCCGGCCCCCTACGCTCCGAGTCATGAGTACTTCTGAGACCACACGCTATGTCCGTCTTCGCGTCGATGTCGTCCTGGAGATCGACGGACCCGCCGAGCTGACCGAGGCCGCCGAAGCCCGGATCGACACCGACGAGTTCATGCCCGAGGAGGAGCGGGCGCACGCGCGCGAGGCGGCGCGCGAGGACAGCGCCGAGGCGCTCGCCTACCTCGTCGAGCCCTTCGAGCTGATCCGCGACGTCCCCGGGATCGAGATGGTCCAGGCGTCCTGGAGCAGCGAGGAGATCGAATACGACCCCGATGCGCTGGAGTGGGACCTCGGCGAGGAAGATGGGGACGAGGAAGACGACGACCAGCCGTAAGGCGGGCCTCCGCACGGTTCGCGGGCCCCGGGACGCCGTCCCGGGGCCTTCTCGCGGCCGGCCGTGGCCCGTCACGGTTTTTCGCGGCATCCCGGGAACCGGACACCCGGCCACGCGCGTGTGGACGAGTGGTGTTCCCCGTGGATCAGTGGCATTGCCCACAAACCCTCCGGGTACGGAACCGGACGGGGCGTCATGGGCGTTCATAAGAAGAAGTTGGCAGGGAACCGGCGACGATGGAGAAGCGTGTGATGACGGTCGGCAAGCGCCGCAGGAGCCTGGCGGCCGCGGCCGCGGTGCTCAGCGGCGTACTGATGCTCTCGGCGTGCGACGACGGGGACAAGGACGGCAGTGCCTCCGGGTCCGCGACGCCGCAGTCACAGGCCCAGGTCGACGAGGCGGCCGCGCAGAAGACCTCCAAGGCGCAGATCACGATCTCGCCGAAGAACGGCGCCCAGAACGCCTCCATCAACAACGACGCCAAGGTCACCGTGACCGAGGGCAAGCTCACCGAGGTCACCATGACCTCGGCCGAGGGTGCCGCGGTCAAGGGCGAGATAGCGGCCGACGGGCTCAGCTGGAAGCCGAGCGAGCAGCTCAAGCGGGCCACGGTCTACAAGATCGCCGCTACCGCCACCGACGCGGAGGGCCTGGCGGCGCACGAGAACTCCTCGTTCACCACCGTCTCGCAGGCCAACAGCTTCATCGCCAACTACACGCCCGAGGCGGGCTCGACCGTCGGCGTCGGCATGCCGGTCTCGATCAACTTCAACAAGGCGATCAGCGACAAGAAGGCCGTCCAGAGCGGCATCACGGTCTCCTCCAGCTCCGGCCAGGAGGTCGTGGGGCACTGGTTCAATTCGACGCGTCTCGACTTCCGCCCCGACGCGTACTGGACCGAGGGCTC
Organism: Streptomyces sp. NPDC034084; assembly: GCF_055575535.1. Taxonomy (NCBI): domain Bacteria; kingdom Bacillati; phylum Actinomycetota; class Actinomycetes; order Kitasatosporales; family Streptomycetaceae; genus Streptomyces; species Streptomyces sp. NPDC034084. Next base: position 6,171 of record NZ_JBVISK010000004.1, read on the forward strand.
GACCGTCACGCTGAAGCTGGACCTCGACGGCGTCGAGGGCGCGGACGGCGTCTTCGGCGTCCAGCAGAAGACCGTCACCTTCACGATCGGCCGCAACCAGGTCTCCATCGTCGACGCCGCCGCCAAGACCATGAAGGTCCAGCAGGACGGCAAGACGATCAAGACCATCCCGATCTCCGCCGGCTCCCCGGAGAACACCACCTACAACGGTCAGATGGTGATCTCCGAGAAGTTCAAGGAGACCCGGATGAACGGCGCCACCGTCGGCTTCACCGACGACGACGGCAAGGGCGAGTACGACATCAAGGACGTGCCGCACGCCATGCGCCTGTCCAGCTCCGGCACCTTCATCCACGGCAACTACTGGGGCGCGCGGTCGATCTTCGGCAGCGTGAACACCAGCCACGGCTGCGTCGGCCTCGCCGACGTGAAGGGCGCCGGCGACCCGAACCAGATGGCCGCCTGGTTCTTCGACCACTCGCTCATCGGCGACGTCGTGGTGGTCAAGAACTCCAACGACAAGACGATCAAGCCGGACAACGGCCTCAACGGCTGGAACATGAGCTGGTCGGAGTGGAAGGCCGGCTCGGCCGTCTGACCCAGGCGCAGAAAGCAGAGGCCCCCTCCCGCCCGGGAGGGGGCCTTCGCGTCACCCCTTACGGCTGTTCCCGTACGTCGACGGTCTCGTCCACACCCCACTGCGCGAGCAGCCGCAGCGCGTCCGCCGAGGGCGTCCCCGGCTCCGCGTGGTACGTCACGAGCACCAGGTCCGGATCGCCGCCGGACACCTTCAGCGTCTCGTACGCCAGCGTCATCTCGCCCACCAGCGGATGCCTCAGCCGCTTCGTCCCGTGCCCCTTGTCGGCCACCGTGTGCGCCGCCCACAGCGAGCGGAACTCCTCGCTCTTCACCGACAGCTCGCCCACCAGCGCGAGCAGCTGCGGATCGTCCGGGTAGCAGCCCGCGTACAACCGCAGCACGCTCACGACCTCGGTCGCCTTGCACTCCCAGTCGAGGTAGAGGGACCGCGCGTTCGGGTCGAGGAACACCATCCGGGCCATGTTCCGCTCGTGCGGCTCCCAGGCGGCGAAGTCGCCGAGCAGCGCCCGCGCCATCCGGTTCCAGGCCAGCAGGTCCAGACGGCGGCCGAGGACCATGGCCGGCACGGTGTCCATCGAGTCGATGAGCTGGGTGATCCCCGGCCGGACCTGCTGCGGACGCGCGATCGCCGCCCGCTGCCGCTTCTTCACCGTCGGCTTCGCCAGATGCGTCAGATGCGCCCGCTCGGTGTCGCTCAGCCGCAGGGCGCGCGCGATGGAGTCCAGCACCTCCATGGAGACGTTCCGCCCGTTGCCCTGCTCGAGCCGGGTGTAGTACGCCACGGACACCCCGGCCAGCTGCGCGAGCTCCTCGCGGCGAAGGCCCGGCACCCGCCGGTGCCGCCCGAACTCGGGCAGACCGACGTCCTGCGGCTTCAGCCGGGCCCGGCGGGAGCGCAGGAATTCACTGAGTTCGCCACTGAGGTCCATACCGCCCCATTATCGCCGCCGGGCCGTGCGGACGGACGTACGTTCCTGACCCTGCCAGTGGTAGGCACGCCGGACGTAGGCAGAACAGGTGGCTGGGTGACGCCGCCGCCCTCCGGCAGGCTTGACCCATGACCACGAACGTGACCACCGTCCCCGCGTACGCCGCACCCGCCGCCAACGCCCCGCTGGAGCGCACCACCGTGCCGCGCCGGCCCGTCGGCGAGCACGACGTCCTCATCGAGATCAAGTACGCCGGAATCTGCCACTCCGACATCCACCAGGCCACCAACGGCTGGGGCGAGGGCATCTTCCCGATGGTCCCCGGCCACGAGATCGCCGGAATCGTCGCCGAGGTCGGCCCCGGCGTGACGAAGTTCCAGGCGGGCGACCGCGTCGGCGTCGGCTGCTTCGTCGACTCCTGCCGGGAGTGCGAGTACTGCCGGCGCGGTCTCGAGCAGTACTGCGTCAACGGCATGACGGGCACGTACAACGCGCTCGACAAGAACGGCGAGCCGACCTACGGCGGCTACTCCACCCACATCGTCGTCGACGAGAACTACACCCTGCGCATCCCCGAGGGCATCGGCCTCGACGAGGCCGCCCCGCTGCTCTGCGCCGGCATCACCCTCTACTCCCCGCTCGCCCACTGGCAGGCCGGCCCCGGCAAGAAGGTCGCGATCGTCGGCCTCGGCGGCCTCGGTCACATGGGCGTCAAGATCGCCCACGCGCTCGGCGCCGAGGTGACCGTCCTCAGCCAGTCGCTGCGGAAGCAGGAGGACGGCCTCGAGCTGGGCGCCGACCACTTCCACGCGACCAGTGACCCGGAGACCTTCACGAAGCTCGCCGGCACCTTCGACCTGGTGATCTCCACGGTCTCGGCGCCGCTCGACTTCGACGCCTACCTGAGCCTGGTCAAGACGGACGGCGCCCTGGTGAACGTCGGCGCCCCCGAGGAGCCCGTCAAGGTCGGCCTCTTCTCCCTCATCGGCGGCCGCAAGACCCTCGCCGGCTCGATGATCGGCGGCATCGCCGAGACCCAGGAGATGCTGGACTTCTGCGCCGAGCACGGCCTGGGCGCCGAGATCGAACTGATCCGCGCGGACCAGATCAACGAGGCGTACGAGCGGGTCGTGAAGAGCGACGTCCGCTACCGCTTCGTGATCGACACGGCGACCATCTGACGCACCACGGCGGCCGACGCGGCCGACGCACGCGGCCGGGGCATGACCTCCGGGGTAATCGACCCCGGAGGTCATGCCCCGGCACGCTGTCATCATGACCGCATACGCCATCGGAAACCTGCACCCGAAGCCCGTCCTCGACGAGGAGATCTTCGTCTACATGGAGCGGATCCAGGCCACCCTCGACCCCTTCGGCGGCCGCTTCCTCGTCCACGGCGCCCCGGCCCGCGAGGTCCGCGAGGGCAGTTGGCCGGGCGCCCTCGTGATCATCGGCTTCCCGACGTACGAGAACGCCCGCGCCTGGTACGACTCCGAGCCGTACCAGGCACTGATCCCCCTCCGCACCCGGCACATGGCCGGAGACATCCTCCTGATCGAAGGGACCCCGGACGGGTACGACCCGGCGGCGACGGCGGCCCGGCTGCGGGCCGCGGCGAACGGGCCCGCGGACTGACGCCCGACCCCGCCCCTACTCCGCCTTCGCGACGCCGATCGGGCAGGACAGGCCCGTACCGCCGATGCCGCAGTAGCCCGCCGGGTTCTTGTCCAGGTACTGCTGGTGGTAGGCCTCGGCCGGGTAGAAGGGGCGGGTCTCGTCGGCCGGGAGGACGTGGGTGGTGATCTCGCCGTAGCCGGAGCCCGTCAGGACCTTCTGGTAGGCCGCGCGCGAGGCCTCGGCCCGCTCCGCCTGGGCGGGGGAGTGGGTGTAGATCGCCGAGCGGTACTGCGTCCCGACGTCATTGCCCTGACGGAAGCCCTGCGTCGGGTCGTGGGACTCCCAGAAGAGCTTCAGGAGCGACTCGTACGAGACCTTCGACGGGTCGAAGACGACGCGGACGACCTCGGTGTGCCCGGTGAGCCCGGAGCAGACCTCCTCGTACGACGGGTTCGGCGTGAAGCCGCCCTGGTAGCCCACCAGGGTCGTCCACACGCCCTCGGTCTGCCAGAACTTGCGCTCGGCCCCCCAGAAACAGCCCAGCGCGAAGTCGGCGACCTCCAGGCCCTCCGGGTACGGGCCGAGGAGCGGATTGCCGAGGACGGTGTGCCGCTCGGGCACGGAGAACTCCGGCTCGGGACGGCCACGCAGGGCCTGGTCGGGAGTGGGGAGGACGGGGGTGCGGGACAGGAACATGCTGCATCTCTCCTCGACGGTCGGCAGCAGCGTCAACATGCCGGCGCCGCACCTGATTCCCCGGGCGCCCGTCAGCGCGGCAGCGTCGCCGGCGTGCCGCCGTTCGCCTCGTAGCCCGCCACCGCCAGGTTCCGGAAGACCGTGTACTCCGCCGCCGGGTCGCCGCTCAGCGTCCACGGGACCGCGCCCACGTGCCCGTCGACCCGCACCAGCTGGTGCATCGCCTCCGCCCAGCGCTGCGAGCGCACCAGGAACCAGACGAGCAGATGGCGGACGTGCGCCAGCATCGGGTCGTCGGGGCGGGCCGAGTGGACCGCGTACAGCGCGCCGTCCACCGCCTTCGACACCACCGCCGTACGCCAGAAGTCCTGCACGAGCACCACGTCCGGCACGTGCTCGAACACCGCGAACAGCGGCAGCGCGGCCAGCAGCGAACCCCGCGGGGCGCGCGCCGCGGCCGTCGTCGCGAAGTGGTCGGCCTCCTCGCGCGAACCGTGCCACTTCTCGCACCAGTAGTGCAGCGCCGCCAGATGCGCCCCCATGTGCTCCGGCGCCCGGTCGATCACCTCCGCCCACACCTGGTCGAACCGCTCGTGGCCGTACCCGAGTCCACGCGCCACCGCGAGCCGCGAGACGTACGGCACCGGGTCGCCCGGGGCGAGCAGCGCCGCCTCCTCCGTGACCTTCAGCGCCTCCTCCAGGATGATCCGGAAGTCGTCCGTCCCGGCCGCCGAGGACCGCCACGCCTGCTGCACCAGGAACTCGGCGTGCACCGCCGCCCCGCCCGCGTCCTCCGGCGCCTCCGCCCGCCAGCTCCGCAGCCACGCGCCGCCGACGCCCGGCCGCTCCTGGAGTTCGAGGGAGGCCGCGCCCGCGAACGCCTGGACGCGCTGCCAGCGCACCTCGCCCTCCTTGCCGGTGGCGGCCAGCAGCCGCGAGGCCGCCCGCCAGTCCTGCGTGGCCTGGACGACGTCGAGGACGTGCAGGAGCTCGTCGTCGGCGCCCGGCAGCCGCACGTCCAGCTCCTCCTGCCGCACGAAGCCGTACGCCTCCGGGTCCGCCGCGTCCGGCGCCCCCGGCGCGACCTGCCGGATCCCACCGCCGCCCCGCCGGCGCAGCACGTAGGGACCGAGGACGCCGAACAGCAGGCCGAGCGCGATCAGGAACCAGAGAATCTCCATGTGTCCATTGTCCAGGACACCGGATGAGACGATCGAGGCGGCGGGAGGCGTACGGGACTACGCTCCTGACCCATGAGCGACCAGCACTCCCATCAGAGCTTCGAGACCCGCGCGATCCATGCGGGCAACACCGCCGACCCGCTGACCGGCGCGGTCGTCCCGCCCATCTACCAGGTGTCCACCTACAAGCAGGACGGCGTGGGCGGGCTGCGCGGCGGTTACGAGTACAGCCGCAGCGCCAACCCCACCCGTACCGCCCTGGAGGAGAACCTCGCGGCCCTGGAAGGCGGCCGCCGCGGTCTCGCCTTCGCCTCGGGTCTCGCCGCCGAGGACTGCCTGCTGCGCACGCTCCTCGCGCCCGGCGACCACGTGGTCATCCCGAACGACGCCTACGGCGGCACCTTCCGGCTCTTCGCCAAGGTCGTGGAGCGCTGGGGCGTGGACTTCTCCGTCGCGAACACCTCCGACATCGACTCGGTGCGCGACGCGGTCAACGACCGTACGAAGCTGATCTGGGTCGAGACCCCGTCGAACCCGCTGCTCGGCATCACCGACATCGAGGCCGTCGCCGGCGTCGCCCGCCAGGCCGGCGTGAAGCTCGTCGTCGACAACACCTTCGCCTCGCCCTACCTCCAGCAGCCGCTGGCGCTCGGCGCGGACGTCGTCGTGCACTCGCTCACCAAGTACATGGGCGGCCACTCCGACGTCGTCGGCGGCGCCCTGGTGACCGCGGACGAGGCGCTCGGCGAGGAACTCGCCTACCACCAGAACGCGATGGGCGCGGTCGCCGGGCCGTTCGACTCCTGGATCGTCCTGCGCGGCATCAAGACCCTCGCCGTGCGCATGGACCGGCACGGCGAGAACGCCGAGAAGATCGCCGAGATGCTGACCCAGCACCCGAAGGTCACCCAGGTCCTCTACCCGGGCCTCCCGGAGCACCCCGGGCACGAGATCGCGGCCAAGCAGATGCGGTCGTTCGGCGGCATGATCTCCTTCCGCGTCCAGGGCGGCGAGGACGCGGCGGTCGAGGTCTGCAACCGCGCGCAGCTCTTCACCCTCGGTGAGTCGCTGGGCGGCGTCGAGTCCCTCATCGAGCACCCGGGCCGGATGACCCACGCCTCCGTCGCGGGCTCCCTCCTCGAGGTCCCGGCCGACCTGGTCCGCCTCTCGGTGGGCATCGAGAACGTCGAGGACCTGCTCGCCGACCTGCGCCAGGCGCTGGGCTAGGGCGTGTTTCGAAAGTCCCGTCTGCGCGGCGGCGCCTGGCACGCACGCTCGCCGCGTTGTCGGGACCGCCCTCGTACGCCCCGTACGAGGGCGACCCTCCGCCTTGCGATCGCACGCACCAGACACCGCCGCGCCCGCCCTCCGGGCGGACGACGCCACTTTCGAAACACGCCCCAGCGGAACCTCTGGTGACGGCCGGGACGTCCGGCCGTCACCAGCCTTCCAGCGGCGGGGTCGTCTCCGCCGGGGGGACCTCCCACGGGCGGGTCAGCGACGCCCACACCACGAAGGCGAGCACGGCGACCGTGCCGAGGGCCCAGAGCACCCGCCGGATCCGCCGCGCGTGCCGGAGCCGACGGGCCCCGCGCGCGGCCGCCCGCAGCGCGAGATCGCCGGGGACCGGTGGATGCGGGGTGTCGAGCAGCCGCCGGACCGCCGTCTCCTTGTCCTCGTACCGGCTCACGCGGCGGCCCCGGCGGCGCCCCGGGCGGCCGCTCTCAGCGTGGCGACCGCACGGGCGCACACGGCCCGGACGCGGGACTCGGACAGGCCGAGCAGGGCCGCGACCTGCTCCTCCGCCACCCCCTCGTACAGCCGCAGGACGACGACGAGCCGCTCCTGCGGGGAGAGCGCGGCAAGCACCCCGCCCTGCCCGCCGTGGTGCCGCCAGGCGGTGCGCGCGAAGCGTGCGGCGAGGTCGCGGCGCGCGAGGTCGTACGGATCCTCGTCGCGCAGCCGGTCCCACAGGGCGTACGTGTGGGCGAGGGCGGCGGTCAGCAGGGCCTGGGCGCACGGGTTGTGGGCGCGGGTCTCGGCGGTGAGCAGCGTCGCGGCGTGCAGCAGCCGGCCCGCCGCCCCGGCCACGAACGCCTCGAACTCCCGGGTGCGGTGGGCGTGTTGGGCGCCCCGGCCGCGCTGCTGCTCTCGCACCTCCTCATCTGAGGACAGCGCGGGTGCGGGGTCAAGAGGTCTGCGCGGACTCCGTCCCGGCCGGTGCGTGGCCCGCGTGCGCCGACTGGCGTGCGGACAGGGCGGTGTTGAAGCGGGTGAGCAGCGTGCAGAACGACTCCCGCTCGGCCGGCGTCCAGCCCTCCGTGACCTCGGCCATCAGCTGGCGGCGCGAGGAGCGGACCTCCTCCAGGCGCGCGAGACCGCGGGGCGAGAGCTGGAGGACGACCGCCCGCCCGTCCTCCGGGTGCGAGGTCCGCTTCACCAGGCCGGTGTCGACGAGCGGGGCGACCTGGCGGGTCACCGTGGAGGAGTCGATGCCCATGCCCGCCGCGAGCGCCTTCACCCCCATCGCGCCTTCCTGGTCGAGGCGGTTGAGGAGCAGATAGGCCGCGCGGTCCATGGAGTTGCGCAGCTGGCCGGTGCCGCCGAGGCGGGTCTGCTCGGCGCGGCGGGCGAAGACGGCCACCTGGTGCTGGAGGGCATCGAGGAGACCGGGGTCGAGCGCAGTCGTCATGTCCTGAGAATTGGGCATGGCTGTGGGTCTCTCTCGTGCGGGGGTGGTCGGTCGGTGGGGGACAGAGTACGCGGCCCCGCCGGGGTCCGTACCGGCGCTGCGCAAACCCGTTCGGCGGCCCCTCCGCCGGGCGGTCACGGGGCCCGTGAGCTGCGAGACTTGCTGTCATGAGCTTCCGTACGCCAGACCCCTTGCACCGGTTGATGCTCGACGACGTGCGAGGGGCGCAGAAGATGCTGGCCGGGGTGGCCAGGATGACGGCGCTGGAGGGCAGTCGCCATCTGTCCTCGCTGGTGGGAGCCCCGGTCCACCTCAAGTGCGAGAACCTCCAGCGGACGGGTTCCTTCAAACTGCGCGGGGCGTACGTACGGATCTCGGGGCTGCGGCCCGAGCAGCGGGCGGCGGGCGTCGTCGCGGCCTCCGCAGGCAACCACGCGCAGGGCGTCGCGCTCGCCTCGAAGCTGCTCGGCGTGCACGCCACCGTCTTCATGCCGGTCGGCGCCCCGCTGCCCAAGGTCGCGGCGACCCGCGAGTACGGCGCCGAGGTCCGGATGCACGGCCACGTCGTCGACGAGACCCTCGCGGCGGCGGAGGAGTACGCCCGGGAGACCGGCGCGGTCTTCATCCACCCCTTCGACCACCCCGACATCATCGCCGGGCAGGGCACGGTCGGCCTGGAGATCCTGGAGCAGTGCCCGGAGGTGCGGACGATCCTCGTCGGCATCGGCGGCGGCGGGCTCGCGGCCGGCATCGGGCTCGCGGTGAAGTCGCTGCGCCCGGACGTCAAGGTGATCGGCGTCCAGGCGGAGGGCGCCGCCGCCTACCCGCCCTCGCTGGCCGCCGGGCACCCGGTGGTGATCGACGCGCCGGTGACGATGGCGGACGGGATCAAGGTCGGGCGGCCCGGCGACGTGCCGTTCGCCGTGATCCAGGAGTACGTCGACGAGGTCCGTACGGTCTCCGAGGACGCGCTCTCCTCGGCGCTGCTGCTCTGCCTGGAGCGGGCGAAGCTGGTGGTCGAACCGGCCGGCGCTAGCCCGGTGGCCGCCCTCCTCACCGACCCGGCGTCCTTTCGCGGGCCGGTGGTGGCGGTCCTCTCCGGCGGGAACGTCGACCCGCTGCTGCTCCAGCGGATCCTGCGGCACGGCATGGCCGCCGCGGGCCGCTACCTGAGCCTGCGCCTGCGCGTCACGGACCGGCCGGGGGCGCTCGCGACCCTGCTCGCCGTCCTGACGGTGGTCGACGCGAACGTCCTGGACGTGGGTCACGTGCGGACCGATCCGCGCCTCGGCCTGACGGAGGCGGAGGTCGAGCTGCACCTGGAGACGAAGGGCCCGGAGCACTGCCGGGAGGTGGCGGACGCGCTGCGGGACGCCGGGTACACGGTGCTCGGCTGACACCCGCGGCGAACCGCCCGGCCCACACCCTCGCCGTGTGGCCCAGGTCACGGATTCACCGGGCGGGAGCCGCCGCGGACTCCTAGGATCGGTAGGAAACGCCCGAATCTCCCGGGGAGTATCCACATGCCAGGCGCGATATACGCCGAGGGTCTGGTGAAGACCTTCGGCGACGTACGAGCTCTGGACGGGGTCGACCTGGACGTGCCGGAAGGCACCGTCCTCGGTCTGCTCGGCCCGAACGGCGCGGGGAAGACGACCGCCGTGCGGGTCCTGACGACGCTGATCAAGCCCGACAGCGGCCGGGCCCTCGTCGCCGGGATCGACGTCCTCAAGCACCCCAACGAGGTCCGCCGCTCGATCGGCCTCTCCGGCCAGTTCGCGGCCGTCGACGAGTACCTCACGGGCCGCGAGAACCTCCAGATGGTCGGCAGGCTCTACCAGATGAAGGCGAAGGCCGCGAAGGAGCGGGCGGGCGAGCTGCTCGAACGGTTCCACCTCGCCGACGCCGCCGACCGGCCGGCCAAGACGTACTCGGGCGGCATGCGCCGCCGCCTCGACCTCGCCGCCGCGCTCGTCGTCTCCCCGCCGGTCATGTTCATGGACGAGCCGACCACCGGTCTGGACCCGCGCAACCGGCAGGAGCTCTGGGACGTCATCAAGGAGCTCGTCGCGGGCGGTACGACCCTGCTCCTCACCACCCAGTACCTGGAGGAGGCCGACCACCTCGCCCACGACATCTGCGTCGTCGACCACGGCCGGGTCATCGCGCGCGGCACCTCCGACCAGCTCAAGGCCCGGACGGGCGGCGAGCGCGTCGAGGTCGTCGTGCACGAGCCGGAGATGATCACCGGCGCCCGCGACGTCCTCGCCCGCTACGGCATCGCGGGGACCGGCCACGGCGAGGTGTCCGTCGAGAACCACACCCGCAAGCTCACCGTCCCCGTCGCCGGCGGCGCCAAGCTGCTCGCCGAGGTCATCCGCGACCTGGACGCGGTCGGCGTCGAGATCGACGACATCGGCCTGCGCCGCCCGACCCTCGACGACGTCTTCATCTCCCTGACCGGCCACGCGGCCGACCGGGGCGAGGAGGACGAGCAGGCGGCCGGGGGCAGGACGAGCCGGAAGGAGGCCGTGAAGTGACCACCACCCTGGGGCCGGCCGACCGGCTCACCGCCCCGCGCCCGCGCGGGGGGATCGTCCAGTCCGTCAGCGACTCGCTCGTGATCGCCCGCCGCAACCTGATCAGGATGTCCAGGATCCCCGAGATGATCATCTTCGGGCTGATCCAGCCGATCATGTTCGTGGTGCTGTTCAGCTACGTCTTCGGCGGCTCGATGCAGATCGGCGATTCGACCTCGCCGAACGTCTACCGCGAGTTCCTGATGGCCGGCATCTTCGCCCAGACCGTCACCTTCGCCACGGCCGGGGCGGGCGCGGGCATCGCCGACGACATGCACAAAGGCCTGATCGACCGCTTCCGCTCCCTGCCGATGGCCCGCGGCGCGGTCCTCACCGGGCGCACGCTGGCCGACCTGGTCCAGACGACGCTGACCCTCGTCGTCCTCGCGATCGTCGCCCTCCTCGTCGGCTGGCGCATCCACGAGGGCGTCCCGAAGGCGCTGGGCGCCTTCCTCCTCCTGCTGCTCCTCGGCTACGCCTTCTCCTGGATCGGGGCGCTGATCGGCCTCTCGGTCCGTACCCCCGAGGCGGCGACCTCGGGCGGCCTGATCTGGCTCTTCCCGGTCACGTTCATCTCGATCGCGTTCGTGGACTCCAGCAAGCTGCCCTCCTGGCTCCAGCCCATCGCCGAGTGGAACCCGTTCAGCGCGACGGTCCAGGCCTGCCGGGAACTCTTCGGCAACCCCGGTGTCTCGACCTCCGACGCCTGGCCGATGCAGCACCCGGTGTGGGCCTCGTTCCTCTGGTCGGTCCTGATCATCGCGGTCTTCCGGACGCTGTCGGTCCGCAAGTACCGCTCGGCGACGGCCTGAGCCCGACCCTCCGGGCTGCCTGCCGGGCCTCCGGGTACGACGAAGGGCCGACCCCTGGTGGGGTCGGCCCTTCGTTCGGGAAGCGCGGCTCGGGAAGCGCGGCTCAGCCGGTGTACGGCTTGGCGCTGAGGATCTTCACCGTGGCCTTCTTGCCGTTCGGCAGCTCGTACTCCGCGTCCTCGCCGACCTTCTTGCCGTTGACGCCGACGCCGAGCGGCGACTGCGGCGAGTACGTCTCGATGTCGTCGCTCGCGTACTCGCGGGAGGCGAGCAGGAAGTCCAGCGTGTCGTCCTCGTCGCCGTCGAAGGCGATCGTGACGACCATGCCGGGCGCGACGACGCCCTCTTCGGCCGGGGCCTCGCCGACCTTGGCGTGCTCCAGGAGCTGAGTGAGCTGGCGGACGCGGAGCTCCTGCTTGCCCTGCTCCTCCTTGGCCGCGTGGTACCCGCCGTTCTCGCGCAGGTCGCCCTCTTCGCGCGCCGCCGCGATCTTGGCGGCGATCTCGGTACGCGCGGGACCAGTCAGGTACTCAAGCTCGTCCTTGAGCTTGGTGTACGCCTCCTGGGTGAGCCAGGTGACGTTGTCGCTGGTCTGGGTCACGGGTGCTCCTCGTAGGTACTGGGAATACAAAGCATCGCCCTACACGGGAAAGCGGTGCGGTCCCGGGCGGGCGAAACCACGAGCCTAACAATGAGTGGCGAAAAGCGGGAGGACAAAAACCATCAAGATGGCGTCTTCCCAGGTCACGACAGTGACTCGCCGGGACTCGACACCCCGTCCCTACCCACCGCTACCGCGCCGTACACCCGATGAGCTGGGCACTCGTCGCGCGGGCGGTCGTACGGAGCGAGAAGACGCGGTCCACCCGGGTCGCCGGGTCGTCGATCCGGACGTCCTTGCGGGCCACCTCGGCCCCGTCCTCGGAGAGCGAGCGCAGCGTGCAGACGCCCTTGACGCCCGCGTCCTTGCGGATCTCCAGGTGCACCTGGACCTCGTCGGCGCTCACCACGTCGAATTTGATCATCTCGGCGCTGATCTTGCTCTCGACGACGTAGTGCCAGCCGAACCAGCCCATCAGACCGAGGAAGAGGACCCCGAGCACCGCACCGGTGATCTTGAGCTTGCGGTCGGCCCGCTCGTCCGCCGAGCGCCCGTAGCGCCCCTCGGGCAGCTGCTCTCGCACCGCGCTCATGGGGGATCCTCTCGAAGCCGGGGGTGGCGGAATTTTCCCTCCCCCGATTCCGTCACTATAGAGACCACCCTCCGCGTCGAATCACTGAGGATCGAGTCTTGACTGAGCAGCTGCGATTGATGGCCGTTCACGCCCACCCCGACGACGAGTCGAGCAAGGGTGCGGCCACGATGGCCAAGTACGTGTCCGAGGGGGTGGACGTCATGGTGGTGACGTGCACGGGCGGCGAGCGCGGCTCGGTCCTGAACCCCCAGCTCCAGGGTGACCCCTACATCGAGGCCAACATCCACGAGGTGCGCCGCAAGGAGATGGACGAGGCCCGCGAGATCCTCGGCGTCTCCCAGCACTGGCTGGGATTCGTCGACTCGGGCCTGCCCGAGGGTGACCCGCTGCCGCCGCTCCCCGAGGGCTGCTTCGCCCTGCAGGACGTCGACACGGCGGCCGGGGCGCTGGTCCGCGAGATCCGCTCCTTCCGTCCGCAGGTCATCACGACCTACGACGAGAACGGCGGGTACCCGCACCCCGACCACATCATGACCCACAAGATCACGATGGTGGCCTTCGACGGCGCGACCGACACCGATAAGTACCCGGAGGCCGAGTTCGGCCCGGTCTGGCAGCCCCTGAAGCTCTACTACAACCAGGGCTTCAACCGCCCCCGCACGACCGCCCTCCACGAGGCGCTCCTCGCCCGCGGCCTGGAGTCCCCGTACGGGGAGTGGCTGGAGCGCTGGAAGGAGTTCGAGCGCAAGGAGCGGACCCTGACCACGTTCGTCCCCTGCTCCGAGTTCTTCGAGATCCGCGACAAGGCCCTGATCGCCCACCGCACCCAGATCGACCCCGACGGCGGCTGGTTCCGGGTCCCGATGGAGATCCAGAAGGAGGTCTGGCCGACGGAGGAGTACGAGCTCAGCAAGGCGCTGGTCCCGACCTCCCTCCCCGAGGAAGATCTCTTCGCGGGCATCCGCGACAATGCCTGACATGAGCGCACACCTGGCACTGACCCAGCTTGTCCCCTTCGCCGCCGAAGAGCTGGACAAGAACAAGGTGACCCCCGGCATCCTCGGCTTCGTCGTCTTCGCGGTCCTGGCCGTGGCGGTCTGGATGCTGATGAAGTCGATGAACCGCCACATGGGCAAGGTCTCCTTCGAGGAGGCCCCGGACCCGGCGGCCCCCGCGGCCGCGAAGCCCGGCAGCGCGGCGGCGGGGGAGTAGCGGTACGCCCCACTCCACTCTCAGGGCCCCGGGATCTCCCGGGGCCCTGAGTCGTACCCGGGCGGAGTGGGGCGAGCTTCCGCTGCCGCGAACACGCGTGCTGAGCGAGGCGCGCCGGCGCGGGGGGATCGGAGCGGTGGACCCGTCTCCCGCCCGGGCCCCGCAGGGGTTGGCGCCGTACCGAACGTATGCCCTTCGAGATCACGTCCGATGGCGTTCATCTGCCGAATAGCGCATCCGGGTGATCAGCCGGAACCAATCCATTCTCCGGCAGTTGATCAGCGTGCTTCGGTAACGGAGCAGTCCAGGGCCCTCCAGCTCAAGAAGGAAATCTCGTGATCAAGAAGGTTCTCGCCACTGCGGCAGTTGCGGCCTCCGTCGTCGGTATGTCGGCTGCTACGGCGTCTGCGGCGGCCGACGACGGCAACGGTGCCAACGTCATCGGCAACAAGTCGCAGCAGACGATCGGCAGCACGTCCACCGGCGGCTACATGAGCCCGAACTTCGGCCTCATCAACGGTGGCGTCCTGCACTGCTTCGACATCCAGGACCTCACCGCTCAGATCCCGGTCGGTATCGCCGCGATCGCCGTCGACGACGTCCTGAGCCAGAAGCAGAACCAGACGTGCACCCAGAACTCGGTTGAGCAGCAGGACAGCGAGATCCTGTCGGACCTCGTCGACCTCCTGGCCGACAACGGCAACACCGACGTCAACTGACGTCAGCTTCGTCGCCGAGCGGCCCCGCCCTTTCGCAGCTCCACTGCGAAGGGCGGGGCCGCTCCGCTTTACCGGAGCCCCGCTCGTGCGACGCCCCCGTGGCGCACGGACGGGGCTCTCCCGTGTGCGCGAGGATGGAAGCATGCCGAACAGACTGGCCCATGAGACGTCCCCCTACCTCCTGCAGCACGCCGACAACCCGGTCGACTGGTGGCCATGGTCGGCCGAGGCCTTCGAGGAGGCCCGGCGCCGCGACGTCCCCGTGCTGCTCAGCGTCGGGTACAGCTCCTGCCACTGGTGCCACGTCATGGCGCACGAGTCCTTCGAGGACGACACCACCGCGGCCCTGGTCAACGAGCACTTCGTCGCCGTCAAGGTCGACCGCGAGGAGCGCCCCGACGTCGACGCGGTCTACATGGAGGCCGTCCAGGCCGCGACCGGCCAGGGCGGCTGGCCGATGACCGTCTTCCTCACCCCGGACGCGGCCCCCTTCTACTTCGGTACGTACTTCCCGCCCGAGCCCCGCCACGGCATGCCGTCCTTCCCGGAGGTCCTCGAAGGCGTCCGGACCGCCTGGGCCGACCGCCGCGGCGAGGTCGACGAGGTCGCGGGCCGCATCGTGAAGGACCTCGCGGGCCGCTCCCTCGCCTACGGCGGCGACGGCGTCCCCGGCGAGGAGGAACTGGCCGGCTCCCTCCTCGCCCTCACCCGCGAGTACGACGCGACCCACGGCGGCTTCGGAGGCGCCCCGAAGTTCCCGCCGTCGATGGTCCTGGAGTTCCTGCTCCGCCACCACGCCCGTACGGGCTCCGAGGGCGCCCTCCAGATGGCCGCCGACACCTGCGAGGCGATGGCCCGCGGCGGCATCTACGACCAGCTCGGCGGCGGCTTCGCCCGCTACTCCGTCGACCGCGCCTGGGTCGTCCCGCACTTCGAGAAGATGCTCTACGACAACGCCCTGCTCTGCCGGGTCTACGCCCACCTGTGGAAGGCCACCGGCAGCGACCTGGCCCGCCGGGTCGCCCTGGAGACGGCCGACTTCCTGGTGCGGGAGCTGCGGACCCCCGAGGGCGGTTTCGCGTCCGCGCTCGACGCCGACTCCGACGACGGCACCGGCAAGCACGTCGAGGGCGTCTACTACGTGTGGACCCCCGCACAGCTGGCCGAGGTCCTCGGCGCGGAGGACGCCGCCCTCGCCGCCGCCCACTACGGCGTCACCGAGGACGGCACCTTCGAGCACGGCAGCTCCGTCCTTCAGCTCCCGCGCGAGGCGGACCCGGCCGACGCCGACCGGATCGCGTCGATCGCGGCACGGCTCCTCGCCGCGCGCGAGGAGCGCGAGCGCCCCGGACGGGACGACAAGGTCGTGGCCGCCTGGAACGGCCTCGCGATCGCCGCCCTCGCCGAGACCGGCGCCCTCTTCGACCGTCCCGACCTCGTCGAGCGCGCGACCGAGGCCGCGGACCTCCTCGTCCGCGTCCACATGGACGAGTCGGCCCGCCTCGCCCGGACGTCAAAGGACGGCCGGGCCGGGACCAACGCGGGCGTCCTGGAGGACTACGCCGACGTCGCCGAGGGGTTCCTCGCCCTCGCCGCCGTCACCGGCGAGGGCGCCTGGCTGGAGTTCGCCGGCTTCCTCCTGGACATCGTCCTCGACCGCTTCACCACCGAGGGCGGCGCGCTGTACGACACGGCCCACGACGCCGAGACCCTCATCCGGCGGCCCCAGGACCCCACCGACAACGCCACCCCGTCCGGCTGGACC
Source organism: Streptomyces sp. NPDC034084 (assembly GCF_055575535.1). Taxonomy (NCBI): domain Bacteria; kingdom Bacillati; phylum Actinomycetota; class Actinomycetes; order Kitasatosporales; family Streptomycetaceae; genus Streptomyces; species Streptomyces sp. NPDC034084. Next base: position 22,169 of record NZ_JBVISK010000004.1, read on the forward strand.
GCGGCCGCCGGAGCGCTCCTCTCCTACGCGGCGCACACCGGGTCCGAGGCCCACCGCGCCGCCGCCGAGGGAGCCCTCGGCGTGGTCAAGGCCCTCGGCCCGCGCGCGCCCCGGTTCATCGGCTGGGGCCTGGCCGTCGCCGAGGCCCTCCTCGACGGGCCCCGTGAGATCGCCGTGGCCGGCCCCGCCGGTGACGACCTGGCCCGCGCCCTGCACCGCACCGCCCTGCGGGCGCCCGCGCCCGGTGCGGTCGTCGCCTTCGGCACCCCGGAGAGCGACGAGTTCCCGCTGCTCAGGGGCCGCCCGCTGGTGAACGGGGGAGCGGCCGCCTACGTCTGCCGGCACTTCACCTGCGACGCGCCGACGACGGACCCGGCCGAGCTGGCACGCAAACTCGGCCGCTGACGGCGGGCCGGTGCCGGTGCCGGACCGGCCCGGCACCGGCCCAGCGGGCTACGCGCAGACGAGCGAAGCGCCGCCGGCGGGCCGGTACTCGGCAGTGGGGATCTCACTGGACGGGACGGGGCGGGCCGGCGGCAGCGGCTCGTCCGCGCGCAGCCGTGCGAACACCTCCTCGGCGTGCGCCACGTTCCAGGCGACGGTGGACCCGGCACCCTGGACGGTCTCGAAGCGGAGTACGGGCACGGTCGCGAACTCCATACGGTCCGGGGTGAGGTTCCGCAGGCGCGCGGCGAGGGACATCAGGTCCAGGGTGGACAGCCCGCGCGCCTCCGCCGCCGCACTCCCGCGCAGTACCGAGGCGAACGTCAGCAGCCTCACCGGGTTCCCCAGCAGGTCCGAGCGCACCTTCCGCAGGGTGTTGAGGACGAACTGCTGCTGCTTGCGGATCCGCCCGAAGTCCATCTGGCCGTCGGCGCGCCGGGAGCGCACGTACTGGAGTGCCTCTCCGCCGCCGACGTGCGTGGTGCCCGGCGCGAGGTCGACGCCGGTGTACGTGTCCCTCAGCGGCTCCTTGACGCAGATCGGCACGCCGCCGTCGAACTGGTCCACGGCGTCCATGAAGCGACGGAAGTCGATCTCCAGATAGCGGTGCACGGGGAGCCGCGTCGTCCTTTCGACGATCTCCATCGCGTACGACGGCCCGCCTTCGGCCCAGGCACTGTTGATCTTCGCCGCATGGGCGTCGTGCAGCGCGCCCGACCGCCGGTCCCGGTGGCCGGCGGGGAACTCGGTGAGCGAGTCGCGCGGCAGCCCCAGCACGCTGACCCGCCTGTTGTCGGCGGAGACGTGCACCAGCATCATCACGTCGGTGCAGCCGCACTCCTTGCCGCCGAGCCGGTACGTCTCCTTCTCCCGGGCAGTGACGTCCTTCCGGGTGTCGAGACCGAGCACCAGGATGTTGAGCCCCCGGCTCGGGGACGGCAGGGTGGGGGAGGGCAGGGCGGCGGGGGCGGCGACGAGCGCCCCGGAACCGAGGGCGACGAGCGCCGCGGTGGCGACCGCGAGTCGCCGCGGGTGCGTGAATTTCCTGACGGACACGGGCGTACACCACCGAAGCTCGGGAATAGGGACCCGCACAATAAGTCGATTCCCGTCGCACGCAGGTTCGCGACGCGACATCGACCGATCTCATCACTCCCCTGGGGTGTCTGTGGAATGATGCGGGAACCACACCGGATGGGAGGGGAAGATGGCGCCCGATCCCGGGAAATGGGAGCGGATGGCCTTCATTCCGAAGAGCCGTTATGTGAGGGACCCGCCGCCCGCCGACCGAGACCCGTTCCCCCTGTACTCCTCGCTGGTGCAGCACTGGTCGCGGGCGGGCCGTACGGTGCCGGGCGTCCCCGATCACGAGTGGGAGCGGCTGATCAGGACCCCGATCTGGCCGCGCTGAGCCGGAACGGCGTCCGGCGCAATTCGGTGAATGCGATGGAGTGAATGCCGTCGGTCCGATGATCTGCTCGGTCTCCTTCCAGGGCAGGATGCCCGGCGAGGTGAGCCGCGGAAGCCGGGGACCGGAAATACGCGGCCCCGCGTGATCACGAAATCCGTGAACAGTCTTCCGCCGCAGAAAGGATCCAGACGAAATGAAGTGCAAGAAGGCTGCGGCCGTCGTCGCCGGAATCATCATGACCATGGGTGCGGCGTCGCCCGCCTTCGCGGACGCGGAGGCGCAGGGCGCGGCCGTCGGTGCGGCGGGCATCCTTTCCGGGAACGTCGTCCAGGTTCCGATCCACGCGCCGTTCAACGTCTGTGGCAACTCCGTCAGCGTCATCGGCCTGCTGAACCCGACCTTCGGCAACGTCTGCGTCAACGCCTGACGCCCCTGCCCCTCGCGGGGGCGCGACCTGAGGGGCCGGACCCGAAAGGCGCCCATCACGCCTGCCGGGCCCGGCCCTTCGTCATGCCTCCGTCACGACGCCGGGCGTCCGGACACGGCCCGCACGTTCCTCGGTCAGCGCGGCGCCGCCGGTTTCGTCGCGCGGCACGTCTCCCCGGAGGTGGGTACGGGCCGCCGGCGGGGACGGCGGTGCGGTCGCGGGGCCGGTGGCGGGCCGGAGGTCTTCGGACCGGCCGGGGTGACGGAGCGCCGGGAGTCCCTTGCGCAGGGCGTGGCGGATCCAGGCCCAGGTCATGGCCAGGCCGGGCGCGGGGTCGTCGGCGGCGAACCAGGCCGTCTCGACGCGCCGCGTCGGGTTGCCGGGCTCCGCGACCGGTACCGCGTCCGTCTCCGTACCGCCTTCGACGCCGTACCGCCCACCGCCCTCGATGCCACGTTCGGCGTCGGGGCGGCGGCGCGGGGAGGTGAACAGGGCCACCGCCGCGTAGTTCTCCACCACGTAGCGCCGCCCGAACGCGGGGGAGAGGGACGGGACCCGGCGCCCGGTCAGATCCAGATGCATCGCGCGGACGACGTCGAGTCCGTCGCGGTCCGCGAACAGCCGGAACTGGGCGCCGGGGCGCGGGTTGAAGTCGATCAGGTGGTACGTGTCCGTCGACCGGTCGAGCCGGAAGTCGAGGTCGACCACGCCCCGGTGACCGAGCGCGGCGAGCAGTTCGCGGGCGATGCGCTCGACGGTGGGATTCGGCGTCCACCGGCCGACCGCCGTGAGCCCGGCCCCGTGCGGCCACGAGCGCTCCTTGAGCCCGGTCGCGGCGGCGGAACAGCGGCCGGTGGAGTCCGCGTACCCGTGGAAGAACCAGTCCAGGTTCCGCCCCGCCGGCAGCAGTCGCTGGAGCAGCAGCCGGCTGCCCGCCTGTGGGGTACGCGCGTACAGCGCGCGCACCTCGGCGAGTGAACGCACGATCGACGTACTGCGCAACCGGCTTCCGGCCGGGAGCAGCCAGGGGCGGCTCCACTTGGCGACGACCGGCAGCCCGAGCGACCACGCCATGGTGGCCGCCTCGTCGGCGTCGGCGGGGATCTCGGTTCGGGGGTGGGGAAGCTCCAGGGCCCGGCAGGTCTCGGCGAGGGCCGCCTTGTCGGCCACCCGCACGAGCCGCTCGGGCGTCTGGTCGGGCAGCAGGTACCGGCCCGCGAGTTCGGCGCGGTGCTCGGCCAGCGCGAGCGCGGTCCTGTCGTCCATGGGGACCAGGAGCGCGGGACCGGAACCGTAGAGCTCCTCGGGCAGGGTCAGCAGAAGGCGGGCGAGCTCGGCGGGGGAAGGGGCGTCGGGGCTCGGACGGACGTGGCGGACGTAGCGCGAGCGGGTGACGGGGCCGGCGGGCGATGCGATCACCGCGTGGACCGGAATGCCGGCCCGCCCCAGGGACCGGGCGGCGCCGAGCGTGCCGTGATGAAAGGGGTTCCGGTCGAGCCGTACGAGGAGCGCGGGGACGCTGGTGTCAAAACTCGGCACGGCAAGTCCTCGTCTCAGGTGCCCCAAGTGGGCGATGAAAGCCACCAATGGACTACGGATCAGATTGTCGGCGCGTTCACGGTCGGCTTATTAGGAATACTTTCTGAACATCAGATTGACGGCTCATCAAGTGGCGCGGGACGAGTAGGAGTAGTCATGGCCATCGGCAGACGGAAAGTATCGAGAACGTGGTGGGGGGTGTTCAGTGCGGGCCTCCTCGCCTCGGGTTCGGTCGTGTTGTCCTCTCCGGCTCACGCCGTCGAACCCCTAACGACCGGGGCCCCCGAACCGACTCTGTCCAGCGCGATGGGCGCGTTCCTGGAATCGGGCCCCGTCGGGGTCAGCCGCATCGCTCAGCTGGAGCGGTGGCTCGGCGGCAGGGAGCTGCGGGTCGGGCACACGTATCTCCCCGGCGACCTCTGGTCGAACATCGAGGGGCCCCCGGGGTTCCTGGACGCCTGGGCGGACTGGCGCAACGAGCGGGAGGACCGGCTGTTCGTCCTGAACGTGCCCATGCTGGAGCGCAACGAGGCGAGGGTCTCCGACCACGAGGTCGGCAGGCAGCTCCGGCTCGGCGCCGCGGGGTACTACGACCACCACTTCAGGGCGCTGGCCGAACGGCTGGTCGACCTGGAGGCGAAGGACACCGTCATCGTCCTCGGGTGGGAGATGAACGGCACCACGTACACCCATCGGTGCGCACCGGACCCGGCGGCGTGGAAGAAGTACTGGAACCGGATCGTCACCGCGATGCGTTCCGTCCCCGGCCAGGAGTTCCGCTTCGACTTCAGCCCGAGCCGGGGCAGGGACGCCGTTCCGTGGACGGAATGCTATCCGGGTGACGATGTGGTCGACATCATCGGAATGGACTCCTACGACCAGCCGTCGGGGTCCAGTTTCGACGGCCACGTCAATGAGCCGTACGGGTTGCGCAAGCAGGTGGAATTCGCGGCCGAGCACGGAAAGCAGATCTCGTACCCGGAATGGGGGCTCTTCCGGAACGGGGACAACGCCGAGTACATGCGGCGCATGATCGACTGGATGAAGCAGCACAAGCCGCTGTACCACACGATCACCGACTACTGCCCGCACGGTGTCTGGCAGTGCGACGACAATCCGAAGGCGTCGCAGGTGTTCCGGCAGATGCTGTACGGCGCCGAACCCGAGGTGCCGGAGCTGCCCGAGGTGCCGCCGAAGCCGGAAGTGCCCCCGAAGCCGGAGGTTCCGCCGAAGCCCGAGGTCCCGCCGAAGCCGGAAGTGCCTCCGAAGCCGGAAGTGCCTCCGAAGCCGGAGGTTCCGCCGAAGCCGGAAGTGCCCCCGAAGCCGGAGGTCCCGCCGAAGCCTGAGCCGAAGCCGGAGGTTCCGCCGAAGCCTGAGCCGAAGCCCGAGGTTCCCCCGAAGCCTGAGCCGAAGCCGGAGGTCCCGCCGAAGCCCGAGCCGAAGCCCGAGGTCCCGCCGAAGCCTGAGCCGAAGCCCGAGGTCCCGCCGAAGCCTGAGCCGAAGCCGGAGGTCCCGCCCAAGCCCGAAGTGCCGCCGAAGCCTGAGCCCAAGCCCGAGAAGGACTGCTGGAGCATCAACCTCGGCTCCTGGGTGGAGAGCTGGATCGGCGGGCCGATCTGCATCGACAAGGGCGGCTCGAAGGACGCGATCGACGACATCCTCGGGGACGTCGACATCAACGACGTCGACGCCACCGAGCCCTGGGAGGAGATCATGGACAGCGAGACCTGGCCCTTCTGATCAGCCGAGGGTCACCGCGGCGGCGGAGGAGTTCACACTCCGCCGCCGCCCGGCCGCCCGCGCAGGCGTCCGACCGCCCGCCCCACCCACGCCCGCTCGCGCGCCCACCGCGCCAGCCGGCGCCGCCCGTCCGCAGCGCCCGCCCGCAGCCACAGCAACGGAGCCGCGACCCGGCCGGACAGCATCAGCCGCTGGTTCGGCACGGTCTCCGGACGCCAGTGCCGCTTGTACGGCTCCGTGCCCCGCAGCATGCTCAGCGTCGCGCGCCCGCTCGCGCTGGTCTCGCGCGCCCCGTGCCGCAGCAGCATCGTCGCCACATCGACCTTCCGGGCCCGCAGCACCGGATCCGCACCGTACAGATAACCGCCCGCCAGGCGCGGTGACATCAGGGTGAGGTCGGCCGCGACCACGTCCCCGGCCAGCCGGAACTCGGTCACCCGCGCGTCCCCGCATTCGACCATCGGCCGGACCGCCCGCGCGAGATGCTGCGCGAACCGGTCGCTGGTGTGCTCGGCGGTCACCCCCCTGCCCTCCCACTGGAGCTGGTGGAGCCGCAGCAGCCGTTCCAGCGCCGCCGGCACCTCCGCGCCGGTCACGACCCGCTCGTCGATACCGAGCGCGTCGAGCTTGCGCAGCTTGGCCCGCACCCGCTGGGCCTTGGCCGACGGGATCCGCTGGAGCAGGTCGTCCATCGGGACCGCCGGCAGCTCCAGACAGAGGGAGTCGGCGAGCCGCCTGCGGGGACCGCGCCAGTGGCCGAAGACCTGCTCGGCCGCCGCCCCCGGCCGCACCTCGCGCAGATCGATCACCGCTCCGCGCGCCACCCGGGCCAGCGCCCCGGTCAGCGCGGGGACCGCGTCCGGGCGGGAGTCGTCCAGGAGGACGTCGGTGAAGTCCGTGATCGCGCCGCCGAGCTGGGTCAGGACCGGCAGCGGGCCTCGGGCGCGCATCAGGGGCGCGGCCGCGACCAGTTCGCCGCCCTCCCGTCGTACGAGCACCACGCGCAGCGCGCCGGGCCTGCCGTACGACACCCACCACGAGTGCAGCCACGCGTGGGACTGGAACGGGGTCGCCGTCGAGCAGCGGGCGTACAGCGATCCCCACCGGTCCGCGAGTCCGCCGAACTCCGCGTCGTCCCGGCAGATCTCGGCCCGCAGGCCGCCCGCGCCCGCCGTACTCACACCGTCTCCGGTTCCGGCCGGTGCTGTGCGACCGCCGGGGCGGGTACGGCGGCGGGCTGCCGCGAGTGCCGCGCTTCGGCGCGTGTGGCGCGCCCCGGTCGGACCAGGAGCGCCAGACCGCCCAGCAGACCGCCCGCGCAGCCGCCGACGAGCGCCGAGAGCGGCGCGGACGGGGAGACCGGCGCGGAGGGCTTGGTCGCCCGGGAGAACTGCACCACCTTCACCCCCGTGCTCCCCGCGACGTGCGAGCTGTTGAGGATCAGTGCGCGGGCCACCCCGTCGGCCATGGCCACCGCCCCGGCCGGCTTGGCCGCCCGTGCCGTGATGGAGATCATCGGCGCGTCCGGGCTGGTGGCCGCCTGCACGCTGGAACGCAGGGTCTGTGCGGAGACCCCGGCCCACACCTGGGCGTCGCCGGTCACCGCGATGTCGGTGGCGACCCGCCCGTACGCCTGGGCGAAGCCGAGGGCCGCGGCCGGGTCCGACTTCCCGGCCGGCACCACGATGACGTAGCTCGTCGCCGCGTACTCCGGAGTCTTCAGCGCTCCGTAACCGCCGCCGAGGACGACGCCCGCCAGCACGGAGGCCGGCAGCGCCCACCAGCGGCGCGGGGTCCGCAGAGCCGTCGGGAGGGGGAGACGGCGCGACGGCGGCGGGCCGGGGTTCGCGGAGCCGGGAGAGTTCGCCGAGCGTGAGGAGCGTGAGGGGTTCATGGGGTGTCTCGCTTCGCGGGGAGAGGGGTGCCGTGAACGGCCTGTTCGTAGAGGGACATCAACTGCCGCGCACTCCGGGCGATGTCGTAACGGGACGCCGCGAGGGGAGCCGGGAGCCGGGTGAGCCGGGCGTCCCGGATACCGTGCAGCGCCGAGACGAGCTCGACGACCGACCCGCCGATCCGGCGGGCGCCCGGGGCCGCGTCGGGCGGCAGGTCGTCGATCGCCGGGCACGCCACGTACAGCACCGGCAGTCCGGCGGCCAGGGCCTCGACGACCGCCAGGCCGAACGACTCGTCGGGGGAGGTGGACACGAAGACGTCCATCGCGGCGAGCAGCGACGGCAGACCGGGCCCCTCGGCTCCCTCCGGCGCCGGGTCCTCGCAGGCTCCCGCGAACAGCACCCGGTCGGCGGCCCCGCACGCACGGGCCAGCGCCGTCAGCCGCGCGCGCTCCTCGCCCTCGCCGACGAGGAGCAGCCGCGCCTCCGGCACCGACGCCACGGCCCGTACGAGAAGGTCGAATCGTTTCGCGGGCGCGAGTCGCCCCACCCCGCCGACGACGAACGCGTCCTCGGGCAGACCGAGCAGCGTCCTGGCGAGCCGTCGGCGGTCCTCGGTGTAGCCGAAGCGGGCCGACTCGATGCCGTTGGGCACGACGCGGATACGGGACGGGGCCACTCCCCACTCCTCCAGTCGGCGCGCGACGCTGGGGGAGACGGCGACGGTGGCGGTGCCCAGGCGCTCGCCGGCCAGATAGAGGGCGCGGGTACCGGCGGACAGCGGGCGGCCCTCGATCTGCGTGTCGCCCAGCGAGTGCTCGGTGGCCAGGACCGTACGGACCCCGGCGACGCGGGCGGCGAGTCTGCCGTACAGGTTCGCCCGGTACAGATGGGTGTGGACGAGGTCGTACCGGCCCCTGCGGATCAGGCGGGTGAGGCGGGGCAGCGCGCCGAGGTCACGGTTGCCGGTCATGCCGAGGTGGGTGACGGGGGTGCCGTCGGCCTCGATGCCGTGGGCGACCGCGCCCGGGTTGGTGAGCGTGACGACCTCGGCGCGGACCGGCAGATGACGCAGCAGCAGCCTCAGCTGCTGTTCCGCGCCGCCGATGCCGAGACCGGTGATGACGTGCAGGACCTTCATGAGGCGTCCGCCCCGACCAGCCGCTGCGAGAAGGTCGGAAGATCGGCGGGGCGACGGCGGCGCAGCGGGTGCAGGACACGCTTGGCGGTGAGACGCCAGGCGGCGTCCCGCTCGTCGATGTGGATGCGCGGCAGCGCGTGCGTGCTGGTCAGCGGTCCGGGGTCGATGGCGCAGGCGTGGCGGTAGCCGGCGGCCCGTACGGCGCGGATCGTGCGGGCGTCGACATGGCCGTACGGGTAGCAGAACCCTTCCACGGTCGTCCCGGTGAGGTCCTCCAGGAGCGCGCGGCTGCGGCGGGTCTCGTCGGCGAGGGCCGCGTCGTCGGCGGCGGGCAGCGAGACGTGCCGCAGGCCGTGGGAGCCGATCTCCATGCCGGCCTCGGCGGCGCGCAGGATGCCGTCCTCGTCCAGCAGCGGCTTGCGCGGGCCGTCCCCGTCCCAGGTGTTCGCGCCGCCGAGGCGGCCCGGCAGAACGTAGACGGTGGCCGTGAACCGGTGGTGGCGCAGCAGCGGCACCGCCGATTCGAGGAAGTCCGCGTACCCGTCGTCGAAGGTGAGTCCGACCAGCCCCTTCGCGCGGCCCGCGGCTGTGGCGGCGAGCAGCTCCCGTACCGAGACACCGCGCAGACCCCGGTCGCTCAGCCAGTGCAGCTGCCTGGCGAAACGCACCGGGGAGACGGTGACCCGGTACGGATCACTCGGCGTGTCCGCGATCGAGTGGTACATCACCACCCAGGGGGGCGGCTTCGGCAGCAGACGACGAATCGCGGCGGTGCGGGGCGCCAAGGCAGCGGGCATGGGCGAGCCTTCTTGATGCGACGGGGGTGAGGGGGGGAATCTCGGGCGCGCGGGGCGTGCAGGCGGTGACGAGCAGGAAGACGGATGCGGTGACCACGCTCGCGACGGCGAGGGAGAGGAGCGTCGGGCTCACGAAGGCCGCGCAGAGCCAGCCGGCGGCGGTGGCCCAGGCGGCGGCCGTGGCCAGCCGCAGAAGCCCCTCGCCGAGGTAGCGGATGCGGACCGGGATGGACTGGCGGCGGGCGCCGAGCAGCATCATGACGGCGGTGAGCGTGATGCCCAGCGCGTTGGCCGCGGCGATGCCGACCGCGCCCCAGAGCCGGGCGCCGGGGATTCCGGCGAGGGCGGTCACGGCGAGCCCGGTGGCCATGGCGGCGGCCGGGTACCAGAGCGGTCGCGCGGCGGAGAAGTAGCAGCGGACGAGGGTGCCGACCAGGGTCTGGCCGAGCAGCCCGAGGGCGTAGACGCGCATGACGGCGGCGGTGGCGTCGGTGTCGGCCTGGTCGAACGCCCCGCGCTGGAAGAGGATTTCGACGATCTGGGGAGCGGAGGCGATCACGATCGATGCGCCGACGAGTACGACGACGGTGGCCAGCAGCAGGTCGCGCTCGACCCGCCGGCGGGCGCCCTCGGCGTCGCCCGCGGCCATGGCGCGGGCGACGACGGGGAAGCTGACCGTGCACAGCATCAGGGAGAGGATCATCGGCATCTGCGCGATCTTCTGCGCGTAGTTCAGATGCGAGATGGCGCCCGCTGGAAGGGGTGAGGCGAGGAACCGCTCGACGAGGACCTGGGACTGGCGGAAGAGCGTGAAGGCGATGACGGGCGCGATGAGCCCGAGGGCGAGCAGCCGTCCGTCACCGGAGAGCGTCGTCGCCGCGGTGTCCTTCGGCGCCGGTGCCGCCATCGGCTCCGGCTGGTGGCGCAACTTCCGGACCAAGTAGGGGGATTGGACCAGCACCATCAGCAGACCGCCGACGGCGACCCCGGCGGCCGCCGACCGGACGCCGAAGGGCTCGCGGAGCACCACGACCGTGCCGATGATGCCGATGTTGTACGCGACGTAGATGGCGGCCGGCGGCAGGAAGCTGCCGTGGGCGCGCAGCGCGGCGGAACAGTAGCCGGCGAGCGCGAAGGTCAGTACGCAGGTCGCGGTCAGCCGGGTGCAGTCGACGGCCAGCCGGGGGTCGGCGAGACCGGGCGCGAGGGCGGCGACCAGGAGCGGCGCGGTGAGGACCAGAAGCCCGGCGACGGCGCTCACGGTGAGTGCGAGCCGGGGCAGGGTGGAGCGTACGAGGGAGAGGACGGGGTCACCGGCGAGGGCGCCGCTCCGCCGTGCGAGGGCCCGACTGAACGCGGGCACCAGGATCAGCGCCATCGCGTCCTCGATGAGCAGCGTCGAGGCGAACTCCGGCACCGTCCAGGCCACCAGGAAGGCGTCCGTCTCGGCGCCCGCGCCGAAGAAGCGAGCCAGGATCTGGTCCCGCACGAGCCCGAGCGCCGCGCCGGCCGCGGTGAGCCCCGCGGTCACGGCGGCGGCCCGCGCGAGGAACCGGCCGGAGGACGCCTGCGGGCGGCGCCGCCGGCGCCCCCGGCCGCCGGTGAAGCGCGCGCGGGGGGCCGGTGATGAGGAGGCCGGCGGGTGGCCTCCGCGGTCGGCCCCGGGCGGTCCCGGAGCCGGAGAAGGCGCCGGGGCCTGAGACGGCACCGGAGGCGGAACCGTCACCCCGTCCGTCGGGTGCGGCTCCCCGGCCCAGGGGTCACGCACGCTTCACCTCCGCCAGGGACCACCAGGCCGCCAGGCCGAGGACGATCGACATCAGGACCGTGGAGGGGCCGCCGATGTCCGCGTAGAAGAAGTCGATGAGCTGCCAGGACAGCAGGCCCACCGCCACCAGCGCACAGTCCGTGCTCCGCGAGCGCCGCCACAGCGCCCCCGCGAGCAGTGCCACCCAGCTGCCCGCCAGGGCCAGCAGCCCCACAAGGCCCTGCTCGCTCAGCACCAGCAGGTACATGTTGTGCGGGGAGAGCAGGGGCTGACGCCGGAAGCCGGCGCCCGCTCCCGCCGTGTCGCTGCCCGAGGACAGCGCCAGCGAGGCGTGGGAGTCGCGGTACTGCGGGAAGCCCTTCAGCCCCACCCCCGTCACCGGCTCCGAACGCCACATCCGCCCCGCCGCCGCCCACATCGTGTAACGGTCCGTCACCGACTGGTCCGGTGCGTCCGTCACCTGCGTGATGCTGGCGAGCCGCTCCTCCACCATGGAAGACCCGACGCCGAGACCGCCGACGAGGACCACGGCCAGCGCGCCCACCACCAGCGTCACCCGGCCGGCGCGGCGGATCCCCGACAGCACGAGCTGGAGCGCACACGTCAGCACCGTCGCGATCCACGCGCCCCGGCTGAACGACACCACCAGCGGCACGCACAGCAGTCCGGCGCAGACGACCGCCGCCGTCCGCGTCCGGCCGCCGCCGCCCAGCGCGATCCCGGTGACGACGACGAGTCCGTACGACACGACCGTCGCCATGCCCATCACGTCGGTAGGGCCGAACGTCCCGACCGCCCGGATGTCCTCCCCCATGTACGAGGCGCCCGTGCCGGTCAGGTACTGGACCACGCCGACCCCGCCCTGGACCAGGGCCAGAGCGACCAGCGCCCACGCGACGAGCGCGAAGTCCCGCCGGTCACGGATCATCAGCAGCACGGCTGCCGGGACGAGCACGAAGACCTGTACGTAACGGGCGACGCCCGGCAGGCTCGCGGCCGGGTCGCTCGACGTGATCGCCGACAGGCAGATCCCGAGGACCGGCAGCCCGAGCACGACGGCCGCGCCCCGGGTCAGCGGCCGTGCCCCGCCGCGTACCACCCGTACCAGGCAGATGAGCACGAGCAGCCCCGAGGCCGCGTCGGCGAGCGTGCCCGAACCACCCGTGCCGTCCGTGCCGCCCGGGGGCGGGACGAGCAGCAGGGCGATCACCGCGAGGACCGGGGACAGCGTCCCCGCCCGCCGGAGTCGGTCGCGCGTCTGCCGGCCTGCCGCCACCGGCCCGGGCGCGGGTGCCGGCACGCATACCGGTACGGCCGTCGTCATCATCAGCTCCCCGCGGGCCGGACGAGGCCGGCCGCGGTCCGCAGCAGAATGCGGACGTCCTGCCAGAACGACCAGTGGTCGATGTAGTGGTTGTCGAACCGGCAGCGGTCCTCGATCGAGGTGTCCCCGCGCAGTCCGTGCACCTGCGCCAGACCGGTCAGCCCCACCGGCATCCGGTGGCGGTCGGCGTACCCGGCGTGGATCTTGCTGAACTGGGCCACGAAATAGGGGCGTTCGGGCCTCGGGCCGACCAGGCTCATGTCCCCGCGCAGTACGTTCCACAGCTGCGGCAGCTCGTCCAGCGACGTCCGCCGCAGGAAGCCGCCGACCGCGCTCATCCGCCGGTCGTTGGCGACGTTCCACCGCGTCGCCGATTCGGCCTCGTCGGCAGGGCGCAGCGTACGGAACTTCAGCAGCGTGAACAGCCGCCCGTGCTGCCCCACCCGCTCCTGGCGGAACAGCACGCCGGGCCCGTCCGAGAGCCGTACCGCCACCGCGCACAGCAGCAGCACGGGCAGCGCGAGCACCAGCGCCGGACCGGCCAGGGCCACGTCGAGGACGCGCTTCGCGGTCAGCCCGCTCCGCTCGGCCGGCGGGACCAGCCGACGGCAGCCGTACCCCCACAGGTGCTCGCCCATCGGCCCGCCGTGCCGCTGCTCGCCCACCCGCCAGGTGGTGCACCCGTAGTGCTGGAAGAGCATCACCAGCTCCGGGTCGTCGGTCAGGAACACCGCGTCGAGGACGGTGTTCTGGATGACGGCGCGGTGGATCTCCTCCGTGGTGGTCAGTACCGGCAGCCCCATCTCCCCGGCAGGCTGCGGCGAGTCGCCGTTCTGCCGGGCGCCGACGATCCCGACGGGCCGGATCCCGTACTCCGGATGCTGCCCGAGTGCGGCCGAGAACCGCCGCGCGGCGGCCGGCCCGCCGACGACCAGTGCGGACCTCGGATGCACCCGCGCCGTCCGCCGCCTGCGGGCGTGCACCGCGCCGCGGAGCAGGGACACGGCGACGAGCTGGGTGGCGAACGCGGAACAGAGCGCGGCCGGACCGATCGCGAGAGCCGGGGTGTACGCGGCGACCGCGGCGGCCGCGGCACACCACGCGACGCCCACCCGGGCGGCCAGCGCGGGCAGCTCGTCCAGGACGGAGGCGAGGGGCCCGGGCCGGTACAGTCCGGCACGGCAGTTGAGTACGAGCACGACCCCGACGACCAGCAGGAGCAGCCGGACCGCGCGGTGCGGCTCGGCGAGCGGACCGGCCGCGAGCAGCACGGCCAGAGCGTCGGACGCCACCAACGGGGCGGCGGCGAACCGGGTGCGGGCGGACCGGCGCGGCGGCAGCGCGAGCCGGTCCGCCGCGCCGCGCCGCGGTGCGAGGGAGGCGAGTCCGGGAGCGTGGCCCCGGCTCGCCGGGGGCCAGGGGCCCGGTGCGGGAGGGACGCTGGTGCTTTCCGTGGTCACGGCGAAATCGGCTCCCTGTGCTCGGTGCACCGCACTCCGGCCAGGTCGCGGTACACGTCCGCGACGGCAGCGCCGGTGCGCCGCACATCGAATCTGCTGAGTACGTGTTCGTGGGCCTGGCGGCCCAGCGACCGCCGCAGCTCCGGCCGGCCGAGAAGGCGGCCGACGGCGGCGGCGAGGGCGGCCGGGTCCCCGGGCGGGACCAGGCACAGGGCTTCGTGGCCCGGGGGCAGGCTCTCGCGCGCCCCGTCCACGTCGCTGACGACCACCGGACGGCCGCTCGCCATCGCCTCAAGGGGCGCCAGGGCCATGCCCTCCCAACGGGACGGCAGTACGACGAGGTCGGCCGCCCGGTACCAAGGGGTGGTGTCGTCGACGGCACCGGTGAAGCGCACCGACGGGGGAGCCGCCGCCCGCAGTCGCTCGCCGTCCGGTCCGTCGCCGACCAGGACGAGACGGGCCGTGGGGGCCTGGGCGAGGACGGCGGGCCAGGCGGCGAGCAGGGTGTCCTGCCCCTTCTGCCGGCAGAGCCGGCCCACGCAGACGACGACGGGTCCGTCACCGGACCGGCCGGGCCCGAGGGTGCGGGCGGCGGCGTCGGCGGAGGCGTCCGCGAACCTGGCCACGTCCACACCGTTGTGGATGACGGACCAGGAGGCGCATACGCCGGCCTCCTCGCCGGTGCGGCGCTCGGCCTCGCTGACGCAGATGATGCGCTGGGTCCAGCGCGCCGCCCGGCGTTCCCAGCGCCGGGCCAGCGCGGCGACCGTGCCTTCGACCGCTTCGAAGGACCAGGCGTGCGGCTGGTACACCGTCGGCAGGGAACCGCGCAGCGCCAGCCGGGCGCACAGCCCCGCCTTGGCGCTGTGGGCATGGACCAGGTCCGGGCGGGCGGTGCGGACCAGCCGGGCGAGGCCGAGCGTCTCGCGGACCAGCCGGGGGCCGGGGTCGCGCCCGGCCCGCCACGCGTACACGTCGGCCCCCTCGGCGCGGACGGCCGCGGCGAGGGTCGTGCCGGGCGGGCAGGCGACGGTGACGCGCATCCCGGCGCGGAGCTGGTCGCGGACCAGGTCCGCGACGACACGGGCGACGCCACCGTCCCCGGGCTGGACCGCGTGCAGGACGGAAAGGGGGGAGGAGTCCGGTTCTCGTGGAGGCGGCATGTCAGCGTCCGGCGTCCGTGCGGAGGGGAAGCGCCCCGTGCCGGGTGGCGCCGGACGGGGCACGCGGCACGCCGCGGCGCACAGCAGGAACCGCTGAATTCCGCATACAGGTTCTCCGCTTTGATGAGAGAAACAAGGAAACACCCGTGAAGATCGGGGAAGGGGAAGCTTTCGACCGTGCGAAAAGGGTGTCCGCGCGGTTGGACCATGAGCGACGTCGGGGAACGTTATAACGCTGATTCCGGGCGATAGTAAGCATGAGATGCTCACCCAGACTAACTTTCGTATCCGGGCGACCGGTTCCTCGTCGGGCGTGTTGAGTCATTCCCGGCTCGCTCGCGCGAATACCCCTCTGATGGCCCATAGATAGGCTGAACGTCACCCATTCGGGAGAGCAACCGAAGAATGTGAACCGCGTTCTCGAAGGAGCCGGGCCGATCCGGTCGCACCGCCGGCCTTCCGGCCCCGGTGGTCGGCGATCGACCGAGGAGCGCTTCCCCTCGGCATCCGCCTGTGTCAACGTCTGATCCCCCCGCCCCGCGGATCGCGGTCTCCCCAAGGCCGGTGCGTCGCCCCTCCGGGTGGGCGCGCCGGCCTTCCGCTCGCTCGGACGCACCTTCGTGCGCCGCCCGGTGCAACGGCGCAGGCGCCTGGGAGTGGCAGATCGGAGAGGTGGATTCACCCGAACGAATGCGTGGCGTTCAGTAGTTCTCCCGTTGCGGAGAGCTATAACCGCAGGCCCCGGCGTCCGGGTGACGGCGTTCGGGTATCCGATCGGCAAATAGGACTGGACCCTTCCTTCGGGTGCAGTGTCGTCCCCCCGGGTTTCCGCGGGCCGTGCCCCTCGTTACAGAAGCGGCAGGACGCGCGGGGCTCGACCAACTCCCCTGCGCGGAAGGTGACTTGTCTGCGCAGCAGACGCATCGACGCTTAGAGGAAGGACTCACTCCATGAAGCCCATCAAGGTCGCCGCGATCATCGCCGGTTCCGTCATGGCCCTGGGGGCCGCCGCGCCCGCCATGGCCATGGGGCCGGCGGAGCTTCCCACCAGCCTGGACGGGGGGATCGACGCGCTCTCCCACGACGGCCTGGAGACGGACGCGCTGGGCAGCGCCAGGGACGGTTCCCCGGTCAAGACCGTGGGCGAGGTCGCCGGGCAGGTGAAGGAGACCGGTAAGACGGCGTCGCTTCTGGGCGGCCTCCCGCTGGGCGGCTGACGGGTCACAGCGTGACACCGCCGTGCTGACGGGCGCCGTCGCCGTCAGCGCCTCCTCGATCCTCGGTGGAGCGGTCGTCCGTCGTGCCGGACGCTCCGGACGCCTGCGCCGACCCCTCGGCCTGACCACCAGTCAGCCCGCCCCTCCCTCTCAGCGGTGAGGACCGTCGGCGTTGCTGCACGCAGGCGAAATTTCGCTACGTTCTCGCCGGAGAGAGCGTTCGCAGGACACAGCTCCACCTCACCATCACCACCCTCCGAAGGGCACACGCAGTCATGAACCTGCGATCACAAGCCGGCATGGGAATCCTCATGACGGCTCTCGCCTCCGCGGCCATGGCCGCCCCCGCTTCCGCTGCCGAGGCCCCGGTCGTCGTCCCGCTCCAGGGTTTGGAGCCGGCGATTCCGATGGACGCGCCCACCGTGGCCACCGGAGTTCCGCTGCCCGCGCCGGGCGCCCCCACCGTCTTCCACGAGGGGCGCTCGCAGACCGTGCCGGACATCGCCGTCCCGCAGGTCCCGCTCTCCACCACCCTCCCGAAGACCGTCCTCGCCACCCCCCTCCCCGAGGTCGTCGAGGGAAGCCGGCCGGGCACGGCTCTGCTCACCAGCCCGGCCTCGCCCCTGGAGACGGCCACCCCCGCGGCCGGGGTCGGCAACCCGGTCGGCCTGCCGCGCGGCGACAGGTTCGGGATCCCGGACCTGACGACGCCGGACGCCGGCATCGACACCCCCGCGGCGAACGGGGTACTGGGCCCCCAGCTGGGCCTGGCGCAGCCGACGGCCTGACAGGCGCTTCTTCGTACGACCAATGGACCGGCGGGTGAAGACACGATTCTTCCCCGCTACCCGAGGGGTCGTTGGTCGTTACAACAGGAGGCTTGTCGCATGGCCGCGGCCCGCGGGTGCGGAGGTTCGGCCCGTCGTATCCGACGGCGGACGGATCACCGGTCTGCGGGCCATCACCTCTTCATCTCGTCCCATCCGGCCTAAAGGCCGTTACCCACACGCCTTTTCGGCGTTGTACGGGACCGTGCGGCCGTGATTCTCGCGGTCGACCTTCCACGTCCAAGGAGTTCTTGATGTCTCGCATCGCGAAGGCTGCCGCTGTCCTCGCCGGCACGGGTGCCGTTGCCCTCAGCGGAGCCGGCATGGCCGTCGCCCACTCGGGCGCCGAGGGCGTCGCCGCCGCCAACGCCGGTATCCTCACCGGCAACGTCATCCAGGTCCCGGCCCACGTGCCGATCAACCTGTGCGGCAACACCGTCACCGCCATCGGTCTGATGAACCCGGCGTTCGGCAACACCTGCGCGAACGTCGACGGTCACCACGGCCACGACCGCGGCCACGACGACGGCGGCTACGGCGGCTGATCCCCTGCCCCACGGAGCGGCCCCCCGGCACATCCGCCGGAGGGCCGCTTTCCTGTCTGAGGCGCCCGGCCGGGCGCCTCAGACGTACCGGTAGATCGCGCTGTGGTCGAGCATCTGCGCCGGGGTGACGCCCCACGGGCCCATCCGCTCGTCGCGCGCCGCGATCCGGCCGTACTGGGAGTCGCCTGGCGGCGGCGGCTGCGCCGGCAGGTAGCCGGCGCGCGGGTTGCGCTGCTGCCAGCGTGACCAGAGCAGGTCGACGAAGGAGTGGTGGAGCCAGAAGACCGGGTCGTTGACCGAGGCGCCGCCCAGCATCAGGCCGCCGACCCAGCGGTGCACCCGGTTGTGGATCCGGAAGCGCTCGTTGCCCCGTCCCCGGGCCCAGCCCTCCAGGCGGTTGCGGAAACCGGAGGCGCTCGTGGAGTTCCAGGGCGCCGCGTCGTACACCGTCTGGCGCATCACCTCGGCGACCTCCGCCGCGGTGGGGAGCGTGATCGGATCGCGGGGGCGCCCGAAGTCCCTGGTGAGAAAGTCGGTTTCGGTCATCGCGTGGGTGATGGTCCAGCGCCCGCCCGCGTGGGCGAAGGGCCCGGTCATCACCTGGAGGTCGCCGCGCCGGCCGTTGCCGCCCATGAAGTCGTCGTTCCACAGGGAGGCGGCCGGGGTGTTGTCGCGGGTCCAGTCCCAGTACGGCACGGTGACCGTCGGGTCGATCCGGCGCAGCGCTCGTTCGAACTCCAGCAGGAACTTGCGGTGCCACGGAAGGAAACTGGGTGCCATGTGGGCCACGCGCAGGCGGCCGTCGCCGTCGGACGTGTAGTAGTCGATGTGGGTGCGGACGAAGTCGTCGTACTTCCCGCTGCGCTTCAGCTCCAGGACGGCGGCGATGAACTTCTTCCGCTCGGCGCTGGTCAAGTCGCGCTGGTTCTTACGCGTGTAGGCCACGCGGACTCCCTCCCGGGTGGACGCCGTGAGCGGCGGCGAAGCGGGTCAGCGGCGCGGACCCGAGCTCGTCCACAGCCGCGCGCGTGGCCGCCAGCGGCGTCGGATACGTCTGGTAGTGATCGATGGGGGTGAGATAGCCGCCGTCCGCACAGCGCATCAGGTGCAGCGGCCGGTCGTCGACGAGGACCTCGATCCCGTCGGCGGACGTCGGCCGCCCCTGGATGCGGCGGCCCCGGTACATCTCGTCGAACGTCTCGCCGGGCGGCGCGCCGGCGACGGGCGCTCCGCCCGCCGCTCCGCCCCGGGGCGTCAGGGCGATACGGTCGAGCGCGGCACCGGTGAAGGCGGCGACGGCCAGGGTGAAAAGGGACCGCAGTGCGAGGCGGCGCGGGACGGTCATGAATGATCTCCTGATGGTCCGGAGGCCCCGCCAGAGGCGGAGGGAAATGCCCTGAGGGATCAACGAGGAAAACGCTGATGCGTTGTGGTGGAAATCGCAGACGGGTGAATGTCGGCCGATCGGGTGAATGAGGTGCGGGGTGGTGGGCGTGCGACCACTAGCATCCGGACCCATGACTTCTTCGAATGTCGTTTCCGAGGCGCGCAGCGCCTCCCCTCTGGGTAGCCTCGCGACCGTCTTCTGGACCACCGGTCCCACCGAGGAGAAGGCGGCCGCCGCCTATCTGATGGTCTATTCGCTCGGCGACGGGAGTGACGGTCCCGAGGCGGGTGCGGAAGCGATGCGGGCCGCCGTGGAGGGCATGGGCCTGACCGTCGGCGGGCCGGTGGTCGACGCGTCCCAGGAGTCCGGTGTCGATGCCCACCTCCTCGTCGAGGCTCAGCAGGCGGTCCTCACCCTGCCGTTCCTCAAGGTGCAGTGTTCGGTGCCGGCGGAGTGGGAGGCGGCCGCCCACAAGCTCGGGCACGCCTACCTGGTCTGCTCCGTCCGCCCCTGGCCCGAGGCCGCGCCCAGCAAGCCGATCTCGGAGGAGCAGCTGCGCGCCTTCTTCTCCGGCGAGGATCCCCTGGCGGGCGGGGCGCACGTGGTGCTGCCGATCCGGCGCCTGCAGGGCTGAGCGCGTGACGGGCGGCGGCGACATGGCGACGGTGGACGTCCAGGGCGTACCGGGGCAGCGGGGGCCCGCGCGGGACGACGGGACGCACGGATCGGCCGGGGCGGGCCTGGCCCTCGCCTGGACGCTGGTGATCACCGGTGCGGCCGGGGCGCTCGCCGCCTGGGTCATCACACTCGACAAGTTCAAGCTCCTCGAGGACCCGAGCTTCCAGCCCGGGTGCAGCCTGAACCCGGTCGTGTCCTGCGGCAACATCATGAAGAGCGAGCAGGCGGCGGTGTTCGGCTTCCCGAACCCGATGCTCGGGCTGGTCACGTACGCCGTCGTCGTCGCCGTCGGTGCCGGGCTGCTCGCCGGTGCCCGCTACCGGGGCTGGTTCTGGCTCGGCCTCAACGCCGGGATGCTCTTCGGGGTCGGCTTCTGCACCTGGCTGATGTACCAGTCGCTGTACGAGATCAACGCGCTCTGCCTGTGGTGCTGCCTGGCCTGGACGGCCACCATCCTCATGTTCTGGTACGTCACCGCGCACAACGTCCGGGAGCGGATCCTGCCCGCCCCGGCGGGGCTGCGGACCTTCCTCGGCGAGTTCACCTTCGCCCTGCCCGTCCTTCACATCGGGATCATCGGGATGCTGATCCTGACCCGGTGGTGGGACTTCTGGACGAGCTGACGTGAGCCGACTCCCCGGCTGGTTCTCCTGGCCGCGGGCCGCACTGACCGTGCTGCTCGCGGCCGTTGTCGTCCTCCTCCTGGTGCCCGACCGGTTCGTGCCGGGCGGTCGGCACACCGGGGAGCGGACCGAGCCAGGGACGGAGCCGCTGACGGGCGTCCCCTCCGGGTTCTTCACCGGCTCCGACGAGGCCGGGGTGCGCCGGATCGCCCAGGTGCAGGCCTGGCTCGGCGGTGACTCCCTGACCGTCGGCCACACCTACCTGCCGGGCGACCGCTGGTCCAACATCGAGGGGCATCCGGCACTCTTCGGGCCGTGGGCGCGCTGGAAGGCCGAGCGCCCGGGGCGGCTCTTCGTGCTGAACGTGCCGCTGCTCGACCGGAACGAGGCCGAGCTGCCGGACGCCGAGGTGCGGGCCGGGCTGCGGCGGGGCGCGGACGGCGCGTACGACGCCCACTTCCGGACCCTGGGGGAGCGGCTCGTGGCGCACGGGCTCGGAGACGCGGTCCTGGTGCTGGGCTGGGAGATGAACGGCACCACGTACAGCCATCGCTGCGGCCCGGACCCGACGGCCTGGAAGGCGTACTGGCGGCGGGTGGTGGGGACGCTGCGGGGGGTGTCCGGGCAGCGGTTCCGCTTCGACTTCACCCCCAGCCGGGGGCTCGACGCGATCGCCTGGCCGCACTGCTACCCGGGCGACGACGTCGTCGACATCATCGGCATGGACGCCTACGACCAGCCCGCCGGGCGCTCCTTCGAGGAGCAGGTCGACGAGGAGTA
This sequence comes from Streptomyces sp. NPDC034084, assembly GCF_055575535.1. Lineage (NCBI taxonomy): Bacteria > Bacillati > Actinomycetota > Actinomycetes > Kitasatosporales > Streptomycetaceae > Streptomyces > Streptomyces sp. NPDC034084. Next base: position 43,335 of record NZ_JBVISK010000004.1, read on the forward strand.
CGGGCTCGCGCACCAGGTGCGGTTCGCGGCGGCGCACGGCAAGCCCGTCTCGTACCCGGAGTGGGGGCTCTTCAGGAACGGGGACAACCCGGCGTACGTACGGGGGATGCTGGAGTGGTTCGCGGCGCACCGGCCGGTGTACCAGACCGTCACCGACTACTGCCCGCACGGGGTGTGGGAGTGCGCCGACAATCCGGAGTCGGCGCGGATCGTCCGGGGCGCGCTGGGACCGGGCGGGGCCCCGGGGGCGTCAGGCCGGCGGTGAGGGGGTCAGGCCGCTCTTGAGGGTGTCGACCGTGCGGTTCAGGAGGGCGGGCAGGTCGTCGGCGCGGCCGCGCTCCGCCCAGTACACGGTCGTCTCGCGCAGCGCGCCGAGGGCCGCCGCCGTGAAGATCCGCACCTCCAGGTCGTCCGCCTCCCGGCCGGTGCGGTCGGCGATCGCGCGGGCGAGGCGGCGGCCGGTCGCTGCGGTGGTCTCGGTGAGCCGGGCGCGCACGGCGGGGATCTCCACCATGAGACGGGCGCGCAGCAGGGTCTCCTCGGGCTCCTCGGCGAGGGCGGTGCGGACGGCTTCGAGGACGACGGCGCGGAGTGATTCGAGGGGTTCCTCGGCGGCGGGGCGGGCGCGCATCCGGGCTTCGAGGACGTCGTCGTTCTCGTCGGTGAGGAGGATGTCCTCCCGGACCGGGAAGTAGCGGACGACGGTGGAGGGGGAGACCTCGGCGGCCTCGGCGATCCGTTCGGTGGTGGTGGCGTCCCAGCCCTGCGCGGCGGCGAGTCGGTAGGTGGCCTTCCGGATCGCGGCGCGGGTCTTCGCCTTCTTGCGTTCGCGGAGGCCGGGGCGTTCGTGCATGGTTCTCATCGTCCAGGTCAGGAGTGCTGGTACGCCACCAGCGAGATGCCGACGTAGTGGGCGACGAAGGCCGCGAGGGTCAGGGAGTGGAAGACCTCGTGGAAGCCGAACCAGCGGGGGGACGGGTTCGGGCGCTTGATGCCGTAGACGACGCCGCCCGCGCTGTAGAGCAGTCCGCCGACGATGACGAGGACGAGGACGGCGACGCCGCCCGCGCGCATGAAGTCGGGCAGGAAGAAGACGGCGGCCCAGCCCATCGCGATGTAGCAGGGGGTGTACAGCCAGCGAGGGGCGCCGACCCAGAAGACGCGGAAGGCGATACCGGCGGCCGCCGCCGCCCAGACCGCCCACATGAGCGGCTTCGCCGTGGAGTCGGGGAGCAGCAGCAGGGTGAGCGGGGTGTAGGTGCCGGCGATGATCAGGAAGATGTTGGCGTGGTCGAGGCGCCGCAGCACGGCCTCGCCGCGCGGGCCCCAGTCGCCGCGGTGGTAGAGCGCGCTGATGCCGAAGAGCAGGCAGGCGGTGAGGACGTACACGCCGCAGGCCATGCGCGCGGGGGGCGAGTCGGCGAGGACGACGAGGACGAGCCCCGCGACGACCACGGCGGGGAACATGCCCGCGTGCAGCCATCCCCTGAGCCGGGGCTTCGTCGGGAGCGGCAGGGCGCGCTCGGTCGGGGGCACTTCCGGCGTGGCTGCAGTCATGGACGGAATCCTAGCTACGCGCCCGCAGGCGGCGGATATGAGTGGCGATGCTCACATGTGCACCCCCCTGGACATATGGGCGGAACCATCGGATGATCAAATGAGTGCGGTCGGCACCGGATGAGCAGCTACGAAGCATCCGGGTCGCGGCCCCCACGGGGCAGACATCTAAAAAACCCCTCATCAAGGAGCAATCGTGGCGCGCGACAACGCGGCTCCCACCGTCCCCACCCAGCACCAGGAGCTCGTCTCCTGGGTGAACGAGATCGCCGAGATCACCCAGCCGGACAACATCGTCTGGTGCGACGGCTCCGAGGCCGAGTACGAGCGTCTGTGCGAGGAGCTCGTCGGCAAGGGGACGTTCAAGAAGCTCGACCCGGTCAAGCGCCCGAACTCCTACTACGCCGCCTCCGACCCGTCCGACGTCGCGCGCGTCGAGGACCGGACCTTCATCTGCTCCGAGAAGGAGGAGGACGCGGGCCCGACCAACCACTGGAAGGCCCCGGCCGAGATGAAGGAGCTCTTCGCGGGCTCCGAGGGCATCTTCCGCGGCTCCATGCGCGGCCGCACCATGTACGTCGTGCCCTTCTGCATGGGCCCCGTCGGCTCCCCGCTCTCCGCCATCGGCGTCGAGATCACCGACTCCGCGTACGTCGCCGTCTCGATGCGCACCATGACCCGCATGGGACAGGCCGTCCTCGACGAGCTCGGCACCGACGGCTTCTTCGTCAAGGCCGTCCACACCCTCGGCGCGCCCCTGGAAGAGGGCCAGGAGGACGTGCCGTGGCCGTGCAACTCCACCAAGTACATCTCGCACTTCCCCGAGACCCGCGAGATCTGGTCGTACGGCTCGGGCTACGGCGGCAACGCCCTCCTCGGCAAGAAGTGCTACGCGCTCCGCATCGCCTCCGTCATGGCGCGTGACGAGGGCTGGCTCGCCGAGCACATGCTCATCCTCAAGCTCACGCCGCCGCAGGGCGAGGCCAAGTACGTCGCCGCCGCCTTCCCGTCCGCGTGCGGCAAGACCAACCTCGCGATGCTGGAGCCCACGATCTCCGGCTGGACCGTCGAGACCATCGGCGACGACATCGCCTGGATGCGCTTCGGCGAGGACGGCCGCCTCTACGCGATCAACCCCGAGGCCGGTTTCTTCGGCGTCGCTCCCGGCACCGGCGAGCACACCAACGCCAACGCCATGAAGACCCTCTGGGGCAACTCCGTCTTCACGAACGTCGCGCTCACCGACGACGGCGACGTGTGGTGGGAGGGCATGACCGAGGAGGCCCCGGCCCACCTCACGGACTGGAAGGGCAACGACTGGACGCCCGCGTCCGAGACGCCCGCCGCCCACCCCAACGCCCGCTTCACCGTCCCCGCCGGACAGTGCCCGACCATCGCGCCGGAGTGGGAGGACCCGAAGGGCGTGCCGATCTCGGCGATCCTCTTCGGCGGCCGCCGCGCCTCCGCCGTCCCGCTGGTCACCGAGTCCTTCGACTGGAACCACGGCGTCTTCCTCGGGGCCAACGTCGCCTCCGAGAAGACCGCCGCCGCCGAGGGCAAGGTCGGCGAGCTGCGCCGCGACCCCTTCGCCATGCTGCCGTTCTGCGGCTACAACATGGGCGACTACATGGCCCACTGGGTCAAGGTCGGCGCGAACGCGGACCAGGCGAAGCTGCCGAAGATCTACTACGTGAACTGGTTCCGCAAGAACGACGCCGGCAAGTTCGTCTGGCCCGGCTTCGGCGAGAACAGCCGCGTCCTGAAGTGGATCGTCGAGCGCCTCGACGGCAAGGCCGAGGGCGTCGAGACCCCGATCGGCATCCTGCCGACCGTCGAGTCCCTCGACACCGACGGCCTGGACCTGCCGGCCGAGGACCTGGAGTTCCTCCTCAAGGTCGACCGTGACGTGTGGCGCGAAGAAGCCGCCCTCGTCCCCGACCACCTGAACACCTTCGGCGACCACACGCCGAAGGAGCTGTGGGACCAGTACCACGCGCTCGTGGAGCGTCTGGGCTAGTCCCTCCCCGACTCGTGGTGGGCTGCCCCGAAACACCGCCCTGACCAGTGGGGTCACGACGGTCCATCACGACGCAACCGGCCCCGGAGCCCCCTCAGGCTCCGGGGCCGGCGCATGTCCGCCGGTGTGGGTCTCCTGGCGGATCGCCTCCGCGTCCCGCAGGGCGGCGGCGATCGCCGTCATCTCCGTCCGGTGGGTGGCTCCCGGTCCGCGCGGTTCGTGCCGCGCGGACCGGGGCCGTCAGGGGGCGGCGACCAGGGGTTCCCCGGCCAGCGCCGCGGTGTGCGCGTCCATGCGCTCGGCGGCGAGGATCGCGGCGGCCGTGTCGGCCCGGGAGGCGGCGACGACCAGCGCGCGGCCCGCCAGGGCGTGCGCCCTGCGGTGCAGGTCCTGCGCGGGCGAACCGCTCAGTCCGGCGTGCCGCGCGGGGGGTGCGCCGCGCAGCCGCGCCACCTGCCGGGCGATGAGCTCGCCGGCCTCCGTGTCGCCCAGCTCGTCGGTGACGGCGAGCAGGGCGGCGAGGTGTCCGGCGAGCTGGATGTCCAGCTCCTCCTCGCGGGAGCGGTGCGGGTACGCGTCCGGGGCGTCGTCGGCCATCCGGTGGACCGACTTGGTGCGGATCGGTTCGTACATGGGGATGGCCTCCTGAGGTGCTGCTCTGAAGGCCAGCCTAGCTTAGATCGGGTCTAAAGTTGAGTGTCGTCCGGACTCCGGGATTCTGGTTCGGCGGGCTCAGGGGCTCGGGGCCGGCCGGCTCCGGGCCTCAGGGCTGGCTGTAGCCGTCCAGGAACCGCCCGATCCGGGTCACCGCGTCCGCCAGGTCCGCCGCAGCCGGCAGCGTGACGATCCGGAAGTGGTCGGGCTCGTGCCAGTTGAAGCCCGTCCCGTGCACGACCATGATCTTCTCGGCCCGCAGCAGGTCCAGGACCATCTGCCGGTCGTCCTTGATCTTGTAGACGTTCGGGTCGAGGCGCGGGAAGAGGTACAGCGCGCCCTTCGGCTTCACACACGTCACGCCCGGGATCTGCGTCAGCAGCTCGTACGCCGTGTCCCGCTGCTCCAGGAGCCGCCCGCCCGGCAGCACCAGGTCCTCGATCGACTGCCGGCCCTGGAGCGCGGCGGCCACCGCGTGCTGCGCCGGCATGTTCGCGCAGAGGCGCATGTTGGCCAGGATCGTGAGGCCCTCGATGTACGACGACGCGTGGTGCTTTGGACCGCAGACCGCGAGCCAGCCGGACCGGAAACCGGCCACCCGGTAGTTCTTGCTCATCCCGTTGAAGGTGAGGACGAGGAGGTCGGGGGCGATCGCGGCGGTCGGGGTGTGCGTGGTGCCGTCGTAGAGGATCTTGTCGTAGATCTCGTCCGAGCAGACGACCAGGTCGTGGCGGCGGGCGATCTCCGTCAGCGAGCGGAGCATCTCGTCGTCGTAGACGGCGCCCGTCGGGTTGTTCGGGTTGATGATCACGATCGCCTTGGTGCGGTCGGTGATCTTCCGCTCGATGTCCGCGAGATCCGGCATCCAGTCCGACTGCTCGTCGCAGCGGTAGTGCACGGCCGTACCGCCCGCCAGCGAGACCGAGGCCGTCCACAGCGGGTAGTCGGGGGCCGGGACGAGGACCTCGTCGCCGTCGTCGAGCAGCGCCTGCATCGACATCTGGATCAGCTCCGAGACGCCGTTGCCGAGGTAGATGTCCTCGATCGAGAGCGGGATCCCCTTGGTCTCGTAGTGGCTCATCACCGCGCGGCGGGCCGAGAGGAGCCCCTTCGCGTCGCCGTAGCCGTGCGCCTCGGAGAGGTTGCGGAGCACGTCCTCGAGGATGGCGGGCGGACACTCGAAGCCGAAGGCGGCCGGATTGCCCGTGTTCAGCTTGAGGATGCGATGACCCGCGGCCTCAAGCCGCATCGCCTCTTCGAGCACCGGACCCCGGATTTCGTAACAGACGTTGGCGAGCTTCGTGGACTGGATCACCTGCATGACGAGAGCTTACGGCGGGGCCGGGTGCGACGCGGAGTGTTTTGGGACACGTCGGACAGAGCGGCGCACGGAGCCGGGTGTCCCCGGGGTGTGACCCGGATCGCATCGGCCCTGTCGTGCTCCCTACAATCCGGGCCATGAGCCACCACCACCCCGGAGCCGCCGGACCCCGGCGCGCCCGCCGCCGCCACGCCCCCGCGCGCCGGGGCCGCGGAACCGTGTGGCTGCTCGCCGGGGGCGGCGTCACCGTCCTCGGACTCGCCGCCGCGCTGCTCGGCGGCGGCCTCGGCAAGGGCGGCGGTACGCGCTCCCCCGCCGACGGCCGCCCCGACGGACCGCCCGCCCTGATCCAGGCCGATCCGACGGACGGACCGTCGGGAGCCTCGGGGGACGCGGGGGCCTCCGGCTCGTCGGGGGGTGCCACGTCCGTGCCGGGCGGCGGTACGACCTCGCCTGCCGCGCCCTCGGCGAAGACGACGGCCACCACTGCTCCGTCCGTGGCCGCCACCGCCCCGGACACCTCGCCTACGGCCGCGTCGCCGTCCGCCGCAGCCCCGTCCCCGGTCGGCGACCGGCAGGGGAAACCGGGGAAGGGGCGGGGAGCGGGCAAGCGGCTGAGGTGACGGGGGCGGGCCGGCCGACCGCCGGTGGCCGCCGTCACCGCGCCGGCGCCGGCGCCGGGCTTTCGGGCTCGGCTCCGGGGACTCCGGGCCGTCGGGATAGGTTGGCCCGTCATGTGGGCTTTCAGTGCCTCCGGATGCCGGTGGCTGGGTGCGGGCGGGGCGCTCGCCGTCGCCGTGGGCGGGTACGCGGGCGGCACCCTGCCGGTCCTCGGCGGCGGGCCGCTGTGGGAGCCGCGCGGCTCCGCGATCACCGTCGCAGGTGCCGTCCTCGCGTACCTCGGCCTGACCCTGCTCGTCGCCGCCTGGTGGCGGTACGGCGTCCTCCTCGCCCGCGGCCTGCGGGACGGGGTGCTCGCGACCCTCGCCTGCTGGACCGCGCCGCTGCTCCTCGCCCCGCCGCTGCACAGCGCCGACGTCTACAGCTACGTCGCCCAGGGCGCGATGGTCCTCGAAGGCCACGACGTGTACGCGTCCGGGCCCTCCGTCCTCGGCCCCGGTGACCTGGGGGCGGACGCGGCGGCGAGCGTCGGCGGGAACTGGACCGACACCCCCGCCCCGTACGGACCGGTCTTCCTGCTCCTCGCTGCGGCGGTCGTGAAGGCGACCGGCGGGGCGGTCGTGCCCGCCGTTCTCGGCCTGCGGCTCATCGCCCTCGGCGCGCTCGCCCTGATCGTCTGGGCCGTCCGCGGGCTCGGGGGCGGGCCCGGCGGCCGTGACGGAGGGCTCTGGCTGGCCGCGCTCAACCCGCTGCTCCTGATCCACGTCGTCGGCGGCATGCACAACGACGGGCTGATGATCGGGCTCATGCTCGGCGGGGTCCTGCTCGCCCGGCGCGGGCGGTGGGTGCTCGGCAGCGTCCTCGTCGGCCTCGCGATGATGGTGAAGTCCCCGGCGGCGGTGGCCCTGCTCTTCATCGGAGTGATGATCGCGCGCGGGGGCGGCGTACGGGGCGCGGTGAAGGGGCTCGTGCTGCCGGGGGTCGTCGCGGGGGCGGTGGCGGCGGGGGCCTCGGTGCTGGCCGGAACGGGGTTCGGGTGGCTGCGGACGCAGAGCGTCGCCGCGGCCATCCACACGCCGCTGTCCCTGACGAGCGACCTCGGGCTGGGCCTCGGGCTGCTCTTCGGCGGCGAGGCCGAGCCCGTGAAGGGTGTCGTGCAGAAGCTCGGTCTGCTGCTCGCCCTGGCCGTCATCGCGGTGCTCGTGTGGCGGGCGTACCGGGGCCGCGTCGACCCCGTCCTCGGTCTGGGGCTCTCGCTGGTCGCGCTCGTCGTGCTGTCGCCGATGGTCCAGCCCTGGTACCTGCTGTGGGGGACGGTCGTCGTCGCGGGGGTCGCCTGGCGGAGCCGGGCGGGTCAGATCCTCGCCGTGCTGTCGACGGCGCTCGTCTACGAGACGCAGCCTTCCGGCCACACCCCTTGGTACGGCTTCGTGCTCGCGGGTGCGGTGCTGGTGGTGGGGGCTGTGTGGGTGCGGCGCGAGCCGTGGGCGGCCGCCGGAACTCCGGCGGGCGCCGCTCCCGTGCGCGCCGGGCGGTAGTCACCCAGGACGCGTCCTCAGGGGCGGCGGCTTCCTCAGGGGTGGCGGCTTCCTCAGGGGTGGCGGCGGACCGACCTGCCCGCCAGCACGTCCGTGCGCCGGCCGTCCTCCATCACGAACCTGCCGTCGATCAGGACGTGCGGGATGCCCGTCGGGAGGGTGCGGGGGTTCTCGTACGTCGCGCCCGACGCGACCGTCGCCGGGTCGAAGAGGACCAGGTCCGCCACGTACCCCTCGCGCACCAGGCCCCGGTCCGGGAGGCGCAGGCGGGCCGCGGGGCGGGAGGTGAGGTGGGCGACGCACTCCTCCAGGGAGAGGACGCCGAGCTCGCGCACGTACCGCCCCAGGTACTCCGGGAACGTGCCGTACGCGCGCGGATGCGGCTTGAGGCCCTGGAGGATGCCGTCCGAGCCGCCCGTGTGCACCCGGTGGCGCATGATCGTCCGGACGTTCTCCTCGTGGCCCACGTGCTGGAGGATCGTCGTGCCCAGCCGGTCCTCCAGGAGGAGCCGGCGGGCGGTGGCCCAGCCGTCGACGCGGCGCCCCACGAACGGGGTCAGGGCGGGTTCGGTGACGCCCGAGATCTCGATCGTGGCCCAGTCGACCGGCACCCCGTGGCAGCCGTCCGAGCCGAACTCCTCCAGGTGGCGCCGGATCCGTTCCGCCGTCGCGTCGTCGCGGAGGCGGGCCAGGGCGGTGTCCGGGCCGCCCTCGCCCGCCCAGCTCGGGAGCAGTGCGAGCAGGGTCGTACTGCCCGGGGTGTACGGGTACGAGTCGAGGCTGATGTCGGCGCCCGCGTCGAGCGCCTCGTCGAGGAGGGCGAGCAGCTCCGGGGCCCTGCCCTCGTTCACGCCGAAGTTCATGGTGGCGTGGGCGAGGTGCAGGGCGCAGCCCGCCTCCCGGGCGAGCGTCACCATCTCCTCGTACGCGCGCAGAGCCCCCGCCCCGTACGAGCGGTGGTGCGGGCAGTAGTAGCCGCCGTACTCCGCGACGACCCGGCACAGCTCGGTGAGCTCGGAGTCCGGCGCGTACATGCCGGGGGTGTAGGTGAGGCCGGAGGACATGCCGACCGCGCCCTGTTCGAGGCCCTCCGCGACGAGCCGGCGCATCCGGTTCAGCTCGGACTCCGTCGCCGGGCGGTCCGCCCAGCCCATCGCGTACATGCGGACGGTGCCCTGGGGGACGAGGTACGCGGCGTTCACGGCGATTCCCCGGTCCAGCCGGTCCAGGTACTCGCCGACCGTGCGCCAGTCGAGGTCCACGTCGGAGCCGTCGCCGTTCCAGCCGGTGATCGCCCGGCGCACCTCCGCGAGCGTGCGGTCGTCGACGGGGGCGTACGACAGGCCGTCCTGGCCCAGGACCTCGAGGGTCACGCCCTGCGCGGCCTTCGCGCTGTGGTCCGGGTCGCGGAGCAGTGCGAGGTCGCTGTGGGCGTGCATGTCGATGAAGCCGGGGGAGAGGGCGAGGCCCTCGGCGTCCACGACGCGGCGGGCCGTGGGGCGCTGGCAGCCGGCGGCCGCCGCCTCCTTGACGATCGAGACGATCCGGCCGCCCTCGATCGCCACGTCCGCCCGGTAGGAGTCGCCGCCGCTGCCGTCGACGACCTCCGCGTCACGGAAGACGAGATCCATGTCGCTGCCCCCTGTCGCCGATCAGAAGAACGTGCGGATGTGGTCGACCACCGTGCCGTCCGCCTCGACGACCGGGATCAGCTGCCACTTGTCGAAGATCGTGCAGGGGTGGGACAGGCCCATCCCCACCCAGTCGCCGACCTCCAGGTCCGCGCCCGGTCCGGTGGCGAGCCAGGCGTGCTGGTCGGAGAGGCCCGTGACGGTGATGCCCCCGGCGGCGCGGATCTCACCCGTGCGGGCGTCGCGGACCACCTGTGCCTCGGGGAGGTGCAGGTCGTGGGCGGCGTCCCGCTTGCCCGCGTTGGTGAAGGCCTGCTCGGCGGTGGGGCGGGAGACGACCTGTGACCAGAGCCGGAACGCGGGCTGGAGCGCGCCCTCCTCGGGGATCCGGTTGAAGGGGGTGCGGGTGCGGTACTGGCCGTCGTCGTGGGAGACGTACGCGCCGGAGCGCAGCAGCTTCAGGACGGGGAGGGAGAGGGCGGGGATCTCCGCGAAGACCTCGGCGACCACGTCGAACCACTCGCTGCCGCCCGCGCTGACGACGATCTCGCCGACGGACGGGTCGAAGCGGCCGGCCTTGTCGAAGTCGGAGGCGAGCCCGACGAGGCGGTGCAGCCACTCGCGTACCCGCTCGGCGTCGGCCCCGGGCATCGTGCCCTCGTACCCGGCGACGCCGACGAGCCGCAGGGTGGGGACGGCCGCGACCGCGTCGGCGACGGCGGCGCACTCCGCCCCGGTCCGTACGCCCGTACGTCCGGTCGCGCCGGCGGCCAGCTCCACGACCACGTCCACGGGACGGCCCGCGCCCGCCGCGCGCAGGGCCTCGTCCATCAGCTCGACGCCGCGCACGGAGTCGACGTAGCAGACGAGGCGGAAGTCCGGATCGGCGTCGAGCTCGGCGGCGAGCCAGCGCAGGGCGACGGCGTCGACCAGCTCGTTGGCCAGGAAGATCCGGGCGATGCCGTGGGCGCGGTAGACGCGGGCATGGTGGGGGACGGCGGCCGTGATGCCCCAGGCGCCGTGCTCCAGCTGCCGGTCGAAGAGCTGGGGGGCCATGGAGGTCTTGCCGTGCGGGGCGAAGGCGAGGCCGTGGCGCTCGGAGTACGTCTCCAGGAGGCGCAGGTTGTGCTCGACGGACTCGGCGGAGAGGGCGAGGACGGGGGTCGTGTAACCGCCGGTGAAGAGGTTGCGCCGCTGGGCCGAGAGCTCGCCGACGGTCAGGCCCTCGGCGTCCGGCGGCAGGGCCTTGAAGCGGTGGTCGACGCGCTCGTTCGCCAGGTCGGGCATGACTCTCCTCATCATCGGCGTTGCACTCTGCGCAACAGTCATTGCACATACTGCTCAACGCTGTCTAACATCCGGGCCCAGGGCGGGTCAACGGACCCGGTCGACGGACCCGTACGAGTCTGAGGGAGCCCGAGAGTGAGCGCACCCGCGCCCGTGCACGCGGCCCCCGACGTCGTCTGCCTCGGCGAGTCCATGGTCACCTTCCTGCCCTCCCGGCCGGGCCGCCTCGCCGACGTCCCCTCCTTCACCCGGGCGATCGGCGGTGCCGAGTCCAACGTCGCCTGCGCCCTCGCAGCCGCCGGCCACCGCGTCCGCTGGGTCGGCCGCGTCGGCCGTGACGGCTTCGGCGACCACCTCGTCGCCACCATCGGCGGCCACGGGGTGGACGTCACCGCCGTCGGGCGCGACCCGCACCGGCCGACCGGGGTCTACTTCCGCACCGACGAGGACCGGGCCACCGACGCCCACGAGGTCGTCTACTACCGGGCCGGCTCCGCCGCCTCCGCCATGTCGCCCGCCACCGTCCCGTACGACTCCGTCGCCGGCGCCCGGATCCTCCACCTCACCGGCATCACCGCCGCCCTCTCCGCGGACTGCCTCGCCCTGCTGCGGGAGCTCACCGCCCCGCGCCCCGGGCGCCCGCTCGTCTCCTTCGACGTCAACCACCGGCCGGGGCTGTGGCGGGACGACACGGCCCCCGAGGTGCTGCGTGAACTCGCCCACCGCGCGGACGTCGTCTTCGTCGGCGCCGACGAGGCGGAGCGGTTGTGGGGGGTGGCCGATCCGGCCGCGATCCGGGCGGTCCTGGCGGAGCCGGCGGTGTTGGTGGTGAAGCGGGGCAAGGAGGATGCGGTGGCGTTCGAGCACGGCGCGGCCACCTCCCCCACCCCGCTCGGCGGCACCACCCCAGGCACCCGCGCAACCACCCCCGACACCGTCACCCACACCCGCGCCCCCCGCGTCACCGTCGTGTCCCCCGTCGGCGCCGGGGACGCCTTCGCCGCCGGGTTCCTCTCCGGCACCCTCCGCGGACTGGGCACGACCGCGCGGCTCCGGCACGGGCACCTCATGGCCGCCGCCGCCCTCACCGTGCCCGGCGACCTGGCGCGGCCGCCCCGCCGCGCCCGCGCCGACCGGCTGGCCGCGCTCGACGCCGCCGCCTGGGGCACACTTCACCTCGGCCCCGGCTGGACGGGGGACGACCAGGAGGTACGTACGCCATGAGCCAGACCGTCGACCGGGCGCTCAGCATCCTGCCGCTGCTCGCCCAGGGACCCGCCGACCTCGGGCAGGTCGCCGAGCGGCTCGGCGTCCACAAGTCCACGGCCCTGCGCCTGCTGCGCACCCTCCACGAGCACGGTCTCGTCCACCGGCAGCAGGACCAGCGCTACCGCCTCGGCGCCCGCCTCTTCGCGCTCGCGCAGGAGGCCGTGGAGAACCTCGACGTCCGCGAGATCGCCCACCCCCACCTCGCCGCCCTCAACGAGCGGATCGGGCACACGGTCCACCTCGCGGTCTACGAGGAGGGCGAGGTCGTCTACATCGACAAGGTCGAGAGCCGCTACCCGGTCCGCATGTACTCGCGCATCGGCAAGCCCGTCGCGATCACCGTCGCCGCCGTCGCCAAGCTGCTCCTCGCCGACCTGCCCGAGCCCGAACGGCGCGCCGTCGCCGCGAAGCTCGACTACCCCCCGTACACACCCCGTTCGACCCCGAACGCCGCCGCCTTCCTCAAGGAGCTGGCGACCGTACGCGAACAGGGGTGGGCCACCGACCTCGGCGGCCACGAGGAGTCCATCAACTGTGTCGGCGCCCCGATCCGCGGTGCCGACGGGCGGGTCGTCGCCGCCATGTCGGTCTCGGCGCCCAACGTGGTCGTCACCGCCGGGGAACTCCTCACCCTCCTCCCGCAGGTGCGTGACACCGCGGACGCCATCAGCCGCGAGTACTCCGGCACCGCCCCCACGAAGGAATCCGAGGACACCACCGCATGAGCGAGAAGACCGCGATCACCCCCGCCACCCACACCGCCCCGCCCGCGAAGTTCTCGCACGGCGTGCGGAAGGGCGACATCCTCCAGGTCGCCGGCCAGGTCGGCTTCCTCCCGGCCGTCGGGGGCCAGGCCCCCAGGGTCGCGGGCCCGACCCTGCGCGAGCAGACCCTCCAGACCTTCGCGAACGTCAAGGCGATCCTGGAGGAGGGCGGCGCGAGCTGGGACGACGTGATGATGATGCGCGTCTACCTCACCGACGTGGACCACTTCGCGGAGATGAACGAGATCTACGACCAGTACTTCGAGGACCAGAACCTCAAGGCCCCCGCCTCCGCCCGCACCACCGTCTACGTCGGCCTCCCGCCCGGCCTCCTCATCGAGATCGACGCCCTCGCCGTACTCGGCTGAGCGGGACGGGGAGGTGCCCCGGCCGCCGGGCCGGGGCGCCCCCTCACCTACGGAGCGTCAGGCCGCGCAGTACTGAGCCTGCTTGCCGATCGAGCGGTACATGCAGTCGGCGTTCTCCAGGAGCTGGAGGACGGCGTCGCGGTTGCGGCTCGTCTCGCGCTCGATGACCTCGTCGGGCGGGTAGAAGCCGCCGCCGCCCGACGACGGGTACATCTCGAAGGTGTACGCGAAGATCTTCTGCGTACCCCACAGGTAGTCGTCGATCGAGCCGTCCGTGATGTACAGGTCGCTGGACTGCTCCGGCGTGTAGCCGTTGCTCGCGGCCATCCGCCCGCCGACGGTCGCGAAGGCGTCGCGGTCGTCCTGGGTCATGCCGGTGGTGGTGTTGGCCGTGGTCCAGCCGAAGGGCCAGAGGACCAGCTCGCTGTACGTGTGGAAGTCGATGGCGGCCCGGATCTGCTGCTTGCCGCCGACCACCCGGGAGCGGACGAAGTCGGCGACGACCTTCACCTCGGGGGCCGATTCGGGGGCCGTGCCCCGGTAGGTCTCGGAGCTCTTGGAGCCCGAGGAGCCGCCGCAGCAGCCCCACTTGTAGTCCCAGTTCCGGTTCAGGTCCGTGCCGATGTACGAGGAACCGGAGTTGGGCTGCCGGTTCTTGCGCCAGCTGCGGTACGAGCCGCTCGCGATGTCGTACTCGCCGCCGTCCGGGTTGAGGTCCGGGACGATCCAGATCTCGCGGCTGTTCACCATGCTCGTGATCCGGGCGTCCGTGCCGTATCCCGCGCCGAGCTCGCGCAGCAGGTAGAGCGCCATCTCGACGGTGAGGTGCTCGCGGGCGTGCTGGTGGTGGGTGAAGAGGACCTCGGGCTCGGCCTCGTCCGTGCCGACGTTGTCGCTGATCTTGATGGCGATGATGTCGCGGCCCTGGTACGTCTTCCCGATGACCTGCTTCTTCATGAGCGACGGGTAGGCCGCGAGGCGCTGGTCGATCTCCGCGTTCATCTCCGCGTAGTTGTGGTACTTCGCGTCGGCGGAGGGGAAGTCGAGCGGGCCGGCCGCCGTGCCGCCGCCGGTGCCGCGGTCCGGCGGGCCGGGCAGCGCCACCGGCCGGTAGCCGAGCGCCTTGAGCCGGGCGAGCTGTTCGGTGTTGGCGCTGACGACGACCGAGCGGGCGTCGACCTCGTCGATCGAGACGCCGGTGGCGGTCAGCGCGGTGCGGGCGGCCGGGGTGGAGGGTCCGGCGATCTCGTACTGCCGGATCACCTCTTCGGCGCCCGAGGCGATCCGGGCGGCGGTCGGCGCCGGGTCGGCCCCGGCGGGCGTGGTGAGAGCGGAGAGGGGCGCCGCGAGGGCGAACGCCACGAGGGCCGCGAGGGTGGCGGACCTTCTGCCGCGGGTGGGACGTCGCATGCTGTCTCCTGGGTGGGGAGTGTGGGGGAGTGCGACCGATTCGTGCGGGTGTCCGGGCACTTGGTGGTCCGAGTGCGTGCGTGTCCGGGCACTTGGCTGTCCGGCCCACATGGTCCGGCGATGTCATGGACGGGTCAAGGTAGCGAGTTCGGCCATACTGTCCCGCGTGGGGACCCTCATCGGTAGATACGTCATCGAGCACAAGCTAGGCGAAGGCGGCATGGGCACCGTCTATCTGGCCCGGTCGCGCGGCGGGCGTGCCGTCGCCGTCAAGGTGGCGCGGCCGGCACTCGCCTCCGACCCGTCCTTCCGCGCCCGCTTCCGCGCCGAGGTCGCGGCGGCCCGGCAGGTCGGCGGCTTCCACACCGCGCAGGTCGTCGACGCCGACCCCGAGGCGGAGGCCCCCTGGCTCGCCACCGCCTACATCCCGGGGCCCACCCTCTCCGGACTCCTCACCGCCCAGGGCCCCATGGACGAGGCGGGGCTGCGCTCGCTCGGGGCCGCGCTCGCCGAGGCCCTGGAGGCGATCCACGCCTGCGGGCTCGTCCACCGCGACCTCAAGCCCGGCAACATCGTCATGGCCTCCGACGGGCCCCGCGTCCTCGACTTCGGGATCGCCCGCGCCGTGGAGTCGACCCGGCTCACCGCCACCGGCAACGCCTTCGGCACCCCCGGCTACCTCGCCCCCGAACAGGCCCTCGGCGAGGAGGTGACCGGCGCCGCCGACGTCTTCGCGCTGGGCGCCGTCCTCGTCGCCGCCGCCGGCGGGCGGCCCTTCGGGGACGGGACGCCGATGGGTCTCATGTACCGGTCGGTCCACGAGGCCCCCGACCTCGGCGCCGTACCGGAGCCGCTGCGCGCGCTCGTGGGGCGCTGCCTCGCCAAGAACCCGGCGGAACGGCCGACGCCGGAGGCCCTGCTGGACGAGCTGACGACGGGTCGCCCGGGGGCGGGGGTGACGCCGTCGGTGCCGGCGGGAGTGCCGGACCCTCGGGTGACGCCTGGCGATGCGGTGGCGGCGCTTTCGGCGGGGCCGGTGGACGTGGTGCCGGTGGGGCAGCCCGTGGACGCGGTTGCGGGGCCGGTGTCCGTGGCTCCGGTCGGGCCGGTGGCTCCGGTCGGGCCGGTGGACGCGGTTCCGGCGGGTGTCCAGGACGCCGTGCCCGCTCCCGTATTCGTACCCGCTCCCGTACCCCTCCCCGTACCGCATCCGGCCACCCTCTACGTACCGCCGCCGCCCCTCATGCCGCCTCCGCCCGCGCCGGACTTCGCCGCCGCCGACCGGAACTCCGGCGTCGCCGTCGACGGCAGTGGTGTGTCGCTGCACTTCTTCGGCGAGGAGGCCGACTTCCTCTGGAGCGAGATCGGGGCCGTACGGTACGAGCGCGTGCGCCGCGACCGGGTGCTGCGCGTCACCGTCACCCTCTACGACGGCTCGGCCTACGACTGCGAGGTCGACGGCCGCCGGGCCGCCCGGGTCGACGAGTGGATCCGGATGCTCGACCCCGTGCTGCGCCACTACCTCCCCGCGTGAGGAGACGACGCGGCGCCGCCGGGGGACCGGCGGCGCCGCGCCGTCACCTCGGGTTCCGCTACGGCAGGTTGTGCACGTGCGGGCCCACCGCGTTCGACCAGGCGTTGCCGGCCGTCGCGTCCCAGTTGGTCGACCAGGTCATGGCGCCGCGCAGCGACGGCCACGTCTGGGCGGGCTTGAAGGTGCCGCAGCCGGTGCCCCTGGTCAGGCAGTCGAGCGCGTTCTTCACGGTCTGCGGGTCGACGTAGCCGCTGCCCGCGCCCCGCGTGGAGGCGGGGACGCCCAGGCCGACCTGGGACGGCGCGAGGCCGCCCTGGAGCTGGATGCAGGCGAGCGCGGTGAGGAAGTCCACCGAGCCCTGGCTGTAGACCTTGCCGTCGCAGCCGAGCATGGAACCGCTGTTGTAGTACTGGGTGTTGACGACCGTGAGGATGTCCTTCACGGCGAGCGCGGTCTTGAAGTACTCCGAGCTCGTGTTCTGCATGTCGATGGTCTGCGGGGCCATCGTCAGGACCATGGAGGAGCCCGCCTTGGCGGAGAGCTGGCGCAGCGCCTTGGTGAGGTACGTGGCGTTGACGCCGTGCTCCAGGTCGATGTCGATCCCGTTGAAGCCGTACTCCCGCATCAGGGCGTACGCGCTGTCGGCGAAGGCCGTCGCGGTGGCGTCGCTGTTGATGGTGACGTTGCCCTTCTCGCCGCCGACCGAGAGGATCACGGACTTGCCGGCCGCCTTCTTGGCGGCGATGTCGGCCTTGAAGTCGGCGACCGAGGCGTAGCCGACGGCCGGGTCGAGGGTGAAGGTGATCTGGCCGGGCGTGGCCGTCGAGTCGGCGAACGAGACCGCGATGATGTCGTACGCCGCCTGGACGTCCCGCAGCTTCTGCTTGGCGGCGCCGTTGTCGAAGTTCTGCCAGTAGCCGGTGACGGCGTGCTTCGGCACGGCCGGGCCGGGGCCCGGATCGGTCGCCTTGGCGGTGCGGGCGGACACGGCGGCGGACTTCGCGGACTCGCCGGCGGAGTTCGTCGCGGAGACCTGGAACTGGTACGCGGTGTCGGCGGTGAGCCCCGTGACGGTGGCCGAAGTACCGCTCACAGTCTGCGGGTTGGCGCCGTCCCGGTACACCTTGTAGCCCGTGGCGCCGTTGACCGCGCCCCAGCTCAGGGCGACGGAGTTCGTGGTCACCGTACCGGCGGCGAGACCGGCCGGGGTGGACGGGACGACCGGGTCGGGGTCCTGGCCGCCGCCCCCGTCGGGCCCGAAGACGCTGACGTCGTCGACGAGGTAGGGGGAGGTGCCGTACCAGCCGTGGGTGTAGATCTCGACGGAGGTGGTGCTCGCGCCGGTGGTGAACGTGGTGGTCAGCTGCTTCCAGGAGGGACTGTCGGGCGTCCAGGTGGAGACGGTGCCGGTGCCGGTCCCGGTGTTGTTCGCACCGAGGTAGGCGTAACCGCCCTGGACCCAGGCGCTCAGCGTGTACGTCGCGTTGGGCTTCACGGTCACGGTCTGCACGCACTTGGCGTTGTCGAGACCGGCGGGGGTGGCCCTGAGCGCGCCGGCCCCGGTGCGGACCGGGGAGGAGACGGCGGCGCCGCTCCCGGCGGAGCAGGACCAGTTGGCGAGGCCGTTCTCGAATCCGGCGTTCTTGGCGACGTTGACGTCCGCCGCCTGCGCGGTGCCGGCTCCGCCGACGAGGACGAGCCCGGAGCCGACGGCGAGCGCGAGGGCTCCGGCGAGCCGGCGCCGTCCGTGCGGGCGGGTGGTGGTGCGGTCCACGTGCATCCTCCGGTGGGGGAGTTGGGGAGGTGGAGGTGCCGTACGTCGGCATACGTCATCGCGTGTCGTCGTACGGAGGGGTGCGGGGAGTGCGGGCGGTGGCCACCGCTGTCGGAACAAGTTGGTCCAGACCAATCCCGTTGTCAATACCTCTGGCGGTGAACGGTGTTCGGCCGGACCCCGGAGGGCCGCAACAAATGGAGGCGGCTTGGCGGATTGTGTGTTCACCACCCCGGGGGACGTGGATAAGGTGCAGAGGCGGCCGCACCCTGCGGTGACGCCGCGAACGCGGTAAGTGATCCGCGGCCCCCGGGGCGCCGGAGGCCGGAGGGGACGGGGGGCCCGACGTGCCGACAGCGATCGCCGTCACCAGTGCCGACCTGGTGCTGCCGCCGACCGACCCCGGGACCCCGCAGGCCGCCGTGCTCCCGCCCGCCGGGACCCGCCCGCTCGACGCCTCCCTCGCGGACATGCAGCAGCTCCTCGCCCGGTACGGACACGTGGTCGTCGTCTGCCCCACCGGCGCACCGGCCGCCGTCGAACACCGCCTGCGCGCCGTCCGCGCCCTCCTGGAGAGCGACCGGATCGCCCTGGTCAGGACCGACCTGCCGCCGCTCGGCGCGGCCGTCCTCGTCCGCCAGCTGCGGCAGCTCGCCGGCTGCGACTTCAGCCCCGGAGTCCTCGCCTCCGCCGCCCGGCTGCTCGCCCACTACATCTACGCCGGCGCCGTCCTCGGCTCCGTCTCCCGGCTCGACCGCGTCCCCGTCAGCCTCGGCTCCCACCTCAAGGGCTGGCTCCCCGGAGCCCACTTCGCCGTCCTCGCCGGACCCACCCCGCAGATGGTGCGGGTCGGCACCGGGGAGAACCACCTCGCCGGACCGGAGTTCACCACCGAACTCCTCCTCGCCCGGGGCCAGCTCCAGACCGACTGGCCGACCACCGACCTCGTACCCCGGTGGCGGATCCCCGGGCCCGTGCACGAGGTGCCGCTGCCCGCGTCGTCGCCCGGCTGGTGGGGCACCGGCAAGCTCGTCGAGTTCGCCGCTTACCTGCCCGACCTGTCCGTCCTCTACCAGCTCGTCTCCTCCGTACGGCGCGAGACCTGCCACTGGTGCGGGATGGAACTCATCGGCGACCGCTGCGGCTTCTGCGCCGCTCCGTTGCCCCCGGCCGCCCCGCCACCACCCGACCCGGGCGCCCGCGCCCTCGGGCCCGGGGCCCGCTCCGCCCGCGCCGCGCTGCCATGAGCGGCCCCGCGCACCGCCCCACGCCGCCCCCGACCGCCCGCTCCCGTCCGCCCGGACCCACGTCACCGACCGAGGAAGTACGGCCATGAACTCCCGCCAGCGCCGCGGCGTGATCCTGCTGCTGCTCTCCGTCCTGTGCGCCCTCGGCGCCTTCGCCGGCGTCCTCGCCGTCATCAGCGACGTGAACTCCAAGGTCGGCCCGGAGACCACGGCGTACCGGCTCAAGGACGACGTGGCTCCCTACAGGCCCCTGAAGGCGGGCGACTTCGAGAAGATCTCCATGCCCAAGCGGTGGCTCTCCTCGACCGCCGTCACCGACCTCCGCCAGATCGAGGGCAGGATCGCCGTCACCGAACTCAAGGCCGGCTCGCTCCTCCAGACCGACATGATCGTCGAACGGCCCCAGCTCGAGCCGGGCGAGCAGGAGATCGCCATCATGGTCGACGCCGCCACCGGCGTCGCCGGAAAGATCAACACGGGTGCCACCGTCAACATCTACGCGACCTTCGCCGGCGAGAAGAAGGGCGACCCCGACCAGTCCCGGATGATCGTCGCCGGCGCCCGCGTCCTCGACGTCGGCAGGCTCACCCCGGTCTCCGACCGTTCCGACCGCGCGGACCGGGCCACCTCGACCGTCCCCATCACCTTCGCGCTCTCCACCCTCGACACCCAGCGCGTCGCGTACGCCGAGTCCTTCGCCGAGCACGTACGCCTCGCCCTCGTCGCCCCGGCCGCCGACGGCTCCCAGGGCGGCTCCCCGGCCGACAAGGGCGACCGCACCTACACGCTCGACAAGGACAAGTGAGGCCGGTATGACCACCAGGATCCTGCCGGCCGTCGGCGACCCCGACGCGGCCCGGTCCGTCAGCACGCTGCTCAGCCAGCTCCCCGACGCCGATCCCGCCCAGCCGGTCACCGACTCCACCCAGCTCGTCGACACCCTCGCGCGCCTCGCCGCCGCCTCCCTCGACGAACTCCCCGAGGTCGTCCTCGTCCACGAGCGGATCGGACCCGTCCCCGCACTCGAACTCGTCCGCGAGGTCGCCCTCCGCTTCCCCGCCGTCGGGGTCGTCCTCATCACCGCCGACGCCAGCCCCGTCCTCTTCTCCGCCGCCATGGACTCCGGCGCCCGAGGCCTCGTCACCCTGCCCCTCGGGTACGAGGAACTCGCCAGCCGCGTCCAGGCCGCCGCCCAGTGGTCCCTGGGCGTCCGCCGCCACCTCGGCGCCGGCGCCGAGCGGATCACCGGCCCCGGCGGCACCGTCGTCACCGTCAGCGGCGCCAAGGGCGGCGTCGGCACCACCGTCACCGCCGTCCACCTCGCCCTCGCCGCCCGCGCCTCCGGACGCAGCGTCGCCCTCGTCGACATGGACCTCCAGAGCGGCGACATCGCCTCCTACCTCGACGTCCAGTTCCGGCGCTCCGTCGCCGACCTCGCCGCCATCACCGACATCTCGCCCCGGGTCCTCCAGGACGCCGTCTACGTCCACGAGACCGGCCTGTCGCTGCTCCTGGCCCCGGGGGAGGGCGAGCGCGGCGAGGAGGTCACCGACCGCGCCGCCCGGCAGGTCGTCAGCGCCCTGCGCGGCCGGCACGAGGTCGTCGTCGTCGACTGCGGCTCCCGGCTCGACAGCGCGAACGCCGCCGCGATCGAGATGGCCGACACCGCCCTCCTCGTCACCACCCCGGACGTGGTCGCGGTCCGGGCCGCCAAGAGGACCGTACGGATGTGGGAACGGCTCCAGGTCCGCAAGGCCGAGGAGACCGTCACCCTCGTCAACCGCCACCACCGCTCCACGGAGATCCAGCCTCCCCTCGTCCAGAAGATCACCGGCACCCGGATCGCGGGCATCGCCGTCCCGGCGAGCTTCAAGGAGCTCTCGGCCGTCGTCGACGCGGGCCGCCTCCACGAACTCGACGCCAAGTCGACGGTCAAGCAGGCGCTGTGGGCCCTGGCCGGCGAACTGGGCCTGGTCGGCGCGCCCGCCGCCGAAGCCCCCGGCAAGCAGCTCGCGCGCACGGGGGACCGGGGCTCCCTGGGCCTCCGACGCCGCACCGGAGGACGCTGACCGATGCGGACGTACCGGGACGACGACAGGGGGCAGGTGGCGGTGGAGTTCCTCGGCATGGTGCCGCTGATCCTGCTCACGCTGGCCCTGCTCTGGCAGGTCGTCCTGGTCGGCTACACGTACACGCTGGCGGGGAACGCGGCGGACGAGGCGGCGCGGGCGTGCGCGGTGGGAGACGACGGGCCCGCCGCCGCCGGCCGCCACATCGACGGCGCCTGGAGCGCCTCCGGAGGGGTCTGCCAGAGGGGTGGAGGCATGGTCCACGTCGAAGTCAGCGTCGAGGTTCCGGCCCTCGTCCCGGGCTTCGGGGGTCTGTTTCCGGTCACGGCCGAAGCGGGCGCGGTGGACGAGGAGGTCTCGAGCCCATGACGAACCCCCCACAGGGCAGGCTCCGCGACCGCGGCCAGGCCGCCATCGAGTACCTCGGCTTCCTCCCCCTCCTGCTCCTCGTCGGGCTCGCCGGGCTCCAGCTCGGCATCGCCGCGTACACCGCCCAGCAGGCGGGGACGGCGGCGCGGGCGGCGGCCCGGGCGGAGAGCAGCGACGACGAGGACGTTCCCGACGCCCAGACGGCGGCCAGTGCCGCCGTGAGCGGCTGGATCCACCCGGAGGTCCGGCCGCCCAGCGTGGGGGCGGGCGAGGTCACCGTCACCGTCACGGTCCCCGTCCCCTCCGTCGTCCCCTTCTGGGACTTCGACCCCGTCGTGAAGACCGCCACCATGCCCATGCCCGAGACCGACGAGGAGGACCTGCCATGAGCCTGCGCGCCCGGATCAGCGCCCCCGAGGAGAAGGCCACGGGCGGAGGCCGGGAGGACGGACATCTCGTCGCCGCCTTCCGGGCCAAGCTCCTCGAGGAGATCGACCTCACCGAGATGTCCGCGCTCGCGGCCGCCGAGCGGCGCGCCCGCCTGGAGCGCGTCCTCGGCCACATCATCAGCCGCGAGGGCCCCGTCCTCTCCACCGCCGAGCGGGCCCAGCTGATCCGCCGCGTCGTCGACGAGGCCCTCGGGCTCGGCGTACTCGAACCGCTCCTCGAAGACGCCTCCATCACCGAGATCATGGTCAACGGCCCCGACCAGATCTTCATCGAGCGCGGCGGCCGCGTCGAACTGCTCCCGCTCCGCTTCGCCTCCCACGAGCAGCTGATGCAGACCATCGAGCGGATCGTCTCCACCGTCAACCGGCGCGTCGACGAGTCGAACCCAATGGTCGACGCCCGGCTCCCCTCCGGCGAACGCGTCAACGTCATCATCCCGCCGCTCTCCCTCACCGGCGCGACCCTCACCATCCGCCGCTTCCCCCGCGCGTACACGCTCCACGAGATGATCGGCCTCGGCTCCCTCGACGAGCAGATGCTGCTCCTGCTCTCCGGGCTCGTGCAGGCCAAGTTCAACCTGATCGTCTCCGGCGCCACCGGCACCGGGAAGACCACCCTCCTCAACGCCCTCTCCGGCCTCGTCCCGGACGGCGAGCGGATCATCACCATCGAGGACTCGGCCGAACTCCAGCTCCAGCAGTCGCACGTCATCCGCCTGGAGGCCCGGCCGCCGAACATCGAGGGCCGCGGAGCCATCTCCATCCGCGACCTCGTCCGCAACTCCCTGCGCATGCGCCCCGACCGCATCATCGTCGGCGAGGTCCGCGGCGGCGAGACCCTCGACATGCTCCAGGCGATGTCCACGGGCCACGACGGCTCGCTCGCCACCGTCCACGCCAACTCCGCCGAGGACGCCCTGATGCGGCTCCAGACCCTCGCCTCGATGTCCGAGGTCAAGGTGCCGTTCGAGGCCCTCCGCGACCAGATCAACAGCGCGGTCGACGTCCTCGTCCAGCTCACCCGGCACCCGGACGGCACCCGCCGCGTCACCGAGATCTCGGTCCTGGCCTCGCACGGCCGGGAACGCTTCCTGCTCGCCACGGTCTGCCGCTTCGAGGCGCAGCCGGTCGCGGCGGACGGACGGGTGTACGGGCGGTTCACGTACCACCCGCTGCCCCGGCGCGTCGCCGAACGCCTCTACCTGGCGGGCCAGCCCATCCCGCAGGCCTTCGGGGTGGCGACGACGGACGCGCACCTGGCCACCCGAGAGGCGGAGTGAGTGATGACCGATGCCCGGCTGCCCGACGGAGGCGCAGTGACGACGACCGACCCGACGTGGCGACCGGGGGAACGGTGATGACGGTGATGACGAAGGACCCGACGTGGCGACCGGGGGAGCGGTGATGACGGTGATGACGGTGGTGACGACGACGGAACCGACCATGACGGTCATCACGACCACCGACCCGACGTGGCGACCGGGGGAGCAGCGATGACGCGGACCGACCCCACCCGGTCGACCGGGGCACGGCCATGACCATCGACCCGTTCTGGCTGACCGTGGGCGTGGCGCTGCTCGCCTGTGTCCTGGGCGTCGTCGGCGTCCAGGTGTACGCGAGCGGGGCCCGCCGTCACGCCGCTCTCGTCGCCCGTCTCGACGAGAGCGGCGAGCCGGAGGCCGTGACCGGCCGCCGCAGACGACGCTTCCGGGGCGTCGACCGGCGTGTACGGAAGACCGCCCTCGGCCGGAGACTGGAGCTGCGGATCGCGGCGACGGGCCTCGACATCACGCCGGGCGAGTTCACGGTGGCTCTCGCGGCGACGGTGGCGGTGCTCTGGGTGGTGGGGCAGTCGGTGCTGTCCCCGTTCTTCGGCCCGATCTGCGGGCTCCTCGGCGTCTGGGTCGCGATGGGCTTCCTCAACTGGCAGCGGCAGAAACGCATCGAGCGGTTCATCAACCAGCTCCCCGAGCTCTCCCGCATCCTGGCGAACGCCACCCAGGCCGGACTCGCCCTCCGCATGGCCCTGAGTCTCGCGGCCGACGAGCTGGAGGCGCCGGCGGGCGACGAACTGGAGAAGGTGGCGCAGCAGTTGGCCGTCGGCACGTCCCTCGACGACGCCCTGGGGGAGCTGGCCGAGCGCCTCCCCTCCCGTGAACTCGTCGTCCTCGTCACCACGCTCGTCCTCGCGAACCGGGCCGGCGGCACGGTCGTCTCCTCCCTGCGGAACCTCACCGAGACGCTGGAGGAGCGCAAGGAGACCCGGCGCGAGGTCCGCACCCAGCTCTCCCAGGTGAGCATGACGGCGTACTCGGTCCCGGTGATCGGGGTGGGCTCGCTGCTGCTCATCGAGAACATGCAGCCGGGTGCGCTCGACCGGATGACCGGCTCGGGGATCGGACAGTTCGCCGTCGTCGCCGCGTTCGTCCTGTACGTGGTGGGCTTCGCCGCGATCCGCCGCTTCTCGAAGATCGACGTATAAGGGGCCCCGCGTGATGGACCTCCTCCTCGCCCTCCTCGCGGGCCTCGCCGTCGCCGGCTTCGCGTACGGCCTCCGGCTCTACCGGGCCGACGCCCGGCTGCCCGACGACCTCAGACTCGCGCTGGAGGTCGGGGCCACCCGTACGGGCGCGGTCGACTCGGCCGTCGACCGGCTGGGCATGCGATGGTCGCCGGCCGTGCTCCGGCTCATGGGCCCGAAGCGGGTCAACGCGGTCCGCCGCCGGATCGACCTCGCCGGAAACCCCGGGGGCCTCACCATCGACCGGTACGGGGCGAGGCGGGCGGTCTACGGCTTCCTGGGCGGCCTCGGGGGCCTGGTGATGCTGAGCAAGGGCTCGTACGTGACCGCCCTGCTGCTGCTGGCCTTCGGCGCGTTCTGGACGGAGGTCGGCATCTGGTCGGCGGTCCGCATCCGCAAGGACCAGATCGAACGCACGCTGCCGGACTTCCTGGACGTCCTCGCGGTCGTCGTCTCGGCGGGCCTCGGCTTCCGCCAGGCGCTGGAACGGGTCGCCGAGAAGTACGAGGGGCCGTGGGCAGACGAACTCCGCATCACCCTGCGCCAGATGGACATGGGCGTCAGCCGCCGCCAGGCCTTCGACGAACTCCGCCGCCGCAACGACTCGGAGCAGGTCGCCCAGTTCGTCACGGCCCTTCAGCAGGGCGAGGAACTGGGCGCGCCGATCGTGGACACGCTGATACAGATCGCCAACGACATGCGGCGCACGGACGCGCAGAACGCACGGCGGAAGGCCGCGAAGGCGGTCCCGAAGGCGACGATGGTGATCACGACACTGATGGTCCCGGCGACGATGATCCTGCTCGGCGCGGGGCTGTTCCTGGGCACGGGAACGGACTTCGGGTCGGTGACTGGGGAGTGAAGTGCGGTGACATATTCGGGGGAAAGGACTTCGCGGGCGCAACCCGATGTGCCAGAGTGCGGACTGAGTGTGAGGGGGTGGAGTCGATGGGCCACCTGCGTCATCAGGCCCACCCGACGACGGGCCCCTGTCCGCCGACCCGACTGTCGGCGTACGGTGCCCATGCGCAGGCGTCTGAACGCGGAGGGGACCACGATGAACGACGCGATGCTGAAGGCCCTGACGAAGGCCAAGCTGGCTGTGACCGCGAGGCTGTTGCGGGGCGACCGTGGGCAGACGGCGGTGGAGTATCTGGGGATCATTGTGGTGGTGGTGGCGATCGTGATCGCGATCACCGGCACGGACATCGGAAAGTCGATCAAGGATGCCATCACGCAGAAGATCGCCGATCTCACCGGGGGCGAGTAGAGGAGGCCCGATTGCGCGGTGACGCCGGGCAGGCATTTCCTGCCTACGTCGCTGTCATCGCGGGCTTACTGTTCCTTGGGTTCGTCTACTTGGCAGTCGGACAGGCCGCTGCAACCCGCAACGGTGCCCAGACTGCTGCGGACGCGGCGGCACTTGCGGCTGCCCAAGACGCCCGGGATCAGCTCCATGAAGGATGGCTCGCGGTGGTCCGTGACCCTGCGCAGTGGGACGGTTTCCTTCAGGGCACGGAATACGACTTTAGCGCCGCGTGTGATCGGGCTGCTGACTTCGCAGCAAGAAACGGCGCACAGATCGACGACGGTCGCTGCAAACCTCTCACTTCGGGAAGAGAAGGGTTCAGCGTCACGGTGCGTACGGCGGGAACTGTCGGTCGATCCATCGTCCCGGGAACGGAGAGGCGGCACGCCACTGCCTCCGCAAAGGCTGTGGTCGACCCGAACTGCATCTTCCTTCCACCGGAAGGACAGGCGCCAGAGGAACCCGATGAGGAACCTGGCCCCTCGGAACCGAGTGAGGAGCCGCCGCCGGAACCTGAGCCGATCACCGGCCTTACCTGTGATGGCATTGCCTGGACGATCGACCTCAAGGACCCGAAGCTTCCGAGCGCCACCGATCTCTTCACCGTTCGACTGGTTGGCGACGACGAGTAAAGGAATCACGCTCATGAACGTTCCGTCCGCACGGAAAGGGGTGGCCTCCCTCGCGGTCCTCTCGATGGCTCTGCTCGCGGTCGGCTGCGGCGCCGAGGACAAGCCGAAGGCGGACAAGCCGGTCTCGGCGACTACGGCCCCTCAGAAGACCCGAGCGACGCCAGGGCAGCAAGGCACGGAGGCGCCGGTGGAATCCCTGGCTGTCGTCCGAGGACAGAAGGGGTTGGAGTTCACGGTCAGTTCCGTAGATCGAGACGCGGGGGGATTCCTCACCCTCAAGGGGCAGTTGAAGAACACATCCGAATCGGCAGCGGCTATCTCGTCTCAGACGAGCGGGGACGAGACGGAGGTTATGAAGCATGGCAGCTCTTTCGGAGGCGCCACGCTTATCGACGCCGTGGGTAAGAAGCGCTACTACGTGCTCCGTGACACGGATGGTCGGCCTCTGACCACTACGGGGCTCAGCGTGCTCTCGCCGAAGGCGACTGCCGACGTCTTCATGCAATTCCCCGCACCCCCCGCCAACACCACCGAAGTCTCCCTCCAGCTCCCCACCTTCGAACCCGCCACCCTCAAGCTCTCCTGAGGCGACGCCATGACGACGACGACAAACCGCCGCCTCGCCACCCTCGTGCTCGTGTGCGTGGCCCTTGGGCCGTTCGCTGGGCCCGTGGCCCATGCCGATGACGGGCCCGGGTCCGCCGGCTCCGCCTCGCCCGCTCCCGTCATCGACGCGAACTCGCCGAACCTGATGCTTCCCGACGGCGCCACCCTCGCCCCCGCCAAGGTGCTCGACATCAAGCAGATCGTCGAGGAGGAGGGCGGGCAGCAGCGGCGGCAGGACACCAACGTGGACGTGACGTTCGCCCTGCAGGCCGAGGTGCTGTTCCCGAAGAACAGCGCCAAGCTCTCGCCCGACGCCACCGCCCGTATCGCCGCCGTCGCCGCCGAGATCGACAAGATGGGGTCCGGGCGGGTGCGGGTCTTCGGGTTCACCGACAACCTGGGGACGTACGAGCACGGGCTCAAGCTGTCGAAGGAGAGGGCCGTGGCCGTGCAGCAGGTGCTCGCGCGGGTCCTCGACCCCGGGACGACCTTCGACATCCGCGGGTACAGCGAGGACTACCCGATCGCCGACAACCGCACCGAGGAGGGCCGGAAGAAGAACCGCCGCGTCGAGATCTCCTTCCCCCGCACCTCTCCCACCGCCCCCGCACCCTAGAGAGCCAGCGCCGCCCGAATCGTCGCCGTCATGCGGTCCGGGTGGCGGAAGACCTCCCCGGCCGTGAAGCGCAGGACGCGGCGGATCTCCGGGCAGGACTGGAGCGCGTTGAAGCGGGCGACGTCCCGTTCGTGGGCGCGACGGGTGCCGTGGTAGGCGTGGCCCTCGATCTCCACCGCCAGGCCCGCCGCCCGGAAGAGGAAGTCCGGGCGCAGGGGCCGGCCGTCCGCCGCGAGGACCCTCGGCTGTGACTCGGGGGTCCACCCCGCGTCCCCCATCCGCAGTCTCGCGACCGTCTCCGCCGGGGAGCCCGACGCCGGCTCGGTCAGCCGGAGCCAGGTCCGGGCGCGGGCCGCTCCCCGCCGGGGCGCCGCGAGTTCGGCGGCGAGGTCGTCGTGCCGGACGAGGGCCTCGCGTCGTACCCCCTCGACCGCCCGCCCGGCGAGCGCCGAGTCCGCGACGACCACCGCCGCCTCGCGGGTGCCGGCGGCCCGCATGAGGTCGGCGACGGTGCGCGCGGGGGTCGTCGTCCGCAGTCCCCGTCGTGTCGACCGGTCCCCGTCCGTGAGGAAGGCGGTGGTGTGGATCCGTATCCGGTCACCGCGTGCCGACCTGGCCGGCGGTGGTGCGGTGAAGTCGAGGAGCTCCGGTGGGGACGTCCCGCCCAGCATTTCGATGCGGTGCAGCCGCGCCGCCGTCCCGTGGCTGCACACCAGTTCCGGGCGCAGGAACTGGAGGGCCGCCGCCCTCAGCCGCCAGTCCACCTCCCTTCCCGGGGCCGCCCAGGCGCCCCGGCAGATCCGCTGCCAGCCGTCGCGGCGCAGCCGGCCGGCCAGCCGGCCCGGCGGCCAGCCCGCCGCGACCGCCCAGACCGTCAGAAGGACCCCGCCCCTGGCGAGGATCGCCAACTCGTACATACGCCCAACGATCCACGGAAGAGGGACACTTCGCACCCCCTGTGGAAAACCTGGCGAAAGACGTCGCCAGGAAAGCGCAAACAGGGCGAGACGTACGCACGGAGCGGGAGCATCCTGGGGAGATGGCGGCGACCCCGAACGCGCCCCTCAGCGCGACCTCCCATCCGACCCCCACCCCGACTTCGAACACGACTTCCCCCCCGACCCCCGGTGTCCAACTGGTCAGTGACCTCGTCACCCGCGTCCCCGAGTTCCGGAGCGCCTACGAGACCCACGTCTTCCATCAGGGCGGCGTCCATCCCCACGTGTTCTTCTGGGACGTCGTCCAGCACACCGTCCGCTCCTTCCTCGGCGAGGTCCCCGGGGCCGCGTCACCCGGCCGGCCCCACTGGCGCCGCACGCTCGACTTCCTGGAGGAGCAGAGCGCGCGGGGGATCCTCGGAGTCGACGAGGTCATCGTCACGTCCTTCCTCGGCGACCTGCCCTCGCCCCAGGAGCCCGGCCACGCCATCGTCCAGCAGCTCGGTCCCGTGATGGCCGCGAAGTTCGTCCGCATAAGGCCCCTCGGCTGACCCCTCCGTACGCCCCGGGATAATCGGGCCATGCCCCTGGCCAGACCCGACCGCCCCACCCTCGCCGCCCTCGGTGGTTACGCCGCCGTCCGGCTGGTCGGCCTCGTGGCCCTCGCGGTCGCCGCCGCCGGGGCCGGCAAGGACGGGCTGCACCGGCTCAACGGGCGCTGGGACTCCGTCTGGTACGTGCGTATCGCCGAGCACGGGTACGGGTACCAGGTCACCCTGCCGAACGGTGACGTCCACTCCGACCTGGCCTTCTTCCCTCTCCTCCCGGCCCTGGAGCGCGGCCTGTCCGCCGTCCTTCCCGTCGACGCGGCCACCGCCGGGCTCCTCGTCTCCTGGACCGCCGGGCTCGCCGCCGCCTGGGGGATCCACCGGTGCGGGGCGCAGGCCTTCGGGCCCAGGGCCGGCATCGTGCTCGCCGTCCTCTGGGGTGTGTACCCGACCGCGTTCGTCCAGTCGATGGCGTACACGGAGACGCTGTTCACCGCCCTCGCCGCCTGGTCGCTGTACGCGGTCATGCGCGGGCGCTGGATCCTCGCCGGTGTGCTGTGCGCGGTCGCCGGGCTCACCCGGCCGACGGCCGTCGCGCTGATCGCCGCCCTCGGCGTCACGGCCCTCGTCACCCTCGTACGGAAGAGAAGGCTGCGCTGGTCGACCGTCGCGGGAGTGGCCGTCGCCCCGCTGGGCTGGCTCGCGTACGTCGCCTACGTCGGGGTCCGCCAGGGGAGCCCGACCGCCTACTTCGACGTGCAGGCCGCCTGGGGCAACTCCATCGACGGCGGTGTCGCCCTCGCCCTGTTCATCGCCGGCCTGCCCTGGCCCGCCGCCCTCGGACTGGGCGCGGCGCTCGCGCTGCTCGGCTGGCTGCTCGCCCTGTGCGTCCGGCAGCGGCAGCCGCTGCCACTGCTCGTCCACACGATCGGCGTCGTGTTCGTCTCCCTCGTCGGCGCCGCCTACTTCGGCTCCCGGCCCCGCCTGATGATGCCCGCGTTCGGGCTGCTGCTCCCGCCCGCCGTGGCCCTCGCGCGCGTACGGACGCGCACCGTCGTGCCCGTCCTCTCCGGCCTCGCGCTCGCCTCCGGCGCCTACGGGGCGTTCACCCTGCTCGGTTCGGGGCCCCCGTGACCTTCACGCGCACGCGTACTCCCGGGTCCAGCCCCCACCCCGCCATCGCGCCCGCCTCCGCCTCCAGGACGTGCCGGCCGCGCGGCCGCACCATGCCGAGCCGGCCCGGCCGCATCGTCACCACGGACCGGACCGTGAACGAGCCGTCCAGATAGGCCACGTCGATCGGGAACCGCATGCCGAAGGTGTGCACGCTGTTCGTCCGCACGATGAGCAGCGCCCCCGCGATCCCGTCCCGGCCGAGGAGCCCGCGCCGGCGCGCCCGGTACGAGGCCGCCACCTCCAGCGGGATCTCCAGAGCGGCCACCGCCAGAATCCCCGCCCCGTCCACCCATTTCGCCATGCGGCAGACCGTAGCGGTACGGGCCCCTAAGGTCTCGTCCGTGTACGTCACGCTGATCGCCGTCGCCGCCCTGTGGGGGGCCGCCGCCGGGCTGCTCGTGCCCCGGGCCGCGTACCGGCTCTCCGTCGGACCGGAGGAGCCGTGGCGCGCCCGCTGCCCCGCCGGGCACCTCCTCCTCGGGCCCGGGCGCGGCTGGCTCGGCGCCCCCGGCCGGCAGGCCTGCGCGACCACCCCGAGCCCGTTCGTCGCACCGCTGCTCACCGCCCTCGCCTGCGCCGCGCTCGCCGCCGCGACCGGCGGGCCCCGGCCCGAGCTCGCGGTCTGGCTGCTCGCCGCGCCCTTCGCCGTCCTCCTCGCCACCATCGACGCGCGCGTGCACCGGCTGCCGGACGGCCTCACCCTGCCGCTCGCCGCCGCCGTCCCGCTGCTCCTCGGGGGCGCCGAACTCCTCCCGTACGACGCCGGATCCTGGATCCACGCACTGCTCGGCGGGCTCGTACTCGGCGGGGCCTATCTGGTGCTGTTCCTGATCAACCCCAGCGGGCTCGGCTTCGGCGACGTGAAGCTGGCGGTCCCGCTGGGCGCCGCCCTCGGCTGGTACGGCTGGGGCGTGCTGTTCGCCGGCGCCTTCGCGGGCTTCCTCCTCGGCGCGTTGTACGGCCTCGGTCTCGTCCTGCTGCGGCGGGCCGGCCGGTCCTCGGCGATCCCCTTCGGACCGTTCATGCTCGGCGGCGGGCTGCTCGGCCTTCTCCTCGGCGCGTTCACCGCCGTTCCCTGAAAGCCCGCCCCTAGCATCGCCGCACATGCGGACCATCACGAGCGAACCACCCGTAAGCGACGAAATCCCCGTATCTCCCCCAGCCCCCTGGTACCGCCGCCCCGCGCTCATCCCCTGGCTCTGGGCCGCCGGGCTCCTCCTCCTCTACGCGACCGTCGCCGTCCGCCGCCACCAGCTGCTGCGCACCACCGGCTACGACCTCGGCATCTTCGAGCAGGCCGTCCGCGCCTACGCCGAACTCCGGGCGCCCGTCGCCCCCTTGCGCGGCGAGGGCTTCCACCTGCTCGGCGACCACTTCCACCCCCTGCTCGCCGTCCTCACCCCCTTCTACCGGGTCTGGCCCTCCCCGCTCTGCCTGCTCCTCGCCCAGTCCGCGCTGCTCGCCCTCGCCGTCGTCCCCCTCGCCCGCCGGGCCGGTGACGTCCTCGGTCCCGCGGCCGCCCACACCGTCGCCGCCGCGTACGGGCTGAGCTGGGGCATCGCCTCCGCCGCCGCCTTCGACTTCCACGAGGTCGCGCTCGCCGTCCCGCTGCTCTCCTTCTCCCTCGAAGCGCTCGCCCGGCGGCGCTGGAGCCAGGCCGTCGCCTGGGCGGCGCCGCTGCTGCTCGTCAAGGAGGACCTGGGCTTCACCCTCGCCGCCGTCGGCGCGTACATCGCCCTCAAAGGCTCCCGCCGCCTCGGCCTCGCCACCGCGGCGGCCGGCGTCCTCGGCTCGCTCATCGAGGTCGAGGTGCTGCTCCCGGCCTTCAACCCCGGCGGCGGTTACGCCCACGGCGGCAACCTCGCCGACGCGCAGGGCTCCCTGCTCTCCACCCTCGCGCACGCCCCGCTCGACGTGCTCCGCCCCGAGGCCAAGGCGGTCACCCTGATCCTGGTCTTCGCCCCGTCCGCGCTGCTCGCGCTCCGCTCGCCGCTCGCCCTGATCGCGGTCCCCACCCTCGGCTGGCGGCTGCTCTCCGAGAACGCCTTCCACTGGGGAACTGCCTTCCACTACAGCGCGATCCTCATGCCGGTCGTCCTCGCCGGTCTCGTCGACGTCCTGAGCCGGAAGTCCGCCGACCGGCGCGAGCTGCGGGCCGTGCTCGCGACCGTCCTCGCCGTGACCGTCGTCCTGCTCCCGTCCTTCCCGCTGGCCCAGCTCGCCCAGCGGGCCACCTGGCGCACCACCCCGCACATCGAGGCGGCCCGCGCGCTGCTCGCCCGCATCCCCGACGGCGCCACCGTCGCCGCCTCCAACCGGCTCGCGCCGCAGCTCACCGCGCGCTGCACGGTCGTCCTCTTCCCGACGTTCCCGGTGGGCGGCGAGCTCCACCCCTCCGAGGTCCCGGCCATCCCGGCGCCGACCGCCGCGTGGATCGTCCACGACGAGCAGGCGCCCGAGGCGTGGCCGTACCCCTCGGGCCACTGGCCCTACCCCCCGGAGCGGCAGCTGGCCGAGCTGGAGGCCGCGACCCGTACGTACGGCTACGAGGTCGTGGCCCGGCGGGATGGCATCACCCTGCTGCACCGCAGGGCCGACGGCTGATCCGCCGGAAGTCACCGCAGGGCCGACGGCCGATCCCCTGGAAGTCACCGCGGGACCGACGGGCGGACCCGCGGAAAGCCGCCCGCGCGACCTCTCCCGTCAACGCCGCGCCCGTCGGGGCCGGTCCCTCTTCGGAGGGACGGAACCCCGCCGCCACGCCGGGGCGCAAACCCGCCACACACCCCCGGAGCCCTTGTGCCGCTTGGGATCCGGCCGATCCGACACGCTTCGTTCGGCGTACCTGGCGCGCAACACGACTAACGAAGGGTTATGGTGGAAACCCCCCCTCGGGCCGGTCCGTATCCCCCCCACGGACCGGCCCGTTTTTTCTTTCCCGCGAGGCCCACGAGCTTTCCCGCGAGGCGGCAACGAGGGCGGTCAGCCCCGGCCGGCCCAGATGTTCGTCCCGGCGGTGTCCACCGCGAAGGAGTCGATCTCCTTGAGCTCCTCATCGGACAGCGGCGGCCCGTGCAGCGCGGCCACGTTCTCCTCCAGCTGGGCGACGCTGGACGCGCCGATCAGTGCCGAGGTCATCCGCTCGTCCCGGAGCACCCACGACAGCGCGAGCTGGGCGAGGGACTGCCCGCGCCGCTCGGCGATCTCCGCGAGACCGCGCAGGCGACGCAGCACCTCGTCGGAGAGCAGGCCGGGGTCGAGGGACTTGCCCTGGGTGGCCCGCGAGCCCGCCGGGACGCCCTTCAGGTACTTGTTGGTGAGCAGCCCCTGGGCCAGGGGGACGAAGGAGATGCAGCCCATGCCGGCCTCCTCCAGGGTGTCGAGGAGGCCGTCCTCCTCGGTCCAGCGGTTGATCATGGAGTACGAGGGCTGGTGGATCAGGGCCGGGACGCCCATCTCGCGCAGGATCCGGGCCGCCTCGGCGGTCTGCTCGCTCGTGTAGGAGGAGACGCCGACGTACAGCGCCTTGCCCTGCTGGACGGCGGAGGCCAGGGCCCCCATCGTCTCCTCCAGCGGGGTGTGCGGGTCGAAGCGGTGCGAGTAGAAGATGTCGACGTAGTCGAGGCCCATCCGGTTCAGGGAGGCGTCGAGCGAGGACAGCAGGTACTTGCGGGAGCCCCACTCGCCGTACGGACCGGGGTGCATCAGGTAGCCGGCCTTGGTGGAGACGATCAGCTCGTCCCGGTAGGGCGCGAAGTCCTGGGCGAAGAGCTTGCCGAAGTTCAGCTCGGCGGAGCCGGGCGGCGGCCCGTAGTTGTTCGCCAGGTCGAAGTGGGTGACGCCCAGGTCGAAGGCGCGGCGCAGGATCGCGCGCTGGTTGTCGAGCGCGCGGTCGTCGCCGAAGTTGTGCCAGAGGCCGAGGGAGATCGCCGGGAGCTTCAGGCCGCTGCGGCCCGAACGGCGGTACTCCATGGAGTCGTAACGGTCGGCGGAGGCGCGGTAGAGGGGGGAATCAGTCACGTATCTCTGCTTATCACGGACTTGTGACAGTCCCGGGCTGGGAGCCCGTCGCCGGTGCGCAGTAGTGTGGCGGCTTCGGGGGCCGACGCTGCATGGAGGGGTAAAGAACAGTGAACCTGCGCGACCTGGTGTACGGGCTCTACGCACGCCGGGTGGAAGGCCGCCTCGACCATGCCCAGGTGCCCAAGCACATCGGGGTCATCCTCGACGGGAACCGTCGCTGGGCGAAGGCGTCCGGCGGGACGCCCGAGCAGGGACACAAGGCCGGCGCGGACAAGATCCAGGAGCTGCTCGGCTGGTGTGCCGAGACGGACGTCGAGGTCGTCACGCTCTGGATGCTCTCCACGGACAACCTGAACCGCCCCGAGGAGCAGCTCGTCCCGCTGCTCGGCATCATCGAGAACGCGGTGCGTTCGCTGGCCGCCGACGGCCGCTGGCGGGTCCACCACGTGGGCACGATGGACCTGCTGCCCTCCCGTACCCAGACGGTGCTGAAGGAGGCCGAGCAGGCCACCCACGGCAACACGGGGATACTCGTGAACGTGGCGGTGGGCTACGGCGGCCGGCAGGAGATCGCGGACGCCGTCCGCTCGCTGCTCCTGGAACACGCGGAGCGGGGGACGAGCTTCGAGGAGCTCGCCGAGATCGTCGACGTCGAGCACATCTCCGAGCACCTCTACACGCGCGGGCAGCCCGACCCCGACCTCGTGATCCGTACGAGCGGTGAGCAGCGTCTGTCCGGGTTCATGCTGTGGCAGAGCGCCCATTCGGAGTACTACTTCTGCGAGGTCCACTGGCCGGCGTTCCGGAAGGTCGACTTCCTGCGGGCGCTGCGGGACTACGCGGCCCGGCACCGGCGCTACGGGGCCTGACCCTCCCCCCAGACCTGCCCGAGATCCCACCCGGACATCTCCGGTCGGAACCGATCACCTCATGTTCATGAACACGTCGTCATATGCCATGGCATGGCTGTGGCTGTTCGAGGGCATATCCCTGGTGAAGTGAGCGGCACGGAGACCGCCACCCGGGAGGCCCCTTGCACCAGGACGACCGTGCGGGACACGTACGGGAGAAGCGGAGGGCCGTGGTTCGGCCCGCGCAGCGCGGCCTGAGCCCGGTCCCATTCCGCAGCGACACCGGTTCCGTCGCACCCCGACCTCACAGGGGTCTTCAGAGGGGGTCTGTCCTTCCGTGGTGACCAGCACGAAGCGCCGCCTTTCCGACCGGCGCACCTATGTTCTCGACACCAGCGTCCTGCTGGCCGACCCCAAAGCCGTCACGCGCTTCGAGGAGCACGAGGTGGTGCTCCCGATCGTCGTGGTGACGGAGCTGGAGGCCAAGCGGCACCATCCGGAACTCGGCTACTTCGCCCGGCAGGCGCTGCGCCTGCTCGACGACTTCCGGGTCCGGTACGGACGCCTCGACGCCCCGCTCCCCATCGGGGACCTGGGCGGCACCCTGCGTGTCGAACTCAACCATTCCGACCCCGGCGTCCTGCCCGCCGGCTACAGGTTGGGGGACAACGACTCACGGATCCTCGCGGTCGCGCGCAACCTCCAGGCGGAGGGGTACGACGTCACGGTCGTCTCCAAGGACCTGCCGCTGCGCATCAAGGCCTCCTCGGTCGGGCTCCTCGCCGAGGAGTACCGCGCCGAGCTCGCCATCACGGAGAACAACGGCTGGACCGGGATGTCCGAGCTCGCGCTCTCCGGGGAGCAGGTGGACCTGCTCTTCGACCAGGACTCGCTGTACGTCCCGGAGGCCGCCGAGCTTCCGGTCCACACCGGTCTGGTGCTCCAGTCCGAGCGCGGCAAGGCGCTCGGCCGGGTCACCGCCGAGGGGAACGTACGGCTCGTCAGGGGCGACCGGGAGGCCTTCGGGCTCCGCGGCCGCAGCGCGGAGCAGCGGATCGCGCTCGACCTGCTGCTCGATCCGGACGTCGGCATCATCTCCATGGGCGGCCGGGCCGGCACGGGCAAGTCGGCGCTCGCCCTCTGCGCCGGCCTGGAGGCCGTCCTGGAGCGCCGGCAGCACCAGAAGGTGATGGTCTTCCGCCCGTTGTACGCGGTCGGCGGCCAGGAGCTGGGGTACCTGCCGGGCAGCGAGGCCGAGAAGATGAGCCCGTGGGCGCAGGCGGTCTTCGACACGCTGTCCTCGGTCGCCGGCCGGGAGGTGATCGAGGAGGTGCTCGGCCGCGGGATGCTGGAGGTCCTGCCGCTCACCCACATCCGGGGCCGCTCGCTCCACGACGCCTTCGTCATCGTGGACGAGGCCCAGTCCCTCGAGCGGAACGTCCTGTTGACCGTTCTGTCCCGGATCGGGGCGAATTCACGGGTCGTCCTGACCCATGACGTCGCCCAGCGCGACAACCTCCGGGTCGGCCGGTACGACGGAGTCGTCGCCGTGGTCGAGAAACTGAAGGGGCATCCGCTCTTCGCCCACGTCACCCTCACCCGCTCGGAGCGCTCCCCGATCGCCGCGCTCGTGACCGAGATGCTGGAGGACGTTCAGATCTGACCGATTCGTACCCGTCCGTACGGGTAAGGAAGTTGGCGCCGCCCGGCAAAGCGCACGAGCTTAGCCGGGCGGCGCTCCGCTGTCCCCCGGATCCGTCAAAACACCTGCGGCTGTCGGGGTGTGAGCTTTCACACGCAGCACAGAATTGCCTTGCGGTATCGCCGTCCGGCAGAGTCTTGCTTCCGTCAGGCCCCGCATACGGCACACGTGCACCCTCAGGGGTGCGCACCGCACCACACAACTCCACAGCCGCTGACCGTATGCCGCCCACAGCACCACGGGCCCGTGTCTTCTGTGACCCCGTACGTCGGAGACCAGTGCCAGGGGCAAGATTTCGCCCGCGTGGTCACCTGTGCGGGCGTGCTGGAAGGAAACCGTGTGAGCCGGATCTCGGTCCGGGGATTCGCGGTGGCTTCGGCCACTGCGGTCACCACCGTCGGCGCCGTTGTCGGCGTCGCCTCGGGCAACGCCGCCCAGGCCACCTCCGACGACAACTTCGAGGCCACCGCGGCCGACACCACGCTGCTCGCGGACATTCCCGCGGGAGAGCAGGCCCAGGTACAGGTCTCGTCCCTCTCGGAGCAGGCGGACGTCCAGGCCGCCGCCGCCGACGCCTCCCTGAAGAAGTCCGCGGAGGAGGCGGCCCGCATCCGTGCCGCCAAGGACGCCGAGGCCAAGAAGGAGGCGGCCGAGAAGGCCGCCGCCGAGGAGAAGGCCGAGAAGGAGCGCAAGGAGGCGGAGAAGGAGCGCGCGAGCCGCTCCGCCGTCCGCGACGCCACGTCCTTCGCCGCGCAGGGCTCCTACAGCATCGCCGAGGTCCAGGCGATGGCCCGGCAGATGATGCCGTCCGACCAGTTCCAGTGCTTCAGCAACATCGTGGACCACGAGTCCGGCTGGAACTACCGCGCGACCAACCCGTCTTCGGGCGCGTACGGCCTCGTGCAGGCCCTCCCGGGCTACAAGATGGCCTCCGCCGGCGCCGACTGGCAGACCAACCCCGCCACCCAGATCAAGTGGGGCGTCAACTACATGGACAGCCGCTACGGCAGCCCGTGCGGCGCCTGGTCCTTCTGGCAGGCCAACCGCTGGTACTAGCCCGCGTGCTCAACCTCCGGAAGCCCCTCACCGTCCTAGGTGAGGGGCTTCCGGCGTGTAGGTTCGAAGGCCCACGGGCTCCCGGGGGAGCGAGTGAGAGAGTCGGCGGGGGGAAGAGGGAAGAGATGTCCAGAGTGCCGAGATGGCTGAACCAGCTGGGCGAGAGCCTGAGCCGGATGGGTGAACGCCTCGACGAGCGCCGTGCCGAGGCGGAACGGGACGATCCGCTCGGACCCTCGTACGGAACCTCTCCCACCCCCCATGAAACCCCGGCCCCCGCCGTCACGGGGCGCCCGGACGTCGACCCGGACACCGCCGCGCCCCTCCCGGACTCCGATGCCTCCGCCGAGCCCGCCTCCGTCCCCGCGCCGCCCTCGTACGCCCCGGCCGTCGCCGCGCGCCCCGACCCCGTCGCCGCCATCCCCTGGGGGATGCGCGTGGCCGCCGAGGCGAGTTGGCGGCTGCTCGTCCTCGCCGGCACGGTCTGGGTGCTGATGAAGGTGATCAGCTCCGTGCAGCTGGTCGTCCTCGCCTTCGTCGCCGCGCTCCTCGTCACCGCCCTGCTCCAGCCCACCGTGGCCATGCTGCGCCGCAAGGGCCTGCCCCGCGGGCTCGCCACCGTCGTCACCGCCGTCTCCGGCTTCGTCGTCATGGGCCTGGTCGGCTGGTTCGTGGTCTGGCAGGTCATGGACAACATCGACAACCTGTCCGACCAGATCAAGGACGGCATCGAGGAACTCAAGCGAGGGCTCCTCAACAGCCCGTTCCACGTCACCGAGCAGCAGATCAACGTCATCGCGAAGAACCTGAGCGATTCCGTCGGCGCCAACGCCGAACAGATCACCCAGGTCGGACTCCAGGGCGTCACCGTCGTCGTCGAGGCGATGACCGGCATCCTGCTCGCCATGTTCTCGACGCTCTTCCTGCTCTACGACGGGAGGAAGGTCTGGGAGTGGACGCTCAAGCTGGTGCCCGCCCAGGCCCGGCCGGGCGTCGCCGGCGCCGGCCCGCGCGCCTGGCGCACCCTCACCGCCTATGTGCGCGGCACCGTCCTCGTCGCCCTCATCGACGCCGTCTTCATCGGCCTCGGCCTCTGGTTCCTCGACGTGCCGATGGCGGTGCCCCTGGCCGTCTTCATCTTCCTCTTCGCCTTCATCCCGCTGGTCGGCGCCGTCGTCTCCGGCGCCCTCGCCGTCGTGGTCGCCCTCGTCACCAACGGCCTCTTCACCGCCCTGATGGTGCTCGTCGTCGTCCTCGCCGTGCAGCAGATCGAGGGCCACGTCCTCCAGCCCTTCATCCTCGGCCGCGCGGTGCGGGTCCACCCGCTGGCCGTCGTCCTCGCCGTCGCGGCGGGCGGCCTGACCGCCGGCATCGGCGGCGCCGTCGTCGCCGTCCCGCTGGTCGCCGTCGCCAACACGGTCGTCGGCTACCTGCGCGCGTACACCACCGAACAGGCCCTGCGCAGCACACCGGAACCGCGCGGGGCGACCGCGTTCGAAGTGGCCCCGACCCCGGCACCGGGCTCGGCGGCCGACAAGGGGGAGAGACATACGTGATTTCCGAGCCGGAACTGGACGGCGGGGACGTCTTCGTCACCGCCGAGGTCCTCACCGAGGCCCCGCCGCCGCGCCCGCCCCGGGCCCGCCGCCCCTGGCTGTGGGCGCTCGGCGGCGCGGTGCTCGCCTCGGCGGTGTGGGGCGGGGGGCTCTACGCGTACGGGCAGAAGGAGGATCCGGGGCCGGATCTGGGCGGGTACCCCTCGCAGGTGAAGCTCTGCGAGCGGGCGAAGCTGAAGGCGCTCGGCGAGATCCTCGGCAAGCGCAGCGAGGACGGCATCGGGCCAGAGATGGACGATCCGGCCGTGTACGAGGCCTCCTGCTCGCTCACCTTCGGTGATCCGGACGCCGGGTACAGCGCCTCCCTCACGTACACCCTGCACAAGGTGACGGACCCCGGCCACGAGTTCGCGGCGCGGGCGAAGTACTTCGACCTTTCCACGCCCATCAGCGGTCTCGGGGAGCAGGCCTTCTTCAACGACTACGGTGGCGAGGGCGGGGAGCTCCGGGTCCTCGACGGCCAGGTCGAGATCACGCTGAGCATCTCCCAGCAGCACAACACCGACGCGCAGGGCAACCCGCTCGGAGAGGCGAAGCCGGTCGACCTCTCCGGGATCGACGTCCCGATGACCCAGGACATGCTGGCCCTCATGGCAGAGCTCAAGAAGTGACGGAAGGGCCCCGGGGCGCACAGCCCCGGGGCCCTTCTCGTACGGCGACGCCCTACTCGGCGAGGACCGCTTCCGCGTCGAGGGTGACGCCGACCGCCTGGATCACCGCGGCGATCTTCACGGCCTCCTGGATCGTGGCGCGGTCGACACCGGCCTGGCGCAGGACCTGCTCGTGCGAGTCCAGGCACTGGCCGCAGCCGTTGATCGCGGAGACGGCCAGCGACCACAGCTCGAAGTCGACCTTCTCGACGCCCGGGTTGCCGATGACGTTCATCCGCAGGCCGGCGCGCATCGTCCCGTACTCGGGGTCCGACAGCAGGTGTCGGGTCCGGTAGAAGACGTTGTTCATCGCCATGATCGCGGCGGCGGACTTGGCGGCCTGGTACGCCTCGGGCTTCAGGTTGGCCTGGGCCTCGGGCTCCAGCTCCTTGAGCACCTTCGGCGAGCGCGAGGCGATCGCGCAGGCGAGGACGGT
The DNA here is from genome assembly GCF_055575535.1 of Streptomyces sp. NPDC034084. Taxonomy (NCBI): domain Bacteria; kingdom Bacillati; phylum Actinomycetota; class Actinomycetes; order Kitasatosporales; family Streptomycetaceae; genus Streptomyces; species Streptomyces sp. NPDC034084. Next base: position 83,894 of record NZ_JBVISK010000004.1, read on the forward strand.
GCCCCACAGCTGCTGCTGCGGGAGGTCGCTGTTGCCGATGACCGAACCGAGGTTTAGCTTCAGGTCCTTGGCGAAGTCCGGTATGGCGGACTTCAGTTCGTCGAGAGCCATGTCAGACCGTCCTTACTCGCCCGCGAGGAGAGCGGCAGCGTCGAGGGTGTTCTCGCCCTTGTTCCAGTTGCACGGGCACAGCTCGTCGGTCTGCAGGGCGTCGAGGACCCGCAGGACCTCCTTGGGGTTACGGCCGACGGAGCCGGCGGTCACCATGACGAACTGGATCTCGTTGTTCGGGTCGACGATGAAGACGGCGCGCTGGGCGAAGCCGTCCTCGCCCCGGACGCCGCAGTCGCTCATGAGCTCGTGCTTCGAGTCGGCCAGCATCGGGAAGGGCAGGTCACGCAGGTCGGCGTGGTCCTTGCGCCAGGCGTGGTGGACGAACTCGGAGTCGCCGGAGACACCGAGGATCTGGGCGTCGCGGTCGGCGAACTCGTCGTTCAGCTTGCCGAACGCGGCGATCTCGGTCGGGCAGACGAAGGTGAAGTCCTTCGGCCAGAAGAACACCACGCGCCACTTGCCCTCGTAGGCCTTGTGGTCGATCTGCTCGAACTCCTTGCCGCTCTCCAGCGACACGCAGGCGGTCAGGTCATAGGTGGGGAACTGGTCGCCGACAGTGAGCACGCGCTCTCCTTGCAGTGTGGAAGGGTCCCTTTTGGGGTCTTCCGTGAGGGGTTGGACGGCTCACAGCATGGCACGGAGTGCATTGATCAGTGAAATAGCTAGAGTGGGTCGTGTTGATCGAAGGTGGTTATCAGTGGCATCCCCGTACAGCACCCCCCACGGCCCGCACCGAGGCAAGCAGCCGAGCCTCTCCCAGCTCAGAGCGTTCGCGGCGGTCGCCGAGCATCTGCACTTCCGCGATGCGGCGGCCGCCATCGGGATGAGCCAGCCCGCTCTCTCGGGCGCGGTTTCGGCTCTCGAAGAGGCACTCGGTGTCCAGCTCCTCGAGCGTACGACGCGGAAGGTGCTGCTCTCGCCCGCGGGGGAGCGGCTCGCGGCCCGCGCGCGGACGGTCCTCGACGCGGTGGCGGAGCTGATGGAGGAGGCGGAGGCGGCCCAGGCGCCCTTCACCGGCGTCCTGCGGCTCGGCGTGATCCCCACCGTCGCGCCCTACCTGCTCCCGACCGTCCTGCGGCTGGTCCACCGCCGCTACCCCGAGCTCGACCTCCAGGTCCACGAGGAGCAGACCTCCTCGCTCCTGGAGGGGCTCGCGGCCGGCCGGCTCGACCTGCTGCTGCTCGCCGTGCCGCTCGGGGTGCCCGGCGTCACCGAACTCCCCCTCTTCGACGAGGACTTCGTCCTGGTCACCCCCGAGGGGCACCCGCTGGCCGGGCGGGACGACATCCCGCGCGAGGCCCTCAAGGAACTCCGGCTGCTGCTCCTCGACGAGGGGCACTGCCTGCGTGACCAGGCCCTCGACATCTGCCGGGAGGCCGGGCGCACCGACGGTGCCGAGGTCACCACCACCGCCGCCGGGCTCGCCACGCTCGTCCAGCTCGTCGCCGGCGGCCTCGGGGTGACCCTGCTGCCGCGCACCGCCGTGACCGTCGAGACCGCCCGTAACCCCGCCCTGTGCACCGGGCGGTTCACCGCACCGGCGCCCTCGCGGCGGATCGCCCTCGCGATGCGGACGTCCGCGGCCCGGCACGCCGAGTTCGAGGAACTGGCGGAGGCCCTGCGCGGGGCCATGGCGGAGCTTCCGGTACGGGGGCTGAGCGCGGGGGCCTGACCTCGTACGACTGGTCCCGCACGGGTGATCGCGTACGAGTGTTCCCGTGGGGGTGATCCCGTACGGGTGAGGGCGGCGGCTCCTGGCGCCCCCCGACGCCAGGAGCCGACGCCCCCCTCGTACACACGAACGGCGGGTTACTCCGTCCGCAGCCCGTCCGCGCGCATCAGCCGCCACAGCAGCGGCATGCTCAGCAGGGTCACGGCCCCGATCAGTCCGAGGCCGACCCCGACGACGGGCAGGAACGCCCACCAGTCGTCGACCTGTTGCCCGCCCGTCTTCAGCAGGACGACCCCGAGGCCGAGGCCGCCCGCCACGGCGAGGGCGAGGCCGAGGAGGATCGGCACCGCCGTCTGCCAGAGGACGGACCAGGCCAGGGTCGAGCGCCGGGTGCCGAAGGCGACGAGCGAGGAGAGCAGCCGCTTGCGGTCCCTGAGCTGTTCCAGGGTCGCGACCAGCAGCGAGGCCGCCACGAGCAGCATTGTCAGGGTGGAGCCGACGAGGATGCCGGTGCGGACGCTGGAGAACGCCGCGTCACGCTCGGTGTCCTTCAGGGTCCGCACCCAGGAGGTCGGATCGATGGCGTCCGCCGTGTTCCGTACGTGGTCCGCGGCGTCGGGCACGGCCGGGTCGAGCCGGACCATGGCCAGCGCGTCGGGCTCGTCGAGCAGACCGGCGTCGATCGCCGACGGGGTGGCCAGGACGCCGTACTGGTACATGCCCGTCGGGTCCGGGCGCGAGTCCACGACCCGGGCCGTCGTGGGGATCCGCCACTGCGGCAGCGGTGCGCCCCGCGGGCGCTTCGGCGCGCTCGGACGCGGATGCGGGTCGCGCAGGGCGACCGTGGCGCCGGGCCGTGCCGTCCCGGTGACGAGGGAGTCGTCCGGATTGCCCTGCGCGCCGTGCGCGAGGAAGACGAAGACGTCGCCGTCCGTGCAGGAGGGGAGCGTCGCGAACTCGCGGAGGGAGGCGCAGTCGCCGACCCGGAGGGAGGTCGTGGGAGCGAACTCCTCGCCGCCCTTCAGAGGACCGGGCCGCCACACCCGCGACTCGACGACGCCGATCACCCCGGTGACGCCCTCGGCCCGCGCGATGCGGTCGATCATCCCGCGGGCCTCGTCGCCCGTTTTGGCGTCGGTGCCGATCGCGATCTGGGCGCGGGAGGTGTCCTCGCCGCTGAACTGGGTGAAGTCGTTCTCCATCGCCTGGAACAGCATCTGGAGCGCGATCGCCCCGGTCGCCGCGACGACGATGCCGCTGACCGCGCGGGCCGCCGTGCCGCTGCTCAACTGGAGCCTGCGGACCGCGAGCTGCCAGGCCACCGGGCCCGCGTGCAGCCGCTTGACGCCTGCCTCGACGAGCCACGGCAGGAGCGCCGTGAGGCCGATCAGGGTGAGCGTGGTGCCGGTCACGATGCCCACGGTGTCGATGCTGGTCTCGGTCACCTGGATGTCCCCGATCAGCGGGGCGAGGAAGGCCGCGCCGGCCGCGAGGAACAGCAGCCGCCACCACAGCCGGCGGCGGCGCGGGGCGGAGACCCGGACGACGCCGAGCGGTTCGATCACCACGCCGCGCAGCGCGAAGAGGGTCACGACGACCGAGGAGGCCGGGACGACGGCGAGGATGAGCACGGCGAGCGCCGTCATCGGCACGACATCGCCGGGGTAGGCGTTGACGTCCCAGATGGTGAACGTCCCGGCGAACTGCCGGGCGACGGCGAAGAGTCCGAGGCCCACGAGGAGCCCGAGCAACGCGCTCGCGAGGGACTCGCCGGCCGCGATCCGCCGGGTGGTGGCGGTGTCCGCGCCGATCAGCCGGAGCGCCGCGAGCCGCCGGTCGCGCTGCTCGCCGCCGAAGCGGACGGCGGTCGCGATGAAGACGAGCACCGGCAGGAGCAGGACGACACAGGCGACGACGACCAGGAGCAGCAGGAACGCGTTCATCGGCTCTCCGGGCACCGACCAGCCGAAGCGCGTCCCGCGCCCGTCGAGGTTCTCCGGGTTCAGGAAGTCGACGTGGGCGACGTACCGGAGTTCGGCCGGGCCGATGAGTCCGGCGGGCCCGATCGTCCCGGCGACCTTGTAGGGGAGCCGCTCCCGGAGCAGGGCGCCCTCGGGGGAGCCGAGCAGCCTCCCGAGCGCGGGGGAGACCAGCATCTCGCCGGCCCGGGGGAACGAGGGCGCGCCCGGCGGCACCGGGGGCGCTTCGCCCTCGGGGCGCAGCAGCATGCCGCTGACGACGTCGTCCCGGTAGACGGTGGTGCGGCTGAGGTGGAGAAAGGAGTCGGGGCGGGGCGAGGTGACCTGTTCGCTGCCGTCGACGGCGCGGACCGCCTCTCGTACCTCCCGCTGGAAGAGCATGTTCGGGAAGGAGGCGGCGAGCAGCAGCAGGGCCACGCCGAAGCCGACTCCGGTCGCGGTCAGCACGGTGCGGAGCAGGCCGGAGCGGCCGCCGGTGACCGCGAACCGGGCGCCGAGCGTCAGGTCGCGGGCCCAGGTGCCGAGGCTCATGCCGCCCACTCCGAGTCCCGGACCGAGCCGTCCCGTACGACGACCTCGCGGTCGGAGTACGCGGCGACCCGGGCCTCGTGGGTGACGAGGACGACGGCGGCGCCGGTGTCCCGGGAGGCGTCGGTGAGGAGCCGCATGACCCGCTCGCCGTTGAGGGAGTCGAGCGCGCCGGTCGGCTCGTCCGCGAAGATCACGCGCGGGGCGGTGACGAGGGCGCGGGCGACGGCGACGCGCTGGCCCTGGCCGCCGGATATCTCGCCGGGGCGCTTGCCCGCGATGGAGTCGACCTCCAGGCGGGCGAGCCACTCGGTGGCCCTGGCCTCGGCGGACTTCCGATTCTCGCCGCCGAGGCGGAGCGGGAGGGCGACGTTCTCGGCGCAGGTCAGTTCGGGGACGAGCTGGCCGAACTGGAAGACGAAGCCGAAGTCGGTGCGGCGCAGGGAACTGCGCGCGCCGTCGGAGAGCGCGGTGAGCTCGCGGCCGTCGTAGGTGATGGTGCCGGCGTCGGGGCGCACGATTCCGGCCAGGCAGTGGAGGAGCGTCGACTTGCCGGAGCCGGAGGGGCCCATGACGGCGACGACCTCGCCGGCCCGGAGGGCGAAGTCGGCGCCCGCGAGCGCCGGGGTGGGGCCGTAGGCCTTGTCCAGGCCGGTGGCGCGCAGGAGCGGGGCGGAGGTCATCGGCGCACCTCCGCGGCGAGCGCGTCGAGACGGGCGGCGGTCAGTTCCAGCCAGCGCAGATCCGCTTCCAGGTGGAAGAGGGCATGGTCGCAGATGAGCTGGTCGGCGAGGTCGCCGTCCCGCTTGCGCCGGGTGAGTTCGCGCATCAGGCGCAGGTGCTCGGCGCGCTGGGAGTCGAGGAGCTCGGCGGCCCCGCGGCCGGTGAGCAGGGCCAGGACGACCTTGGTGTAGAGCGTGGACTGGAGGTACGGCTCCGGCTTCTCCGGGGTGGCGAGCCACTGGGCGACATCGGTGATGCCGGCCTCGGTGATGGCGTACCGCTTCCGCTCCGGGCCGCCGCCGGCCTCGATGCCGTCGACGACGACCAGGCCGTTCTTCAGGAGCCGGGACATGGTCGAGTAGACCTGGCCGTAGTGGAGCGGCCGGTCCTGGCCGAACTTCTCGTCGAAGGCGCGCTTGAGGTCGTAGCCGTGGCGCGGTCCGGACTCCAGGAGCCCGAGCAAGGTGTGACCGATGGACATGCGGCTCACTGTACACCGGATGTATACGCACGATGTATAGCCAGGAGTGGGGAGGTCGCTCGGTGCTCGGCGGCTCTGTGCTCACGAAGCGGAACGATTCCCTCACGCAACCATCCGGCCCGCCCGAGCGTCGGTTCCTCTGGGCGTGGGTGCTGATTCTCACGTCCCGAAAAGACGTGATCGGTTGTCCTTTGTCCGCCTCGTCGGTGTTAGCTTGCTGAGCTGATCCGGCGCGGACGGGCTCAGACCGAGGGCGACGGGACACACGACGAGCGGAGCGACGGGACACATGGGCCGACCGGACAAGGGCAAGGCGAAGAAGCACGGCATACGCCGCCTCTTCACCTGGAAGAAGCTCCTGGGCACGATCTTCGTGTTCGCGCTGCTCGGCATGGGCGCCCTGTACGTGGTCTACCTGCTGGTCCCGGTGCCGTCGGCCAACGCCGAGGCGACGATGCAGAGCAACATCTACAAGTACTCCGACGGCAAGGTCCTCGCCCGCACCGGCAAGATCAACCGCGAGATCGTCGGGCTCGAGAAGATCCCCCTGAAGGTCCAGAAGGCGTTCGTCGCCGCCGAGAACAAGACCTTCTACAAGGACAACGGCGTCGACATCAAGGGCACCACCCGCGCCGCCTGGAACACCGTCACCGGCAAGGGCAAGCAGGGTGGCTCGACCATCACCCAGCAGTACGTCAAGAACTTCTACCTGAGCCAGGACCAGACGGCCACGCGCAAGCTCAAGGAAATGGTCATAGCCGTCAAGGTCGACCGCCAGATGAGCAAGAGCGACATCCTCGCCGGGTACATGAACACGAGCTACTACGGCCGCTCCGCCTACGGTGTCCAGGCCGCCGCCCGCTCGTACTACGGCGTCGACGCCACCCAGCTCACCACCGCGCAGGGCGCCTACCTCGCCTCCCTGCTCCAGGCGCCCAACCAGTACGACTGGACCTCCGCCACCACCACCGGCCGCAAGCTCGTCGAGGACCGCTGGAACTACGTCCTCGACAACATGGTCGGCGAGGGCTGGCTCAGCGCGTCGGAGCGTGCCGGCATGAAGTTCCCCGTCCCGCAGAAGCCCAAGCCGTCCCCCGGCATGGAGGGCCAGACCGGCTACATCGTCGAGGCCGCCAACCAGGAGCTGATGCGCCAGGGCGTCAGCGAGGAGGACATCAAGGCCGGCGGCTGGACGATCACCCTCAACATCGACGAGAAGAAGCAGAAGGACCTCGTCAAGGCGGTCGACAAGCAGCTGGAGTCCAAGCTCGACCGCGAGGGTGACAAGAAGCAGGCCACCGTCCAGGCCGGCGCCACCTCCGTCGACCCGAAGACCGGCGCGGTCGTCGCGATGTACGGCGGCGTCGGCGCCACCCAGCACTGGATGTCCAACGCGACCCGCCGCGACTACCAGCCCGCCTCCACCTTCAAGCCGATCGTCCTCGCCTCCGCCGTCGACAACCACGCGCTCACCCAGGACGGCCGCGAGATAGGCCTCGGCACCATCTACGACGGCACCAGCCGGCGGCCGGTCGTCGGCAGCCCCGTCGCGTTCGCGCCGGAGAACGAGGACGACCACAGCTACGGCCCCGTCACCGTCCAGAAGGCCACCAACAGCTCGATCAACTCGGTCTACGCCCAGATGATCGTCGACGTCACCCCGGCCAAGGCCAAGAGGACCGCCCTCGCCCTCGGCATGAAGGACGGCCCCGACTTCCCCGAGACCCCCGCCATCTCCCTCGGCACCATGGGCGCCTCGACCATGGACATGGCCGGCGTCTACGCCACGCTCGACAACCACGGCCGGAAGGTCACCCCGACCCTCGTGAAGACCGCCACGCACACGGACCGCACGGTCCAGGGCGCGAAGGCGATCGGCGAGCAGGTCATCAGCCGCGAGGCCGCCGACACCGCCACCCAGGCCATGACGGGCGTCGTGCAGAACGGCTCCGGCTTCCGCGCCGCGGGCGACTACGAGGCCGCCGGTAAGACCGGCACCTCCGAGAACAACCGTTCCGCCTGGTTCGTGGGCTACACCCCCGAACTCGTCACCGCCGTCGGCCTCTTCGGCGAGGACGCCAAGGGCAACCAGGTCACCCTCACCGACACCATCAACCTCGGCCGGGCCAACGGCGGCCGCACGCCGGCCCAGATCTGGGGCGACTACACCGAGCGCGCGCTGAACGGCGGCTCGGACGCGAGCTTCGACCTGGAGATTGACGGCACCGCCCCGGACGACACCGCGCCGGAGCCCACCCGGACCACCGAGTCCCCGGAGACCGAGGAGCCGACCGAGAAGCCGACCACGGCCTCCCCGGACCCGACGGCCCCGCCGACCTCGACGGCCACCACGCCCCCGCAGCCGACGCACGACCCCGTCACCACGCCGCCGGAGCCCACCGACGAGCCGACGGAGACCGAGGAGCCGACGACCCCGCCGACCTCGATCCAGCCGCCGGACGGCGACGTCGATCCCGGCGTGAACAGCACGACGCGCCCGCCCCGCTGACGACACGACCGAAGGCCGGACCCCTTGAGCACGGGGGGTCCGGCCTTCGTCGTACGCCAGGGCCGTCCTGCGTACGTGGGTCCGGCCTTCCGTCGTACGGTACGGACCCGGCTCGTACGTACGGACTCAGCTACGGGTCGCCAGCTCGAACCAGACCACCTTGCCGCCCGAGAGCCGGGTCGCCCCCCACCGCCGGGCCAGCCGGTTCACCAGGAAGAGCCCGCGCCCGCCCTCGTCCGTGTCGCGCGCCCGCCGCTGCCGGGGCAGCTGCGGGGAGTCGTCGCCGACCTCGCAGCGCAGCACGTCGGTCCGGAGCAGCCGCAGGGTCACCGGCCGTTCCGCGTACCGCACGGCGTTCGTCACGACCTCGCTGACAAGCAGCTCGACCGAGTCCGTCAGCTCCTCCAGGTCCCAGCGGGCGAGCGCCCGCCGGGCCAGCCGCCGGGCCCGCCCCGGAGCCGCGTCCTCCGGCTCCAGGAACCAGTACGCGACATCGCTCGGCGCGATCCCGTCGAACCGGGCCGCGAGCAGCGCGATGTCGTCGTCCCGGTCGCCCGGACCCAGCATGTCGAGGACGTCGTCGCAGAGCGCCTCCAGGGGCGGCGAGTGGTCCGGGCCCGTCAGCTGCGCGGTCGCCGCGAGGCGCTCCCGCAGCTGCTCGATCCCCGTCCACACGTCCCGCAGCCGGGACTCGACGAGACCGTCCGTGTAGAGCAGGAGCGTCGCGCCGGCCGGGGCGTCCAGCTCGACCGCCTCGAAGTCCACCCCGCCGACCCCGATCGGGGCGCCGGGCGGCACCCGCAGCACCTCGGCGCGGCCGCCCAGGTGGAGCAGTATCGGCGGCGGATGGCCCGCGTTGGCGACGGTGATCCGGTGCGAGACCGGGTCGTACACCGCGTACATGCAGGTCGCCATCCGGTTCTCGCCGAGCCGCTGCGCCTGCTCGTCCAGGTGGTGCAGGACCTCCTGCGGAGGCAGGTCGAGACCGGCCAGGGTCTGCGCCGTGGTGCGCAGCTGACCCATGATCGCCGCCGAGGTCATGGAGTGGCCCATGACGTCGCCGACCACCAGCGCGACCCTGCTGCCGGGCAACGGGATCGCGTCGTACCAGTCGCCGCCGACCCGCGCCGTCTCGGCCGCCGGCAGGTAACGCGAGGCCAGCCTGACGCCGGTCGGCTGCGGCAGCGAGTCCGGCAGCATCGTCCGCTGGAGCTCGTCCGCGATGTACGCCTCGCGGCCGTACAGCACGGCCTTGTCGATGCCGAGCGCGGTGTGCGTGGCCAACTGCGCCGCCACGAGCAGGTCGTTCGGCTCGAACCCGGCCCGCTCGGGGCGCCGCAGGAACACGGCGGCACCGATCACCCGGCGCCGGCCGCGCAACGGCGCGAGGATCGCGCGCAGTCCGCCGGGCAGCGGGTGCTCGGGGCCGAGCAGTTCGCCCAGCGCCGTCTTCGCGGCCGCGGAGTCGCCGAAGACCGGCCGTACCCCGCGCAGCACTTCGGCGAGCGCCCCGCCGTTCCGTACCTCACAGAGTTCGGCCGCGGGGGTCGGATCCGGATCGGGTACGAGGACGAGCTCCTCGCCCTCCACGTCGCTTAACCGCAGCCGGTCGGTGCGGCGCAGCCGCAGCACGAAGGGCGCCACCGGGCGCTCGTCGCCCACCGGGAGCGGGTCGCGGAGGTAGACCAGGATCTCGTCGGAGAAGGTCGGCACGGTGGCCCGGCACAGGCCGAGGACGATCTCGTCCAGGTCGATGCCGCGCGCGATGCGCCGGGTCGCGGCCCCGACGAACCGCAGCCGGTCGCCCTCGCGCCGCGCCGAGGTGTCGCCGCCGTGGCTCCCGCCTCCGGGACGTTGGGGGGACACCGCGACCGCCATGGCACCGGACGCACCGGGGTGGCCGGTGGAGACGAGCCGGTGGTCCGTGCCGCCGGTACCGCCCGGGGCGTTCGGGTGGTCACCGCCGTCGGAGGCGAGCGGGTGGTCCGTGCCCCCGGGGGCGGCCGGGCCGGGGGGCCGCGGGGGCACGTCCGGGCCCGGGGGCGCGGGGGAGCCGCCCGGCTGGGCGGGCACGTCGGAGGGCAGGCCGGCCGCCGCCTCCTGGCGAGGGCGCGCGCGTTCCTGCGGCCGGGCAGCCAGGGGCTGCCGGCCTTCGTGGGAGGTGGGCTGCTCCGTCACGCGTGGGATTCCGTCCGTCCGGGCCGGTGGTGCGATGCACTCGCTCTTCTCGCCGATGCCGCGCCTTCGGCAGGGGTAAACCCCTCGTATGCAGCGGATGTGGACGTTCCGCGAGTCACGGCAACGGCAGGGGTGGGAACACCCGGGCGCACGTCCGGCAATGCTCTCCCCCTCGTGGATGACTTCTGGTCAGGTCCTGTGCTGCGCTGCGTCCTTGACGTGCTGATCGGTGGTTCTGACGTGGTGTTCGTTCCGTCTCTGCCGTGCGGAGGACGATCCTACGTTTGAACCCCGGGGGCGCATCAAGGGTCTCACGGCGCCGTGTGCGCCGGAGTGCGGTCCCAGTCCGCCGGCAGCACCGGAACCCGCCAACCAGGATCGGGCCGCCAGTGCTCCCAGCCGTCCGAGAACGGCGCCCCCCACGCCTTGATCCGCTCCACCGCGCGCTCCCCGGCCGCCCGCACCCGGGCGGCCTGCGCCGGGCTCATCAGACCGGACCGCTGGGCCTGCGCGAACTCGTCCTCGTCCCGCCACAGCCAGCTGCGGTCGGGGTAGACGGAGATGTCGAGGAAATGGTCCTCGGAGTCGAAGCCGCCGGACCACCGGACCCGCGGCTCCTCGAGGTTCACGTACCAGCTGCGGAAGCGCCAGCCGCGCTCCCAGAACAGCCACACCGACCACGGCTCGCCGGGCCGCGCCAGCTTCAGGACCCCGCTGCCGAACCACCGGGCGCGCTCGGTGGTGCGCGGGGCGGTGTAGCGGGTGGCGAGCGGCTCCTGGTGGACGGGTGTGCCGTCGGCGAGGACGGGCCGGACGCACTCGGTGCCGGGCGCCATCCAGACCGCGAGCAGTTCGGGCGTGTCCTGGACGACCGTCACCGGCCGGCAGATGTGCACCGCGCCGGTGCCGTTGCCGCGGTAGCGCCAGAGGATGTGATCCCCCGGCGCCCAGTGCTGAGAGCCGCCCGATCCTGTCATGCGCAGATCTTAGGGGCGCGCTCCCACCGCCGCTGCGGCGCAGATCACGGCGGGGTCGGCTACCGGCCGGTCACCAGGGCCAGGCACGCCGGGGCCACCAGGGACCCGTGACCCCGGGTCACGGGTGCGTCATGCGCAGCACGTCGAGCGCCTCGTCCAGCTGCTCCACCGTGAGGTCGCCCCGCTCGACGTAGCCGGACTCGAGGACCACCTCGCGGATGGTCTTCCGCTCGGCGAGGGACTTCTTCGCGACCTTGGCGGCCTCCTCGTAGCCGATGTACTTGTTCAGCGGGGTGACGACGGACGGCGAGGACTCGGCGTACTCGCGGGCCCGTTCCACGTTCGCCGTGATGCCGTCGACCGTGCGGTCGGCGAGCAGCCGGGAGGCGTTGGCGAGGAGCCGTACGGACTCCAGGAGGTTCTTGGCCATCACGGGCAGCATCACGTTGAGCTCGAAGTTCCCGGCCGCGCCCGCCACCGCCACCGTGGTGTCGTTTCCGGTCACTTGCGCGGCGACCATCAGGACCGCCTCGGGGATCACCGGGTTCACCTTGCCCGGCATGATCGAGGAGCCGGGCTGGAGGTCGGGGAGGTTGATCTCGGCGAGGCCGGTGCGCGGGCCGCTGGCCATCCAGCGGAGGTCGTTGGCGATCTTGGTGAGGGAGACGGCGATGGTCCGGAGCTGGCCGGACGTCTCCACCAGGCCGTCGCGGGCGCCCTGAGCCTCGAAGTGGTCGCGGGCCTCCGTCAGCGGCAGCCCGGTCGCGCGGGCGACCTCCGCGATGACGGCCGCCGAGAAGCCCGCCGGGGTGTTGATGCCGGTGCCCACCGCCGTACCGCCGAGGGGGAGTTCGGCGAGCCGGGGGAGGGCGGCGCGCAGCCGCTCGGCACCGTACCTGACCTGGGCCGCGTAACCGCCGAACTCCTGGCCCAGGGTGACCGGGGTGGCGTCCATCAGATGCGTACGACCGGACTTCACGACCGACGCGAATTCGGCCGATTTTCGCTCCAGGGCGGCGGCCAGGTGGTCGAGGGCCGGGATCAGGTCGCGGGTGACGGCACCGGTGGCCGCGATGTGGATGGAGGAGGGGAAGACGTCGTTCGAGGACTGCGAGGCGTTGACGTGGTCGTTGGGGTGGACCTCGCGGCCCTCGGGGAGCCGCTCGGTGGCGAGGGTGGCGATCACCTCGTTGGTGTTCATGTTGGACGAGGTGCCCGAGCCGGTCTGGAAGACGTCCACGGGGAAGTGCTCGTCCCAGCGCCCCTCGGCGACCTCCTCCGCCGCCGCGACGATCGCCTCCGCCCGGTCCTCGTCGATCACCCCGAGCTCGGCGTTCACCTTGGCCGCCGCGGCCTTGACGCGGGCCAGGGCCTCGATGTGGGCGCGCTCCAGGCGCTGGCCCGAGACCGGGAAGTTCTCCACCGCCCGCTGGGTCTGGGCCCGCCACTTGGCGTGCGCGGGGACCCGCACCTCGCCCATGGAGTCGTGCTCGATGCGGTATCCGTCGTCGTTGCCCATGGTTGGTCAACCTCCTCAAAAAGATGAGCACTTGTCTTGTTCGATGTATTCCCAAGGCGCGTACCGGCCAGTAAAAACCGTGGGTAACCCCACTTCCAGGAGGCGCAGTGAAGCGCACCAGGTACCGACTCCGCTGGCCCGTCGCGGCCGTCGCCGCCGCCGCGGCGGCCCTCGGCAGCATGACCGCCGCCGCCCCCGCCGGCGCGGCCGACACGAGCACCACGGCCGGAATCACCTCCGTACCCCTCTCCCCCGAACTGGAGGCCATCCGGGCCGCCGAGGCCACCAGGATCTACAGCAGCCCCGAGGAGCGTCCGCTCGCCCAGCGCAGGACCGGCCTGATCTCACTCGGCGACAGCGAGATCTCCGGCGAGGGCGTCGGCACGTACGAGTCACCCACCAACGGGCCCACCAACTGGTGCCACCGCTCCCCGGACGCCGCCATCCACCGCACCGGGATCCCCGCGGACCTCACCTTCAACGTGTCCTGCTCCGGCGCCTACACCGGCAACATCCGGATCGGCGGCTCCAAGCAGTACGCCGACGAGCTCGTCCAGAGCGACAACCTCGCGATCAAGGCCCGCAACACCCGCATCAAGATGGTCCTGCTCGTCGCCGGTGCCAACGACGACCTGCAGTTCGGGCCCGTCATGACCGACTGCGTCCAGCGGTACGTGCTCAGCCAGGGCCCCTGCGAGCCCAAGTACGCCCCCGGCTGGCAGGCCCGCGTCGACGGACTCGTCCCCAAGGTCGAGCAGACCGTCCGCGACCTCAAGACCGTCATGCGCGACGCCGGCTACGCCGACGGCGACTACAAGCTCGTCGTCATGGGCTACCCCAGCCCGATCGGCCCCGACTTCCACGACAACCCGAACTTCTCCGGCAAGCTGGCCTGCGGCGGCATGGGCTACGACTCCGACACCAAGTGGGGCCGCAACACGGCCGTCCCCGCCTTCGAACGCGGCATGCGCACGGTCGCCGCCGACACCGGGGCCGTCTACCTCGACAACTCGCGGCTCTTCAACGGCCACGAGGTCTGCATGGAGGACACCTGGGCCCGGGGCCTCTACATCGACCTCTCCAAGCCCGGCGGCCTCGACGAGAACTCCGTACGCCAGTCCTTCCACCCCAACAAGAGCGGCCACGGCGCCTTCGCGTCCTGCCTGACCCAGCTCTACAACTCGGGTCTGCGCGAGGCGAGCTGCGCCGACGTCGACTCCTCCGGCGCCCCGGCCCTCTTCCCGCTCGCCTGGGACGACGCGTACAAGCCGCTGAAGAACCAGGCGACCGGCAACTGCGTCGACGTCGACGCGTCCGAGTCCGCCAACGGGACCGCCGTCCTCGGCTGGGACTGCCACGGCGGCCGCAACCAGGGCTGGTGGTACGACTCCGCCCGGCGGACCGTCCACACCCAGCTCACCCAGGACCGCTGCCTGGACGTGCCCGGCGCCGCGTACCAGGCCGGCAAGGCGCTCATCATCTGGAACTGCAGCGGAGCCGCCAACCAGAAGTTCGTCCGTGACGGCGCCACCATCCGCCCCGCCGCCGCGGCCGGGCTCTGCCTCACCCAGGGCGCGGCGAAGGAGCCGATCCGGCTCCAGAACTGCGACGGCTCCGCGAACCAGAAGTTCGTGTAGGAGCCCCCGTGAACGCCGCGGCCCCTCGTCCGGTGCGGGACGGGGGGCCGCGGTCGTGTCTCCAGCTCTCCTCAGAGCGCCTTCGTCGTGCTCTTCGCCAGCTCGTAGGCGGGGAGCATCGCGCGGTGCTCGTCGGTGTCGAGCCCGCCGAGATGGACGATGACCGTCCCCTTCGGAGTGGCGACGGCGAACGCCCGCTCCTCCTTGGACTCCTCCATCAGCTTGTCGTGGACCGTGTAGGTCACCTCGGTCGCGGGCAGCGCGCCCGCCTTCGTCTCCCGGTAGGAGACGCCCGACGTACCCTTCTCCGCCTTCACGAAGCCTTCGAGAGCCACGCGCGCCGGGCCCTTCACGGCCGTCCACACCCGCAGATAGCCGATGTTCCCGGACGGCTTGGCGTCGACCTCGCAGCGGACGGTGGCGGGCCCCTGCCGGGTGAGCGCGGCGAACTCCGGGTCCTCGGGATCCTTGACCGCCTTCGGCTCCCAGGCTTCCGGGAGCGCGAAGGAGACGGGCAGCACGCAGGCCGTCCCGGGACCGCCGAGCGTGGCGGCGGCCCTGACGGCGGGGGCGGTGCCCTTCTCCGTGGCAGCCGGGGCGGCCGGCCCCGCCGGGGCGTCCGGCGCCGGGGTCGTCCCGCAGGCGGTCAGCACCCCGGCCGCCACCAGGGCGGCGGGGACGGCCGTGCGTATCGGACGTGTTCTCTCTGGCATGGCGCCATGATCCCCGACCCGGCGGGTTCCGCGCTCAGGAGAGCTTGCCGCCGTAGTCCGGGAGCTTGAAGGCGCGCTCGGCGTGACCGCCGACGAGGTCGGTCGTGTTGTTCCCGATGTTCGCGATGATCGTGTAGCCCTTGGCCTCGATCTCGGCGCGCTTCTCGGTCTTGTACGCGGAGACCTCGGCGAACAGGTCGGGGAGCGAGCGCACGTACAGCCCGTCGACCGGGTAGCCGGCCTTCTTCAGGTTCCAGTCGGTCAGGGAGTGGATGATCCCGGGCCGGGCGGTGACGAAGAAAACGGCCACCCCGCGCGCGTGGGCGTCGCGGACGAGCGCGCGCACGTCGGCGACGGCCGGGGTCGGCAGCTCCCAGAACGGGTGGAAGTCCGTCTCCAGGGAGCTGTTGTCGATGTCGAGGACGAGGGCCTGCTTCTCGCGGCCGGCGTCCTCGGCGCGCGCCTCGATGTACGGACGGGCCTCGGCGACGACCGCCGCCACGTCGCGGCGCCAGGTCGCGTAGTCGACGTCCGCGGCGGCGGCGGCCGACGTGGCGTGGGTGTCCGGGGCGGCGGCGGAGGCGGCGGGCGCGGGCCCGGCGACGAGGAGGGCCGTCAGACCGAGGGCGGTGGTGGCCGTGGCGGCGGCTTTGGCGGAGGGCATGGGGGGCTCCCGGGAGTGGTCGACCGGCTCAGTGGTTGACATGCTCGCGCCCCATACTGACCAGTAGGCGACCAGAGGGCTACCGGTCGGTAGCGACTTTCTGAGCGAAGACCGACGCGGGCGCCCGAAACGCCGGGAAACGCCGGAGCCCCCGGCCCGCACACGGACCAGGGGCTCCGGAAAAGCCGCGACGCT
This sequence comes from Streptomyces sp. NPDC034084, assembly GCF_055575535.1. Lineage (NCBI taxonomy): Bacteria > Bacillati > Actinomycetota > Actinomycetes > Kitasatosporales > Streptomycetaceae > Streptomyces > Streptomyces sp. NPDC034084. The sequence goes on from NZ_JBVISK010000004.1 coordinate 99,783, forward strand.
CGGGCGAGGCCGGGGCCGCGCACCGGGATGTGCGTGTGAGCCGCTACGACAGCTGCGACCCCTGACGCACCGGGATGTGCGTGAAGGTCGGCTCGGGGGCCGGGTTCTGGAAGAAGTCGTTGCCCTTGTCGTCGACGACGATGAAGGCCGGGAAGTCCTCGACCTCGATCTTCCAGACCGCCTCCATGCCGAGCTCCTCGTACTCGACGACCTCGACCTTCTTGATGCAGTCCTGCGCGAGCCGGGCCGCCGGGCCACCGATCGAGCCCAGGTAGAAGCCGCCGTGCGCGCCGCACGCGTCGGTGACCTGCTTGCTCCTGTTGCCCTTGGCCAGCATGACCTTCGAGCCGCCCGCCGCCTGGAACTGCTCCACGTACGAGTCCATGCGGCCGGCCGTCGTCGGGCCGAAGGAGCCGGAGGCGTAGCCCTCGGGGGTCTTCGCGGGTCCCGCGTAGTAGACCGGGTGGTCCTTCAGGTACTGCGGCATCTCCTCGCCCGCGTCCAGCCGCTCCTTGATCTTGGCGTGCGCGATGTCGCGCGCCACGACCAGCGGACCGCTGAGGGACAGCCGGGTCTTGACCGGGTACTTGGTCAGCTCGGCGAGGATCTCGTCCATCGGCTGGTTGAGGTCGATCCTGACGACGTCCTCGTCCGCGGAGAGGTGCTCCTCGGTCGTCTCCGGCAGGAAGCGCGCCGGGTCGGTCTCCAGCTGCTCCAGGAAGACGCCCTCGGCCGTGATCTTCGCGACGGCCTGGCGGTCGGCCGAGCAGGAGACGGCGATCGCGACGGGCAGCGAGGCGCCGTGGCGGGGGAGGCGGACGACGCGGACGTCGTGGCAGAAGTACTTGCCGCCGAACTGCGCGCCGATGCCGATCTTCTGCGTCAGCTCGAAGACCTTCTCCTCCAGCTCCTTGTCGCGGAAGCCGTGACCGGTCTCGGCCGAGCCCTCGGTGGGCAGCTCGTCCAGGTAGTGCGCGGAGGCGTACTTCGCGGTCTTGAGCGCGAACTCGGCGCTCGTGCCGCCGACGACGATCGCGAGGTGGTACGGCGGGCAGGCGGCCGTGCCGAGCGAGCGGATCTTCTCCTCCAGGAACTTCATCATGGAGGCCTCGTTCAGGACCGCCTTGGTCTCCTGGTAGAGGAAGGACTTGTTGGCCGAGCCGCCGCCCTTGGCCATGAAGAGGAACTTGTACGCGCCGCCGTCGGTCGCGTACAGCTCGATCTGCGCGGGCAGGTTCGAGCCGGTGTTCTTCTCCTCCCACATGGTGACCGGGGCCATCTGCGAGTAGCGCAGGTTCAGCTTGGTGTAGGCGTCGTAGATGCCCTTGGACAGGGCCTCCTCGTCGCGGCCGGAGGTCAGCACGTTCTGGCCGCGCTTGCCCATGACGATCGCGGTGCCGGTGTCCTGGCACATGGGAAGCACGCCGGCGGCGGCGATGTTCGCGTTCTTGAGGAGGTCGAGCGCGACGAACTTGTCGTTGCCCGACGCCTCCGGGTCGTCGATGATCCGGCGCAGCTGGGCCAGGTGGGCCGGGCGCAGGAAGTGCTGGATGTCGTGGATGGCCTCGGCGGCCAGCTTGCGCAGCGCCTCCGGCTCGACCTTGAGGAACGTACGCCCGTCGGCCTCGAAGGTGGAGACACCTTCGGAGGTCACCAGGCGGTAGGGCGTGGTGTCCTCTCCCAGGGGGAGCAGATCGGAGTACGCAAACTCAGGCATGACGGCGGCCATTCCTCACTCGGCAGACAGCAGCGCCGCCTCCATTGGCGGCGCGCCCTCCAGCGTATGACGCGGGGGCGGCGGCGATCCTGTGAGGTAAGGCTCACTAGGGCCCGGGACCGCACCGGAATGGCGTGCTTCCACCCGACCTGGCGACGCCGACCCGCCGACCCGCCGCTCCGCCGACCTGGGGCCCGCGACCCGGCGACCCGCCGACCGGCCGGCCCCGGCGCGTGCCCGGTTCGGCAGCGGCCACCGCAACTCGCTCCCGATCCACCTCCGATCCACCTCCGATCCGCCCCCGATCCCCTAGGGGAGGGACCAGGGTCTCTCCCTCTGGTTGCGATCTGTCGCGCGTCGCTAGGCTGGCTCCGTGGACCTCGAAAAGCAGCCCGAACCCGAGAAGCAGCCGCAGCCGCAGCGGCAGGCCGTCCCCGCGGAGCCCGCGTTCGCCGAGCCCGTTCTCGCCGATCCGCGGGGTTCGCTGCGGGCCTCGGACGCCGACCGGGACCGGATCGCGGACATCCTCAGGGACGCCCTGGCCGAGGGGCGGCTCGACCCCGAGGAGCACTCGGACCGGATCGACGCGGTCTACCGGGCCAAGACCGTCGGCGAGCTGGAGCCGATCGTGCGCGACCTACCGGGCGCCCGCACGGGCCGGGAGTCCGAGCCGGCCTTCGCCTACGGCCCCGAAGACCCCGAGGGCCCCGCGGACAACCTCGTCGCGATCTTCTCCAGCACGACCCGCAAGGGCCGCTGGCGGGTGAGCCGCCGGACGAACGCCTTCGCGCTCTTCGGGAACATCGAGGTGGACCTGACCGAGGCGATCTTCGCCCAGCGGCTGACCACGATCAACGCCACCTCCATCTTCGGCAACGTCGAGGTGCGGGTCCCGGAGAACATCAGCCTGCGCGGCAGCGGCAGCGGCATCTTCGGGAACTTCGAGGTCGTGACCCTGGAAGGGGTCGACCCGCAGGCGCCGGTCGTCGTCGTCAACGGCTACTCGGTCTTCGGGAACGTCGAGGCGAGACCCAAGCGCGGCAAGTGGATCACCGACCTCCAGGGCAGGCTCCGCAAGCACCTCGGTCACTGACGCCCAAGAGCCCCTGAAGTGACCGGAATTCGCCCTCGGGTATCCGCAGTCCGGAACGGCGGGGCACGCAGTGCATAGGCGCGCGCACAGCGGGTAGGGCTGGTGCATCGCCGCTCGCTCGCGAAGCCGTCGTCAGGAGTAGACCGTGCTGCAACTGCCGCATCAGCCCCTCCAGGTCGCCGCCGTACCCCCTCAGCGCGCCCCTGCCCGGGAGGACGAGGCCGGGCCTTGGCACGCGGAGGCGGTGTGCCGCCGGGACGAGGCCGGGCTCTTCTTCGCCCCCTCCAAGGAGCCGACCGCCGCACGGCTCGCCCGCGAGGAGGCGGCCAAGCGGGTCTGCGCACGCTGTCCCGTGATGGTCGAGTGCCGCGAGCACGCACTGCTCCAGCCCGAGCCGTACGGGGTGTGGGGCGGGCTCACGGCGGCGGAGCGCCGCGTGGTCCTCGCCCGGCGCCGGCGGCGTGAGGTGGAGCTGCGGAAAGCGGCCGCGACCGAGCGGATCGCCCAGGCGGGCTGACGGCATCACGGAGACCTTCCCCCGGTCCGTACGAGAAGGGGCGCCCCCACCGCACATGGGGGCGCCCCTCTTCGTACCGTGACCGCGCGGGCGTTACTTCGCCCGGTCGAAGTCGATCTTGCTGTACGCGCGCAGCTTCGAGAGCCGGTGCGTCGAGTCGATCTGGCGGATCGTCCCGGACTTCGAGCGCATGACCAGCGACTGCGTGGTCGCCGTCTCGGCGCGGTAGCGCACCCCGCGCAGCAGCTCGCCGTCGGTGATGCCGGTCGCGACGAAGAACACGTTGTCGCCGCCGACCAGGTCGTTCGTGGAGAGCACGCGGTCCAGGTCGTGGCCCGCGTCCAGCGCCTTCTGGCGTTCGGCGTCGTCCTTCGGCCACAGCTTGCCCTGGATCACACCGCCGAGGCACTTGATGGCGCAGGCGGAGATGATGCCCTCGGGCGTGCCGCCGATGCCCATGAGCATGTCGACGCCGGTGCCCTCGCGGACGGCCATGATCGAACCGGCGACGTCGCCGTCCGAGATGAACTTGATCCGGGCGCCGGTCTCGCGGATCTCCTTGACGATGCCCTCGTGGCGGGGGCGGTCCAGGATGACGACCGTGATGTCCTCGGGCGATGAGTTCTTCGCCTTGGCGACCCGGCGGATGTTGACCGAGACGGGGGCGTTGATGTCGACGAAGTCGGCGGCCTCGGGGCCGGTGACCAGCTTGTCCATGTAGAAGACCGCGGACGGGTCGAACATGCTGCCGCGGTCGGCGGCGGCCAGGACGGCGATCGCGTTCGGCATGCCCTTGGCGTTGAGCGTGGTGCCGTCGATCGGGTCCACGGCGATGTCGACCTCGGCGCCGGTGCCGTCGCCGACCCGCTCGCCGTTGAAGAGCATCGGGGCTTCGTCCTTCTCGCCCTCGCCGATGACGACGACGCCGTTCATCGAGACGGTGGAGATCAGGGTCCGCATGGCGTTGACCGCCGCCCCGTCCGCGCCGATCTTGTCGCCGCGGCCGACCCAGCGGCCGGCGGCCATGGCGGCGGCCTCGGTGACGCGGACCAGCTCCAGGGCGAGGTTGCGGTCGGGGGCCTCGGGGGAAACGACAAGCTCGGGCGGAAGGTGGTGGTGCTCGGTCATCGGAACGCACCTTTCTGTACGGCGACGGCCGGATAAAAGAGGGTGCTGCGACTCTATCGGTACGTCGACATAATGAGCAGAGGGGCCCACGTATGAGCACGACACCGTGATGCGACCATGGTGGGCGTGGCAGGTATGCGAGGCAGGCAGACGGTACGCGGGATGTTCCAGTCCCTCGGGGTGATCATGGTCGCCGCGGGTGTGATGTATCTCTTCATTCCGCACGATGAGAACGCCGATCCGGTCAAGGTGAAGGACTACCGGGTCGAGCTCCTCACGGCCCAGCGGGCGGCGCCGTATCCGGTGCTGGCCCCCGAGGGCCTCGGCGAGGGCTGGAGGGCCACGGTCGTCTCGTACCAGCGCGAGAAGGCCGACGCCTGGCAGCTCGGCTTCCTCTCGCCGGACACCCAGTACGTGGCGGTCAACCAGTCGACGGCGGAGCCGCGGAAGTTCGTGCCCGAGGTGACCCTGAAGGCGAAGAACACCGGGAAGACCGAGACGGTGGCCGGCCGGGTCTGGCAGCGCTGGGAGGGCCCGAAGTACGACGCGCTCGTCCGCACGGAGAACGGCGCGACGACCGTGGTGGCCGGCACGGCCTCCTTCGAGCGGCTCGCCGAGATGGCCGGCTCGCTCCAGTCGAAGAAGCTCTGAAGCGCCGGAAGCAAGGGGAAGGGCCCCGCACTCCACGAGTGCGGGGCCCTTCTCGCGTACCACTCAGACGGTGGTGACGACCTCGTCGTACGACAGGCGCGGGGAGCGCGGGAACCAGGCGTCCTCGCCCGGCTTGCCGATGTTGACGACCATCAGCGGGGTGTGGTCGTCGTCCAGGAACTCCTTCTGGACGCCGGCGAAGTCCAGGCCGGTCATCGGACCGGCGGCCAGGCCGGCGGCACGGACGCCCACGATGAAGTACGCGGCCTGGAGGGCGGCGTTCAGCAGCGCGGAGCCCTCGCGGACCGGGCGCTCGGCGAAGAACATGTCCTTGGCCTGCGGGAAGTGCGGGAGCAGGGCCGGGAGCTCCTCGTGGAACTCGTTGTCGGCGGAGAGGATCGCGACCAGCGGGGCGGCGGCGGTCTTGGCCCGGTTGCCCTCGGCCATGTGCTTCACCAGGCGCTCGCGGGCCTCGGGGGAGCGGACCAGGGTGATGCGCAGCGGGGTCTGGTTGAAGGCGGTCGGGCCGTACTTCACCAGGTCGTAGATCGCCTGCACCTGCTCGTCGGTCACCGGCTCGTCGGTGAACGTGTTGGCGGTGCGGGCCTCGCGGAAGAGGAGGTCCTGGGCGACGGCGTCAAGGGCGAGAGACATACTGCGTACCTTCCGGACTGCAAAAGGGGGGTCGCTCGTACGGGGTCAAGCGATGTCCCGACAGTACGCCGCTGATTGGTGAAAGTTCAACTAATCCATCCGGATAGTGATCCGCTTCACTGCCGAGCCCGCACCAGGGTGCGGGACCCCATGAGGCGCGTCGCGTCGGCGCTACTCCTCGCCGGCCTCCCCGTCCCCCTCCCCCTCCGCCGCGCGTTCGGCCGCCAGCGAGGCGTCGAGGCGGGCCCGCGCCCCCTCCAGACGGCGCCGGCACACCTTCGCCAGCTCCTCGCCCCGCTCCCAGAGCGCGAGCGACTCCTCCAGGGACGTCCCGCCCGCCTCGAGGCGCCGCACGACCTCGATCAGCTCGTCCCGCGCCTGCTCGTAGCCGAGGGCCGCCTCTTCGGCGCTCGTGTCCGTACCCGCTGCCATCTCCCGCTCCATCCTTCGAATCCGCTCTTGCTGAATGCCGTGGCAGGTCCCGCTCAGACGGGATCGGCCACGCGGCGCACCGTGAACTCGCCCTCGGCGACCCTGGCCCGAAGATCCTCGCCCTCGGTGACCTCCCCGGGGGAGCGGACCACCGCCCCGTCCGCGCGCTGCAGCACCGCGTACCCCCGCTCCATCGTCGCCGCCGGCGACAGCGCCCGGACCCGCGCCCGCGTGTGCGAGAGCTCCGAGTCCGCCCGGTCGAGCAGGTGCCCGAGGACCCGCCTGCTCCGGGCGAGGAGCGCCGCGATCTCCTCCTCGCGAACCTCGACCATGCGCTGCGGATGCTCCATGACGGGCCTCGCGAGCGCGTGCGCCAGGCCCCGCTCCTCCCGCTCCAGGAGGCCGCGCACGGTCCGCAGCGCCCGGTCCCGCAGCCCGCGCACCCGGTCCAGCTCCTCGCCGACGTCCGGGACGACCTTCTTCGCCGCGTCCGTCGGCGTCGAGGCGCGCAGGTCCGCCACCAGGTCGAGCAGCGGCGAGTCCGGCTCGTGCCCGATCGCGGACACCACCGGCGTACGGCAGTCGGCCACCGCCCGGACCAGCTGCTCGTCCGAGAACGGCAGCAGGTCCTCGACGCTGCCGCCGCCCCTGGCCACGATGATCACGTCCACGTCCTCGTGCGCGTCCAGCTCCTTGACCGCCTGGACGACCTGCGGCACCGCCTTCACGCCCTGCACCGCGACGTTCCGCACCTCGAAGCGGACGGCGGGCCAGCGACGGCGCGCGTTCTCGAGGACGTCCCGCTCGGCCGCCGAGGCGCGCCCGCAGACCAGGCCCACGAGGTGCGGCAGGAACGGCAGCGGCTTCTTCCGGTCGAGCGCGAACAGCCCCTCCGAGGCCAGGCTCCGCTTCAGCTGCTCCAGGCGCGCGAGCAGCTCGCCGATCCCGACCGGCTTGATCTCCACGGCCCGCAGCGACAGCTGCCCGCGCGGCGCGTACCACTCGGGCTTCGCGTGCACGACGACCCGGGCGCCCTCCGAGACGACGTCCGCGACCGCGTCGAAGACCTGGCGGTAGCAGGTGACGCCGATGGAGATGTCGTACGAGGGATCCCGCAGCGTCAGGAAGACGACCCCGGCGCCGGGGCGCCGCGAGAGCTGCGTGATCTGCCCCTCGACCCAGATCGCCCCGAGCCGGTCGATCCACCCCCCGATCAGCCGGGAGACCTCACCGACGGGAAGCGGCGCTTCTGCGGACGTAGTCAGACCCATGGACCGAGCGTAACCGCGAGGTAGGACAACGTCAGCGGCGCGTGACGCCCGCACCGGGCGCGCCGGACGGCCTCACGCGCGCGTGGACGGCCGCGTCGCGCCCTGGACGGCGAGGACGACGAGGCCCACGCCCAGCCACACCACCCCCACCACCTGTGCGGCGGCCGAGGCCTCGACGATCACCGCGACCAGGATCGCCGCGCCGACCACCGGCAGGACGACGTGCTTCAGCCAGTGCGGCGGCCCCTCCGCCCGCCGTACGGCGAACCAGCCCACCACGCTCGCGTGCAGCAGGATGAAGGCGGTGAGCGCGCCGACGTCGACCACCGACACCAGGTGGTCGAGGCCGTCGTCCCGGCGCGCCGCCCACAGCGCCGCGATCATCGTGACGGTCGCCGCCACGAGCAGCGCCACCCGCGGGACGCCGCCGTCGGTGCGGGCGAGCAGATGCGGAAGGCGCCGGTCGCGGCCCATCGCGAACAGCAGCCTGCCGCCCGCCGCCTGCCCCGCGAGCGCCGCGAAGGCAGCGCCGATCGCCTTGGAGACGGCCACCAGATCGTGCAGCCAGCCCCCGACGGAGTCGTCCACGGCGTCGTAGAAGGTCGAGCCCTGCTTGGCCGGGTCGGCGGCGAGCTCGGCCGAGGAGAGCGGCTCGAGGAGCGCCACCAGCCAGGTCTGGGCCACGAACAGGACGCCCGCGAGCGCCAGGCAGAACAGCACCGCCCGCGCCACCTTCGCCGAGCCGCCCGTGACCTCCTCCGCGAAGGAGGCGATGGCGTCGAACCCCAGGTAGGACAGGACGGCCACCGACACCGCGCCCACCACCGCGGCGAGCGAGAACGAGACGTCGCCGGTGAGCGGTGACCACCAGTCGCGCAGCGCCCCGTCCCGTACGAGCGTCACCACCGCCGACACGATGAACACCAGGAGGACCACGATCTCCATCGCGAGCACCGCGAAGCCGACCCGGGCCGCCGCCCGCACGCCCCACAGGTTCAGCAGGGTGGTGACCACCACCGCGATCCCGGTCCACACCCACCGGTCCACGTCGGGGACCAGCGCCTCCATCGCGATGCCCGCGAAGAGGTAGGCGACGGCCGGGATCAGCAGGTAGTCGAGCATCGCCATCCACCCGGCGATGAATCCCGGCCCTTCGCCGAGGCCCTTGCGCGCGTACGTGAAGACCGAACCGGCCTGCGGCGCGACCCGCACCATCTGGGCGTAGCTGAACGCGGTGAACGCCATGGCGACGGTGGCCACGACGTACACCAGTGCGACGGCCCCGTGCGACTTCGCGTCGAGCGTGCCGAAGACGCCGACCGGCGCCATGGGGGCGATGAACAGCAGTCCGTACACGACAAGGTCACGGAATCCGAGATTCCGTCGGAGCCCCTCGTGGTCCGCCGCCTGCGTCTCCTGAGCCATGGCGCCAGTTTCGGCCACGGCGCCGCTCCAACCGCTCACCGACGCGGCCTTACGATGGGACGCATGACTGCAACGCCCGCGCCGACGCCCGATTCCGCCTCCGCGACGAACCGCCCGAAGCGTGTCCTGCTCGCCGCTCCCCGCGGCTACTGCGCGGGCGTGGACCGTGCCGTGATCGCCGTGGAAAAGGCCCTCGAGCAGTACGGGGCCCCGATCTACGTCCGGCACGAGATCGTCCACAACAAGTACGTTGTCCAGACCCTGGAGCGGAAGGGCGCGATCTTCGTCGACCAGGCGACCGAGGTGCCGCCCGGCAACATCGTGATGTTCTCCGCGCACGGCGTCGCCCCCACCGTCCACGAGGAGGCCCGCGAGGGCCGGCTCGCGACCATCGACGCCACCTGCCCGCTCGTCACCAAGGTCCACAAGGAAGCCGTCCGCTTCGCCAAGGAGGACTTCGACATCCTCCTCATCGGCCACGAGGGCCACGAGGAGGTCATCGGCACCTCCGGCGAGGCGCCCGACCACATCCAGCTGGTCGACGGCCCCGAGGACGTGGCCAAGGTCGAGGTCCGCGACCCCTCCCGGGTCGTCTGGCTCTCCCAGACCACGCTCTCGGTCGACGAGACGATGGAGACGGTCGACGCGCTGAAGGAGAAGTTCCCCCAGCTGATCTCCCCGCCGTCCGACGACATCTGCTACGCCACGCAGAACCGCCAGACCGCCATCAAGGAGCTCGCCGGCCAGGCCGAGCTGGTGATCGTCGTCGGCTCGAAGAACTCCTCCAACTCGATCCGCATGGTCGAGGTCGCCAAGCAGGCCGGTGTCCCCGCCGCGTACCTGGTCGACTTCGCCAGCGAGATCGACGAGGCCTGGCTGGAGGGCGTGACCAGCGTCGGCCTCTCCTCCGGCGCCTCCGTCCCGGACGTCCTGGTGCAGGAGGTCCTGGAGTGGCTCGCCGAGCGCGGCTACGCGGACGTGGAGATCGTCAAGACGGCCGACGAGTCCCTGACCTTCTCGCTGCCCAAGGAGCTCCGCAACAAGGACCTGCGCGCCGAGGCGCAGAAGCTCGCGGCCGCCGCGCCGGTCAAGGAGTAACACGGCGGTCAAGGAGTAACGCGGCGCGCCAGCCTTTACGGTGGGGTCCATGAACGTCTTCGGAGTGGACATCGGCGGCTCGGGCATCAAGGGCGCTCCCGTGGACTTGGAGCGCGGCGTGCTCACCGAGGAGCGCCACAAGGTACTGACCCCACAGCCCGCCACACCCGACGGTGTGGCGGGCTGCGTCGCGGAGGTCGTGGAGCATTTCGGCTGGACGGGGCCGGTGGGGGTGACCTTCCCCGGCGTCGTGACCGGATCGACGATTCGTACGGCCGCCAACGTCGACAAGTCGTGGATCGGCGTCGACGCCGGCACTCTCCTCGGCGACCGCCTCGGCGGGCTCCCGGTGACCGTCCTGAACGACGCGGACGCGGCCGGAGTCGCGGAGATGACCTTCGGCGCGGGCCGGGGCCGCAAGGGCACGGTGATCCTGCTGACCCTCGGCACCGGCATCGGCTCCGCCCTCTTCGTCGACGGCCGCCTCGTCCCGAACACCGAGCTCGGCCACCTGGAACTCAAGGGCCACGACGCGGAGACCCGCGCCTCGACGAAGGCCAAGGAGGACGAGGACCTCACCTGGGAGCACTGGGCGACCCGGCGCCTGAGCAAGTACCTCGCCCATGTGGAGATGCTCTTCTCGCCGGAGCTGTTCATCATCGGCGGCGGCGTCAGCCGCAAGGCGGACAAGTTCCTGCCCCTGATCGAGGGCATCCGCGCGGAGATCGTCCCGGCGGAGCTCCAGAACAACGCGGGGATCGTGGGGGCGGGAATGGCGGCGGGGGCGGGCTGAGGGGGCAGGGGCCGGGTTACGCGACGGGCCGGCGCCCGGCGGCGGGGGCCCGCCCGCCCGGCTTCTCACCCGCACCGACACCGGCCCCGGCGCCGGAAGCCGTTCGGGCGGTGGGGCGCTGATGGCGGCGCCCCATGTCCCGCACCTTGCGGACGCTCGTGATGAGACCGGCGACGAGGGTGCCGCCGTAGAGCCAGCCGGCGTGCACGGCGAGGGCGGTGACGACGGCCATGGCCTGGCCGCCGAAGCCGCCCGTGCCGCCGGCGATGGGGACGACCCCGACGGCGAAGGCGATGGGGACGCTGATCGGGGCGGTGACCAGGTCGGCGGTGCGGACCCAGAGCGCGGTGAGGGCGCTGACGGGCAGGAAGAGCAGCCCGTAGACGGCGGGGGAGCCGTCGAGGAGCAGCTGGTCGAGGAGACCGAGGACCAGCATGGCGGCCGAGGCGAAGAGCCCGGCGCCGAGGCCGGTGAGGCGCGGCGAGGGCAGCCGGCGCAGAGCGAGGACGACCGGCGGCACGGGCCGGCGGCCGGCGGGCCGCCGGGGAGCGCGCCCGGCAGGGGCGCCGGGGGCGCCCGCCACGGCCCGCTCCACGCGCGCGCGGCCCGGCGCGCGCCCGGCTCTGCCGGTCACGCGGTAGACGGCCGCGCCCTCCACGAGCGCACCGGGCGGTGCGACCGGCGGCGTGGCGGGGTTCTGGGGCCTTCGGCGGCCTTGCGGCTGACTTGTCCTGGGCTGCTCCACCCCACCAACGTAGGTCGGAAGAGGGCGGGAACCGGGTCCGGGACACGCCCTTTGGGTGACCTTGCCCCCGAGAACGACCGAAGGTCGGCGTCACTGGCCGGTTCGGCCCGCCCGTAAACTGGGGGATCGGCCCCCCGTCCACACTTCAGGAAGTCGCCACCGTGTCGCTCACGATCGGAATCGTCGGTCTGCCGAATGTCGGCAAGTCGACCCTGTTCAACGCCCTGACCAAGAACGACGTGCTGGCGGCCAACTACCCGTTCGCCACGATCGAGCCCAACGTCGGTGTCGTCGGTGTTCCCGACGCCCGCCTGACCAAGCTCGCGGAGATCTTCAACTCCCAGCGCATCCTCCCGGCGACCGTCGACTTCGTCGACATCGCGGGCATCGTGCGCGGCGCGAGCGAGGGCGAGGGCCTGGGCAACAAGTTCCTCGCGAACATCCGCGAGTCGGACGCGATCTGCCAGGTCATCCGCGCCTTCAAGGACGAGAACGTCGTCCACGTCGACGGCAAGGTCTCGCCGAAGGACGACATCGAGACGATCAACACGGAGCTGATCCTCGCGGACCTCCAGACGATCGAGAAGGTCCTGCCGCGCCTCCAGAAGGAGTCGCGGATCAAGAAGGACGTGGCGCCGAAGGTGGCCGCCGTCGAGGCCGCCCAGGCCATCCTGGAGAAGGGCGACACGCTCTTCTCGCAGGGCATCGTCCAGGGCTCGGAGAAGGCGGAGCTCCTGCACGACCTCCACCTCCTCACCACCAAGCCGTTCCTGTACGTCTTCAACGTGGACGAGGACGAGCTCACGGACGACGCCTTCAAGGCCGAGCAGAGCGCCCTGGTGGCCCCGGCCGAGGCGATCTTCCTCAACGCCAAGCTGGAGCAGGACCTCGCCGAGCTCGACGAGGAGGACGCCATGGAGCTCCTCCAGTCCGTCGGCGCCGAGGAGCCCGGCCTCGCCACCCTCGCCCGCGTCGGTTTCGCGACCCTCGGCCTCCAGACCTACCTGACGGCCGGCCCGAAGGAATCCCGCGCCTGGACGATCAAGCAGGGCGCGACCGCCCCCGAGGCGGCCGGTGTGATCCACACCGACTTCCAGAAGGGCTTCATCAAGGCCGAGGTCATCTCCTTCGCCGACCTCGTCGCCACGGGCTCGGTGGCCGAGGCCCGCGCGGCCGGCAAGGCCCGCATGGAGGGCAAGGAGTACGTCATGCAGGACGGCGACGTGGTGGAGTTCCGCTTCAACGTGTGATCGGTGATTACTGCGGGCTGGGGTCGTTCCTCAAGATCGCAGGCGGCAAGGGGTCGGCTCTTTCGGGAGTCGGCCCCTTGCCGCTTCCCGCGCTGTGTAGGTGCTGGATCGCCTGATGTGTCGTCACCTGGGCGAGGAGCCCTGGGCGGCGGGCAGTTCGAGCATCGGCTCGAAGGAGGACTCCTCCTCGCCGGGCACGTACGGGAGGAAGCCGTCGGGGACGGTGCGGGCGGCAGCGACAAGGAGCCGGTCCAGTACTTCCTGCTCGGTGGCCGGGGGGAGCCGAAGGGCGGCGAGCAGGCGGTCGCGGACGGCGGGACGGTCCGGGTGGCCCTCGAGGTGGTCGGCGCTGAGGGCCGGGGGCCGGAAGCCGGCCAGGGCGTCATGCCACGAAGGGAGGACGACGGCGAGGGTCAGGGCCTCGGCGAGCGACTCGGCACCCGCCACTGACAGCCCGGCACGGCCGGTCCGGACGGCGGTGGTTCCATGCGCCGAACGTTCCGCCTCACTGTGTGGCGGGTGACAGCGGATGGCCTGCAGGCGGTGCCAGTCGGGTCCGGCCGGGCGGGGCCCGTAGCTCGACCTCGTAGCCGCCCTGGGGGCCGGCTCGGCGGGGGTGGGTGGCTCTCCCACGTATCCTCGGTTCCTTGGCACGGGGAGAGGGATCGCGGAGGTATACAGGTGGAGTTCCGGCTGCTCGGCTCCGTCGCGTTGGTGGCGGAGGGCGGGGACGTAGCCTTGGGGCCCGCCAAGCGGTCCAGTCTGCTCGCCATGCTCCTGCTGCGGCCCAACAGCGCCGTGAACGTCAGTCAGTTGATCGACGCCCTGTGGGAGGAGGAGCCGCCCACGCACGCCAAGACCGTCCTCCAGGGGCACGTCTCGCGGCTGCGGGCGCTGCTCGCCGAGCACGGGGCCGAGGCGTACGGGGTCGAGCTCGCCACCCAGGGTTCGGCGTACGTGCTGCGGATGCCCGAATCGCTCGTGGACGCCCACCGTTTCGAGGAGCTCGTCGGGCTCGCCGGGGTGCAGCGCCGGCCCGCCGACGCGGTGCGGATGCTGCGGGAGGCGCTGTCGTACTGGCAGGGGCCGGCGCTCACCGGGACCGTGCACAGCAGGCTTCTCGAAGCCGCCGCCGGAGGCCTGGAGGAGATGCGTCTCGCGTCCGTGGAGGCGCTGGCGGAGGCGTACGGGCAGCTCGGCGAGCACGGCAGGGCCGCCGCCGTCCTGCGTACCGAGGCCGTCGCCCACCCGCTGCGCGAGTCCCTGGCCGCCGCGCTGATGCTGGCGCTCGCCCGTTCCGGCCGCCAGTCCGACGCGATCGACTGGTACCACCGGACGCGGCGGCTGCTCGCCGAGGAGCTCGGCGTCGACCCCGGGGAGACCCTCAGCGAGGCGTACGCGACGCTGCTCCGCTCCGCCGAGCCCCTTCCCGTGCCCCGCCCCGCCGTCGAGGCCAAGGCCCCCGTGCCCGAAAGCCTCCCACGGGCACCGCGCGGCTTCACCGGGCGTGGCGCCGAGCTGGCCGCGCTCGACCGCGCCGTCCGCGCCGGTGACGGCCCGGTGTGCCTGGTCACCGGCCCCGCGGGCGTCGGCAAGACCGCCTTCGCCGTCCACTGGGCCTACGAGCGGCGCGCCGACTTCCCCGACGGGCGGCTCTTCGCCGACCTGCGCGGCTTCAGCGACACCGCGGCGCCCGAGACGGCCGCCGTCCTGCGGGAGTTCCTGCTCGCCCTCGGCGTCCCGCCGCCCCGGATCCCGGAGACCGTCGACGCGCGCGGCGCGCTCTTCCGCTCCCTCACCGGCGGGCGCCGGCTGCTCGTCGTCCTCGACAACGCCCGCTCCTCCGAACAGGTCCGGCCGCTGCTCCCCGGCGGCGCCCCCTGCACGACGCTCGTCACCAGCCGCGACCGGCTCGGCGGGCTCATCGCCTCCGACGCCGCCCGTCCCGTGCCGCTCGGACACCTGCAGCCGGCCGCCTCGGCCGCCCTGCTCACCACCGTGCTCGGCGAGGAGCGGGTCACCGCCGAACCGGCCGCCGCCGCCCGCCTCGCCCGGCTCTGCGACGGCCTGCCGCTCGCCCTCCGGGTGACGGCGGCCCGGCTGGCCGAGCGGCCGCAGTGGACGCTCGACGCGATGGTCGGCGAACTCGCCGACGAACAGGGCAGGCTGGCGCTGCTCGACGTGGAGGACCGGGGCGTCTCCGCCGCGCTGCGCCTGACGGTGCAGCAGCTGCCGGAGTCCGCCGCCCGGCTGTTCCGCGCGATCGGCCTGCACACCGGCTCCGACCTGGACCGGTTCGCGGCGGGCGCGCTCGCCGGGACGACCCCCGGGCAGGCCTCCGCCGATCTCGACCGGCTCGCCGCCGCGCACCTGCTCACCGAGGCCGTCCCCGGCCGCTGGACGCCGCACGACCTGGTACGGCTCTACGCCCGCCAGCTCGCCCCGCAGGCCGACCCCGAGGGGCTGCCCCGGCTCCTCGACCACTACCTGTACACCGGCCTCGCCGCCGACGCCGCCGCGGAGCCCGGCTCGCAGCCCTGCTACTCGCTGCCCGCCGACGCCCGACGGCCCGCCGCGACGCGGGAGTTCGAGGACCGTACGGCGGCGCTCGACTGGTACGCGGCCGAGCGGCCGGCCCTGGAGGGGGCTGTCGCCGCCGCTGCCGCCCTGGGGATGCACGACCGGGCCTGGCGGCTCGCGCTCGTGCAGTGGCCGCTGATGCTCATGCGGATCGGGGACGGCTGGACACCGCTCCTGGAAGCCGGGCTCGCCTCCGCCGAGGCGGTCGGCGACCTCGACGCGCAGTCACGCACGCGTGCCCTGCTCGGGTGGATCCTGCACGAGGAGGAGCGGAACGCCGAAGCCCTCGTCCACCTGGAGAAGGCGCCCGGCCTGGCCGCACGGGCCGGTGACACGATCAGCGAGGCGATCGCCTACGTCAACTACGCGGCCGTCCTGGACGCGAGCGGAGAGCACGAGCGGGCCGGGCTGCTCATGCTGCACGCCGTCTCGCTCGCCGACCGCGCCGGACACCCCTCCACCCAGGTGCTGACGCTCCAGCACCTGGCGGGCCACTGCCTCAAGGCGGAGGAGTACGAGGCGGCGCTCGCGCACACCCTTCGCGCCGGGGAACTGGTCGCACCCGACGCCGTCGTCGTACGGGCGCAGCTGCAGATCACCCGGGGTGAGGCGCTGGTCGGCACCGGCCGCCTCGAAGAGGCCGCCGACCAGCTGGAACGGGCGATCGTCGCGGCCGAGGCAGCCGGCTTCACCGAGGGTTCGGCGCGGGCGGCGGCGCAGCTCGCGCGGCTGTCAGCGGATCGTTAGCGGTACGCAAGCGGGACGGCAGCGGGGACCGGGAAGCTGGATACAGCACCGGGGAGAGCACGACGGTGCAGCGAGGCACGTGCACCGAGCGCGTGCGTCGACCGACCGCGTCAACGGGGGAGAACCACCATGCGCAACCACCGCAGGAACACCGTCCTGGCCGCCGCCGCCATCGCCGCCCTCTCGCTGGGCCTGACCGCCTGCGGCGGCGGGGACGGGGCCACGGGCGCCAAGGACGCGGGGAGCGCGAGCTCCTCCCGGTCCGCCGCCGGTACGGCGGACAACGGCACGGGCGGCGCGGCCACCGCGGACCAGTCCGCCGCGAAGAGCGGCTCGGGCTCCACGGGCGGCTCGTCCACGGGAGGCTCGGCGGCCACCGGCTCCACCACCGGCGGCTCGAAGGCCGGTTCCACCACCGGAGGCACCGGAGGCACCGGAGGCACCGGAGGTACGTCCTCCGCCAAGACCCCCGCCTGCGCCTTCGGCGACATCAAGGTGACGGCGGCGAAGGCGGACGAGGTCCCGACCGAGCACATCACCCTCACCGCCACCAACACCTCCGGCCGCTCGTGCACCCTGCTCGAGTACCCGCTCATCGCCTTCGGCCCGATCCAGACCGCCAAGGACATCCCGGCCGTCGCCAAGAGCAAGCCGGCCACGCCGATCGTCGTGAAGCCCGGCGCGCCCGCCTACGCGAACGTGCGGATCGCGCTCGGTGGCGTCCACGAGGACAACAAGGTCGTGAAGGAGTTCAACGTGAACCTCTTCTCCGCGGAGGGCCCGGCCGAGGGCAGCATCGTCGTCAAGGCCCCGGCGGGCGGCCTCGCGGTCGACGAGTCCGCCGCGAAGACGGGCTACTGGACGTACGAGCTCCGCAACGGCGCCGACGAGTTCTGATCCGGGGACGCCCCGAGCCTCACGGGGCGGCCCTCTGATCCGGAGGATCGCCCCGCCGCTCGCGGGGCGATCCTCCGGTACGTGGCCGCCCCCGGCCCTCTGACAGGTGGCCGCCCCCGCGGCTCACGGGACCAGCCCCGTCTTCGCGCCCGCGCCGCACAGCGGCACCACCGTGAGGCCGGGCCGGGGCGGGGCCGCGCTCACCGCCGCCCAGCAGGCCACGCCGGTCGCCTCGACGAAGAGGCCCCGCCGGGCCAGGTCCCGCTGGGCGGTGCGGATCTGGTTTTCCGTCACCGTCAGGAACGTGCCGCCCGTCGCGCGGACCGCCCGCAGGATCTGGCGGGCGCGGGGCGGCGCCGGGATCGCGATGCCCTCGGCGAGGGTGGGGCGCGCGGCGGCCGGCGCGGTCAGGTCCTCCGCGCCCGCGTGGAAGGCCCCGGCCAGCGGGGACACGGCCTCCGCCTGGACGGCGACGAGCGCGGGGCGGGTGTCGGTGAGGCCGTGGCGGTGCAGCTCGTCGAGGGCGAGGGCGGCGCCGAGGAGCAGGGTGCCGTTGCCGACGGGGACGACGATCGTGTCCGGGAGGCGTCCGCCGAGCTCCTCCCACAGCTCGTAGACGTAGGTCTTGGTGCCGTGCAGGAAGTACGGGTTGTACACGTGGGAGGCGTAGAAGACGCCGGGACCGTCGGCGGCCTCGCGCGCCGCGCGGGCCGTCGCCTCCCGGTCGCCGGGCACCTCGACGACCCGGGCCCCGTGCGCCCGGATCTGCTCCAGCTTCTTCGGGGACGTGCCCTCCGGTACGTACACGACGCAGTCGAGCCCGGCCCGCGCGCTGTACGCCGCGATCGCCGTCCCCGCGTTGCCGCTGCTGTCGGCGACGACCGTGCGCGGCTCCAGGCGGCGGGCGTGCGCGGCGAGCATCACGGCGCCCCGGTCCTTGAAGGACAGCGTCGGCATGAGGAAGTCGAGTTTGGCCGAGACCGGGGCGGTGGCCGAGGTCGTGAGGGGGACGAGCGGGGTACGGCCCTCGCCGAGGCTCACCTCGGGCCCGTACGGGAGCGGAGGCAGCGCTTCCTCGTAACGCCACAAGGAATTCACACGTGAGGTGAGTGACGGGAGAGGAACCGGCGCGCTCTCGAAGGCGAGGTCCCAGGGCCCCCGGCACTTCGGACAACACCAGGTGAGGGCGTCGGTGGGGGACTGGATCCGGCAGCGGGGGCACTCGTAGGCGGTCATGAACCGCAGCATGTCAGTTGGATGGCAAGGGTGTTGCGGGGCGGTGAGAGCCCTTGCCTGATTCCTATGGATCGGTCAATCTTTCGCTCGGCAGCCGGACGTGTGAGACGGCGCGGGCCTCCCGAGTCGTGTTGACGTGTCCATGCTGTGTTCGTGTCGTGCTCCTGCCTTACCCCACGAGGAGGACCCCCCACATGTCAGTGACGCGTACACCACGTCGCCGGACGGCCACCGCCGCGGCCATCGCCGTCGCCGCCCTCGCCCTCGGCTCCCTCACCGCCCTCCCGGCGGCCGCCGCGCCCCCCGCCCCCGAAGGCGTCATCGAGAACGCCGGGGCCGAAGGCACCGTCCCCGGCAGCTACATCGTCACCCTCGACGAGTCCGCGCAGGCCGAGACCGCCAAGGGCCGGGCCGTGGCCGCCAAGTTCGGCGCGAAGATCAAGCGCACGTACACCGCCGCGATCAACGGCTACTCCGTCGAGCTCTCCGAGGCCCAGGCGCGGAAGCTCGCCGCCGACCCGGCCGTGAAGTCCGTCGTCCAGAACCGCGTCTTCCACGTCGACGGCGCCCAGCCCTCCCCGCCCTCCTGGGGCCTGGACCGGATCGACCAGAAGGCCCTTCCGCTGAACCAGAGCTACACCTACCCGGACACCGCGGGCCAGGGCGTCACGGCGTACATCATCGACACCGGCGTACGCATCACCCACACCGACTTCGGCGGCCGCGCCTCCTACGGCTACGACGCCATCGACAACGACAACACCGCCCAGGACGGCCACGGCCACGGCACCCACGTCGCCGGAACGGTCGGAGGCACCTCCTACGGCGTCGCCAAGAAGGCGAAGATCGTCGGCGTCCGCGTCCTCGACAACTCCGGCTCCGGCACCACCGAGCAGGTCGTCGCGGGCATCGACTGGGTCACGCGCAACGCCGTCAAGCCGGCCGTCGCCAACATGAGCCTCGGGGGCGGCGTCGACAGCGCCCTCGACCAGGCCGTCCGCAACTCGATCGCCTCCGGCGTCACCTACGCGGTCGCGGCCGGCAACGAGACCGACAACGCCGCCAACCACTCGCCCGCGCGCGTGGCCGAGGCCATCACGGTCGGCGCCACCACGTCGAGCGACGCCAAGGCCAGCTACTCCAACTACGGCAGCGGCCTGGACCTCTTCGCCCCGGGCTCCTCCATCACCTCGTCCTGGGGAACCGGCGACACCGCTACCAACACCATCTCCGGTACGTCGATGGCGACCCCGCACGTCGCCGGCGCCGCCGCCCTCTACCTGGCGGCCAACCCGACGGCGACCCCGGCACAGGTCTCCACGGCCCTCGTGACCGCCGCCACCCCGAACGTCGTCACCAGCCCCGGCACCGGCTCCCCGAACCGGCTGCTGTACGTCGGCGGAGGCACCACCCCGCCGCCCACCGGGCCGAAGTTCGAGAACACCACGGACTACGCGATCAACGACAACGCGACCGTCGAGTCCCCGGTCACCGTCAGCGGCGTCACGGGCAACGCCCCCGCCGCCCTCCAGGTGCCGGTGAACATCGTCCACACCTACATCGGCGACCTCCAGGTCCAGCTGATCGCCCCCGACGGCTCGGCGTACACGCTGAAGGCCTTCGGCACCGGCGGCAGCGCGGACAACATCAACACCACGTACACCGTGAACGCCTCCTCGGAGGTCGCCAACGGCACGTGGAAGCTGCGGGTCACGGACAACGCGTCCATCGACACCGGGAAGATCGACTCCTGGGCCCTGCAGTTCTGACCCGGTCCACGCCTGAACAAGGGGGGCGGTCGCCTACGGGCGGCCGCCCCTTACGTACGATGCGCGACCGATCGTTTGTTCGCGTCGCCCGTCCGCAACAGGAGCCCGTACCCGTGGAGCCGAGCCAGCCGACACCGCCCCCGCCGCCGCCCACGGGCGGCCCGCAGCCCGGTGGATGGCCCGCCCCGGGCCCGTACACCTCCCCGGGGATGCCCTACACGGCCGGCCCCTACGCCGGGGGCCCGCCCGGCGCACCGGGAGCCGTCCCCTACGGGCAGCCGCCGCGGCGCTCCACCAACGGTCTCGCCATCGGCTCCCTGGTCTCCGGCATCGTCTGCTGCCTCCCGCCCCTCGGACTGATCCTCGGCCTCGCCGCCCTCCCGCAGATCAGGAAGAAGGAGCAGGCGGGCAAGGGGCTCGCGATCGCCGGCATCGTCCTCTCCGCCGTCAGCACCCTGCTGCTCGCCACCGGCCTCGCGACCGGCGGCTTCAGCTCGGCCTGGAACGGCTTCAAGAAGGGCGTGGACGAGGCCTCCCGCTCCCAGTCGGCCTACGAGCTGCGCAAGGGACAGTGCTTCACCGACGGCAGCCAGGGAGAGGAGTACGCGACGGACGTCAGGGTCGTCGACTGCGCCGGCCCGCACGACGGCGAGGTCAGCGGCGGCTTCCAGGTCACCGGCGTCGCCGAGTGGCCCGGCGACGACGCGATCGAGTCCCTCGCGGAGCAGCGCTGCGAGCCGATCAACGCGGCGTACGCGATGGACACCTGGGCGATCCCCCGGGACGTCGGGCTCTCCTACTACCAGCCCAGCAGCCAGAGCTGGCGCCTCGGCGACCGCACGGTGACCTGCGCGCTCGCCCGTGACAAGAAGCCGTTCTCGGGCTCGCTGCGCTCCGACTCGACCCGTCTGACCCTCGACCAGGAGCACTTCCTGCTGAGCGTCAACCCGATCGAGACGGTCGTCTACCGGGAGCCGGAGGAGGACGCGGACGAGGACTTCGCGGCCAACAAGGCGTGGGCCGGGGAGCTGCTGGCCGCGATCGACGAGGCACGCGCGGGTATCAAGGACCACGACTGGCCCGGCACGTCCAAGGCCTCGCTCGCGGCGCTCGGCAAGGAGCTGGACGCGGCCTCGAAGCGGTGGGGCAGGCTGGCCGGCGCGGCCGACGCGGACGCCTACTGGGAGGCGTACGACTCCGCCTGGGACGCGCTCCCCGAGGACCTGGGCGCCGAGGCGCGGACCGCGCTCGGCCTGACGGACACGCCGCCGGCGGGCGAGGGCACCTCGGCCTGAGCCCGGCCGGTACGAGAACGGGGCCGGGTCTCCCTCGTCGGGAGGCCCGGCCCCGTCGCGTGCGGACCGGAGCCGGTGGACCGGGGACGGCGGCCCGTGACCGACCGCCGTTCCGGAACACCGTGAGCGGCGGGGCACCGGTCCGCGGCTCTCGGACCCGGCCTTCGGCGGGCCGGGAAGGGGGTGTCAGCGCCGGGTGAGACCCCGGTCGACGGCGGTGATCAGCTCGCCGTCCGGGGTGTCCCCGTCGAGGGACCAGACCATCGCGCCGCCGAGCCCGCGCTGCCGCACGTAGGACGCCTTGGTGCGCAGTACGGTCGGGTCGTCGTACGTCCACAGGGTGGTGCCGTCGAAGAGCCAGGCGTGGCCGTTCCGATGGCCTCGATACAGCGTGTACGTCCCCGACTCCGCCAGCTTCTTCAGGTACTTGTAGTCCTCGGAGCCGGCCGTCCAGGTCGCGGGGGCGGGGCCGGTCGCCCGCTGCCCGAGCCCGTCGCCGCCGCCGGTCACCCCGGTCCAGCCCTGGCCGTAGAAGGGCATGCCGACCACGAGCTTCCGGGCGGGGGCGCCGCGCCGCAGCCAGGCCGTGACGGTCTGGTCGACGCTGAAGTCGTTCCTGGCGTAGAGCGCGGACTGCTGGGCGGTCGTCCTCTCGCCGGAGACGTGGAAGTCGTAGCCCTGGAGGTTGACGAAGTCGAGGTCCCGCATGATCTTCGCGACGTCGAAGCCGGCGTCGATCTTGGCGGGGGCGGTGGGCACGTACGCGCTGAGGTCGTAGTGCTTCCGCCGCGGCAGAGAGCGGCCGTAGGCGTCGAGCTGCGTGCGGAACTCCCGTACGAGCTCGGTGAAGTTCGGCTTGTCCTCGGGGCTGATCACGTTCCCGGGGGCGCCGTCGGAGCCCGGCCACTCCCAGTCCAGGTCGACGCCGTCGAAGAGCCCGGCGGCGGCTCCGGCGCCCCCGCGGGCGCCGTCGACGGGGAGGTTGCCCTTGATGTACGTGTCGACGCAGGAGGCGACGAGGGTCTTGCGTCCGGCGTCGGTGCGCACGGCGTCGGAGAAGTGCGCGGAGCCGCTCCAGCCGCCCAGGGAGATCATGATCTTGAGGCCGGGGTTCTGCGCCTTGAGCTCGCGCAGTTCGTTGAAGTTCCCGGCAAGGCGCTGGTCGGCGGTGTCACCGACGCCGTCCACGGAGTTCGCGGCGTCGACGGGGCGGACGTAGTCGGCCCAGGGGTCCGAGCCCGGGGCGTTGCCCATGAGGCACTTGCCGTCCGGGCCGACCACGCCGAAGGCGTAGTTGATGTGGCTCAGCCTGGCGGCGGTTCCGCTCGTCCGGAGGTCCTTGACCTGGAAGTTCCGGCCGTAGATGCCCCATTGGGTGAAGTATCCGATCCGCTTGAGCGCGGGCGGGTGCGCGTGGGTGTGCGCGGTCGCGTCGGCGGCGGGCGCCAGCGCGGCGAGGAGGCCGAGGGCGGTCGCGGCGGCGGCGCCGAAGGTCAGCTTGGTCAGGGCTCGGGGGCGCATGGGCTCGTTCCTGTGCGAGGCGGGATGGAGCGTGCGGCAGGAACCTATTGGTCTGGACCAATAGGGGTCAAGGGGTCGGGTGGCATCGCTCCGGGGTGACCGTTGGTAGCCAAACCGTCATCACTTCGAGTGAAACTTTGGCCCATGCTTGCGGATCGCGACAGTCGGTTGCCAGGGTGTAGCTGTCAGTCAACCTGAGGGGAGTGTCCAGTGACGTTCGGTGAGCAGCCCGCCTATCTGCGCGTGGCGAGCGATCTGCGGGAGAAGATCGCCAACGGCTCGCTTCCGCCGCATACCCGCCTCCCCTCGCAGGCGCGCATCCGCGAGGAGTACGGGGTGTCGGACACCGTCGCGCTGGAGGCTCGCAAGGTACTCATGGCCGAGGGGCTCGTGGAGGGGCGTTCGGGTTCGGGGACCTATGTGCGTGAGCGGCCCGTGCCGCGGCGGATCGCCCGCTCCGGTTACCGTCCCGCGTCCGGCGCCAGCCCCTTCCGCCAGGAGCAGGCCGCCGAAGGGGCCCGCGGCACCTGGGAGTCGCGCAGCGAGCAGGAGCCGGCGAGCGCCGAGGTGGCCGAGCGGCTCGGCATCGAGCCGGGGGAGCGGGTGATGCGCACGCGGTACGTGTACCGGGACGGAGGTGAGCCCATGATGGTCTCCACCTCCTGGGAACCCCTCGCCGTCACGGGTCGGACGCCCGTCATGCTGCCCGAGGAGGGCCCCCTCGGCGGCTGCGGCGTCGTCGAGCGCATGGCGGCCATCGACGTGGTCGTGGACAACGTGGTGGAGGAGGTGGGGGCCCGGCCCGGCCTCGCCGAGGAACTCCTGGCCCTCGGCGGCGTACCGGGGCACGTGGTCATGGTCGTCGAGCGGACCTACTACGCCTCGGGCCGCGCCGTCGAGACGGCCGATGTCGTCGTCCCCGCCGACCGCTACCGCATCGCGTACCACCTGCCGGTGCGCTGAGGTGCGGTGACCGTTCAACGGGGCCGGGTGTGCGGGGGATGGGACCGTGGGGCGATGGGGCGTCAGCTCGTATAGCCGCCCGACGATCGCGCGCCGTCGGCCGCCGCCACTTCTAACTGCCCCGGCCCAGCGCGGTGAACGGCCCCGGCGTCGAGGTCGGCGACGTCGCCGACGAGCCGGCCCCGCACCCGCGCGGAGCGCGAGACGGTCCACGAGCTGCCGGGCATCGCCGACTGTCCGGTGCGTCCGGCCCCGTCCGTGACGCGGGCGTCCGGCGGGAGACTGCCCGTCCCCGCCAACTCTCCGCATCCGCGAGGCGAGGGTCGCCGCGGAAGACCGCCCGCCCCCGCCGACTCTCCGCCGGCGCCCGGGGCGTGCCCTTCGGCCGCCCTCCGGCGGTTACCGGCCGATCCGTGCCTCTTTGTGAGAACCCATATCCGCTGTGTGAAGGTCAGGCGTAAGCTCCGGCATATGCGCATTGCGGTTTCCCGGAGATCCTTAACGGTGCCCGGACCGGCGGAGGGAGAAGCCTGATGACCGACAACGGCCCCGTCCTTTCCTGGCTCGTCATACGGCAGGACGACAACGGCAACCGCTACCGGGTGGGCCGGTACGCCACCAGGGACGAAGCCCAGAAGATCGCGGACAGTCTCGACGACCGCGGCCACCAGCAGCTCTACTCGGTCGAGCGCATCGGCAGCCCCGCCCTCTGACCCCGGCGGGCACCGACTGTGCCGACCCCGGCGGGCGCCGACCGGGTCGGGCTACGCTCGCGCCCATGACGGAACGCACCACCGACCCCGCCACGCCTCACCAGCCCCACCGCGACGCCGGCCCCGGCCAGGAGGCCGGCGTCGTGGTCGTCGCGGGAGCCCTGTACGACCGGGGGCGGCTGCTCGCCGCGCGACGCAGCGCCCCAGCCGAACTGGCCGGCCGCTGGGAACTGCCCGGCGGCAAGCTCGAACCGGGCGAGAGCCCGGAGGAAGCCCTGGTCCGCGAGCTCCGGGAGGAACTCGGGGTGGAGGTGGAGCCGGGTGAACGCATCCCCGGCGAGTGGCCGCTGAAGCCCGGGTACGTCCTGCGGGTGTGGACCGCCCGGCTGCTCTCCGGTGAACCGCGCCCCCTGGAGGACCACGACGAACTCCGTTGGCTCTCCCGGCACGAGCTGGACTCGGTCGACTGGCTCGACCAGGACCGTCCCGCCGTCGCCGAGGCCGGGCTGAGACTGCCGGCGACCCTCGCCGACGGAGCGTGCGACTGACTCCCTACGCCGTTCGTGCCACCGTGCGCCCGCAGACGCGCCCGGCGGGATATCCCGCCCCAAATAGCGGGTATGTCCAGAATGACCCCTCGGGAGGGGGCGGGGATCTTCCTGCTGACGCACGGCTGGGGAAGTGATCGGGTGTGATCGACACCGACGGCGACCGCGCGGAGTGGAACTTCCCCGCGGAGGCGAACGTCGTGCGTACAGCTCGGCACGCGGTGCGCGAGACCCTGCGGGCCTGGGAGCTCGACAAGACCCTCGGCGATGTCACCGTCCTGCTGGTCAGCGAGCTGGTGACCAACTCCCTGCGGTACGCCTCCGGCCCCATCGGGGTCCGTCTCGTCCGCCCCCGATCCGAGGAAGCCGACCGGACGCAGCCGCCGGCGCTCCTGGTGGAGGTCTCCGATCCGCTTCCGGATCCACCGACCGAGCGGGCCCCCGGGCCGGAGGACGAAGGGGGCCGCGGCCTCGCTCTCGTGGCCTGTTCCGCCCGCCGCTGGGGAACCCGTAGAGGAAGGACGGGCAAAACCGTATGGTTCGAGCTGGCTCTCCCTGGTGAGTAAACAGGGTGGGACAACGATCACCGGTACTCGGCCAGGGCCGAACGAGACCACCCTGTGATCGTGAACGTCGTGCCGTCGGGGCCTGCCGTATTGAATACTGCGGGCATGGCCGGTCCGGTGCGGTGAGCTGGAGGGGACGGTCGCGTGAGCGAGATACCTGAGACGGCGAGCGGCGGCGTCGTGTGGCAGAGCAGCCCGCCCGGCTCCATCTATGACTACATCAGGGTGGCGTCGTTCTCGATCGGGCCCGACGGCCTCGTCGAGCAGTGGAGCCGACGGGCCGTGGACCTCTTCGGGGTCACCGCCGAGGAGGCCAGGGGCAAGGACCCCGTCGAGGCCTTCATGCCCGCCGACCTGCGCGAGCGCGGCCACCGACGGGTCAAGGAGATACTCGACGGCAAGGAGTGGACGGGCCTCGTCCCGTTCCGCATGCCCGGCGAGGACCGGCCCCGGGGCATCGCCGAGATGTACGTCATGCCGAGCGAGACCCAGACCGGGGAACGGGCCGCGCTGTGCATCGTCGTCGACGTCCGCGCCCTGCGACGCATCGAGACCGACCTCGCCGCTTCCCAGGCGATATTCGGCCAATCCCCCTTCGGTTTCCTTCTCTTCGGCACCGACCTCACCGTGAAGCGGGCCAACCGGCGCTTCGCCACCGTCTTCGGCGGCGAGGCCGACGACCACCGGGGCCGGACCGTCCACGACTACCTGGGCCGCGCCGAGGCCGACCGGATGACCGCCGCCCTCCGGCGGGTTCTGGAGACCGGCGAGTCCGTCACCGACTTCCAGATCGTCGGCGCCGCCCCCGGCGCCAGGGACCGCCGCCACTGGTCCATCAACCTCTACCGCGTGCACAGCGGCTCCGGCCGCCCGATCGGCGTCGCGGGGCTCGGCATCGACGTCACCCGCCGCCACAACGCGGCCAGGGAAGCCGCCAACGCCCGCCGCAACCTCGCCCTCCTGAACGAGGCCGGCGCCCGCATCGGCAACTCCCTCGACCTGGAGGCCACCGCCCGCGAACTCCTCGACGTCGCCGTCCCCGGCTTCTGCGACCTCGCCTCCGTCGACCTCTACCAGGGCCTCCTCACCGGCGACGAGGCCCCGCCCGGCCGGTGGGGGAACTCCCACGACGTCGGCTACGGGGCGGGCAGCGCCGAACTCCGCAGGGTCGCCGTCACCAGCGCCGTCTCCGACACCCCCCTCAGGACCGACGAGGGGCACGGCCCGGGAAGCGGCTGTTGCGGACCCGCCCCCATCGATGTCGGCGCCGTCCACCGCTACCCCTTCAACTCGCCCTGCGCCGGCGCCCTGCGCACCGGACGCCTCCGGACGGTCCCCGGCTCCGACGGAGACCTCGTCCAGTCCACCCTGGTCGTCCCGATGGTCGCCCACGACACCGTCGTCGGCCTCGTCCAGTTCTCCCGCGCCAAGGGCAGCGAACCCTTCGGGGAGCGCGACCGGGCCCTCGCCGTCGAACTCGCCGCCCGCGCCGCCGTCTGCATCGACAACGCGCGCCTCTACCGCCGCGAGCACGAGCGGGCCCTGATCCTCCAGCGCAGCCTGCTCCCGCCCGGTGACCCCGAGGCCGCGGGACTCGACATCGCCTGCCGCTACCTCCCCGGCACGGCCGCCACCGAGGTCGGCGGCGACTGGTTCGACGTCATCGAACTTCCCGGCCACCGCACCGCCCTCGTCATCGGTGACGTCATGGGCCGCGGCCTGCGCGCCGCCGTCGCCATGGGCGAACTCCGCACCGCCGTCCGCACCCTCGCCCAGCTCGACCTGGAACCCGCCGAGGTCCTCTCCCACCTCGACGAGATCGCCCGCGGCCTGGGCGCCCCCATCGGCGCACAGCAGTCCCGCACCCACAAGAACCGGGGCCCCGAACTCTCCGAGGTCTACCTCGCCACCTGCGTCTACGCCGTCTACGACCCGGTCACCCGCCGCTGCACCTTCGCCAACGCCGGGCACCTCCCGCCGGTGCTCGTCGAACCCGGCGAGGAGGCCCTGCTCCTCGACGTGCCCCCCGGTATGCCGCTCGGCGTCGGCGGGGAACCCTTCGAGGAGGTCGAGGTCGAACTGCCCGAGGGCGCCCTCCTCGCCCTCTACACCGACGGGCTCGTCGAGTCCCGCGACCACCCCCTGGACGAAGGCCTCCATGCCTTCCGGCGCGCCCTCACCGACCCGGCGCCCCCGCTGGAGGACGTCTGCGACCGGGTCCTCACCAGCCTGAACACCGGACACGGCGAAGACGACATCGCCCTGCTCATGGCCAGGATCCAGGGACTGCCCAGCGAGGCCGTCGGCGACTGGCGGCTGCCCCGGGAACCCCGCTCGGTCGGCCGCGCCCGCGAACTCGCCCGCGTCCAGCTCGCGGCCTGGGACCTCGAACCGCTCGTCGACACCGTCGAACTCCTCGTCAGCGAACTGGTCACCAACGCCCTGCGCTACGGCGAGGGGGACATCCGGCTGCGCCTGCTGCGCGACCGCACCCTCGTCTGCGAGGTCTGGGACGCCGGCCTGGTCCAGCCGCGGCGCCGCAGGGCCCGGGACACCGACGAGGGCGGCCGCGGCCTCCAGCTCGTCGGGCTCCTCTCGTCCTCCTGGGGCTCGCGCCGCACCCCGCGCGGCAAGACCGTCTGGTTCGAACTGGACCTGCCGGACGGCGAAGGGGCGGCGGAACCCACGGTGGAACAGCTCCTCAGCATGTTCTGAGAC
The DNA here is from genome assembly GCF_055575535.1 of Streptomyces sp. NPDC034084. Taxonomy (NCBI): domain Bacteria; kingdom Bacillati; phylum Actinomycetota; class Actinomycetes; order Kitasatosporales; family Streptomycetaceae; genus Streptomyces; species Streptomyces sp. NPDC034084. The sequence continues at coordinate 128,110 of NZ_JBVISK010000004.1, forward strand.
GCACCCCGTCACGGCCCCGAGAAGCCGCCGGATCAGGCCTTGAGCGCGGCCAGCCGGGCCTCGATCTCGGCGCTGTCGCCGAGCGCGTCCAACTGCTCGAACTGCGCGTCCAGCGAGGAGGCGGCGAGCTCCTGCTCGCCCAGCGCCCGGGCCTCCTCCCGGCGCACCTTGTCCTCGAAGCGGCTGAGCTCGCTCGTCGGATCGAGCACGTCGACGCTCTTCACCGCGTCCGTCATCCTGTTCTGCGCCCGGGCCGACGCGGCGCGGGCCACCAGCTCGTCGCGCTTCGCCCGCAGCTCGCCCAGCTTCGCCTTCATCCGGTCCAGACCCGTCCTGAGCTTCGCCACCACATCGCTCTGCGCGGCGATCGTCGGCTCCGCCGTCCGCGCCTCCTTCTCCGACTGCAGCTGGCGGCCCAGCGCCACCTTCGCCAGGTTGTCGAAGCGGTCCGCCTCCGCCGTCCGCCCGCCGCTCCGCAGCTCGTCCGCCTTCCGGCTCGCGGCGAGCGCCTTACCGCCCCACTCCTTCGCCGCCTCCACGTCCTCCTGATGGTCCTGTTCCATCAGCCGGAGGTTGCCGATGGTCGCCGCCACCGCCTCCTCCGCCTCCGCGATGTTGTCCGCGTAGTCGCGGATCAGCTGGTCCAGCATCTTCTGCGGATCCTCCGCCTGGTCGAGGAGGGCGTTGATGTTCGCCTTCGCCAGCTGGGTGACCCGGCCGAGGACGGTCTGCTTGCTGCTCATGGCTCTTCTCCTTGAAAGGGACAGAAGCGAGAGGACGGCCGTCCTCAGAAACGGCCCCCGCCGCCCAGCCGGCCGCGCGTGCCGCTGCCGCCGAAGCTGCCGGGCCCGCCGCCGAAACCTCCGCCCCCGAAACCCCCGCCTCCGCCACCCGCACGTCCACCGAACCCCTCGGGTCCGCCTCCCCTTCCACCACCGAACAGTCCGCCGAGGATGATGCCGCCGAGCACCGCACCGCCGAGCCCGCCGCCACCGCTTCCTCCCACCCCTGTCACACCGCCCAGGCCGTTCGGGTTCCCATACGTGCGGACGTCCTGCTCCGCGAGGTCCTGGGCGCGCCGAGCCAGCGCGTCCGCCTGCCGCGCCTCCACCAGCGCCGCCTGCGGGTCCTCGGCGGCGGCCGGCGACCGCGCCTTCTCCCAGCGTCGCTGGGCCTCGGCGAGGCGCGTACGGGCCTCGCTGCCCACCGCGCCCCGGTGCGTGGTGATGTAGTCGGAGGCCGCCCCGATCGCCGAACGGGCCGTCAGCATCACCTGATCGAGGAGCGCGCGGGCGCGCCGCGCATCCGACTCGCGCTCCCGTGCGCCCTCCAGCGTCTCGTCGAGCGCCGTGTCGGCCTCCTCGACCCGGCGCAGCGCGTCGATCGGGTCGTACCGCCCGGCGTCCACACCGCGCCGCACCTCCGCGAGCACCGAGTCGGCGCGGGCGATCCGCCCCTGGAGATCGGCCGTGGACACCCCCTCGGCGATCCCCCGCAACAGCCCACGGGCCTCCGCCAGGTCCGCGTCGGTCTCCACGAGCGCGCCCGGCAGCTTCCCCACGGCCTCGGCCAGTTCCCGCGCCCGCCGGTCCACTGCCTCGATCAGCCGGGCCGCCTGGTCCACGGCGCCCTCGGCGGCCCGGATGTGCACCGCCGCCCCGCCGTTGTCACCGGCGTCGATCTGCTGCCGGGCCTGGTTGACGTGGGTCGTCGCGAACACGAGCCGGTCCTTCGCCTGCTCGACGTCACCGCCCACCGGCGCGGCGGCCGTCTCGGCGTAGCGCTCGCGCATCGCCGTCAGCGCCGCCTCCGCCGTCCCGATCCGCCCGGTCTGCTCACGGAAGGCCGCCTCGACCGTGGCCAGCGCCTCGGGGGCCGAGCGCTCCAGGGCCCGGAGCCGGTCGAAGTCCTCCGTCTCGGCGTCGAGACGCGCGTTGGCCTCGGCGCAGCGGCGGAGGATCTCGTCCAGCATGCCGCGGCGGGTCGCGTCGTCCTCGGGGAAGGAGTCGTCGAGCTTCTGCCGCAGCCGGAACGAGGCCGTCAGCTGCTCCGCGGCGAAATCGACCGCCTCGGTGAAGGGGCGTACCGCCTCGTCGCCGAACTGGGCGGACGCGAAGCCGAGTTCCTCCTGGCTGGTGCGGACGGCGTCGTCGGTGGCGACCAGCGTCCTGCGGGCCGCTCCGTCGAGTTCGGCCAGGGTCGGCGGCGCGGTCTCCTTCGGCGGGACCCAGCCCTGGCCGCCCCGAGGGGTGGTGCGGGTCTCGGTCCGGCGCCGCCGTCTGGTGTACGCGTAGGCCGCCACGGCCCCCGCGCCGCCGACGAGGACCACGGGCAGGACGAGATCGGTGGCCGAGGTGCCGTCGTCGGCGGCGCCGGGGTCGGCGGGCCCGGGGGTGAGCGTCGGGGCGGGGACGGGCCGGCCGGCCAGGACGGCGCCGTAGCCGTTCGCCGCGCCGACGGCGGCACCGGCCCAGTCGTTCCGCCGCAGGGCCGGTTCGATGGCGGTCCGCGCGACCTCGTCGAGCTGGGCCTGGGTGAAGCGGGAGCCGGGGTCGGCGGAATAGCCGTACTGCCGGTCGTGGGTGGCGACGGCGAGCAGGACGTCGTCGAGCCCGAGCGTGTTGCGCTCGGCGGTGGCGTCGGCCCAGCTCTGGCCCGAGCGGCCGGAGAAGTCCCGTACGTAGACGACGAAGAGCTGGACGCGCCGGTCGTCGTAGAGCCGGTCGAGGGCCTGGACCACGGAGGCGCGGCGGTCGTCGCCGAGGGCGCCCACCCGGTCGGTGATCTGCCCCTCCCGGGACAGGACGACGGGGTCGTCGGCGTGGGCACCGTGTACGGCGGGCACGAGGAGCCACCACGCCGCCACCAGCACCGCGAGAAGGGCTCGGGCGGCTATTCGCGTCACAAAGGGGAGGTTATGTCCGTGTATGCGGGCCCGCGACCGGACCCCCGCCGTCCGGAAACGGTCCGTCTCGCCAGAACGTCACTGTCAGTAGCCACCGCTACGGTGGTTTCCAGTGACGCGACGGCTCTTGGGGGGCTCGGGTGGACGGACGGTTGAGGCGTGTGTGGAGGCGGGGACGCTGGTGGGTCCTCGGCCTCGTCCTGCTGCTCGTGGTGCCCCCGCTCTTCGGGGCCCTGGCGCTGCGCGTCAGTTACACCGGCGACCTGAGGGACGACGCGAGGACCCGAGGCAAGGACGCCTTCTGGATCGGGCACGCCTGGGTCGACGGACGGAAGAAGGACGCCGACCTCACGGCCCTCGCCGCCCGTCTGAAGGGCACCGGCATACGCGATCTGTACGTGCACGCCGGCCCCCTGGAGCACGACGGCACCCTGCCGGCGGCGAAGTACCCGCGCGCGAAGTGGCTGATCGAGGGCGTGCACCGCGCGATACCCGGGATACGGGTCCAGGCCTGGCTGGGCGACGTCCTCGCCAGCGAGGGGCCCGTGGGGCTGCGCCTGGAGGACGCCGGGTCCCGCCGCGCCGTGGTGGGTTCGGCCCGGCAGATCCTCGACGCCGGCTTCGACGGGGTCCACTTCGATCTGGAGCCGCTGCACTCCGACGACGGGGACTACCTCTCGCTCCTCGACGACCTCGGGAGGCTGACCCGGGCCCGGAAGGTCCCGCTGTCGGTCGCCGCCCACCAGATCGACCCGCTGCCCGGCGCCCACACGGCCCTGGGTTCGGCCGGCGGGAGCGAGAAGTGGTGGTCGCAGGAGTTCTTCGGCGAGGTCGCCCGGCGCGTGGACCAGATCGCCGTCATGTCGTACGACTCCTGGATGCCGCTGGAGAGCCTCTACGGCGGGTACGTCGCCCAGCAGACGGCCCTCGCCCTCGAAGTGACCCCCGAGACCACCGACCTGCTCATGGGCCTTCCCTTCTTCCACGAGGACGACCTCGGTCACCACGAGGACGCGGAGACGGTCGCCGCGGCGGTCAAGGGCGCGAGACTCGGCCTCGGCCGCACCGACCCCGGGCGCGAGCGGTTCGGCCTGGCCCTGTACGTCGACTTCGCCGCACGGGAGGAGGACTGGACGGCCTACCGGGCGGGCTGGCTCTGAGCGAGCGGACCCCGGGCGCCGGGGCGGGACCTGGCGGAGGAGGATGGTGCCGGGCGGCCGCGGCCGGTCGCCGGCGAGGGGGGTACGTCATGACCAGCCGTCTGCTGATGCCGGTCCGCGCGCGTGACGAGCACGCGCGAGCGCGGGAGGTCCCCGGGTCCACCCGGTCCACCCCGATCCTGGACCTGGAGCATCCGCTCGTGACCGCGCTCGTGGCCCGGGTGCTGCGCGAGTCCGAGGCGCGGGGAGCGGTCACCGACCGTGCCCGGCTCCAGGTGGCGCACGGCGTCCTCGTCACCGCCGTGCGGCCGGTGTACTCCGTCGAGGACCGGCGCCGGGTGTCGCGGACGCTGCGGCTCGGGCGCGGCTCGTGCAGCCAGCGGATGGCGGTCCTGGAGGCGGTGGCCCGGTCCCTCGGCGTGGGGACCCGGGTGCGCGGCCTGCTCGTCGACGGCGCCTTCTGGTACCCGAGGTTCCCGAAGCTCCGCCCGTTCGTCCCGGAGGAGGTGCTCCTGGCCTGGCCGGAGTTCCGGCTCGAAGAGGCGGCCGGCGGCGTCTGGGTGCCGATCGCCGAGCTGTTCACCCGACTCGGCCCGGCCGGCTCCGCCGGGCGCGACGGCGGGTTCACCAACTCCGGCGCCGAGACGCTCTTCGAGGCCCTCGCCCGGACCACCGTCGACTGGGACGCCCCGGCCGCGTGCGCCGGATCGGCTCCCTGTGACCTGTCCGCCCACCTCCGTACGGATCTCGGCCGCTTCTCCTCGCGCGACGAGCTGTTCGACCGTCACGGGCAGACCCTGTGCCGCCCCGCCCGCACCCTCGCCGAGCCGGTCCTCGGCCGCTGGAGCGCGGGCACGGCGGCCTGAAGCATGCCTGAGCATGCGTGAGCAGGCCTCAAGCAGCCGAGCAGGTTCACCGGGCGCCACGACCGTTCCATCGCCGGACGGTCCCCGCGGGTGTGCCCGCCCCGGGACTCGGTGTGCTCCAGGGCGGCCCGCGCGACGCACTCGCCGACCAGGAGCATGTTCCGCAGGTCGAGTGCGAGGTGCCGGCCGGGGTTGAACCGGTCGCCGCTCCGTCTTACGGCGCCTGGCGGTCGCGAGCGCCCAGTCCCTCGTCGTCCGTGTCCCTACACAGCCCGCTGTCGTACGGCGTGTCGGGGATGGTCACCAGACTCTCGGCGCGGCCGGCGGCCGGTGTGGGAGGCGCGCTCCGCTCCGCCACGACGCGGCGCTCCAGCTCCGCGACCGCGAGCTCCAGGTCCCGCAGGCGACGCTTGACGGCCGCCAGATCGTCCTGAACGGACATGGGTCGCCCTCACTTCCGCGAGCGGCTTCGGCAGGAGTGTCGCGCGTCGCATCCCGCTTGGGAAGCCATGTGCACGGGTTTGCACCCGTCCGGAGCGCCCGGTCCCGTCGGGGTTGAGCCGCACGAGTGGCGTTCGCCGGTCGTGCCGCCGTGTCGCCGTGGCCGAATCCGCTCCGTCCTTTTCAGTGTATGAGCAATAGGTCTGATCATCTCCTAATGGAATAAATCTGGACGAAGGGGTACAAGTCATGTCCCAGATCGGCGCCCCTCGCGGGAGGACATGCTCCAGGAGCCCGCGCTCCCGCACGCTCCGCTCCGTCGCCACCCTCACCAGCGCGGTCCTCGCCGTCACCGTCCTCGCCGGCTGCAGCTCCGGCGACGAGGCCGACGAAGCCCCCGCCGCCGCCCAGGACAACGCGCCCGCGCCCCGCGAACGGGTCGCCGACGGCGGCACCCTTCGCTGGGCCGTCGACGCGCTGCCCACCACGCTCAACACCTTCCAGGCCGACGCCGACGGCACCACCTCCCGCATCGCCGGAGCCGTCCTCCCCTCCCTCTACACGCTCGACGAGCGGGGCCGGCCACAGCGGAACCCCGACTACCTGGAATCCGCGCAGGTCATCGAGACCGAGCCCAAGCAGGTCGTCCTCTACAAGCTCAACCAGCAGGCGGTGTGGAGCGACGGACGCGAGATCGGTGCCCCCGACTTCGTGGCCCAGTGGCGAGCCCTGAGCGGCCGCGACACCGCGTACTGGACCGCCCGGAACTCCGGCTACGAGCGGATCGAGAAGATCGAGCGGGGCAAGAACGACCTGGAGGTGCGGGTCACCTTCGCCAAGCCCTACGCCGACTGGCAGTCCCTCTTCACGCCCCTCTACCCCAAGCAGGTGATGGGCTCTCCGAACTCCTTCAACGACGGGGCGCGCGCCACCCTCAAGGCCACCGCAGGACCGTTCCTGCTGCAGGGGATCGACCGGGAGGGCGGCGATGTCACCCTCGCCCGCAACCCCCGCTGGTGGGGCCAGCCCGCCAAGCTCGACACCGTCGTCCTCAAGGCCGTGCCCCGGGCCGACCGGGCGGCCGCGCTCGCCGCGGGCAGCCTCGACCTGGCCGAGATCGACCGGTCCGTGGCCGAGCGGATCTCCCTCGCGGTCCGGGACGCCCGCGCCGGCCGGAACGGCGCCCAGGCCGCCCTCGCCCACGGCCCCGGTTCCGCGATCACCCCCGCCAAGGCCCTGAGGTCCTGGGCCCTCGCCCACGGCTCCGACGACGAGAAGGCGGCGGAGGTCAAGGCCGCCCGCCGGCAGAACCAGGAGGCGATCGCCCGGTACGCCCGTGCCCAGGACGCCCTGGCGAAGTACGTGGTCCGCAAGTCCCTGGAGCCCGCCTACACCCAGCTCTCGCTGAACGGCGAGTCCGGCCCGCTGGCCGATGAGCGGGTACGGCGCGCGGTGGCCCGCGCCATCAACCGCCAGGAGCTGGCCGAATCCGTACTGGGGCCCCTCGGCCTCCCCGCCAAGCCCCCCGGCAGCCACCTCGCCCTCGCGGGGCAGGCGGCGTACGCGGACAGCAGCGACGCGCTCGGCGGCCAGGACACCGCAGAGGCGCAGGCGCTCCTCGCCGACGCGGGCTGGGTCCCGGGCGGCGCGCTCCGCAAGCCCGCCGGCACCAAGGCCGGCAGCGAGGCGGAGACCAAGGAGCAGGAGAAGAAGGAGCAGGAGAAGAAGGAGGAAGGGGAGAAGGAGGCGGAGAAGAAGTCCGAGGGCTCCACCGACGCCAAGAAGAAGGGGAGCGACACCGCCTCCGACGAGGGCCTCTACATCGTCGGCGACGACAAGCCCGGCGACCGCCGCGCCCTCCCCGCCCCCGTGATCGGCGCGAACGGCCCCGAGAACGGCACCAACGTCCTCGCCCCGGCCCCCGCCGCCGCCCGCGAGAGCGCCGCGCTCCTCGCCCGCGCCGAGGCGCTCGACACCGGCGCGGGCTCGGCCGCCCGGGCCGGCGCCCGGTCCGCCGCCAAGCCGGACCAGGGGATGGCCGGCGCCTACGCCCCGCGCGGCACCGCCGCCCCCGTGACGGCGCCCGACGCCGCCAAGGCCCTCGGCAAGGACGGCAAGGCGCTCAGCCTCCGCTTCGTCCTGCCCTCGGGGCCCGGCTCCGAGTCGCTGCGGGCGGTCGGGGACCGGATCGTCCGGATGCTCGACGCGGTCGGGATCCGTACCGCGGTCACCAAGGTGTCCGACGACAGCTTCTTCAAGGACCACATCGCCTCGGGCGACTACGACCTGGCCCTCTACTCCTGGCCGGCCTCCGCCTTCCCGGCGACCGACGCCCGCCCGATCTTCGCCAAGCCCGAGCCGGCCTCGGACGGCTCGCTCCTGGTCGAGCAGAACTACTCCCGGGTCGGCACCGACCGCATCGACCAGCTGTTCGACCAGGCGGCGGGGACGCTCGACGAGGAGGAGGCCCGCGAGCTGGTCCGTCAGGCCGACGCCCGGATCTGGGCCGCGGCCGGTTCCATCCCCCTCTACCAGCGCCCGCAGCTCGTCGCCGCCAGGGCCGATCTGGTGAACGCCGGGGCCTGGGGGCTCGCCGCTCCTCGCTACCAGGACATCGGCTTCAAGAAGCCCGAATCCTCCAAGGGTGCCGAACGAAACCGCTGAAACCTCCGAAACCGCAGGTCACAACCTCAGAACCAGCTCAAGTACCTTGCCCGCCGGTGATCCCGGCGGGCAGGATCGCGTCGGCCCCTTGACCCGGTCGCACGACCTCCCCCACACCCTTGTGAACCACCGGTAAGACCTCTTGGATCTTGGCCGGGGAAGCCCCTCGCGTGGCAGCCCCGTACCATAGGACATAGCCGTGGCGCGTCCGCCCGGCGGGCGTACGAGGAACTGACGCCGCATCCCACGATCCGAGAGAAGCGCAAGCACCCATGCCCACGCGCCACGACATCCGTAACGTCGCCATCGTCGCCCACGTCGACCACGGCAAGACGACCATCGTCGACGCCATGCTCAAGCAGGCCGGTGCCTTCGCCGCCCACCAGCAGCTCGACGACCGCATGATGGACTCGAACGACCTGGAGCGTGAGAAGGGCATCACGATCCTCGCCAAGAACACGGCGGTGAAGTATCACCCCAAGGACGGCGGGGCCCCGATCACGATCAACATCATCGACACCCCCGGTCACGCCGACTTCGGTGGCGAGGTCGAGCGCGGTCTGTCGATGGTGGACGCGGTCGTCCTCCTCGTCGACGCCTCCGAGGGCCCGCTCCCGCAGACCCGCTTCGTGCTGCGCAAGGCCCTCCAGGCCCGGATGCCCGTCATCCTCTGCATCAACAAGACGGACCGCCCGGACTCCCGGATCGACGAGGTCGTCAACGAGACGTACGACCTCTTCCTGGACCTGGACGCGGACGAGGACCAGATCGAGTTCCCGATCGTCTACGCCTGCGGCCGTGACGGCATCGCCTCGCTGACCAAGCCCGAGGACGGCACCGTCCCCGCCGACAGCGACAGCCTGGAGCCGTTCTTCTCCACCATCCTGGAGCACGTCCCGGCCCCGTCGTACGAGGAGGACGCGCCGCTCCAGGCCCACGTCACCAACCTCGACGCCGACAACTTCCTCGGCCGCATCGCGCTGCTCCGCGTCGAGCAGGGCGAGCTGCGCAAGGGCCAGACGGTCGCGTGGATCAAGCGGGACGGCTCCATCTCCAACGTCCGCATCACCGAACTGATGATGACCGAGGCGCTCACCCGCAAGCCGGCCGAGGTCGCCGGCCCCGGTGACATCTGCGCCGTCGCCGGTATCCCGGACATCATGATCGGCGAGACCCTGGCCGACCCGGAGAACCCGATCGCGCTGCCGCTGATCACGGTCGACCAGCCGGCCATCTCGATGACCATCGGCACCAACACCTCGCCGCTCGTCGGCCGCGGTGGCACCGGCAAGGGCGCGGACGCCAAGTCCGCCGTCAAGGACCGCAAGGTCACCGCGCGCCAGGTGAAGGACCGCCTGGACCGCGAGCTCATCGGTAACGTCTCGCTCCGCGTCCTGGAGACCGAGCGTCCGGACGCCTGGGAGGTCCAGGGCCGTGGTGAGCTCGCCCTCGCCATCCTGGTCGAGCAGATGCGCCGCGAGGGCTTCGAGCTGACCATCGGCAAGCCGCAGGTCGTCACCAAGATGGTCGACGGCAAGGTGCACGAGCCCGTCGAGCGCCTCACGGTCGACGTCCCCGAGGAGCACATGGGCGCGGTCACGCAGCTCATGGGTGTCCGCAAGGGCCGCATGGACAACATGTCGAACCACGGCTCCGGCTGGGTCCGCATGGAGTTCGTCGTTCCGTCGCGTGGCCTCATCGGCTTCCGTACGGAGTTCCTCACCAACACCCGCGGTACGGGTATCGCGCACTCGATCCACGAGGGTCACGAGCCGTGGTTCGGCACCCTGACGACCCGCAACAACGGTTCGCTGGTCGCCGACCGCGCGGGCGCGGTCACCGCCTTCGCGATGACCAACCTCCAGGAGCGCGGCGTCCTCTTCGTGGACCCGGGCACCGAGGTCTACGAGGGCATGATCGTCGGCGAGAACTCCCGCTCCGACGACATGGACGTGAACATCACCAAGGAGAAGAAGCTCACCAACATGCGCTCCTCCTCCGCCGACTCCTTCGAGGCGATCGTCCCGCCGCGGAAGCTCTCCCTGGAGCAGTCCCTGGAGTTCTGCCGCGACGACGAGTGCGTCGAGGTCACCCCGGAGGCCGTGCGCATCCGCAAGGTCGTCCTGGACCAGAAGGAGCGCGGCCGTTCCGCTTCCCGCGCCAAGAACGGCTGAGCAAGGTCGCATACGGCCGGGTACGGCGGGGTAGGTCACGGTCCTGTGATCTACGCCGCTCTCGGCTGATGTGACGTCAGCACCGGAGCCCGGGCCCCCACAGACGCTGTGGGGGCCCGGGCTTTTCGTCAAGTTCCGTCAACTTCATTTCGGAGGCGAGCTGTCCGCATATCGGCGATCGCTCTCCGGTACGTGTGTTAACGGTCCGTTTCGCGGGTGTCTGTCTGTGCTCAGTTTGTCCGGATTTCGGTCATCCGGACCTTGGCGATGTTGTCAAAACGAGACCACTTAAGTGTGGTTTACAGCCCGGACGTACTTAATAGTTGGCTCCATTGAGCTCGGGTCAATGGGTCACGCACTGTGGGGAGTGCCGACTCACGAGCACACTCGGGGCACTTGAGTACAAAGCCGTCAGGGGTGTCGGCGAACTCGGAGTGCCCTTCTTGTAGTGACAAAGTGGACTCATGAGGAGGAACCCATGCGCGGTGCCAAGAGCGCCAAGTGGGTAACGGGCGCGATCATCGTTGCCCTTGCTGCGACCGCCTGTGGCGGGGGTAAGAGCGGTACCGGCGACGACGCCAAGGGCGCTGTTGACCCGAACGGAATCTTCTCCATCGAGCTGGGTGAGCCTGAGAAGCCCCTGCTCACCGGCGACACGATGGAGTCCAACGGCTCCGCCGTCATGGCGGGCCTGTTCTCGACCCTGGTCGACTACAAGGCCGACGGCTCCCTGGAGATGATCAACGCCGAGTCGGTCACCACGACGGACTCGAAGACCTGGACCGTCAAGCTCAAGCCGGGCTGGACCTTCCACGACGGCACCCCGGTGACCTCCAAGTCCTACGTGGACGCGTGGAACTGGAACGCCAGCCTGAAGAACGCCCAGGGCCTCGCGTCCTGGTTCGCGGACATCAAGGGCTACGACAAGGTCCACCCGGACGCCGAGGGCGCGAAGCAGACCGCCGACAAGCTCGAGGGTCTGAAGGTCGTCGACGAGAACACCTTCACGATCGAGCTCTCGAAGGCCGTTCCGTACTTCGGCCACAAGCTCGCCTACATCGTCTTCGCCCCGCTCCCGGCGTCCTTCTACAAGGACCCGGTCGCCGGCGGCCAGAAGCCGGTCGGCAACGGTCCCTACAAGTTCAAGAGCTGGGACCACAAGAAGAAGATCGAGATCACCCGGTTCGACGGCTACAAGGGCCCGAACAAGGCGAAGAACGGCGGTGTGGTCTTCAAGAACTACACCACCCTCGAGGCCGCGTACGAGGACCTGAAGTCCGGCAACGTCGACGTCCTGCGTCAGCTCGCGCCGAAGGACCTCCCGGTCTACCGCCAGGACCTCGGCGACCGCGCCGTGGACCAGCCGTACTCCGCGATCCAGACCGTCGCCGTCGCCTTCTACTCCGACCAGTGGAAGAAGCCGAAGCTGGTCGACCCGCGCGTCATCCAGGGTCTGTCCATGGCGATCGACCGCGCCACCATCACCAAGACGGTGCTGAACGGCACGCGTGAGCCCGCGACCGGCTGGGTCGCGAAGGGTGTCCTGGGCTTCCAGGAGGACGGTGGCGCCGGCGTCACCAAGTTCGACCCCGCCAAGGCCAAGGAGCTCATCAAGGCCGGCGGTGGCGTCCCGAACAACAAGATCTCCATCCAGTACAACGCCGACGGTGGCCACAAGGAGTGGGTGGACGCGGTCTGCAACTCCATCCAGCAGTCCACCGGTGTCCAGTGCGTCGGCGACGGCAAGCCGGACTTCCAGGCCGACCTGACCGCTCGTAAGACCAAGCAGGTCAAGTCGCTCTACCGCTCCGGCTGGGTGCTCGACTACCCGGTGAACGCCAACTTCATCTCGGACCTGTTCCGCACGGGTGCGGGCGGCAACCAGGGCGACTTCTCCAACAAGGAGCTGGACGCCAAGATCGCCAAGGCCGACTCCGCCAAGACGCTCGACGAGTCCGTCAAGGCGTACCAGGCGATCGAGAAGGACCTCAAGAACTACATGCCGTCCATCCCGCTCTGGTACTACAAGGTCAACGCGGGCTACTCCGAGAAGGTTTCGGGCGTGGCCTACGGTCAGGACGGCGACCCGATCCTGACCGGCGTCGAGGTCAAGAAGTAATCACCCAAGCGTAGTCCGCACGCCGTCACGGGACTGACGGAACGTCAGTCCCGTCTCGGTGCCTTACGCAGCGGCTGGGGGGCCCTTCCACGACATCAGCGTGCCCGGATCCGGGCATGTCGTCGGGGGAGGGCCCGTCGGTTGCGCTGTCACATCTCAACGGAGGCATGATGGGGCGTTATGTCGCACGACGACTGCTCCAGATGATCCCGGTATTCCTCGGGACAACCCTGCTGATCTTCCTCATGGTGCACAGCCTGCCCGGTGACCCCGTGCTGGCGATGTTCGGCGACAAGGGCGCCGACCCGGCGACGCTCGCCGCGAAGCGCCACGAGCTGGGTCTCGACAGGCCGCAGTGGGAGCAGTACGTCACGTACATGTGGGACATGATCTGGCACCAGGACTTCGGTACCCAGCTCCGGAACGGTCGACCGGTCACCGAAGTGCTCGGAGACGCGTTCCCCATCACCCTTCAGCTGGCGGCCCTCGCATTCGCCATCGAGATGGTCTTCGGCATCGGCCTGGGCATCATCGGCGGTCTGCGCGCCGGCCGCCTGGCCGACAACCTGATCCTGATCTTCACCCTGCTGATCATCTCGATCCCGGTCTTCGTCCTCGGCTACATCATCAAGATGGTGTTCGCCTTCAACCTGGGCTGGATCGCACCGAACGTCAGCACCGAGCCGGTGCTCAGCGAGATGATCGCCCCCGCCATTGTGCTCGGCGGTCTCTCCCTCGCCTATGTGGCCCGGCTCACGCGTACGTCCATGGCGGAGAACCTGCGCGCCGACTACATGCGCACGGCCGTCGCGAAGGGCCTGCCGAAGCGCCGCGTCATCGGCGTCCACCTGATGCGCAACTCGATGATCCCCGTCGTCACCTTCCTCGGCACCGACATCGGCGCCCTCATGGGCGGCGCGGTCGTCACCGAGGCGATCTTCAACATCCACGGAATCGGCGGTGTCATCGCCGACTCGATCTCTCGGCGCGAGGGTTCGACCCTGGTGGGCCTCGTCACCATCCTGGTGATCGTCTACCTCGTCACCAGCCTGCTCATCGACCTGCTGTACGCGGTCCTGGACCCGAGGATCCGGTATGCCTGACGTGACCAAGACCGCAGCCGCGGCCGTCGAGGACGCCATCGCCCCGCCTCTGGTGGACTCGGGGCCGGCGCCGACGCAGGAGAAGGCCCGCAGCCTCTGGGGCGACGCCTGGGCCGACCTGCGCCGCAACCCGTACTTCATCGTCTCGTCGGTGCTGATCGCGCTGCTGCTGCTGATCTCGGCGTGGCCGACCCTCTTCACCAGCGCGTCGCCGACCGCGGGTGACCTGGTCCACCACTTCCTGAGCAAGCCCGAGCTGAGCAAGATCGGCTCGCCCGAGTGGCTGGGCTACGACGGCCAGGGCCGCTCGGTCTACGCCCGGCTGATCCACGGCACCCGTGCCTCGGTCACCGTCGGCATCGCCGTCACCGCGATCGTCACGATCGTCGGCGGCGTCATGGGCATGATCTCGGGCTACTTCGGCGGCTGGGTCGACGCGGTGCTCTCCCGGGTCACCGACGTCTTCTTCGGCATCCCGTTCCTGCTCGGTGCCATGGTCGTCCTGCAGGCCTTCATCGACCGGACCGTCTGGGTCGTCGTCTTCGCCCTCGCGTTCCTCGGCTGGACCCAGATCACCCGCGTCATGCGCGGTGCCGTGATCACGGTCAAGCAGGCCGACTACGTCCACGCGGCGAAGGCCCTCGGCGCCGGTACCACCCGGATCCTGTTCAAGCACATCCTGCCGAACGCCATGGCCCCGGTGATCGTCGTCGCGACCATCGCGCTCGGTGGTTACATCTCGGCCGAGGCGACCCTGTCCTTCCTCGGTCTGGGCCTCGCCGCCCCGACCGTCTCGTGGGGTGTCGACATCTCCGCGGGTGTCGCCCAGATCCGAGTGGCCCCGCACGTCCTGCTCTGGCCCTCGATCATGCTGAGCATCACCGTTCTGGCGTTCATCATGCTCGGCGAAGCCGTCCGCAACGCCCTCGACCCCAAGCTGCGCTGAGGAGGGCGTAACAGATGAGCACCATCGACAAGACCGCGGCCGTCCCCGCGCCGCGCGACGGCTCCGACCACACGGGTCCGCTGCTCGAAGTCCGTGACCTGCACGTCGAGTTCCACACCCGTGACGGTGTGGCCAAGGCGGTCAACGGCGTCAACTACTCGGTGAACGCCGGCGAGACCCTCGCCGTCCTCGGCGAGTCCGGCTCCGGCAAGTCCGTCACCGCCCAGGCCGTCATGGGCATCCTCGACATGCCGCCCGGCAAGATCCCGCAGGGCGAGATCCTGTTCCGGGGCCAGGACATGCTGAAGATGTCCGAGGAGGAGCGGCGGAAGATCCGCGGCCGGAAGATCGCGATGATCTTCCAGGACGCGCTGTCCTCCCTCAACCCGGTCCTCACCGTCGGCTACCAGCTCGGCGAGATGTTCCGCGTGCACCACGGCCTCTCCAAGAAGGACGCCAAGGTCAAGGCCGTCGAGCTGATGGACAAGGTCAAGATCCCCGCCGCCAAGGCGCGGGTCTCCGACTACCCCCACCAGTTCTCCGGCGGTATGCGCCAGCGCATCATGATCGCCATGGCGCTCGCCCTGGAGCCGGACCTGATCATCGCCGACGAGCCCACCACGGCTCTCGACGTGACCGTCCAGGCCCAGGTCATGGACCTCCTCGCGGAGCTCCAGCAGGAATACAACATGGGCCTGATCCTGATCACCCACGACCTCGGCGTCGTCGCCGACGTCGCGGACAAGATCGCCGTGATGTACGCCGGCCGGATCGTCGAGCAGGCGCCGGTGCACGAGCTGTACAAGCGCCCGGCCCACCCGTACACCCGGGGTCTGCTGGACTCGATCCCGCGCCTGGACCAGAAGGGCCAGGAGCTCTACGCGATCAAGGGCCTGCCGCCCAACCTGCTCAAGGTGCCGACCGGCTGCGCCTTCAACCCGCGCTGCCCGAAGGCCGACGACATCTGTCGCACGGAGATCCCGGCCCTGGTGCCGGTCACCGAGCAGGACGGCGCGGACCTCCCGGGCCGTAAGAGCGCCTGCCACTTCTGGAAGGAGACGATCCATGGCTGACCTCAGCAAGACCGACGAGGCCGTGGCCGCCGCCCTCGACGCCCCTGTGGGCCGCGGCGAGCCGATCCTCCAGGTGCGTGGCCTGAAGAAGCACTTCCCGCTGACGCAGGGCATCCTCTTCAAGAAGCAGGTCGGCGCGGTCAAGGCCGTGGACGGGGTCTCCTTCGACCTCTACCAGGGCGAGACCCTCGGCATCGTGGGCGAGTCCGGCTGTGGCAAGTCCACGGTCGCCAAGCTCCTGATGAACCTGGAGCGGGCCACCGCCGGCGAGGTCTTCTACAAGGGCCAGGACATCACCAAGCTGTCCGGGCGCGCGCTGAAGGCGGTCCGCCGCAACATCCAGATGGTGTTCCAGGACCCGTACACCTCGCTGAACCCGCGCATGACGGTCGGCGACATCATCGGCGAGCCCTTCGACATCCACCCCGAGGTGGCCCCGAAGGGCGACCGGCGCCGCAAGGTGCAGGAGCTGCTCGACGTCGTCGGCCTGAACCCGGAGTACATCAACCGGTACCCGCACCAGTTCTCCGGCGGACAGCGCCAGCGCATCGGCATCGCCCGCGGCCTCGCGCTCAACCCGGAGATCATCATCTGCGACGAGCCGGTCTCGGCCCTGGACGTCTCCGTCCAGGCGCAGGTCATCAACCTGATGGGGAAGCTCCAGGACGAGTTCAACCTCTCCTACCTCTTCATCGCGCACGACCTTTCGATCGTCCGGCACATCTCGGACCGCGTCGGCGTCATGTACCTCGGCAAGATGGCCGAGATCGGTACGGACGAGG
Organism: Streptomyces sp. NPDC034084; assembly: GCF_055575535.1. Lineage (NCBI taxonomy): Bacteria > Bacillati > Actinomycetota > Actinomycetes > Kitasatosporales > Streptomycetaceae > Streptomyces > Streptomyces sp. NPDC034084. Next base: position 144,343 of record NZ_JBVISK010000004.1, read on the forward strand.
AGATCTACGAGCACCCGACGCACCCGTACACGCAGGCGCTGCTCTCCGCGGTGCCGGTGCCGGACCCGGAGGCCCGCGCGCACCGCGAGCGGATCATCCTCACCGGTGACGTCCCCTCGCCGGCCAACCCGCCGTCGGGTTGCAGCTTCCGCACCCGCTGCTGGAAGGCGCAGGAGAAGTGCGCCCAGGAGACGCCGGTCCTCGCGGTCCCGGAGCGCTTCCAGGGCGAGGACACCCCGGCCGCCCACTCCTCGGCGTGCCACTTCGCCGAGGAGAAGCAGGTCGTTCCGGTGCTCTGACGCACTGACACGCCGTCTGATCCGGCCCTGAGCCCCGAGAGGCCCCCGTCACCCGCAAGGGTGCCGGGGGCCTCTCGCGTTGCCGACGTCCCCGTGGCCACGGGGACCCGGACAGCGGTCGCCGAGATGCGCCCCTGTCCGGCTTGCGGTGATATGGGGGCCTAAGTCTCGGCAAGAGTATTGGGAGGCACTCCATGCGCGGAGCCACGCACGCCAAGTGGGCCGCACTGGCCACCGCCGTCGCGCTCGCGGCGACGGCCTGTGGCGGCGGTGACGACAGCGGCGGTGGCGGAGGGGCCGACGGCATCGTGAGTTCCTCGTGGGGCGACCCGCAGAACCCCCTGGAGCCCGCCAACACCAACGAGGTCCAGGGCGGCAAGGTCCTCTCCATGATCTTCCGGGGGCTCAAGCAGTACGACCCGAAGACCGGCGAGGCCAAGGACATGCTCGCCGAGAAGATCGACACCACCGACTCGCAGAACTTCACCATCACGGTCAAGAACGGCTGGACCTTCTCCAACGGCGAGAAGGTCACCGCGAAGTCCTTCGTCGACGCCTGGAACTACGCCGCCCACCTCAAGAACAACCAGAAGAACGCCTACTTCTTCGGCCAGATCGAGGGCTACGACAAGGTCCACCCCGAGAAGGGCGAGCCCACCGCCGAGACGATGTCCGGCCTCAAGGTGACGGGCCCCCAGACCTTCACGGTCAAGCTCACCCAGAAGTTCTCCACCTGGCCCATCACCCTCGGTTACGCGGCCTTCTCGCCGCTCCCGCAGGCCTTCTACACCGACCACGCCGGCTGGCTCTCGAAGCCCGTCGGCAACGGCCCGTACACCATCGACTCGTACTCCAAGGGCTCCCAGATGGCCCTCAAGCGCTGGGACGGCTACCCCGGCCCCGACAAGGCCCAGAACGGCGGCATCACCCTCAAGGTCTACACCGACAACAACACCGCCTACACGGACCTGACGGCAGGCAACCTCGACCTCGTCGACGACGTGCCCGCGTCCCAGCTCAAGAACGTCCAGGCGGACCTCGGCGACCGGTACATCAACGTCCCCGCCGGCATCATCCAGACCCTCTCGTTCCCGTTCTACGACCCGAACTGGAACAAGCCGGGTCAGGAGAAGCTCCGCCAGGGCCTGTCCATGGCGATCGACCGCGCCCAGATCACCGACACGATCTTCCAGAAGACCCGCACGCCCGCCGTCGACTGGACCTCGCCGGTCCTCGGCGAGGAGGGCGGCTACAAGGACGTCTGCGGCGACTTCTGCAAGTACGACGCGGCCCAGGCCAAGAAGCTCGTCGCCGAGGGCGGCGGCATCCCCGGCGGCACCATGAAGGTCTCGTACAACGCCGACACCGGCTCCCACAAGGAGTGGGTGGACGCCGTCTGCAACTCCATCAACCGCGCCCTGGGCGACAACAAGGCCTGCGTGGGCAACCCGGTCGGCACCTTCGCCGACTACCGCAACCAGGTCACCCAGTCGAAGATGCAGGGGCCGTTCCGGGCCGGCTGGCAGATGGACTACCCGCTCATCCAGAACTTCCTCCAGCCGCTGTACTACACCAACGCCTCGTCCAACGACGGCAAGTACTCCAGCCCCGAGTTCGACAAGCTGGTCAACGAGGCCAACGCCGAGGCCGACACGACGAAGGCCGTCGGGCTCTTCCAGCAGGCCGAGGAAGTCCTCCGGGACGACATGGGCGCCATCCCGCTCTGGTACCAGAACGGCAGCGCCGGCTACTCGGAACGGGTCACCGACGTCGCCCTGAACCCGTTCAGCGTCCCCGTCTACGACCAGATCAAGGTCAAGTGACGTCGTAGGGCCTGTCTGCGGCGTACGGCCCGGCCGGCGGACCTCCGCCCCGGGCCGTACGCCTTCCCCTCCCCGCCAATCCCCGGAGCCTGGCATGGGTCGATATGTGATCCGGCGGCTGCTGCAGATGATCCCGGTCTTCTTCGGCGCCACGCTGTTGATCTTCCTGATGGTGAACGTGATGGGCGACCCCGTCGCCGGGCTGTGCGGCGACCGCGCCTGCGACCCGGCGACCGCCGCCCAGCTGAAGAAGGAGTTCGGCCTCGACAAGCCGGTCTGGCAGCAATACCTGACCTACATGGGCAACGTCTTCACGGGGGACTTCGGCACCGCCTTCAACGGCCAGCCCGTCACCGAACTGATGGCCGACGCCTTCCCGGTGACGCTCCGGCTCACGATCGTCGCGATCCTCTTCGAGATCGTCATCGGCATCACCCTCGGCGTCGTCACCGGTCTCAAGCGCGGCCGCCCCGTCGACACCTCCGTCCTGCTGCTGACCCTGGTCGTCCTCTCCATCCCGACCTTCGTCACCGGCCTGCTCATCCAGCTCCTCCTGGGCGTCAAATGGGGCTGGATCAAGCCGGCCGTCTCACCCGAGGCGACCTTCGGCGAGCTCATCGTCCCCGGCCTCGTCCTCGCCTCCGTCTCCCTCGCGTACGTCACCCGCCTCACCCGGACCTCGATCGCCGAGAACAAGCGCGCCGACTACGTCCGCACCGCCGTCGCCAAGGGCCTGCCCCGCCGCCGGGTCATCACCCGCCACCTGCTGCGCAACAGCCTCATCCCCGTGGTGACGTTCATCGGCGCCGACATCGGCGCCCTCATGGGCGGGGCCATCGTCACCGAACGGATCTTCAACATCCACGGCGTCGGCTTCCAGCTCTACAACGGCATCGTCCGCCAGAGCACCCAGACCGTCGTCGGCTTCGTGACCATCCTCGTCCTGGTGTTCCTGCTGGCCAACCTCCTGGTCGACCTCCTGTACGCCGTCCTTGACCCGAGGATCCGCTATGCCTGAGCCGCTTGAGCCCCTTGAGTCGTACGAGAACGGCCGGGCGATCGCCCCGACCGGCGCCGGCGGCGCGTCCGATCTCGCGACGGCCGAAGCGGAGTCCCTGGAGAAGACACCCGGCGGCCCCCAGGGCACCGGCCCCGACAGGAAGCCCCGCTCCCTCTGGTCCGACGCCTGGCGCGACCTGCGCCGCAACCCCGTCTTCATCATCTCCGGGCTCGTCATCCTCTTCCTGGTCGTCATCTCCATCTGGCCCTCGCTGATCGCCTCCGGAGACCCGCTCGACTGCGACCTGGCCAAGGCTCAGGAAGGCTCCCAGCCCGGCCATCCCTTCGGCTTCAACGGCCAGGGCTGCGACGTCTACACCCGAACGGTCTACGGAGCACGCACCTCCGTCACCGTCGGCGTCTGCGCCACCCTCGGCGTCGCCGTCCTCGGCAGCGTCCTCGGCGGCCTCGCCGGCTTCTTCGGCGGAGCCTGGGACGGCTTCCTCTCCCGCATCACCGACGTCTTCTTCGCCATCCCCGTCGTGCTCGGCGGCCTCGTGCTCCTGTCCGTGGTCACCAACAACACCGTCTGGCCCGTCATCGGCTTCATGGTGCTCCTCGGCTGGCCGCAGCTCTCCCGCATCGCGCGCGGCTCGGTCATCACCGCCAAACAGAACGACTACGTCCAGGCCGCCCGCGCCCTCGGCGCGTCCAACTCCCGGATGCTGCTCCGGCACATCACGCCCAACGCCGTCGCCCCCGTGATCGTCGTCGCCACCATCGCGCTCGGTACGTACATCGCACTCGAGGCGACCCTGTCGTACCTCGGCGTCGGCCTGAAGCCGCCGACGGTCTCCTGGGGCATCGACATCTCCTCGGCGTCGCAGTACATCCGCAACGCGCCCCACATGCTGCTCTGGCCCGCCGGCGCGCTCGCGATCACCGTGCTCGCGTTCATCATGCTCGGCGACGCGGTGCGCGACGCCCTCGACCCGAAGCTGAGGTAGGGATCCATGCTGCTCGAAGTGCGTGACCTGCACGTGGAGTTCCACACCCGGGACGGGGTGGCCAAGGCGGTCAACGGCGTCAACTACTCCGTCGACGCGGGGGAGACCCTCGCCGTCCTCGGCGAGTCCGGCTCCGGCAAGTCCGTCACCGCCCAGGCCGTCATGGGCATCCTCGACATCCCGCCGGGGAAGATCAGCAGCGGCGAGATCCTCTTCCAGGGCCAGGACCTCCTGAAGCTCAAGGAGGAGGAACGGCGCAAGGTCCGCGGCGCCAAGATGGCGATGATCTTCCAGGACGCGCTGTCCTCCCTCAACCCCGTCATCAGCGTCGGCGACCAGCTCGGCGAGATGTTCCAGGTCCACCGGGGGATGTCGCGCAAGGACGCCAAGGCCAAGGCCGTCGAGCTGATGGACCGGGTCCGCATCCCCGCCGCCAAGGAGCGCGTCGGCCAGTACCCCCACCAGTTCTCCGGCGGCATGCGCCAGCGCATCATGATCGCGATGGCGCTCGCCCTCGAACCCGAACTGATCATCGCCGACGAGCCGACCACCGCCCTCGACGTCACCGTCCAGGCCCAGGTCATGGACCTCCTCGCCGAACTCCAGCGCGAGCTCCACATGGGGCTCATCCTCATCACCCACGACCTCGGCGTCGTCGCGGACGTCGCCGACAAGATCGCCGTCATGTACGCGGGCCGCATCGTCGAACAGGCACCCGTCCACGAGATCTACAAGGCCCCCGCCCACCCCTACACCCGGGGCCTGCTCGACTCCATCCCGCGCCTGGACCAGAAGGGCCAGGAGCTCTACGCGATCAAGGGCCTCCCGCCCAACCTGCTCGCCATCCCGCCCGGCTGCGCCTTCAACCCGCGCTGCCCCCTCGCCCGCGACCGGTGCAGGACCGACGAGCCCCCGCTGTACGACGTGACCGAGTCCCCGGTGCCGCGCGCCAGCGCCTGCCACTTCTGGAAGGAGTGCCTCCATGGCTGACGCGGCCGAGGCGATTCTCGAAGTCCGGGACCTCCACAAGCACTACCCGCTGACCCAGGGCATCCTCTTCAAGAAGCAGGTCGGCGCCGTCAAGGCCGTCGACGGCGTCGACTTCGACCTCGCGGCCGGCGAGACCCTCGGCATCGTCGGCGAATCCGGCTGCGGCAAGTCCACCGTCGCCAAGATGCTCGTCAACCTGGAACGGCCGACCTCCGGGACCATCCGCTACAAGGGCGAGGACATCACCACGCTCTCCCCGCGCGCGCTCAAGGCCGTCCGCCGCAACATCCAGATGGTCTTCCAGGACCCGTACACCTCGCTCAACCCCCGTATGACCGTCGGCGACATCATCGGCGAGCCGTACGAGATCCATCCCGAGGTCGCGCCCAAGGGCGACCGGCGCCGCAAGGTCCAGGACCTCCTGGACGTCGTCGGCCTCAACCCCGAGTACATCAACCGCTACCCGCACCAGTTCTCCGGCGGTCAGCGCCAGCGCATCGGCATCGCCCGCGGCCTCGCCCTCCAGCCCGAGATCATCGTCGCCGACGAGCCGGTCTCCGCGCTCGACGTCTCCGTCCAGGCGCAGGTCATCAACCTCCTCGACAACCTCCAGACCGAGTTCTCCCTCTCGTACGTCTTCATCGCCCACGACCTGTCGATCGTCCGGCACATCTCCGACCGCGTCGGCGTCATGTACCTCGGCCGGATCGTCGAGATCGGCACCGACGCCCAGATCTACGACCACCCCACCCACCCCTACACCCAGGCGCTGCTCTCCGCCGTCCCCGTCCCCGACCCCGAGGCGCGTGCCCACCGCGAGCGCATCATCCTCACCGGCGACGTCCCCTCCCCGGCCAACATCCCCTCCGGCTGCCGCTTTCGCACCCGCTGCTGGAAGGCCCAGGAACGCTGTGCCCTCGAGGTCCCGCTCCTCGCCGTCCCGGCTGTCTTCCGCCTCACGGACAGCCCCGCGAAACACGACTCGGCCTGCCACTTCGCGGAGGAGAAGCAGGTGGTGCCGCCGGAGGACCGCCAAGAGCAGTAACACACAGGCAACTTGACGGAATCGGATCCGATATACGGACATTGGATATTGGAGACCGTACGGCCGTGCGGGTGCCGTGAGCCGGCCGGGGCGCCTTGTCGCCCCGGCCGGCTGCCCGTGGCCTTCCCTTGCCGCCCCGTTCACACGGAACCGCTTGTTTCGGCGGGTCGCGACCGTGAGTATCGGGTCCGTGACTGTGACACGACCGGCACGTCTCACCGGGGCCGCGCTCTGCGCGGCGCTCGCCCTCATCGCCGCCGTGTGGATCCTCGAGGACCTCGCCGCGCTCGGCTCACCCGCCGACCTCGCGTGGTACTGGGCAGGGGACCACCACTTCCTCGTCCGGGGGCGGTCCACCACCTCCCTGCTCGACCCCGTGCTCCTCGCCGCCTACGCCGCCACCGCCGTCGCCGCCCTCCGCTCGCGGCACGCGGCCTCCGTCCTCGCCGCCGCCGGCGCGGTCACCCTCGCCCTGCGCCTCCCCGGCCTGTGGGCGCCCGGGAGCGGCGCCCTCGTCACCGCCCTCCTCGAACTGGCCCTCGGCGCCGGACTCGTCCTCACCGCAGCCGTCGGCCGCCGCCCGGCGGACGCCCCGTACGAGCAGGGGCCCGGCCGCCCCCGTACCGGCCCCGCCGTCACCGCCGGGATCCTCCTCGCCGCCGCCGCGCTCTTCCTGACCCTCTGGGAGCTGCACTGGGCCGGCGAACTGCCCCCGGACGTCACCGTCGACCGGCTCACCGGCGGCCGCTCCGTCGTCAAACCCGCCCTCGCGCCGCCGCCGGGCTGGCTGTCGGTGATCACCGCCGGGCTGTACGCCACGGCCGCCGTCTCCTGCCTCGTACGGGCCCGCCACGCCCGCGCCTTCGGGCTCCTCGCCGCCCTGCTCCTCGCGGCGGGCGGCCTCGGCGGGGTCGCCCGTGCCGTCCGCCACGAGACCCTCACCCACCTCGGCGACCTCCCCATCCCGGCCACGGCGGACGTCCTCACCTCCGTCTACGAGCTGCTCGCCGGCGTCACGGTGCTCGTCCTCCTGGCCGGGCGCGGAGCCTCCGCCGCCGCGCCCGGCCCGTACCCGGCGGCCGGGGTACGGCCCCCGGCCCCGCCCCACCCGCCGCCGCCCGGCTGGTGACGCGGCGCCTGCCCTACCGCGCGATGCCCAGCGACCGCTTCAGGAAGTCCACCTGGAGCAGCAGCAGGTTCTCCGCCACCCGCTCTTGCGGCGTCATGTGCGTCACCCCGGACAGCGGCAGCACCTCGTGCGGCCGGCCCGCCGCCAGCAGCGCCGACGAGAGCCGCAGCGCGTGCCCCACCACCACGTTGTCGTCCGCGAGCCCGTGCACGATCATCATCGGCCGGACCGGCACCTCCGGCGCGGACAGCCCGTCGTCGGTCAGCAGCGAATGCGCCGCGTACACCTCCGGGTCGTCCTGCGGGGTGCCGAGGTACCGCTCCGAGTAGTGCGTGTCGTACAGCCGCCAGTCCGTCACTGGTGCCCCCGCCACGGCCGCGTGGAAGACGTCCGGCCGCTGGAGCACCGCCCGCGCGGCCAGATAGCCGCCGTACGACCAGCCGCGGATCGCCACCCGCTCCAGATCCAGCGGGTAACTCCCGGCGAGCGCCCGCAACGCCTCCACCTGGTCGTCGAGCGCCGGCGCGAAGTCCCGCACGATCGCCTTCTCCCAGGCTGGGGAGCGGCCCGGCATGCCCCGCCCGTCCGCCACCACCACCGCGAAACCCTGGTCGGCGAACCACTGCGAGGTCAGGTGCGGATTGTGCGCCGCGAGCACCCGCTGCCCGTGCGGGCCGCCGTACGGATCCATCAGGACCGGCAGCGGCCCGTCCCCCTCCTCGTACCCCGAGGGCAGCAGCACCGCGCAAGGGATCCGGCGCGGCCCCGCCTCCGTCAGCCGCACCCGCGCGGAGATCACCGGCCGCTGCGCGTACGAGGCCACCACCGTGACCCGTTCGCCGTCCCGCAGCACCCGCGCCACGCTCCCCGGCTCCTCCGGCCGCGCCGACACCAGGACGGTCACCGCCCCCGAGCGCACCGCGCCGTGCACCCCGGCGCCCCCGGAGATCCGCTCCGCGCCCGCGTCCGTGACCCGGTACACATGGATCTCGCCGGTCTCCGGCTCCGCCGCCGCCTCACCCGCCGAGGCCGACACCAGGACGTCGTCCGCCCCGATGTCGAGCACCGCCCGTACGTGCAGCTCCGGACCCGTCCACGCCTCCTCCCCGACCGCGAGGACCCGGGCCCCGCCCTCGTCCGTGACCCGCACGAGCTCGCCCCCCGGCCCCCACGCCGGCACCCCGCGGTGCAGCTCCAGCCACGCCGGGTCCGCCTCCGCCCGTACGGTCGCGGTCGTCCCCGACTCCGCGTCCACCGCGAGGAACAGCTGCTCCCGCTGGTCCCGCGCCTGCACGAGCAGCAGCGGCGCCCCCGCCGCAGACCAGTGCACCCGCGCCAGATACGGGTACCGCTCCCGGTCCCACACCACCTCCGTACGGGACCCGTCGAGGCCCACCAGGAACAGCCGCACCTCCGCGTTGGCCGTTCCCGCCGCCGGGTACCCCACCCGCTGCGGCTCCCGCTCCGGGTGCGCCGGGTCCGCGATCCACCAGCGCCGCACCGCCCGGTCGTCCGCCCGCGCGACGAGCAGCCGGTCCGAGGCGGGCGACCACCAGTAGCCGCGCTCCCGGCCCATCTCCTCCGAGGCGATGAATTCGGCCAATCCGTACGAGACGTGCTCGCCCTCCGGGACGGCCAGCGGGCGGTCGCCCGCACCGTCCGCGCCGACCACCCGCAGGGAGCCCTCCGCCACGTACGCGACGAGCCGGCCGTCCGGCGAGGGACGCGGGTCGATCACCGGGCCCGGCACCGGAAGCTCCCGCGCCGTCCCCGCCCGCAGCTCCGCCGTGAACAGCCGACCCGACAGCGCGAACGCCGCCAACTCCACGGCCCCGTCCACGGCGTACGCCACGATCCCCGCCGAGTCCTCCCGGCTCCGCTCCCGGCGCGCCCGCTCCTGCGGCGACAACTCCTCCTCCGCGCCTCCGAGCAGCGCCGCCGGGTCGGCGGCCACCCGCTCCCCGGGCTCGCCGTCCACGGGCAGGTCGAGCACCCAGAGCCGGTGCGAACGGTCCGCTCCCGAACCGGATCTGACGAAGACCACGCGTTCCCCGTCCGGCGAGACCGAGAAACCGCGCGGAACCCCCAGGGTGAACCGCTGCGTACGGGCGTGCTGGCGGGGGAAGGAGAGCCCTGCCGAGGGCGTGGCCGACTGCTGCGAAGACAAGGTCATGCGGCTGAAACTAGCGCCGTGCGCCCCCCTCGTGCCTCCGTCCGCCGATCGATGCGGCCGCACGGATAGTTATGATCCGTAGCGCTAGGTGGGTATGCATCGGACTGACATGCCCTCTGGCACATGCTGATCGACCGAACCACTCGAATATCCGACCGAAGGTGGAGGTGAACCGCCGTGGCACTCTCGATCTCCGTGGTGGTGCTGCTGGCGATCGTCGTCTTCCTGCTGATCCGGAAATCCGGGCTGAAGGCTGGACATGCGGCGGTCTGCGCGCTCCTGGGCTTCTACCTGGCGAGCTCCTCGATCGCCCCGTCCATCAGCACCTTCACCACGAACGTGGCGGGCATGATCGGCGGCATCAAGTTCTGATCCCGCACCCGGCCTGACCTCGTAGGGTGGGGGGCATGTCCGATCTCCCCGCCCGCCGTCTGCTGCTCGTGCACGCGCACCCGGACGACGAGTCGATCAACAACGGCGTCACCATGGCCAGGTACGCGGCCGAGGGCGCCCTCGTCACCCTGGTCACGTGCACGCTCGGCGAGGAGGGCGAGGTCATCCCGCCCGGCCTCGCCCACCTGGCCCCCGACCGGGAGGACCGGCTCGGCCCGCACCGCGTCGGCGAACTCGCCGCCGCGATGGCCGAGCTGGGCGTCACCGACCACCGCTTCCTCGGCGGTCCCGGACGCTTCCGCGACTCCGGAATGATGGGCGCCGAGCAGAACAAGCGCGCCAACGCCTTCTGGAACACCGACGTCGACACCGCCGCGCCCCACCTCGTCGAGGTCATCCGCGAGACCCGCCCGCAGGTCATGATCACCTACGACCCCGACGGCGGCTACGGCCACCCCGACCACATCCAGGCCCACCGGGTCGCCACCCGCGCCGCCGAACTCGCCGCCGACCCGGACTACCGCCCCGACCTCGGCCCGGCCCACACGATCGCCAAGATCTACTGGAACCGCGTCCCCCGGCCCGTCGCCGAGGCCGCGTTCGCCAGGCTCCACGCCGAGGGCTCCGCCTTCCCGGCGACCGCCGAAATCGACGACGTCCCCGGCGTCGTCGACGAGGACCGCATCACCGCCGAGATCGCCGCCGACTCCGCGTACGCCGCCCGCAAGAGCGCCGCGATGGCCGCGCACGCCACCCAAGTCGCCGTCGACGGTCCCTTCTTCGCCCTCTCCAACGACCTCGGCCAGCCGATCTTCACCACCGAGTACTACGAACTCGTCCAGGGCACCTCCGGCGCCCCCGAGGGCGAGCGCGAGACGGACCTCTTCGCGGGGGTGACCCCGTGAGCACCACCGCCCCCGCGCCCTCCCCGGGAGCCAGGTACGCCTGGTACGGCGCCCTGCTCCTCCTCGGCGCCCTCGTCGGCGTCGCCGGAGCCCTCGTCCAAGCCGCCTGGCTCCCCGGCGGCCTGTTCCTCGCCCTCCTCGCCTCCGCCGGCCTCTTCTACGGAGGGCTCCGCGCCACCGGCACCCAGGCCGGCGTCGCCTCCGCCGGCGGCGGCTGGCTCGTCGCCGTCATCCTGCTCAGCCTCGGACGCCCCGAAGGTGACGGGGTGTTCGGCGGAGGCGTCGGCGAGCTCCTCTTCCTCTTCGGAGGCATGGCGATCGCTGTGATGTGCGCCACCCTCCCCCGACTGCCCCGACCGGCCCCTTGAACAGGACGACTTGAGACCACAGACGTCCTGACTTCGGCCGGAATGCCCGTCGTCCGGCGCCCTGGGGTCGGGTATGAGGCGGCGGCGTTCAGTATGGTGGTGCGCGCCGCCGAACCGCCCGGGTCAACACGAGCATCAGCAAGAGCGGGCGGTGGAGCCAACCGGGAGATCCTGCTTTGAGTCGTGAAACTGGTCGAGAGACTGACAGTTCGTCCTCCGGCGCCCAGGCGCGCGGGGGAGCCGCGTACCCCTCGGGTACCCCGCCGTACGGATCCCGCCAGTATCCGTCGCTCCACCCCACGCAGGACGCGCCGGAGGAGTCCGCCGCCGTGCCCGCACCGCCGGAGGAGCCCAAGACCGAGACGACGCTGACGACCCGGATCCGGATCAACATCCCGGGTTCGCGTCCGATCCCGCCCGTCGTGGTCCGCAAGACGGTCAACGAGACGTCCACCCCGGACACCGAGCCGGAGCCCGCGCCCGTCGCGGAGCCGGAACCGGAGCCCGCGCCGGTGGCCGCGCCCGTCGCGGAGCCCGCGCGGGAGGCGCCGCAGGCGAAGGAGACGAGCGACTGGTTCGCCCCCCGCAAGGCGGCGGCCCCCGCGCCCAACCCGGCTCCCGCGCCTGCCCCGGCGGCCAAGCCCGCCCCCGCGTCCGCCGGACCGGACGCCCCGGGCACGGGCTTCGCCGGCTCCGCGACCTCGGGCGTCCCGACGGTGGGCACCACCCCGTCGAGCCGCCCGGTCACGGCGTCCGCGCAGACCCCGCCCCCGGGCAACCCGCTGTACGAGAGCGGCGCCCCGGCCGGCGGCACACCGACGTACGAAGGGACGCCGGCCGCCGGCACCCCGAGGTACGACGGGACGCCTTCGGGCGGTACGCCGCGGTACGACGGGACCCCTTCGGGCGGTACGCCCCGGTACGAGGCCACGCCCGCCGCCGGTACGCCGATGTACACCGGCACCCCGCCCGCGGGCACCCCCGCGTACCGCGGCCCGGCCGGCCCGGATGCCCAGGGCACCCGGGGACCCCGGCGGAACCCGGCGGCGCCGAACGGCCCCACCACGGGCCCGGTCACCGGCACCGCCTCCCTCGGCGGCCCCGCCGCCGGTCCCTTCGGCGGCGCCCAGGGCGCGGCCTCCCCGTTCGCCGCCAACGGCTCCGCCGGCGGTGCGCCCCGCATGTCCGACGACACCGCCATCCTGACGCCGCAGCAGCCCGCCCCGAACCCCGGACGGGGCACGGCGGGCGACAGCGGCGCCCACATCTCCGGGGACACGCTCACGAGCGGCATCCCCGTGGTCCCGCCGACGGCGGCGCGCCCGAACCTGACCCCGCGCATCGAGGAGCACGCGACCCCGGCCCCCGCGCCGGCGCCGCGCCCCGCACCGGCGGCGAACCGCGCTCCGGCGAAGAAGGGCCGCTCCAAGCTGGTGCTCCTCGCCGCCGGACTCCTCGGCCTGGCCGGCGTCGCCTACGGCGCGGGCCTGCTCCTCAACCACTCCGAGGTCCCCAAGGGCACGACGGTGCTGGGCGTGGACATCGGCGGCGGCACGAAGGCAGAGGCCGTCGACAAGCTGGACGCGGTCTTCGGCAAGCGCGCCACCGCCCCGCTCCAGCTCGGCGTCGGCGGCAAGAGGGTCGAGCTGGCCCCGGACAAGGCGGGACTGGCGCTCGACAGCCAGGAGACCGTCCGTGCGGCGGCCGGCAGCGACTACAACCCGGTGTCGGTCATCGGCTCCCTCTTCGGCGGAGAGCGGGTGGCGAGGCCGGTGTTCCCGGTCGACAAGGAGAAGCTCGCCGTAGCCCTGACCGACCTGGCGGGCTCGTCGGCCTCGGCGACGGAGGGCACGATCCTCTTCGCCCCGAACAAGGTGACCCCCGTCGAGGGCAAGCCCGGCAAGAGCCTGGACGTCCAGCGCTCGATGATCTCGGTCCAGGACGCCTTCCGCGCCCAGGTCGAGACGGGCCAGGGCAAGCTGGTCGAGCTGCCGGTCACGACCCGCCGGCCGAGCATCACCAAGGCCGAGCTCGACCGGGCGATGAAGGAGTTCGCGACGCCCGCCATGTCCGGCCTGATCAGGATCCAGGCGGGCGGCAGGCACATCGACTTCGGTCCGGCGCGGTCGCTGCCGCAGATCCTCTCGATGAAGGCCGTCGACGGCCGACTGGTCGAGGTCTACGACAAGAAGGCGATCGACCGGCTCCTCGACGGCGCGTTCGACGGCGTCATGATCACCAAGGGTGACGGCAGCAAGCACCAGGTCTCCGCCGACGACGTGGCCTTCGCGATGCGCGACGCCCTGAGGGGCAAGACCCTCGCGGAGCGCACGAAGACGATCGACCTCTCCGGCGAGGGCTGACAGCCCCCGCCCCGGCCCGCGAGCCCCCGTCCTGACCCAGGGCGGGGGCTCGCGGGCATCGCGGACACGTCCGGGGAGTTCACCACTCGCCCCCGTACCGCTCCTTCCGGGCCCGCAGCCAGGTCTCGATCTCCCGCGTCTCGGCGGGGGTCGCGGCCCGCAGGTCGTCCGCCCGGACCGTCGCCACGAAGTGCGTGAACCGCACCCGCCGCTGGACACCGTCCACGCCGATGACCTTGCCCGGTCCGTAGACGTCGGTACCGGTGTGGGCGACGAAGCTGCCCGTCCCGTGAGGGGTTCCCATCGCACGCCTTTCGTTCTGTGTGCTGCTCCGGTCACACAGTGCCGCGTCTCCCGCCGGCCTCGGGAGGGGGACGCGCGGGACGACGCGATCTGCACACCAGGGCGCATGGGGAGGGGGCGCCGATGGCCCCGTCCGTGACTCCCAGGTCCCGCACGGTCCCGCCCTCGTTCGGAGAGGCGCAGGTTCCGGTGCGACAACTCTCCGAGGGCGGCCCGACCCGGCTCAGCGGCTGACGGCCGTCTGTGGCCGGGGCTCGGGCCCCGCTGGTCACTCTTGGGGCAGGTGGGGTCAGTGGGCGACGAGGACGGCGGAGAGTGCGAGCGCGCCGGGCAGGGCCTGGGCGAAGAGGATGCGGCGGTTGGCGGTGGCGGCGCCGTAGATCCCGGCGATGACGACGCAGGACAGGAAGAAGACCTGTGCGCGGAAGCCGGTCGGGTCGTCGGCGATGAGGCCCCAGACCAGGCCGGCGGCGAGGAAACCGTTGTAGAGACCCTGGTTGGCGGCCATGGGGGCGGTGGCACGGGCCATCTCGGCGTCGAAGCCGGAGAAGCCGCGGCCGGTCTCCTTCTCCCAGAGGAACATCTCCATCACCAGGATGTAGGCGTGCAGCAGGGCGACGAGGGCGACGAGGATGTCTGCGGTCAGGGGCATGGGCGCATTCTGCCGCCGGATGGCCGGGGAGTGCGAGCGGCGCGAGGCGCCATGGAGAAACCCGCGACTACTCGCGGTAACTGGCGGGCGAAGGGCATACCGCGCCCGCCACCCGCTCTACGGCGGGACTCGGATGGCCGCCCTCCGAGAGGTTTTCCGCGGCTTCCGGTGATGGGTCGCGGGTGGGCGTAGTTCGTCGCGCACCGACGCCGGAGGCGCGCTCGACGCACCGCCGGAAGGTGCGACTCTCGGAAAGAGGGCGGCCACACCAGAAGCCCGCCGGACACGTGCACCCGCTGTTCCGCTTCAATCGGACCGCGACTCACACGATCGGTTCCGTCAGTGCCCCCGGTGCTGTTCCGGGCGCGACGGAAAACGGCTCGTCGTCCTGAGGGGGCTCGCCTAGACTCCCGGGCAAGGGCGGGGTCGTAGCACAGAGGTAATGCGCCGCGATGGCATCTCGGAGGACGCCGGTTCGAATCCGGTCGCCCCGCCCCCTTTTCCTCACCTCGTACCCCACCAGTCGGCAGGCAGCGCCGGCGGCTCCAGCATGGCCCTCTCTTCGTCGGTCGGATCACCTCTGCTGATCATGTGCCGCAGGGTGAATCGCTCGACGGGCCGGCGCGGTCACGCCTTGGCCTCCGTCATCAGCTTCACCAGGCTGGAGAAGCTGTCCGCGGCATGGCCCGCGTCCATGCCGCGCCGGAAGAGGTCGGCGACCGTGGCCGGAAGGGTGGTGTCGACGCCCGCGTCGGCATTGGTGTGCAGGACGTGTTCGACGCTGGCCATCCCCATGGCCAGGCGGTCCACGTCGCCCACGTGTCGGCCGGCGTCGATGCGCTCGGAGTAGAAGCCGAAGAATCCCGGCAGCGAGTTCGCGGTCTCCACGGCGTGCGGCAGGATGTCCGTCGCCGTGAGGCCGTTGGCGTTGGCGAGAGCGATGGCCTGCCAGTAGCTCAGCATGGAGGTCCAGAACATGACCATGCCGATCTGGTACATGAGCGCGGCAAGTCCGGGGTCCTCCCCCCGATGGTCGGTCCGTCCCGTGATGACTTCGAGCGCGGGCCGGTGCCGGTCGAAGACCTGACGCGGCCCGCTGTAGAAGGTCGAGGACTCGGCCTTCCCGATCCCGGAGGGCGGCACGGTGACGCCGCCGGTCAACTGGACGGCGCCCCGCTCGGCTGCCCAACGGGCCGCGATCCGGGCCTTTTCCGGTGTGTCCGAGCTGAGGTTCACCAGGGTTCGACCGGTCAGCACGGCCGAGGCGGGCTCTAGCGTGGCGTACATGGCGTCGTAGTCCGTGAGGCTGAGGATCACCAACTCGTTGGAGGCGAGGGCCTCCTCCACGTTCGGCGCGAGCACCGCCCCGCGGGCGACCAGGGCGTCTGCGCGCGACGAGGTGCGGTTCCAGACGGTGACGTCGTACCCCCGGTCGAGGAAGGCGCCGACCATGGCCTGCCCCATGGGGCCAAGGCCGATGACGGTGACCTGCTTGGTGCTGCTCATGATGAGATCTCCACTCTCACTAAATCGATCGCTCTATTTAGAGCGTGGCGAGAAGGTACCACGCTCCAGAACGAACGCTCTAGCCACTCGGCCGCTACGGTGGCTGCATGACCAGCACAAGGGACCGGATCGTCGTCGCCGCATCACGCCTCCTGCAGCGGCAGGGTTACGTCGGCACGGGAATCAAGCAGATCGCCCAGGAGGCGCAGGCCACCCTCGGTTCCGTCTACCACTTCTTCCCGGGCGGCAAGGAGGCCGTCGCCGTCGCCGCGATCAAGCACAGCACCGAGGAGTTCGCGACGCTTCTGCGGAAGGCGCTGGACAGCGACGACGACCCCGCGGAGGCTGTGATGGCCTGTGCCCGACGACTCGCCGACGAACTGCGCGAGTCGGGCTGGATCGACGGCTGCCCCGTCACGGCAGCGGCCCTGGAGACACTCGGCACCGACTCGGAGATCCAGCAGGCATGCGCCGACGCGCTGCGCGGCTGGGAGCAGTTGGTCCGCGACAAGCTGCTGGGCTGCGGTTTCCCCTCCGAAAGCGCCCGGGAACTGGCGACCACCGTCATCTCCACCCTGGAAGGAGCCGAAGTCACCGCCCAGGTCAACCGCAGCGAGGAACCACTCCAGATGGCAGGCCGGCAACTCGCCCGCCTCGTACGCTCGTACGAGGTCTGAGACGCGCCCGGCGGATCAGGACCGGGCAGGCCCTGGCCACAGCCGGCCGACGGTGGACGTCGAACGGAGAGACACGCCCCAGGGCGTGTTTCGAAAGTCCCGCCTGCGCGGCGGCGCCTGGCACGCACGCTCGCCGCGTTGTCGGGATCGCCCTCGTACGCCCCGTACGAGGGCGACCCTCCGCCTTGCGATCGCACGCACCAGACACCGCCGCGCCCGCCCTCCGGGCGGACGACGCCACTTTCGAAACACGCCCTAGTTGAGCCGCGCCCTCGCCGCCTGGGCCCGGCGGCGGATCGTCGTCGCCGACTCCGGGTCCACCGCGTCCATCACCCGCGCGTACGCCTCCATCTCCACCGCCCCCGTGAGGAAGTCCCCGCGCCGGACGAGCAGCTCGGCCCGCTCGTAGCGGAGTCTCGCCGGGTGGGAGGGGAGCAGCAGGGCGAGTTCCACCGCCCACAGGGCGACGTCGGCGCGCTCGGGACGGGGGGCAGCCCAGGCGCGGATGTTGTTGAGGACGCGCAGCACGATCGCGCCGGGTTCGGCCGGCCGGAGCATCGAGCGGTCGAGGGCCTCGCCCGTCGCGCTCGCCACCAGGAGCTCGGCGTCCGCGCCCGTCATGGCCCGTCCGCCCGCGAACGGGTCGGCGAGGTTCAGGTCGGCCGGGTCGCCGAAGCCGACGACGAAGTGGCCGGGGAGGCCGAGTCCGTACACGGGGGCGCCGGCCCGGCGGGCGACCTCCATCCAGACGACGGAGAGCAGGATGGGCAGGCCCCGGCGGCGCCGGAGCACCTCGTGCAGGAGCGAGGACTCCAGACGCTGGTAGTCGGCGGGCACGCCCTCGAAGCCCTCGTGCCGGCCGAGGAGCCCGGCGAGTTCGGTGGCCCAGTCGCCGGTGACGCGGGTGGCGTACGGGACGAGGCCGGCGAGGCGGTCGAGCTCGATCTCAGCCTCGTCGAGGTCGCGACGGGTCACGGCGGGGTCGGCCACCGCGCCGATCAGCAGACAGAGCCGGGCGAGGTCGGGCCGCTCGGCCCGCGCCTCCTCGGCGAACTCCCGCCGCCAGTCGACCGGCCCCGCCTCGCCGAAGGCACCTTCCGGTCCGTCCTCCGGATCCCGGCCCTCCCGTCCGTCCGCCGGCCCGTCCCCCGGCCCCTCCGGTGGTGGTACGTCCTCCGTCACGCCTCGGCCCATCGGTAGTGGTGGTAGTGGTGGTGGGGCGCGAAGCCCATGCCGTCGTACAGCGCCCGCGCGCCGTCGTTGTCCGCCTCCACCTGGAGCCAGGCCGCCGACGCGCCCTCGTCGAGCGCGCGCCGGGCGAGCGCGGTCATGACGGACGTCGCCAGGCCCCGGCGCCGCCGGTCGGGGTCGACCTCGACCGCCATGAAGCCGGCCCAGCGGCCGTCGACCACACAGCGTCCGATCGCCGCCGGTACGTCACCCGTGCCCGCGACGGACGCGAACCACACACTCGGTCCTGAGGAGAGGACGGACCGGACGGCCGGGCTCGCCTCCTCGAAGCGCTGGTAGCGACGCAGCCAGGCCTCGTCGACCGTCCGGGAGAGGCGTACGGCGGAGATGTCGGCGTCCAGGTCGCCGATCGGGGCGAGCGCCCCGATCCGCACCTCGGCGGACACCTCGCGCCGCCAGCCGTGCCGGTCGAGGGCCGCGCACAGCAGCTCCTGGGTGCCCTCGGCGCCGGTGGCGGCCTGGACGTACGCGGGGAGGCCACGGGCCGCGTACCACGCGCGCGCGTGCGTCAGGGCCTCGGCGAGGGGCAGTCCCGGATCGCCGAGCGGGAGGACGGAGTTGGCGCGGCGCGTGAACCCGTCGGCCGCCCGCAGCGTCCACTCGCCGAGGGCTTCGCTCTCGACCGGCTGCCACGCGCGCGCGGTGGCGCGGGCCAGCTCGGCGAAGGTGGCCGAGGGGCCGCGGCGCCGGGCCGGGGCGGCCGGGACGACCTTCCCCGCGGCCAGGGCGGATTCCGCGATCCGGACGCTCTCGCCGCTCTTTCGTGTGATCAGCAGCACACCGGCATCCCATGATGTGAGAACCCCGACCGCGTCGGTGAACCGCGCGCCTGCTTCGGCCGCGTCCGTCACGTACCGAACGGAGACACGTTTCCCCACGTCAGCGCTGGTGATTCGCACCTCAAGGCGCCCCGCGCCGATGATTTCCACAGCTTCTCCGCCCCTCCTGTTCGGATCGCCCCCAAGAACGGAGATACTAGGTGCGGGCATCGACGACGCCGCGCTCCCGCGCAGACCAGCCCTATCGAGGAGGAACGACAGCGTGACCTACGTCATCGCGCAGCCTTGTGTCGACGTCAAGGACAAGGCGTGCATCGAGGAGTGCCCCGTCGACTGCATCTACGAGGGCAAGCGGTCCTTGTACATCCACCCGGACGAATGCGTCGACTGCGGGGCCTGTGAGCCGGTCTGCCCGGTCGAGGCGATCTTCTACGAGGACGACACCCCGGAGGAGTGGAAGGACTACTACAAGGCGAACGTCGAGTTCTTCGACGAGCTCGGTTCGCCCGGTGGTGCCTCCAAGCTCGGCGAGATCGAGCGCGACCACCCCTTCATCGCCGCCCTGCCGCCGCAGAACGGCTGATCGTCCGCCCTCGGTCCCGTACGGCCTCGCCGCTGTACGGGGCCGAAGCGTTTTCCGTACGTACGAGGAAGTGAGCCAACCCGTGAGCGCAGTCTCTTCGCGCCTTCCCGTCTTCCCCTGGGACAAGCTGGAGCCGTACAAGAAGACGGCCCTGGCGCACCCGGACGGCATCGTGGACCTGTCCGTCGGTACGCCCGTGGACCCGGTCCCCGCGCTGATCCAGGAGGCCCTGGTCGCGGCGGCGGACTCGCCGGGCTATCCCACGGTGTGGGGGACGAAGGAGCTGCGGGACGCGCTCACCGGCTGGTGCGGGCGACGCCTCGGCGCGGTGGACTTCGCCCACGAGAACGTGCTGCCGGTGGTCGGCTCCAAGGAGCTGGTGGCCTGGCTGCCGACGCAGCTGGGGCTCGGCGCGGGCGACGTGGTCGCCTACCCACGGCTCGCGTACCCGACGTACGAGGCGGGGGCGCGGCTCTGCGGCGCGACGCCCGTCGTCTACGACGACCCGATCGCGGACCTGGACCCGGCCGCGGTCAGGCTGCTGTGGCTCAACTCCCCGTCCAACCCGACCGGCAAGGTCCTCGCGAAGGACGAGCTGACCCGGATCGTGGCCTGGGCGCGTGAGCACGGCATCCTCGTCTTCTCCGACGAGTGCTACCTGGAGCTCGGCTGGGAGGCCGACCCGGTCTCGGTCCTGCACCCGGACGTCTGCGGGGGGACGTACGAGGGGATCGTCGCGGTCCACTCGTTGTCCAAGCGCTCCAACCTGGCCGGTTACCGCGCGGCGTTCGTCGCGGGCGACGCGGCCGTCCTGGGCGAGCTGCTCCAGATCCGCAAGCACGGCGGCATGATGACGGCGGCGCCGGTGCAGGCGGCGACGGTGGCGGCGCTCGGCGACGACGCGCACGTGGCCGAGCAGCGGGAGCGGTACGCGGCCCGCCGGGCGGCGCTGCGGGCGGCCCTGGAGGCGCACGGCTTCCGGATCGAGCACAGCGAGGCGAGCCTGTACCTGTGGGCGACGCGGGACGAGCCGTGCTGGGAGACGGTGGCGTACCTGGCGGAGAAGGGCGTCCTGGTGGCGCCCGGCGACTTCTACGGCGAGGCCGGGGAGCGGTTCGTGCGGGTGGCGTTCACGGCGACGGACGAGCGGGTCGAGGCCGCGGTCAAGCGCCTGGGCTGAGCAAGCGGCGGAGGGCCCGGGGAGCGCGTGCTCCCCGGGCCCTCCGTGCGTTCCCGCGCGGGTCAGGCGACGGGCAGGCCGCCGAGGGCCTGGCCGGTCGGCAGGCCGCCCACGCCGCCGCCCAGGGCGCCGCCGGTGGGGGCCTCGGTGCTCTCGGCCGCGGCACCGGCGGTCTGGCCGACGACCTCGCCCGTGTTGCCGACGACCTTCTGGGCGACGGGGGTGGCGGCCTTGCCGGCCTTGTCGACGGTCTTGCCGGCGGCCGGGGCGGCGGTGTCGACGGCCTTGTCGCCGGCCTTGTCGACCACACCGTTCGCGGTCTGCGAGGCGCTGTCGACGGTGCTCCCCGCGGCGGCAGCGTCCAGAGCGGTCACGCCGCCGAGGGCGCCGGTCGGCGCCAGGCTGTGGTCCAGAGCGCTCGCGGAGCCGGCCGCACCGACCACGGGGGCTGCTCCGGCCGCGACGATGAGGGCGGCACGGGCGATCCGGCGGGTCAGGGAGAGGGACATGGTGCTCCTTCGACGGAGAGGACGATTACGCGGTGACAACCGGCCTGGGGGCGGGTGAGGTTGCGGCGGTCGAAGGTAAAGAGTTGGCAATGCGTCGTATTGTCGGGCGGGGAGGAAAACGGACGAACGTCCCATGCCGGGAAGCCCTGCGGAACCGTCACTTCCCTTGTGGCGCAAGGGGAGGGAGGGGCGGGGTGATGAGGGGGGAAAGCGGCTCGAAGACCGCTCGAATTCCGTCCGCCGCGCGTCCGGGCCGTGCCACGGACGGGTGAAGGATCAAACGCGCGCTCGGTCGCGGGTCCCGCCGAACGGACCGCCGAGATCAGCCGCTCCTCGGCTTCCCGCCGAACGGACCGCTGGGACGAGCCGCTCCTCGGCTTCCCGCCGAACGGACCGCTGGGACGAGCCGCTCCTCGGCTTCCCGCCCCGTTACTGAGCGAGCCGCATACGGACGGATTCGCCGGTCGTGGTGGCCTCGGCGCCCGAGGACCGCGACCAGCCTCCGCCCGCCTCGCCCGCGCGCCACACCCGGTCCCCGAACGAGACCTCCGTGATGCGCAGGGCGTCCGCGCGGGCCACCGCCCACTGGGCCAGCTCCCAGCCGCGGCGCTCGTCCGAGCCGGCGCCCGGCGCGCTCCCCGCGCCCCTCGCCGCGCGGACCGGCACCACGAGCACCGGCGGCTCCGAGGCCGAGCGGCCCGCGCTCGGGCCGCCCGTCACCGCCTCCGGCGCCGCCTTCTCGCCGAAGGCCCGTACCAGCTCGCGGCGCACCTGCTCCGGATCGCCCGGCCGGCCCTTCACCACGCTCGCCGTACACGTCAGCGCCGCCGGCGAGCGGCCCGTCAGCGCGGCCGAGAGGAGTGTGGCGTCCGGCTCGTGCTTCGCGTACGCCTGCGGGAAGCCGCTCCGCTGCACCTTCTGCGCCGCCACCGTCAGCGGCATCCGCGAGTACCCCGGGACCTTCTGCAGGCCCTCGTAGAACTTCCCCGACGCGTACACCGGGTCCATGATCTGCGCCGGCGACCCCCAGCCCTGCGAGGGCCGCTGCTGGAAGAGACCCAGCGAGTCCCGGTCGCCGTGCTCGATGTTCCGCAGCGCCGACTCCTGCAGCGCGGTCGCGAGCGCGATCGTCACGGCCCGCTCCGGCAGCCCCCGCGTGGTGCCCACCGCCGAGATCGTCGCCGCGTTGGACGCCTGCTCCGGAGTGAACTCGTACCGGTTGTCCCCGCTGCCCACACTGCACCGGGGTGCGCCCTTGCTGCCCGTCATCTGGTGGACGGCCACGTACGAGGCGAGGCCGAGGAGCACGGCGAAGGCGGCCGCGGAACGGGCGAGGCGACCGCGACGGCGGGGGCGGGTGGGCTCGGACACGGGCCCACCGTACTGGAGGCCGCGTTAGGGTCGGCACATGGCAGACATCACCCCGCTCGACGGCCCCCTCGACCTCTCCCTGGACGGAGCCGCGCTCACCGCCGCCCTCGTCGACTTCCCGTCCGTCAGCGGGACCGAGCAGCCGCTCGCGGACGCGATCGAGCAGGCCCTGCGCCTCCTGCCGCACCTCACCGTCCACCGGTACGGCAACAACGTCGTCGCCCGGACGAACCTCGGCCGCGACGAGCGCGTCGTCCTCGCCGGCCACATCGACACCGTGCCGATCGCCGACAACGTGCCCTCGCGGCTCGACGAGGACGGCATCCTCTGGGGCTGCGGCACCTCCGACATGAAGTCCGGCGTCGCCGTCCAGCTGCGGATCGCCGCCACCGTCCCCGAGCCGAACCGCGACCTCACCTTCGTCTTCTACGACAACGAGGAGGTCGCCGCCGACCTCAACGGCCTCGGCAAGATCGCCGCCGCGCACCCCGCCTGGCTGGAAGGCGACTTCGCCGTCCTCCTCGAACCCTCCGACGGCCAGGTCGAGGGCGGCTGCCAGGGCACCCTGCGCGTCATCCTGCACACGGCCGGCGAGCGCGCCCACTCCGCGCGCTCCTGGATGGGCTCCAACGCCATCCACACCGCCGCGCCGATCCTCGCCCGTCTCGCCGCCTACGAGCCGCGCAAGCCGGTCATCGACGGCCTCCAGTACCACGAGGGTCTCAACGCCGTACGGATCGAGGGCGGCGTCGCCACCAACGTCATCCCCGACGCCTGCGCCGTCACCGTCAACTACCGGTACGCCCCCGACCGCTCCCCGGCCGAGGCGCTGGCGTACGTCCGCGAGTTCTTCGAGGGCTGCGACATCGCCGAGTTCGTCGTCGACGACGAGAGCCCCGGCGCCCTGCCCGGCCTCTCCCACCCCGCGGCCGAGGCCTTCATGAAGGCCGTCGGAGGCAGCGCGCAGCCCAAGTTCGGCTGGACCGACGTCGCCCGCTTCAGCGCGCTCGGGGTGCCCGCCGTCAACTACGGTCCGGGCGACCCGATCTACGCGCACAAGCGGGACGAGCACGTCCCGGTCGACCGGATCCACCACTGCGAGGCACGGCTCCGCGACTGGCTGACCGCCCGTCTCCCGTAATTTCGCATTTCGTCACCTCCGTGGTCCTACGCTGGCCGGACGAGAAGATCGTCGGTTCGACGGAGGGAGCAGGTCATGGGGATCCCCGAAGGGGAGACGAAGCCGGAGGAGCAGCGGCTCGGGCCGGTGCTCAGGCGCAGGGACCAGGTCCAGCCGGGCACCACGGACCAGAGGCTGCTCGACACCGAGGGCGACTCGGAATGGGTGCACACCGACCCCTGGCGGGTCATGCGCATCCAGTCCGAGTTCGTCGAGGGCTTCGGCGCCCTCGCCGAACTGCCCAGCGCGATCAGCGTCTTCGGCTCTGCCCGCACGAAGCCGCACTCGCCGGAGTACGAGGCGGGCGTACGGATCGGCCGGGCGCTCGTCGAGGCCGGTTTCGCGGTCATCACGGGCGGCGGTCCGGGCGCCATGGAGGCGGCCAACAAGGGGGCGAGGGAGGCCAACGGCGTCTCGGTGGGCCTCGGCATCGAGCTCCCCTTCGAGCAGGGGCTCAACCCGCACGTCGACATCGGCGTGAACTTCCGCTACTTCTTCGTCCGCAAGACGATGTTCGTGAAGTACGCACAGGGGTTCGTCGTCCTGCCCGGCGGCCTCGGCACGCTGGACGAGCTCTTCGAGGCCCTCACGCTGGTCCAGACCCGCAAGGTCACCCGCTTCCCGATCGTGCTCTTCGGTACGGAGTACTGGAAGGGTCTCGTCGACTGGCTGCGCGACTCGGTCGTCGCGGGCGGCAAGGCCTCGGAGCGTGACCTCCTCCTCTTCCACGTCACGGACGACGTGGAAGAGGCGGTGGCCCTGGTGACGAAGGAGACCGGCAAGTAGGCCGTCCCCGGGAGGGGCGCCGGTTTTTCCGGCGGCCCCTCCCGCCGTCCTAGGCCAGCCCCCGACGGGCCACGGCCGGCGGGCGGTGGCCGGCGATGGACGCCACCATGTCCAGGACCTGCCGGGTCTCGGCGACCTCGTGCACCCGGTACACCTGGGCACCCAGCCACGCGGAGACGGCCGTGGTGGCCAGGGTCCCGAGGACCCGCTCCTTCACGGGCCGGTCGAGCGTCTCGCCGACGAAGTCCTTGTTGGACAGGGAGACCAGCACCGGCCACCCCGTGTCCGTCATCTCGCCGAGCCGCCGCGTCGCCTCCAGGCTGTGCCGGGTGTTCTTTCCGAAGTCGTGGCCGGGGTCGATCATGATGCCGTCCCGCCGCACGCCGAGCGAGACAGCGCGCTCCGCGAGCCCGACCGTGACCCGCAGGATGTCGGCCATCACGTCCTCGTACTCGACCCGGTGCGGCCGGGTCCGCGGCTCCGCGCCGCCCGCATGGGTGCAGACGAGGCCCGCGCCGAACTTCGCGGCGACCTCCGCGAGCCGCGGGTCGACGCCACCCCACGCGTCGTTCAGGAGGTCCGCCCCGGCCTCGCAGACCGCCTCGCCGACATCCGCCCGCCAGGTGTCGACGCTGATCACCACGTCGGGATGGCGCCTGCGGACCTCGGCGACGAAACCGACCGTGCGCCGCGCCTCCTCCTCCGCCGTCACCTCCTCGCCGGGGCCGGCCTTGACCCCGCCGATGTCGATGATCGCAGCCCCCTCCGCCACCGCCTGCTCGACCCGGGCGAGCGCCGGCTCGTCCCGGAAGGTCGCGCCCTGGTCGTAGAAGGAGTCCGGCGTCCGGTTCACGATCGCCATGATCACCGGCTCGTGCGGCCCGAATTCACGCCGTCCCAAGCGCAGCATCCCTTTTGTCCTCCCTCGCGTCCGTTCGCCTGCGACCCTAACCGTCGGTGGCGCATGGCACGATCGGCGCGGGACGTTTTCCACTCCGGGGAGAGGCGCGCAGGTGTTCTGGTTTCTGCTCATCACGATGGTCGTGGTCGTGGCCGCGGTGACCCTCGCCGTGGTCGGCGGCGGCGACGGCGAGGTGCTGCCCGAGGTGGCGCCCGAGCAGCTCGTCGACCCCCTCCCGGCCGCACGGCCGGTGGACCGCGCCGACGTCGAGGCGCTCCGCCTCCCCGTCGCCGCCCGCGGCTACCGGATGGCCGACGTGGACGACGTCCTCGTCCGCCTCGGCGCCGAGCTCGCTGAGCGCGACGCCCGGATCGCCGAGCTGGAGGAGGCGCTCGCGGGCGCCGCCGCCGGTGACACGGGCGCGGAGGGCGGCGAGCAGTGACGGGCGAGGCGATCCCGGGGCCCGACGGGCGGCTGCGCTGCCCCTGGGGCCTGTCGGCCGAGGACTACGTGGCGTACCACGACGAGGAGTGGGGCCGCCCGGTCCACGGCGACGACGCCCTCTTCGAGCGGCTCTGTCTGGAGGCCTTCCAGTCGGGCCTGTCGTGGATCACGATCCTGCGCCGCCGCGAGGGCTTCCGCCGTGCCTTCGCCGGCTTCGAGATCGCGTCCGTAGCGGCCTTCGGCGACGCGGACCGGGAGCGGCTCCTCGCCGACGAGGGCATCATCCGCAACCGCGCCAAGGTCGACGCGACCCTGGCGAACGCGAAGCTGCTCGCCGGCTGGTCGCCGGGCGAACTGGACGCCCTGATCTGGTCCTACGCCCCCGACCCGGCGACCCGCCCGACCCCGCGCACCCTCGCCGAGGTCCCGGCGGTCACCGACGAGTCGACGGCCCTCTCGAAGGCCCTCAAGAAACGCGGCCTCCGCTTCATCGGCCCGACGACGGCATACGCCCTCATGCAGGCCTGTGGCCTGGTGGACGACCACGTGAAGGGCTGCGTGGCCCGGGGCGACGGGTAACCGCCCGGGACCCCGCGCCGGCGGTGCCGGTCAGAAGACGTGGACGCGCGGGACGTCGTCCCGGTGGGCGAGGGAACGGATGCGGTTGTCCCCACGGAACCCCCCAGGTATGTGCGTACGAGTGGTGAGCGAGTCCTACAGAGCCGCTCACCGCCCCGTACGACGGGGTTCCGCCCCTGCTCAGCGGCCCAGGTACTTCGGCTTCTCCTTGGCGATGAAGGCGCGGACCGCGATCGTGTGGTCCTCCGAGGCGCCCGCCAGGGCCTGGAGCTCCTCCTCCTTGCCGAGGGCCTCGGTGAGGGAGTGGTCGGCGCCGTAGGCGAGGGACTCCTTCAGGGCCGCGTAGGCCACCGTCGGGCCGGCCGCGAGGGTGCGGGCCACCTTCTCCGCCTCGGCGGCCAGGTCGGCGGCCGGGACCAGACGGTTCACGATGCCGAGTTCGTACGCCTCCTGGGCGCCGATCGAGCGCGGGAAGAGCAGCAGGTCCGAGGCCCGGCTCGCGCCGATCAGCCGCGGCAGCGTCCACGACACGCCCGAGTCGGCGGCGAGCGCCACGCCCGCGAAGGAGGTGTTGAAGGAGGCCGTGTCGGCGACCACCCGGTAGTCCGCCGCGAGCGCGAAGCCGAAGCCGGCCCCGGCGGCGACGCCGTTCACGCCCGCGACGACCGGCTTCCGCATGCCGGTGAGCGCCCGCACGATCGGGTTGTAGTGGTCACGGACCGTGTTCATGGTCTCGCGCGTGCCGGACTCCTGGTCCGCCGTGAGCAGCCCCACGTGTTCCTTCAGGTCCTGGCCCACACAGAACGCCCGGTCGCCGGCCGCCGTGAGCAGCACCGCCCGTACGGCGGGGTCGGCCGCGGCCGTCTCAGCGGCGTCCCGGAGGGCGACTTTCGCGGCAACGTTCATCGCGTTCATCGCCTCGGGCCGGTTGAGCGTGATGGTGGCGAGCCCGTCGCTCACCTCGTACAGCACCGTGTCGGCCATCGGGATCCCTTCGCCTCTTTGCGTGGTTGACCAGCACAGCATGGCGGAGATCACCCGTGCCGCCCATGTGAGCTGCGTCAAAGAAGGGAAGGGGTCCGTCCGGCGAGGAGCGGCGAAGTATCGCAGGCCGATCGCCGAAATGTGGGGTTTTGCGGGAGCGCGTTGCGCAAGCGATGCCAAGCGATGTTGGTCATCGGGTCCTGCCATGCGGGATAATGACCTGGAAGCAATGTGTTCGAAGCCGGTGACGCGTGCTCCACATCATGGAGCTGCCCGGCTGACAATGAGCTGGTTTCAGGAAGGGGAACAAGCATGGCGGCCATGAAGCCGCGGACGGGTGACGGCCCGCTCGAGGTGACCAAGGAGGGGCGGGGCATCGTCATGCGCGTTCCGCTCGAAGGCGGCGGTCGGCTTGTCGTCGAGCTGACCCCGGACGAGGCCGAGGCGCTGGGTGACGCCCTCAAGAAGGTTGTCGGCTGACCCTCTTCTCCCGAGATTCCCCACCGCTGCCCCGGTACGGTCCGCCGTGCCGGGGCAGCGGTGTCTCCGGCCATGCGCCCCGGCCTCGGCCGTCAGCCGCGGCGTACCGCGCAGAGCAGGCCGTCGCCCACCGGCAGCAGGGAGGGGATGAGCTCCTGGCTCTCCCGCACCGCGCGCAGCAGCTCACGGAGCCGCTGGACCTCCGCCGGCTGGGCCCCCGAATCGACCGTGCGGCCGTCCGCGAAGACCCCCTCGAAGCAGACGAGACCCCCCGGTCGCAGCAGGCGCAACGATTCAGCGAGGTAGTCCAGGTACTCGAGCCGGTCACCGTCGCAGAACACGAGGTCGTACCCGCCGTCCGCGAGCCGGGGCAGTACGTCCAGGGCGCGGCCGGGGATGAAACGGGCCCGGTTGCCGGCGAAGCCCGCCGCCCGGAACGCCGTCTTCGCGACCTGCTGCCGCTCCGGCTGCAGGTCCACCGTCGTCAGGACGCCGTCCGGCCGCATCCCGAGCAGCAGATAGATGCCGGACACGCCCGTGCCGGTACCGATCTCCGCCACCGCCTTGGCGTCCGCCGTCGCGGCGAGCAGGCGCAGCGCCCCACCGGTGCCCGGCGACACCGAGGGCAGCCCTGTCTCCCGGGCCCGCTCACGAGCCCAGCGCAGAGCTTCGTCCTCGGCGACGAAGGCGTCGGCGAACGACCAGCTCGTCTGCCGGTTGGCGGTAATGGCCCTCTCCTGTCCCCGTAGTTGACGCAACGGTGACTGTATCCGCTGTCAGCGGGAACCCGCAGATGGGACCGTGCGTTCACCAGGGGTAGGACGCGACCGAGGCAGCCGGGCGAGCCGGTGCCAAATTCGCGTAAAGATTCTTATCCGGAGCTAACGGGCGAGGTGGCTATGGTAGGGGCTCCGCTGGACACCACCAGAGCCGACAGGGGAGGTGCGGCTGCTCCTGTGGATCGGGGAGGAGTGCTTCGGCGTCTTCTCAGGTCGGCGGGTGAGCCGAAATCCGTGACCGACACCGCTGACCGTTTCCGCACCACCGACTCCGCTCCCACCACGGCGACCTTCGCATCGGATGCGGAATCGCAGGCGTGGACCCCTCCCACCTGGGAGGAGATCGTCAGCACGCACAGCGGTCGGGTCTACCGCCTCGCCTACCGCCTGACGGGCAACCAGCACGACGCCGAGGACCTCACCCAGGAGGTCTTCGTCCGCGTCTTCCGTTCGCTGTCGACGTACACCCCGGGCACCTTCGAGGGCTGGCTGCACCGCATCACCACCAACCTCTTCCTCGACATGGTCCGGCGCAAGCAGCGCATCCGTTTCGACGCGCTCGCCGACGACGCCGCCGAGCGGCTCCCCAGCCGGGAGCCCTCGCCGCAGCAGGTGTTCAACGACACGCACTTCGACGCCGACGTGCAGCAGGCCCTCGACACCCTCGCGCCCGAGTTCCGAGCGGCGGTCGTCCTCTGTGACATCGAGGGACTGTCGTACGAGGAGATCGCCGCGACCCTCGGAGTGAAGCTCGGCACCGTCCGCAGCCGCATCCACCGCGGCCGCTCCCACCTGCGCAAGGCCCTCAAGCACCGCTCGCCCGAGGCCCGGGCGGAGCGTGCGCTCGCTTCCGTCGGATGGGAGGCACGGACAGCGTGAGCGGCACACGTCCCACGTCACCGACTCCCGCGGAGCACCACCTCGGGGACCGGCTGGCCGCGCTCGTCGACGGCGAGCTCGGCCACGACGCCCGCGAGCGGGTCCTCGCCCACCTCGCGACCTGCGCCCGCTGCAAGGCCGAGGCCGACGCCCAGCGCAAGCTGAAGAGCGTCTTCGCCTCGGCGGCTCCCCCCTCGCCCTCGGAGGGCTTCCTCGCCCGTCTCCAGGGCCTCCCCGGGGGGCAGGACGGGTCGGGAGGAGGGCCCGGCGGACCGCGCGGTCCCCTCGAAGGGTTCCTCGGCACGGGTGGAGTGAAGTCCGACGGCTTCGCCACCGCCGCCGTCGTCACCCCGCATCCCGACGCCCCCGGAACGGGCTTCCGCATCCACGAGGTCGGCCACCGGCCGTCCGGGACCTCCGGACGCGGCCGGCGCTTCGCCTTCGCCGCGGCCAGCGCCGTCTCGTTCGCGGCGATCGCCCTCGGCGGCTCGGTGCCCCTCGAAGCCTCCGTGAGCGCGAGCGCGCGCGGCGGCCAGGGCACAGGCAGCGCCGTCACCCCGCTGCGCGCCACCGCGACCGGCGGCGGCGCGGGCAGCAGCACCGGGACCGGGCGCGGCACGCGCTCCGGCGAGCGCGCGGGCGCCCAGTCCGTCGACGCCACCGAGCCGCTCGCCGCGGTCACCCCGGCCGCCGTCCCGCAGGGACCGGTCGCGGTCGCCGCACAGGGCACGGTCCCGTCGGGCGCGGTCCCGCCGGACGCGGTCCGCTCCACCGCCGCCCCGCTGGTGGCGGTACGGCTCCGGAGCGCGGCCCCGCAGTCCCTCCTCGCCCTCTCGCCGTTCATACGGCCGACGGGTCCGGCCCTCCAGCTGGCCTTCGCCCCCGGGCCCAGCCCGATGGCGAGCCCGACGACCGGACCGCTCGGCTCCCACCGCTGACCCGCGACCTGGTTGAATCCAGGGGCACGGGCGCCCGACCCAGGGCGCGGACGGGTCAGCGGTTGCGGGGAGAACATGAACAACGGGAAGCCGAACTGGTGGAGCCGGCCGTCGAGCACACCGGAGGCGGCGCGGATACCCACGCCGCCCCCGGCCGACGAGGCCGCCACGGCCGCCGGCCGTGCGGTGACCGAAGCCGGTGCCGCAGCCGACAGCCGTGCCGTGACCGAGGCCGGCGACGGTGACTTTCCCCTGCCCGCGCCCCACCCCACCCCGGGGCAGGAGCCGGCCGGCGTGACGGCCACCGAGCCGGCGCCCGAACCCCAGGCGCCCGCGCCTCCGGCGTCGGACGTCGTGTCCGCGCCCCCCGTCGGGTTGACGAAGGCCGCGCCCGCGCCGGAGCCCGTCGCCGTACCCGCCGCGGGACCGGCTCCCGAGGAGACTCCCGCGCCGGTCGGGGCGCCCGCCCCGCAGGCGCGACAGCCCCTGCACGCGCCCGACGAGTACCGCACGCCGCCGTACGGCGAGCCGGGACCGTGGGCGCCCGCGCCGCCCGTGCAGCGCCCGCCCGCCGCCGTACCGCCGCAGGCGCACCACCAGCCGCAGCCCCATCCGCAGCCGCACGCCCACCCCCAGCCGCCGCACGGCACTGCCGCGCCCTGGGTGCAGTACGACCCCTGGGGGGCCGCCGGGACCGGCGTCCCGCCGCTGCCCGCCAAGAGGTCCCGGAAGGGGCTCGCGGTCGCGGGCGCGCTCGTCTTCGCCCTGGTCACCGGCGTCATCGGCGGAGGGATCGGCGCCTACGTCGAGCGGAACGGCGGGATCACCACCGTCGAGCTGCCGCAGGCCGAGGCCGGGGACACCGGCCGTGCCCCGGACAGCGTCGCCGGGATCGCCGCCAGCGCCCTGCCCGG
The DNA here is from genome assembly GCF_055575535.1 of Streptomyces sp. NPDC034084. Taxonomy (NCBI): domain Bacteria; kingdom Bacillati; phylum Actinomycetota; class Actinomycetes; order Kitasatosporales; family Streptomycetaceae; genus Streptomyces; species Streptomyces sp. NPDC034084. The sequence goes on from NZ_JBVISK010000004.1 coordinate 175,512, forward strand.
CGTGGTCACCCTGCACGTCAAGGGCAACGGCTCGTCCGGCACCGGCACCGGCTTCGTCCTCGACACCAAGGGCCACATCCTCACCAACAACCACGTCGTCGACGGGGCCGCGTCCTCCGAGGACATCTCGGTCACCTTCTCCAGCGGCGAGACGGCCCGCGCCAGGCTCATCGGCAAGGACACCGGCTACGACCTGGCCGTCGTCCAGGTCACCGGCGTGTCCGGCCTCAAGGCCCTGCCGCTCGGGAACTCCGACAACGTCCGCGTCGGCGACCCCGTCGTCGCCATCGGCGCCCCCTTCGACCTCTCCAACACCGTGACCTCCGGGATCATCAGCGCCAAGGAGCGCCCGATCACCGCCGGCGGCGAGAAGGGCGACGGCACCGACATCAGCTACGTCGACGCGCTCCAGACCGACGCCCCCATCAACCCCGGCAACTCCGGCGGCCCGCTGCTCGACTCCAAGGCCCAGGTCATCGGCATCAACAGCGCGATCCGGGCCGCCGGCGGCGGGTCCGGCGAGGGAGAGGGCGAGGGCGCGAGCCAGCCCGGTTCCATCGGTCTCGGCTTCGCCATACCGATCAACCAGGGCAAGCGCGTCGCCGAGGAGCTCATCAACACCGGGAAGGCCACCCACCCCGTCATCGGTGTGAGCCTCGACATGCAGTTCAACGGCGACGGCGCCCGGGTCGGCGAGAAGGGCAAGGACGGCTCCGCCTCCGTCACCCCCGGCGGCCCGGCCGCCAAGGCGGGGCTCCGGCCCGGGGACGTCATCACCAAGGTCGACGGCCAGCGCGTGCACAACGGCGAGGAGCTCATCGTGAAGATCCGGGCCCACCGCCCCGGCGACGAACTGGCGCTCACCCTGACCCGGGACGGCAAAGAGCTGACAAAGACGTTGACGCTCGGATCCTCACAGGGCACCTGAGCGCCATGTGGCGGACACCACGAGGTACCCGTCCGGCAGCTTCGGCGGGTACCGTGGACCGGGCCCTGGACCGTGAAGGAGCTACTAGGTGTTCAGCGACATAGGCGCACTCGAGCTGGTGACGCTCGTGGTCCTCGCCGTGCTCGTCTTCGGGCCGGACAAGCTCCCGAAGGTGATCCAGGACGTCTCGCGCTTCATCCGGAAGGTCCGCGAGTTCTCCGACAGCGCGAAGCAGGACATCCGCAGCGAGCTGGGGCCGGAGTTCAAGGACTTCGAGTTCGAGGACCTCAACCCGAAGACGTTCCTCCGCAAGCAGTTGGAGACCAACGAGGACCTCAAGGACCTCAAGGAACTGCGCGGCACGTTCGACCTCAAGAAGGAGATGAACGAGGTCGCCGACGCCGTCCACGGCCGGGAGAGCACACCCGCTCCCGCCGCGGTCAACGGCTCCCCGGACCTGCTGAAGAAGCAGGACAAGCCGGACACCGGGGAGCGTCCTCCGTACGACTCCGACGCCACCTGACGACGGCCTGTCACCGCCCCGCTCCTCCCCGGTGGCTATCCTCGCTCTGTTGACGGAACGAGGAGGCGGCCGAGATGAAGACGACGAGTCGGGTGGAAGCCGATGGCTTTCTGCGCGCACCCTTCGCCTGGTACGGGCTCGACGAGGCGTTCACCGGCCCGCGCCGGCTGATGCAGGTCGGCACGGCGGCGGACGGCACCGTGCAGCACGGCTCCATGGGCCACGGTGACGAGCCGTCGATAAAGTCCGAGGCGAACGGCGCGGAGAAGGAGCGTTTCGCCGTCGTCGTGACGGTCGCCGCGAACCCCGTCCGCCGCACCGGGGACGGCACGGGCGTCCTGGACGCCACCACGGTCTCCTCCGCCGCCTGGCTGGCCGGCTCCGGGCTCCTGGCCCACACCTGGCCCGCCTCGCTCGACCACGCGTTGCGGGACCACTGGCTGGACCAGCAGACGGAGACGGCGTTCGAGCTGGCCGACGACCTCGACGGGCCGGCCTGGTCCACCCTGTCGCTGCCCGTCGACGGCGTGCCCGTCTCCTTCCATTACCGGGAGACCGAGTTCGGGTGGGTCCTCGCGGGCTCCGCCGGGGACGTGCACATCGGGGCGTACGGGCGGGGGATGAGCGCGTACGGGCTGGGGTTCTCGCGGGTGAAGGACCTGACCGCGTACGGCGCCTGAAGACGACGAAGGGCGCCCCCACCAAGGGGGCGCCCTTCGTCATGCCGTACCGGACCGGGCGGTCTCAGAACTTGTTGCGCGGCGTGATGCCCAGGCTCATGCCCGACAGGCCCCGCTGGCGGCCACCGAGCTTGCCGGCGATCGCGCGGAGGGCCGCGCCCGCCGGGGAGTCGGGGTCGGAGAGGACGACCGGCCTGCCGTCGTCGCCGCCCTCGCGGAGCCGTACGTCGATCGGGATCGAGCCGAGGACCGGGACCGTCGTGCCCGTGGTCTGGGTCAGGCCGTCCGCGACCTTCTGGCCGCCGCCCGTGCCGAACACGTCGACCATCTCGTCGCAGTGCGGGCACGGCAGACCCGCCATGTTCTCGACGACGCCGACGATCTTCTGGTGCGTCTGGACGGCGATCGAGCCGGCCCGCTCGGCGACCTCCGCCGCCGCCTGCTGCGGGGTCGTGACGACGAGGATCTCCGCGTTCGGCACGAGCTGCGCGACCGAGATCGCGATGTCACCGGTGCCCGGCGGAAGGTCGAGCAGGAGGACGTCCAGGTCGCCCCAGTACACGTCCGCGAGGAACTGCTGGAGCGCGCGGTGCAGCATCGGGCCGCGCCACACCACCGGCGCGTTGCCCGGGGTGAACATGCCGATGGAGATGACCTTCACGCCGTTCGCCGACGGCGGCATGATCATGTTCTCGACCTGGGTCGGACGGCCGTCCACGCCCAGCATCCGCGGCACGCTGTGCCCGTAGATGTCGGCGTCGACGACACCGACCTTCAGACCGTCGGCGGCCATCGCCGCCGCCAGGTTCACGGTCACGGAGGACTTGCCGACACCGCCCTTGCCGGACGCCACCGCGTACACCCGGGTCAGCGAGCCCGGCTTCGCGAAGGGGACCTCGCGCTCGGCGCTCGTGCCGCGCAGCGCCGCCGCCAGCTCCTTGCGCTGCTCGTCGCTCATCACGTCCAGCGAGACGTCGACGCCGGTGACACCCTCGACACCGGAGACGGCCTCGGTCACCCGCTGGGTGATGGTCTCGCGCATCGGGCAGCCGGAGACGGTCAGGTAGACCGTGACGGCGACCTTGCCGTCCGGTTCGATCTCCACCGACTTGACCATGCCGAGCTCAGTGATCGGCTTGTTGATCTCAGGGTCGTTCACCGTCGCCAGTGCTGCGAGCACCGCGTCTTCCGTAGCCATACCGACGATGGTACGGCGCCGACCACGGGCCCATGAAAGGGCTGTCAACGGTCGGGTACGTCACTTCCCCGGTCCTCGCCGGACGGGAATAGATCCCGGCGCTCCTCCAGCTCCTTGATCAGGTCCTGGAGCTCCGAGCGGATCCAGTCGCGGGTCGCGACCTCGCCGAGGCCCATCCGCAGCGCCGCGATCTCCCGGGTCAGGTACTCGGTGTCCGCGATCGACCGCTCGTTCTGCTTCCGGTCCTGTTCGAGGTTGACCCGGTCCCGGTCGTCCTGCCGGTTCTGGGCGAGCAGGATCAGCGGCGCCGCGTACGAGGCCTGCAGGGACAGCGCGAGCGTCAGGAAGATGAACGGGTACTCGTCGAACTTCAGCGGCCCCGGCGCGAAGATGTTCCACAGCACCCAGACGACGATCGTCAGGGTCATCCAGACCAGGAACCTGCCCGTCCCCAGGAAGCGGGCGATCCGCTCCGAGAGCCGCCCGAAGGCCTCGGGGTCGTACTCCGGAAGCAGCCGGGACCGCCGCTCGCGCGGCAGGTCGAGCCGGATGCGGGGCACGGACCGCTCCCGCTCGCGCTCCCGGTCCTGCGTGCGCTCAGCCGCCATGCCCCGCCCCCTCCTCGTGGAACTCGGTCTCCCGCCAGTCGTCCGGCAGCAGGTGGTCGAGCACGTCGTCGACGGTGACCGCGCCGAGCAGCGAGCCGCCCTCGTCCACCACGGGCGCCGCGACCATGTTGTACGCGGCGAGATAGCTGGTCACCGCCGGCAGCGGGGTGTCCGGGCCGAGCGGCGGCAGATCGCTGTCCACGAGCGAGCTGACCAGCGTGAACGGCGGGTCGCGCAGCAGCCGCTGGAAGTGCACCGTGCCCAGGTACTTGCCGGTCGGCGTCTCGTCCGGCGGCCGGCACACGTACACCTGCGCGGCGAGCGCCGGGGACAGGTCCTGCTGGCGGACCCGGGCCAGCGCGTCCGCGACGGTCGCGTCCGGGCGCAGCACGATCGGCTCGGTCGTCATCAGACCGCCCGCCGTCCGCTCCTCGTACGCCAGGAGCCGCCGCACGTCGGCCGCGTCGTCCGGCTGCATCAGCGTGAGCAGCCGCTCCTGGTCCTCCTCGGGCAGCTCGGACAGGAGGTCGGCGGCGTCGTCCGGGTCCATCGCCTCCAGGACGTCGGCGGCGCGCTCCTCCTTCAGCTTGCCCAGGATCTCGACCTGGTCGTCCTCCGGCAGCTCTTCGAGGACGTCGGCGAGCCGGTCGTCGTCGAGGGCGGCGGCGACCTCGGCGCGCCGCTTGGGCGAGAGGTGGTGCAGGGCGTTGGCGAGGTCGGCGGGGCGCAGCTTCTCGAAGGTGGCGAGCAGGCTCTCGGCGCCCTGCCCGTGCTCCTCCAGGGAGAAGCCGGTCACGGCCGACCACTCGACGGTCAGCGTCTCGCCCTTGCGGCGCAGCGCCCCGCCCTTGCCGCGCCGGACGAAGACCTTGTCGATCTCCCAGTCGCGGCGGGCGGGCAGCTGCTGGATGGCGACGTCGAGGACGGTGACCTCCTCGCCCGACTCGACCAGCGTCACCCGCCGGTCGAGGAGTTCGCCGAGGACGAGCCGCTCGGTGGGGCGCTGCTCGAAACGCCGCATGTTGACGACGCCGGTGGTGATGACCTGGCCGGAGGCGACTCCGGTGATCCGGGTCATGGGGACGAAGACCCTGCGGCGGCTCAGCACCTCCACGACCATGCCGAGCAGCCGGGGCGGCCTGCGCCCGACGCGGAGCATGGCCACGAGGTCGCTGACGCGGCCGACCTGGTCGCCGACCGGGTCGAAGACGGGGACTCCGGCGAGATGGGAGACGAAGATCCGGGGGGCGCCTGCCGCCATGCCACGCGCCTCCTGGGTGCCGCACGATTCGAGTCGTCGCAGAGCTGTGCCGGTCATGGCAGAGCTTTGCCTGGTTCAGGCTAGCCCGTGGCGTTCCGCGCCGCCCCGGCAGTGCCTCCGTACGGCTGCCTGCGGGGCCCGCCACCTGTCCCGGGTACGCTGCGGTCTGCCGTTCCCCCCATCGGCCCCGGCACCGGACCCGGCCCTTCCGCCCGGCCGGGACGCGGCCGCCCCCGGCATCCCCGTACGGGCCGCGCCCGTCGCCCCCCACGACACGAGAGGCAGCGCAGATGACCGTTCGTACCCCGTCATCGCGTATCCGCAGGGCGGTCACGCCCCTGGCGCTCTGCGCCGGACTGACGGTGGGACTCACGGCCTGCGCCGCCGACCCGGACGAGGGGACGAACGGCGTGGGGAGACTCTCCGCGCCCGAGATCGAGCGCAAGGCGCAGACCACGGCGGACGCCGCGAAGGCCGTACGGCTGTCCGGCACCCTGGTCAGCAAGGGCGACACCTTCAAGCTGAACATGCGCCTCAAGCAGGACGGCGCCACCGGCTCGGTGACGACGAAGAACAGCACCTTCGAGCTGCTCCGGGTCGGCGACGCGCTCTACCTCAAGGCGGACGCGGGCTTCTGGGCCCACGACTCCAAGGGGGGCGACACGCCGTCGGAGGCCGACTCCGAGGCCGCCGACACGCTCGACGACAAGTACGTGAAGGTCCCGCAGGGAGACCCCTCGTACAAGCAGCTGCGCGGCTTCACCGACATGGGGACGCTCCTCGACGGGCTGATCGGCCTGCACGGGGAGAAGGTCAAGGGCGACCGCGATCAGATCGGCGGCGTCCGCACGGTCAAGGTCAAGGGCGGCGCCGACGGCGAGGGCGGCACGCTCGACGTGGCCCTGGACGGCGAGCCGTACCCCGTGCAGTTCGCGCGGGGCGGGGGAGCGGGTGTCGTGGTGCTCTCGGAGTGGGACAAGGACTTCCCGCTCACGGAGCCGTCGAAGGAGGAGACCCTCGACTACGGCAGGCAGCTGCCGCGTACCTAACGCTTCCGCTTGCGGAAGAGCAGCTTCGGCAGCGCGGCCGGGACGGGACGGCGGGTGTTCGCCGACGTCGGCAGCGGTACGGCGGCCAGGGAGCCGTCCGGCAGCTCCGTGGTCGAGGACGTCGGATCGAGCCGCACGACCCGGCACTCGCGCGCCCAGCGCCCCGGCATGGCCTCGCCGTCGGGGGCGTTGAGCCGCTTGCCCTTCAGCTCGGCGACCGCCGCCTCCCACTCCTCCGTCCCGGGGGAGAGTTCGCGGACCGCGGCGGTCCAGGCGACGAGCCGGCCGCCCTTGTCCTTGCTGCGGACGGTCACCTCGGCCGTACCGCCGTCGACGAGACCCGGCAGCGGCTGCTCGCCGGGGCCGTCCCCGACGACGTGCGCGGCGCCGTCGTGCCAGACGTGCCAGAGCGCGCGGGCGGGCCCCGTGCCGCGCACCCACACGAGGCCGGACTTCTTGGTGGCCTCCTCGACGAGGGCGGGCCCGAGCAACTCTTCTGTCATGGCCCGAAGCCTAGCGGGCGGGCTCCTACAGCCAGCCGTTGCGCTTGAGCGTGCGGTGGATGGTGAAGCAGACCGCGATGATGCCGGTGAGCACCATCGGGTAGCCGTACTTCCAGTGCAGCTCGGGCATGTGGTCGAAGTTCATGCCGTACACGCCGCAGACCGCCGTGGGGACGGCGACGATCGCCGCCCACGAGGTGATCTTGCGCATGTCCTCGTTCTGCGCGACGGTCGCCTGCGCCAGGTTGGCCTGGAGGATCGAGTTGAGGAGCTCGTCGAAGCCGACGACCTGCTCCTGGACGCGGGCGAGGTGGTCGGCGACGTCCCGGAAGTACTTCTGGATGTCGGGGTCGACCAGTCGCATCGGCCGCTCGCTCAGCAGCTGCATCGGGCGCAGCAGCGGGGTGACCGCCCGCTTGAACTCCAGTACCTCGCGCTTGAGCTGGTAGATCCGGCCGGTGTCGGCGCCGCGCGTGGAGCCCTTCGCGGGCGGCGAGAAGACGTCGATCTCGATCTGGTCGATGTCGAGTTCGACCGAGTCGGCGACCGCGATGTAGCCGTCGACGACGTGGTCGGCGATGGCGTGCAGGACCGCGGACGGGCCTTTGGCGAGGAGCTCCGGCTCGCCCTGGAGGCGGTGGCGGAGGTTCCGCAGGGAGCCCTGGCCGCCGTGCCGGACGGTGATGACGAAGTCGGGACCGGTGAAGACCATCACCTCGCCGGTCTCCACGACCTCGCTGGTGGCGGTGAGCGCGGCGTGCTCGACGTAGTGGATGGTCTTGAAGACGGTGAAGAGGGTGTCGTCGTACCGCTCCAGCTTGGGCCGCTGGTGGGCGTGGACGGCGTCCTCGACGGCGAGCGGGTGCAGCCCGAACTCGGCGGCGATACCGGCGAATTCGGCCTCGGTCGGCTCGTGCAGCCCGATCCAGGCGAAGCCGCCGCTCTCCCGCACCTGGTGCATCGCGCCGCGCGGCGTGAGGCACTCGCGGTCGTCGACCCGCCGCCCGTCGCGGTAGACGGCGCAGTCGACCACGGCGGTGGAGGCCGAGTGGTCGCGGGTGGGGTCGTACGAGGTGTACGTGGTGGGGGTCTTGCGCAGGGAGTGCCGCAGGCTCGGGCGGACGGCGGCGGTCAGGTCACGGATCATCGACATGGGCGTGCTCCTTCACGGATCGGCCGTCGGCGCGAAGCGTGGCGCAGCCCGGAATGGGGACGGGGAGGTACGTCGTCCACAAAGCGGGCGGCACCCGAGGGGCGCGGTGACGGCGGTCGCTACAGACAGGGGAAAGCGAAGGATGCTCTTCCGTCGAGCGAGATGCCGGAGAGGCGGGTCCGTGCCGGACCCGGACGTCACCGGAGGGAGCGCACCGGGCGGGGGTGCGGAGCGGCGGAAGAGCGGCTGGTACTGCCCGACCGACTTCGGTCCATCGCAGTCCCACCTCCTCCGGCCGGTCCCCTGTCGGGGATGACGTGTGACGAGCAGTCGGGAATCCCGACCAGTGGCCAACACTATCAGCCGACAGAGGGTCAATCCCTTCCTTTGCCCGTTCCATACGCGATCTATGCTCCCCACATGGGAGAAGTTCTTGCACTGGTCGAGGCCCGGCTGCGGACGGCGCTCGGCGAACCGGACGCGCGGGCCGCGGTGACCTTCCTCGGCACGGACCGGATCGAGGTGCTGCGCTTCGTCGACGGCGACCTCGTGCGGTACGCGACCCTCGGGATGTCCGCGCAGCCGATGGCCGATCCGACCTCCGCGCTCGCCGACCCGGTGAAGGGGCCGCGCGCGGAGCTCGTCCTCACCGTACGGGGCGGGCTCGCCGACACCGACAAGGTGCTGCGCCCGCTCGCGGTCCTCGCCGCCACCCCGCAGGTCGAGGGCGTGATCGTGGCTCCGGGTGCCTCGCTCGACGTCGGCGACCCGCTCTGGCCCGGCGCGTCCTTCAGCTCGGTGCTGGTCGCCGAGTCGGGCGGACTGGTGGAGGACCTGGAGCTCGACGCGCCGATGGACCCCGTCCGCTTCCTGCCGCTGCTGCCGATGACGTCGAACGAGGCGGCGTGGAAGCGGGTGCACGGGGCGCAGGCCCTGGAGGAGCGCTGGCTGGCACAGGGGACGGACCTGCGCGATCCGCTGCGCAGGTCCGTGAGCCTGGACTGAGACCGCCGGACAGGTCCTGGTCGGCGAAGACGCCGACGCCGTCCTCCGTGGCGTGCTGCGGGGCCGGCTCCTCGGCCTCGGCGGTGAGGGCGGTGCGGCGGACCCGGACGATCAGGGCGCCGAGGACCGCCGCCACGCCGGCCATCACGAATGCCCGGGGCGCAGGGGCGGGCCGGACGGGTGATCGTTCGTGGGCGTCCTTGACGCGGGGCGGAAGAGCTAGGACCGTTGAGCCCTATGAGGGGCGAACCCAGTTGTCCGAAGTGCGGTGGCCGGGTCAGGGCGCCCGGACTCTTCGCCGACTCCTGGCAGTGTGACGTGCACGGCTCGGTGCACCCGCTCCAGCCCGTGATCCCGCCCAGCGTCGAGGGCCTCGGGGTCGTGGTGCACCGCTCCCAGGTCCCGGTGTGGATGCCGTGGCCCCTGCCCGTCGGCTGGCTCTTCACCGGCGTCGCGTACGCCGGGGACGACCGCAGCGGCGGACGCGCGACGGCCGTCGCCTGCTCGGGGCCCGGCCCGCTCGGCGGGATCGGCGAGCTGCTCCTGGTCGCCGAGGAACTCGGCGTCGGACTCGGCGCGCGGTACGCCGGCATCGACGGACTCGATCCCGGCTCCGGCATGGCCATCGACAAACCCGCCCAGGCGAAGGTGCTCGCCGCCGGGCGGCCGACCCCGCTCTGGCACGTCAGCGGCGCCCCGCAGGACCGCGCGGTCTTCGCGGGCGAGGCGCGCGGCCTGTGGCTGTGGGCGATCGTCTGGCCCGAGCAGTCCGGCCTCCTGATGTACGACGAACTCGTCCTGACGGACCTGCGCGACGCGGGAGCCGAGGTCGACCTGCTGCCCTGCGGTGCGCTCACCCCGAGGCTGCTCGGCTAGGGGGATCCGGGCCCGCGCTGCCGAGCCGGGACCCGCGCTGCGCCCGGTGACGTTCCGTACGGGCGTGTTCGATTCGCCCGTTATGCTGGAGCGTCCCCTCGTCCGTGCCGAGTCCCAGGAGTACCGCGTCGTGCGCATCGATCTGCACACCCACTCCACGGCCTCCGACGGTACGGACTCCCCGGCCGAGCTCGTCCGGAACGCGGCCGCCGCCGGTCTCGACGTCGTCGCGCTCACGGACCACGACACCACCCGCGGCCACGCCGAGGCGATCGCCGCCCTGCCCGAGGGGCTGACCCTCGTCACCGGGGCCGAGCTCTCCTGCCGGATGGACGGCATCGGGCTGCACATGCTCGCGTACCTCTTCGACCCTGCCGAGCCGGCGCTCCTCGCCGAGCGCGAGCTCGTCCGCGACGACCGGGTGCCGCGCGCCCGCGGCATGGTCGGCAAGCTCCAGGAGCTCGGCGTCCCGGTCACCTGGGAGCAGGTCGCCCGGATCGCCGGCGACGGCTCCGTGGGCCGCCCGCACGTCGCCGAGGCGCTCGTCGAGCTCGGGGTCGTACCGGACGTGTCCGGCGCGTTCACGCCCGAGTGGCTCGCCGACGGCGGCCGGGCGTACGTCGAGAAGCACGAGCTCGACCCGGTCGACGCGATCCGCCTCGTCAAGGCGGCCGGCGGGGTCACCGTCTTCGCGCACCCGCTCGCCGTCAAACGCGGCCAGGTGCTGTCCGAGGCCGCGATAGCCCGGCTCGCCGAGGCCGGACTCGACGGCATCGAGGTCGACCACATGGACCACGACGAGGCGACGCGGGCCCGGCTGCGCGGGCTCGCGAAGGAGCTGGGTCTGCTGACCACGGGCTCCAGCGACTACCACGGCAGCCGCAAGACCTGCCGCCTCGGCGAGTACACCACCGACCCCGAGATCTACGGCGAGATCACCCGCCGCGCGGCGGGCGCCTTCCCGGTCCCGGGTGCGGGGGGATCCGCCGCCTGAGGCCTCCCCGGCGGACCGGGGCCGGTATCCGGCCCTGACCCCCGGGCCCGCTGCGCGGGCCGTTCGGGGCGGTCCGTGCCGTGCTGCGTCCCGGTTCGCCGGCGTGGCCGCGCGGCCCGACCCGACTCCGCTCTCAGGCCGCCCCACTTCCTGGTCCGCCCCCGTACGGCTCCGCACCGTGCGCGGGTGGCTTCTTCGTTGCCCTGTCGCCGGAATCCCGCATTCCGGCCCGTACGGGTACACCCCACCGTTCCACCTCTCCCACAAGGCACCCCACCGTGTTCGACGTCGCCGTCTTCGGCTCGCTGTTCCTGACCCTCTTCGTGATCATGGATCCCCCCGGGATCACCCCGATCTTCCTCGCCCTCACCTCCGGCCGTGCGGCCAAGGTGCAGCGCCGGATGGCCTGGCAGGCCGTCGCCGTCGCCTTCGGCGTCATCACCGTCTTCGGTCTCCTGGGCCAGCAGATCCTGGACTACCTGCACGTCTCCGTCCCCGCCCTGATGATCGCGGGCGGTCTGCTGCTGCTGCTCATCGCGCTCGACCTGCTCACCGGCAAGACCGACGAGCCCAAGCAGACCAAGGACGTCAACGTCGCCCTGGTCCCGCTGGGCATGCCGCTGCTCGCCGGGCCGGGCGCGATCGTCTCGGTGATCCTCGCCGTGCAGAACGCCGACAGCGTGGCCTCACAGGTCTCCGTCTGGACCGCCATCGCCGCCATGCACGTCGTGCTCTGGCTGACCATGCGGTACTCGCTGCTGATCATCCGGGTCATCAAGGACGGCGGCGTCGTCCTGGTGACCCGGCTCGCCGGCATGATGCTCTCCGCCATCGCGGTGCAGCAGATCATCAACGGCGTCACCCAGGTGATCCAGAACGCCTGAGCCGGCGCCCGGAACGCCCCCGGACACCACTGCGCCCCCGTACGGATTCCGCTCTTGCGAAGTCCGTGCGGGGGCGCGGTGCGTGGGGTGGACCCGGCCGGTTACGAGGCCGAGGTCTCTGCGGGGCGGATCCAGATGCGCTGGCCGACCGAGGCGGCCTGCTGCACGATCCGGTTGACGGAGGCGGCGTCCACGACGGTCCGGTCGACGGGCGTGCCGTCGATGTCGTCGAGTCGCAGGATTTCGAAGCGCACGGGCTTCTCCCTTCGTCTGAGTTGATCCTCCTGATGGAGAACTGCGTTACGTACGGGTCCAACGACGTGCACCCTGCAAACATTCCTTACGCTAAGGAAAATTTTCGGATGGCTAACTACCGGCAGGTGGGAGGGTGTGGCGACCGGGCCCGGAGCGGCGGACAATGAGCCCCGTATGAACGACGCAGACACCTCCCACGTGACCGATACCGAAGCCCGCCTGCACGCGCTCGACGCCCGCCTGGAGCGCACCAATGAGCTCCTGCAGCGGATGCTGGCCGAGGTGGCCAAGACCCCTTCTACCCACGCCATCTTCGTCGACGCGGGTTACGTCCATGCTGCGGCCGGGTTGCTGGTTGCGGGCACCGAGGACCGGCGCTCCTTCGACCTCGACGCCGAGGGGCTCATCGAGGCCTTCATCGACACCGCCCGCGCGATCTTCGCGGACAGCAGGCTGCTCCGGGTCTACTGGTACGACGGCGCCCGCCGCCGGATCCACACCTCCGAGCAGCAGGCCATCGCCGAGCTCCCCGACGTCAAGGTCCGCCTCGGCAACCTCAACGCCAACAACCAGCAGAAGGGCGTCGACTCCCTGATCCGCACCGACCTGGAGTCCCTCGCCCGGCACCGCGCCATCAGCGACGCCGCCCTCGTCGGCGGCGACGAGGACCTCGTCTCGGCCGTCGAGGCGGCCCAGGGCTACGGCGCCCGCGTCCACCTCTGGGGCATCGAGGCCGCCGAGGGACGCAACCAGGCCGAGGCGCTGCTCTGGGAGGTCGACAGCCAGCGCACCTTCGAGCTCGACTTCTGCCGCCCGTACGTCACCCGCCGCCCCGTCACCACGTACGAGAACGAGGGCGAGCCGCCGCCCTCCCGCGAGGAGGTGCGCTTCGTCGGCGCCCAGATCGCCGCGACCTGGCTCGCCGAACAGGGCCGGGACCGGCTCGCCGAGCTCCTGCCGGCCGCGCCCTATCTGCCGGGACCGGTCGACCAGGACCTGCTCGTCGAGGCGGAGCGCCTGCTCAGCCGCTCACTGCGCGGCCACGCCACGCTCCGGCGCTCGCTGCGCGACGGCTTCTGGCAGCACCTCAAGGCGCAGTACTGATCCCGGCGGGGGTACTTCCCGAGGCGGCGGCCGTGCGCTCCCAGAAGGCGGTGAGGCGGTCCGTCAGCTCCTGGGGGTGGGACACGTTGGGGGAGTGGCCGGCGCCCGCCACCACCGTGTGGAGCGCCCCGGCGCGGGCCGCCGCCGCCGCGAGGTCCGCCGGCGCCCAGACCATCTCGTCCGCCCCGTACGCGATGTGCAGCGGGACGCGCAGGGCGGCCAGCTCCTCCGTACCGTCCTGACGATCCAACAGCAATCTTCCCGCGCCCGCGAGTTGGGCGATGCGGGTGCGCATCCAACGCCGTCGGAGGAAGCCCGCGAGCTCCGGTGTGTCACCGGTGGCCGGCTCGTCGCCCCGGCTGTCCAGCCAGCACATCGCCTGCCACACCCGCTCCTTCGGCAGCACCGCGAGCGCGGCGCGCAGCACCCGCACCCGGATCCGCTGCGGACGGGCGACCCGGCCGGGGCCCGACGAGAGCAGGGTGAGCGAGCGGAAGGCGTCCGGCGCGAGGGCGGCGGCGGCGCGGGCCACCAGGCCGCCGAACGAGTGGCCGACCAGGTGCACGGGACCGTCCCCGAGCGCCGCGGCCTGTGCCACCGCGTCGAGCGCGAGCGCCCTGCGGCGGTAGGCGGCCCGGCCCCGGGGGCCCGGGGTGTCGTTCTGGCCGCGCCCGTCCACGGCGACCGCCCGGTACCCGGCCTCGCTCAGCGGGCCGAGCAGCGCGAGGAAGTCCTCCTTGCTGCCGGTGTACCCGGGCAGCAGCAGCACCGTGCCCCGCCGCTCGCCCGCGGGCTCCGTGTCGACCACGGCGAACCGGCCGCGCGCGGTCTCCAGGCGGCGGGCGCGGGTGCGGGGCGGCAGGACCAGGGAACGGGGCTTGCTCATATCTGGACTGTAACGGCGCCCGCCGGAGACGGCCGCGCGGCCCGGTCCCTGGGCAGGGACCGGGCCGCGCGGGCGGTACGGGACGGGGATCAGCCCTCGGGCTGAGCCACCGCCTTCTTGGTGGTGCGGCGGCGCGGAGCCTTGGGGGCCTCCTCGGCGACCGGGGCCTCGGCCTCGGCGGCCTTCTTGGTCGTACGGCGGCGGGCCGGAGCCTTCGGCTCGGTCTTCGGCGCGGAGGCCTCGGGAGCCTCGGCGGCGACCGCCTTCTTCGTCGTGCGGCGACGGGGAGCCTTGGGGGCCTCCTCGGCCACCGGCGCGACGGCGGTCTCAGTGGCCTCGGCGGTCTCGGCGACCGGTTCGGCCACGGCCTTCTTCGCCGTGCGGCGGCGCGGGGCGGCCTTCTTCGGGGCCTCCTCCGCCGGCGCCTCCTGCGGTGCCTCCGCCGCGACGGGCTCGGTGACCGGAGCGGTCGCCTGGGCGACGACGATGACCTCGGCGGTCGTCCCGGCGGCCACCGGGGAACCGGCGGGCCGCGTGGCCGCACGACGGCGGCGCGGGGCGGGCTGCTCCGCGACCGCAGCGGCGACCGGCTCGGGGGCCGGGGCCTCGGCCACCGGCGCCTCGGCGGTCACCGGCGAACCGGCGGGCCGACGGGCGGTGCGGCGACGGCGCGGACCGGGTACCTCGGCGACCGGGGTCTCGGCGACGGGCACCTCGACGACGGGCTCGGCCACCGGGGCGGCGGCGGGCGTGACGGCGGCCTCGGTCACCGGCTCCGCGACGGCCTTCTTGGCCGTGCGACGGCGCGGGGCCTTCTTCGGCTCCTCGGCGGCGACCGGGGCGGCCTCGGCGACCGGCGCCTCGACGTTCCGCTTGGCCATCAGGGCGACCGCGGCGGTCTCGGGCGTCTGGAACGACACGGTGTCCTCGACCGGCCGCGCCACCCGGGGACGGCGGCGGCGCGGGGCCGGAGCCGGGGCCGCGGGGGCCCGGTCGACCGGAGCGGCCGGCACGGCCTCCGGACGGGCGGCGCGAGCACGGCGACGGGGGGCCTTCGGTTCCTCGGCGACGGGGGCCTCGACGACGGGAGCCTTCTCGGCGGCAGGGGCCTCGGCGACCGGCGCCTCGACGGCGGCCGGGGCTTCGACGACGGGGGCCTTCTGGGCGGCAGGGGCCTCGGCGACCGGCGCCTCGACGGCGGCCGGGGCCTCGGCGGCCGGAGCCGTAGCGGGCGCCTGGGCAGTGGCCGTGACCGGCGCGGAACCCGGGGCGCCGACGCGGGTGCGACGGCGACGGCGGGGCGTGCGCGGGCCCGACTCGGTGGAGGTCTCCTCCGCCGCGGTCTCGACGGCCGCGGTCTCGACGGCCGGGGCCGCCGACACCGGGGCGTCGGCGGACTCGCCGCCGCCGCGGGTACGGCGACGCTGGCGCGGGGTCCGGGTGCGCTCCGGGCGCTCCTCGGTCTTCTCCGCCGCCTTCGGGGCGCGTCCGCGGCGTCCGCCGGGCTCGCCCAGGTCCTCGAGCTCCTCCGCGCCCAGACCCGCGCGGGTCCGCTCGGCGCGGGGCAGGACACCCTTGGTGCCCGCCGGGATGTCCAGCTCCTCGAAGAGGTGCGGGGACGAGGAGTACGTCTCGACCGGGTCGTGGAAGTCCAGGCCGAGCGCCTTGTTGATGAGCTGCCAGCGCGGGATGTCGTCCCAGTCGACCAGCGTCACGGCCGTGCCCTTCGCCCCGGCGCGGCCGGTGCGGCCCACGCGGTGGAGGAAGGTCTTCTCGTCCTCGGGGGACTGGTAGTTGATGACGTGGGTGACGCCCTCGACGTCGATGCCGCGCGCGGCGACGTCGGTGCAGACGAGCACGTCGACCTTGCCGTTGCGGAAGGCGCGCAGCGCCTGCTCGCGGGCGCCCTGCCCGAGGTCGCCGTGGACGGCGCCGGAGGCGAAGCCGCGCTTCTCCAGCTGCTCGGCGATGTCGGCCGCCGTGCGCTTGGTGCGGCAGAAGATCATCGCGAGCCCGCGGCCGTTGGCCTGCAGGATGCGGGAGACCAGCTCCGGCTTGTCCATGTTGTGCGCGCGGTAGACGTGCTGCTTGATGTTGGCGACGGTCACGCCCTCGCCGTCGGGCGAGGTGGCGCGGATGTGCGTCGGCTGCGACATGTAGCGGCGGGCCAGACCGATGACCGCGCCCGGCATGGTCGCCGAGAACAGCATGGTCTGCCGCTTCGCCGGAAGCATCTTCATGATCTTCTCGACGTCGGGCAGGAAGCCCAGGTCGAGCATCTCGTCGGCCTCGTCGAGGACGAGGACCTTCACGTGCGAGAGGTCGAGCTTGCGCTGGCCGGCCAGGTCGAGGAGACGGCCGGGGGTGCCGACGACGACGTCGACGCCCTTCTGCAGCGCCTCGACCTGCGGCTCGTACGCCCGGCCGCCGTAGATGGCGAGCACACGGACGTTGCGCACCTTGCCGGCGGTCAGCAGGTCGTTGGTGACCTGCTGGCACAGCTCGCGGGTGGGGACGACGACGAGCGCCTGCGGGGCGTCGGTCAGCTGCTCGGGCTTGGCGCGGCCGGCCTCGACGTCGGTCGGGACGGTGACGCGCTGCAGGATGGGGAGGCCGAAACCGAGGGTCTTGCCCGTGCCGGTCTTGGCCTGGCCGATGACGTCGCTGCCGGTGAGGGCGACCGGGAGGGTCATCTCCTGGATGGGGAAGGGGTTGACGATGCCGACGGCCTCAAGGGCTTCGGCCGTCTCGGGAAGGATTCCGAGGTCTCGGAAAGTCGTAGTCAGGGTGCTGCCTCTTCTGTGAGACGCGGCGCGAGGCGAACGAAGGGGGTCGTACCGTGCCGGGATCTTCCGGGGGGATCAGGGGAGATCACCGCCGGGTGGCGCGGGACCACTGCCGTCGCTCGAGCGTCGAACCGCTGAGGGTGACCCTTCCGCGGGTCCGCCGGAAGGGCTGTCGGGCCGGAGCCGATCGGGCCACCGACCGGGCATCCTCATTCATGAGTCGGCCCACCGAATACGTCCGAACACGCGAAAACATGTCCGCATACTCAGCAGGCGCCTTACCACTGTACCCCGGATTCGCGCATGTGTGTCGGGAGAAATCGCGATGAGTGCACGGTCACACTGACTGGCCAGGGCCTTACCGGGCCGCGCGAGCGGGCTATTGTGCGCTCCATGGAGACGCCTGACAACGCCACACCCACCGGGATCGCCGCCAAGGACTGGGCGGAGGCTTCCGCCGAGCCGCAGTACCGCGCCGCCGTGATCGACCTCCTCGGCGCCCTCGCCTACGGAGAGCTCGCTGCCTTCGAGCGGCTCGCCGAGGACGCCAAGCTGGCGCCGACCCTCGCGGACAAGGCGGAGCTGGCGAAGATGGCCTCGGCCGAGTTCCACCACTTCGAGCGGCTGCGGGACCGCCTCGCGGCCGTCGACGCCGAGCCGACCTCGGCCATGGAGCCCTTCGCGAAGGCGCTCGACGACTTCCACCGCCTGACCGCGCCGTCGGACTGGCTGGAGGGCCTGGTCAAGGCTTACGTGGGCGACTCGATCGCCAGTGACTTCTACCGGGAGGTCGCGGCCCGGCTCGACTCGGACACGCGCGCACTCGTCCTCGCGGTGCTCGACGACACCGGGCACGGCAACTTCGCGGTGGAGAAGGTCCGCGCGGCGATCGACGCCGATCCGCGCGTGGGCGGCCGGCTCGCGCTCTGGGCGCGCCGTCTGATGGGCGAGGCGCTCTCCCAGGCCCAGCGGGTGGTCGCCGAGCGCGACGCGCTCTCGACGATGCTGGTCGGCGGTGTGGCGGACGGCTTCGACCTGGCGGAGGTCGGCCGGATGTTCTCGCGGATCACCGAGGCGCACACCAAGCGCATGGCCGCCCTGGGCCTCGCGGCCTGAGGCGGTCCGCCGCGCGGCCCGGCGTGCCGGGCGGTCTCGCGGCCTGAGACGGTCCCGGCGGGTGCGCCGGTCAGACGGTGGCTGATCGGCGCAGTCTGCGTGAGGCCGGGCGGATCAGCAGCGAGAGCAGCACCGCCGCCACCGCCACCGCGCCGATCAGGGTGGCGAGGAAGTGACCCGGGCCGAGCGCCCCGTGCGTCACGAGGGCGCCGAAGACGCCGCCGAGCGTGCCCGTGGTGAGGACTCTGCCCCGTACGGGGAGGCGGTCGGCCAGCCGCTGGACCGCGGCCCAGGCCAGAGCGAAACCGAGCAGGGCGGAGCCGAGGACTTCCAAGAACACGGCGGATCACCTCGCGAGGGGTGCGGGGCGGGTGGTGCGGTCAACAGCCGTCCTACCCCCGGCGTACGGAACGCAATCCTCCCGTACCGCCTGACGTGGGAGTACAGGCATACGAAAGGCCCGGTGGACCGAAGCGGTCCACCGGGCCTTCCCGTCAGATCCGGGGCTCAGAGCGCGCCGAAACCCACGCGGCGCACGGCGGGCTCGCCGAGCTCCACGTACGCGATCTTCTCAGCCGGAACGAGGACCTTGCGGCCCTTCTCGTCCGAGAGGCTGAGCAGCGGTGCCTTGCCGGCCAGCGCGTCGGCCACCGCGCGCTCGACCTCCTCGGCGGACTGCCCGCTCTCCAGAACGATCTCCCGGGGTGCGTGCTGCACGCCGATCTTGACCTCCACGGCTATGTCCCTCCGAACGGTCAGCGTTGCGCGAATACCCGCGCCGTACGCTGCACACATTAGCCCGGTGAGGGGACCCGCACGGGTCAGCCGCCGCACGCCAGGAGCGAACAGCCTCCGGGAGCGAAGGGCTCAGTGGCCCTCGGCGCTCAGCTGGCCGTCCACCGGATGCAGCGGGAAACCCGCGATACCGCGCCAGGCGAGCGAGGTGAGCAGACCGACCGCCTTGTCGCGGGGGATGGCGGACTCGCTCGACAGCCAGTAGCGGGCCACCACCTGCGAGACCCCGCCGAGGCCGACGGCGAGCAGCATCGACTCGTCCTTCGACAGGCCGGTGTCCTCGGCGATCACATCGGAGATGGCCTCCGCGCACTGCAGGCTGACCCGGTCCACGCGCTCGCGTACGGCGGGCTCGTTCGTCAGGTCGGACTCGAAGACGAGGCGGAACGCGCCGCCCTCGTCCTCGACGTACGCGAAGTAGGCGTCCATCGTCGCCGCGACCCGGAGCTTGTTGTCCGTGGTGGAGGCCAGTGCCGTGCGCACGGCGAGCAGAAGGGACTCGCAGTGCTGGTCGAGCAGGGCGAGGTACAGCTCCAGCTTCCCGGGGAAGTGCTGGTACAGCACCGGCTTGCTGACGCCGGCCCGCTCGGCGATGTCGTCCATGGCGGCCGAGTGGTACCCCTGGGCGACGAAGACCTCCTGGGCCGCGCCGAGCAGCTGGTTCCGTCGGGCACGTCGCGGCAGGCGCGTGCCCCGAGGGCGTGCTGCCTCTGTCTGCTCGATGGCGCTCACGCGGCCTCCCACAAATCGATCCATGCGCGCTGTCGCGCCGCGCCGCCATCGTACTTTTGGGTAACGCGGCTGTGCTCGGTGCGACCGCAGAATTTCACGGACCGGACGCCCCGGTCGACAGTCGATTCAACATTAAACCGAACAAAACAGCGGGAGCCGTGTGCTCAGCGGTAGTCGTCCTCGTCAAGAGTGACGACACGCGCCTGTTCGGACGCGTCGGCCTCGTTCGCCGAGTCACGTTCGACATGCGTGGGCTCCTCGTCCTCCCGCTGCTGCAGTTCGGTGTGCTGCTCGGCAGCGTCGGCCTCCGGGATTTCCTCGTCCAGCACAACGTCCTCTTCCTCGATGAATGTGTCCGGGTCGCTCGGATCGACAGTCATGCGGTTCCTTCCGGGGTGCGGGTCGCGGTGCTCCCCATGGCCCTCCCTCCGAGCCTAGGAGCCAACGCGCCCCGCCGCATCACGCACCTGTGACCGCACCCACACCCGCCCGCGCGTGATCGTCTCGTAATATTGCGGCCATGTCCTCGACCGAGCTGCCGGAAACCCGGACCGTCGCCGCACCACCCGGGGCGCGGGCCCGCACCGTACGGGTCGCCGACGGCGAGGAGCTCCGCTCCGTCGCGCTGCCCGGACTCACCCTCACCGTGCGCGCGCGACCGGGGAACCGGCCCGGTCTGGCGCCCGCGCTGTACGTCCACGGCCTCGGCGGCTCCTCGCAGAACTGGTCCGCCCTCATGCCGCTGCTCGCGGACCTCGTCGACGGCGAGGCGGTCGACCTGCCCGGCTTCGGCGACTCCCCGCCGCCCGACGACGGCAACTACTCGGTCACCGGGCACGCCCGTGCCGTCATCCGGCTCCTGGACGCCGCCGGACGCGGACCGGTACACCTCCTCGGCAACTCGCTGGGCGGCGCCGTCGCCACCCGGGTCGCCGCCGTCCGGCCCGACCTGGTCCGCACCCTCACCCTGGTCTCCCCGGCCCTCCCCGAGCTGCGCGCCCAGCGCACCGCCTGGCCGACGGCGCTGCTCGCGGTGCCCGGCGCGGCCTCCTTCTTCGCGAGGCTCACCAAGGACTGGACGGCCGAGCAACGGGTCCGGGGCGTCCTCTCCCTCTGTTACGGGGATCCCGGCCTGGTCACCGACGAGGGCCTCCGGCACGCCGTCGAGGAGATGGAGCGGCGCCTGGAGCTCCCCTACTTCTGGGACGTCATGGCGCGCTCCTCGCGCGGCATCGTCGACGCCTACACCCTCGGCGGACAGCACGGGCTGTGGCGGCAGGCCGAACGGGTCCTGGCCCCCACCCTCCTCGTCTACGGCCGGCGCGACCGGCTCGTCTCGTACCGGATGGCCCGGAGGGCGGCCGCCGCCTTCCGGGCCTCGCGCCTGCTGACCCTTCCCGAGGCGGGGCACGTGGCGATGATGGAGTACCCGGAGACGGTCGCCCAGGCCGTCCGGGACCTGATCGCCGATCACGGCGGGAGCTGATCCGGGGCGTGGGACGACACAGTCGCAAGGGCGCAGCGCCCTCGGTGGCCGACACCGGACCGCAGCCGGTGGCCGAAGCGGTCCCGGAGGCGGTCCCGGCGGGGCCGCCGCCGGGGACGGGCCGCCGCCGCAGGACGACGACCAACAGCGGGGGTCAGGAGGGGACGCCGGATTACGGGACCCCGGCACAGGGCACGCCGAGGCCCCGGACTCCGGCGCAGGGGACCCCGCGCCACGGCACCCCCGCGCACGGCACCCCCGTGTTCGTCGGCGGGGCCCCCGACACCCCCGCGCACGGGACGCCCGCGCAGGGTGTCCCCGTCCACGGCACGTCCGTACGGGGCGGGCACCCGCAGCATGACGAGGCCTCGCGCCCCGGGGCCTACCGTCCCCGGCACGGCGCTTCCCGGACCGCCGTGCCCGAACAGGCCGGTCCCGGGGCGCTGTTCGTGCCCGCGCCCCGCCACGAGAGCGCCGACGAGGAGCCCGGGACGGAGGCTCCGGCCGGCGCGGGCGGTCTCGGGCGCACCCTCACCGGAGTCGCGGCCGCCGCCATCGCCACCGTCCTCGCCGTCGTCGTGGCCGGACAGGCCACCGAACGGGACGAGATCCCGGCCGCCACCCGCGCCGCCGGGCCGGCCGAGCGGCCCGCGGACGAGACCTCCGCCTCGCGCTCCGACGACCGGGTCGTCCCGGCGAAGCCGGTGCCCGTCGCCGTACCGCCGACGTACGAGCAGCTGATGACCCGGCAGTTCCCGATCGACCCGAAGCTGCAGGGATCGGGGGAGTTCGAGGCCGTGCCGGGCCTGCAGAAGGCGCCCGGCAAGGGGCGGCTGATCCGCTACCGGGTCGACGTCGAGAAGGGGGTCGGCCTCGATCCGAAGCTCTTCGCCGACGCCGTGCAGAAGACCCTCAACGACAAACGCAGTTGGGCCGGTCAGGGCGCGATGACCTTCGAACGGATCTCCAGCGGCGAGCCGGAGTTCGTGATCACCCTCGCCAGTCCGGGAACGACCGGCAAATGGTGCGCGAAGTCCGGGCTCGATACCACCGTCGACAACGTCTCCTGCGACTCGGCCTCCACGCAGCGCGTGATGATCAACGCCTTCCGCTGGGCGAAGGGCTCGGAGACCTTCGGGCCGAAGGCGATGTACGCCTATCGCCAGATGCTCATCAACCACGAGGTCGGGCACCGGCTCGGCCACGGGCACGTGAACTGCAGCACACCGGGTGCGCTGGCTCCCGTGATGCAGCAGCAGACGAAATCCCTGGACATCGACGGGATCAAGTGCCGCCCCAACCCGTGGGTGTACCCAACGAG
Source organism: Streptomyces sp. NPDC034084 (assembly GCF_055575535.1). Taxonomy (NCBI): domain Bacteria; kingdom Bacillati; phylum Actinomycetota; class Actinomycetes; order Kitasatosporales; family Streptomycetaceae; genus Streptomyces; species Streptomyces sp. NPDC034084. Next base: position 197,655 of record NZ_JBVISK010000004.1, read on the forward strand.
TTGACGGTTGGTCCGATCGTGGGACGTCCGTATGCCAGGACGGGCGTCTCAAGGACGGGCGGATGCGCGTTGACATCGCTCACGCGTTCGTCCATATTTCTCGGCATGTCGCCCCGTCACGCCGTCTCCGACAGCGCCGCCCTTGAGCTGGCGCTCTTCGGCGTGACCGGACACACCGTCGCCGACATTCTCTGTAGCTGACGCAGCCCGAGCGCTCGTCGGCTTTCCGTTCTTCTCGCCGCGCCCGGGTTCTTCCTTCCCGCAGGCGCCGTCGCACCCCCTTTCGGGCTGATCTCCCGTGCCTGCGGAATTCGCTTGCCTTATCCCGCAATTCACCCCGAGAGGTCTACTTCCGATGCGCCCTTCGTCCGTCATCTCACGCCGCGTGGCAGCGGCCGCCGTCAGTGTCGTCCTGGCCTCGGGCGCCGCCGCCTGCGGTCCCGAGGACGCCGGCGCCAAGGGCGGTACTTCCGGCAGGGACGCGGGCGCGCCGCGGAAGGGCGGCACGCTCACCGTCCTCAACAACGAGGCCCAGAGCGACTTCGACCCGGCCCGCCTCTACACGTCCGGCGGCGGCAACGTCCCGTCCCTCGTCTTCCGCACGCTCACCACCCGCAACCGCGAGGCGGGCGCCGCCGGCACCCAGGTCGTCCCCGACCTCGCCACCGACACCGGCCGCCCCAACAAGGACGCCACCGAGTGGACGTACACGCTGAAGGAGGGCCTGAAGTTCGAGGACGGCACGGCCGTCACCAGCGCCGACATCAAGTACGGCATCGAGCGCTCCTTCGCGGCCGAGCTCTCCGGCGGCGCCCCCTACCTGCGGGACTGGCTGGTCGGCGGCGACACCTACCAGGGCCCCTACAAGGACAAGAAGGGCCTCGCCTCGATCGTCACCCCCGACGCGCGGACCATCGTCTTCAAGCTGAAGAAGCCCGAGGGCGAGTTCCCCTTCGTCGCCACCCAGACCCAGTTCGCCCCCGTCCCGAAGGCCAAGGACACCGGCGCCAGGTACGAGGAGCACCCGGTCTCCTCCGGCCCGTACAAGGTCGTCAAGAACGACAACGACGGCGAGCACCTCGTCCTGGAGCGCAACGAGCACTGGGACCCCGCGACCGACGACGAGCGCAAGGCCTACCCGGACAGGATCGACGTCAAGTCCGGGCTCGACGAGGCCGTCATCAACCAGCGCCTCGCCACCTCCACCGGCGCCGACTCCGCCGCCGTCACCACCGACACCAACCTCGGCCCCGCCGAACTGGCCCAGGTGGGCTCCGACAAGGCCCTCGCCGCCCGCGTCGGCACCGGCCACTTCGGCTTCACCAACTACATCGCCTTCAACCCGAAGGTGAAGCCCTTCGACAACCCGAAGGTCCGCCAGGCGATCTCGTACGCCGTCAACCGCACCAGCGTCGTCAACGCCGCCGGCGGCTCCGCCCTCGCCGAGCCCGCCACCACCTTCCTGCCCGAGCAGAAGGCCTTCGGCTTCACGCCGTACGACCACTTCCCGGCCGGGAGGACGGGCAACCCGGAGAAGGCCAGGGAGCTGCTCAAGGAGGCGGGCTACCCCCACGGGCTGACCGTCACCCTGCTGCACTCCACCGCCCAGAACCGCACCACCAGCCCCGAGATCGCCACCGCCGTCCAGGAGGCCCTCGGCAAGGCCGGCATCACCGTCGAGCTCGACGGCCAGGAGCCCAACTCCTTCAACGAGAAGCGCTGGAGCGTCAAGGACGCCCCCGGCTTCTTCCTCTCCCGCTGGGGCGCCGACTGGCCGGCCGGCGGACCGTTCCTGGCCCCGATCTTCGACGGGCGCCAGATCGTCACCAACGGCTCCAACTACAACCACGCGCAGCTCGACGACCCGGCGGTCAACAAGGAGATCGACGAGATCAACAAGCTGACCGACCTCAAGGCCGCCGCCGCCCGCTGGGGCGCCCTCGACAAGAAGATCGGCGAGCAGGCCCTCGACGTGCCGCTCTTCCACCCGGTCTACAAGCGGCTCGTCGGCAAGGACGTCAAGAACGTCGTCATCAGCGACTGGACCGGCGTCCTCGACATCTCGCAGGTCGCGGTCAAGTGACGTCCCTGACCGACGTGCCGGTGCCCGTGGCGGCCCTCCCCGCCACGGGCACCGCCCGGCAGGTGTGGCGGCGGCTGCGCAACCGCCCGGCCGCCCTCGCCTCCGCCGCCGTCCTCCTCCTGCTCGTCCTCCTCGCCCTCGCCGCGCCGCTGCTCGCCGCCCTGACCGGCCAGGACCCGCACACGTACCACGACGAACTCGTCGACTCGGCCCGCGGCGGGGTGCCGTACGGCGCCTTCGGCGGGGCGAGCGCCGAGCACTGGCTCGGCGTCGAACCCGGCACGGGCCGCGACCTGTTCGTGCGCCTGCTGTACGGCGCCCGGATCTCGCTGCTCGTCGCCCTCGGCGCCACCGTCGTCCAGGTCCTGGCCGGGCTGCTCATCGGCCTCGCCGCCGGACTCGGCAACCGCTGGGTCGACGGCGCCCTCGGCCGGATCACCGACGTCTTCCTCGCCCTGCCGTTCCTCGTCCTCGCCATCGCGCTCACCGCCGTCGTCCCCCGCGACTTCCCGCGCCCGCTGCTGCTCGTCCTGGTCATCGGGCTGCTCGGCTGGGCCGGCACCTCCCGGATCGTGCGCGCCCAGACCCTCACCCTCAAGAGCCTCGACTTCGTCGCCGCCTCCCGGCTCGCCGGCTCGGGACGGTGGCGGACCGCCCGGCGCGAACTGCTGCCCTCGCTCGCCGCGCCCGTCATCACCTACGCGGCGATCCTCGTCCCCACCAACATCGTGGTCGAGGCCTCGCTCTCCTTCCTCGGCGTGGGCGTCACCCCGCCCACCCCCTCCTGGGGGCAGATGCTGTCGACCGCGCAGACCTGGTTCCGTGCCGACCCGGCGTACGTACTGCTCCCGGCCGGACTCCTCTTCGTGACCGTGCTCGCCTTCACCGTCCTCGGCGACGCCCTCCGCTCCGCCCTCGACCCGCGCGAGGCCGGCCGGCTCGGCGTGGGCACGCGAAAGGAGACCTCCCGATGACCCGCTACGTCCTGAACCGGCTCGCGGGCGCGGCGCTCGTCCTCCTCGCCCTCTCCGTCCTCGTCTACGCCCTGTTCTACGTCGCGCCCGGCGACCCCGCCCGGCTCGCCTGCGGCGAACGCTGCAACCCGCAGCAGATCGCCCAGGTCCGCGAGCAACTCGGCCTGAACGAGAGCGTGTTCGCCCAGTACCTGCACTTCCTCCAGGGCGTGTTCGCCGGCCGGGACTACTCCACCGGCACCGGCGTCCTGCACTGCGAGGCGCCCTGCCTCGGCCTGTCGTACCAGACCGACCAGCAGGTCACCGAGCTCATCCTCGACCGGCTGCCCGCCACCGCCTCGCTCGCCCTCGGCGCCATGGTGATCTGGCTCGTCATCGGCATGGGCACCGGGCTGCTCTCCGCGCTCCGCCGCGGAAGGCCCACCGAGCGGATCCTCACCGTCCTCACCCTCGCCGGCACCGGCACGCCCGTCTTCATCCTGGGCCTGCTGCTCCTCATGGCGGTCTGCGCCTACCTCCAGTGGCTGCCCTTCCCGACCTATGTGCCGCTCGGCGAGGACCCCGAGCAGTGGGCCTGGAACATGCTCCTGCCCTGGCTCACCCTCGGCTTCTTCGAATCCGCCAAGTACGCGCGGCTCACCCGCAGCTCCACCCTGGAGACGCTCGCCGAGGACCACATCCGCACCTTCCGCGCCTACGGGGTGGGGGAGCGGTCCGTCGTCACCCGCCACGCGCTGCGCGGCGCCGTGCCGCCGGTCATCGCGCTCAGCGCCGTCGACCTCGGCACCATGTTCGGCGGGGCCGTGCTCACCGAGTCGCTCTTCGGCATCCCCGGGCTGGGCAAGACCCTGATCGACGGCGTCCGCCACGTCGACCTGCCGATCGTCGTGGGCATCGTGCTCCTCACCGGGGTCGCCGTGGTCCTCGCGAACGTCGTCGCCGACCTCCTCTACGCCCTCGCCGACCGAAGGGTCGCCCTGACATGACGCTCCCGAACCCCGTGCCCGGCACCACGACCCCGCTCGTGGAAGCCGACCGCCTCACCGTCGAGTTCCCCCGGGAGGCCGGGGCCGTACGGGCCGTCGACGGCCTCTCCTTCACCCTGGAGGCCGGCCGCGCGCTCGCCCTCGTCGGGGAGTCCGGCAGCGGCAAGTCCACCGTCGCAGGCGCCCTCCTCGGCCTCCACCGGGGCACGGGCGCGCGCGTGGGCGGAACCGTGCGGGTCGGCGGCATCGACATCGGCACCGCCGGCCCCGCCGAGCTGCGAAGGCTGCGGGGCGGGGTCGCCGCCATGGTCTTCCAGGACCCGCTGTCCGCCCTGGATCCCTACTACTCCGTCGGCGACCAGATCGCCGAGGTCTACCGGATCCACCATCCTGGATCCAGAAAGGCCGCCCGCGCCCGCGCCGTCGAGGTCCTCGACCGGGTCGGCATCCCCGACGCGTCCCGCCGCTCACGCTCCCGCCCGCACGAGTTCAGCGGCGGCATGCGGCAGCGTGCCCTCCTCGCCATGGCCCTCGCCTGCGAGCCGAAGCTCCTCGTCGCCGACGAACCCACCACCGCCCTCGACGTCACCGTGCAGGCCCAGATCCTCGACCTGCTGCACGAACTGCGGCGCGAGACCGGCACCGCGCTGCTCCTCGTCACCCACGACGTGGGCGTGGCCGCCGAGAGCGTCGACGAGGTGCTCGTCATGCGCGGCGGACGCGAGGTCGAACGCGGAACCGTCGCCGGGGTGCTCGGCGCGCCCTCGGAGCCGTACACCCGCGCGCTGCTCTCCGCCGTGCCCCGGCTCGACGGACCGGCGCGGACACCGGCCGCCGGGAAGAGCGAGATCCTTCTCGAAGCGAGCGGCCTGCGGCGGGAGTTCGGACGCGGCAAGGGCGCCGTGACCGCCGTCGACGACGTCTCCCTCACCGTCCGGGCGGGCGAGACCCTGGGCATCGTCGGGGAGTCCGGCAGCGGCAAGACCACCCTCGGCCGGATGCTCGTCCGGCTCCTCGACCCGAGCGGCGGCCGGCTCCGCTACCGGGGCACGGAGATCGGCGCCCTGCCGGAACGGGAGCTGCGCCCGTACCGCCGCGAGCTCCAGATGGTCTTCCAGGACCCGGTCGCCTCCCTCAACCCGCGCCGCTCCGTCGGCGAGTCCATCGCCGACCCGCTGCGCGTCGCCGGCGAGCGGGACGAGACCCGGATCCGGGGCCGCGTGCGGGAACTGCTCGACCGCGTGGGGCTCGACCCCGACCGGTACGGCGCCTACCCGCACGAGTTCAGCGGCGGCCAGCGCCAGCGCGTCGGCATCGCCCGCGCGCTCGCCGCCGAACCCCGCCTGATCGTCTGCGACGAACCCGTCTCGGCGCTCGACGTCACCACCCAGGCCCAGGTGACCGCGCTGCTCGCCGAACTCCAGGCCGAGCTCGGCCTCGGGCTCGTGTTCATCGCCCACGACCTCGCCGTCGTCCGGCAGGTCGGCGACCGGGTCGCCGTCATGCGCGCCGGCCGGATAGTGGAGCAGGGCACGGTCGCGGAGGTGTACGGCACGCCCCGCGACCCGTACACCCGGCAGCTGCTCGCCGCCGTCCCCTCGCTCGATCCGGTGCTCGCGGCGGAGCGCAGGGAAGGGCGCCGGGAGCCGGCCGCCGCCTGACTTTCCGTCACCGCCCGGCCGCTTAGCGCGACAGAACGCGACCGGGACGGGAAAGTTACGTGCATTCACCCCTTCCGGTGGTGCGACGGACAACCGTCCGTCGCACCACCGGTGTCTCCGCTTACGTTTTTCCCGCTGCGAGTCACCGGACCGACGGTGGCCGCCGTCAAGGGAGATCGGGGGTGCACGCGTGCGGATCGGACTGCTCACGGAGGGTGGCCACCCGTACGCCACGGGTGAGTCCGGACGCTGGTGCGCACGGCTCGTACGCGGGCTCGGGCAGCACCGGTTCGACCTCTACACCCTCGGCGGGACCGGCACCCCGCCGCCCCTCCCGCCGAACGCCCGCGTCGTCCGCGCCGCCGACCCCGGCGGCCTCGGCACGGCCGCCGCGCCGCACTGCGCCGGAGAACAACGCGCCGCCCGCCGGGCCTACGGCCGGCGCGAGCGGCGCCGCTTCACCGAGGCCTACCACCGGCTCGCCACCGGACTCTGCGCCGAGGACGACGAGACCTCCTTCGCCGACGGGCTCTACGCCCTCGCCGAACTCGCCCGCGAGCGCGGCGGACTGACCGGCGCGCTCCACTCCGACGACGCCGTCCGCGCCCTGGAGGCCGCCTGCCGCGCGCCCGGCGCACGCCGGGGTGCGGCGGCGGCGACACTCCCCGACCACCTCGCCTTCGCCGAGCACCTGGAGCGCGCCCTCCGCCCCCTCTCCCTCGACTGGTACGAGGAGGAGGCGCTCGGCGCGGCCGACCTCTGCCACGCCGCCGCCGGAGGCACCACCGCCCTCCCCGGCCTGCTGGCCAAACGCTTCTTCGGAACCCCGCTGCTCGTCACCGAGTACGGAGTACCCCTGCGCGCCCACTACCTCTCCGCGGCCGGCGCCGACCGCTCCGGCCCGCTGCGCGCCCTGCTCGCCGCCCTCCACGGCCGGCTCGCCGCCGAGATCTACCGGCAGGCCGCCCTCCTCACCCCCGGCAACGCCCACGCCCGCCGCTGGCAGGAGAAGTGCGGCGCCGACCGGGCCCGCATCCGCACCGTCCACCCGGGCATGGCCGCCGAGCGCTTCGCCGAGGTCGGCGAGGACGAGGAGAGCGGCGACCCCGCCACCCTCGTCTGGGTCGGCCGCGTCGAACCCGCCAAGGACCTCGTCGGCCTCCTCCACGCCTTCGCCGAGATCCGGGCCCGGCAGCCCGACGCCCGGCTGCGGATCGTCGCCGTGCCCCTCCGCGAACCGGGCGCCGGCGCCTACCTCACGTACTGCAAGGGGCTCGCGGCCCAGCTCTTCCCCGACGAGGCCTCCGGCGCACACGCCGTCGGCGAGAACCCCGTCACCTTCGAAGAGCTCGGCGGCCCGGAGGCGCCCACCCCGGAGGAGACCTACGCCTCCGGCGCGCTCGTCGTCCTGTCCAGCGTCGTCGAGGGCTTCCCCGCCGGCCTCGTCGAGGCGATGTTCTGCGCACGGGCCACCGTCTCCACCGACGTCGGCGCCGTCGTCGAGATCATCGGCGGCACCGGCCTCGTCGTCCCCCCGCGCAACCCCCGGGCGCTCGCCGACGCGTGCCTCGCGCTGCTCCGCGACCCCGAGCGCCGCCACCGGCTCGGCGCCGCCGCCCGCGCCCGCGCGCTCGAACTCTTCACGGTCGAACAGAACCTCGCCGCGTTCCGCGACATCTACCTCGAACTCCTCTCCCACGCCCCGGTGCGCCACCGCCCCGGGGACGGAGTCCCCTTCGCCCACCCGGCCGAGGCCCATGTGCCGGGCAGCTGGGCACCCAAGGCCGTGACCGCGGGGACAGGAGCCCCCGATGCCTGAAGGAGGCACCCCCATGCGCGGCTCCGCCGCCCCGACGAGCCCCGGAGCCTGGGACGCCCGCTCCGAAGCCCTCCTCGGCACCCCCGCCCTCACGGCGGCGGGCGCCCTGGACCTGCGCGGCCCCGCCCCCGAGGGCCCCGCCGAGGCCCCACCCGCCGGGATAGCCGCGGCCCCGGAGACGGCCCCCGCGCCCCCACGACCGGGCACGGCATGGGCGCCGGGCGAGGCGGGCTCGCCGGACCCGGAGCGAGCGGATCTCACTGACCCCGGAGACCTCGCGCGGCCGGCGGATCTCGAAGAGCCGGGAGATTTCGCGCAGCCCGCGGATCTCCAAGAGCCGGGAGGTTTCGCGCAGCCGGCGGGTCTCGAAGGGTCCGGAGACCGCACGGAGGAAGACCCGGCGGAAACCGAAGCCCCCACCGCCCCCGGCGCGGACGGCGCCACGCGCCCGACCACTCCGGTCGCCCCCGGCGCGGACGCCGCCACGCGCCCCCGGAGCCGTCGCGGGAACGCCGACCCCGTCAAGGTGCTCATGCACCGGCACCGGGACCTCTGCGAGCGGGCCGTCGACCCGCTGGAGATCGCCGCCGGCCTCGAAGCACAGGGGTTCACCGACCGGACCGCCGCGCGGTTCCGGCACCGGGACGTCTTCTCGCTCGCCGAGGAGCTCTACGCGCGCGTGCCCCGCGGCCAGGAGCCGCCCGCGCCCGCCGCGGAACCGGACCGGCCGAACGGCCCCTGGGCGCTCGCCACGCTCGCCCCCGGCGCGGTCGCCGCACTCGCCGGCCTCGGGCTCACCTTCAGCTACGGGACCGCCCGGCTCGCCGTCGGGACCGCGGGCGCGTTCGCCCTCGGCGGGGCGCTGCTGCTCGCCGTCCGGCGAGGCCCCTTCCGCGCCCCCGCCGGGGGGACCGTCCCCGCCGCCGCCCTCTGGACCCTCTGGCTCCTGGCGTACGCGGTCGGCGGCGACGGACTCCTGGAGGAGGTCCTCAGCGGCGGCCCCGACGGGCCCTGGACGCTCGACCCCACACCCCTCCTGGGGCTCGCCCTGGCCGTCGCCCCCGCCGCCTGGTGCGCCCACCTCTTCGCGAGCCGGGCCCGCCGGCGGATCGCCGACAGCCGCGGCCTCGCCGACTTCGCCGCCGTCACCCGGCCGCTGCTCCTCGGCACCCTCGCCCTCCAACTCCTCGCGCTCGCCGCCCTGCTCGCCCTCACCCGCTTCAGCTCCGGAGCCCTCGCCCTCGGGGCGCTCCTGCTGCTCGCCCGGCTCCTCACCGTCCACGGCTTCCCCGAGACGGCCGCCGCCGCCCTCGCCGCCGCCTGCGCCGCCGAGGCCCTCGCCCTCGCGAGCGTCCTCGCCGCGCGTGTCCCCCTCCCCGGCTTCGACGCGCTCGCCACCCCCGTGCGCGCCCTCGTCGAAGCCGGGGGCCCCGGGGCCGTACCCACCCTCGTCTGCGGCGCCGCCGCGCTCGGCCTGCTGGCCCACGCGACCGGCGCCCTCGCCCGGGCCTCCGCCCACGCCACCCCGTGAAGGCCCCCATGAAGACCCCGCACACCCGCGGAGCCGACGCCGCGGGCATGCCCCGTCACCTCTCTCGACACCTCGCAAGGAGACCGAAGACCATGACCCCTCAATCCCAAGGACCGGCCGGTCGGCACGTAGGGGCCGCGCGATGAGGGTTCTCCTGCTCGGAGCCAACGGCTTCATCGGCCGCTTCGTCGCCGATCGGCTGCTCGCCGACCCGGCGGTCCACCTCACCGCGCTCGGCCGGGGCGACGACGCCGACGTGCGCTTCGACCTCGCCTCCGGCAGCCCAGGCGCGCTCACCCGCTTCCTGGACGCCGTCCACCCCGGCGTCGTCGTCAACTGCGCCGGAGCCACCCGTGGCGGCGCCCGCGAGCTGACCCGGCACAACACCGTCGCCGTCGCCACCGTCTGCGAGGCCCTGCGCCGCAGCGGCTGCGGAGCCCGGCTCGTCCAGGTCGGCTGCGCCTCGGAGTACGGGCCGAGCCAGCCCGGCTCCTCCACGGCCGAGGACGCCGTCCCGCGCCCCGGCGGCCCGTACGGCGTGTCCAAGCTCGCCGCGACGGAACTCGTCCTGGGCTCCGGGCTCGACGCCGTCGTCCTGCGGGTCTTCTCGCCCGTCGGCCCCGGCACCCCCGCCGGCTCCCCGCTCGGCCGCCTCGCCGAGGCGATGCGCCGCGCGATGCAGGCCGGCGACGGCGAGCTCAAGCTCAGCGGCCTCGGCGTGCAGCGGGACTTCGTCGACGTACGGGACGTGGCGCGGGCCGTCCACGCGGCCTCCCTCTCCGCCGCCCAGGGCGTCGTCAACATCGGCACCGGCCGCGCCGTCCGGCTCCGTGACGCCGCCGCCGTCCTCGCCCGGGTGGCGGGTTACGCCGGCAACCTGCACGAGCTGGACGCCCCGCACGGCATCCCGCAGCGCCCGATGATCGGCGCCCCCCGCACCGAGGGGACCATCGCCGACCAGCTGGGCTCCGCCCCGTACCCGTACCCCGACGGCTGCGGACCCTGGCAGCAGGCCGACGTCCGCACCGCCCGCGACCGGCTCGGCTGGCGGCCCCGGATCAACCTGGAGGAGTCCCTCGCCGACATCTGGATGGAGGCGGCGTGTCGCATCTGACGACGACCACGGCCACCGGTGCCGTCCAGGCGCTCGGCTTCGGGGTCCCCGGCTACGCCCACCCGCTGCTCGCCCCCGTCGAGTGGGCCGAGCTGACCCGGCCCGGGACCCCGCTGCACTGGGCGGTGCTCAACGTGGCGGAGGGCCCCGGGAGCCGCCCCGACCCGCACTGCCTGGAGGCGGCCGGAAAGCTGCGGAACGCCGGGGTGAAGGTGCTCGGGCACCTGGACCTGGCGTACGGCTCGCGGCCCTTCGGGGAGCTCGTCTCCGACGCCCACCGCTTCCTCGACTGGTACCGGGTCGGCGGCTTCTACCTGGACCGGGCCCCCGCCGACCGGGCGGACCTGGCCGGGACCCGGCGGCTCACCGCGACCCTGGAGGCCGTCCTGGGCGGCGAGGCCCACCTCGTCCTCGGCCACGGCACCCACCCCCACCCGGGGTACGCCGAGGCCGCCGACCAGCTGGTGACCTTCGCCGGCTCCTGGGTGGACTACCGCTGGTCACAGGTGGCGGAGTGGACCGCCGAGTACACGGAGACGAAGTTCGTCCACCTCGTCCACGGCGTCCCCCGCACCCACCTGGACGAAGCCCTCCGGATCGCCCGCTGGCAGGGGGCCGGAACGATCTTCTTCACGGACCGCGCCGGGGGCCCGGGACAAAGTGCGCCATTTCACTCGCTGCCCGGCTACTGGGACGAAATCGTCTCGCGTATCGGAACGGGTGTCTCGGAATGAGAAGGGGCGTGGCAGTGTTACGGGGAGAACAACCGTACTGACATACCGACCCAGCTGTATTGATGAGGTCTCCGTGACGCTGCCACCCCTGGTCGAGCCCGCTGCCGAGCTCACCGTAGACGAGGTCCGCAGGTACTCCCGCCACCTGATCATCCCGGACGTCGGGATGGACGGGCAGAAGCGGCTGAAGAACGCCAAGGTGCTCTGTGTCGGTGCCGGGGGCCTCGGCTCCCCGGCGCTGATGTACCTGGCCGCCGCCGGCGTGGGCACGCTCGGCATCGTGGAGTTCGACGAGGTGGACGAGTCGAACCTCCAGCGCCAGATCATCCACAGCCAGGCCGACATCGGCCGGTCCAAGGCCGCGTCGGCGCGCGACAGCGTGCTCGGCATCAACCCGTACGTGAACGTGATCCTTCACGAGGAGCGGCTCGAGGCCGACAACGTGATGGACATCTTCAGCCAGTACGACCTGATCGTCGACGGCACGGACAACTTCGCCACGCGCTACCTGGTGAACGACGCCTGCGTGCTGCTGAACAAGCCGTACGTCTGGGGCTCGATCTACCGCTTCGACGGCCAGGCGTCCGTGTTCTGGTCCGAGTACGGCCCCTGCTACCGCTGCCTCTACCCGGAGCCCCCGCCGCCGGGCATGGTCCCGTCCTGCGCCGAGGGCGGCGTCCTGGGCGTGCTGTGCGCGTCCATCGGCTCCATCCAGGTCACCGAGGCGATCAAGGTCCTGGCCGGCGTGGGCGACCCGCTGGTCGGCCGCCTGATGATCTACGACGCCCTGGAGATGCAGTACCGCCAGGTCAAGGTCCGCAAGGACCCCGACTGCGCGGTCTGCGGCGAGAACCCGACCGTCACCGAGCTCATCGACTACGAGGCCTTCTGCGGCGTCGTGTCCGAGGAGGCCCAGGAGGCGGCGCTCGGCGCGACGATCACTCCCAAGCAGCTCAAGGAGTGGATCGACGCGGACGAGAAGATCGACATCATCGACGTCCGCGAGCCGAACGAGTACGAGATCGTCTCGATCCCCGGCGCGCGGCTCATCCCGAAGAACGAGTTCCTGATGGGCAACGCCCTCCAGGACCTCCCGCAGGACAAGCGGATCGTCCTGCACTGCAAGACGGGTGTCCGCAGTGCGGAGGTCCTCGCGGTCCTCAAGTCCGCGGGCTTCGCGGACGCGGTCCACGTCGGCGGCGGCGTGATCGGCTGGGTCCACCAGATCGAGCCCGAGAAGCCGGTCTACTAGGACGCACGGAAGGCCCCGGACCCGCCGACGCGGGTCCGGGGCCTTCCGTGTGCGCCGGGGCCGTCACTGCTTGCAGACCGTGCCCGAGGCGGGGACCTTGCCCTCCAGCAGGTACGCGTCCACCGCCTTCTTCACGCAGCCGCTGCCGCTGTTGTAGGCGCCGTGCCCCTCGCCCTCGTACGTCAGCTCCACGCCCACGCCCTTGCCGAGCGCCTCCACCATGGCCCGGGCACCCTCGTACGGCGTGGCCGGGTCGCCGGTGTTCCCGACGACGAGGACCGGCGCCGAGCCCGGCGCCGAGACGTCCGGGTGCTCCCAGCCGCCGGGGACCGGCCACTGTGAGCAGGAGGCCAGCGCCCAGCCCATGAAGTCGCCGAAGACGGGGGAGGCCTCGCGGAACCGGCCGAGCCGCTCCTTCGCCTGCCCCAGGGTGTAGCGCTCCTTGAAGTCCACGCAGTTGATGGCGGCGTTCGCGGCCTGGATGTTGCTGTACGAGCCGTTCTCGCCGCGCCCGTTCATCGAGTCGGACAGGGAGAGGAGCAGCGCCCCGTCCCCGCCGTCGGCCGCGTCGAGCCCCTGCTCCAGATACGGCCAGAACTCCTTCGAGTACAGGGCCTGCGCGATGCCGTTGGTGGCCTGCGTCTGGGTCAGCCGGCGGCTGCCGATCCCGGGGATCGGCTTCTTGTCGAGGGCCGCGAGGAGGTCCGTGATCCCCGTCTCGATCTCGGCGACGCTGCTGCCGGGCAGGGCGCACGCGTCGCCGCGGTCCACACAGTCCTGGGCGAAGTTGTCCAGGGCGAGCTGGAAGCCCTTCGCCTGCCCCAGGGCGCCCTCCTCGACGCCCGCGTCCGGGTCGACGACCGCGTCGAAGACGGCCCGGCCGACGTTCTTCGGGAACATGTGGGCGTAGACGCCGCCGAGTTCGGTGCCGTACGAGATGCCGAAGTAGTGCAGCTTCTCGTCGCCGAGGACCTGGCGCATCAGGTCCAGGTCCCGGGCCGCGTTCTCGGTGCCGACGTGCGGCAGGGCGGCGCCCGCGTCCCGCTCGCAGCCCTTCGCGTACCGCTTCTGCGCGTCGGACAGCGTCCGCTCCTCGGCGGTGTCGTCGGGCGTGAAGTCCAGGGCGTAGTAGGCGTCGAGCTCCTTGTCGGTGGCGCACTCGACGGGATCGCTGCGGCCGACCCCGCGCGGGTCGAAGGAGACCAGGTCGTAGCGGCCGCGCAGCGCCTCGTAGTCCTTGGCGAAACCGGGCAGACCGGTGATGCCGGAGCCGCCCGGCCCGCCGAAGTTGAAGACGAGCGAGCCGATCCGCCGGGAGGTGTCACGGGCCCTGGCCCGGATGAGAGCCAGCTCGATGGTCTCGCCCTCCGGCACGGACCAGTCCAGCGGCGTCTCGAGGAAGGAGCACTCCCAGACGGCGCCCCCGGGCAGCGGGGACGGCGCGGGCCCGCCGCCCTCGGCGGCGGACGGCGCCGGACACGGCGCCCAGGACAGCTTCTGCGCCGCGAGCGACGCGCGCCCGGCCGTGCCGCTCGGCTGCGCCGAGGCCGCCGTGTCGTCTCCCCCGTCCGAGCACCCGGCGGCGAGCAGCACGGTGGTGGCGGTCAGCAGGGCGGCGCGCTGGGCGGCGGAGATCGGCATAGGCCCATCGTGGGCCGGGGCCCCCGCCCCCGCGCGGGACAGGGGGCCAAAGGGGTGGCTGCTACAAGGCTTCGCGCCGCGTCAGCCAGTTGAAGCAGAGCCACCCCGGCAGCACCGGGATCCACAGCGTGAGCATGCGGTACAGGAGGACCGCCGGGGTCGCGACCTCCAGCGGCAGGTTCCCCACCGTCACCAGGCCGACGGTCAGGGCGCCCTCGACGGCGCCGACGCCGCCCGGCGTCGGCGCCGCGGAGCCGAGCGCGTTGCCCGCGAGGAAGACGACGGCCACGCTCGCGTAGCTGATCGACTGGTTGTCGTGGCCGAAGGCCCGGATCGAGGCGTCCAGGCAGAACACGAACGTGCCCGTGAGCAGCAGCATCCCGCTGATGCCGGTCAGCAGCTTCACCGGCCGCTGGAGCACGTCCAGCATGCGCGGCACCACGCCCGCGAAGAGCGAGCGCAGCCGGGTCGACACGAACTTGCGCATGAACGGGATCGCCGTCACCACCAGGACGAGCACCGCGACCGTGAGCAGTCCGGCGATGACCGTCCTCGACGGGGTGAAGGACTGCGACTTCTCCGTGCCCGTCAGATAGCCGAAGGAGAGCAGGAGCAGGATGTGCGCCCCGAGCCCGAAGAGCTGCGAGGCGCCGACGCTCGCCACCGCGAGCCCCGGCCGCACCCCCGCGCGCTGGAGGAAGCGGGTGTTCAGGGCGACGCCGCCGACCGCCGCCGGGGCGACGATCTTCACGAAGGAGCCGGCGACCTGCGCCACCACCGTCCGCCAGAACCCGACCCGCTCGGGCACGAAGCCCAGCAGGCTCATCGCCGCCGCGACGTAGCTCAGCGCCGAGAACAGCACCGCCGCCGCCACCCACCGCCAGTCCGCCTGGCTGATCGTCGACAGCGGGGTGCTGGCGATCTGCGAGAGCAGGTAGTACGCGGCGACCGCGCCCGCGATCAGGCTGACCAGGGTGCGCGGCTTGATCCGCTCCAGACGCACCGGCTCCACCGGGGCCTGCGGGCGGATCAGCAGCACCTGCTGCCGGATCTGGGCGAGCAGATCCTCTTCGCGGGCCTCGTCGAGAGCGGTGTCGAGTGCCCGCTTCTCGGCCTTCTTGTCCGCCTTCTTCTCGGCCTTCTCCGCCCGTACGGACTTCCTGTCCGCCGCCTCGGCCTTCGCGAGCTCCCGCTCGTGCTTGGCCGCCTCCGAGGCCGCGAGCACGGCCTCCCGCTCCCGGGCTGACCGCTCCCGCGCCAGCTTCCGGAGCGTCGCGCGGGTGGAGCGGCTCAGCGCGATCGGCTGGAGCAGCGGCAGGCAGTCGGCGACGCTGTCCGGGCCGAGCACCTCGACGGCCGCGGCGACCGCCCGCTCCGCGCCGACCCGCAGACCGAGGGTGGTGAGCAGCTGGGCGATGTCCATCCGCAGCACCAGGTCGCCGGCCGCGATCTCGCCGCCCCGCAGATCGGTGAGGATCACCTTGCCGGAACGATCCACCAGGATCGCGTCCCCGGTGAGCCGGCGGTGCGCGATCCGGCGCGACTGCAGCGCCCGGACCTGGCGCCAGGCACTGAGGACCAGCGCGTCGGTGATCTCGGCGTCGTCGAGCGAGTCCAGGCTCCGGCCGCCGGTGTGCTCGTACACGAGCATCACGGCGTCCGGGCCGAGCTCCGAGGTGGCGATCAGCTTCGGCGCGTTCGCCCCGGCGGCGATCGCCGCGTACGCGAGGAGCGCCTCCTGCTCCAGGGCCTGGCGCAGCGAGACGATCGAGCGGCGGGTGGTGATCGTCCGCAGGGTGATCCGCCGCCACGCGCGGTAGAAGAAGCCGTGCGCCTGCTGCTCCCGGTCGACGACGGTGACGTCGAGCGGCGGCCCGGCCTCCAGGGTCACGATGTACCGGCGGCCCCGGTCGCCGCTGTCCGCGGAGTCGGGCACGCCCTCGGCGCGCAGCGCGGTCACGGGCCGGAACCCGACCCGGCGCAGGCCGGCGAGGAGGGTCTGCCCGGTGGGCCGGACGTTCGGCGAGCCGACGGCGTACAGCGTGCCGTACGCCACCGTCCAGCCGATCAGCACGGTCAGGATGATCGAGAGCGCGGTGGTGTAGCCGGCCACCAGCATCGTGAACGCGTCGAGCAGCAGCACCGCCCAGAGCGACACCCGCCAGCGGGGCCTGCGGGCCATGCCGACGGCGGTCATGTACGCGATCACCGGCGCGAGGTAGTTGTGCACCGGGTCCGTCAGTCCGCCGCCGGACTGCGGCTGGGTCAGCGCGTCCTGGATCGTGCCGGGCGCGGCCTGGGCGACCCAGAGGTCGGTGGCGAGCGTGACGCCGTGCGCCAGGACGGCGGCGAGGACGCCGTCCGCGATACGCAGCCCGTCCCGCTTGATGAGCCGCTCGATGGCGAAGGCGACCGGCACGAGCAGGACGGCGATGGACGAGACGAGACCGGCGATCTTGACGAAGACGTCCGGGGCGCCGACCGCGCCCTTGTTGATGTCCTGCTCCAGACCCGAGGTCGTGGCGTGGGCGAAGGCGGCGACGGCGATGACGAGCCCGATGGCGAGCAGGCCGACGAGCAGCCGCATCAGGTCGGAGGGCCGGTGGACGCGGGCGGCGAGCAGCGGCTCGTCACCGGAGACCCGCTCGGGCACGTCGGGCTGCGCCCCCTCAGGAGGCTGCGTGTCCTGCCCCATCACCATGTCCGTCTCTGCCTGCGCGTCTTGTCGGTCTTGTTCTCGTATGTCGTGTTCTTGTGCGTGTCGCTCTTGATCTCGTATCACCAGTCACCGCCCGGACGATGGTGGCACGAAGAGCTCCCGCGCGGAGGCATCAGGGCCATGTCGGTGCGGTGAGGCAGGATGGGGCGGATGAGCGTGGAGGAGCCCGTGGGGGAGACCGGAGAACTGCCCGAGTACGCGGAGCGGGTGCTCGAGGTCGCCGACACCATCCCTCCCGGCCGCGTGATGACCTACGGGGACGTGGCCGAGTGGCTGGGTGAGGGCGGGCCGCGCCAGGTCGGCCGGGTCATGGCCCTGTACGGCGGGACGGCCCCGTGGTGGCGCGTCGTCCGCGCCGACGGCACGCTGCTGCCCGGCCACGAGCTGCGGGCCCTCGGCCACTACCGCGAGGAGGGCACCCCGCTGCGGGCGGCGGGCCCGGCGGCCGGGGGACACGTGCCGAGGATCGACATGCGCCGGGCCCGCTGGGACGGAACTCACACCTGAGGGCGCCGGCCCGGCGGACACGGGCGGGGAGACGGGCCCGCGGGGGTGGACGCGGTACGGAGTACGGCTCGTCGGCCGCCCGCTTCGCGTAACGTCGACGTCCGCGACTCGCGTGCCGGCCCCCCGGCCGGCTCCCGAGACGGCGGCCACGGAACACGGCCGCCTCACCCGCACCACCCCACCCACCAGGACCGGCGATCCACGTGAGCTCCTCCTCCACCACCCGGCGTACGCCGCCGCCCCAGGGACAGCCGTACCCGGGTCCGGGCCGGCAGCGGACCCCGGGCGCGTACCGACTGGTACGCACCACGCCGGCCCCGCTGGATCCCCCTCAGCTGGACGCAGTCCAGCGCGAAGTGGTTGACCACACCGGCGGACCTCTCCTCGTCCTCGCCGGACCCGGCACCGGAAAGACCACCACCCTGGTCGAGGCGGTCGCCGCCCGCATGGAGAACGGCGCCGACCCCGAGCGCCTCCTCGTCCTCACCTTCAGCCGCAAGGCCGCCGTCGAACTCCGCGACCGCATGGCCACCCGGCTCGGCGGCCGCCGCCCTCCCCAGGCCACCACCTTCCACTCGTACTGCTACGCCCTGATCCGCGCCCACCAGGACGCCGAGCTCTTCGCCGAACCGCTCCGGCTGCTCTCCGGGCCCGAGCAGGACCTCGCCGTCCGCGAACTGCTCGCCGGCCAGATCGACCTGGAGAAGGCGGGCCTCGGCCGGGTCCGCTGGCCCGACGAACTCCGCGCCTGCCTCACCACCCGGGGCTTCGCCGACGAGGTACGGGCCGTGCTCGCGCGCTCCCGCGAACTGGGCCTCGGGCCGGACGCGCTGGCCCGCTTCGCGGACCGGGTCGGACGCCCGGACTGGAAGGCTGCGGCCGGCTTCCTCGCCGAGTACCTCGACGTCCTCGACCTCCAGGGCGTCCTCGACTACGCCGAGCTCGTCCACCGGGCCGTCCCGCTCGCCCGGGACGCCCGCCTGCCCGCGTACGACGCGATCTACGTCGACGAGTACCAGGACACCGACCCGGCACAGGTCCGGCTCCTGCACGCGCTCGCGGGCGACGGCCGGAGCACGGTCGTCGCCTTCGGCGACCCCGACCAGTCCATCTACGCCTTCCGCGGCGCCGACGTGAACGGCATCCTCGACTTCCCCTCCTCCTTCGGCGGCGCCGAGGTCCGCGTCCTGCGCACCTCGCGGCGCGCGGGCAAGGAGCTGCTCGCGGCGACCCGGCTGCTCGCCCAGCGCATGCCGATGCCCCGGCTCCCCGCCGACAAGGTCCGCGCCCACCGCGAGCTCGCCCCGACGCGGGACGGGGGGCGGGCGGAGGCGTACACGTACCCCACGGCCTCGGCCGAGGCCGATAACATCGCCGACCTGCTGCGCCGCGCGCACCTGGAGGACGGCGTCCCCTGGCAGGACATGGCCGTCCTCACCCGCGCCGCCGCCACCCTCCCGTCCCTCCGCCGCGCCCTCACCTCGGCAGGCGTCCCGGTCGAAACGGACGCGGCGGACACCCCCCTCCGCCACGAACCGGCGGTGACGCCTCTGCTGGCGGCCCTGAGGGCGGTGGCGACTGCGGACCCCGTTGTGGGCATGCGTTCCGCCGGGACGGAACGGGTGGGCACAACCACCCACGGCGCCGCACAATCGGTGCCGGACGCCGCGCCCGCCGAGCCGGACGCCGCGCCCGCCGAGCCGGACGCCACGCCCGCCGAGCCGGACGCCGCGCCCGCCGAGCCGGACGCCGACGCGCCGGTCCCCCCCGCCGGCCCTTCGGCGCAGCCGGACGCCCGCCCCGGCTGGCTCCCGGTGGAGACCGCGCTGGAACTCCTCGCCTCACCCCTCGCAGGGGTGGACCCGGCGGACCTCCGCCGTCTGGGCCGCGCCCTGAGGGACGAGGAGCGCGCCGCCGGCAACAAGGTCCCGCCCCCCTCCGACGTCCTCCTCGCCCGCGCCCTCGCCGAACCCGAGCGCCTCGTCGCGCACGACCCCGCCTACGCGCGCGGTGCCCAGCGCCTCGGGCGGCTCCTCCAGGAGACCCGCGCGCTGCTGGACGCCGGCGGCACCGCCGAGGAGGCCCTCTGGGTGCTCTGGAACGGCACCCCCTGGCCCGGCCGCCTGGAGCGCGCCGCCCTGCGCGGCGGCCCCGCCGGGCGCAACGCCGACCGTGACCTCGATGCCGTCTGCGCCCTCTTCGAGACCGCAGCCCGCGCCGAGGAGCGCGTCGGCGGCCGGGGCGTCCTCAACTTCCTCGAAGAGCTCGACGCCCAGGACATCGCCGCCGACACCCTCACCCGCCGGCACACCCGCCCGGACGCCGTGCGCCTGATGACCGCCCACCGTTCCAAGGGCCTGGAGTGGAGCTTCGTCGTCGTCGCCGGCGTCCAGGAGGGGCTCTGGCCGGACCTGCGCCGCCGGGGCTCCCTCCTCGAAGCCGACCGCATCGGCCGCGACGGACTCGCCGAACCCCTCACCCCCGGCGCCCTCCTCGCCGAGGAGCGCCGGCTCTTCTACGTCGCCGCCACCCGCGCCCGTGACCGGCTCGTCGTCACCGCCGTGAAGGCCGCCGCCGAGGACGGGGACCAGCCGTCCCGGTTCCTCACCGAGCTCGGAGCCGAGCCGAAGGACGTCCCGGGCCGCCCCCGCCGCCCGCTCGCCGTCTCCGCGCTGGTCGCCGAGCTCCGCGCCACCACCGTCGACCCGGACGCCTCACCCGCGCTCCGCGAGGCCGCCGCCGACCGGCTCGCCCGGCTGGCGGCCCTCACCGACGACGAGGGCCAGCCCCTCGTCCCGGCCGCGCACCCGGACCGCTGGTGGGGCCTGTTCGAGCCGACGCACAGCCCGGAGCCGCTGCGGGACCGCGACCGCCCGGTGGCTCTGTCGCCGAGTTCCCTGGAGAACCTGGTCTCCACCTGCTCCCTCCAGTGGTTCCTGGGCCGGGAGGTCAAGGCGGCGGCCCCCGCGACCGCGGCCCAGGGCTTCGGGAACGTCGTCCACGTCCTCGCCGACGAGGTCGCCTCCGGGCGCACCCCGGCAGACCTCGACGTCCTCATGGCCCGGCTGGACTCCGTGTGGGACGCCCTCGCCTTCGACGCGCCCTGGAAGTCGGCGCAGGAGAAGCAGCACGCGCGCGTGGCCCTCGAACGCTTCCTGAGCTGGCACGTCATGGACCGCGGCGGCCGCACCCCCGCCGCCTCCGAGCACGGTTTCGACGTGACCCTGGAGGCGGGGGAGTACGAGGTCCGCATCCGGGGCTCCATGGACCGCGTCGAGACCGACGAGCACGGCCGCGCGTACGTCGTGGACTTCAAGACCGGCAAGTCCGCCCCCACCAAGGACGAGGTCGCCCACCATCCGCAGCTTGCCGTCTACCAGCTCGCCGTGCGCGAGGGCGCCCTCGACGAGGTCTTCGGCGACCGCCCGGAGCCGGGCGGCGCCGAGCTCGTGCAGCTGCGGCAGGCCGCCCCGAAGAAGGAGGGCGGCGACGCCCTGCCCAAGGTCCAGGCGCAGGAGGCGCTGACCGGCGAGTGGGTCGGCGAGCTGCTCGCCCACGCGGCGGGCCGGGTCCTCGACGAGCGGTTCACCCCGAGCACCGGCCAGCACTGCACGACCTGCGCCTTCCGGGCCTCGTGCAGCGCCCAGCCGGAAGGCCGACAGGTCGTCGACTGACGCACCGGCCCGGCGGCCCGGTCGCGGGCACGCGCGCGCGGGGCGACCCTGGTGGACAGGGGGCCGGGAACGCGAGGAGGCCCGCATGGCGTCCCACCGAAAGCTCCGCGCCGCGGCAGTCGTCTGCGCCGCCGTCGTCGTCACAGGGCCCGCACCGGTCGCGGCCCGGGCCGTGACCGCCGCCCCCGCGGTCACCGCTCAAGACGGCGCCGCCCCACCCCGCGCCCCGGCGCCCGCCCCCTCCCCGGACCCGTTCGCGGACCTCACCCCCGACGAGATCGCCGACCGCGCCGTCACCGCCACCCAGTCCGCGACCTCGCTTCGCATGACCGGCCGCGTCGTCAGCGACGGCCAGCCGCTCGACATCGACTTCGCCGTCAACGACAAGGGCGAGTGCACCGGCCTGATGAAGGTCAAGGGCGGCGGTGCGGAACTGCGGCGGCTCGACCGCGTCACCTACCTGAAGGGCGACGAGGCCTTCTGGCGGGCCTCCATGACCTCCCAGGGGATGCCCGAGGCGCAGATCGCGGCCACCATCGAACTGCTCAAGGACCGCTGGCTGAAGATCGCCCCGGGGCAGGAGGGCAGCGAGGACCTCGGCGGAGTCTGCGACCTGAAGTCGCTCCTCGCCGACCTGGACGAGGACAAGGAACAGCGCAGGGGGCTGACCCGGGGACCGGACGGCAAGGTCGACAAGACCCCCGTCGCGACCGTGGTGAAGAAGGAGGACGGCGAGACGACCACCGTGTCCGTCTCCCAGCAGGGCAAGCCGTACATCCTGAAGATGGTCAAGACGGGCGGTGACGAGCCCGGCTCGGTGGTGCTCTCCGACTACGACAAGCCGGTCCGCGTGAAGACCCCGCCGCCCGACCAGACGGTGGACCTCTCCAAGCTCGACCAGGGCACGCCCGCGTAGAACAGCAGGTCAGAGGCGTACGGGACCGGACTGTCGGTCGGTCCCGTTAGCCTCTTCGGAGTGACCGCACACCTCACCGACCCCGAGCAGCTCAAGGAGCTCCTCGGCATCCCCTTCACCCCGGAGCAGACGGCCTGCATCACCGCGCCGCTCGCCCCGCAGGTCGTCGTGGCCGGAGCCGGGTCCGGCAAGACGACGGTGATGGCCGCCCGCGTGGTCTGGCTGGTCGGCACGGGCCAGGTCGCCCCCGAGCAGGTCCTCGGTCTCACCTTCACCAACAAGGCGGCCGGTGAGCTCGCCGAGCGCGTCCGCACCGCCCTCGTCCGCGCCGGCGTCACCGACCCCGACGTCATCGGCCCCTCCCACCCGTCGCCCGGCCACCACCCCTCGACGACGGCGGTTCCCGCCGACCCCTATTACTTCCCGGGCGAGCCCCGCATCTCCACGTACCACGCCTTCGCCGGGCAGCTCCTCACCGACCACGGCCTCCGGATCGGTCTGGAGCCCACCTCCCGGCTCCTCGCCGACGCCACCCGCTACCAGCTCGCCGCCCGCGTGCTGCGCGAGGCCCCCGGCCCGTACCCCGCTCTCACCCGGTCCTTCCCGACCCTCATCACCGACCTGCTCGCCCTCGACGCCGAGCTCGCCGAGCACCTCGTGCCGCCCGAGCGGCTCCTCGCGTACGACTCCGAGCTCCTCACCGCCCTCGCCGGCGCCAAGCTCAGCAACGCCGACCTGCGCAAGGTGCCCGAGGCCGCCGCCGCCCGCCGCGAACTCCTCGACCTCGTCATCCGCTACCGCGCCGCCAAACGCTCCCGCGACCTGCTCGACTTCGGCGACCAGATCGCCCGCTCCGCCGAGCTCGCCACCACCCGGCCCGAGGTCGGCGCGATCCTGCGCGAGGAGTTCCGGGTCGTCCTGCTCGACGAGTACCAGGACACCTCCGTCGCCCAGCGCCTGCTCCTCGCCGGACTCTTCGGCCAGGGCCCGTCCGGCCGCGCCACCGGACACCCCGTGACCGCCGTCGGCGACCCCTGCCAGGCCATCTACGGCTGGCGCGGCGCCTCCGTCGCGAACCTGGACGACTTCCCCGAGCACTTCCCCCACGCGGACGGCAGCCTCGCGAGCCGCTACTCCCTCTCCGAGAACCGGCGCAGCGGCGGCCGCCTCCTGGACCTCGCCAACGGCCTCGCCGCCCCCCTGCGCGCCATGCACGCGGGCGTGGAGGCGCTGCGCCCCGCCCCGGGGGCCGAGGCCGACGGCAGCGTCCGCATCGCCCTCCTCCCCACCCACGCCGAGGAGATCGACTGGCTCGCCGACTCCCTCGCCCACCTCGTACGGACCGGCCGCGAGCCCGGCGAGATCGCCGTCCTGTGCCGTACCGCCACCGACTTCCCCGCCATCCACGCGGCCCTCGTCGCCCGAGACGTGCCCGTCGAGGTCGTCGGCCTCTCCGGCCTGCTCCACCTGCCCGAGATCGCCGACCTCGTCGCCGTCTGCGAGGTCCTCCAGGACCCGGGGGCCAACGCCGCCCTGGTCCGCCTCCTCACCGGCCCCCGCTGGCGCATCGGCCCCCGCGACCTCGCCCTCCTCGGCCGGCGCGCCCGCCTCCTGGTCCACCGAGGCGGCGACGAGACGGATCCGGAGCAGCGGCTCGCCGCCGCCGTCGAGGGCGTCGACCCGGCCGAGGTCGTCTCCCTCGCCGACGCGCTCGACACCTTCCTCGACTCCGGCGGCACCGACGACGGCCTGGCCTTCTCCGCCGACGCCCGGGTCCGCTTCGCGCGCCTCGCCGCCGAGCTGCGCGCCCTGCGCACCTCGCTCGCCGACCCCCTCATGGACGTGCTGCACCGGGTCCTCGCCGCCACCGGCCTGGAGGTCGAGCTCTCCGCCTCCCCGCACGCGCTCGCGGCCCGCCGCCGCGAGACCCTCGGCCACTTCCTCGACATCGCCGCCGGCTTCGCCTCCCTCGACGGCGAGGCCAGCCTCCTCGCCTTCCTCGGCTTCCTGCGCACGGCCGTCCAGTTCGAGAAGGGCCTCGACCACGCGCTGCCGGGCGGTGAGAACACCGTGAAGGTCCTCACCGCCCACAAGTCCAAGGGCCTCGAATGGGACGTCGTCGCCGTCCCCGGCCTGGTCGCGGGCCAGTTCCCCAGCGCCCGCGCCCGCGAGTCCTGGACCGCGCAGCCCCAGGTGCTCCCGCACGCCCTGCGCGGCGACGCGGCCACCCTGCCGGCGATCGACACCTGGGACGCCAGGTCCCTCACCTCCTTCAAGAACGAGATGCGGGACCACCAGCACACCGAGGAGCTCCGCCTCGGCTACGTCACCTTCACCCGCCCCCGCTCCCTGCTCCTCGGCTCCGCCCACTGGTGGGGCCCGGCCCAGAAGAAGCCCCGTGGCCCCTCGGACTTCCTCCAGGCCCTGTACGACCACTGCGCGGCGGGCCACGGAGAGATCGAGGCCTGGGCGGACGAACCGGAGAAGGACGCTCAGAACCCGACCCTGACGGACAGGAACACGGACCGGACCTGGCCCCTCCCGCTGAACGACGAGGCGCTGGCCCGAAGGAGGAAGGCGGCGGAACTGGTCCAGGAGCGGTTGTGGGCATACGTTCCGCAGGACGACGGGGAGGGCGGGCACAACCACCCGAGCACGGCGCCCGACCCCCAGGACCCGCACCCCCAGCACCCGCACCCCGAGGAACCCTGGCCCGACGAGGAGGAACCCGTCTGGGACGAGGAGGCCCTCCCCGAGGACCTCCACAAGGACGCGGTCCCGGCTCCCCGGGAGCCCGAGGCCCCGCCCTCGGAGCCGTACACCGAACTCACCCCCGAGGACGCGAAGGCCATCGCCTCCTGGGACAGAGACCTCACCGCCCTCACCGCCGAACTCCGCCGCGCCCGCGCGACCACGAGGGACGTCCTGCTCCCCGCGTACCTCTCCGCCTCCCAGGTCCTGCGCCTCGCCGCCGACCCCGACGGCTTCGCCCAGGAGCTGGCGCGGCCCATGCCGAAGGCGCCGCAGCCCGCGGCCCGCCGGGGCACCCGCTTCCACGCGTGGGTGGAGTCCCGTTTCGAGGAGCTCCCGCTGCCCCTCCTCGGCCCGGAGGAGCTGCCCGGCGGCGAGGACTTCGCGGGGGAGCCCGAGATCCTGGACGAGCGGGACCTCGACGAGCTCAAGGAGGCCTTCGCCCGCACCCCGTACGCCCACCGCACCCCGTACCGCGTCGAGGTCCCCGTGCACCTGTCGCTCGCGGGCCGGGTCGTCCGGGGCAGGATCGACGCCGTCTACCGGGACCCGGAGTCCGGGGCGTACGAGATCGTCGACTGGAAGACCAGCCGGGACCGCACCGCCGACCCGCTCCAGCTCGCGATCTACCGGCTCGCCTGGGCCGAGCAGCACGGCCTCGCGCCCGAGGAGGTGGCGGCCGCCTTCGTGTACGTCCGAACGGGTGAGGTCGTCCGTCCCGCCCGGCTGCCCGGCCGGGCCGAGCTGGAGGCCCTCCTGCTGGGTGGGGCACCTCAGGCCGCCGGATAGGCTCGGGGCATGAGCGAGACCCCGGACAGCGCCGTCCACACCGTACGGACGTATGTCGAGCAGCACCGTGCCGCCTTCCTCGGCGACCTGGCCGAGTGGCTGCGCATCCCCTCCGTGTCGGCCCAGCCGGACCGGGCGGGGGACGTACGGCGCAGCGCCGAGTGGCTCGCCGCCAAGCTCACGGAGACCGGCTTCACCACGGTCGAGGTCTGGGAGACCGACGGCGCCCCCGCCGTCTTCGCCGAGTGGCCCTCCGGGGACCCGGACGCCCCGACCGTCCTCGTCTACGGCCACCACGACGTGCAGCCCGCGGCCCGTGAGGACGGCTGGCACACGGACCCGTTCGAGCCGACGGTGGTCGACGGCCGGCTGTACGCGCGCGGGGCCGCCGACGACAAGGGGCAGGTGTTCTTCCACACCCTCGGCGTCCGCGCCCACCTCGCCGCCACCGGCCGCACCGCACCCGCCGTGAACCTCAAGCTGATCGTGGAGGGCGAGGAGGAGTCCGGCTCCCCGCACTTCCGCGACCTGGTGGAGGCGCACGCCGGGCGGCTCGCCGCCGACGCCGTGATCGTCTCCGACACCGGCATGTGGTCCGAGACCACTCCCACGGTCTGCACCGGCATGCGGGGGGTCGCGGACTGCGAGATCGAGCTGTACGGCCCCGACCAGGACATCCACTCGGGCTCCTTCGGCGGCGCCGTGCCGAACCCCGCCACGGTCGCCGGCCGGATCGTCGCCGCCCTCCACGACGAGCAGGAGCGCGTGGCGATCCCCGGCTTCTACGACGGCGTGACGGAACTCACGGACGCCGAGCGGGCCCTCGTCGCCGAGCTGCCCTTCGACGAGGCGGCCTGGCTGCGGACGGCCAAGTCCCACGGCACCCTCGGGGAGGCCGGCTTCACCACCCTGGAGCGGGTCTGGGCCCGGCCCACCGCGGAGGTCAACGGCATCGGCGGCGGCTACCAGGGCCCCGGCGGCAAGACGATCGTCCCCGCCTCCGCGCAGCTCAAGCTGTCGTTCCGGCTCGTCGCGGGCCAGGACCCGGCCAAGATCGAGCTCGCGGTACGGGACTGGCTCGCCGGACTCGTCCCCGCGGGCATCCGGTACGAGATCGTCTTCGGCGCCCCCACCCGCCCCTGCCTCACCCCCCTCGACCACCCCGCGCTCAAGGCCGTCGCCGGGGCCATGAGCAGGGCGTTCGACGGCGCCAAGGTCCGCTACACCCGCGAGGGCGGCTCCGGGCCGGCAGCCGACCTCCAGGACGTCCTGGGGGCGCCCGTGCTGTTCCTCGGCATCTCCGTCCCGTCCGACGGCTGGCACGCCCCCAACGAGAAGATCGAACTCGATCTCCTCATGAAGGGCGTCGAGACGACCGCGCACCTGTGGGGCGAGCTGCCCGCCGCCCTCCCCACCGCCGCGCGCTGAACCCACACACCGATCCGGGGGAGCTGGAAGCACCTGTGAGCACCTTGAAGAACGCGCCGAGCAGCCCGAAGCACGAGCCGGCGGACCGCCCGATCTCGCTCACCGCCCCGAGCGGCATCGACCGCGCCGCCCACCACCGTCTCGACGAGGCGTGGCTGGCGGCGGCCTGGAGCCACCCCACCACCCGGGTCTTCGTGGTCTCCAGCGGCCAGGTGCTGATCGACGACCGCCCCGACGGCACCACCGAGCTCGTGATGACCCCGGCCTTCGAGGCGCCCGTCACCGAGACCCACCGCTACTTCCTGGGCACGGACGCCGAGGGCGTCTCGTACTTCGCGCTCCAGAAGGACTCCCTGCCCGGCCGCATGGACCAGTCCGCGCGCCCGGCGGGGCTGCGCGAGGCGGGGCTGCTCCTCTCCCCTCGGGACGCCGGCCTCATGGTCCACGCCGTCGCCCTGGAGAACTGGCAGCGCCTCCACCGCTTCTGCTCGCGCTGCGGCGAGCGCACGGTCATCGCCGCCGCCGGTCACATCCGCCGCTGCCAGGCCTGCGGCGCCGAGCACTACCCGCGCACCGACCCCGCGGTGATCATGCTGGTCACCGACGACCAGGACCGGGCGCTGCTCGGCCGCCAGGTGCACTGGCCGGAGGGCCGTTTCTCGACCCTCGCCGGCTTCGTGGAGCCGGGCGAGTCCATCGAGGCGTCGGTGGCCCGCGAGGTCTTCGAGGAGGCGGGCGTCACGGTCGGCGAGGTCGAGTACATCGCCAGCCAGCCCTGGCCGTTCCCCTCCAGCCTGATGCTGGGCTTCTTCGCCCGCGCCACGTCCTCCGAGATCACGGTGGACGGCGAGGAGATCCACGAGGCCCGCTGGTTCTCCCGCGACGACCTGGCCGCCGCCTTCGAGTCCGGCGAGGTCCTGCCCCCGTACGGCATCTCGATCGCCTCGCGCCTGATCGAGCGCTGGTACGGCAAGCCGCTCCCGAGGCCCGGCGACGTGATCTGACCCCCCCATCCCACGACGAAGCCCCCGACCGTCCGGCCGGGGGCTCCGTCGTGCTGCGTCCGCCTCAGACGCCGATCTTCTGCTTGACCTGCGCGAGGCTCGGGTTCGTCAGGGTCGAACCGTCCGGGAAGAGCACGGTCGGCACGGTCTGGTTGCCGCCGTTGGCCTTCTCGACGAAGGCCGCCGAGTCGGGGTCCTGCTCGATGTTGATCTCCGTGTACGCGATGCCCTCGCGGTCCATCTGGCTCTTCAGCCGACGGCAGTAGCCGCACCACGTGGTGCTGTACATCGTCACAGTGCCCTGCATGGCCAGGCGCTCCTCTTGTTCGCGGACGGGTGCCGAGAGGGAGAACGTACGACCCCTCCGGGCCATTCCCGGAATTCGTATGACCGGAGTCTCCCGCCTGTGGATGAGGCGCCGCACCGGTCTCGCCGACCTGGCAGCATGGCGGGGTGACAGCAGCAACGCACTCCACTCTCTTCCCGCAGGTCCCGGAGACGGCCGACGCGGTGCTCGACGGGCTCGACCCCGAGCAGCGCGAGGTCGCCCTTGCCCTGAACGGCCCGGTGTGCGTCCTCGCGGGAGCCGGCACGGGCAAGACGCGGGCCATCACCCACCGCATCGCGTACGGGGTACGCGCGGGCATCCTCCAGCCCGCCAGCGTGCTGGCCGTCACCTTCACCAACCGCGCCGCGGGCGAGATGCGCGGTCGGCTCCGGCAGCTCGGCGCGGGTGGCGTCCAGGCCCGGACGTTCCACTCCGCGGCCCTCCGCCAGCTCCAGTTCTTCTGGCCGAAAGCAGTCGGTGGCGACCTGCCCCGGCTCCTGGAGCGGAAGGTCCAGCTGGTGGCCGAGGCCGCGGCCCGCTGCCGGATCCGGCTCGACCGGAACGAGCTCAGGGACGTGACCGGCGAGATCGAGTGGGCCAAGGTCACCCAGACCGTCCCCGCCGACTACCCGGCCGCCGTCGCCAAGTCCGTCAGGGACGCCCCCCGCGACCCGGCCGAGATCGGCCAGATCTATGCCATGTACGAGCAGCTGAAGCGTGACCGCGCGGTGATCGACTTCGAGGACGTGCTGCTGCTCACCGTCGGCATCCTCCAGGACCGGCACGACATCGCCGACCAGATCCGCCGCCAGTACCAGCACTTCGTGGTGGACGAGTACCAGGACGTCTCCCCGCTCCAGCAGCGGCTGCTCGACCTGTGGCTCGGTGACCGCGACAACCTCTGCGTCGTCGGTGACGCCAGCCAGACGATCTACTCCTTCACCGGCGCCACCCCCGACCACCTGCTGAACTTCCGCACCCGGCACCCGGACGCCACGGTCGTCAAGCTGGTCCGCGACTACCGCTCCACCCCGCAGGTCGTCCACCTGGCGAACGGGCTGCTCGGCCAGGCACGGGGCCGGGCCGCCGAGCACCGCCTGGAGCTGATCTCCCAGCGCGACCCGGGCCCCGAGCCGGTCTACACGGAGTACGCCGACGAGCCCGCCGAGGCCGAGGGCACCGCCCGCCGCATCCGTGACCTCATCGCCGCCGGCGTCCCGGCCGGCGAGATCGCCGTCCTCTACCGGATCAACGCCCAGTCCGAGGTCTACGAGCAGGCCCTCGCCGACGCCGGCGTGCCCTACCAGCTCCGCGGGGCCGAGCGCTTCTTCGAGCGCCAGGAGGTACGGGAGGCGTGGGCGGCCCTGCGCGGCGCGGCCCGCTTCGGCGCCAACGACTCGCTGCTCGACGGCGCCGAGGACCTGCCCGCGCAGACCAGGGCGGTCCTGTCCGGACGCGGCTGGACCACCCAGCCGCCCGCCGGCTCCGGTGCCGTCCGCGACCGCTGGGAGTCCCTCGCCGCCCTCGTCCGGCTCGCCGAGGACTTCGCCCGCGTCAAGCCCGGAGCCACCCTCTCCGACCTGGTCGCCGAGCTCGACGAGCGGGCCGCCGCCCAGCACGCCCCGACCGTCCAGGGGGTCACCCTCGCCTCGCTGCACGCGGCCAAGGGCCTCGAATGGGACGCCGTCTTCCTCGTCGGCCTCACCGAGGGCATGATGCCGATCACCTACGCCAAGACCGACGAGCAGGTCGAGGAGGAGCGGCGCCTGCTGTACGTGGGGGTCACTCGGGCCCGGGTCCACCTCACGCTCTCCTGGGCGCTCTCCCGCTCCCCGGGAGGCCGACCGAACCGGCGCCCCAGCCGCTTCCTCAAGGGGCTGCGGCCCGGCTCCGGCTCCCTCGGCGCCATCGGCTCCGGCGGCGGTGCAGGCTCCGTCGAGCGGGGGAGCGGGCCGCGCCGGCGGGGGCCGCGCGGGCCCGTCCTGTGCCGGGTCTGCGGTGCGACTCTCACCGAGGCCGGCGCGATGAAGCTGATGCGCTGCGAGGACTGCCCCTCGGACATGGACGAGGGCCTGTACGAGCGGCTGCGGGACTGGCGGTCGGAACAGGCCAGGGAGCTCGGCCAGCCGGCGTATTGCGTGTTCACCGACAAGACGCTCATGGCGATCGCCGAACGCGTCCCCGCCACCGACGCGGAGCTGTCCTCGATCGCCGGCGTCGGCGCCCGCAAGCTCGACCGCTTCGGAGCCGAGGTCCTGGCCATCTGCGCAGGTGGGGAGGGTGGGGCGGGCGAGGACGAGGACTGAGGAAAACTCGTCGGAAAAATAGTTTGCGCCTGCCCCGTCAAGCCCCATAGGTTCTTAACCACGGAAACAGCGGCTTCTTCGAAGCCCTGTCTTCGTGCTGTACTTGTCCAAATAAGCATGAGGGTCCGGCTCGCACCCGAGCCCTCCGAGACGCCGAGAGGAGGCGAATCCAGTGATCAGCTACACCATCCAGACCAGCACCGTCAGCTTCGTCAGCACCGCCAAAATGACCGATCGCTCGGTCGTCTCCGCCTGCTCGCTCGGCCTCTCCGTCTCGCCGTTCATTGGCACCGGTCTGCCCGTCGCCGGCCTGCCCGTCACCGGTCTTTCCGGTCTCGGTGTGGCCGCCGTGGCTCCGCGCAATGAGCGACCGACCAAGGCACTGGAAGCAGGAGCGGCAGGCAAGGCCAAGGCCTATGGCTTCGCGGCGACCGGTGCCGGAACCCAGCAGCAGACGACGACGCACCACCACATGATGTGGGCCTTCCGTGGGCTCGAACCCTGGAGTGATCCAGTCTGATCCATGATCGGACCGGCGCCTTCAGGGCCGCGGAACCCCACCCGGGATCCGCGGCCCTTCTGTTTGTCCCCGAACGGGGACGACGGCGCGAAGGGGCCTCGGGAAAGACACCACCCGGTACCAGCCGAAACCCCGGCCAACAGGCCGGAACGACCAGACGAGGAAAGACCACCGTGCAACTCGAAGCGCACGCCCCGTCCGTACCGCATACCGACTCGATCCCCCTGCCCGGCCTCACGGAGGACCCCGCTTTGACCCCCCTCACCGCGCTCACCGCGCTCGACGACGCCATCGAGAACCTCGGCGTCCCCGTCCCCTGTCGCGCCTACGACCCCGAGGTCTTCTTCGCGGAGTCCCCGGCCGACGTCGAGTACGCGAAGTCCCTCTGCCGGACCTGCCCGCTCATGGCGGCCTGTCTGGCCGGTGCCAAGGAGCGCCGCGAGCCCTGGGGTGTCTGGGGTGGCGAGCTCTTCGTCCAGGGCGTGGTCGTCGCCCGCAAGCGGCCCCGTGGCCGCCCGCGCAAGAACCCGGTCGCGGCATGAGCGCCACCGGAACCATCGACCGCCCCCTCACGCACGATCCCCAGAAGCAGGCCCCGATGACCTCTTCCACCAGCGAGCCCGCCGGCTCCGCGACCCCAGTCTTCTCCCCCGCCGCCGCGCCCACCGCGCGACAGAACAGGACCCGTGAAATGCAACTCGCCCCAGAAGCCCTGGCCCGTGCCCATATGCACGAGCGACAGC
This sequence comes from Streptomyces sp. NPDC034084, assembly GCF_055575535.1. NCBI lineage: Bacteria > Bacillati > Actinomycetota > Actinomycetes > Kitasatosporales > Streptomycetaceae > Streptomyces > Streptomyces sp. NPDC034084. The sequence goes on from NZ_JBVISK010000004.1 coordinate 229,135, forward strand.
GTGAGGCCGACGCGGAACGCCAGGCCGTGCGCCTGGTCGCCGCCCGGCGTATGCAGCGGCGCGCCGAGCGTGTCTCGCTGCGCGCCCGCCGCGCGCTCGCCATGGCCGTCATGAACTGACGCATCTCCGTGATGCCACCGCGGGGGCCGGTCCGAACGGACCGGCCCCCGCGGTGCGTTGTCCGCGCCGTGTTGTCCCCGCCGGGCTATCGTCACGAGGGTGAACGACGCCCGTACCCCCGAGGCACCCTTCGCCTGCGCGCGCTGCGGCAAGACCACCGAGACCCTTCCGCTGACCTGGACCTGCTCGGTGGAGAACGGCCGGCGGCAGTACTTCTGCGAGGACTGCGCCCGAGCCAACATCCGCTCCATCGAAGGCCGCCTCGACTCCTCCTGGTGGTGAGTCCCGCGCTCCCGAGCGGCTCGGCCCTGATCCGCCGGACACGCCCTACGCGGAGGCAGGGTCCTCGAAGCCCGGGAGCCATTCGGCGAGCTCGTCCCGGAGTCGTACCGTCGCGTTCAGCTGGCAGAGCACGCCGATGGTGCTCAGCGTCACCCGGTGTATCAGCAGGTACGAGGGTGGCAGGTTCAGCTGCTTGCCCAACTGGTGGGCGGGGGAGCGGGGATCGGCGATCCGGGCCGCCTGGGAGCGCATCCAGCCCCGGGTGAAGACGAAGGACTCCGCCTCGGCCGGCTCGATGATCGGCAGCAGATAGTCCAGGACCGCGTCCGGGTCGAGTGCGACGGACTCCCTGACGAAGCCCTCCGCGCACAGCAGCTCGTAGACCGTCTCGGCCTCGCCGGCGACGGTCATCCGCAGACAGGTGCCGATGGTCTCCGGCAGCCCGCCCGGCAGCCGGTCCACGGTGCCGAAGTCGAGGACGCCGAGTCGCCAGCCCTCCGGTCCCTCCTCCTCGCCCGAGCCCGGCAGCAGCCGGAAGTTCCCCGGGTGCGGGTCCGCGTGCAGCAGTCCCGTGCGCGCGGGGCCGGAGAAGAGGAAGCGGGCCAGCAACTGGCCTGCCCGGTCGCGCTGCTCCTGGGTGCCGTCCGCGATCACCTCCGCGAGCGGGATCCCGTCCATCCACTCGGTCACGAGGATCTGCTCCGACTGGTGCACCACCGCGGGCACCACCACGCCGGGATCGTCCGCGAACTCCTCCGCGTGGATCCGCTGGGCCTCCGCCTCCAGGGCGTAGTCCAGCTCCTCGGCGACCCGGTCCCGCATCTCTGCGATCAGCGGCTTGAGGTCCATGCCCGGGATGAGGGGACCGAGCAGCCGGGCGAAGCGGCTCAGCTGCGTCAGGTCCGACAGCAGTGCCTCCCCCGCGCCCGGGTACTGCACCTTCACCGCGACCTCGCGCCCGTCGTGCCAGACGGCCCGGTGCACCTGCCCGATCGAGGCCGCCGCCGCCGGCTTGTCCTCGAACTCCAGGAACAGTTCCCGCCACTCGGCGCCGAGCCGCTCCTCCAGGACCGCGTGCACCGCGCGCGTCGGCATCGGCGGGGCCGCGTCCTGAAGCTTCGTCAGCGCCGCCCGGTACGGCCCGGCGACCTCCTCGGGAAGGGCCGACTCGAAGACGGACAGCGCCTGTCCGAACTTCATGGCCCCGCCCTTGAGCTCGCCGAGCACCTTGAACAGCTGCTCGGCCGTGCGCTGCTGGAGCTCGTGGGCGACCAGCTCCGCCGATCTGCCGCCGATCCGCTTGCCCAGACCCCAGGTGGCCCGCCCCGCGAAGCCCAGTGGCAACGCGGCCAACTTGACGGTCCGGGTGACCGCCTTCCGGGGAAGATCAGACATACGCCCCTCCAAAACCCAGACTGCCGTGCCGCGCAGGACCGTTACCCCGCCATTGTGTCGTGTGCGTCCGCGGCCGCCGAGGCGCGCTCCCCTTCTCCTCCGCGCGCAGCCCCGCAGGGGCAGGCCGGGTGGGGTCTGAGCCGCTCCGCCCGCCACTCCAGGAGCGGCAGTGACGCCTCCCACCGGGTACCCGTGCTCGCCGGGAGGTCCCCGTCCAGGAAGGCCAGCGCGTGCGCGGCGGCGAGGCCGGCGACCGCCGTGGCGAGAGCGAGGTCGCAGGCGGGCAGCGGATGCGGGGCGCCGGAGCGCCACTGGGCGAGCAGCCGGGGCGTCACCGGGTCCCGGTCCGTCCGCTCCTCCTGGAGGCACCGCGCGCAGGCCGTGCCGCCGGGCAGCACGAGCGGCCCGACCGTTCCGGTCGCCTCCAGGACGCCCGCGTACAGGTGGGGGGTGCCGGTGGAGATCCACGGCTCGGCGGGGAGCGGATCGGGGACGTACGCGCCGAGACCGTCCCGTGGTGTCACCACGACGAGTGACAGCCCGGCCCCGCCGGCGGCTTCACCCGACCCGCTCCGGCCGCTCCCGCCGCTCCGGCCGAAGTCGCGGGTCCAGCGGCCCACCAGGCGCCGGGCAGCCGTCGCGCGGCGCTCGCCGACCGCCTCGGCCGGCAGGCCGCCCGGGGCCGTCTCCCAGGGTTCGACCCGGCCGGAGTCGAGGACCTCGACCGAGCCGACACCGGCCGCCGCGAGCAGGGCGGCCACCGTCGCGCCGACCCGCCCCGCGCCGCGGACCTGGACGCGCAGGGCACGCCGGGCCGAGAGCGTCCGGGCCGCGCGCTCCGGCTCGGGGTGGACCACGGAGAGGGAGGCCAGGTCCGCGCGGAGCGGATCGAGCGCCACGTCCACCGCTCCGGCGGCCGGACCCGCCTTCCCGGGCCGTCCGGTCGCCGCGTCCGTGAGGAGGCCGGCCGCCTCCAGCCGCCCCAGGAGCGCCTCCAGACGTCCGTCCGGGAGGCCGAGCGCCCGCGCCTCGGCCCGTAGCATCGCGGTCCCGCGGGTGCCGTCGAGCAGCCCGAGCACCGCCCCCGTCGCCTGGTCGACCGGGCCGAGCACCACCGCGTGCGCGGGGGCGACGCCGAACTGGACGCACCGCAGACTCCGCCACGCCCTGCGCAGCGCCGGTTTCACCATCGGATGCATTTCCCCGCCCCCGTCCGTCCTCACCCATGACCGCATTCATGATCGACAACGTCATTCCGTCGTCCCGGGACGAGAATGCCCAGCCGGCGCGATGCTCGCCGAAAGTTGTCCACAGGCCGGGGGATTAGTCATTCGAATAGTGCGCGGTGGGGTCGGATCGTTCCCGAAACCGCTCCGGAGGTGGGACTTCTCCAGCGGGCAGCGGGTAACGTCGGGGCCGTGCCCGCCGACCCACAGCGCAGCGTGACCAGCGAACCGCCCCACGGGGCGGGGACGAGTGCGGTCGAGGTCCGCAGAAGCGCCCGGCGGAGGAGAACCGTCTCCGCCTACCGCGAGGGCGACCGGACCATCGTGCTCATTCCGGCCCGCATGTCGGAGGCGGAGGAGCGCCGGTGGGTCGGCGTCATGCTCGACAAGCTCGCCGCCCAGGAGAGCCGCAGCGTCCTCGGCGACCGCGAGCTCACCGAGCGGGCGCTGCGCCTCTCGGAGCAGTACTTCGACGGCCGGGCCCGCCCCGGCTCCGTCCGCTGGGTGACCAACCAGAACACCCGCTGGGGCTCCTGCACCCCCTCCGAGGGCAGCATCCGCCTCTCCCACCGGCTCCAGGGCATGCCCGAGTACGTCGTCGACTACGTCCTCCTGCACGAGCTGGCCCACCTCCTCGTCCCCGGGCACGGCCCGCGGTTCTGGCGTCTCCTGGAGGCGTATCCCCGTACGGAGCGGGCGCGGGGGTACCTGGAGGGCGTGGTCGCCGCCGGGCGTCTGCCGCACCTCACGGACACCCGCGAGGAGTGACGGAGCCGCCTCGCGGCCTGCGCGTGTTTCCCGATTCGGTACCGAAAACGACCTGGCCTGTCTCAATGTCGTACGCAGCGGCTAGCCTGGCGCGAGCATTCGCCATTCGGGATGGGGGACGGTCGTTACGCATGGCCAGGGAATTCCAACGCGGCCACAAGGCCAAGATCAGTGATCTGACCGCGGGGACCGATCTGTACGTCGGTGTGCACATCGCGGCGCCCGGACTGACCTTCGACATCAGCTGCTTCGGGCTCGACGCGGACGAGCGGCTCTCGGACGACCGCTACTTCGTCTTCTTCAACCAGCCGAAGTCGCCCGAGGAGTCCATCCAGCTGCTCGGCGCGCAGTCCGGTGACACCGAGTCCTTCCGGGTCACGCTCGACCGCATCCCCGCGAACATCCACAAGCTGTCGTTCACCGCGACGATCGACGGCGCGGGCCAGATGTCCCAGGTCGGCCCCGGTCACCTGCGGATCGTGGCGGGCGGTGAGGAGGTCGCGCGCTACTCGTTCACGGGCGCCGAGTTCTCCACCGAGCGCGCGGTGATGCTCGGCGACTTCTACCTCAAGGACGTGTGGCGGTTCGCCGCCGTCGGCCAGGGCTTCGACGGAGGCCTGGAGGCGCTCCTGCGGAACTTCGGCGGCGAGGTCGCCGAGGAGGAGCCCGCCGCGCCGCAGCAGCAGGCCGCGGCCCCGGGCTTCGCTCCGCCGCCGCAGGCGACGGCGCCCCCGGCCTTCGGCGCGCCCGCCGGGCCGGCCCCGGCCCCCGCGCCCGCGTTCGGCGCGCCGCCGGCGCCCCAGGCGCCCGTCCCGCCCGCGCCGCCGGTGCACACCGCGCCCACGATGGTCGCGCCCATGGCTCCGGCCCCCGTGCCGCCGCCCGCGCCGGCCCCCGCCCCGTACGGGCAGCAGCCGCCGCAGCCCCAGTACGGGCAGGTGCCGGGACAGCCGTTGGGCCAGTACCCCGGGCAGGTCCCGGGCCAGGCCCCCGGCCCGTACCCCGGTCAGGCTCCCGGCCCGTACCCCGCTCAGGGCCAGCCGCCGCAGGCCCCGTACGGGCAGCCCGCGCCCGGTCCGTACGGGCAGCAGCCGGCGTACGGTCAGCAGCCCGGCGTCCCGCAGGGCGTGCCGGCGACCGGAGCGGGGCTCGCCGCCGCGCTCGCGCCGTACAAGGAGACCGCCACCGGCGCCCGCTGGACCCCGCAGAACCAGCAGCTCATGCGGGTCGACCTCGCCATGGGCGGCGTTCCCGTCCTCGCCCGCCAGGGCTCCATGGTCATGTACCAGGGCAAGGTCGACTTCTCCTACAAGGGAGCCGGATTCGCGGGCCGCATCGTCGGCAACGCCACCGGCCAGGAGATGCAGCTCATGCGCTGCACCGGCCGCGGCCAGGTCTTCCTCGCGGAGGAAGGCGCTCATCTCCACCCGATCGAGCTCCAGGGCGACGGCATCTGCGTCTCCGCCGAGAACGTCCTCGCGTTCGACGAGTCCCTGCAGTACGAGGTCCGCCGCATCGAGGGCCACGGCATCCCCGGCGGCGCCCTCTTCACCATGCAGTTCCAGGGCACCGGCACGGTCGTGGTCAAGACCCATGGCATCCCCGTCGTCCTGCCCGTCACGCCGACGACCTTCGCCGACTGCAACGCCGTCGTCGCCTGGTCGTCCGCGTCCCAGGTCGTCCTCTCCAGCCAGGTGCGGCTCCGCCGCAACGCCTACCCGGGCCACAGCGGAGAGACCGTGAACCTCCAGTTCCGGGGAGCCCCCGGCAACTTCATCGTCGTCCAGCCCTACGAGGTCTGAGGGAGCCCGTCATGAACCAGCAACTCGCGGGCTACGCCCCGACCCCCGTCGCGGCCCGGATGGAGAACCACGGCCGCACCATGCTCAAGGTCGCCATGGCATCCGGCCAGGACCTGTACGCCCGGACCGGCTCGATGGTCGCCTACGAGGGCTTCATCACCTACGAGCCCAACCCGCCCGCCGTCCGCCAGGTCGCCCAGCAGTGGGCCACCGGCGAGGGCGCGCCCCTCATGAAGTGCTCCGGCGACGGACTGCTCTACCTCGCCGACTACGGCGCCGACGTCGTCGTCATCAACCTCCAGAACGACTCGCTCTCGGTCAACGGCACCAATGTGCTCGCCTTCGACGCCCACCTCCAGTGGGGTGTCGAGCGGGTCAAGGGGCTCGCCAAGTTCGCCGGCCAGGGACTGTTCAACGTGGAGATCGCCGGCACCGGCTGGGTCGCGCTCACCTCGCGCGGCACGCCGATCGTCGTCGACTGCGGCCGCGGCGAGGACGAGACGTACGTCGACCCCGACGCGCTCGTCGCCTGGTCGCCCGCGCTGAAGGTCAAGGGCAAGCGCAGCTTCAAGGCGTCCTCCCTCCTCGGGCGGGGCAGCGGCGAGGCATACCAGATGGCCTTCTCGGGCCAGGGCATCGTCGTCGTACAGCCGAGCGAGGACAGCACCGACCGCCTGCGGATCCGGGGCTGAGGGGGAGCGAGAACACACCATGCAGAGCCCGCTTTTCAACCACGCCGAACAGCAGAGCCAGGAGCGGTACGTCATCCAGAACCCGCAGCTCCTGCGGGTCAGCCTCACCGGGCAGGACGACGTCCTCGCCCGCAAGGGCGCCATGGTCGCGTACCAGGGACTCGTCGACTTCGACGGCGAGTACAAGACCCCGACCCAGCGGCGGGCCCAGGCCCGCACCGGCGAGGGCCTCGACCTGATGCGCTGCTCCGGCCAGGGCACGGTCTACTTCGCCAACCTCGCCCAGCACGTCCACATCGTGGAGGTCGAGCAGGACGGCCTGACCGTCGACAGCGCCTACGTCCTGGCGCTCGACTCGACCCTCCACACCGAGGTCATCGCCGTCGACAGCCAGTACGGCATCTCCGGCTCCGGCAAGTACCAGCTCAACATCTCCGGCCGCGGCAAGGTCGCCCTGATGACCTCCGGGCAGCCGCTGATGATGCAGGTCACGGCCGAGAAGTACGTGAGCGTCGACGCGGACGCGATCGTCGCCTGGTCCACCGGGCTGCGCGTCCAGATGCAGGCGCAGACGACCAACTCCAGCGTCCGCCGCCGCCGTGGCGACACGGGCGAGGGCTGGGAGCTCAGCTTCCTCGGCCAGGGCTTCGCGCTCGTCCAGCCGAGCGAGGTCATGCCCCCGCAGAACGCCGCCATCGGACAGGGCATCGCCGCCCAGTTCGGCGCCGGCCAGCGCGGCTCCCACGCCCAGAACCAGAACAACGCCTGGAACTGAGCACCCACGGCTGAGGGGCGGTCTCCACCGGAGACCGCCCCTCAGCCATGCTCAGGCCAGCCGCGCCAGGGTGCCCTTCAGCAGCTCCACCACCGACGTGTCGGCGACCCCCGCCACCTCGTCGTACGCGAACCAGCGCAGGTCCAGCGACTCGTCACTGATCGCCTCCACCGCGTCCGCCGGGGCGAGCGCCGCGTACTGCACGTCCAGATGCCAGTGGCACGGCGCCGGGATCGGATGCCGGTCGAGCCGCACCGGGCCGCCCGGCAGCAGCGTCAGCCCCGCGATGCCGGACTCCTCCGTCCCCTCGCGCAGCGCCGCCGCCTCCAGAGTCGGATCCCCCGGATCGCAGTGGCCGCCCATCTGGAGCCACATGCCCAGCTTCTTGTGCAGGGTGAGCAGGACCCGGCCCCGTGCCGGGTCGATCACCAGCGCGCTGGACGTCAGATGCCCGGCCCCGCAGGGCTTGTACATGCCGTCCGGGTGCTCCGCGAGATGGTCCAGATAGACATCCCGCAGCTCCGGCTGGTCCTCGTACCCCTTCAGGACGAGGACCGCGTCGTCGTACAGGCTCACTTCTCGGCGTCCCCGTCCTCCGGCGTCTCACCCTTGGCGGCCTCGCCGAGCATCTTGTCGAGCTCGGAGAAGTCCAGGTGCTCGCGGTGCACGAAGCCGTCGGGGTCGTCCAGGTCGGTCGCCGTCGGCAGCATGTCCGGGTGCTCCCACAGCCCGTCCCGGCCGTCCACCCCGCGCGCGTCGGTGAGCGAGGCCCACAGCCGCGCCGCGTCCCGCAGCCGCCGCGGACGCAGCTCGAGACCGATCAGCGTCGCGAAGGTCTGCTCGGCGGGACCGCCCGAGGCCCGGCGCCGGCGCAGCGTCTCGCGCAGCGCGTCCGCCGAGCTCAGCCGGGACTTGGCGGCCTCGTGGACCACCGCGTCCACCCAGCCCTCCACGAGCGCGAGCGCCGTCTCCAGACGGGCCAGGGCCGCCTTCTGCTCCGGAGTGTCCTCCGGCTGGAACATGCCCTGCTGGAGCGCCTCCTGAAGCTGCTCCGGATGCGTCGGGTCGAGCTGCCCGACGGCCTCCTCCAGCTTCGAGGTGTCGACCTTGATCCCGCGCGCGTACCCCTCGACCGCGCCGAAAAGGTGCGCCCGCAGCCACGGCACGTGCGCGAAGAGACGCTGGTGCGCCGCCTCCCGCAGGGCCAGGTAGAGCCGCACCTCGTCCGAGGCCACGCCCAGGTCCTTGCCGAAGGCCTCGATGTTCAGCGGAAGGAGCGCGGCACGACCGGCCGGGCCCAGCGGCAGGCCGACGTCCGTCGAGCCGACGACCTCACCGGCCAGCGCGCCCACGGCCTGCCCGATCTGCTGGCCGAACATGGCGCCGCCCATGGAGCGCATCATGCCGATCAGCGGGCCGGCCATGGCCTGCATCTCCTCCGGCAGGACGTCGCCCATCGCCGAGCCGACCCGCTCGGCGACCGGGTCCACGAGCTGCTGCCACGCCGGCAGCGTCGCCTCGACCCACTCCGCACGGCTCCACGCGACGGCCGTGCCCGCACCGGAGGGCAGCGAGGTGACCTGGTCCAGCCACAGGTCGGCCAGGCGCAGGGCCTCCTCGACCGCGGACTTCTCGGCCGGGCCCACGCTCGCGTCCTTGGTGCCGTCGGCGGTGCCCTGGGCCACCACCTGGCGCGCGATCTGCTTGGCCATGTCCCAGTTCACGGGACCGCCCTCGTAGCTCAGCATCTGGCCGAGCTGCTGGAAGGCCGCGCCCAGATCGTTGGGGTTCAGGGAGCCGAACATCGCCGCGAACGGGTTGTCCGCGCCACCGGGACCGCCCATCCCGGGCAGCCCGCCGAAGCCGAACGGGTTCGCACCGAACGGGTTGCCACCGGACCCCTGGCCACCTCCGGCGGGGTCCTTCTTCTTGCCCTCGTCGCCGTTCTCCGGCTCCTCCGGCGGAAGGCCGAATCCGAATGGGGTGTCACTCACAGGTTTCCTCGGCTCGTAGGGCCGCCGGCCTCCTGCCGACGGCGACTGCCCGACCAGGGCCTGTCCAGACAGGCCCCGCACACCACCAGCGTAGGTGGTGCCCCGCCGATCGGGCCGGGCTCGCGGAGTCCGGCACGCACGGCTCGCGTGATCCGGCCCGATCGGCGCGGCGCCACCCGACATCCGGGCCGGAAATGGGCTCGGTGCTCCGCCGGGCCGTGCCCTGCGGCAGGATGGACGCCACCTGGTCCGTACGCGTCATGCGCGTCCGTACTGAAGACAACCGCTGGAGACGCCCGGTGAGTTCCCCAGATCCACAGGTTCGCGGAGCGCGAAACCACTCAACCCGGTCCGCCGTGCGCGGCCCCGTCGTCGCGGTCACCGGCGCCGCCTCCGGCGTCGGTGACCTGCTCACCAGGCGCCTCGCCGCCTCCGACGAGGTCAAGCGGGTCGTCGCCATCGACGAGCGCCGGGGCGAGGTCGCCGAGGCGCAGTGGCACATCCTCGACGTGCGCGATCCGGCCATCGCCGAGAAGCTGCGCGGCGCGGACGTCGTCGTGCACCTCGCCGTCGACCTCGACCTGGAGACCGACCCCGCCGCCCGGACGGCCTACAACGTGCGCGGCACGCAGACCGTGCTGACCGCCGCCGCCGCGGCCGGGGTCCACCGGGTGGTGCTCTGCACCTCCGCGATGGTCTACGGCGCCCTGCCCGACAACGACATCCCGCTCTCCGAGGACGCCGAGCTCAGGGCCACGGCCGAGGCCACCGGCGTCGGCGACATGCTGGAGATCGAGCGCCTCGGCCGCCGCGCCCCCCGCGCCCACCCCGGCCTCCACGTCACCGTCGTCCGCCCCGCCGTCCTCGTGGGCGGTACGGACACGGCGCTGACCCGCTACTTCGAGTCGCCCCGGCTGCTCGTCGTCGCCGGCTCCCGGCCCACCTGGCAGTTCTGTCACGTCGAGGACCTGGTGAGCGCCCTGGAGTACGCGGCCCTGGAGAAGGTCGACGGCGAGTTCGCGGTCGGCTGCGAGGGCTGGCTCGAACAGGAGGAGGTCGAGGAGCTCTCCGGGATCCGGCGGATGGAGCTGCCCTCCGCGGTCGCCCTGGGCACGGCGGCCCGCCTCCACCGGATCGGGCTCACCCCGTCCCCGGCGGGCGACCTCGCCTACACCATGCACCCCTGGGTGGTGAGCGTCGGACGGCTGCACGACGCCGGCTGGCGCCCGAAGTGGACGAACGAGGAGGTCCTCGCCGCGCTCCTGGAAGAGGTCGAGGGCCGCCACACGGTCGCCGGCCGCCGCCTGGGCCGCAAGGACGCGACGGCGGCCGGCGCGGCCGGCGCGACGGTGGCGCTGCTCGGCACGGCGGCGCTCGTACGGCAGATGCGGAAGCGGCGCGGCCTGTAGGAACCGCGGCTTGTAGGACCCTCCTACGGAGGGTCTCGTCCACAGGTCGAAAGCTCTCTTACCGGATGTCGGAGCCGTGCGGCACCATGGGCGCATGGCACACACGCACGACCACCCCGGCGAGCAGGCGGCCGCCGACCCGATCAAGCTCCTCGCGATCCGTGACACCCCGCTCTCGGTCGACGAGGTCTTCCGGGCCGTCGGAGACGACGCCTCCGGCGGCACCACCCTCTTCGTCGGCACCGTGCGCAACCACGACGGGGGCGCGGACGTCGACGCGCTGGGCTACTCCTGTCACCCGACCGCCGAGTCGGAGCTGCGCCGCGTCGCCGAGAAGGTCGTCGCGAACTACCCGGTCCGCGCCCTGGCCGCCGTCCACCGCGTGGGCGACCTGCGCGTGGGAGACCTCGCGGTCGTCGTCGCCGTCTCCTGCCCGCACCGGGGGGAGGCCTTCGAGGCCTGCCGGAAGCTCATCGACGACCTCAAGCACGAGGTCCCCATCTGGAAGCACCAGACCTTCTCGGACGGCACCGAGGAGTGGGTGGGCGCCTGCTGAACCTTCGCCCCTGGCGTCGGTCCCCCGTCGGAGGGGCTTGCTGAGGGTGGCAAGGCGGCGCGCCGACGGGGCGTAGCCGAACGCCCGATTTGCGTAACCGCCCCCCAAGCGCGAGCGTTGGTCTCACAGATGACACAGTCTGCTGATCAAGTCACTGGGGATGGGAGGTCGGAATGGCAGCGCTGGCCTGGTTGCTGATTCCGCTTTTCGCAGTCGTCGGCGCGGCGATATGGGGAAGCTGGGCTTCGAGGAACAAGACCACGGGTGACGTGGCCGAACTCGCCGGCTACGCACGCTTCCGGGACGCGATGGAGCGAGCCCACACCACCACCGCCGATTCCGCTCGTACGGAGCGCGAACCGGCCTCGACGGCCTCCGCCGTCACCACCTCGCCGTCCGGCTGACCCGGGCCGCCCCGTACGGACCGCCCCAGGGGTGCACCCACAGGCGGGTCCCGTACTGTCGTTCCATGCCACGCCGCACCGCGACGATGCTCGCCTCCACCCTGGTCCTGATCTGTCTGCTCATCGCGGGCGTTCTGATCCCGGTGCCGTACGCGGAGATGAGTCCGGGCCCCACGGTCAACACCCTCGGCGAGGCCAGGGGAGAACCGGTCCTGCACATCTCGGGACGCAAGAGCTACCCGACCGACGGCCACCTCAACATGACGACGGTCCGCGTCACCAGCGCGGACTACAAGATGAACGCCGTCGAGGCCGTCTACGGATGGCTGGCCCACGACAACGTGGTGGTGCCGCACGACACCCTCTACCCGGACGGGAAGACCGAGGAGGAGTCGAGCCAGGAGAACGCCGAGGAGTTCAGCCAGTCCCAGGAGAGCGCCAAGGTGGCGGCGCTCCGGGAGCTGGGCATCCCGGTGGTCGCCCGGGTCGTCGTCGCCACCGTCGTCAAGGACGCCCCCGCGGAGGGCAAACTGCACGCGGGGGACGTGATCAAGGCCGTCGACGGCGTGCCGGTCACGGCGCAGGGCGACGTCGCCAAGCAGGTGACGAAGCGGAAGCCCGGCCAGGACGTCGAGTTCACGATCGTCCCCGCCAAGGAGGCGGCCGCCGCCGAGAAGGCCCACAGGGAGCCCACCGTCACCCGCAAGGTGGTCATCACGACCACCACCTCCGAGGAGGGCGACCGGGCAGTCGTCGGCATCCAGGCCGGCACCGACCACGTCTTCCCGTTCACGATCGACATCAACCTGGCCGACGTCGGCGGCCCCAGCGCCGGCCTGATGTTCGCCCTCGGCATCGTCGACAAGCTCACCCCGGACAGCCTCACCGGCGGCCGCTTCATCGCCGGCACCGGCACCATCGACGACAAGGGCGAGGTCGGCCCGATCGGCGGCATCGAGATGAAGCTGGTCGGCGCGCGCAAGGCCGGCGCCGAGTACTTCCTCACCCCGGCGGACAACTGCGAGACGGCCGCCGCCGACACGCCCGCCGGGCTCACCCTGATCAGGGTGAACACCATCGACGACGCCACGAAGTCGCTGGAGAAGCTCCGCAAGGGCGACACGAAGTCGCTGCCGAGCTGCTCGAAGAGCTGAGTCCAGGAGTACGAGGAAGGGGCGCCCGGTCCGACCGGGCGCCCCTTCCTCGTACGGAACTCAGCTCTCGAAGGTCGCCGCCAGCGCCTCGGCCAGACCCGGCACCAGGTCCGGGCCGGTCAGCACCTCGGTGGCGGAGTCCTTCTCGCGCAGCCGGATCGCCGCCTCGCGGGTGCCGCTGCGCAGCACCGCCACGGTCATTCGGACCTCCTGGCGGTCCGGGTGCCCGGCGACCCACTTGGCGAGCTGCTTCTCGCTCAGGCCCTGCGGGACCTGCGCCTCGGCCGACGGGGGCAGCATCAGCCGCTCCACGGTCAGGGCGCAGCCGGCCACGGAGTCGGGCCAGGCGATCGTGCCGAGGAACTCGTCGAGGGCCTTGCCGCGCGGCAGCTTGTCCTGCTCGATGGGGGTGTAGGCGGTGGCGTCGTCGCCCAGGCCGAGCTGGGAGGCGAGCCTTGGTTCCTGGGCGCGCAGCCGTGCGGTGTCGACCAGGGCGAACAGTCGGGCGGGCTGGTCCCAGCCGAGGCCCGCGGTGTACTCGTCGATCTCGAGCACCGCGCGGGTGAGGGGGCTCGCGGCCATCGCCGGGCCGGAGGGGGAAAGGTTGGACATGACCAATATCCTGCCTCCTCTTCCCCTGAAGACGGGAACTAGGTAAAGCCTCAGTAAGTTGCACCAGTGGGCTCTACGATCGCGGGGCCTGCTTTCAGACGCATCAACATCGAGGGGCGCACGTTGGCTTTCCAGATGCCGGACCGCGGCCAAGGCCCGTCCGGGCCAAGGATGAGAGTCGGCCGGCCGTCCCGGCGGGCCCGCACCCTGCTCATGACACTCGGGGTGCTGGCCGTTCTGGCCATGGCGTTCGTGATGTTCGCCGGGTTCTGGACGGACTGGCTCTGGTACCGCTCGGTCGAGTACTCGTCCGTGTTCACCACCACCCTGTGGACGAAGATCGGTCTCTTCGCGGTCTTCGGCCTGCTGATGGGGCTCGCCGTCGGCTTCAACATCTGGCTGGCGTACCGGCTGCGGCCGCCGCTCAGCGCGATGTCGCTGGAGCAGCAGAGCCTCGACCGGTACCGGATGGGTCTGGCCCCGTTCAGGAAGTGGGTGCTGCTCGCGGTCACCACCCTGGTGGCCCTGATCGCCGGTGCCTCAGCGTCCGGCCAGTGGCGCACCTGGCTCATGTGGGTCAACGGGGTGAAGTTCGGCCAGAAGGACCCGCAGTTCGGGCTGGACGTGTCGTTCTACGCCTTCGACCTGCCGTGGTACCGCTTCCTCCTCGCCTTCGGCTTCGCCGCCGCCGTCCTGTCGCTGGTCGCCGCCGCCCTCACGCACTACCTGTACGGCGGGCTGCGGATCACCAGCCCGGGCGCGCGTGCCACCGCCGCGGCCACCGGACACCTCTCGGTGCTGCTCGGCCTCTTCGTCGCGCTCAAGGCGGTGGCGTACTGGCTCGACCGGTACGGCCTGGCGGTGAAGTCCAGCGACTTCAAGGCCACCGGCAACTGGACGGGCCTGCGGTACGTCGACGCCAACGCGTACCTGCCGGCGAAGACCATCCTGTTCTGCATCGCCGTCATCTGCGCGCTGCTGTTCTTCGCGACGCTCTGGCGCCGCACCTGGCAGCTGCCGGTGATCGGCTTCGGCCTGATGGTCCTCTCCGCGATCCTGATCGGCGGTCTGTACCCGGCCATCGTGCAGAAGTTCCAGGTCCAGCCGAACGAGCAGGCCAAGGAAGCGCCGTACATCCAGAAGAACATCGACGCGACCCGCAAGGCCTACGCGATCGACGGGACGAAGCCCGAGAACTACTCGGGCAAGTCGACGGTCAAGGCCAAGGACAAGCTGCGGACGGACGCCGACACGGCGGCCAGCTACCGCGTCCTCGACCCCAACATCGTCTCGCCGACGTTCCAGCAGCTGGAGCAGAAGCGGAAGTACTACCAGTTCCCCACGACCCTGGACGTGGACCGCTACGCCGGCAAGGACACCGTCGTCGGTCTGCGCGAGCTGAACATCCGGGGCATCCCGAAGCGGAACTGGATCAACGACCACTTCACCTACACCCACGGCTACGGCGCCATCCTGGCCTCGGGCACGCAGACGGACGCCAACGGCTCCCCGGTCTTCACCGAGTCCGGACTGCCGACGACCGGCTCGCTGAAGACGTACCAGCAGCGGATCTACTACGGCGAGAAGACCGACCAGTACTCGATCGTGGGCGGCCCGCAGAAGGAGCTGGACTACGAGGAGAACGGCGAGAAGACCACCAGCTACAAGGAGAAGAGCGGCGTCAGCCTCTCCAGCACCTTCAACCGCGCCGCGTACGCGGTGGCCTTCAGCGAGCCGCAGATCCTCTACTCCGGGGCCATCGGCGAGGGCTCGCGGGTCCTCTACAACCGCACCCCGAAGGAGCGCGTCGAGGCCGTCGCGCCGTGGCTGACCATCGACGGTGACGCCTACCCGGCGGTCGTCGACGGCCGGATCCAGTGGATCGTCGACGCCTACACGACGACCAACGGCTATCCGTACGCCTCGCGCACCACGCTCGGCGACACCACGGCCGACTCGCTGACCGTCGGCAACCAGCAGCGCACGGTCGTCGCCCAGCAGAACCAGGTCAACTACATCCGCAACTCGGTCAAGGCCACCGTCGACGCCTACGACGGCACGGTGAAGCTCTACGAGTGGGACACCCAGGACCCGGTCCTCAAGACCTGGATGAAGGCCTTCCCGGACACGGTCAAGCCGAAGTCCGAGATCAAGGGCGACCTGCTCGCGCACCTGCGCTACCCGCAGGACATGTTCAAGGTCCAGCGCGAGCTGCTGACCCGCTATCACGTCACCGACCCCGCGCAGTTCTACAGCGGCTCGGACGCCTGGCAGGTGCCGGACGACCCGACCAACAAGGACGGCAACGCGGTCCCGCCGTACTACCTGAGCATGAAGATGCCCGGGGACACGGCGCAGCGCTTCTCGCTGACGACGACGTTCACGCCGAACGGCCGGCCCAACCTGGGCGGCTTCATGGCGGTCGACGCCGACGCCACCAGCAAGGAGTACGGCCGGCTCAGACTGCTCCGGGTCACCTCCGACGTCCCCGGACCGGCCCAGGTGCAGAGCAAGCTCAACGGCCTGCCGTCCGTGGCCACCTTCGTCCGGGACATGAAGGGCGCCGACTCCGACATCCAGTACGGCAACCTGCTCACCGTCCCGCTCGACGGCGGATTCCTGTACGTGGAGCCGGTCTACGCCCAGGGGCGCAACGCGCTCTACCCGCTCCTGAAGAAGGTCGCGGTGTCGTACGTGGACGCGGACCAGCCGGACGGGGACACGACCAAGGACACCACGGTGTTCGAGGACACGCTCACCGGGGCGCTCAACGCCGTCTTCGGGGTGGAGGGCCCCACACCGCCGACGACCCCGCCGGGCACCACGCAGCCGCCCGGCACGAACCAGCCGCCGGTCACGAACGACGTCGCCCTGAAGCAGGCCATCGCCGACGCCCAGAAGGCGTACGACGCGGGCGAGGCCGCTCTGCAGAAGGGCGACTGGACCGCCTACGGCAAGGCCCAGGAGGACCTCCAGGAGGCGCTGCAGCGGGCCGCCGACGCGGGGGCGAAGCTCAAGACGCCCGGGTCAGGCGCCTGACCTGAGGTTTTCCGTCCCCGCGTCGTGATACTGTGGTTTCACCGACGCGGGGTGGAGCAGCTCGGTAGCTCGCTGGGCTCATAACCCAGAGGTCGCAGGTTCAAATCCTGTCCCCGCTACTCAGAGGACAAGGGCCCGGATCCATAAGGATCCGGGCCCTTGTCGTGTGTCGGCGTGCAGGGGGTACCGAAGAGCGGTAGGGAGGGGGCGAGTTGGCGTGAGTCGTGTTTGACTTGTCTCTCTGTGGGCATGTCGACAAAACGCTGAGTGACCTCACTGGCTGCGGTATACCAGGTGTGCTCGGGTTGCGGGTGGTGCGACGATGGTATTTATGGGGGACAGGGCAACTCTGTTGGAGACAGGGCGGTTTGTGCAGCGGCACGCCAGAAACGCCGCAGACGAGATCATCGAGGCAGCAGCAGGGGCCGTCGGTGCGGCCGTCGACACCACCGCCGAGACCGACGCCGAGAACGAGACCGAGACCGAGGCCCGCCACCGGCGGGCCGCCGAGCGCGGCGACCTCGCCTCGATGAGCGCGCTCGGCGCGATGCTGCTGCGCCGCGGCGACCTCGACGGCGCCGAGCCATACCTGCGCGGCGCCACCGCCGAGGGCGACCGTGCCGCCGCCAACAACCTGGGAGTCCTGCTCCACCAGCGCGGGTACGCCGACGAGGCGGCCGGCTGGTGGCGGGTCGCCGCCGTCGCCGGCTCCGCCCCCGCCGCCCACGCCCTCGGCCGCCACCACCGCGAGCGCGGCGACGAGCCGGCCGCCGAGTACTGGCTCCGCCAGGCCGCCGAGCAGGGCCACGCCCTCGGCGCGTACGCCCTCGCCGACCTCCTGGAGCACCGCAGCGACGTCGGCGCCGAGCGCTGGCTGCGGGCCGCCGCCGAACAGGGCCACCGCGAGGCCGCCTATCGCCTCGCCCTCGCCCTGGAGCGCCGCGCCACCGAGACCACCCGCGGGCCGCACGAGACCGGCACCCGGCTCCGCGTGCCGGGCACCGGGGCACTCGCACCCTCCGGCGCGGCCGTGCCCGCCACCGGAACCGCCCTGCCCGGGCAGCAGACCGGCGAGGGCGCGGGAGAGGCCGCGGAGGCCGAGCAGTGGTTCCGGCAGGCCGCCGCGCGCGGCCACCGGCGGGCCGCGCTCCACCTGGGCGCGATCCTGGAGCAGCGGGGCGAGCTCAAAGAGGCCGGCCGCTGGTACCTGAGCTCCGCCAAGGAGGGCGAGGCGAAGGCCGCCTGCGCACTCGGGTTCCTGCTCCGCGACGCGGGCGACGAGGAGAGCGCCGCCGTGTGGTGGCTGCGGGCCGCCCAGGACGGCGACGGCAACGCCGCCAACGCGCTGGGCGCCCTGCACGCCGCCCGGGGCGAGCAGCAGACCGCCGAGCGCTGGTACCGGGCCGCCATGGACGCCGGCGACGTGAACGGCGCCTACAACCTCGGGCTGCTCTGCGCCGCCCAGGACCGCATCCCGCAGGCGGAGCAGTGGTACCGGCGCGCCGCCTACGCGGGTCACCGCGAGGCCGCCAACGCGCTCGCCGTGCTGCTCCTCCAGGCCGGCGACGCCAACGGCGCCGAGCCCTGGTTCTCCAAGGCCGCCGAGGCGGGCAGCGTGGACGCCGCCTTCAACCTGGGCATCCTCCACGCCGGCCGGGGCGACGACCGGACAGCCCTGGTCTGGTACGAGCGGGCCGCGGCCGCCGGGCACACCGAGGCCGCCCTCCAGGTCGGCATCGCCGCCCTGAGGGACGGCGACGAGCAGACCGCCGAGCGGCATCTGCGGTGCGCGGCCGGCGGCGGCAGCGCCGAGGCCGCCTTCCGGCTCGCCTCGGTGCTCGACGCGCGCCGCCCCGAGCCCGGCCCCGCCGTGCTCGGCGCATCCCGCGAGGAGAAGTCCGAGTGCGAGGAGTGGTACGAGCGGGCCGCCCAGCAGGGCCACCGGCGCGCCCAGGTGCGGGTCGGGATGCTCGCCGCCGCCCGCGGCGACCTGGCCGAGGCCGACCGCTGGTACCGCGAGGCCGCCGAGGCGGGCAGCCGCAACGGCGCCTTCAACCTCGGGCTGCTCCTCGCCCGCGAGGGCAGCGAGCGGGAGGCCGCCCTCTGGTGGACCCGGGCCGCGAGGGCCGGCCACGGCCGCGCCGCGCTCCGGCTCGCGCTGCTCGCGGCGCGCCGGGGCGAACTCACCGAGGGGCGCCGCTGGTGCGCCCGCGCGGTGGAGCTGGGCCCGGCGGAGGTCGCCGAGCGGGCGGCCCGGCTGAGCGAGGCGCTGCACCAGGAGCTCACCGCCTAGTGCCAGGCGTTAACGGATTTGCGCTGGTGACGGGGGTCCCGTAGAGTCGTGTTTACCGACGCGGGGTGGAGCAGCTCGGTAGCTCGCTGGGCTCATAACCCAGAGGTCGCAGGTTCAAATCCTGTCCCCGCTACTCAGTAGCAAACGAAGGCCCGGATCCGATTCGCTCGGATCCGGGCCTTCGTCGTATGTGCGTCCGGGCGCACAAGAAAGCCCCCACCACGGTGGGGGCTTCTCGGTGTCGTGTCGTCAGGCCGTCGTCGCGCAGCTCGGGCAGAGGCCCCGGTAGGTGACCTCGACGTTCGAGATCGTGAAGCCGAAGCGCTCGGTGTCCGGGAGGTCCGCCAGCGGGTCACCGGCCGGGTGGACGTCGCGGATCGCGCCGCAGCGGCCGCACACCAGGTGCTGGTGGGGCCGGTGGGCGTTGGGGTCGTACCGCTTGGCGCGGCCGTCGGTCGCGACCTCGATGACCTCGCCGAGGGTGACCATCTCGCCGAGCGTGTTGTACACGGTCGCGCGTGAGATCTCGGGCAGTCGTGTCACGGCGCGGGCGTGGACCTCGTCGGCGGTGAGGTGTACATGGTCCCCGTCGAGGACCTCCGCGACGACACGCCGCTGCGCGGTCATGCGCCAGCCGCGGCCGCGCAGTCGTTCCAACAGGTCACTCATGAGGGCCAGCCTAACAGTCGGAGGAGCAGGACCCGAACCGGTGTGACTTTAGAACTTTCCTTGACTTGGACAGTGTCCATTATAGGATCGAGATCCGCATCGACCGAGGGCTCGTTCCGGTCTGCGAGCCGAGGGTCAGGGTGCGCAGCGACTTCCGCCCGGCGGACGGTGACTTCGGCAAGCGGCTGGAAGCCGCGGTCCAGGCCCTGCGCGGCTGGGGGCGCTTGCCGAAAGGAGGGAGCGGGCCGGATCTCCGTACGGAGTCCGGCCCGCTCTCGCGTCACCCCGCGACGCTGTGCACCGGGATCCAGCAGCGGATGATGTCGCGGACGGAGACCATGCCGACCGGTCCGTGGCCGTCGAGGACGACGAGGTGCCGGAAGCCGCCGCGCGTCATGGCCTCGGCCGCCTCCGCCAGGGTCCAGGTGGGGGCCGCGAAGACGACGTCCCTGGTGGTGTGGGCGTCCGCCGTCTCGTGGTCGGGATCCTGGTCCAGGGCGAGCGAGTTGAGTACGTCGCGCTCGGTGAGGATGCCGATTCCGCCGGCGTCGCCGTCGAGGACGATGCAGGCGCCCACACGGCGGGCGGACATCAGCCGGGCGGCCTGACGGAGAGTATGGGCCGGACCGATGGTGAGGACCACGGTGCTCATGGCGTCACGGACGAGCATGGGCGGAGCCACCTCCTTGGTGAATTCCTCCACGGGAAAGCCCGGCGCCGGAGCGGCGCCTGATGGGGCTTCACAAGTTCACAAGTGGGGGGAATCTCAGAGTGGCACCGGGGGCGTGAGTCGACAAGGGGGCGCGCGGCGGCTCCGGGAAGTGACGGGGGCGCTCAGCCCTGGTTCAGGTAGCTCAGCAGCTCGCCGTGGAGCAGCCCGTTCGACGCCGCCGCGTTCCCGCTGTGCGGGCCGTGCCGCCCGTCCAGGCCCGTGTACGTGCCACCGGCCTCCTGGACCACGATCGACACCGCGGCCATGTCCCACAACGACAGTTCCGGCTCCGCGCAGATGTCCACGGAACCCTCGGCGACCATCATGTACGGCCAGAAGTCGCCGTACGCACGGGTCCGCCAGCACGCGCGCGTGAGGTCGAGGAAGCCGTCGAGGCTGCCCCGCTCCTCCCAGCCGCTCAGCGAGGAGTACGCGAAGGAGGCGTCAGACAAGGACGCCACCTTCGAGACGCCCAGCCGGGTCGCCGAGGCCAGGCTGCGGCCCGTGTACGCGCCGAGCCCCTTCGCCGCCCACCAGCGCCGGCCGAGCGCCGGGGCGGACACCACGCCCACCACCGGCTGGAACCCGGTCTCCCCGGCCTCCATCAGCGCGATGAGGGTCGCCCAGACCGGCACCCCGCGCACGTAGTTCTTCGTGCCGTCGATGGGGTCGATCACCCAGCGCCGCGGGCCCGAGCCCTCCACGCCGTACTCCTCGCCGAGGATCGCGTCGCGCGGCCTGGCGCGCTGGAGCTGTCCGCGGATCAGCTCCTCCGCCGCCCTGTCGGCCTCGCTCACCGGAGTCATGTCCGGCTTCGTCTCGACCTTCAGGTCGAGCGCCTGGAATCGGTCCATCGTGGCCGCGTCGGCGGCATCCGCGAGGACGTGGGCGAGACGCAGATCATCGTGGTAATCGGCCATGGTCGGCACTCTATCCCCGAGCCCGAAGCGGGCGGAGAACCGTCCACCGCGGCCTTGACAGGGCGGGGGCGCCTGTCGACGCTGAGCGGAGAACCGGTCCCTCCCGGAGGTGAGGATGGCGAACGCCCGCGACGCCCTGCTCGACGCCGCGCTCGCCGCGCTCGCGCACCGCCCCTGGTCCGCCGTGCGGATGGCCGACCTCGCCGCCGCCGCCCGGGTCTCCCGGCAGACCCTGTACAACGAGTTCGGCTCCAAGGAGGGGCTGGCCCGCGCCCTCGTACGGAGCGAGGCCGACGCCTACCTCCAGGGCGTCCGGCACCTGCTCGCCGCCCCCGCCCCGCCGGAGCGCAACCTCCTCGCCCTCGCCGAGTGGATCGTCGCCCGCGCCGCCGTCCGCCCGCTGCTGCGGGCCCTGCTCACCGGCGCCTGGGACGAGCGGCTGCCCCGGCCCCGGCCGGCCCGGTCCGGCGCCCGGCCCGCCCCCGTCCCCGCCCAGCGGCGCGCCGACGCCGGACCGCCGGCGCCCGGCGAGCTGGTGGCGGAGACCGTGGCCTGCGCGGGGGAGCGGTGGGCGGCCGGCTGCGAACTCGTCGTACGGATCGCCCTCAGCCACGTCGTCGCACCGGCCCTGCCGGTGACCCCTCAGTGCGCCGAGCCGGAGAGCTGGAGTCCGATGACCCCCGCGATCACCAGGCTGATCGAGACGATCTTGAGCGTGGAGACCACGTCCCCGAGGAAGATCATCCCGTAGATCGCCGTCCCGGCCGCGCCGATCCCCGTCCACACCGCGTACGCCGGACCCACGTCGAGCTTCCGCAGCGCCAGGGTGAGGAGGCCGAAGCTGCCCAGCGCGAAGGACGCGAAGGCGACGGTGGGCCACAGGCGGGTGAAACCGTGCGAGAGCTTCAGGCAGACGGCGAAGCCCGTCTCCAGGATCCCCGCCATCACCACCAGCAGCCACGCCATCGTCAGTGCCCTCCCACGCCGTCGGTGACTGCTTCGTCCCACTTGGTGTGATTATGCACTTACCGGCAGCGAGCGGGCGTAAACGCCCATGGCTCAGTCGCCCTCGCGTCGCTCACGCGTCGCGAGCAGCCGCCGCAGCGAGTACAGCCGCGCCGGATCGGCGTGCCCCTCCGCCACGTACGCGTCGAGCCCGCAGTCGGGCTCGTCGTGGCTGCACGCGCGCGGGCAGTTCTCCGTACCCGCCACGAGCTCGGGGAAGGCGAGGATCACCCGGGACGGGTCGACGTGGTGCAGACCGAAGGAGCGCACGCCCGGGGTGTCGATCACCCAGCCGCCCTCCTTGTCGTTCAGCGGCAGCGCGAGCGCCGAGGTGGTGGTGTGCCGGCCGCGGCCCGTGACCGCGTTCACCACACCCGTGGTGCGCCGCCGCTCCGGCGGGACCAGGGCGTTCACCAGCGTCGTCTTGCCGACGCCGGAGTGGCCCACGAACGCCGTGGTGCGGCCCTTCAGGTGCTCGTGGACCCGCTCGGCGGCGACCCCGTCGACGAACTCGTCGCGGGTGGTCACCACATGGGGCACGCCCAGCGCGCCGTACATCTCCAGGAGCGCGTCCGGCGGGGCCAGGTCCGACTTGGTCAGGACGAGCAGCGGGGTCAGCCCGCCGTCGTACGCCGCCACCAGACAGCGGTCGATCAACCGGGGGCGCGGCTCCGGGTCGGCGAGCGCGGTGACGATCGCCAGCTGGTCGGCGTTGGCGACGACCACCCGCTCGTACGGGTCGTCGTCGTCGGCCGTGCGCCGGAGCACCGAGCTGCGCTCGCCGATCCGTACGATCCGGGCCAGCGTGTCCTTCTCGCCGGAGAGGTCGCCGACGATCGAGACCCGGTCGCCGACCACGGCGGCCTTGCGGCCCAGCTCGCGCGCCTTCATCGCCATGACGATCCGGTCGTCGACCAGGCAGGTCAGCCGGCCCCGGTCGACGGTGAGGACCATGCCCTCGACGGCGTCCTCGTGCTTCGGGCGGAGGGTGGTGCGGGGACGGGTGCCCTTGCGGTTGGGCCGCTGGCGGATGTCGTCCTCGTCGGTGTTCTTGCCGTAGCGCCGCATGGTTCAGACCCCGAGCATTTCGGTCCACATCGTCGGGAAGTCCGGCAAGGTCTTCGCCGTCGTCGCCACGTCCTCGATCTGCACGCCCGGGACGGCGAGGCCGATGATCGCGCCCGCCGTCGCCATGCGGTGGTCGTGGTACGTGTGGAAGACGCCGCCGTGCAGCGGGCGCGGGCGGATGTGGAGACCGTCCTCGGTCTCGGTCACGTCGCCGCCGAGCTCGTTGATCTCCTTGGTGAGCGCCGCGAGCCGGTCCGTCTCGTGCAGCCGCAGGTGGGCGACCCCGCGCAGGGTCGAGGGGGAGTCGGCGAGGGCGGCGACCGCCGCGATGCCGGGGGTCAGCTCGCCGACCTCGCCCAGGTCCACGTCGATGCCGTGGATCCGGCCCGTACCGGTGAAGGTCAGGCCCGCGTCGGTGAGCTCGCAGGAACCACCCATCTCGGTGAAGATCCGGCGCAGCTCGTCGCCCGGCTGGGTGGTCCGCTCCGGCCAGTCCGGGACCGTCACCCGGCCGCCGGTCACCAGGGCCGCCGCCAGGAACGGCTGCGCGTTCGACAGATCGGGCTCCACGACGAGGTCCCGGCCGCGCAGCGCGGAGGGCGTCACCCGCCACACGTCCGGAGCGCCGCCGTGCTCCGGCTCGTCGACCTGGGCACCGACCGCGCGCAGCATGTCGACCGTCATCCGGATGTGCGGCAGCGAGGGCAGCCGGCCGCCCACGTGCCGTACCTCGACGCCCTGGTTGAAGCGGGGCGCGGACAGCAGCAGGGCGCTGACGAACTGGGAGGACGAGGAGGCGTCGATCTCGACCGGGCCGCCGTCCAGACCGCCGCCGCCGTGCACCGTCATGGGCAGCGCGCCCCGGCCGTCGTCGTCGATCCGGGCGCCGAGCGCGCGCAGCGCGTCGATCACGCCGTGCAGCGGGCGCTCGTGGGAGCGGGGGTCGCCGTCGAAGCGGACCGGGCCGTCGGCGAGCGCCGCGACCGGGGGCAGGAAGCGCATGACCGTGCCGGCGTTGCCGACGTCGACGGTCGCGGGCCCGCGCAGCGGGGACGGGATGATCCGCCAGGCCTCGCCGGAGCCGTCGGGCCCGACCCCTTCCTCGATCCTCACCCCGAGGGTACGGAGCGCCTCGGCCATCAGGAGGGTGTCGCGGGAGCGCAGCGGACGGCGCAGCCAGCCGGGCTCGGAGGCGAGTGCGGCGAGCACCAGGGCGCGGTTGGTGACCGACTTCGAACCGGGCACGGTGACGGTCGCGTCGACGGCGCCGCGCGCGTACGGAGCGGGCCAGAGGTCGGTGGACGGGTCGGTGTGCGCGGAAGCTGCAGCGGTCATGGACTCACTGTACGGGGGAGTCAGTGGCCCAGGAGCCAGCGCCCGCCGCCGATCAGGGCGGAGATCGCGACCGTGTGGAAGAAGAACAGCCACACCCCCGCGGGCACATGGGTGAGCCGTGCCAGCTGGTCCGCGTCCGAGTCGGGGGCGCCGCCGCGGCGCCGTTTCGCCTGGAGCTCGAAGGCCGGCCGGACGCCGCCGAGGAGCAGGAACCAGACCGCCGCGTACGCGAAGGCCGACTGGACGTCGGGCCCGGTCAGCCAGGACACGAGGAGGAAGGCGGCGCCCGTCAGGACGACGGTGAGGATCCCGTACGCGTTGCGGACCGTCACCAGGAGCGCGAGCAGCAGCGCGGTGGCGATCCACAGCAGCAGGGTGACGTGGCCGGTGCCGAGCAGGGCGGCGCCGCCGAGCCCGAGCAGCGGGGCCGCCGGATAGCCGGCGGCGAGGGTGAGGACCACGCCGAGGCCGGTCGGGCGCCCCCGGGACACGGTCAGTCCGCTGGTGTCCGAGTGCAGTCGGATCCCCTCCAGGCGGCGCCCGGTGGCCAGGGCGAGGAGCCCGTGGCCGCCCTCGTGCGCGATGGTGATCGCGTTCCGGGCCAGGAGCCAGACGCGCCGGGGCGCGGTCACGGCGAGCGCGGCGGCGCCGGTGGCGATCACCAGCCACTCCGCCGGGGCGGGCTGCGGGCTCAGGAGGTCGATCGCGAGGTCCATCTTCCGGGCCGCTCCTCGGGAGGTCGGGGATCGTGGCAGTGTGGCACGTATGTGCGGACGGTATGCATCGAGTCGGCGGCCCGAGGACCTCGTCGGACTCTTCGGGGTGGAGAAGTGGGAGCCGGAGGAGACCCTGGCACCCGACTGGAACGTGGCCCCCACCAAAGAGGTCTGGGCCGTACTGGAGCGTCCTCTGAAAGACGCGGGATCACCGCGTCCGGTTCGCCAGCTCCGCGCGCTGAAATGGGGACTCGTCCCGTCCTGGGCGAAATCGCCGGAGGGTGCCGCCCGGATGATCAACGCGCGCGCGGAGACCGTGGACGAGAAGCCCTCCTTCAAACGCGCCTTCCAGTCCCGCCGGTGCATCCTGCCCGCCGACGGTTACTACGAGTGGGTGACCGGGGCCGCCGAGCGCGACCTGGAGGTCGAGGGCAGGAAGAAGCGGCCCCGGAAGCAGCCGTACTTCGTGACCCCCGCCGACGGCTCCGTCTTCGCGATGGCCGGGCTCTACGAGTTCTGGCGGGACCCCACCCTGCCCGCCGAGCACCCCTCCGCGTGGTGGGTGACCTGCTCGGTGGTCACCACCGAGGCCGAGACCGGACCGCTGGGCGTCGCCCCCGCCGAGGGCCCGCGCTCGCTCGCCGACATCCACCCCCGGATGCCGCTGATGCTGACGGAGGACCGCTGGGACGCCTGGCTCGACCCGGCGCGCACCGACCCCGGGGAACTGCGCGGACTCCTCGCCCCGCCGCCGGGCGGCCTGATGCGGGCCTACCCGGTCGCGACCGCCGTCAGCAACGTCCGCAACAACGGCCCCGAGCTCCTGGAGGAACTCGCGGGACCGGAAGTCGGCACGCTCTTCTGACCCCTGCGGCCGGGGGAACGGCAGGATGGGGACGTGACACAGTACGAGACCGTCTCCACCGACGCCGGCGAGGCACGCATCACCTGGTACGCGGGTGCGAAGCCGTGGGCCGTCCTCGCCCTCGGGCACGGCGCCGGCGGCGGCGTCGAGGCCCGCGACCTCCAGGCCCTCGCCGGGGCGCTGCCCGCCCACGGCGTGACCGTCGCCCTCGTCGAGCAGCCCTGGCGGGTCGCCGGCAAGAAGGTCGCGCCCGCCCCCAAGACCCTCGACACCGGCTGGCGCGGCCTCTGGCCCGCCCTCACGCAGCCCGGCCTCCCCGTGATCGCCGGCGGCCGCAGCGCCGGCGCCCGGGTCGCCTGCCGCACCGGACGGGAGCTGGGCGCGCGCGCCGTCCTCGCCCTGAGCTTCCCCCTCCACCCGCCGGGCAGGCCCGAGAAGAGCCGCGCGGACGAGCTCCTCTCCACCGGCCTGCCCACTCTCGTCGTCCAGGGCGGCAACGACCCCTTCGGGCGGCCCGTCGAGTACCCGGAAGGCCCGTACGCGCTCGTGGAGATCCCCTACGGCGACCACGGCTTCGCCCTCCCCAAGCGCGCGCCCCTCGGCCAGGACGAGGCCCTCGGCCTCCTGGTGGACGGGGTCGCCGAATGGATCTCCGCACTCCGCTGACGCCCGTCCGGCCCACCGGGAATGTGGAGCGGGGGGCCACGGTTGTGGAGAGCGTCGGTGTGAGAGCGAGAAGAGGGAGTCCGTCGCATGGGTTCGACCATCTGCCCGGAGCGTGCGCAGGCCGCTGACCTCGACTGGACAGTGCTGCCCGCGCCCAAGGGCGCCCCTATTCGGGCGGCGGGCGGAGCGGTTCCTCGTCTATCCTCCGAAACGAGCGGGTCCGCCCTCGGGCTCGCCGCCGCGCTGGAGGAGGTGGGTCCGGTCACTGGGACCGACACAGGGACCGACGACGGCCCCGAGGAGACGACCGAGGAGCGCAACGCGCGCTTCGAGCGGGACGCCCTCGGCTTCCTCGACCAGATGTACTCGGCCGCGCTGCGCATGACGCGCAACCCCGCGGACGCGGAGGACCTGGTGCAGGAGACCTACGCCAAGGCGTACGGATCCTTCCACCAGTTCCGTGAGGGCACGAACCTCAAGGCCTGGCTGTACCGCATCCTCACGAACACCTTCATCAACTCGTACCGCAAGAAGCAGCGCGAGCCCCAGCGCAGCGCCGCCGAGGAGATCGAGGACTGGCAGCTCGCCCGCGCCGAGTCGCACATGTCCACCGGTCTGCGCTCCGCCGAGTCGCAGGCGCTCGACCACCTCCCCGACTCCGACGTCAAGGAAGCGCTCCAGGCGATTCCCGAGGAGTTCCGCATCGCCGTCTATCTCGCCGATGTCGAGGGCTTTGCGTACAAGGAGATCGCGGACATCATGGGGACACCCATCGGAACGGTGATGTCCCGGCTGCACCGGGGCCGCCGCCAGCTTCGCGGCATGCTCGAGGACTACGCTCGCGACCGCGGGCTGGTACCCGCGGGCGCCGGAGAGTCGTCGAACGATCTGAAAGGCTCGGGCTCATGAGCTGCGGAGAGCCGCACGAGACGGACTGCTCAGAGGTCCTGGATCATCTCTACGAGTTCCTCGACCACGAGATGCCCGACAGCGACTGCACCAAGTTCGAGGTGCACTTCGAGGAGTGCTCCCCGTGCCTGGAGAAGTACGGCCTGGAGCAGGCGGTGAAGAAGCTCGTCAAGCGCTGCTGCGGCAGTGACGACGTCCCCACCGACCTGCGCGCCAAGGTCATGGGCCGGATCGACCTGATCCGCGCCGGGCACCAGGTGCCCGATCAGGACATCACGGTGAGCGGCCGGACGACACCCGCCCCCCAGGAGTAGCACCCTCCCCCTGCCGGGAGGGAACGGCCGCCGCGAGCTTCTCGCGGCGGCCTCGCGCATATATCAGCTTGTATCACCCGATGGTGCTAATCACTCGCACCCCGCCGTCCCCGGCCGCCCGACTCGCTAGCGTGACGGGGATGATGGGCGTGAAGGTCATTCCGCGAGCGGCCCGCGTGTACATCGGCTGCGCCCTGCTCGGCGCCGGGGCGTGCGCCCTGCCCGCGCTGCGGCCCGGCGCGCACGTCCCCTGGGGCACGGTCGCGCTCCTCACCACCCTGTACGCACTCTGCGAACTGCCCGCCGGCTACCGGCTCACCGGCCGCGCCCTCGGCGGCTCCACCCCCCTGGGCAGCGGCTCCTTCTTCCCCGTCCTGCTCACCTCCGCGCTGCTTCTGCCGCCCGCCGCCGCCGCGCTCACCGCCGTCCCCGGCAGCCTCCTCGCCCCCGTCGACGAGCCCCCCGCCGCACCCCGCCGCGCCTGGCGCGCCGCCGCCACCGCCCTCGCCGTGTGGGCCGCCGCCCTCACCGCCGGCGCCCTCGGCGGCCCCACCGCCCTCGGCCACGGCCCCGACGCCCCCGACCTGCCGTACGCGCTGCTGCCCGCCGGTGCCGCCGCCCTCGCCTTCTGCCTGGTCCTCACCGCCCTCGACGGCGGCATCCGGGCCACCGCCGGCGGACTGCCCCTACGCGCCGCCTGGCGCGGCCTCCTCGGCCGGGCCCTCGCCCCGCACACCGTCCACGGCCTCGCCGGACTGATGATGGCCGTCCTCTGGCGCAGCACGTACGGACCGGTCGCGGCGCTCTTCGTACTCCTCCCCATGTACATCTCCTGCTGGGTCTTCGCCCAGTACCACCGCGAGCGCGCCGCCCACCAGGCCACCATCCGCGCCCTCGTCCAGGCCGTCGACATCAAGGACCGGTACACCCGCGGCCACAGCGAACGCGTCGGCCACGCCTCCGTCCTGATCGCCCGTGAGCTCGGCATGGCCGAGGACCGCCTCGACGTCGTCCGCTTCGCCGGCATCCTGCACGACGTGGGCAAACTCGGCGTGCCCACCCGGGTGCTCCGCAAGGACGGGCCCCTCACCCCCGAGGAACGCCGCGTCATCGAACTGCACCCCGAGTACGGCCACGAGATGGTCCGCGGAATCGGCTTCCTCGGCGAGGCACGCGCCGCGATCCTCCACCACCACGAACGCATGGACGGCAGCGGCTACCCGTACGGACTCCACGGCGAGCAGATCCCCGAGTTCGCCCGGGTCGTGGCCGTCGCCGACGCCTTCGACGCCATGACCTCCACCCGCTGCTACAGCCGGGCCCGCCCGGTGCCCACCGCCCTCGCCGAACTGGAGCGCTGCGCCGGCACCCATTTCGACCCCCGCATGGTCACCGCCCTCGTCCAGGCCCTTGACCGGCACGGCTGGCAGCCCGCCGTCACCGCCGACGAGCCCGGCCCCCGGGAGCACGTCCCCGCGCCCCGCGAACCCCTGCCCGCCCAGCCCAGGGAACGCGCGTGAGGCCCGGCGCGCTCACCCTCGGAGCCGTGCACGGCGCCGCACTCCTCCTCGGCCTCGCCGGCTTCGGCGCCACCCTCTGGCACGGCGTCGACGAACCCGCCCACGCCCTCGCCTTCGGCACCCTCATCGCCCTCGGCGAACTCGCCCGCTGGGGCGCCGCACCCGGCACCGGCGCACCACCCGCGCGCGAAACACCACGGGGAAGCGAGCCCGCGCCGCTCGCCGCCGCGGGAGCCCTCGCGTACGCCCTGCTCGGCACCAGCGCCGGCACCGCCACCACCCACGGCGTCCTCCAGACCGTCGCCGTCGCCGTCGCCGCGGGCCTCGCCGGGATCGTCCCGCACATCGCCCGCGGCCGGGGCCCGGGCCGCGACCACCTCGCCCGCCGCGTCCTCACCGTCGGCTTCGCCGCGCTCTGCTTCCAGCCCCTCTACAACGCGGGCGTCGTCACCGCCCACCTCGGCCAGGGCCCCGCCTACGCCCTCTTCCTGGTCCTCCTGCTCGTCCTGACGGCCCTGTGCGACGCCGTCCTCGCCGCCCTCCTCCTCCGTGCCCGCACCGGATTCCCGTACGGCCCCCTCCTCCGCGACGAACTCCACGCCTTCCTCGGCATCGGCTCCGCCGTCTGCGCCACCGGCACCGTCATGGCGCTCGGCGTCGCCGCCGCCGGACTGTGGGCGCTGCCCGTGCTCGCCGTCCCGCTCCTCCTCACACAGGTCTCCTACCGGCGGTACGCGGCCGTACGGACCGTCAACCGGCAGACCATCGCCTCCCTCGCCCGCGCCACCGAGATCGCCGGCTGCACCCCGCCCGGCCACGCCCACCGGGTCGCCGCCCTCAGCACGGCCGTCGGGCGCGAGCTGGGCATGACCGGGGCCGAACTGACCGTCCTGGAGCACGCGGCGCTCATGCACGACATCGGACAGCTCTCCCTCGTCGACCCGGTCGCGGGCGGCGCCACCGCCCTCCTGCCCGCAGGGGAACAGCGCCGGATCGCCCTCCTGGGTGCCGAGGTCGTCCGCCGGACCGGCGTCCCCGAGGCCGTCGCCCTCGTCGTCGAGCGGCAGGCCGACCCGTACCGCGAGCAGCCGCTCCCCGCCCGGATCGTCCGGACCGTCAACGCCTACGACGACCTCACGGGCGCCGGGGCGGGCGGAGAGGCAGCTGAGGGGGCGGGCGAGGGGGCGGGCGCCGCCCTCGCCGCCCTGGAGCGACTCCGGCTCGGCACCGCCCGCGACCATCACCCGGATGTCGTCGAATGCCTGGCCAGGGTCCTGGCACGGGGCGGAGCAGCTGGGGTGACCTCCGCCCTCCCTGGGTAACCCATGGGTAATGAGCGCGCGTCCGACCGGGCATGGTTGGATGCGAACAAGAGGGTGAAGCGACCGGCAGGCGGGAATCGTGAAGATCTTCGGGAAGGTACGGCATCGGCCCTCCGCCTCGTGGCGGCAGGCCACCGACCGCGCGTTCACGCTGATCGGCGACGGCCGGTACGAGGACGCGGGGGCGCTCCTGACACGCGCGGCGGATCTGGAGCCCTGGCTCTCGGAGTCCTGGTTCAACCTGGCGCTGCTGCACAAGTTCCGGCACGACTGGGAGCAGGCGCGGGCCGCCGGGCTGCGCGCGGTCGCGCTGCTCGACAAGGAGACCGGCGCCCCCGACTGGTGGAACGTCGGCATCGCCGCCACCGCGCTCCAGGACTGGCCGCTGGCCCGCCGCGCCTGGCAGGCCTACGGCCTCAAGGTGCCCGGCGCCGCTGCAGGCACCGGCGAGCCCGCCGGCATGGAGCTGGGCAGCGCCGCGGTCCGGCTCTCGCCCGAGGGCGAGGCCGAGGTCGTCTGGGGCCGCCGGCTCGACCCGGCCCGGATAGAGGTCCTCTCCATCCCGCTGCCGTCCTCCGGGCGCCGCTGGGGCGAGGTCGTCCTCCACGACGGCGTGCCGAACGGAGAGCGGACCACCACCGCCGGCCCCTCCTACCCCGTCTTCGACGAGATCGAGCTGTGGGCGCCGTCGCCCGTCCCCACTTGGGTGGTCCTCCTGGAGGCCGCCACCGAGGCCGACCGGGACGCCCTGGAGCAGCTCGCCGCCGAGGCCGGCTTCGCCGCCGAGGACTGGTCGTCCTCCGTGCGGCTGCTCTGCCGCGCCTGCTCCGAGTCGACCATGCCGAGCGCCGAGGGCGAGGGCGAGCACTCCGACCCGCACGACCACAGCGAGCCGGGCCACCCCGGGCCGCTCGGCCACCGCTCGCAGGGCGAGCTGTGGGTCCCGGAGCGCGAGTGCGGCATCGCGGCCCCGGCGGGCCTGGTGCGCGGGCTCCTCGACGGCTGGGTGGCGGACAGCCCGGACAGCCGCGAGTGGCGCGATCTCGAAGAGGTCTGCTGAGCGTCGACTGTCGGGCCCGTAGGCTGTCCTTCGACGGAATTCGGGTTTTCAGGAAGGCGCGGCCGGACATGGCGCAGCAGGAGACGGACGAGCAGACGATCAACGACGGCTACGTCGTGGACACGGAGGACTGTGAGGCGCGGGAGCTCGCCCACCGCGAGCGCGGCACGGCCCGCCCCATCACGGTCGTCGGCAACCCCGTGCTCCACCGCGAGTGCAAGGACGTCACCGAGTTCGACGACGAGCTCGCGCGGCTGATCGACGACATGTTCGCCAGCCAGAAGGCGGCCGAGGGCGTGGGGCTCGCCGCGAACCAGATCGGCGTGGACCTCAAGGTCTTCGTCTACGACTGCATGGACGACGAGGGCGTCCGGCACGTCGGCGTCGTCTGCAACCCGGTCCTCCAGGACCTCCCGGCCGAGCTGCGCGTCCTGGACGAGTCCAACGAGGGCTGCCTGTCCGTCCCGACCGCCTACGCCGAGCTGGCCCGCCCCGACTACGCGGAGGTCCACGGCCAGGACGCCCAGGGCAACCCGATCAAGGTGCGCGGCACCGGCTACTTCGCCCGCTGCCTCCAGCACGAGACGGACCACCTGCACGGCTTCCTCTACATCGACAAGCTCTCGAAGCGCGACCGCAAGGACGCCCTGCGCCAGATGGCCGAGGGCACCCCGCGCTACGAGACGGTCCCGAACGACTGAGCGCCCACGAGGAAGGGCCCCGCACACACGTGTGCGGGGCCCTTCTCCGTACCGGCTAGAAGTCCTCGTCGAGGTCCACCGAGCCCTCGACCGCCACCTGGTACGCGGACGGGCGGCGCTCGAAGAAGTTGGTCAGTTCCTGGACGCCCTGGAGCTCCATGAAGGAGAAGGGGTTCTCCGAGCCGTACACCGGCGCGAAGCCGAGGCGCTGGAGGCGCTGGTCGGCGACGCACTGGAGGTACTCGCGCATCGACTCGGTGTTCATGCCGGGCAGGCCGTCGCCGCACAGGTCGCGGCCGAACTGCAGCTCCGCCTCGACGGCTTCCTTGAGCATGTCCGTGACCTGCTGCTGGAGCGCGTCGTCGAAGAGCTCGGGCTCCTCCTTGCGGATGGTGTCCACGACCTCGAAGGCGAAGTTCATGTGCATCGTCTCGTCACGGAACACCCAGTTGGTGCCGGTCGCCAGCCCGTGCAGCAGCCCGCGCGAGCGGAACCAGTAGACGTACGCGAAGGCGCCGTAGAAGAACAGGCCCTCGATGCACGCCGCGAAGCAGATCAGGTTCAGCAGGAAACGGCGGCGGTCGGCGGCCGTCTCCAGCTTCTCGATCTTCTCGACGGAGTCCATCCACTTGAAGCAGAACTGCGCCTTCTCGCGGATGGAGGGGATGTTCTCGACGGCGTCGAACGCGGCGGCGCGGTCGGCCGGGTCGGGCAGGTAGGTGTCGAGCAGCGTCAGATAGAACTGGACGTGGACCGCCTCCTCGAAGAGCTGACGGCTCAGGTACAGCCGTGCCTCCGGGGAGTTGATGTGCTTGTAGAGCGTCAGGACCAGGTTGTTCGCCACGATCGAGTCGCCCGTCGCGAAGAACGCGACAAGCCGGCCGATCATGTGCTGCTCACCGGGGGTGAGCTTGGCGAGGTCGGCGACGTCCGAGTGGAGGTCGACCTCCTCCACGGTCCAGGTGTTCTTGATGGCGTCCCGGTAGCGCTCGTAGAAGTCCGGGTAGCGCATGGGCCGGAGCGTGAGC
Source organism: Streptomyces sp. NPDC034084 (assembly GCF_055575535.1). Lineage (NCBI taxonomy): Bacteria > Bacillati > Actinomycetota > Actinomycetes > Kitasatosporales > Streptomycetaceae > Streptomyces > Streptomyces sp. NPDC034084. Next base: position 262,466 of record NZ_JBVISK010000004.1, read on the forward strand.
TCGAAGCCCGGGTCCAGGAGGTTCTTCGTTTCGTTGGAGCTCATCACTGGCAGGCCTCGCAGGACTCGGGGTTCTCAAGGGAGCAGGCGATCGCGTCCGCGTCGGGGGCCGCCTGCTGGACGGGGATCGGGGTGGCGGCGGCGGTCGACGCCTGGGCGGCGCGGGCGATCCGGGTCGCCGGGCGGGAGCGCAGGTAGTACGTCGTCTTGAGGCCCTGCCTCCAGGCGTACGCGTACATCGACGACAGCTTGCCGATGGTCGGCGTCTCCATGAACAGGTTCAGGGACTGCGACTGGTCCAGGAACGGCGTCCGGGCGGCGGCCATGTCGATGAGGCCGCGCTGCGGGATCTCCCAGGCCGTGCGGTACAGCTCGCGCACCTCGGCCGGGACCCAGGTGAAGCCGGCCACCGAGCCGTTGGACTCGCGCAGCGCCTCGCGGGTCTGCGCGTCCCACACGCCGAGCTTCTTGAGCTCGTCGACGAGGTACGAGTTGACCTGGAGGAACTCGCCGGACAGCGTCTCGCGCTTGAACAGGTTGGAGACCTGCGGCTCGATGCACTCGTAGACGCCCGCGATCGAGGCGATCGTCGCCGTCGGGGCGATGGCGAGGAGGAGGCTGTTGCGCATGCCGGTGGACGCGATGCGCTCGCGCAGGGCCGCCCACCGCTCCGGCCAGTTGAGCTCGACGTCGTAGTGGTCGGGGTGCAGGACGCCCCGGGCGGTGCGGGTCTTGTCCCAGGCGGGGAGCGGGCCGTTGCGCTCGGCGAGCCCGGCGGAGGCCTCGTACGCGGCGAGCATGATCCGCTCCGCGATACGGGTGGACAGGGCGCGCGCCTCGGGGGAGTCGAACGGCAGCCGCAGCTTGAAGAAGACGTCCTGGAGGCCCATCGCGCCGAGGCCGACGGGGCGCCACTTGGCGTTGGAGCGGCCCGCCTGCTCGGTCGGGTAGAAGTTGATGTCGACGACCCGGTCGAGGAAGGTGACGGCCGTGCGGACGGTCTCGTCCAGGCGCTCCCAGTCGATGTCCGAACCGGTGACGAAAGCGCCGAGGTTGACGGAGCCGAGGTTGCAGACGGCCGTCTCGCCGTCGTTCGTGACCTCGATGATCTCGGTGCAGAGGTTCGAGGAGTGGACGACGGTGCCGGGCTCGGCGGTCTGGTTGGCCGTACGGTTCGAGGCGTCCTTGAAGGTCATCCAGCCGTTGCCGGTCTGGGCCAGGGTCCGCATCATCCGGCCGTACAGGTCGCGGGCCGGCATCGTCTTGCGGGCCAGGCCCGCCGCCTCGGCCTTGCGGTAGGCGGCGTCGAACTCCTCGCCGTACAGGTCGACGAGCTCGGGCACGTCCGCCGGGGAGAACAGCGACCATTCGGCGTCGGCGTTGACGCGGCGCATGAACTCGTCCGGGATCCAGTGCGCGAGGTTCAGGTTGTGCGTACGGCGCTGGTCCTCGCCCGTGTTGTCGCGGAGCTCCAGGAACTCCTCGATGTCGGCGTGCCAGGTCTCCAGGTAGACCGCGGCGGCGCCCTTGCGGCGGCCGCCCTGGTTCACGGCGGCGACGGAGGCGTCGAGGGTCTTCAGGAACGGCACGATGCCGTTGGAGTGGCCGTTGGTGCCGCGGATCAGCGAACCGCGGGCGCGGATGCGGGAGTAGGAGAGGCCGATGCCACCCGCGTGCTTCGAGAGGCGCGCGACCTGGTGGTAGCGGTCGTAGATGGAGTCCAGCTCGTCCTGGGGGGAGTCCAGGAGGTAGCAGGAGGACATCTGCGGGTGGCGGGTGCCGGAGTTGAAGAGCGTGGGGGAGGACGGCAGGTAGTCCAGGCGGCTCATCAGGCCGTACAGCGCGGCCACTTCGTCGAGGGCGCGGACCGAGTCGTCCTCGGCCAGGCCGCAGGCCACGCGCAGCATGAAGTGCTGCGGGGTCTCGATCACCTTGCGGGTGATCGGGTGGCGGAGCAGGTAGCGCGAGTAGAGGGTGCGCAGACCGAAGTAGCCGAAGCGGTCGTCGCCGGCCGGGTCGACGGTCGCGTCGAGGCGTGCCGCGTGCAGCGTGACGAACTCTGCGGTGCGGTCGGCGATGAGGCCCTCGCGGTGCCCGACGGCGACGGAGGCCGAGAAGGAGACGGCGCCCTGGCCGGCGGCCTCGTCGGCGATGGTGAGGGTGAGGAGCCGGGCGGCGAGCCGGGAGTACGCCGGGTCGTCGGCGATCAGGCCGGCGGCCGCCTCGGTGGCCAGCTCGCGCAGCTCCGCCTCGTCCGACAGGGCGCTGCGGCCGCGGAGCGCGGCGGCGGCGACCTTGCCGGGGTCGGTGTCCGGGAGGTCGGCGGTGAGATCGGTCAGGGTCCGCAGGAGTACGGTCCCGGGGCCGTCGGTCTCGATCGCTGCGGCCGGATCGGCGGGCGCGATGGTCACGTGGGGCTCTCCCTCGCTCGGCTCGGGGCCGCGGGCGGGAGGCGGGCAGGCGGGCACCCGTACGCGCGGGTGCGCCGCGTCCACCGGCCCACTCCGCGAGGCCCGGACGTCTGTGGCACCCGGAACGGACGGACCGGGCGCGCTGTCGGCAGGTCTTCGGACTCACCGCGTACGAAACCGCACGAAGCACACCGTTGCGGGACAGTTCCGGATTCGCGCCGGATTTCCCTGCGTCGACAGCGAGGACGAGCATACATGTGGGGGGCGCCGCTCGTGGCACCCCCCACATGTTGTGTCGGGTCGGGGGCTACAGCTCCAGGGCGTACGTCCGCAGCGCATGGCCCGGGACGGGCTCCCAGTCCCGCTCGGGGGTGCGGACGAAGCCGAGCCGCTCGTAGATCCGGTGCGCCGAGACCATCAGGCCGTCCGTGGAGAGGACCAGGCGCGCGCACCCGGGGAGGGCCGCCGCCCGGTCCACGCAGGCGCGTACGAGGGCTTCCCCGATGCCCCTGCCGCGGGCTTCCGGCGCGACCACGAGCATCCGGAACTCGGCCTCGCCCGGGACGGCGATGTCCGCCCAGGGGGTGCCGCCGTGGGCGAAGGTGACGCCGCCGGTGATGCCGCCCTCCGGGCCGACGGCGACGAGCACCTCGCTCTCGCGCGCCCGCCGGGCCGTGTCGCGGAGCACGTCCAGGTAGAAGTCGTCCTCGCCGTGCAGCAGCAGCCCGTCGTTCAGGTAGGTCAGCCCGGTGAGGTCACCGAATTCCTCGTACTCCTCGGGCCGTACCGCCCTGATCGTGAAGTCCATGGGAGGCAGTCTGCCTTCCCCGGGGGACGCGAAGGGGCCCGGGATCTCCTGGCGGAGGTCCCGGGCCCCGGTCGTGCGCGGTGCCGGATCAGTGCGTCGGGGTGCCGACCTCCGGGAGCTCGGTGCGGACTCCGGCGTCGCCCGCGTCCGCCGTGTAGTCCTCGGGGGAGGTCTCGTCGACGCCCTCGGGGGCGTTGACGGCCTTGAGGACGAAGGTCAGGACGACGGTGACGACGACGTTGAGCACGAAGGCGGTGAGGCCGATGTAGCCGATCTCGCCGATGCCGGGGATCTCGGCGGCCGAGCCGCCGAAGTGCTTCTGGGTGGGGCTGGCCACGCCGTAGGCGGCGGCCGTGCCGTAGACCATGCCGACGGCCCAGCCGGCGAGCAGCGCCCAGCGGTGGAACCAGCGGGTGAAGAGACCGCCGACCAGGGCCGGGAAGGTCTGCAGGATCCAGATGCCGCCGAGCAGCTGGAAGTTGATGGCGACCGTCTTGTCCATGGTGAGGACGAAGACGAGCGCGCCGACCTTCACGAGGAGGGAGACCAGCTTGGAGACCTTGGTCTCCTGGGCCGGGGTGGCGTCCTTCTTGATGAAGTCCTTGTAGATGTTGCGGGTGAAGAGGTTGGCCGCGGCGATCGACATGATCGCGGCCGGGACGAGCGCACCGATGCCGATCGCGGCGAACGCGACGCCCGCGAACCAGTCCGGGAACATGGTCTCGAAGAGCTGCGGGATGGCGAGCTGGCCGTTCTTGACGGTGATCCCGGCGGCGATCGCCATGAAGCCGAGCAGCGCGAGCAGGCCCAGCATCAGCGAGTACAGCGGCAGGATCGTGGTGTTGCGGCGGATGACCTCACGGCTCCGGGACGACAGGGTCGCCGTGATGGAGTGCGGGTACATGAAGAGCGCGAGCGCCGAGCCGAGGGCGAGCGTGGCGTACGTCCACTGGCCGGCCTCGCCGGGGACGAGCGCGCCGCGCGGCTTGCCGGTCGCCGGGTTGGTCTGCGCGTACGCCTCTCCGGCCTTGGCGAAGATCTCGTCGAAGCCGCCCAGCTTGATGGGGATGTAGATGATCGCCACCGCGATGACGATGTAGATCAGGGTGTCCTTGACGAAGGCGATGAGCGCGGGGGCGCGCAGGCCCGAGGAGTACGTGTACGCCGCGAGGACGCCGAAGGCGATGAGCAGCGGCAGGTCCTTGATGAACCAGTGGGTGTTCTCGCCGCCGCCGACGCCCATGACGTCCAGGACGGCCTGGATGCCGACGAGCTGGAGCGCGATGTACGGCATGGTGGCGAGGATGCCGGTGACTGCCACCGCGAGCGACAGGCTCTTGGAGCCGAACCGGCCGCGGACGAAGTCGGAGGTGGTGACGTATCCGTGCTTGTGCGAGACCGACCACAGGCGCGGCAGGAAGGTGAAGATCAGCGGGTAGACCAGGATCGTGTACGGGACGGCGAAGAAGCCAGCCGCGCCCGCCGCGTAGATGGCGGCGGGGACGGCGACGAAGGTGTACGCCGTGTAGAGGTCGCCGCCGAGCAGGAACCAGGTGACCCAGGTGCCGAACGAGCGGCCGCCGAGGCCCCATTCGTCGAGGCTGTGCTCGTTCTCGGCCTTGCGCCAGCGCGCGGCCAGGAAGCCCATGACCGTGACGGCCAGGAAGAAGAAGACGAAGACGCCGAGCGCCACGCCGTTCACGCCGGTCACGTCCTTCATCGCGCGTCACCTCCCTTGCGGGCACGCTGGTCCAGCTGCCACAGCTTGTACGCGGTCATGGTGAGCGCCGTGGAGATGACCACCCAGAGCATCTGGTACCAGTAGAAGAACGGGATGCCGGCGAAGAGCGGTTCGACCTTCGCGTACGAACTCACCCAGAGCATCGCCACGAACGGGGCGATGAGGCAGAGCGCGATCACCACCCTCGTGGGTGTGATGACCGGTTGTTTCCTTTGTGCCGCTTCTGACATGGCGAAACCGTCCCCTCGCTGATCACCTCGTAATGCCGAGGAAATCTAGGGGACGGTTTCGCGCTTAGGAACCCCTGTCCGTATAACGGATCAGTCGGTGGGGCGCTGGAGGCGGGCCACGAACTTGTAGCGGTCGCCGCGGTAGACGGACCGGACCCATTCGACGGGCTCGCCCTGGGCGTCCAGGGAGTGGCGGGAGAGCATCAGCATCGGCAGGCCGACGTCCGTGCCGAGCAGTCCGGCCTCGCGCGGGGTGGCGAGGGAGGTCTCGATGGTCTCCTCGGCCTCGGCGAGGTGCACGTCGTAGACCTCGGCGAGCGCGGTGTAGAGCGAGGTGTACTTCACGAGCGAGCGGCGCAGGGCCGGGAAGCGCTTGGCCGACAGGTGCGTGGTCTCGATGGCCATTGGCTCGCCGCTCGCGAGCCGCAGCCGCTCGATGCGGAGGACCCGCCCGCCGGCCGTGATGTCGAGCAGTCCCGCGAGGGTGTCGTCGGCCGTCACGTAGCCGATGTCGAGGAGCTGCGAGGTGGGCTCCAGGCCCTGGGCCCGCATGTCCTCGGTGTACGAGGTGAGTTGCAGGGCCTGGGAGACCTTGGGCTTGGCCACGAAGGTGCCCTTGCCCTGGATGCGCTCCAGGCGGCCCTCGACGACCAGCTCCTGGAGGGCCTGGCGCACGGTGGTGCGCGAGGTGTCGAACTCGGCGGCGAGCGTCCGCTCCGGCGGGACCGGGGTGCCGGGCGGCAGGGTCTCCGTCATGTCGAGCAGGTGCCGCTTCAGCCGGTAGTACTTGGGCACGCGCGCGGTGCGGGTCGGTGTCCCGCTCTCTGTCTCCGTACTGCCCGCGTCCGTGGCCATGGCCTGCCTTCCCGACTCCTGTGCTGCTGCCGTCACCGGCTCCTCCGTCTGTCGCGGCTCACATGGTGGCACGGACCGGTCACGGGTCGTCGCCCTCCCTCAGGTGTCGGTCCGATAACGGACGCGACTGCCCTTCTTATACACCCTTGACACCCCTAAAGGTCTAGGCCAAGCTCCCGGTACTGGTCTAAACCATTAAAGACCAGGTCCCAGCCCCACGAGCACTACCTGACGTATGTCTTCGCGCGGTGGGCAGGGGTTGCAGGCATCCCTGAGGAGGGTGGCGTGAAGCGCAAGCTCATCGCGGCGATCGGCGTCGCAGGCATGATGATCTCCATCGCTGCGTGTGGTTCGGACAGCGACAACGGCAAGTCCACGGCCGGCGGCGACAAGACCCTGACCGTATGGGTCATGGACGGTTCCGCGCCGGACGCCTGGATGGCCGAGGTGAACAAGGCCTTCGAGGCCAAGCACCCGGGCGTCAAGGTCAAGGTCGAGAAGCAGATCTGGAACGGCATCCAGGAGAAGGTCACCACCGCCCTCTCCGAGGACACCCCGCCGGACGTCCTGGAGCTCGGCAACACGCAGACCGCCGGTTACGCGGTCACCGGCGGCCTCGCCGACCTGTCCGGCGACAAGGCCAAGCTCGGCTACGACGCCTGGAACAAGGGCATGGTCGCCTCCAACGAACTGGACGGCAAGCTCTACTCCGCCCCGTGGTACGCCGCCAACCGCGTCGTCGTCTACGACAAGGCCGCCTTCAAGAAGGCCGGCGTCACCCCGCCGAAGACCCGCGCCGAGTGGATCGCGGGCCTCAAGAAGCTGAAGGCGTCCGACCCGAAGTCGCAGGCCATCTACCTGCCGGGTCAGTCCTGGTACGTCCTCGCCGGCCTCATCTGGGACGAGGGCAGCGACCTCGCGGTCAAGGACGGCGACAAGTGGAAGGGCAACCTGTCCTCCCCCGAGGCCGTCGCCGCCATGAACTTCTACAAGGAGCTGGCGTCCTACTCGACCGCTCCGAAGGACAAGGACGAGGCGACCCCGCAGCAGTCCACCGACATCGTCCCCAAGGGCGGCGTGTCGTCCTGGATCGGCCTCGGCTGGGAGGCCGGCGGCGCGATCGACGCCATGAAGAAGGCCGGCAAGACCGCCGACTTCGGCTACTTCCCGATCCCGGGCAAGACCGCCGACAAGCCGGGCTCCGTCTTCCTCGGCGGCTCGAACCTCGCCGTCGCGGAGCGCTCCCAGAACAAGGACCTCGCGAAGGAGTGGCTGGCCCTCGCCGCCGGCAAGGAGTTCATGACGAAGTACGCCGCCGCCACCGAGGGCGCGCTGCTTCCGAACACCGACTCCGCGCAGTTCAAGCCCGCCGCCGGCTCCTTCGCCGAGGCCATGGCCCTCTCCTCCGCCTCCGGCAAGGTCACCCCGGTCACCCCGGGCTGGGCGAACGTCGAGACCGCCCCGAACCCGATCAAGGACTACATGACCAAGGTCCTGAAGGGCGAGGACGCCAAGAAGGCCGGCGAGGCGGCCGACAAGGTCATCAACGAGCGCATCAACCAGCAGTAACCCGTAGCCCGGTGGTGCGGCCGGTCTCGCACCGGCCGCACCACCGGCGCGTCGCAGCGATGCAGTGATCAGCGGCCCGCTCCCCCGGGCCGTGCCCCGGTGGGCGCGGGAGCCCCAGAACCGCGAGGAATAAGACCATGACCGTGGACTCCCAGGGGACGGCGACCGCCGGTCCCCAGGACGCGCCCGGGAGGGCGGCAGGGAAGTCTCAGACTCCGCCCCCTTCTTCGGGCCCGAAGGAAGTCCTTCAGCCTCCACGCGGCAGACGCTCCCTGCCCAGCGGGGCACTGCCCTACCTGCTCGTCGCGCCCGCTCTGCTGTCCATGGCGGTGCTGCTGCTCTATCCGCTGATCCGCAATGTGATCCTCTCCTTCCAGCAGCTCAACCGGAAGGAGTTCATCACCCGCGAGACGGTCTGGACCGGCTTCGACAACTACACCGCGCTCCTCGGCGACCCGGACTTCTGGACCGTCGTCGTCCGCAGCGTCGTCTTCACGGCCGTCAACGTCGCCCTCATCATGGCGATCGGCACCGGAATCGGCCTCCTGCTCAACCGCCTCGGCAAGAAGATGCGCCTGGTCCTCTCGCTGGCCCTGATGTTCGCCTGGGCCATGCCGATCGTCGCCTCCGTCACCGTCTTCCGCTGGCTCTTCGACGAGCAGTTCGGCGTAGTGAACTGGCTGATGCGCACGCTGGGCTTCTCCGGCTACGACCAGCACAACTGGTTCGAGACCGGCTTCTCCACCCTCGTCATCGTCCTGATCCTGCTCGTCTGGGGCTCCGTCCCCTTCGTCGCCCTCAACATGTACGCCGGCCTGACCACCATCGGCTCGGAGCTGTACGAGGCCGCCAAGATGGACGGCGCGAGCGGCTGGCGGACCTTCTGGGCCGTGGTCTTCCCCAACCTGAAGTCCTTCTTCATGATCACCACGTTCCTGGAGATCATCTGGATCTTCAAGGCGTTCGCCCAGGTCTACGCCATGAACCTCGGTGGTCCCGACCGCGGTTCCGAGACCCTCCCGGTCTTCGCCTACATCGAGGGCGTCGGCCAGTTCCACTACGGTGTCGCCGCCGCCATCTCCATCCTCACGATCGTGATGCTCATCGCGGTCATGTCCTTCTACTTCCGCCTGATCCTGAAGCAGGAGGAGGAGCTGTGAGCGTCGCCGCCCCCCAGACCCCGCAGAAGCTGCGCACCCGGAAGCCGCTCACGGTGGGTGCGGTCGCCAAGAACCTCAGCGCCCTCGTCATCGCCGCCGTGTTCGTCTTCCCGGTCTACTGGATGTTCTCGTCCTCGCTGAAGCCGCAGCACGAGATCATGACCAAGGACCCGGTCTTCGTCTTCACCCCGACGTTCGAGAACTACACCACCGCGACCGGCGTCGACCTCTTCTGGACGTACGTCACCAACAGCCTCACGGTCACCGTCGGCGCCGTCCTGCTCGCCCTGCTCGTCGCCCTGGCCGCGAGCTTCGCGATCGCCCGCCTCAGGTTCAGGGGCCGCAAGGGCATCGTCCTCGTCGTGATGATGGCGCAGATGGCCCCCTGGGAGGTCATGGTCATCGCGATGTACATGATCTCGCGCGAGAACGACCTGCTGAACAGCATCCCGATGCTCACGCTCATCTACTTCGTGATGGTCCTCCCCTTCACGATCTGGACCCTGCGCGGCTTCATCGCCGCCGTCCCGGTCGAGCTGGAGGAGGCCGCGCAGATCGACGGCTGCACCCGGGGCCAGGCCTTCCGCAAGGTGATCTTCCCGCTGCTCGCCCCCGGCCTGATGTCGACCTCGCTCTTCGGCTTCATCACCGCCTGGAACGAGTTCGCCATGATCCTCATGCTGAACAAGGACAAGGAGTCGCAGACCCTGACGCTCTGGCTGACCCAGTTCCAGACCGCGTTCGGCAACGACTGGGGCGCCACCATGGCCGCCTCCACGCTCTTCGCCCTCCCCGTGCTCATCGTCTTCCTCTTCCTCCAGCGCAAGGCCGTCGGCGGCATGACCGCCGGCGCGGTGAAGGGATAACGGACCCCCATGACCACACTCGTACACGGCTCGGACACCCTGACCCGTGACGCGCTCACGGTCCTCCAGCCCGGCTTCGTCGGCACCACCGCCCCCGACTGGCTGCTCCGCCGCATCGGCGAGGGCCTGTCCTCGGTCGGCCTCTTCGGCCGGAACATCGTCAGCCCCGAGCAGCTCGCCGCGCTCACCGCGCGGCTGCGCGCCGAGCGGGACGACGTCCTCGTCGCCATCGACGAGGAGGGCGGCGACGTCACCCGCCTGGAGGTCAAGCACGGCTCCTCCTTCCCCGGCAATTACGCTCTCGGCAGCGTCGACGACGTCGAACTCACCCGGGCCGTCGCCCGCGAGCTCGGCCGCCGGCTCGTGGCGTGCGGCGTCGACCTCAACTGGGCGCCCTCGGCGGACGTCAACTCCAACGCGGAGAACCCCGTCATCGGCGTCCGCTCCTTCGGACCGGACCCGGACCTGGTCGCCCGGCACACCGTGGCGTACGTCGACGGTCTCCAGGGCGTCGGCGTCGCGGCCTGTACGAAGCACTTCCCCGGACACGGCGACACCAACGTGGATTCCCACGACGCGCTGCCCCGGATCGATGTGGACCTCGCCACACTGCACGCCCGTGAGCTGGTGCCTTTCCGCGCCGCCGTCGCCGCGGGTACCAAAGCGGTCATGAGCGCGCATATTCTGCTCTCCGCGCTCGACCCGCACCGCCCGGCCACCCTGAGCCCGCAGATCCTCACCGGACTGCTGCGCCAGGAACTGGGCTTCGAGGGGCTGATCGTCACCGACGGCATGGAGATGCGGGCCGTCGCGGCGACGTACGGCATCGAGCGCGGATCCGTCCTCGCCATCGCCGCGGGCGCCGACGCCATCTGCGTCGGCGGCGGGCTGTGCGACGAGGACACCGTGCTGCGGCTGCGGGACGCACTCGTCCACGCGGTACGGACCGGTGAACTGCCCGAGGAGCGGCTGGCCGACGCGGCGGCGCGCGTGCGCGCCCTGGCGTCCTGGACCCAGGCGCACCGGGCCAGGGGGGCTGGATCGGTGCCGGGCGCGGCAGTGCAGGAGGGGACCGCGCCCGGCGCCGACATCGGACTCGTGGCGGCCCGCCGGGCCCTCAAGGTGACCCGGGGGAAGCAGCCCCACACGCCGATGACCGACGCCCCCTACGTGGCCTCCTTCACCCCCGTCGCGAACTTCGCGGTCGGCGACGAGACGCCCTGGGGCATCGCGGCCGAGCTGGAGCGCCTGCTCCCCGGCACGGAGACCGGCTCGTACGACGAGCCGTCCGTGGACGCCGTCCTCGCCGCCGCGGGGGAGCGGCGGATCGTGGCGGTCGTACGGGACGCCCACCGGCACCCGTGGATGACCGAGGCACTGGACGGCCTCCTCGCGGCCCGCCCCGACACCGTCGTGGTCGAGATGGGCCTCGACCAGGCGGAGCCCCGCGGGGCCCTGCACATCGCCACGCACGGCGCGGCCCGGGTGTGCGGCCGCGCGGCCGCCGAGGCCGTCGTCGGGACCGGCGCCTGACGGGGCGTACGTACGAGAGGGGCCCGGCACCTGGACCAGGTGCCGGGCCCTCTCGTATCCGGCCCTAGGGCGCGTTTCGAAAGTCCCGTCTGCGCGGCGGCGCCTGGCACGCGCGCTCGCCGCGTTGTCGGGATCGCCCTCGTACGCCCAGTACGAGGGCGGCCCTCCGCCTTGCGATCGCACGCACCAGACACCGCCCCGCCCGCCCTCCGGGCGGACGACGCCACTTTCGAAACACGCCCTAGATGCCCTGCCAGGACGGCTTGTTCGCGAAGGTGTGGCGGAAGTAGTCCGCGAGCTTCAGCTTGGAGGCGGCCGCCTCGTCCACGACGATCGTGGCGTGCGGGTGCAGCTGGAGCGCGGAGGCCGGCACGAGCGCCGCCACCGGGCCCTCGACGGTCTGCGCCACGGCCTCGGCCTTGCCCTCGCCGGTGGCGAGCAGCACCAGGTGGCGGGCCTCCAGGATGGTGCCGATGCCCTGGGTGATGACGTGGTGCGGCACCTGCTCGATGTCGTCGTCGAAGAACCGGGCGTTGTCCACGCGGGTCTGCTCGGTGAGCGTCTTGATCCGGGTGCGGGAGGCGAGCGAGGAGCACGGCTCGTTGAAGCCGATGTGCCCGTCGGTGCCGATGCCGAGGATCTGCAGGTCCACACCGCCGGCCTCGGCCAGCGCCCTGTCGTAGGCCTCGCAGGCCGCGAGGACGTCCTCGGCGGAGCCGTCGGGGCCCATGAAGGCGTCGGGGGAGAGCCCGAGCGGCTCGACGACCTGGCGGAGCACGGTGGAGCGGTACGACTCCGGGTGGCCCGCGGGCAGGCCGACGTACTCGTCGAGCTGGGCGATCCGCGCCCGGGAGGCGTCCACGGCGCCGGCGGAGACCCGGGCGACCAGGGCGTCGTAGATCGGGATCGGGGTCGAGCCCGTGGCCACGCCGAGCAGCGCGTCGGGCTTGCGGCGCAGGAGGTCGGCGATGCCGTCCGCGATGAGCTCGCCGCCGGCCTTGGCGTCCTTGACGATGACAACTTCCACGCTGTGCCTGCCGATCTGGTGAGGGGCTGCTGAAAGGACGTGTGGTATAGACCAATCTAAGTCCAAATCTAGCAGAGGGGCGGCCTTCCCCTCATGCCGTTCCGCCCCGCGGACGGCACCGTTTCCATCGTCGGCCGCACCTGCCCCACCAGCCACTCGAACCCCGCCGGCCCCCTCGCGTCAGCCCGGTGAACCTCCCCCGTCAGCCCCGCGAACTTCCCGCCCCGCCCCCTCGCGTCAGGCCAGCGAGCCTCCCGTCGCGTCGATCCAGTCGCCCGTCACCCAGCGCGCGTCGTCGGAGGCCAGGAAGGCCACCACGTCCGCTATCTCCGGCGGCGTCCCGACCGCGCCGAGCGTCGCCATCGCCGCCGCTCCCGCCCAGGCCTCCTCGTTCCCCCGCAGCCATCCGGCGTTGATGTCCGTGTCCACGATCCCCGGCGCCACCGCGTTGACCGTGATCCCGCGCGGGCCCAGGACCTTCGACAGGTAGCGGGTGAAGACGTCGAGCGCGCCCTTCGACATCGCGTACGCGATCAGGTCCGGCATGGCCGCCGCCCGGCTCAGGCCCGTCGAGACGTTGATGATCCGGCCGCCGTCCCGCAGCCGCTCCGCCCCCAGCTGCGCCAGGAAGAAGGGGGCCTTCGTGTTGACCGCGAAGATCCGGTCGTACTCCTCGTCGTCGATCGTCGCGAACGGCTGCGACGCCCCTATCCCCGCGTTGTTCACGAGGATGTCCAGGCCGTCCGCCTGGGCGTCGAAGGCCCGCCAGAGCGCCGCCGCGTCCCCCGGCACCCCCAGCTCCTGGCCCAGGGCGAAGGCGGAGCCGCCGGCCGCCTCGATCGCGGCGACCGTGTCCTTCGCCGCCGCCTCGTTCGTCCCGTAGTGCACCCCGACCCGCGCGCCCTCGCGGCCGAGCCGCTCGGCGATCCCCCGCCCGATGCCCCGGCTGCCGCCTGTGACCAGTGCTGTCTTCCCGGTCAGCTTTCCGTCGAGCACGCCCATGGCGACGCCCCCCTCATTTCTGTAGTGGTCGTTACGTAAAGACCGTACCCCACGATCCGTAGCGAGCGCTATAGAATTCACTCCATGGTGACGAGACAGCGCGGCCGCCCCCGCTCCTTCGACCGGCTCACGGCCCTCGAGCAGGCGACGATGGCCTTCTGGGAGCACGGCTACGAGACGACCTCCGTCGCCGACCTCACCCGCGCCATGGGCATCAGCGCGCCCAGCCTGTACGCGGCCTTCGGCGACAAGAAGACGCTGTTCGAAGAGGTCGTCGAGGCGTACGCGCACAGTTACGGGGCCTACGGCAGCCGCGCCTTCGCCGAGGAGCCGACCGCCCGCGCCGCCCTGGGGCGCATGCTGCGCGAGGCCGCCGTGCTCTTCACGGAGCCCGGTCATCCGCACGGCTGCCTGATGATCTCCGCCGCCGTGAACTGTTCGACCCCGGAGGTCGAGGAGACCCTGCGGGACCGGCGGAACGGCAATCTGACCGAGTTCGAGAACCGCATCCGCCAGGACGTGGAGGCGGGCGAGCTCCCGCCGGACACCGACCCGCACGCACTGGCCCGGCTGGCCGGCGCCGTCCTCCAGGGCATGTCCCTGCAGGCCCGCGACGGGGCGACGGCGGAGGAGCTGACGGCGGTGGCGGAAGCGGCGATGCGGGCCTGGCCGGCCTGAGGGGCGCGCGGCCCGGGTGGACAGACCCGCGGGGGAAGCCCGGGACCGAAAGCCCCGGAAACACCCGCGGGCTACGGCGCCCGGCGGGACCCTCAGCCCGCCCGGCACCGCAGCCCGGAGTCGCCCGGCCGGGGGTGTGCGGTCCCTCGGCCGTGTGGGAGGTCTCGGCGCAGTCAGGGCAGAGAGCGCCGGGTACCTCGTTCCACCCTCCTGTGCGGGGAGGATGGAGGCTCTGTTGCGTTCATTGTGGACTAGACCATTCTTGTCTGTCCATCCACACGAACGCGGTCCTTCCGGGGCCATCCTCCAACACGGAGCCCCGGAGATCCAGGTTCCCCACCCCTGTAATTCCGCGGGTACGCTCGCACCGTGCCCTCCATGAACGACCTCGTCCGCCAGCACACCGCCCTGAGCGACTCCGACCTCGAGTGGCTCCATCTGCTGGTGTCGGAGTGGCAGCTGCTCTCCGACCTCTCCTTCGCCGACCTCGTGCTCTGGGTCCCGACCCTCGACGGCACGCGGTACGTCTCCGTCGCCCAGATGCGGCCCAACACCGGCCCCACCTCCTACCAGGACGACATGGTCGGCCACCTGGTCCCGCGCGGCCGCCGCCCGCTGCTCGACGCCGCCCTCGACGAGGGCCGGATCGTCCGCGAGGGCGACCCGGAGTGGCGCGAGGAGGTCCCGGTGCGCGTCGAGTCCATCCCCGTGCGCCGCGAGGGCCGGGTCCTCGGCGTCATCGCCCGCAACACCAACCTGCTGACCGTCCGCACCCCCTCCCGCCTGGAACTCACCTACCTCCAGTCGGCCTCCGACCTCGCCCAGATGATCGCCGCCGGAACGTTCCCCTTCCCCGGCGAGCAGGTCGACATGGACTCCTCGCCGCGCGCCGGCGACGGACTCGTCCGCCTCGACGCCGAGGGCGTCGTCCAGTACGCCTCGCCCAACGCCCTCTCCGCGTACCACCGGCTCGGCCTCGCCGCCGACCTGGTCGGCCAGGACCTCGGCCAGATCACCGCCGAACTCGCCCCCTCCCGGGGCCCCGTGGACGAGGCCCTGGTCAAGGTGGCCTCCGGCTACGCGCCGCGCGAGTTCGAGGTCGAGGGCAACGGCGGGGTGATCCAGCTCCGGGCGATCCCGCTCAAGCCGAAGGGCACCCGCATCGGTTCGCTCGTCCTGCTCCGGGACGTCACCGAATTGCGCCGCCGCGAGCGGGAGTTGATCACCAAGGACGCCACCATCCGGGAGATCCACCACCGGGTGAAGAACAACCTCCAGACGGTGGCCGCCCTGCTCCGCCTCCAGGCCCGCCGGATGGACTCCGAAGGCGGCCGCGAGGCCCTCAACGAGGCCGTGCGGCGCGTCGGTTCCATCGCCATCGTCCACGAGACGCTGTCCCAGAACCTGGACGAGCGGGTGGAGTTCGACGAGATCGCCGACCGGGTCATCGCCATGGTCGCCGAGATCTCCCCCGGCAAGGTGACCTGCCGGCGCAACGGCCGCTTCGGCATCCTCGACGCCGAGGTCGCCACACCGCTCTCCATGGTCCTCACCGAGGTCCTGCAGAACGCGCTGGAACACGCCTTCACACAGGGGGAGCAGGGCACGGTCGAGGTCAGCGCCCTCCGCGGCGAGACCCGGACGGACGCCCGCCTCCTGATCACGGTCCAGGACGACGGCCGCGGCCTGCCCGAGGGTTTCGACCCGCAGCGGGCCGGCAACCTCGGCCTGCAGATCGTACGGACCCTGGTGGAAGGCGAGTTGGGCGGCACCTTCGACATGCTGCCGGGCGCCGGGCGCGGCACGAAGGTGGTCCTCGACATCCCCGTACAGCCGCAGAAGTGACGGGCTGAGGCGGCACAGCAGCGAGCCCCGGACCGAAGGGAATCGGTCCGGGGCTCGAATGCTGTGGGTTACTGCTGCGCGCTGCGGCTCGGGGGCGGTGATTGCGTACGCTGTGTACGCGCCGCGTGCCTCAGGCTGTGCAGGTGGCTCAGGCGCTGGCGTTACGCGCCCGGTTGCGAGCGGCACGGCGCTTCATCGCGCGGCGCTCGTCCTCGCTGAGGCCACCCCAGACGCCGGAGTCCTGGCCGGACTCGAGCGCCCACTGCAGGCACTGCTCCATGACGGGGCAGCGGCGGCAGACGGCCTTGGCTTCCTCGATCTGCAGCAGCGCAGGACCGGTGTTGCCGATGGGGAAGAACAGCTCGGGGTCTTCCTCACGACAAACGGCGTTGTGACGCCAGTCCATGGCTGCTACCTCTCTCAGTGTTTCGTGCGAGTTGCTTGTGAATGTGAACGCTTTCACGAATCCCCCCGCAAGGGAAGGGCCGACTGCCAGGTGAACTGGTGTGGTCCTTGTGCTGAGGAGGGGTTCTGGCTCTCAGTGGAGGCCGGTGTTGCGGGCCGTCCCGATCGCCAAGAAGAGACTCCCAAACCCCAGCAACGGATACAACCCCTTCCGGAAAGTTTTTTTTGATTCCTCGGTGTCGGCTAGGTCACAGCCGTACTTCTAAGGGGTGGATGCGCGTCTAAACGTTCGAGTGAAAGGACTTTGGGCCCTTCCACTCACACAATCACACGCAGTGCACGGCGAACGCCTGTGAACGTCACGCTGGTACGCAGTCCGAGGTGGTCTCCGTCCATCTGCAGAGGGAGGGGAACCTTCGAATGCAAGGTGAAGTCGGTCAGGTCGTGCAGAGACACGGCATGCTTGCCGCGCGGACCCCGCTCCGGGGTCGAGGTGAGCAGCTGGGTGGCGTAACGGGCCACCGCCGGAGTGGAGAGCCGGCGCAGCCCGAGCACGTCGAGCGCGGTCTCGAAGGACGCCTCCGGGGACGCGTACACCGGGCGATTGCCCAGGTAGGTCCAGGGGGAGGTGTTGCAGATTATGGAGAGGACGAGGTCCTCGACCGGCTCCGCGCCGGGCCGCTCCAGGGTGATCGTCCCGTGCCGGCGGTTCGGCTCCTCCAGGAACTGGCGCACCACCTGGCGCAGATAGAGGGCGTGCGTCGATCTCTTTCCGCGCTCCCGCTGCTGTTCGACCCTGCCGATGACGCTCGCGTCGAAACCGAGCCCGGCGCAGAAGGTGAACCAGCGTTCGGGAACCGACTCGTCGTCCGTCCCGGGCGTCCCGGACGCGAGCCCGAGGCTCACTGTCCGTGTCCGCCGCTCACGCAACGCGTCGAGCAGGGCGCCGGTCGCCTCCACGGCGTCGTTCGGCAGTCCGAGGGCGCGGGCGAAGACGTTGGTCGAGCCACCGGGCACGACCGCGAGGCCCGGCAGCCGGTCCGTGTCGGGCCCGTCGTGCAGCAGTCCGTTGACGACCTCGTTCACCGTGCCGTCCCCGCCAAGGGCGACCACCAGGTCGATGTTCCCGGCGTCGGCGGCCCGTCGTCCCAGGTCGCGGGCGTGACCGCGGTACTCGGTGGTGACCGCCTCCAGCTTCATCTCGCTGGCCAGCGCGTGGAGGAGCACGTCACGGGTGCGGGCACTGGTGGTGGTGGCTGCCGGGTTGACCACGAGAAGTGCGCGCATGAGCGCCAGCGTACCTACCCGGTGGTACCGGGCCCAGCCCAGGCCTGCCCGATACCGGGCCCGCCCGCCCCGGTACGACCCGGTTACCCTGCCCCTATGAGCGGTGCGGAACAGACGAGTACGGAACACGGCGGCGACACGGACCAGGGGTCCCGGCCCACGCGGCTCGCCGCGGCGGCGGCCGTCACCGGCGTCGAGGCCCTCGGCCTCGTCGCCGGCGGCGTGTACATGGTGGTGAACGCCCTGACCGGCACGGTCGGCGACCTCACCGGCGCCGTCACGGGCGCGGTGACGCTCGTCGCCCTCGGACTGATCCCGCTCGCGGCCGCCCGCGGTCTGTGGCTGCGCCGCTCCTGGAGCCGGGGCCCGGCCGTCATCACCCAGATCCTGGCCCTGCCCGTCGCCTGGCAGATGCTCCAGGCGGACAGCGCGATCATCCCGGCCGGCATCGTCCTGGCCGCCCTCGCCGTGACCGGGCTCGTCCTCCTCGTGAACCCGGCCACGACCGAGGCGCTCGGCATCCGGCGCCCCGGCCGGGAGGCCTGACGAAAACTACTCCTCCACCAGAAGCTTCTCCCGAAGCGACGCCAGGGTCCGGGCCAGCAGTCGGGAGACGTGCATCTGCGAGATGCCCACCTCCTGCGCGATCTGCGACTGGGTCATGTTCCCGAAGAAGCGAAGCAGCAGGATCCGCTTCTCCCGGGGCGGCAGGTCCTCCAGGAGCGGCTTGAGGGACTCGCGGTACTCGACCCCTTCCAGGGCCTCGTCCTCCGCGCCCAGCGTGTCCGCCACCGCCGGCGACTCGTCGTCCGTGTCCGGGACGTCCAGGGAGAGCGTCGAGTAGGCGTTGGCCGACTCCAGCCCCTCCAGGACCTCCTCCTCGGAGATGCCGAGCCGCTCCGCGAGCTCGTGCACCGTCGGCGAGCGGCCGTGCTGCTGGGAGAGCTCCGCCGTCGCCGTGGTCAGCGACAGCCGCAGCTCCTGGAGCCGGCGCGGCACCCGGACCGCCCAGCCCTTGTCACGGAAGTGGCGCTTGATCTCGCCGACGACCGTCGGGGTCGCGTACGTGGAGAACTCCACCCCGCGCTCCGGGTCGAACCGGTCGACCGACTTGATCAGGCCGATCGTCGCCACCTGCGTCAGGT
Organism: Streptomyces sp. NPDC034084; assembly: GCF_055575535.1. Taxonomy (NCBI): domain Bacteria; kingdom Bacillati; phylum Actinomycetota; class Actinomycetes; order Kitasatosporales; family Streptomycetaceae; genus Streptomyces; species Streptomyces sp. NPDC034084. The sequence goes on from NZ_JBVISK010000004.1 coordinate 281,027, forward strand.
CGTCGAGCGGCTCGCCGCGGTTGCGGAAGCGCCGGGCCAGGTGCTCCACCAGCGGCAGGTGCATGCGCACCAGCCGGTTGCGCAGCTCCGCCTTCTGCGGAGAGCCCTCGGGCAACTCGCGCAGCTCGATGAAGAGGGCACGGGCACCGCTCCGGTCGTGCGGGTCCCGGACGGCGGGCGCGTCCGGGACCTCGTCGTCCCCGTCCTCGCTCTTCTCCGCCGCCGCGGCCGCCCCGGCCTCGTCGGGGGTCCGCGCAGCGGGAGCCTCGGGGGAGTCCCCGGTGCTCGCGGGGGCCTCGGGGACTCCGGGTGTCTCGGGAAGCTCGTGCTGCTGCTCGTGCTCGCTCATCTGGTCCGCCTGCTCCGTAGCGACCCTGTTCGGCCGCGCCTGCTGCTCAGGGATGCCGGCCGTCGCGTCCCCGCTCCTCACGCCGGGCCTGGCCCCGCGCCGCGCTGTTTGTACAGGCTGATCGAGACCGTACGGTCATCGGCCACCGACGACTCGACCTTCCCTGCCAGCGCCGACAGCACGGTCCACGCGAAGGTGTCCCGCTCGGGCGCCCGGCCGTCCGTCGTCGGGGCGGAGACCGTCACGTCGAGGGAGTCGTCGACCAGCCGGAAGACACAGCTGAGGACGGACCCCGGCACGGCCTGCTGGAGCAGGATGGCGCAGGCCTCGTCGACCGCGATCCGCAAGTCCTCGATCTCGTCGAGGGTGAAGTCCAAGCGCGCCGCGAGGCCGGCCGTGGCCGTACGCAGCACGGACAGATAGGCACCCGCAGCGGGCAGCCGGACTTCCACGAAGTCCTGGGTCCCGGGCTCGCCTGCGATCTGGGACACCCTCACCTCCAAGGTGGCACAAGCTCATTCGGGGCTCGGGGGGAGAGGCCCCCGAACCGGGCGGTACGCAGGGAGCCTGCGCGGTCCGCCGTGACGCTATCGCGATCCATCCTGCCGTGTCGCCGAGAGCTCGGGAGAACACTCGGAGACCGGGGGTTCCTCACCCCCGCCCGGGCAGCCGCGGAGACCCGCGGAGGGGTGACGTACCCAGCGTCCGGGCCGTCGAACCGTCCGTGACGACACGGACCGTCCCCGACCACGGGGGCCGAGAACGTCAGACGATCGCACCGTCGACGAAGCACCAGCGCCACGCCTCGCCCGGCTCGAAGGTCCGCATCACCGGATGACCGGTCGAGGAGAAGTGCGCCGTCGCGTGCCGCCCCGCCGAGGAGTCGCAGCAGCCCACGTGCCCACAGGTCAGGCAGAGCCGCAGCTGGACCGGGTGCGTGCCGTCCGCCAGGCACTCGGGACAGGTGTCGGCCAGCGGCACCGGTTCGGGGCGCGGCATTTCGGCTACGTGGGGGCACTCGCTCATGATGTGCAGGGTACGTGGTGGTGCGGAACGGGGACGGGGCATGGACGCTTTGCAGCTGGTGGCACTGGTGGCGGCGAGCGCCGCCGTGGCCGGGTTCGCCCGCAGGACCCCGGTGCCCGCCCCGCTGCTCCTGGTCGCGGCCGGCCTCGCCGCCTCCTACCTGCCGGGCGTCCCCGACTACACCCTCGACCCGCACATCGTGCTGCCGCTGATCCTGCCCCCGCTCCTCTACACGGCCGCCCTCGACTCCTCCTACCTCGACCTGCGGGCCAACATCCGGCCGGTCGCGCTGCTCTCCGTCGGGTACGTCCTCTTCGCCACCGCGGCCGTGGGCTGGCTCGCGTACGTCCTCGTGCCCGACCTGCCGCTCACCGCCGCCCTCGTACTCGGCGCCGTGATCGCGCCGCCGGACGCGGTCGCCGCCACCGCCATCGCCCGCAGGCTCGGCCTGCCGAACCGGATCACCACGATCCTCCAGGGCGAGTCCCTCGTGAACGACGCCACCGCGATCACCGCGTACAAGGTCGCGCTCGCGGCCGCCGTCGGCGAGGGGGTCAGCTGGGCCGGCGGCCTCGGGGAGTTCGCGCTCGCGGCGGTCGGCGGCATCGGCGTCGGCCTGGTCCTGATGGTCCCGATCCACTGGCTCCGCACCCATCTGCGCGAGGCGCTGCTCCAGAACACCCTGTCCCTGCTCATCCCGTTCATCGCGTACGCGGCGGCCGAGGAGGTCGGCGCCTCGGGCGTGCTCGCCGTCGTCGTGGTCGGCCTCTTCCTCGGTCACAAGGCCTGGAAGGTCGACTTCGCGACACGGCTTCAGGAGGAGGCCGTCTGGAAGATGGTCGCCTTCGTCCTGGAGTCGGCCGTCTTCGCCCTGATCGGCCTCCAGCTGCCGTACGTCGTCCAGGGACTCGGGCGGTACGGCATCGGAGAGGCGGCCTGGTACGCGGGCGGGGTCTTCGTCGCCGTGGTCGCCGTCCGCTTCGTCTGGGTCTACCCGGCGACCTTCCTGCCCCGCTGGATGTCCACGGGCATCCGGGAGCGGGAGCCGGAGGTGGACTGGCGGGCGCCGCTCGTCGTCGGCTGGGCCGGCATGCGCGGTGTGGTCTCCCTGGCCATCGCCTTCTCCATCCCCGTCGTCACCGACGGGGAGGAGTTCCCGGCGCGGAACCTCGTCCTGTTCCTCACCTTCACCACCGTGATCGGCACCCTCGTGGTACAGGGCCTCACCCTGCCGCCCCTGATCCGGTTCCTGAAGCTCCCCGGACGCGACCGGTACGCCGAGACCCTGGCCGAGGCGCAGGCCCAGAGCGAGGCCTCACGAGCCGCCGAGGAACGCCTCGACGCGCTCCTCGCCGACGAGCGCAACGCCCTCCCGCAACCCCTCGCGGACCGGCTGCGCACGGTCCTGGAACGGCGCCGCAACGCCGTCTGGGAGCGCCTCGGCGCGGTCAACGAGGTCACCGGAGAGACCGCCGACGACACGTACCGGCGCCTCTCGCGGGAGATGATCGACGCCGAGCGCGAGGTCTTCGTACAGCTGCGCGACGCCCGCCGGATCGACGACGAGATGCTGCGTACACTGCTCCGCCGCCTCGACCTGGAAGAGGCGGCCGCATACCGGGAGGCCGACTAGGAGGCCTCCGGCGCGCCCGTGATCACCGCCGCGAGCCGGGTGCCCCGGGGGAAGGCACCCTCCTCCGCCAGGGTCGTCAGGGCGTACAGCATTTTGGCCACATACAGTCGCTCGATGGCGAGTTCATGCCGCGCCTCGAAGTCCTGTGCGAACGCCTCCAGGGCGGGGGGTACGCGCGCGTAGCCCCCGCAGTGGAAACGCTCGTCCAGGGACCAGTCGCCGCGCGGGCCGCCGAAGGCCGCCGCCTGGAGGGCCCGGACCTCCCCGCCGAGGAAGCCCCCCCTGAGCACCGGGACGCCCAGCGCCTTCTGCCCGGGAGCGAGACCGGCCGCGAGCCCCGCCAGGGTGCCGCCCGTGCCGCAGGCGACCGCGACCGTGTCCGCCGCCCCGGCCAGCTCGCGGCCCAGCTCCACGCAGCCGCGGACGGCGAGCGTGTTGCTGCCGCCCTCCGGCACGACGTACGCGCCCGCGGGGGCCCCTTCCAGGAGCGCCGCGAGCGTCGCCGGCTCGTTCTTCGCGCGGTACGTGGCCCGGTCCACGAACTCCAGTCGCATCCCGTCCGCCGCGCACCGCGCGAGGGAGGGGTTGAGCGGGCGCCCGGCCAGCTCGTCGCCGCGGACCACCCCGACCGTCGGGAAGCCGAGCAGCCGGCCGGCGGCGGCCGTCGCGCGCAGGTGGTTCGAGTACGCGCCGCCGAAGGTGAGCACGGGCCGCCCGGCCGCCTCGCGCAGGTTGAGCGCGAGCTTGCGCCACTTGTTGCCGGGCAGGTCGGGGTGGATGAGGTCCTCGCGCTTCAGCAGCAGCGTGAGGCCGCGCCGGGCGAAGCGCTCGTCCTCCACCGGATCCAGGGGCGAGGGGAGCCGGGGCCGCAGCCGGGACGGGTCGAACGCGTTCACCGGGCCATTCTCGCCGCCCCTCGGGAGACCCGCGCGGAGGGCCGGCGGTCGCCCCGGGTCAGCGCAGCAGGTCGGCGACGCGCTCCCGCATCGACGCCATCGTGAACCCGCGCGGGTCCACCTTCCCCGGCTGCCACTCCAGGTGCCCGATGACCGAGCGGTGCGTCCAGCCGTGCACCCGGCAGAGCGCCGCCGCCGCCTTCGCGATCGCCTCCAGCTGGACCTTCGGCCAGGGGTCCTCGCCGTCGCCGAGGTTCTCGCACTCGAAGCCGTAGAAGTGCCGGTTGCCGTCCGTCGTGGCCTCGTCGTCCGGCGGCAGCCGCCGCTCGGCGATGACCGCCCGGAGGACCTCGTCGTCGCCGAGCCCGGCGTGGTTGGCGCGCCCGTAGCCGACGAGGTGCACCGTGCCGTCCTTGGCGATCACGCCGTGGCAGAGCGGTCCGGGCAGGGCCTGGTGACCGTCCCGGCAGAGCTGGACGGTGCGAGCGGTGCCGCGGGTCACGGTGTGGTGGATCATCACGCCGTGCACCGGGCCCCAGGGGCCCTTGTGGTTGCGGTTGTGGGTGGACCAGTCGCCGACCTGGACGACCGCGAGGCCCTCGCCGCGCAGCGCGCCGAGGAACCTGTTCGCGGACATGGGTGTGGCCATGACCGACTCCTTCCGGAGGACGGGGTGAGCCTCCGGAGTACCGGAGTCCGCCACTCCGCTGCCATCCGTTCGGACCGTGTGCGAGCCGATCCGGACAGTTCGTCAGGAGACGCGTGGGGCTGAGCTGTTCGGCTGGAAAAAACGGGACATGCCCCGAAGATCGTCGAACAGTCCCACCCGAATGTGTAATGGCGCCGACACACTCCGTACTGAAAGGCTCTCTCTCGCAACTCAGTCATACGAGAGGGAGTTCCATGTCCGTTGGTTCGGTTGGCGACGAGGTCCGCGCGGAGCAGCAGGCCCCGCAGCAGAGTCTCGGCACCGCCGCCGCGCGGAACCTCGCCACGACCACCAAGTCGGCTCCGCAGATGCAGGAGATCACCTCCCGGTGGCTGCTGCGGACGCTGCCGTGGGTCCAGGTGCAGGGCGGCACGTACCGGGTGAACCGGAGGCTCAGTTACTCCGTGGGTGACGGCCGCGTCACCTTCGTCCAGACCGGAGAACGCGTCGCGGTCATCCCCGCCGAACTCGGCGAACTCCCGGCGCTGCGCGGCTACGAGGACGAGGGCGCGCTGATCGAGCTCGCGGCCCGCTGCATTCAGCGGGAGTACGCGGCGGGCGAGATCATCGCCGTCGCGGGCGCCCCCACCGACCGGGTGCACCTCCTCGCGCACGGCCGCATCGAGCAGATCGGTGAGGGGCCCTACGGCGACGAGGCCGTGCTCGGCGTCCTCGCCGACGGCGCCTACCTCGGTGAAGCCGCCCTGATCAGGGAGGACGCCACCTGGGACTGGACCGCGCGGGCCGCCACCGCCTGTACGGTCCTGGAGCTCACCCGGGACGACGTACGGAACCTCGCGGAGCGGGCCGGCTCGCTCGCCGCCCACCTCGCGGGCGTGGCGGCGCTGCCCGACCAGCGCACCAACAACTACGGCGAGGCCGCCATCGACCTCTCCGCCGGCCACGTCGGCGAGGCGGTCGTCCCGCACACCTACGTCGACTACGACGCCTCGCCCCGCGAGTACGAGCTGAGCGTCGCCCAGACCGTGCTGAAGGTCCACAGCCGCGTCGCGGACCTCTACAACCAGCCGATGAACCAGACCGAGCAGCAGTTGCGGCTCACGGTCGAGGCGCTCCGCGAGCGCCAGGAGCACGAGCTCATCAACAACAAGGAGTTCGGCCTCCTCTCCAACTGCGACTACGGGCAGCGGCTCCAGCCGCACGACGGCGCCCCCAGCCCGGACGACATGGACGAGCTGCTCTCCCGCCGCCGGGGCTCCAAGATGTTCCTCGCCCACCCGCGTGCCATCGCCGCCTTCGGCCGCGAGCTCAACAAGCGCGGCCTGGTGCCCGAGACGATCGACATCGCGGGGAACCGCATCCCGACCTGGCGCGGTGTGCCGATCTACCCGTGCAACAAGATCCCGGTCTCGGACGCCCGGACCACCTCGATCATCTGCATGCGTACCGGCGAGGCCGACCAGGGCGTGATCGGTCTGCACCAGACCGGCCTCCCCGACGAGATCGAGCCCAGCCTCTCCGTCCGCTTCATGGGCATCGACGAGCAGGCGATCATCTCCTACCTGGTCACTGCCTACTACTCGGCGGCGATCCTCGTCCCGGACGCCCTCGGTGTCCTGGAGAACGTCGAGGTCAGCCGCTGGCGCTGAGCCGGCGGCGCCCGGGGGCGGGAGCCGAACCCGCCCGCCCCCGGGCGCTTCCGGGCACGGCCCCGGCACGCCCGGTTCGCGCCGGCGGAAGACCGCCGCGAAGGATGCGAAGGAAATGACCGTGACCATGACCAGCGCGGATGCCGTCGCCGACGGCCAGGGGGCCGTGACGCTCCTGGACCGGACGCGTACCGCCGTCCATCCCCAACTGCGCTCGACCGTCGAGTCCCTGCCGGGCTCCATACGGCGGGTGGCGATGTACCACTTCGGCTGGGAGCGCGCCGACGGCACCCCGGACGCGGGGCAGCCGGGCAAGGCGATCCGGCCCGCCCTGGTCCTCGCGGCGGCCCGCGCCCTCGGTGCCGACGAGACCCGGGCCGTGAAGGCCGCCGCGGCGGTGGAGCTCGCGCACAACTTCACCCTGCTCCACGACGACATCGTCGACGAGGACCCGACCCGGCGGCACCGGCCCACCGCCTGGACCGTCTTCGGCATTCCGGACGCCCTCATGGCCGGTGACGCGATGAGCGCGCTGGCCCTGCGGCTGCTCGCCGAGGACCCCCACCCGGCCTCCCCCGCGGCCTCCGCGCGCCTCGCCGCCTGCATCATCGAGCTCTGCGCCGGCCAGCAGGCGGACTGCGCCTTCGAGCAGCGCGAGCCGCACGAGGTCTCCCTGGACGAGTGCCTGGCCATGGCGACCGCCAAGACCGGTGCCCTGCTCGGCTGTTCCTGCGCCCTCGGCGCCCTCTACGCGGGCGCGGGGGAGGAGGAGGTCGCGGCGATGGACGCCTTCGGCCGGGAGGCCGGCCTCGCCTTCCAGCTGATCGACGACCTCATCGGCATCTGGGGCGACCCGGCCCGCACGGGGAAGCCGGCCGGCGCCGACCTCGTCGCCCACAAGAAGTCGCTGCCCGTGGTGGCGGCGCTCACCTCCGGCACCCCCGCCGGGGAGGAGTTGGCCGAGCTGTACTCCCGTCCCGCCCTCGACGCGGCGGCGGTACGGGCGGCGGCGGACGCCGTCGAGCGGGCCGGCGGCCGCGACTGGGCGCAGGCCCAGGCGGCCGAGCGCATGGGCCGCGCCGTCGAACACCTGGCGCAGGCGGTGCCGGACCTGGCCGCGGCCGAGGACCTGCTCGCCCTCGCGGAGTTCGTCACGCGCCGTACGCGCTGACGGCACGTGGTCCTCACATGTCGGGGACGATCCGGTTGACCACGGTCTCGATCAGGTCGTCCAGGTCCCGGTCGCCGAGGAGGCCGGGGACGGTGAAGTGGTCGAGGAGCAGCCCGGTGAGGGCGAAGTAGAGCAGCCGGACCGTGTCCGCGTCCCCGGGCATGCCGGCGGCGAGGTGCCCCTGGATGTTCGCGTCCAGGTCGGCGCGGAGCACCCGGGTGAGCTGGGTCCTCAGCTCGGGCCGGCGGACTGCTTCGAGGCGGAGTTCGAAGAGCCCGAGGTAGCAGGTGCGCTCGGCGGCGAGCCGCCGGGCGATCCAGCGCATCAGGTCGAGCACCAGCTCCCGGCTGGGGGTGGGTCGCAGGGCGGCCGCCGCGTCGTCCGGGGCCGGGGTCAGCCGGACGAAGATCCGGTCGCCGACCTGGGAGAGCAGCTGGTCCCGGTCGCTGAAGTAGTTGGACGAGGTGCCCGTGGGGACCCCCGCCCGGGCGTCGACCGCCCGGAAGGTCAGCCCGCGGGCGCCTTCGTCTGCCAGGACCTCGATCGCGGCGTCGAGCAGGTTCACACGGCGTTCCGGATTTCGTGCCACGTCGGACTCCCTCGAAGAAATGCCTTGCGTAACCACTACAGGTGAAGCACTATAACTGTCGTGGTTGCGAGGGCAGCCGCGTCTCCAGGACGAAGAGGACCGGTTTGCGCAAGCTCACGTACTACATCGCCTGCACCATCGACGGCTTCATCGGCGACCCCGAGGGCGACGCCACCTCCATGTTCACGTTCTCCACCGGGGAGTACATGGCGGCCATGAGCGCCGAGTACCCCGAGACCATCCCGACGCAGGCGCGGGAGATGTTCGGGGTCGACGCCGAGAACAGGCACTACGACACCCTCATCCAGGGCAGGCGCTCGTACCAGCTCGCCCTCGACATCGGCGTCACCAGCCCGTACAACCACCTGCGCGAGTTCGTGGTCACCCGCTCGCTCGCCGAGTCGCCCCACCCCAACGTCGAGCTGATCGCCTACGACCTCGTCGGCCGCGTCCGCGAGCTCAAGGCCGAGGACAGCCCCCTGGGCATCTGGCTCTGTGGTGGCTCCACCATCGCGGGCGAGCTCATCGAGGAGATCGACGAGCTGATCATCAAGACCTACCCGCAGGTGTACGGCACCGGCATGCCGATGTTCGGCGCCGGCTTCGAGCCCCGGGACTTCGAGCTCGGCGACGTCCGCACCTTCGGCAACGGCGTGCTCGTCCGTACCTACACCAGGAAGCGGTAGCCGGCGGTGGTGCGGCAGGCGGCGTCGCGCGGGGCGTCCTACCCTGGACGCATGGGTGAGGAGACGCCTCGCACGACGCGGGACCCCTTGGCCGAGCGTCACTGCCCGGCCTGCGGTGGACCGCTCACCGTGCTCGCCACCCGGCACAAGGTCCTCGGGGCCTGGGTGCCGGAGTGGGAAGTGCAGCCGTGCCGCAATCCGCAGTGCCCGCTCCACGAGGGGGCGGAAGCCGCCACCGCGTACGTGACCGGCAAGAACGGCGAGATCGGGAGAAGTCCGGCCCCGGGGTGACCGGGCGCGCGGAGGAGCCGGTCATACCGCTACAGTCCGCGCATGTCATCGGAGTCGACGGAAGTCTGGACCGGCTGGTACCGGGACCGCAGCGGCGCGGAAGCGATCGTCATCACGGCCGACGGGCGGCGCGTCGCCACCCGGATCAGGGGGATCGAGTACACGGGCGAGGGCTTCGCCGCGCTCAGTGCCGCCGACGAGGGAGGGCCGGCCCTCACCGGCTGCGTCCTGGAGTGGGACCTGCCCCTTCCCGTCGTCGTGGACGGCGTCTCCCAGCAGGCCACGCTCGCCTGCCTGCTGACCCTCGGCGAGCGCGCCGACCTCAGCCTGACGCTGCACTACGGAGGCACGGCCTTCGAGGCGTGCGTCGCGGGGGGTGACTTCGAGGGCGCCCTCGACCGGGTGAGGCGCCAGCTGCCGCCCGGCGCGGACTTCGGCCGCAGGCTCCTCCAGGCCGCCTGAGACACGGGACGGCGGCGCCCCGGGGAGGGGGCGCCGCCGCCTACCTGGCCTCGCGTCAGCTCTTGAACGCCGACGCGAGACCGTAACGCCAGAGCTGGTCGACGCGGGAGCGCTCCTGCGCGTTCGGCTGCGCGTTCTGGCAGGACGTGCCCGGGCCGCCACCCGACATCAACTCGCTGCACGGGCCGCTGTAGTGGTCCGGGAGACCGAGGACGTGCCCGGTCTCGTGGGCCGTGACACGGGTCGAGTTGTACTGCTGGTTCTGCCGGTAGTCGAGGAAGATGTAGCCACTGCCGTGGCCGTCGGTGCTGGCGTACGAGCCGCGGGAGTCGTTGCCCTCGTAGTACGCGAAGTCCGGGTTGCTGCCCTCGACGAGCCGGACGTTCACCACCGAGCTGTTCCATATCTGCGCGGAGCGGGCGATCTGGGTACGGAAGCTCGGCGCGTTGGCGGCGCTGTAGACGACGGTGACGGCGGTCGCGCCGGGGGTGGCGGCCCGCTTCTTCGCGACCGACTTCACGACGGCGTCGAAGAAGGCCTGGTTGGCCTTGGCCTCCTCGGCCGAACCGGCGTACGCCACGGCGGCGTTGCCGGCGGTGGGCGTGCCGACCGCTGCCGCCGGGGCCGTACCGAGAGAGGCGGCGAGACCGAGGCCGAGGGCGGCGGTCAGCACGGAGGTGAGGACCTTGGGGTGACGCATGGGGGGCTCCTCCTGTTGGGGTCGGGGAGAGTCTCGGGGGAGCCGGCCCGCGCGGGGATGATGCCAACAGCCGATAGCCCCACCGCATCACCCCACCCGTCCCCTCGCCAACGCCCTTGCAATCGAAGGTGATTGAGGGGTTGCGGACGTCTGGTGCGACTCCGGGAGCCGCCCTACCCTCGGGGGCATGGAGCTGGAGGTGAGACATCTGCGCGCGCTCTGCGCCATCGCGGACACGGGCAGTCTGCACAAGGCGGCCCGGCAACTGGGCATGAGCCAGCCCTCGTTGACCACCCAGCTCCGCCGGATCGAGAACTCCCTCGGCGCCGAACTCTTCTCCCGCGGCCGCACCGGCTGCCGCCCCACCCCCCTCGGCCGCTCCCTGCTCCTTCGGGCCCGTCCCCTCGTCGCCGACATGGCCGCACTCGTCACCGAGACCCGGGCCGCGGCCGCCCGCGCCGACGGACCCGGACTCCGCGTCGGCTCCACCGCGAGCCGGGCGCTCCCGGGCTGGCTGCGCCGGCTCCGGCAGCGGCTGCCCGGCACGGACGTCGGCCTCCGCGTGGACGTCTCCGCCCACGCGCTGCTGCACACGGTCGCCGCCGGGCAGCTCGACGTGGCCTTCGTGCACGAGGTCGAGGGCAGCCCGCTGCGGGTCCCCGAGGGCCTCACCGGCCGGGTCCTGGTCGACCGCGAACCGCAGTTCATCTCCATGGCCCGCGACCACCCGGCCGCCACCCGCTCCGTCGTGGACCTCGCCGACCTCGCCACCGACCACTGGATGGTCGACCCGACCGTCGACGGCGAATGGGACGGCCTCCGGCGGATCCACGGCGCCGCCGGCATCGACCCGCCCCTGCTGCACGGCGACTACCACACGGCCGCCTCGCTCGTCGCCCTCGGCGAGGCCGTCGCCCCCTGCCAGCCCACCTCGGTCCCGCGCGACGACATGGCCATCCGGCCCCTGCGCGGCGACCCGCTGGCCGTCCGGCTCCTGCTGTACGGGCGCCCGGGAGCGCCCCTGGACGTGCTGTACGCCGAACTCGCGGCGGCCTACCGGGAGGTGGCCCTGCGGGCGGCCCCGTATCGCGAGTGGCTCCGCCGCCAGGGCGCGACGGCCACGCTGTCGGTGGGACCGTGCATGATGACCGTATGAGCGAACGCGAGGAAGATCCCGCCCGCGCAGAGGTACGCCACGCGCGCCCCGAGGACCTGCCCCGGGTCGTGGAACTCATCGCCGAGCACGCGGCCTACGAGAAGTCCGCGCCCCCGGCCCCCGGCCTCGCGGACCGCCTCGCCGGCCTCCTCTTCGCCGCCGAACGGCCCCGCCTGCGCTGCCTCGTCGCCGCCCTCCCCGACGGCACCCTCGCGGGGTACGCCACCTGCGCCCCGGAACTCTCCACCTGGGACGGCACGGAGTACCTCCACATGGACTGCCTCTACCTCACGGAGACCTCCCGCGGCCACGGCCTCGGCCCCCTCCTGATGGAGGCGGTCCGCACCGAGGCCCGCACCCTCGGCCTCCCCGAACTCCAGTGGCAGACCCCCGTCTGGAACGAGAACGCGATCCGCTTCTACGACCGTCTGGGCGCCACGTCCAAGGAGAAGCGCCGCTACTCCCTCCCGACGGAGGCGTAGAAACGCCCGGAGGGGCACGACCGTCCATGGTCGTGCCCCTCCGGAACGGGAGTGGGAAGGTCAGGCCTTCTTGGTCTCCCAGAAGATGCGGTCGATCTCGGCGATGAGCTCCAGCGCCTTCTCGCCCGTCTTCGGGTCCGTCGACGCCTTGGCGGCCGAGAGGGCCTTCAGGGTGTCGTTGACCAGCTGGTTGAGCTCGGGGTACTTCTCGAAGTGCGGGGCCTTGAAGTAGTCGCTCCAGAGCACCGAGACGTGGTGCTTGGCGAGCTCCGCGCGCTGCTCCTTGATGACCGTGGCGCGGGCGCGGAAGTGCGGGTCGTCGTTGGCCAGGTACTTCTCCTGGACAGCCTTGACGGACTCGGCCTCGATGCGGGCCTGGGCCGGGTCGTACACACCGCACGGGAGGTCGCAGTGGGCGCTGACCTTCACCTTGGGGGCAAACAGGCGGGAGAGCATTGAGCCGTCCTTCCTCGTGATCGTCTTCTCAGGTGCGACATTACTCGGTGAGAAGGGCGTTTTCGCGGGCGCCCCCTGGGGCTTAGGTCAAAAGTCCAGGGTCACCATGGGACTCGTGTACGAGTGGACGAGCCGACGCAGGAGCGGATCGGGAGGTGCCGGATGACGGGATCGGGGCGGGAGCGGGTGGCGGAGGCGGGTGCCCCGTTCGGGATCGCCGAGGTGACGGGGGTGTCGATGGTGCCCACGCTGTTGCACGGCGACCAGCTGCTCGTGCGGTACGGGGCGCGCCCGCGGGCCGGGTGCGTGGCCGTGCTGCGGCACCCGCTCCAGCAGGATCTGCTCATCGTCAAGCGCCTGATCGAGCGACGTGACGGCGGCTGGTGGGTGCTGGGGGACAACCCGGACGCCGAGGGGGACAGCCGGGTCTTCGGGGCCGTACCGCCCGAGCTGGTTCTCGGGCGGGTGTGGGCGCGGTACCGGCCGGTGACCCCGGGGCGTCAGCGGTCGGCCGGGGCGCTGCTCTCCTGGATCGTGTCCTCGGTCAGGCCGGTGTGGTCCGAGCGCTCGGCCTCCAGACGCTTGCGGGCCCGGTAGGCCGCCACGTTGGCCCGGGTCGCGCAGCGGTCCGAGCAGTAGCGGCGGGAGCGGTTGGTGGACGTGTCCAGGTAGGCGTTGCGGCAGGGCGGCGCCTGGCAGAGGCCGAGCCGGTCCGCGCCGAACTCCGTCAGGTGGAAGGCGAGGCCCATCGCCGAGATGGCGGCGTAGCCCGCGGTCGCGTTCGAGGAGTGGTCGGCGAGGTGCATGTGCCACCGCGGCCGGCCCTCCTCGTCGAGGGTGTCGTGACCGGAGATCTGCGGGCTGACAGGGAACTCGAGGAGGAGCGAGTTCAGCAGGTCCACCGCGCCCGTGTGGTCGCCGTCGTCGGCCGCCGCGAAGACCGCCCGCAGCCGGGCTCGCACCGTGCGGAAGCGGGGCAGGTCCGCCTCCGTGACCCTCCGCGCCATCTGGGTGGCGGGGCCGAAGAGGTCCCGGAGCACCTCGACCGAGGTCAGGGCGTCCTTGTTGCGGGCCGGCTCCTCGGTGTTGACCAGACGTACGGCGAAGTCCGAGTAATGGGCCAATTCCACTTGTAGTCCTTACTTCGGCGGGCTAGTGTCTCGGTCGGAAGGGGTAACGCCTGTGTCCCCTTCGAGGGTATTACAAACGATGTGACGTACGCGGGGAGGAACGACCATGACCGGAACCGACTGGGCGGCCTGGCAGCAGAGCTGGGACCGTCAGCAGGAGTGGTACATGCCGGACCGTGAGGAGCGGTTCCGCGTGATGCTCGACATGGTCGAGGCCCTGGTGGGGCCGAAGCCCCGCGTCCTCGACCTCGCGTGCGGTACGGGGAGTATCACGAGCCGGCTGCTCCGGAGGTTCCCCGACGCGACCAGCACCGGCGTCGACCTCGACCCGGCCCTCCTCGCCATCGCCGAGGGCTCCTTCTCCGGCGACGAGCGCGTCACCTTCGTGACCGCCGACCTCAAGGACCCCGCGTGGGCCGGGAGCCTGCCGTACGACACGTACGACGCCGTCCTCACCGCCACCGCCCTCCACTGGCTCCACAGCGAGCCCCTGACGGCCCTCTACGGGCAGCTCGCCGGTCTCGTCCGCGAGGGCGGGGTCTTCATGAACGCCGACCACATGATCGACGAGACCACGCCCCGTATCAACGCCGCCGAGCGGGCCCAGCGGCACGCCGCCATGGACCGCGCCAAGGAGTCCGGGGCCCTCGACTGGGCCGAGTGGTGGGCCGTCGCCGCCGAGGACCCCGTCCTCGCCGAGCCCACCGCCCGCCGCTTCGAGATCTACGGCGAGCACGCCGACGGCGACATGCCCTCCCCGCGCTGGCACGCCGACACCCTCCTCGCCGCCGGCTTCGGCGAGGCCCGGCCGGTCTGGGCCTCGCCCTCCGACACCCTCCTCCTCGCCGTGAAGTAGCGGGGAGACGGGAGAAGGGGCGGTACGGGGTCTGCCCGTACCGCCCCTCCGTGCCTGCCGCGGGAATCCCTTACGGCTTACAGCACCTTCGACAGGAACGCCTTCGTCCGGTCCTGCTGCGGGTTCCCCAGGACGTCGCGCGGGTTGCCCGACTCGACCACCACGCCACCGTCCATGAAGACCAGCGAGTCGCCGACCTCGCGGGCGAAGCCCATCTCGTGCGTGACGACGATCATCGTCATGCCCGACTCGGCGAGGTCCCGCATGACGTCGAGGACGTCACCCACGAGCTCCGGGTCGAGCGCCGAGGTCGGCTCGTCGAAGAGCATCAGCTTCGGCTCCATCGCCAGCGCGCGGGCGATGGCCACACGCTGCTGCTGGCCGCCGGAGAGCTGGGACGGGTAGTTCCCCATCTTGTCCCGCAGGCCGACCCGGTCGAGGAGGCGCTCGGCGCGCTCGCGGGCCACCGCCTTGGACTCGCCCTTCACCTGGATGGGCGCCTCCATGACGTTGCCCAGGGCCGTCATGTGGGGGAAGAGGTTGAAGCGCTGGAAGACCATGCCGATGTCACGGCGCTGGACCGCGACCTCGCTGTCCTTCAGCTCGTAGAGCTTGTCGCCCTTCTGCCGGTAGCCGACCAGCTGGCCGTCGACGGAGAGCCGGCCGCCGTCGATGCGCTCCAGGTGGTTGATGCACCGCAGGAAGGTCGACTTGCCGGAGCCGGACGGGCCGACGAGGCAGAAGACCTCGCCGTTCTGCACTTCGAGGTCGATGCCACGGAGGATGTGGGCGGCGCCGTACGACTTGTGGACGCCCTCCGCCTTGACCATGGGCTGGCCGGTCATGCCGTTGCCTCCGGGGAACGCTTGAAGGTGGTCAGGTTCGCCTTGACGCGCTGCAACGGGGTGGGCGGCAGGTTCCGCGTCGAACCGCGGGCGAAACGGCGCTCCAGGTAGTACTGGCCGACGCTGAACACGCTGGTCAGCGCCAGGTACCAGATGGAGGCGACGAACAGCATCTCCATCACGGCACCGGCCGTGTTGCCGATGTTCGACGAGGCGCGCAGCAGTTCCGTGTACTGCACGGCCGAGACCAGGGACGAGGTCTTCAGCATGTTGATGAACTCGTTGCCGGTCGGCGGCACGATCACCCGCATGGCCTGCGGGAGCACGATGCGGCCCATGGTCTTCGTCTGGGACATGCCCAGCGCGTGCGCCGCCTCGGTCTGCCCCTCGTCGACCGACTGGATGCCGGCGCGGACGATCTCCGCCATGTAGGCGCCCTCGTTCAGGCCGAGGCCGAGCAGGGCCACCATGAACGGCGTCATGACGTCCACGGTCTCGTTCTTGTAGATCGGCCCGAGGTCGATGTAGTGGAAGATCAACGACAGGTTGAACCAGACGAGCAGCTGGACGTAGACCGGGGTGCCGCGGAAGAACCAGATGTAGAGCCAGGCGACCGCACCGGTCACCGGGTTCTTGGAGAGCCGCATCACGGCGAAGAGGATGCCGAGGACGAGGCCCAGCGCCATGGCGGAGACGCTGATGATGATGGTGTTCCACATGCCGCTGATCACGGACGGGTCGAACACCTTGTCCCACACCGTGTCCCAGACGACGTCGCCCTGGGAGAAGGCGTAGGCGAGCCACCCGAGGAGGACGACGACCACGACAGCGCTGACCCAGCGGCCGTAGTGCCGCACGGGGATGGCCTTGATCGCCTCGTACGGGATGCCCGAGGGGGAGGGCCCGGCCGGAGCGGCGGCCGGGTCCTTGCTGATCTTGTCAGTCATGACGACTGCCCTTCAGTGGTACGAGGAGAGGTCACTTGCCGGCGTTGACGGTGGCCGACTTGACCGCGCTGTCCTCGACGTCCCACTTCTTCAGGACCTCGGCGTAGGAGCCGTCCTTGATGATCGCGTCGAGGGCTTCCTTGACGGCGTCGCGCAGCTGGGTGTTCTCCTTCGAGACGCCGATGCCGAAGAGGCCGACGTCGCTCTGGCTGCCGACGACCTCGAAGTCCTTGCCGCCGCCCGAGGTCTTCGCGATGTACGCGGCCACCGGGTAGTCGTTCAGGTCGGCGACCGCGCCGCCGGCCTTCACGCGGGTCTGGGCCTCGGCGTCGGTGTCGAAGGCCTGGATGTTCAGCTTCTTGTCGCCGCACTTGGCGGCCTGCGCCTTGAAGGTGTCCTCGTAGATCGTGCCGCGCTGGACGGCGACGGTCTTGCCGCAGAGGTCGTCGAGGGAGTTGACGCCCTGCGGGTTGCCCTTCTTGACCAGCAGGGAGACGCCGGAGCTGAAGTAGTCGACGAAGTCGATGCCCTTGCCGATCTTCTTCCCGTTGTCGTCCAGGCCCTCCTGGCGCTTCTTGTTGTCCGTCATCGAGGACATGATCAGCTGCTGGCGGCCGGAGTAGATCGAGGTGATCAGGCCGTCGAAGGTGCCCGAGACGAACTCGAGCCTGACGCCGAGCTGCTTGCTGAGCGCCTGCCCGAGGTCCGGGTCGACACCGACGATCTTGCCGCCGTCGGTGAACTCCATCGGGGCGTACGAGGCGTCCGTGCCGACCTTGATGACACCGGCCTTCTGGATGTCGGCGGGGAGCTTCGAGAACAGCGGGGCCTTGCTGGCGGCGCCCGACTCCGTCGAGGAGCCTCCGCTCTCGGTCTGGTCGCCGCAGGCGGTCAGCAGGATCGAGCCGGCGACCGCGATGGCGGCGACCGCGGCAAGACGGGACGTGCGGGTCTTGGCGGTCGTACAGCGCGTGAAGCGTGCGGTCATGGTCGGGTTCCTCCGGCGTGTGAGGTGCTGCCAGGTGGTCACGTACACAGCTTCGAGTGTCGCGACCTCGTGTGATTACGGCATCTTGCCATTCGGACTGCCACAAACCGACGGCCTCGGATGTCAAAATCGGATAACGGGTCACCCCGAAATCGCGACAGGCCGGTACATCAAGGCCGGATCTTCTGCGGAATGCCTTCCCTGTTACCGGAAAATCTGCTGTTGATCTCGCCATTCGGACGAGCGGAAGGCCGCCAATCGGGTGCGGGGACGACCTATCGGGACATCGGGTGACGTGTCGTTCTCCGTCCTCCTCCGGATGCTCTCGGTATGAGTCGTGTCACCGAGCGGATATGGACTCGTCTGCGGTGCCGTCCGTCCGGTAAGAAGGATCCTTACACCCCTCATCCGGGGCTCAGGGCGCGTTGTGCGGCGCGCCCGCGCGGCTGCCAGACACGGCGGCCGCGGGACCCGCCCACCGTTCCACACCAGGAGCGGCCAACCCTCAATGAAGCAGACTTGTAAGGGGTCAACCCAATGGCAGCGGAGATCGTCAATCCTCGCAGTGACAGTGGTACGGAAGGGGCTCCCGAGGAGCCCTTCGATCCTGTCTTCGCCCTCCACCGGGGCGGCAAGATGGCCGTGCAGGCCACCGTCCCCCTCCGGGACAAGGACGACCTGTCCCTCGCGTACACGCCCGGCGTCGCCAAGGTGTGCACCGCGATCGCGGAGCAGCCCGAGCTGGTCAACGACTACACCTGGAAGTCCCAGGTCGTGGCCGTCGTGACCGACGGCACGGCGGTGCTCGGCCTCGGCGACATCGGCCCGGAGGCCTCCCTCCCGGTCATGGAGGGGAAGGCGATCCTCTTCAAGCAGTTCGGCGGCGTGGACGCGGTCCCGATCGCCCTCGCCACCACCGACACCGACGAGATCGTCGAGACGGTCGTCCGGCTCGCCCCCTCCTTCGGCGGCGTGAACCTGGAGGACATCTCGGCCCCGCGGTGCTTCGAGATCGAGCGCAAGCTCCAGGAGCGCCTCGACATCCCGGTCTTCCACGACGACCAGCACGGCACCGCCATCGTCACCCTCGCCGCACTCCGCAACGCGGCCAAGCTGACCGGCCGGACCCTCGGCGACCTGCGCGGTGTCATCTCCGGCGCCGGCGCGGCCGGTGTGGCCATCGCCAAGTTCCTCCTGGAGGCCGGCCTCGGCGACGTCGCCGTCGCCGACCGCAAGGGGATCGTCAGCCGTGACCGCGAGGACCTCACGGACGTCAAGCGCGAGATCGCCGAGCTCACCAACAAGGCGGGCCTCACCGGCTCCCTGGAGAGCGCCCTGGCCGGCGCGGACGTCTTCATCGGCGTCTCCGGCGGTACGGTGCCCGAGGCGGCCGTCGCCTCCATGGCCCCGAACGCCTTCGTGTTCGCCATGGCCAACCCGAACCCCGAGGTCCACCCCGACGTCGCGCACAAGTACGCGGCCGTCGTGGCGACCGGCCGTTCGGACTACCCGAACCAGATCAACAACGTCCTCGCGTTCCCCGGCATCTTCGCCGGCGCGCTCCAGGTCCGGGCCTCCCGGATCACCGAGGGCATGAAGATCGCCGCGGCCAACGCGATCGCTGACGTGGTCAGCGACCAGCTGTCCGCCGACTGCGTGATCCCGTCGCCGTTCGACGAGCGGGTCGCCCCGGCCGTCGCGGCCGCGGTCGCCGCCGCCGCCCGCGCCGAGGGCGTCGCGCGCCGCTGACGCGCTCGACCGGCGGCGCGTCCACCGCTGACGCGCCCCGGTCACTCCGAAGGGCCCCGTTCCGCACGCCGGGACGGGGCCCTTCGGCGTACGGGGCGTGCTTCTGCCTCCGGGGCCCTCGGCGTACGGGCGCCCTTCTGCCTCCGGGACCCTCGGCGTATGGGCGTGCTTCTGCCTCCTGGGCCGTTCGGTGTACGGGGACGACCCGTCGCTGTCCAGGCGACACGGGTCACACCGGGGCGTGGTTCCCCGGCCGACCGCGGGCCCCTAGGGTCGGGGCCATGTTCGCTGCCTACGCCGCCCGAATCGATCGCGACCAGCCCCTGAACGGCCTCGAACTGGGCGAACGCCCCGAGCCCGAGGCGCGTCCCGGCTGGACCACCGTCACCGTCAAGGCCGCCTCGCTCAACCACCACGACCTGTGGTCGCTGCGCGGGGTCGGACTGCCCGAGGAGAAGCTGCCGATGATCCTCGGCTGCGACGCCGCCGGCATCGACGAGCACGGCAACGAGGTCGTCCTGCACTCCGTCATCGGTCAGACGGGTCACGGCGTCGGCCCGGACGAGCCGCGGTCCATCCTCACCGAGCGCTACCAGGGCACCTTCGCCGAGCGGGTGTCCGTCCCGTCCTGGAACGTGCTGCCCAAGCCGAAGGAGCTCTCCTTCGAGGAGGCCGCCTGCCTGCCCACCGCCTGGCTGACCGCCTACCGCATGCTCTTCACCAACGCCGGCGTGCGCCCCGGCGACTCCGTGCTCGTGCAGGGCGCGGGCGGCGGCGTCGCCACCGCCGCGATCGCCCTCGGCAAGGCGGCCGGCCTGCGGGTCTTCGCCACCAGCCGCGACGAGGCCAAGCGCAAGCGGGCCGTCGAGCTCGGCGCCGTCGAGGCCTACGAGCCCGGGGCGCGGCTCCCGCAGCGGGTCGACGCCGTCATCGAGACCGTCGGCGCCGCCACCTGGTCGCATTCGGTCAAGTCGCTGCGGCCCGGCGGCACGCTCGTCATCTCGGGTGCCACGAGCGGCGACCGGCCCTCGCACGCCGAGCTGACCCGGATCTTCTTCCTGGAGCTGAAGGTCGTCGGCTCGACGATGGGCTCCAAGGACGAGCTGGAGGACCTGCTGTCGTTCTGCGCGGCGACGGGCCTCCGGCCGGTGATCGACGAGGTCCTGCCGCTGGACCGGGCGCGGGAGGGCTTCGAGAAGATGGCCTCCGGCGAACTCTTCGGAAAGATCGTCCTGAAGACCTCGTGACGCCCCCTTGATGACCGGTCAGTACTGCTGATGAGATCTCCGGCACGCGAAACGTGAACATCTCTCACTTCCTCGTGCCGGAGGTCTTCCTTGAAGCGAACCGCCCTGGCGGCGACCCTCGTCGTCGCCGCCCTGCTCGCCCCGACCGCCGCCCGCGCGGAGCCGGCGGAGACCGGCGAGACCGCGATACCCGCCCTCACCGACCCCCACGGCCGCGCGCTCACCCTGCGCGGCTGGAACGTCGAGGACAAGGCGCACAGCGGCGACGCCGCCCTCTCCGCGATCACCGAGAAGCACTTCCGCGACCTGCGGGCCCACGGCTTCAACTTCGCCCGCCTGCTCGTCTTCTGGGACGACCTGGAGCCCCGTCCGGGCCAGTACAGTCGGCGCTATCTGCGGAAGATCGAACGCATCCTGGACTGGGCCGCGAAGTACGACGTCAAGGTCCTCGTCGACGCCCACCAGGACGTCTTCGGACCCGCCTTCGGCCACCGGGGGATCCCCGCCTGGGCGACCAGGACCGACGGGCTGCCCTTCACCCCGCACCCCGACGACTGGTTCGCCGAGTACTTCGAGCCCGCCGTGCAGCGGGCCTTCACCCACCTGTACGAGGACGAGGACCTGAGGCGCGCCCAGGCCCGCATGTGGCGGGTGCTCGCCGAACGCCTCGACGACCACCCTGCCGTGCTCGGCTACGACCTGATCAACGAGCCGATGGGCGAACCGCGCGAGGGCGAGGACCTGCCGACGGCGGCCCGCCGCATCGAACGGGACCAGCTCACCCCGATGTACAACCGGCTGGCTGACGCCGTCCGTTCGGCCGACCGGGACGCCTGGGTCTTCGTCGAGCCGACCCCGATCGTCGGCGAGGGCGTGCCCACCGGACTGGGCAGGATCGACGACCCGAAGACCGTGTACGCCCCGCACTTCTACAACACCGGCATGGAGGCCGGTGCCGACTACGACCCCGCCGCCGGCTGGATCGAGAGCTACGAGCAGGCCGTCACCCTGTACCCCAAGGAGTACAAGGTGCCCGTGGTCGTCGGGGAGTGGGGGCCCCTCAACAACTCCCTGCCGCACATGAACCGCTTCTACCGCGAGGCCATGGCCTCCCTCGGACGCTACAGCTCGGGCTGGGCGGGCTACGTGTGGTGCTACGGCGGCGGTTACTGCGCGGTCGACGGCTCCGGAGCCTTCCGTACGAACAAGGAGCTGACCGCCGAGCCGTACGCGGAGGCGGTCGCCGGCACGGTCCGCTCCGCCGCGTACGACTCGGTGGCCGGGGTCTACCGCCTCTCGTACGACGCGTCCGGCCCGCGCGGTCCCCGCCTCACCGAGCTCTCCCTGCCACCCGGCGACTGGCGAGTCACCGCCCGTGGCGGCGCCTCCGTCCTCCGCCGCAAGGACCACGGCAGGGCCTGGATCCTCGCGGCCCCCGGCACCCGCGTGACGGTGACGGTCACCCGGGGGTGACGGTCACCCCGGGGGTGACCGTCGGGTGAGGGCGCGCTTTCATTGCCGCGCGCCACCTCCGTCGGCTCGGTGCGCTCACCCGGTGGCCCTGTGTCCGGACGATGGGGCCCCGGTCGTTCGGTCAGTCCTTTCGTCCGGGGCTCAGCAGGCCCGTGATGCGGCTCGCCGCCGTCGACAAGAGCCGGCGGGTCTCCGTCAGTTGGTCCTGGGTCACCCCGTGGTCGCGGGCCGCGTCGCGGATCTGGTCGCGGAAGCGGTCGAGCAGCCTGTCGAGGTCACGGGCCGGGTCGCCCGAGCCCGTCGTGTCCCGCGCCCACTCCGGCCCCTCGCCGGCCGGGGCCTTCGTGAACGACGGCTCCTGCGACGCGGCCTTCGGGTGGGTCGTGCCCGCCACCAGGTCCCCCAGCTGGGCGGTGATGCCCGAGATCCCCTCCCAGACCCCCTTGGGCCAGTCGCCCCGCGAGAACCGGTCCTGGACCTCCTCCTGCACCTGCTGGGCGATCCGCTGGAACTCCTTCGCCTGGCGCCGCGCCGATCTGGCTTCCTCGCGCGCCTCGCGGGCCTGCTGCTTCCACTCCTGTCCGACCCGCCGCAGCTCCTCCTTGGCCTCGGCGAACGAAGGGGGATCCACCGTGCGGCTCCGGCCCGCCGCCGCGCGCATCTCGCTGCGCACCCGGCCGGCCGCGCCCCGCACGTCCTCGCGGATCTCCGCCGCCAGTTCCGAGACCGACTCGCGGATCTCCCGCTCCAGGTCGTCCAGTTCGGCGCCGCGTCCGGCCAGTTCGGCGCGGCCGGCGTCGGTGATCGAGTAGACCTTCCGGCCCCCCTCGCTGGCGTGGGTGACGAGGCCCTCGGCCTCCAGCTTGGCGAGGCGCGGATAGACCGTGCCCGCCGAGGGTGCGTACAGCCCCTGGAAGCGCTCCTCCAGGAGTCTGATCACCTCGTACCCGTGGCGCGGGGCCTCGTCGAGGAGCTTGAGGAGATACAGGCGGAGGCGTCCGTGGGCGAAGACGGGCGGCATGTCAGAGCACCTTTCCGGTCGCGGAGGGGGCGGACGGGTCGGCGGCGTGGCCGTCCTCGGGCTCGGGGCGGCGGAGCAGGGCGATGGAGCCGGAGACCGTGGTCGCCTTGAGCGTGCCCCGCCCCGAACCGAGGGTGCCGGTGATGGACTTGGCGCCCCACTGACCGCCCACCCGCAGGTCCTCGAAGGCGTTCGACACGGCGCCGCTCGTGGTGCTCGCCTCGACGCGCGCGTCGGCCGGGTGCGGGAGCCGGATGGCGACCTCGCCGGAGACGCTGGTGAGCCGGATGTCGGCCGGCGGCCCGTCGAGCCGGGCCGGGTCCAGGTCGATGACCATGTCCCCGCTGACCGTGTCGGCCTTCACGGAGGAGCCCGCGCCCTCGATCACCGTCACGTCGCCGGTCACGGAGCTGACGCGCAGCGCGCCGGTGACGGCCTGAGCCTCCAGACCGCCGGAGACGCTCTCGGCGCGGACCGGGCCGGAGAGCCCGAGGAGGGTGGTGTCACCCGTGACGCCACGCACCTCCGTACGCCCTCTGATCCCGGTGACGACCGCCTCCGCACCGACCACGCCCACCTCGACGTCGACGCCCGCGGGGACGGCGACGGAGACGACCGCCCGCCGGCGGTACTCCTTGCGCTCGAACCACTTGAGGATGCTCTTCCACTGCAGGTCCTCGTAGGTCACGGTCAGCGTCGAGCCGTTCTGCGTGACGATCAGCGGCGGACCCTCGATCTCGGAGATCTCCACACGAGCGGAACTCTCGTCCGTCCCCACCACGTTCACCGCGCCGTTGACGATGCGGACCTGCAGAAGCGTCACGGGGTCGGCCGGAGCCAGCTTCGTCGGCTCGGTGACGGACCACTCTGTCATGGTGCTGACCTCCCGTATCGACAACGCAACATATCGCGTCTCTCGATAGACACGATATATCGCGGTCGAGCGGAGTCAACCCTGAGTCTTCCCTGATGCGAGGTGGGGCGATCCCCCTTATATATGGACAAATTGCCCTGCTGTAGGGCCGTGAACAGACGTGCTGCGTCCGGCTGCGGGCGCGGTGGCACCGCAGCCGAGCGCGCTTCCTACTCGTCCTCGTCCTCGTCGTCCAGACGGGCCAGCCAGGTCGCGAGGCGCTCGACCGGCACCTCGAAGTCGGGGTTGAGGTCGACGAACGTCCGCAGCTGCTCGGCGAGCCACTCGAAGGTGACCTCCTCCTCGCCTCGCCGCTTCTCCAGTTCCTCGATGCCACGGTCGGTGAAGTACATGCGATCAGGATAGGCCGTACCCCTTCCGTCCCCTGTCGCCCGTCAGTCCCACCGATTAGCCTTCTGGATCCAACATCGCTTCGGGGAGCGGGGGCCGTTGTGGCACAGGGGATCGCTCGGATTCGGCTGGACGACGGCACGCCCGTCTGGGCGCGGGTCAGCGACGCGGAGGAACTCGGCAGGGGCGGCGGCTTCCAGGACACCGGCGTCAGGGACCGCGTCGTCTCGATGGCCGGCGGGCTCACGGACGTGGTGCGCGGGGTCGTCGGCTCCCTGCGGGCCGGCCTCGACCCGCAGGGGCCGGTGGAGGTCGCCGTCAGTTTCGGCATCGAGCTCTCGGCGCAGTCCGGCAAGGTGATCGGCGTCCTCGCGGACGGAGCGGGCAAGGCCTCCGTGAACGTCTCTCTGACCTGGACCGAGCCCGGCCGGGTCGCCGAACCCGGTCCGGCCCCCGAGCCGGGCCCGACGACCGGCACAGCCCCCGCGGACGAAGCGCGCCCTCCCCTCCCGCCCCCGCCCCCGGCGCCCGCCCCACCCCCCGTCCCGAGCGCGCGTCCGGCGGCCGACGAGGTCGTATGAGCGCCTTCGACGCTCTCGTACGCCCCGCACTCGTACGCATCGCGGCCCCCGGCCGCGGGTATGACCCGCACGGCGACCGGTACTGGGGCACCGGCTTCTTCATCGCCCCCGGCTGGGCGCTGACCTGCGCCCATGTCGTGGCCGAGGGGGGAAGCGCGGTGTGGAGGAGTGAGCCGGCCGTCGGCATCACGTGGGAGGACGGCAAGACCACCCGCGAGACCACCGGCACCGTCGTGCTCGCGCTGCCCCGCCCCGAGCGCCCCGACGACCCGCCCGACCGGTGGGCCTTCCCCGACATCGCGCTCATCCGCGTGCCCGGCGCGCGCAAGGCGTCCTGCGTCCGCCTCAGCGAGCGCCCGCCCGTGCCGCCGACCGCCGTCGGACTGCACGGCTGGTCCCGCGAGACCGGGGAACTCGGCATCCGGCACGTCCACGGCACCCTGATCGGCAGCGACGGACAGGCCCTCGTCACCGACTGGGTCATGCCCGTCGAGGGCTGCTCCGGCGGACCCGTCGTCGACCACGCGCAGGGCGCCGTCGTCGGCCTCAACAAGGGACGCGGGCGCGACGGCGGCGCCGTCGTCCCCGTCACCGCCCTGCGCAGACTCCACGACCTCCCGGGCGGCGAGGCGATGGGCGAGGCGCTGCGCGCCCACGACCGGTACCACCTCGTCCGCTACCGCTCCCTCGACGACCGCCCCGACTGGACCCGCGCCCAGCGGCTGCTGCCCGGCGCGAGCGGCGTCAGCCCCGGGCTGCGCACCCAGCTGTACGGGCACTTCGCCGAACTGCCCGTGCCCACCGCCCCCGGCGAGATCATGGACCTGATCGACCAGGTCAAGGCCTGGATCAGGGACGACGACCTGCCGGACGCCCTGGAGGACGACCCCCGCACCTGGAGCGAGGGCGCCGGCCTGCTGCGCGGACTGCGCGCGCCCCGCAGGGACGGCGTCCGCGACCTCGACCTCGACGCCGTCCTCCTGTACGCGGCGCACGTCGTCCACCACGTCTCCGGCCGGTACGGCGAGCGGGCCGACACCGCCGGCCTCACCCGCTGGATCGTCGACGAGTCCGGCGACGCCGACCGCCACCTCCGGCGCGAGATCGACCGGCTCGTCACCCCCGGCCGGCCCGCGCCCCTGTCCGTGCGCGAACCCCGCGCGCGTGCCGACGTCCTCCTGGAGATCGACACCCCCCGCTACGACCGGCGTTACCCCTGGCGGGTCAAGCTCCTCCTCGACGGGCACACCGTCAGCCCGCTCCACTGCGACGACCGGGGCGTCGAGCGGGCCAGGCTCAGGGAGACCCTGCGCGAACCGCTCGCCGACGCCCTGCGGCGCGGCGACAGCGGATCCCATCTGGCCGCCGTGGAGGCGGTGCTGCCGCGCGAGCTCTTCGACGAACCCCTCGACACCTGGCGGCTCGAACCGCCCCACGGACCCGACGACGCCTGGGCGACCACCCTCGGCCAGCGCAGGATCGTGGTCATCCGCGACGCCCGCCGCCACGACCGGGAACCGGCCCCCGAATGGCGCGAGCGCTGGGAGGCCGGGGAGCGCGGGCCGCTGCGCGCCGCCCCGCTGCGCGCCGAGGTGCTCGGCGCGGGCCCGGACGCCCACACTCCGCGCGTGCGCCGGGAGACCTGGGCGGAGACGTACGACCGGCTCCGCGAGGCCGAGGGCGGCACCGTCCCCGTCTACTGCGGCCCGGTGGGCAGCGGCGACGGACTCATGGCGATGAACGCGGCGCTCGCCGCCGGCCACCCCATGGCCCTCTGGCGGACCGGCGCCCACGACCACACCGACTGCGCGGAGTTCCACGAGCGCGCCGAGCGACTGCTCGCGGGCGCCGACACCGCCTGGGACGTGCGCGGCCCCGTCCGCTCCCTGCGCACCCGCGCCCAGGACCGCGCGGCCGGGCCCGAGGCGCGCGCCGCGTACGCCTGGGCCGAGTCCCTCGCCGTCCTCCTCGACCCGCCGGACCGGCCGCCCCACGGCGGCCGGCTCGAGGTCCCGCCGCTGCTCGGAGAGGGGGAGCAGTGACCGGAGAGACCAGGGGGACGGAATGCCCCCGATCCGTCCGATTACGGCATCGGCAGGCCCCGCCCGCGAGCGGTACGGTCGACGGACCCGGCACCGACACCACAGCCAGGAGGAGTCCATCGTGAACGATTGGCGGATCTACCGTGGTGCCGGTCTTCCGCACGACGAGATACGGCGCCTGCCCGCCCCGCCGCCCTGGCGCGACTTCTCCACGGGCGGCGCCGACGACACCCTGGCCGGCTCCGACCGGCGGCTCGGCGTCAAGCGCAGACTCGTCCAGAACCACCACCCCCGGCCCGCCGAGACCGACGCCGTCAACGCCGCCCTGTACCTGCGGCGTCCGCTCCTCGTCACCGGCAACCCCGGCACCGGCAAGTCCACCCTCGCGCACGCCGTCGCCCACGAACTGCGCCTCGGCCGCGTGCTGCGCTGGCCCATCGTCAGCCGCTCCACCCTCCAGGACGGCCTCTACCGGTACGACGCCATCGGCCGCCTCCAGGACGTCCAGCTGGAACGCGCCCTGGCCGGCGCGCCCGCCGCCGCGGCCCCGGCCGGCATCGGCTCGTACATCCGGCTCGGCCCGCTGGGCACCGCGCTGCTCCCCTCCGAGCAGCCCCGCGTGCTGCTCATCGACGAGCTCGACAAGAGCGACCTCGACCTGCCCAATGACCTCCTGAACGCCCTGGAGGAGGGCGAGTTCGCCATCCCCGAGCTGGAGCGGCTCGCCGACCGGGAGCCCGTCGTCGAGGTCCTCAGCGACGACGGCCGCAAGGTGCCGGTGTACGGCGGCCGGGTCCGCTGCACCACCTTCCCCTTCATCGTGCTCACCTCCAACGGCGAACGGGACTTCCCCGCCGCCCTGTTGCGCCGCTGCATCCGCCTGGAGCTCGAACCGCCCGGCGAGGAACAGCTCGGCGCCATGATCGAGGCCCACCTCGGAACCGAAGCCGCCGCCGGCGACGGCGAACAGGGCCTCGTCCAGCGCTTCCTGAACCGCGAGCCCGGCGAGGTGATCGCCACCGACCAGCTCCTCAACGCCCTCTACCTGACCCAGCACGCCTCCCGCGCCGAACGGGTGACCAGGGAACGCATCGCCGACATGCTCATGCAACCGCTCGATCAGCCGAGGTGACGATCGGATGCACCGGATGCATCTGGAAGAGCTCACCCGCAGACTGCGGGCCGCCGGACAGGACCCGACCGCCGAGGACCTCGCGGACGCCCTGTGGCTCTCCCGGTGGCTCCCCGGCCCCTCCCCGGAGGCGCCGGGGTCCGACCCGCCGCCGGACACGGCAGGCGCCGACGCCGACACCGAGGCGCGCCCCGCCGGAAGCGACGACCGGCCACGGAGCGAGCACGAGGCCGTACGGGGGGAGGCGGGCGGCCCCGCCCGGCCCGGGGGCGCGGCCCGCGAGTCCGTCTCGCTCCACATGCGCGCCGGAGCGTCCCCGGCACGCGGCGGAGCGGGGCGTACGGAGCGGGGCGCCGGCCTGCCCGTCCGCGCCCCCGGCGCCAACGCCCTGCCCGGACTCCTCGCCCTGCAGAAGGCCCTCCGCCCGCTCCGCGCCTACGCCCTCGCACCGCCCCGCCCCGGCGAGGGCACCCTCGACGAGGAGGCCACCGCCGAACGCAGCGCCGCCGCGGGCATCCTGACGCCCGTCCTGCGCCCCGCCGCCGGCCGCCGCCCCGACATCCAGCTCCTCATGGACACCGGCCCCGCCATGGTCGTCTGGGACCGCATGGTCGAGGAGCTCCGCCAGGCCTGCCAGCAGTCCGGGGCGTTCCGCGACGTCCAGGTCCACCGCCTGTACGACACCGGCGAAGGCCCCCCGCTCGTCACCACCACCTCCGGCGCCGACGGCAGGCCCCGGCTCCGCCCCCTCGACCAGCTGCACGACCCCACCGGACGCCGCCTCACCCTCGTGGTGAGCGACTGCGTCGGGCCCCTCTGGCAGCGCGGCGCCGCCCAGCGGTTCCTGCGCCAGTGGCCCCGCCACTCGCCCCTCGCCGTCGTCCAGCCGCTGCCCCCGCGCCTCTGGCCCCGCACCGCGCTCCCCGCCGAACCCGGCACCTTCCAGCGCTCCGCCACCCCGGGGGGACACACCGTCTTCCGCTCCGACGACGAGCCCTGGGGTCCCCTCGCGCCCGGCCGCCGGGCCGTCCCCGTGCTCACCCCCACCCCCGAGGCCTTCGCCTCCTGGACCCGGCTCCACACCGGCCACGGCGGCAACGCCGTCCGCGGCTGGGCCGCCTGGCTCCACCCCGAACCGGCCGGCCCGCGCCCGCCCGGGACACCCCGCGCCCCGCGCGGCGACGAGGAACTCCTGCGCACCTTCCGGGCGGGCGCCTCCCCGGGGGCGCTCCGGCTCGCCGTCCACCTCGCGGCGGCCCCGCTGAGCCTGCCCGTCATGCAGCTCGTCCAGCGCGCCATGCTGCCCGACACCGGCCCGATGGAGCTGGCCGAGGTCCTGCTCAGCGGGCTCCTGCGGCGACTTCCCGGCCCCACCCCGTACCCCTGCTTCAGCTATCCGCCCGGCATCCAGCAGCACTTCCTCGGCTCGCTCGACCCGAGCGCCGCCGCCCTCGTCCTCAAACACTGCTCCGCCTATGTGGAACGCAATTTCGGCCAGGGCATGCGGAACTTCCCGGCGCTCGCCGCCGCCCGCCTCGCCGGCACGGACACCCGTACGGGAGCCGACGGAGGCGCAGCCCCCGAGGCGGACAGCCGGGGTGCGGGGAGGGCCGCCGGCCCGCCCGACGACACCGACGACGCCCCCGGGCCCGAGGGCGCCGAGACCGAGCTGTTCGCACGGATCCCCGCGCGCGTGCTCCGCTTCTACCACCCCGACCTCATCACCCCCGAACCGCTCACCGAGGCCCGCCGCCTCCTCGGACAGGGCCGCGCCCAGTCCGACCCCGGGCTCCTCGCCGGGGCCCGCGAGCGCGCCGAGGCGGCGCTCCCCGCCGAACCGGTCGAGGCCCGGATCGTCCTCGCCCGCGTCCTCCACGCCGAGGCCGGCATCGCCGCCGCCCGTCGCTCCGGACGGCGCAGGGACCTTCTCACGCAGGCCGCCGACACCCTCGTGCGCGCCGGTGGGCTGGCCCGGCCCGGTGACGAGGCCTGGGCCGAGGCACGGCTCGAACTCGCCGTCGTCCACCACGCACTGTGGCGCGACACCGACGAACCCGGCCACCTCGACGCGGCCCTCGCCGCCCTCGCCGAGGACGCGGACCGCTGGCCCGAGACCGCCCGCCACACCCTCCACCTGCGCCGCGGGCGCCTGCTCCTGGCCCGCGGTGACGGCGCCGCGGCCGCCGGGGAGCTCACCGCCGCCCTCGGCCTCCGGGAGAGCGCCGCCGCCCTCCTCGACCTCGCCGACGCCCTGCACCTCGCCGACGCCGGCCCCGACCGCGTCGGCCCCGTGCTCGACCGCGCGGAACCCCTCCTCGGCGACGCCCGCGCCCTGCGGCTGCGCTTCACCCTCGCCCGCGCCCGGCTGTACGACACGGCCGGAGACGGAGCCGCCGCCGACACCGCGTACGAGGAGGCCACCCTGCTCGCTCCCGCCGACAGCGAGCAGCGCGGCCAGACCCTGCTGACCTGGGGCGGATCGCTGCTGCGGCGCGCCGCGGCCGGCACCGGCACCGCCCCCGTCGACCGCGCCGAAGGGGTGCTGCGCGAGGCG
Source organism: Streptomyces sp. NPDC034084 (assembly GCF_055575535.1). Lineage (NCBI taxonomy): Bacteria > Bacillati > Actinomycetota > Actinomycetes > Kitasatosporales > Streptomycetaceae > Streptomyces > Streptomyces sp. NPDC034084. The sequence continues at coordinate 311,072 of NZ_JBVISK010000004.1, forward strand.
CTCACCCGGCTGCCCGCCGACGCGCCCGAGCGGGCCAGGGCCCGGACCCTGATCGGCAGCGTCCTCGCGCTCCGCTTCCACCGCGCCGGTTTCCTGCCCGACCTCTTCGAGAGCCGCCACCTCCTCGAACAGGCGGTCAGAGGTACGGAGGACCCGGGGGAGCGCGCCGAGATCTGGCTGCAACTGGGGCGCGTGCGCCTGGAGCTGGCCGAGTCCGCGCAGGACGGGGTGCTCGGTGACGCCCTCGCCGCCTACCGGAACGCCGGTGAGGACTCCCGTACGGCCCACGGCGACACCCCCGGCACGGTCACGGGCGCCCGCGCGCTGCACGCCCAGGGGGCGGTGCTCTGCCTCATGGGCCGGCCGGGGCGGGCGCGGGCGGTGCTGCTCGCCGCGACCACACGGTGGCGGCGACTCACGGGGGAGCTGGTGGAGGTCGACTGGGAGGACGTGGAGCGGACCCGGACGCTGCTCGCCGGACTGGAGACCGCCCGGGGCAGGGAGGGGACGCCGCTCACGCCCGACGAGCGCCGCCGCGTCGCGCCTCCCTGGTGGTCCTGGACGGCTGGATAACGGGGGCGCACATGGGGGCAGTTGAATCGAATGGGTTTCCGTTCTCCTGGCGTCGGGAAGAACCGCCGCACCGCTACGACCGTGGGGGACAGCGTCGGTGAGGAGGAGCCGAGAGTGTTCGAGCACACGGGGTGGGCGACCGGTGTCGGCCGGGATGCCGTCAGGTCTCCGCAACTGTCCGATCTCGCGGCCGTCGACCTGCGGACCCTGCGGGTCATGGACGACGCCGCCCTCGGGGCGGCCGTGGAGAGAGTGCTGGTCCGGCCCTCGGATCTCGTCGAGTCCTGGAAAGAGGACGAGTTCGTCGGCTGACGGCCGCACCCACGCTCCGGACGCGGGGAGATCGTTTTCGGCCGTATCCACGCCCGGCCGGTCGTCTCCGCCTCGCCGCAGCCGGCCGCTCGCCTCCGCCCCGCCGGCCGGGCCGCCCGGAGACCCGTCACGTCTCCGGAGCCCCGGGTGATCGCCGCCCCGCCGGACCCGGCGGTGCTCGCCGGGCTCGCCACCACACGCCCCGGACCGGCCGGGGCGTCCTTTCTGCGGGCCGGGCTGCACGCCCGCCGGCTGCTCCTGCTCAAGACCCTCCTCGTACGGGTCCAGCGCCACCGCGAGACGGTGGCGCCCACGGCGCTGCGCCGCTTCGAGGCGGGCTGGCTCCTGCTCGAACGGGCCGAGCGCGCCCGCCCGGACGTCGTCCGCACCGTCCTGGACTACCCGACCACAGGGGCCTGGCTCGCCGCCGCGCTCACCGAGCCGCTCGGCGCCGGCCTCGACCGCCACCTCGCCCATCTCGAACTCCTCGCCGTCTCCGCCGCCCTGCGCGCCGGACTGCCCGTGGACCTGCTCGTCGACGCCCCCGGCGGGGTGCTCCCGCTCCCCGGCGTCGGCCGCGTCGAGGCGGGCGGCGCGGGGTGGATCCGGATCGACGCCCGCTCCCGCCCGGTACGGATCGGGGGCGGGGACGGTACGGGCTGCCGGGCCGTGCTCCGCCGCCCCGCGCGCGGCCCCCGGACGACGCTGACGGGCAGCGGCCCCGGCTGGCGCGGGCTGCGCGCCCTGCCCGGCGGCGCGGCCCGGCTCGAGGACCTCGATCCGTACCGGCTGCCCCCGGGCATGGGCATCCCGGCGCGGGCCGCCGCCGACCACGCCGACACCGACCACGCCGGCTGGGCCGGCCGCTGGACCGCCGCCCGCGGTCTGCTGCGCGGGACCGACCGGGCGCGGGCCGTCGAGGTGGGCCGTTCGGTGGGCGCCGTCGTGCCGCTCGTCCCGCGCGGGACGCGGTCCATCGGGGCCACGCTGAGCGCCGCCCCCGGGGCCGTCCTCATGACGCCCTCCGCCGGAGCCGCGGACATGGCCGAGACCCTCGTCCACGAGCTGCACCACAGCAAGCTCGCCACACTCCACGAACTGGTGCCGCTCTACCGGACCCACCCGCCGGACCGGGCGGCCCCCACCCACCGGGTCGGCTGGCGCACCGACGCCCGTCCGGTCGCCGGCGTCCTCCAGGGCGCCTACGCCCACCTGGCACTCGCCGACCTGTGGCGCCGGACGGCCGGGGTGAGCCGCGCCTCCGGCCTGCCCGGGCAGTGGCGCGTACGGTCCGCACAGCGGTTCGACCATGTCCACGATCAGGTGGCCGAAGCGCTGGCGATACTGCTTGAATCCGATGAACTGACCAACGAGGGGCGGGAGTTCGCCCGGCACATGAGGACGCACCACGCGAGCCTCGGCTCCGGCCGGCGAGCCCTTGAGTAACACTGTGCCCACAGCACATGACACTGCGTTGCGCGTGAGCGGGACGGGAGATGCACACATGGCGGAACAGCGGTCGGGCGGCTCTACGGCGGACCACGGCGGCAGAGCCGCTCCCGAACACGTCCTCGTCGTCTTCCCCGGCTACCACCGGCCATGGGCGGCCTGGATCAACCAGCGCCTCGACACCCACGGCGTCCGCGCCACCCTGCAACGCTGGGACCCGCCCCGCGAGGTCCCCCTGGAGGACTCCCTCGGCGACCTGCTCCTCGCCCGCGGCCAGGTCCTCCTCGTCCTCGACGACTGGTTCTTCGAACTCGGCCCCCGCCCCGCCGGCGAATGGAACGACGTCCTGCGCAGCTTCGTCGCCGGCCACGCCGACCGCTTCGCCGCCGTCAACCTCACCAACCGCACCCTGCTCCCGGCCACCGCCGTCCTCGAACCCGTCAGCCTCTGGGGCGTCGGCGAGGAGGAGGCCGAGGCTCGGCTGCTCAGCAGGCTCGGCATCGAACCGCGCCGTTCCCCCGCCCGCCGGATCGCGCCGGCGGCCCTCGTGCGCTACCCCGACACCCCACCCGACATCTGGGGCGAGGTACCCCGCCGCAATCCCCGCTTCACCGGCCGCGACGACCTCCTCACCGAGCTCCAGGAACGGCTCATGGACGCCGAGCGCGGCAACGCCGCGTACACCCTCCTCGGCATGTCCGGCATCGGCAAGACCCAGATCGCGGCCGAGTACGCCCACCGCTTCAGCTCCGACTACGACGTCATCTGGTGGGTCAGCTCCGACGACCGCAACGTCCAGCGCGACCGCCTCGGCGAACTCGCCGTCGCCCTCGAACTGCCCACCGGCAGCGAGCCCGGCGAACGCATCCGCGCCGTCCGCGAAGCCCTCCGCCGCGGCGACCCGCACAGCCGCTGGCTCGTCGTCTTCGACGGCTGGGACGACATCGAGGGCGTCAACGTCATGCTGCCGCACGGCCCCGGACACGTCCTCATCACCTCGCGCAACCACGCCTGGCGCGAACACACCGACGTGCTCCCGGTCCGCAACTTCGACCGCGCGGAATCCACCGCCTACCTCATGCGCCGGGCCCCGCACATCACCGCCGCCGAGGCCGACGAGGTCGCCGCCGAGTTCGGAGACGTACCCCTGCCCCTCGTCCAGGCCGCCGCCTGGCTCGGCGAGTCCGGCATGGAGGTCTCCGAGTACCTGCGCATGGTCCGCGAAGGACGGCTCTCCACCGTCGACGAGCCGAGCACCGGCGACGGCATGCCCAACACCTCCCTCACCTCCTGGTCGATACTGATCAACCGGCTCCGGCGCGCCCAGCCCCAGGCCATCGACATCCTCAGCCTCTGCGCCTCCTTCGCCCCCGGCCGCATCCCCCTCGGCATCGTCCGCGCCCACCCGCAGGCCCCGCTCCCCGAGGACCTGCGGTGGATGGCCACCGACCTGCCCGCCTGGTCCCGGGCCCTCGACACCCTCGTCAACTACTCGGTGCTCACCCGGGACACCCGCGGCCCCGTCACCAGCGAGGAGGCCGCACCCCAGCAGGAGTCGGTCCACATGCACCGGCTCGTCCACGACATCGTCTCCCGGCTCACCGACGGCGAGCACCGCGACGCCCACCGCAAGGCCGTCCGCACCCTCCTCGCCGAGGCCGACCCCGGGAATCCGACGGACAGTCGGAACTGGCCCCGCTACTCCGAACTCCTGCCCCACCTGGAGCCCTCCGGCGCGCTGCGCAGCACCGACCCGCGCATCCAGACCACCGTCCTCAACTGCCTGCGCTACTGCGACCGCAGCGGCGAGTACAAGGCGGGCACCCGCCTCGCCGAACGCATCCGCGGCAGCTGGACCGGCCTCATGGACCCCCTCGCCCCGCGCATGCAGGAACTCACCACCCTGGAAGGCGACATCCTGCGCCGCAGCGGCGGCTTCCGCGAGGCGTACGAACTCGACCTCGCCCGCCGCACCCTGCTCGCCGGCTCCGACCGGTCCGACGAACTCGGCGAGCTCCAGTCCAAGATCTGCATCGCCCGCGACCTCCGCTTCCTCGGCCAGTACAAGGAATCCGAACGCCTCCAGCGCGAGGCCCTCGCCGAGGCGCAGACCCTCCTCGGCGAGACCCAGGCCCTCACCCTCGCCGCCCGCCACAACCTCGGCGTCGTGCTGCGGATGCTCGGCCGCTACCAGGAGGCGTACGAGCAGGACACCGACACCCTCGCCCGCTGCGAGAACATCCTGCGCCCCCACCACCCCTCCACCCTCAACTCCAACAACGCCGTCGCCCAGGACCTCCGGCTGCTCGGCCGCTACCGCGAGGCCCTCGGCCGCCAGGACGCCAACGTCCGCCTCCATCTGAAGATCCTCGGCGCCCAGCACCTCCAGACCCTCTACGCCCGCAGCCAGCTCGCCCTCTGCCGGCGCCGTGAAGGCGGCTTCAAGGAGGACATCGGCGCCGTCATGGCGCAGGTCCTCGACCACCTCGAACAGGCCCAGGGCCGCGGCCACTACCTCACGCTCTCCGCCGTCACCAACTACGCCAACTACCTGCGCGAGCACGGCGACCTCGACCGCGCCCGCGAACTCATCAACGAGGCCGAGGCCGGCTACCGCGCGCTGCTCGGCCCCGCCCACCCCGTCTCCACCGGCGTCCTCGCCAACACCGCCCTCGTGATGCAGGCGGCAGGCGAGCGCACCGAGGCCATGACGATGCTGGAGTCGGCGCTCGCCGGACTCACCGCGGCCCTCGGCCCCGACCACCCCTGGGTCCTCGGCTGCGCCCTCAACGCCACGGCCGCCCGCAACTTCAACGGACGCGTGTCCGACGCCGCCGAACTCAGCCGGGACACCCTGCGCCGGGCCCGGCACGTCATGGGCCACGAGCACCCGCTGACCCTCTCCTGCCAGGTCGCGCTCGCCACCGACCTGCGCGGCCTCCGCGAGGTCGAGGAGGCCGCCAAACTGGAGGAGGACGCCCTCCTCACCCTCACCCGCACCCTCGGCGCCCAGCATCCGCACACCCTGTCGGCGCGCCAGCGGAACCGCCCGTACTGGGACTTCGAAGCCAACCTCTGAGCCGTACGGAACCGGAAACGCCGGAGGCCCGGCGCCCCTCGCGGGGTGCCGGGCCTCCTTCGTACGCGTACGGACCGGTCGGTCAGGCGTCGAAGACCTCGTTGACCAGCTGCTGCTGCTCCGCCTGGTGACGCTTGGCCGAGCCGACCGCCGGGGAGGAGGAATGCGGACGCGAGATCCGGCGCAGGCGCTCGCCCGCCGGGATGTCCGCGCCGACCGCCAGGTCCAGGTGGTCGATCAGGTTGAGCGCGATGAACGGCCAGGCACCCTGGTTCGCCGGCTCCTCCTGCGCCCAGATGTACTTCGCGGCGTTCGGGTACTTGGCGATCTCGGCCTGCAGCTCGGCACCCGGCAGCGGGTACAGGCGCTCCAGACGGATGATCGCGGTCTCCGTGTCACCGCGCTTCTGACGCTCGGCCTCCAGGTCGTAGTAGACCTTGCCGGCGCAGAAGACGACCTTGCGGACGTCGGCGGCCTTGACCGTCGTGTCGCCGATCACCGGGCGGAAGCCGCCGGTGGTGAACTCCTCCACCTTGGACGCCGCGGCCTTCAGACGCAGCATCGACTTCGGGGTGAAGACGATGAGCGGCTTGTGGTGCGGGTTGTGGACCTGCCAGCGCAGGAGGTGGAAGTAGTTCGACGGCAGCGTCGGCATGGCGACCGTCATGTTGTCCTGGGCGCACATCTGGAGGAAGCGCTCCGGGCGCGCGGACGAGTGGTCCGGGCCCTGGCCCTCGTAGCCGTGCGGCAGGAGCAGCGTGACGCCGGAGGTCTGGCCCCACTTCTGCTCGGCCGAGGAGATGAACTCGTCGACGACGGTCTGCGCGCCGTTGACGAAGTCACCGAACTGGGCCTCCCAGATGACCAGGGAGTCCGGGCGGGCCAGCGAGTAGCCGTACTCGAAGCCCATCGCCGCGTACTCGCTGAGCAGCGAGTCGTAGACGTTGTAGTGGGCCTGGTCCTCGGTCAGGTAGAGCAGCGGGGTGTAGTCCTCGCCGGTCTCCTGGTCGACCAGGACCGCGTGGCGCTGGCCGAAGGTGCCGCGGCGGGAGTCCTGGCCCGACAGGCGGACCGGGGTGCCCTCCATCAGCAGGGAGCCGATGGCGAGGGTCTCGCCGAAGCCCCAGTCGATGGTGCCGTCGTCGATGGAGGCGGCGCGGCGCTGCATCTGCGGGAGCAGACGCGGGTGGACCTTGATCCGCTCCGGCACGTTGACCTGCGACTCGGCGATCCGCTTCACGACCTCCTGGGAGACCGCGGTGGTGACGGCGACCGGGAACTCGGCCTGCGCGTCCGGGACGGTCGTCGCCGCCGGGGCGGAGGTGGCCTCGCGGACCTCCGCGAACACCTTCTCCAGCTGGCCCTGGAAGTCCTGGAGCGCCTGCTCCGCCTCTTCGAGGGTGATGTCGCCGCGACCGATGAGCGACTCGGTGTACAGCTTGCGTACCGAACGCTTCTTGTCGATCAGGTTGTACATCTGCGGGTTGGTGAACTGCGGGTTGTCGCCCTCGTTGTGACCGCGGCGGCGGTAGCAGATGAGGTCGATCACGACGTCCTTGTTGAACGTCTGGCGGAACTCGAAGGCGAGCCGCGCGACGCGGACCACGGCCTCCGGGTCGTCGCCGTTCACGTGGAAGATCGGCGCCTCGATCATGCGGGCCACGTCGGTCGCGTACATGGAGGAACGCGAGGACTCCGGGGCGGCGGTGAAGCCGACCTGGTTGTTGATGACGATGTGGACCGTGCCGCCGGTGCGGTAGCCCCGCAGCTGCGACATGTTCAGCGTCTCGGCGACGACGCCCTGGCCGGCGAAGGCCGCGTCGCCGTGGAGGGCGACGGGCAGGACGGTGAAGTCCGTGCCGCCCTTGTTGATGACGTCCTGCTTGGCGCGGACGACACCCTCCAGGACCGGGTCGACCGCCTCCAGGTGCGAGGGGTTGGCGGTGAGCGAGACCTTGATCTGCTCGCCGTCCAGGCCGGTGAAGGTGCCCTCGGCGCCCAGGTGGTACTTCACGTCGCCGGAGCCGTGCATCGACTTCGGGTCGAGGTTGCCCTCGAACTCGCGGAAGATCTGCGCGTACGACTTGCCGACGATGTTCGCCAGGACGTTCAGCCGGCCGCGGTGGGCCATGCCGATGACGACCTCGTCGAGGCGCGACTCGGCGGCCGAGTCGATGACCGCGTCGAGCAGCGGGATGACGGACTCGCCGCCCTCCAGGGAGAAGCGCTTCTGGCCGACGTACTTCGTCTGCAGGAAGGTCTCGAAGGCCTCCGCGGCGTTCAGCCGGCGCAGGATCCGCAGCTGCTCCTCGCGCTCCACGCGGGAGTGCGGGCGCTCGACGCGGTCCTGGATCCACTTGCGCTGCTTCGGGTCCTGGATGTGCATGAACTCGACGCCGGTGGTGCGGCAGTACGAGTCGCGGAGCACGCCGAGGATGTCGCGGAGCTTCATCATCGACTTGCCGGCGAAGCCGCCGACCGCGAACTCCCGCTCCAGGTCCCACAGGGTGAGGCCGTGCTCGGTGATGTCCAGGTCGGGGTGCTTGCGCTGCTTGTACTCCAGCGGGTCGGTATCGGCCATGACGTGGCCGCGGACCCGGTAGGAGTGGATGAGCTCGAAGACGCGCGCGGCCTTGGTGACGTCGTCGTCGTGCGAGGCGTCGATGTCCTTGAGCCAGCGGACCGGCTCGTAGGGGATGCGCAGGGCCTTGAAGATCTCGTCGTAGAAGCCCTCCTCGCCGAGGAGGAAGTTGGCGACGATGCGCAGGAACTCGCCGGAGGCGGCGCCCTGGATGACGCGGTGGTCGTACGTCGAGGTCAGGGTCATGACCTTCGAGATGCCCAGCTTGTTCAGGGTGTCCTGGGAGGTGCCCTGGAACTCGGCCGGGTAGTCCATCGAGCCGACGCCCATGATGACCGACTGTCCGGGCATCAGGCGCGGCACGGAGTGGACGGTGCCGAGGCCGCCGGGGTTGGTCAGGGAGACCGTGACGCCGGTGAAGTCCTCCATCGTCAGCTTGCCCACGCGGGCGCGCTTGACGATGTCCTCGTAGGCCTGCCAGAACTCGAAGAAGTTGAGCGTCTCGGCCTTCTTGATGCCCGCGACGACGAGCTGGCGGTCGCCGTTGGGCTTGACCAGGTCGATCGCGAGGCCGAAGTTCACGTGCTCCGGCTTGACCAGGGTCGGCTTGCCGTCCTTCTCCGCGAAGGAGTAGTTCATCGACGGCATGGCCTTGATCGCCTGCACCATCGCGTAGCCGATGAGGTGCGTGAAGGAGATCTTCCCGCCCCGGGCGCGCTTCAGGTGGTTGTTGATCACGATCCGGTTGTCGAAGAGCAGCTTCACCGGGACGGCGCGGACGGACGTGGCCGTCGGCACCTCCAGGGAGGCGTTCATGTTCTTCGCGACCGCGGCGGCGGGGCCGCGCAGCGTGATCAGCTCGGGGCCGGCGGGGGCCTCGGCGGCGGGCTTCGCCGCGGCGGGCGCGGCGGGCGCGGCCGGAGCGGCGGCGGCGGGCTTCGCGGCGACCGGCGCGGGGGCCGCGGCCGGCTTCGCGGGGGACGGAGCCGCGGCCGGGGCGGGCGCGGGAGCCGGAACAGCCGCCGGAGCGGCAGGCGCGGCCTGTGCGGGGCCCGCCTGCGGCGCGGCCGGCGGCGCGCTCTGCGTGGTGGTGGCGGCCGGGGCGGCCGGGGTCTCCGACGCTCCCGGCTTGTAGTCGGCGAAGAAGTCCCACCAGGCACGATCGACCGAATTCGGGTCCTGGAGGTACTGCTGGTAGATCTCGTCGACGAGCCACTCATTGGCACCGAAGGCGGCTGCAGGGTTCTGGCCCTGCCCGTCTTGGTCGGTCGGGGAGCTCGGGGTACTGGGGGACTGAGACGACACGGCGGCAACCGCCCTCTTCCGCTTCACAAGGTGATGGACAGCGGAAATAAAGGCTACGCCTGTCCGGCCGAGAGGTGCAGGCCGGGCACTCCAACGTCGCGCAAGTCACACTTGACGGGGTGTTTCGGTGCCGTGAATGGCGGGAAACAACCGTGGTTCCGCAGGTGTGAGGGTACGGAAAAGCGCGAGCACGGCCTGCTTCGACCGCACCCTGACCGCGTCCCGCTCACGTACACGCAGGTCCTGCTCACGTACACGCAGAACGAGCGCTTCCGGTTCGAACCCTACGTCAATCTCTCGGGGGAAGACTGCCCGGAAGAGTGACTCTGATGCGGCAGCCACGTGAGGATTCGGCCACTCCGATCCCGCCGCCGTGCAGATCCACCGCCCAGCGGGCGATCGCGAGGCCGAGACCCGTGCCGCCGTCGCTGGCCGGACCGTGCCGGTCCGGGGCCGCGCCCCGGTTGAACCGCTCGAAGACCTTGTGCCGTTCCGACTCCGGGATGCCGGGGCCCTCGTCCTCGACCTCCAGCTCCAGCGAGTCCGGATACGGGCCGCGCCGGGCCCGGACCGTGACCCGGCCGTGCGGCGGGGAGTGCTTCACCGCGTTGTCGATCAGGTTCGCCATCACCTGGTGCAGCCGCTCCGCGTCGGCGTGCGCGACCAGCTCGGGCGGCGACACGTCCAGGTGCAGATGCACGTCCGTACGGCGGTGGAGCCCCGAGGTGGACGACAGGCCGCGCTGGGACGCCGCCAGGTTCGCCTCCCGCAGCACGCCCGACAGATACGGCCAGACCTCGAATCGGCTCGCCCGGAGCGCGACGACACCGTTGTCGAGGCGTGACAGGTCGAGCAGGGTCTCCACCAGCCGGCCGAGCCGCTCCGTCTGCTTCAGGGCCGACCGCATGGTCTCCGGATCGGCCTCGGACACCCCGTCCACGACGTTCTCCAGGACGGCCCGGAGCGCGGCGATCGGCGTGCGCAGCTCGTGCGAGACGTTGGCCACCAGCTCCTTGCGGTGCCGGTCGACGGCCTCCAGGTCGTCCGCCATGCGGTTGATCGTCGAGGCGAGGTCGCCCAGTTCGTCCCGCCGGTCCGCGCCCTGCACCCGGCGGCTGAAGTCCCCGCGCGAGATCGACCCGGCCACCGTGTTCATCTCGTCGAGCGGCGCCGTCAGGGACTGCGCCACGAACTGGGTGATCAGCAGGGTCGCGATCATCGCGAAGATCGTGATGTACCGGAACTCCGTGGACGTGCGGATCGCCACCAGGGCCAGGCAGGAGGTCAGCAGGACCGCCCCGACGACCAGGGCGCCCAGCTTGGTCTTGATCGAGATCACGAGCCGGCGGGGGCGCTGCGGTCCCTGTCGCACGTGCGGCCTCCCGGGCCCCGGCCGGTTCACGGCGCCGGGGTCTCCAGCGCGTAACCGACGCCGTGGACCGTACGGATCCGCTCGGCCCCGATCTTCCGGCGCAGCGCCTTGATGTGGCTGTCCACGGTCCGGGTGCCCGAGGCGTCCGCCCAGTCCCACACCTCGGCGAGCAGCTGCTCGCGGGAGAGCACCGCCCGGGGGGTGCTCGCCAGGCAGACCAGCAGGTCGAACTCGGTCGGGGTCAGGTGCACGTCCTCCGCGCGGACCCGGACCCTGCGCTGCGCGTGGTCGATCTCCAGTTCGCCCAGGCGAAGGATCCCGCTGCGCGGGGTGACCGCGGCGAGCGCGGCCCGCTCCACGCGGCGCAGCAGCACGTGCACCCGGGCGGCCAGCTCGCGCATCGAGAACGGCTTGGTCATGTAGTCGTCCGCGCCGACGCCGAGGCCGACCAGCATGTCGGTCTCGTCGTCGCGGGCGGTCAGCATGAGGACCGGGACGGGACGCCGGGCCTGGACCCTGCGGCACACCTCCAGACCGTCGAAACCGGGCAGCATGACGTCCAGGACCATCAGGTCGGGCTGCCAGGCCTCGGCGGCGTCGACGGCCGCCGGACCGTCGGTCGCGGTCTGGACGAGGAAGCCCTCGGCGCGCAGCCGCGCGGCGATCGCCTCCACGATCGTGGCGTCGTCCTCGACCACCAGGACGCGCCGCTGAGCCCCCGGAGTGGCCGCCGCACCGTGGTGAGTGGTGTGTGTCTGCTCCATTGCCCCGCCTCGCGTCGCCGTTGTCGGTGCAGCAGCCTAGAGGTACCGGCGGCGTCCCGGCTATCCAGGAGCTATCGGGGGCGGACGGCGACGTGGACCACGTCGGGGACGCCCCGGGCAACGGGGATCTCTTCCGTCCGTACCCCGCTGAATCCGGCATTCCGCAACGACTCTTCGAAATCGGTGGACGGCTGCGCGGACCACACGGCGAGGATCCCGCCCGGGTTCAGCCGGGCCGCGCAGGCCGCCAATCCCTCGGCGGAGTAAAGGGATTCGTTGTCCTCGGTGACCGTCCAGCCGGGCCCGTTGTCGATGTCGAGACACAGGGCGTCGTAGGTGTCGGTGGTGGTGTGGAGGTAGGTCACGACGTCCGTGTGCAGGATCACGGTGCGCGGATCGGCGAGCGCGGCCCCGGAGATCCCCGCGAGCGGCCCCTGCCGGTGCCAGTCGATGATCGCGTCCTCCCGCTCGGCCACCGCGATCCGGCCCCAGCGGGGGTCGGCGGCGGCGTGGGCGAGGGAGAAGCCGACGCCGAGTCCGCCGAGGAGGAGGGCGGCGCCGGGGCGGGACCGCTCGGGGAGGGCGGCCAGGGCCGCGTCGATCAGGAGGCGCTCGGAGCGGCCGTCGGAGGTGTCCATCAGGAAGGTGCCGTTGGCGATGATCTCGTAGTGCTCGTCCCGGCGGCGGAGGACTACTTCTCCGTACGGGCCTTCGCGGCGGTCGAGGGTGACGGGGCTGGTCATGATCACTCCGTGGCTCGTGTGCGTACGGTTCGTCCCGGCCATCCTCGCGGGGCGGCGACGACCGGGACAAACGCATAACGAGCCGTACGGGGGCGGGGCTTCGCGCCGCGGAGGCGACGGCGGGGCGCGCGCTCAGGGGCTCGTCGGCGGGCCGCCCTCCGGGAGGGCGGCGAAGACGCGCCGGAGGGCGGGCGGGCGCTCGCCGTCGCCCGCGACGACCAGGCGGTGGCGGTACGTCACGTAGTACTGGAAGCCGTCAGGGATCGGGCTGCTCGTCGGGCGCTCCGGGACAAGGGCGAACGCGGGGTCCTCGAGCGCCGCCCGCAGCTCGGCGGCCTCCGCCGGGGTCTGCTTGCCGGTTCTGGGCGGCTTGGTGCCGGCGCGGCTGGTCCAGCTGCCGTCGTAGTGGACGACGAGCCGGTTGCGGACGCCCGCGAGGCCGCCGTTGACGACCACCTCGACGAGGACCTCGCCCGGCTGGGGATCCGCGGCCGGTGTACCGGGGTCCGCCGTGGGGCTCGGCACGGCGGGCGCGCTCGGGCCGGAGGGCGACCCGCCGGGCGCGGGCGGCGACCCCGGGCCGCAGCCGCTCACGCCGCCCGCCAGGACCCCCGCCAGCAGCAGGGCCCCGCACCACGTCCTCTTTCCCCGTACACCTCGCACCATGGATCGAGCATGCCCGCTCCCGGAGGCGGCGCGCAGCCGGAAGCCCCGGTTTTCCCCCGGTCGATCACCTACGGGGCCCCGGGGCGGTCAGCCCGCCGTCCGGACGATCCCGGTGAGCGGGCACCGGTAGCGCCAGCCCAGCGAGTCGTACAGGGCGAGGCCGTCCGTGGTCGCCGCGAGCACCCCGGTCCCGGCGCCCGCCTGAGCCGCGGCGGCCTCCAGGGTGCGCATGACGTTCGCGCCCAGGCCCCGACGCCGGTGAGCGGGGTCGGTCTCGATCTGGTCGGCGACGGCGGTGGGCCCGGTCGGCGCGATCTGGCCACGAGCGGCGAGGGTGCCGTCCGGGGCGAGGATCCGGACCCGGACGACACCGTCCTCGACCTCCGTGGTCCGGGCGTACCCCTCGGGCGGCGCGGGTCGGGCGCCGGGGTCCAGCCGCTTGACCATCATGAAGCCCGGATCGTCGGGGACGGTCCACCCCTCGGTGATCCACGGCGCCACCTCCTCCGGGCCGGCCATCACCTTGAGCCAGCTGTGCGGCGCGGTCAGCCGCGCGCAGAGCGCGCCGACGGACGCCGCGCCGGGCGCGGGCAGGACGTGCCGCACGACGTGCCGGGGCAGGCCGACGTCGATCCGGTAGCCCCAGGGCTCGGCGACGGCGGGTGGGGTGCCCCGGGAGACGGTCCAGCCCGCCACCCAGGCCGATGTAATGGCTGAGATGTCCATGTAGGCATTACATCGACTTCCGTCGGGCCGTACGAGGGTGATCGCTCAGAGCGAACGGGCGTCCGGGAACATCATCGGGCTCACAAGCATTGAGTGCGTATAGCTCAACTTGACTGCCGAAGGGGAGATCATGGCTTCTGAGTCCATGGCGTCCGTGCCGCTCACTCTGCCTGTGCTGCCGCTCGACGACGAGGTCGTGCTGCCCGGAATGGTGGTGCCGCTGGACCTGTCCGACAACGACGTACGGGCCGCCGTCGAGGCCGCCCAGGCCGCCCGCACCGGAACGGGAAAGCCCCGTGTGCTCCTCGTGCCGCGGGTCGACGGGACCTACGCCGGCACCGGCGTCCTGGGCATCGTCGAGCAGGTGGGACGCCTGTCCGACGGCGACCCCGGCGCGCTCATCCGCGGCCTCGGCCGCGTCCGCATCGGCGCCGGCACGACCGGCCCCGGCGCCGCCCTGTGGGTGGAGGGCGGCACCGTCGAGGAGACCCTGCCCGACCCGCTGCCCGGCGCCGTGACCGAACTGGTCAAGGAGTACAAGGCGCTGGCCACCAGCTGGCTCAAGAAGCGCGGCGCCTGGCAGGTCGTCGACCGCGTCCAGCAGATCGACGGCGTCGGCGCCCTCGCCGACAACGCCGGATACTCGCCCTTCCTCACCGTCGAGCAGAAGGTCGAACTCCTGGAGACCGCGGACCCGGTCGCCCGCCTCAAGCTCGCCACCGCCCAGCTCCGCGAGCACCTCGCCGAGCAGGAGGTCGCCGAGACCATCGCCAAGGACGTCCAGGAGGGCGTCGACAAGCAGCAGCGCGAGTTCCTGCTCCGCCGCCAGCTCGAAGCGGTCCGCAAGGAGCTCCGCGAGCTCAACGGCGAGGCCGAGGGCGACGAGTCCGACGACTACCGCGCCCGCGTGGAGGCCGCCGACCTGCCCGAGAAGGTGCGGGAGGCCGCCCTCAAGGAGGTCGAGAAGCTGGAGCGGTCCAGCGACCAGTCCCCCGAGGGCTCCTGGATCCGCACCTGGCTCGACACCGTCCTCGAACTGCCCTGGAACGAGCGGACCGAGGACCGGTACGACATCCGGGGCGCCCGCGCGGTCCTGGACGCCGAGCACGCCGGCCTCGACGACGTGAAGGAACGCATCACCGAATACCTCGCGGTGCGCAAGCGCCGCGCCGAGCGCGGTCTCGGCGTGGTCGGCGGCCGCCGCGGCGGAGCCGTCCTCGCCCTCGTCGGCCCGCCCGGCGTCGGCAAGACCTCGCTCGGCGAGTCCGTCGCCCACGCGATGGGCCGCGAGTTCGTCCGGGTCGCCCTCGGCGGCGTACGGGACGAGGCCGAGATCCGCGGCCACCGCCGGACGTACGTCGGCGCCCTGCCCGGCCGGATCGTCCGCGCCATCAAGGAGGCCGGGTCGATGAACCCGGTGGTCCTGCTCGACGAGATCGACAAGGTCGGCTCCGACTTCCGCGGCGACCCCGCGGCGGCGCTCCTCGAAGTCCTCGACCCCGCGCAGAACCACACCTTCCGCGACCACTACCTGGAGGTCGAACTCGACCTCTCCGACGTCGTCTTCCTGGCCACGGCCAACGTCCTCGAAGCCATCCCCGAGGCGCTCCTGGACCGCATGGAGCTGGTGCGCCTCGACGGCTACACGGAGGACGAGAAGATCGTCATCGCCCGTGACCACCTGCTCCCGCGCCAGCTGGAGCGGGCCGGCCTGGAGCCGGGCGAGGTCGTCCTGGAGGAGTCCGCGCTGCGCAGGCTCGCCGGCGAGTACACCCGCGAGGCCGGTGTCCGCACCCTGGAGCGGTCGATCGCCCGGCTGCTCCGCAAGGTCGCGGCCCAGCACGAACTGGGCGACCGGGAGCTGCCCCTCAGCGTCGGCCCCGACGACCTGCGGGAGCTCATCGGACGACCGCACCACGTGCCGGAGTCGGCCCAGGACCCGTCGGAGCGGCGGACGGCCGTGCCGGGCGTCGCCACCGGGCTCGCCGTGACCGGCGCGGGCGGTGACGTCCTCTTCGTGGAGGCCTCCCTCGCCGACGCGGAGACGGGCGCCGCCGGGCTGACCCTCACCGGTCAGCTGGGCGACGTGATGAAGGAGTCGGCGCAGATCGCGCTCTCCTTCCTGCGCTCCCACGGCGCGGAGCTGGAGCTGCCCGTCACCGGCCTCAAGGACCGGGGGGTGCACATCCACTTCCCGGCGGGCGCGGTGCCCAAGGACGGGCCGAGCGCGGGCGTCACCATGACGACCGCCCTGGCCTCCCTGCTGAGCGGCCGCCTCGTCCGTACGGACGTGGCCATGACCGGCGAGGTCTCCCTCACCGGCCGGGTGCTGCCGATCGGCGGCGTGAAGCAGAAGCTCCTCGCCGCGCACCGGGCGGGCATCACGACGGTCGTGATCCCCAAGCGGAACGAGGCCGACCTGGACGACGTCCCGGCCGAGATCCTGGAGAAGCTGGAGGTCCACCCGGTGACGGACGTCCGGCAGGTCCTGGAGATCGCCCTCGCCCCGGCGGTGGTGCCGGTGGACGTGGCCGCGTAACCCCCTCCGGCGAGCGGGGTGCCCCTTCCGGGGGGCACCCCGCCACGGCGCGCCCGGGAAGTCGGTACCGGGATGTCGGTCGGGGCTGTCATGCTCGTACGCATGAACGACGACGCCTTCTGGGCTCTCATCGACGAGTTGAGCCGCCGGTCCGGTGACCGGGACGCACGCCTCGAGTGGCTGCGGGCGGAGTTGGTACGGCTTCCGGCGGACGCGAGCGTGGACTTCCAGGTGCGGCTCGAGAGGGCGTGCGAGAGAGCCGACACGCGCGCGGTGTGGACGGCGGCGAACCGGATCGAGGGCGGCGGCTGCACGGACGACGGCTTCCACTACTTCACGCTCTGGCTGGTCGGCCAGGGACGGAAGGTGTACGAGTCGGTCCTCGCCGACCCGGACGTGCTGGCCGACGTGCCCGGCGTACGGACGCTCGTGGGCCGGCACCACGACGAGTGGCACGACGACGAGTGGCCCGAGTGGGAGGAGCTCGACTACGTCGCGCAGGACGCGTACGACGAGCTGACGGGCCAGGAGGACGACGACGGCGAGGAGTTCCTCGACGCCGTCGAGGAGGCGGCGGGGGAGTGGGACGAGGACGAGGAGCCCCGGGGATCCCGGCCGGAGGGTTCGGCCCTGCCCCGGCTCACCGCCCTCTTCCCGCTCGGCCCCTCCTCCTAGGAGGAGGGCGGGGCGCCCGCGAGGGCGGGCTGGGGAGAAGCCGGGCGACCCCCGGGGTGCCGCCGCCCCCGGGAGGCCGCCGCCGCGCGGAGGGGGCTCAGCCGTTCGCGAGCGCCTGGACCCGCGAGAGGTCGCCGTTGAAGTGGTTGTGGTCGCCGACCGTCGGGCCGGACGAGGTGTACTGCCAGATCGTGTAGTACGGCCAGCCGGCCGGGAGTTCCCCGACCTCGGAGGCGTACCGCGCGATCCAGAGCGGGTTGGTGGACGCGAAGGCCGAGGAGTTGCCGGTGCACTGCTTCCACCAGCTCGTGGCCGTGTAGATCACGGGGTCGCGGCCCGTCCGGTACCTGTACCGGTTCACGAAGTCCTGGATCCAGGCGACCATCCCCGACGCCGTCTTGCCGTAGCAGGTCGCGCCGTACGGGTTCCACTCGATGTCGAGCACGCCCGGCAGGGTCCTGCCGTCCTGGGACCAGCCGCCGCCGTTGTTGACGAAGTAGTCGGCCTGGGCGGCTCCGCTCGTCGTGTCCGGCGTGGCGAAGTGGTACGTGCCGCGGATCATGCCGACGTTGTAGGAGCCGGTGTACTGCTGCGTGAAGTACGTGTTCTTGTAGTACGTGCCTTCCGTCGCCTTGACGTAGGCCCACTTGACCCCGCTGTTCCACAGCGTGGACCAGGCCACGTTGCCGTTGTGGCTGGAGACGTCCACGCCTTCCGTCTGCACGGCCAGGGTGGAGGCGCCGCCGGGCCTGGCGCCCTGACCGTCGTGCGCGATCACGCCCATGCCCATGTAGGCGGAACCGCGCGCGGGGGTCGCCTGCCGGGCGCCGGGGTCCTCGGCCGCGGTGGCGGTGGCGGAGAGGCCGAGGGGGAGGAGGAGGGCCAGGGTCGCGAGGGCGGCGCCGGCGAGGGTCGTTCCGGATCTGTGCACACGCATTGCGTGCCTCCGAAAGGCTCGGTGGGGGAGCGGTGGCGGCAGGCCCCGTGAGAAGTTCTGGAATGAACATGTCATTCAGGGCTGCCGGTGAAGACGCTACGCACGTAGACCCGCACGGCGGAAGAGGGGCTGGTCGCCGCCGTTGGTCTACTCCTGCGAAATACTGAAGGAGCTGCGGCGATGGGCGCCGCCGGAAGAAACTTTCAGCGGCCGGAAAGCGCATGGGAGGTGCTGACGTGCACGGAAGCGGTACGGGAAGTGAGGGCCGGGCCACCGCCGGAGGTGGTGTGGACCAGGAATTCCTCGCGCTCGAACGGGAGCTGGCGGTCTTTCTGCGCCGCGCCCGCGCCCAGTCCGGCGAGATGGCCCGCGAGGTCCACCCCGAACTGGAGCCCGCCGCCTACGGCCTCTTCGTACGCCTCGACGACGCCGGACCCCAGCGGGCCACCGAACTCGCCGGCTACTTCGGTGTCGGCAAGGCCACCATGAGCCGGCAGCTCCGCGCCCTGGAGGACCTCGGGCTCGTCGCCCGCGACCCCGACCCCGCCGACGGCCGCGCCTCGCTCGTCCGGCTCACCGAGGAGGGCCGCAGTCGCTTCCGCAGCGTCCGTGACGCCCGGCGTGAACGCTACGTCCGCAAACTCGCCGACTGGGACCGCGCCGAGGTCGCCGAACTCGCCCGCCTCCTGAACCACTTCAACGTCCGCTCGGAGGGCTGACGGCTCCGGCTCAGAGCTCCACGTACACCGCCGTCGCGTCGTCGTGGAGCTTCCAGCGGCGCACCCCGCCGGACAGGGCGTCCTCCGTCTCCAGCGCCCGCACCCGGCCCAGCAGGCCGGCCGGACCCTCCTCGCGCAGTACGGCGAAGCACTCCGCCCAGTCGCCCTCGCCGAACAGCTCCACCCAGCGGCTCGCCCCGTCCGTGAGCGCCGCCAGCCCCCGTACCTCCGCGCGGCACGTCGTCCCCGTCACCGCCCGCCCGGCCACCGCCGGGTCGGCCGCCGCCGTGAAGAAGCCACCCTCCCGGTTCCGCAGCCGGTCCGTCGCCTCCAGGGACCGCAGCACCTCGTCCGGCACCCGGTCGAGCCGGTCGTCGAGCACGGCCCGCACCGACCCGTCCGGGGCCTCCAGGAGGAGGACGGAGTCGGAGAGGACGAGGTGCTCGACCGACACCTCGTCCCAGCGGACGAGCACCACGGTCGCCTGAGGTGTTCGCACGTGAGAAAGGTCACAGGTGCGGCGGTGGGCGTCCGCAGTGCGCCGGATGGCCAGCGACAGGATCTCGGACAGCGTCATGTCCCGCCGGGAACCGGACAGTTCGGTCAAAGCCCCGCCCAGTCGCGCGGTGAACCACGGGACCGTGTGCACACAACCGTCATCCCCGGCGGGGGGCGTGACGCCGTCGAGGAGGACGACTGCCCCTCCGCTCCCCGAGGCGGGCAGGGCGGCGGCCACCCAGTCCTCGTTGGGGCGTTCGGGGCTGCCGGGAAGAGAGGCGGCTTCGCTGCGCATGCCCTTCAGTGTGCCCGCCCCCGTGCGTCCCTCCGCAGACTCCTTCACCGGACCTGCAAACGAACGGAAATGGCCTGTACCAACCGCGCGGAAGCGGCGCCGAGAGGCGGAACGGACACCTCCGGGAATCTGCGGGCGCGCATCCTGCCAAAGGCCGCCCGGAAGATCCAACCGGCGCCCCGCACGCGCCTCCGGCAAAGGCCGCCGGAAGTTGTTCGCCAACTACCGAGTGTTGTTCACTCGTTCGGGTGGCGGAGCGGCCGATGCCCGTCCCCCTGCCGGAAGCGCTGGAATGGTCGGAAGCCGTACCAGGGGTGGGGGCGCGCTCCATGTGACCGGCCGTCACCTCTGCTTCATCGGCGGACGAATCAAGATTGCGAGCACCGGTGCAGAAGAAGCGGCCTCGGAGCAAGAACGGCACGCAGAGCCAGACCCCCGGTGAGCCGCAGGCCCCCGCCGGCCGGCCCAAGCGTGTCCGTAACCGGCTCGTCGCCGGCGTCGCCCTCGTGGGCGTCACCGTCCTCGCCGCCGGAGCCCCCGCGATCCTCGCCGCCTCCACCGAGCTCACCGAGTCCCAGCGCCTGGTCACCCTCGCCGAACTCGACCGGCAGGCCGTCACCCTCGCGCACTCCCTCTCCGACGAGCGCGACGAGGTCGTCGCCTACATCGCGGCCGGGCGCGAGAACCAGAGCGGCGACGCCAAGCACCAGCGGCGGATCACCGAGGCCCGCTCCACCCGGGTCGACCGCCAGATCGACGAGATCCGGCCCGCGGCCCCCGCCGAGCTCCGCCGCGACCTCGCCGGAGTCCCCTCCGTCCGCCGCACCGCCCTCACCGGCAAGGGCACGGCCCTGGAGGCCCACAGGGCGTACTCGGACGTGATCGGCAAGCTCCAGGCCCTCGCCGACGAACTCGCCGACAAGACCCCGGCCCGCGCCTCCGACGCCGCCCTGACCGAGGCCACCCGCGCCCCCGCCGCCCTCGGCCGCTCCGTCGAACAGGCCTCCGCCACCCGCGGCCTGCTCCTCGCCGCGCTCTCCGTGCCCCAACCAGAGCCCACCGGGACCGTCCACTACGACACCCGGACCGGCTCCTACGTCGCCGACGAGCCCGCCGGCGCCGCCGAGGCCGAACGGACCCGCGACAACCTCACCGCGGCCGCCCAGCAGGCCCGCGTCCGCGAACTCGCCGCCCTCGGCGACTTCGACCAGGCCGCCGGCTCCACCGCCCGCGACTCCCTCGCGGCCACCGTCACCGGCCCCGACGTCAAGAGCGCCGAACTCGCCCTCGCCTCCCTCACCGACCAGCCCAGGCTGACCGAGGCCGAGCGCGGCACGGACCCGGCCGCCCTGGACGCCGCCCTCTCCGCCCGCATCGAGCAGATGCGCGGCGTCGAGTCCGCCCTCGCCACCGAACGGGTGACCCGCCTCGCCGCGCTCCGCGACGACGACGTCACCGCGCTCGAACTGCGCATCGCCTTCCTCGGCGGCTGCCTCCTCGTCGCGATCGGCATCTCCACCTACGTCGCCCGCACCCTCACCCGGCCGCTCGCCGTGCTCCGGATCGGCGCCGCCAGGCTCGCCGCCGCCCCCGAGCCCCACACGGAGGAAGCGGTCCGCTTCACCGGCCGCAACGACGAGTTCGCCCAGGTCGTCCGCTCCCTCAACACCCTGCACGGCAAGCTCTCCGGCCTCGCCGCGCGGACCGAGCGCCTCACCGACGAGCGCGCCGAGCTGACCGCCGCCAAGGACTCCGTCAGCGCCGAACTCGCCGCCCAGCGCGCCGAACTACAGGGCCGGGTCGCCCTCCTCGCCGCCGACCTCGAACGGCTCAGGGGCACCGTCCAGCACACCTTCGTGAACCTCTCGCTGCGCAGCCTCGGGCTCGTCGAGCGGCAGCTCGGCGTCATCGAGAAGCTCGAGGAGCGCGAGCAGGACCCGGACCGCCTCGCGACCCTCTTCAAGCTCGACCACATGGCGACCGTCATGCGCCGCCACAGCGAGAACCTCCTCGTCCTCGCCGGACACGAGCACGTCCACGGTCATGCCGGGCCCGTCCCGCTCGTCGACGTGCTGCGCGCCGCCGTCAGCGAGATCGAGCGGTACGAGCGGGTCACCATCCAGTCGCTGCCGCCGCACGCCCAGGTCGCCGGCTTCGCCGCGGACGACCTGAGCCACCTGGTGGCGGAACTCCTGGAGAACGCCACCTCCTTCTCGCCGCCCGACGCCGAGGTCCAGCTCTCCGGCTGGCTCCTGGAGAGCGGCGAGGTGATGCTCTCCGTGCAGGACTCGGGCATCGGCATGACCGCCTCCCGGTCCGCCGAGCTCAACGCGCGCCTCGCCGAGGCGGACCCGGAGGCCTTCGAGGGCGAGGGCCTCGGCATGCGGGTCATCGCCCTGCTCGCCGCCCGCCACGGCGTCCGCGTCGAGCTCCGCGAGCAGCAGTCGGGCGGCACGGCGGCCGTCGTGGTCCTGCCACAGCCCCTGCTGCCCACCACCCCGCCGACGGCCGTGTCGGAGCCCGTACGGGTCGCGGGCACCGCGCCGGCGATCCAGCTGCCCGGCTCGGTCGCGGAGGCCAACTCCAACACCCTGCCGTCCCGGCACCGCGACCCCCTGGTGGAGGCGGCGGAGGCCGCGTTCCAGGCGGCGCAGCCGGAGGCCCCCGAGGAGCGGGCGCAGGCGCAGACCCCGGTGTCGGAGCCCCAGTCGGCGGAGCCGTACGAGCCCCAGCCGGAGGAGCCGCACGCGACCCAGCCGACGGAGCCGTACGCGACCGCCCCCCTCGGGGAGACCGTCTCCGAGACCACGCTCCAGGTCCGGCTCCCCGAGCCGCCGCCGGAGCCGGAGCCGGAGCCGGACGCCCACGAGCGCGCCGTCGACGCGTCCGCCGCCGAGGGCTCGGTCCCCGGGCCGCGCCCCGCGCAGTGGGAACGGGTCACCGACAAGGGCCTGCCCAAGCGCACCCCGCAGGTGGTCCGCCCGGCCTCCGCCACCACCACGCCCCGCCAGGGCGGCGTGGACGCCGAGGCACTGCGCCGCCGCCTCGGCGGCTTCCACCAGGGCGCCAAGGCCGGGCGCCGCGACGTGGAGGCGGAGCTGGACACGGCGCGCACGGAAGCCACGAGGTCTGCACGTACAGAGGAGAAGACGGGGGACACAGTCGAGGAGGCACGCAGTTGACCGCGACGGGAACGTTCGGACTGAGCACGGAAGCCCGCAACCTGCAATGGCTGCTGGGGAATCTGGTGGAGGAGGTCCCGGGTGTCCGCTCGGTGGCCGTCGTCTCCTCCGACGGCCTGCTGTTGCTCTCGTCCGACCCGGCCATCCAGCAGACCACGACGGTCGCCGCCGACGCCGGCCGTCCCGACGGGCCGCGCGGCTCCAGCGCCGATCTGGCCACCATCGTCTCCGGCATCGGCAGCCTCACCATCGGCGCGGCCCGGCTGATGGACGGCGGCGGGGTCAAGCAGACGATGGTGGCGATGGAGGAGGGCAGCGTCTTCGTCATGTCGATCAGCGACGGCTCGCTGCTCGGCGTGCACGCCACGCCCGACTGCGACATGAGCGTCGTGGCGTACCACATGGCGCTCTTCGTGGGCCGCGCCGGTCACGTACTCACCCCCGAAGTCCGCAGCGAGCTGCGCAAATCGATGGAGAGCACTCAGTGACGGCGATGTCCTCGGTTCATCACGCCTTCAAGCTGCCGGTACGGGGAGAGGGTCGGCGCCCCGCGCGCGTGCGCCCCTACTCGCTGACCGGCGGCCGTACCCGCTTCGGCCACGTCCTGCTCGTCGAGACCTTCGTGGCGGCGCTGGAAGCGCCCGCCGCGCGCAAGGTCCTGACGGACGGCGGGCCGGCCGCCCGCGGCCTCATGCCGGAGATGCGGGCCATCGTCGAGATCTGCCGCCGGATGCGCACGGTCGCGGAGATCTCGGCGCTTCTGAAGATGCCGTTGGGGGTCGTCCGGGTGCTGCTCAGCGACCTGGCCGACCAGGGAAAGATCCGTGTGTACGGGACCGGTCACGCCACCGGCCAGCCCGACCGCGCGCTCCTCGAAAGGGTGCTGAGTGGACTCCGTCGTCTCTGACGCCACCGCCGTCTCCGACACACCGCCGGTCACCGGCATCCCCGCCCAGCCGGGCATGGAACCGCGCGAACCGGAACCCGAAGGTGTCGACACCGAAGAGGGCGCCCAGGACTGGCAGCTCGACCACTCCCGCGCCCCGATCGCCACGAAGATCGTCGTCGCCGGCGGATTCGGCGTCGGCAAGACCACCTTCGTCCGCGCCGTCTCGGAGATCACCCCGCTCCAGACCGAGGCGCTGATGACCCGGGCGAGCGAGGACACCGACGACCTCAGCGCCACCCCGGACAAGCTCACCACCACGGTGGCGATGGACTTCGGCCGGATCACCCTCGACAACGACCTGGTGCTGTACGTCTTCGGCACGCCGGGCCAGCAGCGCTTCTGGTTCATGTGGGACGACCTGGTGCGCGGGGCGATCGGCGCGATCGTGCTCGCCGACACCCGCAGGCTCACCGACTGCTTTCCGGCGCTCGACTACTTCGAGAGCTGCGGGCTGCCGTACATCGTGGCCGTCAACCACTTCGAGGGCACCGAGCTGTTCGAGGCGGACGACGTCCGGGAGGCCCTGACGGTACCCGCGCACGTGCCCGTGGTGATCATGGACGCGCGCAAGCGGTACAGCGTCGTCGAGACCCTGCTCGCGATGGTCGCGCACGCCCTCGAAGCCACGCCCGAATAGCCGCCCCCCCCGAACAGTACGACCGTCACGCCAGGAGCCCCGCCCATGCGGAAGATACTCATAGTCGGCGCCGGCCAGTCCGGCCTGCAGCTCGCCCTCGGACTCCAGTCGCAGGGGTACGAGGTCACCCTCATGTCGAACCGGACCGCGGACGAGATCCGTACCGGCCGGGTCATGTCCACCCAGTGCATGTTCGACACCGCCCTCCAGCACGAGCGGGACCTCGGCCTCAACTTCTGGGAGTCCCAGGCCCCGAAGATCGAGGGTCTCGGCGTCTCCGTCGCCGGCCCCGACTCCGCCCGCCTGATCGACTGGGTCGGCAGGCTCGACGGGTACGCGCAGTCCGTCGACCAGCGCGTGAAGATGGCCGGCTGGATGGACACCTTCGCCCAGCGCGGCGGCCAGCTGGTGATACACGGCGCGGCCGTCGGCGACCTGGACTACTTCTCCCGCAGCTACGATCTCGTGCTCGTCGCGGCCGGAAAGGGCGAGCTGGTCTCCATGTTCGGCCGGGACGCGTCCCGCTCGCCGTACAGCGAGCCGCAGCGCGCGCTGGCCGTCGCGTACGTCCACGGCCTCGGCCCGCGCCCCGAGCACCCCGACTTCGACGCGGTCCGCTGCAACATCGTCCCGGGCGTCGGCGAGCTCTTCGTCATGCCGACCCTCACCACCGGTGGCCGCGCGGACATCCTCTTCTGGGAGGGCGTCCCCGGCGGCCCCGTCGACGCCTTCCAGGGTGTCAAGGACCCGTCCGAGCACCTCGCCCTGACGCTGGAGCTCATGGAGAAGTTCCTGCCCTGGGAGTACGCGCGGGCGACGAAGGTCGAGCTGACCGACGCGGGCGGCACCCTCGCCGGCCGGTACGCGCCTACCGTCCGCAACCCCATCGGCCGGCTCCCCGGCGGCGGCCTGGTCCTCGGCGTCGCCGACGTCGTCGTCGCCAACGACCCGATCACCGGCCAGGGCTCCAACTCGGCGTCCAAGTGCGCCGCCGCGTACCTCTCCGCCATCGTCGAGCAGGGCGACAAGCCCTTCGACGAGGAGTGGATGCGGGGCGCCTTCGAGCGCTACTGGCAGACGGCCCAGCACGTCACCAAGTGGACGAACGCGATGCTGGCGCCCCCGCCGGAGCACGTCCTGAACCTCCTGGGCGCGGCCGGCCAGCTGCAGCCCGTCGCCGACCGCTTCGCCAACGGCTTCGACGACCCGGCCGACTTCGAGAACTTCTTCTTCGACCCGGAGAAGACGTCCGCCTACCTGGCCGAGGTCGCGGGGAGCTAGGGGATGTCCTGTCGATCCCGCCGCGAGCCCGGCGTGATCGACGAGACGCCCCCTAGGCCCTCCCGTCGACGGCCGGCGCCCCGTGCGCCGGCCGTCGAAATCCGGTCGATCCGGTGGGGGCCGGTGGTCGATCATGGGGGCATGCCCCTGTCAGACACCCTCGCCCGCGTGGACGCGGACCTGGCCGCCGGCCGGGTGCCGATGGCGCACCAGCGCCTGCGCGGACTCGTCTCCTCCTTCCCGTACGACCTGACCCTCCGCCGCCGGCTCGCCGAGGTGTACCGGCTGTACGGGGACGCGGCGGAGGCGGGGCGCTGGACGTACCTCGAAGAGGACCGGCGGGCGGACGAGACCGAGGCCTTCGAGGAGCGGTACGGATCTCCCGGGCGGCGGATGAGGGCCCTCGCGTGGCGGGGCCCCGAGGCCCTGGCCGGCACCGCGTTCGCCGAGCGGCAGCTCGTCTCCGTGCGGACGGCCTGCGCCGAGGCGCTGGGGAGGCCCGTCGACTGGGACGATCCCGCCTCCTACGCGGAGGACCCGCGCGAGGAAGACGCGCCGGACACCGGCCGGTGGTCGGTCGGCGGGTTCATCGTCGGCGCCGGCTGCCTGATGGGCACGATCGTCTTCGTGGGCGTCTGGGTGCTCGGGGTCATCACCCTCTTCAGCGACTGACGGCCCTCCTCCGCGCGGCGGACCGCGAGGGGGGTCAGGAGGCCGGTCAGAGCGAAGAGGCCGCCCACGACGAACCATCCGGGGCGGCCCCAGCCGACGCAGAGCGCGATGAGCAGTCCGGGGCCGAGGGCCTCGGACAGGCCGGCGCCCAGTCCGAAGACCCCCAGGTACTGGCCGGTGGCCTGGGGCGGTGCGAGGGCGTACGACACCTCGAAGCCGCCCGCCGCGTGCCAGAGTTCACCGACCGTGTGGACGACCACGGCGGTCAGGAGCAGGACGACCGCCACCGCGACGGGCGTCCCCGCGGAGAGCGGGACCAGGGCGCAGGAGACGAGGAAGGCCGCTCCGGCGCGACGGTAGGCGCGGCCGCCGGCCCGGGGCGAGTCGACGCCACGGCTCGCGCGCACCTGGAGGCCGACGACGAGGACGGTGTTGGCGAGCATCGTGCCGGAGACGAGCCAGTGCGGGGCGGTGGTGGAGGCCACGAGCCAGAGCGGGATCGCGACGGTGAGCACCTTGAACTGGACGGCCATGACGCCGTCGAGCGCGGTGAGCGCCAGGTACGGCCGGTCCCGCAGGGCGACCCACCGGGGACCGCGGGCGACGGGCGCGGGGGCGACGGGCGGCAGCGGGAGCAGGAAGGCGGCGGAGGCCGCGAACGCGCACGCGTTGCCCACGACGAGGATCTGGTAGGCGCCGAGCGTGCCGACCTGGACCGCCCACCCCGCGAGGAGCGCGCCGAGGGAGATGCCGACGTTGGTCACGGCCCGTAGACAGGCGCGGAACTCCTGCGGCCTGTCCCCTCCGAACTGCCGGATGAGCGGCGCCCTGGCGGCGAGACCGGCGGCCTTCGCGCCGGTCGCGGTGGAGACGGCGAGGACGAACGGCCAGAAACTGTCCGCGAACACGAAGGCCGCCGTGGCGAGCGCCTGCACCGCGAGCGTCGTCACGAAGACCCCGCGCGCGCCGCGCCGGTCCGCGAGGTGGCCCACGGCGATCCCCACGGCCAGCGACAGGAGCCCGGCGACGCCGAGCCCGAGCCCCACGGTGGCGGCCGGGAGGCGCACGGCCTGGGTGAAGTACAGCACTCCGGCGGTCAGGAAGAGGCCGCTGCCGACGGCGTTGACGAAGTTCGAGGCGGCGAGCACGCGTCGGGGGCGGGTGGCCGGCAAGAGTCTGGGCATGACGGGGCTCCGTTTCCAGGACCGACGGTCGGCCATCGGTAAGGACCCGTATAGCTTGTTGCATATTACGTGCAGGAGCAAGGGGCGCGCGTGGAAAGGGAGTTCAGCGTCGGTCGTAGCCCTCGTCGCCGCCCTCCCTGGCGCCCTCCGGGAGCTCGGGCGGGGTGTACGTCTTGAGAGGCGTGCCGTCCGGGTCGGGCCGTACGGCTCCGAGCAGCGGGTTCGCCGCGAGCGGTGAGACCTTCACCTTCCCGCCCGGACGCGGGGCCTGCACCACCAGGCCCTCGCCGAGGTAGAGCGCCACGTGGGTCGCGCCCGGGAAGTAGACCACCAGGTCGCCGGGGCGCAGCTCCGCCAGCGACACCCGGGGCAGCGTCGCCCACTGCTCCTGGCTGGTCCTCGGCAGCTCCCGGCCCGCCGCCGCCCACGCCTGCTGGGTCAGCCCCGAGCAGTCGTACGCTTCCGGGCCCTCCGCCCCCCACTCGTACGGCTTGCCGATCTGGCCCACCGCGAAGCGCAGGGCCTCCGCGCCGGCCCGGGAGGGTGTGCGGGGGCCGTCCAGGACGCCGGAGTCGAGCAGCTCGCGCTGCGCGCCGGCGGTCTGGACGCGTTCGAGGGCGGTGAGCCGGGTCAGTTGCTCCGGCGACAGGGTGGCGAGCAGCTTCTCGACCTGGAGCAGTTTCGCTCGCACCTCGTCGCGCCGGGTGCGCTGCGCGGCGGCGAGCCCCTGCTGCCGGTCCAGGGCCTTGCGGGAGGCGCTCGCGAGGCTGTCGGCCTGCCGCTCGGCCCGGGTGAGCCGGGCGACGGCGGTGGTCCGGTCACGGGCCGCGCGTGCCATCAGGTGCCCCTCGTCCAGGGCCGACTGGGGGTCCGGCGCGAAGAGCAGTCGCACGTACGGGGGAAGCGAAAACGCGGCGGACCTGCCCTGGTACTGGTCCCGGGCGATCCGGCCGGCCGCGGCACGGCCCTGCGCCAGGGCCGTCCGGGCGGCGGTGAGCCGGGCGGTGACCTTCTTCGTGTCGGCCGCCTGGCGCTTCAGCGCCTCCTCGGCGGCGTTGTACCGCTCGGTCGCCTCCTCGGCCTGCCGGTAGAGCGTCCGCAACCGGGTGAGCAGCCCGCTGACGGAGTCCCCACCGGGGGGCGGGAGTGCGGAGGCGTCGTCATCGGCGGGGGCCGCCGGATCGGCGGGGTCGCCCCGGTCCGTGGCGGCGGGCGGGGCTGCCGGGCCGGCCGGACCCGTGGGCGGCACCGCCGGGCCCGCCGGGTCGGTGGCTGAGGCCGGCGCCTCCGTGTCGGCCGGGTCCCTGGCGGCGGCCGGCTTCGTCGTGTCGGCCGGGTCCTCGGCCGCGGCTGCGGCCGTCGGGTTCGCCGCCGGGTCGACCGGTTCCACCGGTTCCGCCGCCGGGTCCGCCCAGGCGATCGGGGCCTCCGCCGGAGGGTCCGGGGGTGGTTCCGGGGCGGCGCCCGCCGACGGGAGCACCCCTGTGAGCGTCGTCGCCGCGGCGAGTGCCCCCATGCAGACCGTACGCAGCAGGCTTCGCGACACGTCACCACCTCCACGGGGATGATGACGGTTCACTTCATCCGATTACCGTATGAATCGGGGCGTGCCCCGCCGCATCACCCGTTCGGCCCCGGTGACGGCTTCGACCACGGCCACTTCAGCTCGCGCCGCTCCCGCCCCTCGGGGGCGTACACGTAGACCCAGCCGCGCTGGAGCCCGAGCCGCTTCGTGTAGCCCGCGGGCTCGCGCCGGTACGTGTGCAGGGCCGGCGGGCGGCCGTCGTGCGCCGGGACCGGGATCTCGTACCACTTCGGCGGGTGGCCGGTCGGGCCCAGCAGGATCGGCAGGGCCCTGCCGTCGAGGGGGCCGCCGCGGAAGGGGGTGTTCTCGCTTCTCACCCCCACAGTCTCTCCCGGGTCACCGCCTCACAGCAGGTGGGCCGCCTCGCCCCACACCGGGACCACCCGTCGGGCCAGCCTCGCCACCGGCCCCTCGGGTGTCTCCTGCGCCAGGAGCCGCCTCACGACCCCGGCCGTCTCCTCGTCGCTCGCCGTGGTCGCGACGAGCAGGGCGACGAGATGGTCGACGAGCCAGTCCCGCAGTTCGCGGGCCGGCGGCTGCTTCTCCTCGTCGAGCCAGATGAGCGAGGCCGCCTCGACGGCGGCGATCCACGTCCGGACGAGCATCCCGAGCCGGGGGCCCGGCCGCTCCGCCCCGAGGTGGACGAGGATCTGCTCGGCGGCGGACCGCCGCACCTCGTCCACGATGGCGGAGGTCCGGGAGGTCTCGGCGACGCTGCCGCCCCGCAGCAGGGCGCTGAACCCGGCGTCGTGCTCGTCGACGAAGGCCAGGTAGCGGTCGAGCACCCGGCCCAGCCGCTCGGTGGGCGGCCCGGTCGGCGGCTCGGTGAAGCAGTGGTTCAGGGCGTCGGCGTGGGACCGCAGGGCCGCCTCGTACAGCTGCTGCTTGCCGCCGGGGAAGTAGCGGTAGACGAGGGGCCGCGAGACGCCGGCCGCCTCGGCGACGTCGTCGAGCGAGACGTCCTCGGGCGCCCGGTGGGCGAAGAGCCCCAGGGCGGCGTCGAGGAGCTGCCCGCGCCGCTTCTCGACACTGAGTCTGCGGTACGCGGGGGTGGCGGCGCTCGTCATGGACCGCAGCGTAACCGCGGAGCGGCTCGCTCAGGCCAGCAGCCCGGAGGACTTCCAGAGCCGGCGCCCCGGCCCGCGCAGCACACCGACGTCGTCGAGGAAGTCGGTGAGCCGCTTCGCTCCGGCCCGCATGACCTCGCGCCGGTGTCCGCTCGCCCGCACCTGGGCCACGGCCTCGCGCCGGTCCAGGCCCACCGCCTCGTACACCCCGGGGTTGACGAAGCAGGTGGAGAAGGCCCGCGCGGCCTCGCCGCAGCTCAGCCGGGTGAACTCCTGCTCCCAGCGCGGGGCGGTCGCCATCTGGCGGCGCAGCTCCTCGCGGGCGTACCGCACGTGGCGGGCCTCCTCGACCACATGGATGCGGGTGACCCCGCGCACGAGGGTCTGCACCCGCTCGTCCGGGAAGGTCAGGCGCTGCATCCAGTCGAGGATCTCCTCGCCGAGCAGGGTGGCGGCGAAGGAGCCGGGGGTGGTGGAGACGGTCTTCAGGATCCGCGCGAGGTTGTGGTAGATCCTCGGCACCGGGTAGGCGGGGGTGCCGCCGCGCCGGATCAGTCGGGCGAACATCATGGAGTGCCGGCACTCGTCCGCGATCTCGGTCAGGGCGTACCGGACGTGATGGCTGGTCAGGGGCTTGTCGTAGATGTGCCGGACGAGCAGCTGCATGAGGATGATCTCGAACCAGACGCCCAGGGAGGCGAGCGAGGCCGCCTCGTGCCGGGAGAGCTCGATCCGCTGGTCCTCGGACATCCGGCGCCACAGCGGGGTGTCGTAGAGGGAGACCAGCTCGGGTGGCCAGAACCACCTGCCGTCCTCGAAGGGCGCGTCCCAGTCGAGCTCGGTGTCCGGGTCGTAGGAGTGCCTGCGGGAGGCGTCCAGGAGGCGCTGGGCGACCTGCTCGCGGTCGCGCAGCGGCCCCAGGGCGTCGCGGAGGAGGCTGAAGTCGGGCTCGGCGATGGACCTCGACGGCGTCATGACTGTGATGAGACTGCCCGTCGGCAGTGCCGTCAAGACCCTCCGTCCGACTTGTTGACGATCCGTCTACCACCGTGTGAGCCTGCTGGAACCGGACGGAAGGAGTCGTCAGTGTCGACGCACGACCTCTATGTGAGCGCCCCCGCAGGACCCGGCTGGGAGATACCCGCCTCCGGCGCCGCCCGCTTCTCCTGGGACTACGACGACGGCCGCGAGCGCCTCCTCGCCCTCTACCAGAAGGGCAAGGACAAGCAGTGGGACGGCGCCACCCGCGTCGACTGGGGCATCGAGGTCGACCCGTACGACCCGCTGGGCACCCCCGACGAGGTCCTGACCCTCCACGGCACCCGCCACTGGGCGAAGATGACCGAGAAGGACAAGGGCGACCTGCGCCGCCACTACGCCTCCTGGCAGTTCAGTCAGTTCCTCCACGGCGAGCAGGGCGCCATGATCTGCGCCGCCCGGATCGTCGAGTCCGTCCCCGACCTGGACGCCAAGTTCTACTCGGCCACCCAGACCATGGACGAGGCCCGGCACGCCGAGATCTACGGCCGGTTCCTCCACGAGAAGATCGGGATGCTCTACCCGATCAACGACAACCTCAAGGGACTCCTCGACGACACCCTGCGCGACTCCCGCTGGGACATGCCCTACCTCGGCATGCAGGTCCTCATCGAAGGCCTCGCCCTCGCCGCCTTCGGCATGATCCGCGACACCACCGACAAGCCGCTGCCGAAGCAGATCCTCGCGTACGTGATGCAGGACGAGGCGCGGCACGTGGCCTTCGGCCGGATGGCGCTGCGCGACTACTACAGGCAGCTCGCGGACGCCGAGCTGCGCGAGCGCGAGGAGTTCGTCATCGAGGGCTGCCATCTGATGCGCGACCGGCTGCGCGGGGTCGAGGTCCTGGAGAACTTCGGCATCCCCAAGAAGGAGGCGGAGCAGCTGAGCGAGCAGAGCGAGTTCCTCCACCTCTTCCGCAAGCTGCTCTTCAGCCGGATCGTGCCCTGCGTCAAGGACATCGGTCTGTGGGGCGAGCGCCTGCAGAAGGCCTACCTGGACATGGGCGTGTTCGACCTCGGGGACTCCAATCTGGACCTGCTGATGAGCCAGGACGAGGAGATCGCGGAGCGGCTCGACGCGGAGCGCTTCGCGGAGGAGGAGCGGGCCCGGGTGACGGAAGTGGCGGACGCGATCGCGGCGGGATCGGGAGCGGGGGCGGGGGTGGAGGCCGAGGGGTAGCGGAATCCGGCCTTCCGCGGGCCTGGCGGAACCGGCTGTCGTACGGGTGACGTAGCGTGATCGTCATGACCATGCCGCCACCGCCGAGCCAGCCGCCCCACCAGCCGTACGGCGGACCCGTACCGCCCCACCAGCCGCACGGCGTCCCGCCGCAGTACCAGGCGCCGGGCGCCGGGACCTGGGGACAGCCGCCGACGGGACAGCCGCCGATGGGTCAGCCGCCGATGGGTCAGCCGCCCTTCGGCCAGCCGCCGTTCGGCCAGCCGCCCATGGGGCCGCCGCCGAAGAAGAAGCTGTCGGCCGGGGCGATCGTCGCCATCGTCGTCGGGTCCCTGGTCGTGGTCGGAGGAATCGGCTACGCGACCAAGGCCGGGCTCGACAGCGTCACCGGTCCCTTCCCCGAGGCGACGCACAAGCTCGTCGTCCCCCAGTCCCTCCTCGCCGGCACGTACACCCTCGAATCGGACCTCTCCGACACCCAGGGCAAGGAGATCGAGGACACCCCCGACCTCACGGTGAAGGACGCGACGGCGACGGTCGGGCAGTACAGCGGCAAGGACGGGGCCGTCCTCGTCCTTTCCGGGATGTACGGACGCATCAAGAGCGGCGACTCCACCCGCACGTCCATCCTCAAGGGCGCCGCCACGGACAAGGGCTCCACGCTCGTCGTCCGGCCCAGGGACTTCACCCCCGCCGGGTACGACGTGACCTTGAGCTGCCAGGTCACCACGTCGAAGGACGCGCTCGGCACGACCACGCTCCCCATGTGCGCCTGGGGCGACGACAACACCGCGGCCGCCATCGCCCTCGTCACCCCGGGATCCGCCACCGTGGACCCCGAGGACATCGACCTGGCCGAACTCGCCGAGACCACGGCCAAGATCCGCGCGGAGATCCGCAAGCCGCTCGGCTGAAGCGCCTGTCGCGGGGCGGGGAAGCGGCCCCGCGGCGGCCCGTGCGGCCCACCGGACCCGCTCAGCCCCGCGCCTCCGCCTCCAGCCTCAGCGCCTCCGTCATCACCGCCTTCGCGATCGGCGCCGCGCTGCCGCCGCCGCTGATGTCCGTACGGGAGGCCTCCGCGTCCTCGACGACGACCGCCACCGCCACCGCCGGCTGGGCCGCGTCGTCCGCTTGTGCCCAGGCGATGAACCAGGCGTACGGCGTACCGGTGTTGCCGAAGCCGTGCTGGGCGGTGCCCGTCTTGCCGCCGACCCGGGCGCCGGGGATCGCCCCCTTCGTCCCGGTGCCCTCCTCCACCGCCTTCACCATCAGCCGCTGGAGCTGCATCGCCGTCGCCGGGTTCATCGCCTGCCGGTAGCTGCGGCGGACGGTGCGGTCCACGGTCGTGCCGCCGGAGGTCGTGGTGCGGTCCACGAGGTACGGGTGGGCGATCTCCCCGTTGTTGGCGACGGCCGCCGCCACCATCGCCATCTGCAGCGGGGTCGCCGTCGTGTCGAACTGCCCGATCGACGACAGCGCCAGCTGGTCCGGGCTCATCGTCCGGTCGAAGTTGGACTTCGCCACCCAGGACGGCACCCGCAGCCCCGTGTCGTTGAAGCCGAAGCGCTCCACGGCGTCGACCATCCCCCGCAGGCCCACCTCCACCCCGAGTCCGGCCATCACCGTGTTGCAGGACCACTGGATCGCGTACGCGAGGGAGGCGTTGCCGCAGCCCGTCGCCTCGTTCGGCAGCACCTGCCGGGTGCCGGGCAGCACGAACGGGTCCGGGGTGTCCGTCGGCGCCTCCACGTCCCGCACCGCCCCCGCGTCCAGGGCCGCCGCGGCCGTCACGATCTTGAAGGCGGAGCCCGGCGGGTACGTCTGCCGCAGCGCCCGGTTGAGCATCGGCTGGTTCGGCGAGCCGTTCAGCCGTCGCCAGGCGTCCTTGACGCCCCGGCCCGTCCCCGAGAGGACCCCCGGGTCGTACGAGGGTGAGCTGACGAGCGCCAGGATCCGGCCGCTCGACGGCTCGACCGCCACGACCGCGCCCCGCTTCCCGTCGAGCCCCCGGAAGGCGGTCTCCTGCATCGAGGCGCGGATCGTCGTCACCACGTCGCCGCCGGGCTGGTGGCCGCGGGTGAGGTCGTTCCACAGGGGCAGCGGCGCGAGCATCGGGTCGGTGCCCGCGAGGACCGCGTCCTCGGCGTGCTCGACCAGCGTCGTGCCGTACGTCTGGGAGGAGTAACCGGTCAGCGGCGCGTACAACGGCCCCTGCCGGTAGGTCCGTTCCCAGCGCAGCTGCTGTCCGCTGTCCCGGGAGCCGGTCACCGGCTTCCCGTCGACGACGATCTCGCCGCGCGGCCGCGCGTACCGGTCGATCGCGATCCGCCGGTTGGCCGGGTCGGCGTCGAGGGAATCGGCCTCGAAGACCATCACCCGGGCGGCGTTGACGAGGAGGGCGACGAGCAGGACCAGACAGAGGGCGGCTGCCCTCCGGATGTACCGGATCATCGCGCGCCTCCCCGGATCGCGGGGTTCCACATCACCGCACGCCCTCCCCGACCCTGGCGAGTTCCCCGGTGTCGGCGGTGTCCGGCTGGGGTGCGCGGGCCGAGTCGCTGACGCGGATGAGGAGGGCGACGATCACCCAGTTGGTGACGACCGAAGACCCTCCCTGCGCCAGGAACGGCATCGCCATGCCGGTCAGCGGGATCAGCCCCATCACCCCGCCCGCGATGACGAAGACCTGGAGGGCCACGATCGAGGCGAGGCCGATCGCGAG
The DNA here is from genome assembly GCF_055575535.1 of Streptomyces sp. NPDC034084. Lineage (NCBI taxonomy): Bacteria > Bacillati > Actinomycetota > Actinomycetes > Kitasatosporales > Streptomycetaceae > Streptomyces > Streptomyces sp. NPDC034084. The sequence goes on from NZ_JBVISK010000004.1 coordinate 345,801, forward strand.
CAGCCGCCCGAAGGGATCGCGCAGCGAGAGGCCGGCGCGGTAGCCGCGGGCGACGAGCAGCGCGTACAGCAGGAAGAGCGCGGTGAGGCCGACGAGCCCGAGTTCCTCGCCGGCCGTCGCCAGGATGAAGTCGGACTTGGTGGCGAAGCCGATGAGGACGGAATGGCCGAGACCGAGCCCCGTGCCGAGCATCCCGCCGGCGGCGAAGGCGAAGAGCGACTGGGCGAGCTGCCCCGGCCCGTCACCCGCGCGGATCGAGGCGTACGGGTCGAGCCAGTCCTGCACCCTGCTGTGGACGTGCGGTTCGAGCGAGCCGACGAGGAAGGCGCCCGCGGACGCCAGGACGAGCCCGACCGCGATCCAGCCGGTCCGGCCGGTCGCCACGTACAGCATGATCACGAAGAGGCCGAAGAAGAGCAGCGAGGTGCCCAGGTCCCGTTCCAGGACGAGGACGCCGACGCTCAGCAGCCAGATCGCCACGATCGGCCCGAGGACCCGGCCCGTCGGAAACTGGAAGATCCAGATCCGGCGGCCGGCGTACGCGAGCGCGTGGCGGTTGGCGGCGAGGTACGCGGCGAAGAAGACCGCGAGCAGGATCTTGGCGAACTCGCCCGGCTGGAAGGAGAGCCCGCCGATCCTGATCCAGATCTTGGCGCCGTTCACCGCCGGGAAGAAGATCGGCAGAATCATCAGGGCGAGCGCGGCGGCCACCGACACGTACGCGTACCCCTGGAGCGCGCGGTGGTCGCGCAGCAGCAGGACGACCACGATGAACAGCGCCACCCCGAGCGTCGACCAGATCACCTGCGTCGTCGCCGCCTGGTCCTTCGGCGTCTCCAGGTCGAGGCGGTAGATGAGCACCAGACCGAGGCCGTTGAGCAGGACCGCGATCGGCAGCAGCAGGGGGTCGGCGTACGGGGCGCGGAAGCGGACCGCGAGATGGGCGACGAGCGCGAGCAGCCCGAGCCCGGCCCCGTAGCGGGCGGCGTCGGGCGGCACGGCGCCGCTGCGGGCGAGGCCGACCTCGGCGTAGCCGCAGACGCAGATGAGGACCGCGCCGATCAGGAGCGACAGCTCCACGCCGCGCCGCTTCGGGACGCGGATGCCGGGCGGAGGTGCGGTCATGGCCGCAACGTAGCAAGCGGTATGCCCTATGTCCCTTTTGTGTGACGGTGTGCCGTCACCGCTCGGATTCCGGATCGGGGAGCCGTACGTACTCCGGCAGCCGCAGCCGGGCCTCGGCGCCCCCGTCCGGGCCGGCGGCGAAGACCAGCTCGGCGCCGATCACCTCCGCCTGCCCCGCCGCGATGGTCAGCCCGAGGCCGTGCCCCTTGCCGCCGCTCTCGGTACGGAACCGCTGCGGGCCCGACTCCAGGAGGTACGCGGGATACCCCGGCCCGTGGTCCCGCACGGACACCACCGGGCCGTCCACGGTCACCACCACGGGCGGCGCCCCGTGCCTGTGCGCGTTGGCCACCAGATTGCCGAGCACCCGCTCCACGCGCCGCCGGTCCGTCTCCACCGTGGCGTCCCTGACGACCCGCACCTCCGTCTCCGTGCCCGAGGCGCGCACCACCCGCTCGGCGAGCGGCCCGAGCTCGTGCACCGCCAGGTCCACCGTCTCGGTCCGGGCGTCGAGCCGCGAGATCTCGAGCAGGTCCTCGGTGAGCCCCCGCAGCGCCCGCACCCGGTCCCGTACGAGCTCCGACGGCCGCCCCTCCGGCAGCAGCTCGGCCGCGGCCCAGAGCCCGGTCAGCGGGGTCCGCAGCTCGTGCGCCACATCGGCGGTGAACCGCTGCTCGCTCTGCAGCTTGCGCTGGAGCGAGGAGGCCATGGTGTCGAGCGCCCCGGAGACCGTGGCCACCTCGTCCTGCGGGCGCGAGGGGTCCTTGGTGCGGGGATCGTCCACGCGCGCGTCCAGGTCGCCGGCGCTGATCCGGCGGGCCACCTGCGCGGTGAGGTGCAACCGGCGGGTGACCCGGGTGACGGCGAACGCGCCGACGAGCAGGGTCGCCCCGATCGCCAGGACGGAGGAGCCGAGGATCGAGCGGTCGAGCGCGTCGATCGTCTCGGCGCTCTGGGTGTAGTCGAGGCGTACGGCGAGGGCGCGGCCGTCCGCCGGGCCCGCCGCCCACATCGTCGGCCGGCCCTCGTGCTCCGCGACCATCGTGCCCCGCTCCCCGCCCGCAGCGAGCGCCCGCAGCGAGGCCGGGAGTCCGGGCGGATCCACCCCGGCGAACCGGGGGAGCGGCTCGCCCGCCTCGTAGAGCCCGCTGACCTCGCCGAGCCGTGTCAGGGCCTTCTCCCGGGAGTCGCTCACGGTCTGGCCGGCCACCGAGACATGGACGAGCACGCCGAGCAGTGCGGCGAGGGCGCAGCACATCACCGCGATGAAGAGCGCGGCCTTCCAGGTGAGCGTCGCGGTCCAGGCGGGCAACCGGGGCGCCCTCACGGCGCCGCCGCCGGGAGGAGCGGTGCGGGGCCCACGGTCGCCTTCCGGGGGAGCGGTACGGGCCTCACGGCGTCGCCTCCGGAGGCAGCGGTACGGGCGCCGGTGTGGCCGTCGCGGCGGGTGTGGGGCTCACCAGGCGGGGCGCGGGCACCGTCGCGGGCCCGGTGCCGGGCGGCTTCACCCGGACGATCTCGTCCCGGGTGGGCAGCATGCTGCCCTGCTGCTCGTCCCAGGACCAGGCGGTCCGGTACTCGTACCCCGGGATGCCGGCCGAACCGACCCGCAGGATCAGGTCCCGGCCCGCCAGCTCCACGCTGATGACCTGGTCGACGGTGGACATGATCCGGGTCAGACCGCCGTTCTCGGCGAGATAGACCCGCACCCCGACCTGCTGCTCCGGCATCCGGATCCCGACGATCAGCTCGTCCCGGCCGTTGCCGGTGAGGTCGCGGTAGTACGGCCGCAGGACCGGGCAGCGGGCCGGCGCGGTGCCGCAGGCCCCGATCGCGCGGGCGGTCTCCTCGTACAGCCCGTCCGCGCCGGTGTACGTGTCGGGGTGGGCGCGCACCTCGGCGCGGACGACCGCCACCGGGTCGAGGGAGTGGACGTCGTTGTCGGCGACCTCGATGCCGGGGACGCGCTGGGTGTCGGACTCGCCGTAGTCGAGCGGTGGGTTCGTCGCGGGCGGCAGGTCCGGCCAGAGCCGGACGGGCCCCACGGCCGTCGGCGTGGGTCCGGCGCTCCTGAGCCCTCCCTCGCCACCGCAGCCGGTGAGCGCGAGGGTGAGGCCGAGGGCGCACAGGACGCCGGCGGCGCACTGCACTCGGCGCGGTCTCACGCTGCTTCTGCTCCTCGGTCGGCGGGCGGGGATCGGCTCCCAGTAGACCTTATGCGGAGTGAAGTCCTTTTTGTCTCATCGTCGGTTCGTCGCGGTCCTGGGGTGCTGGGTTTCCGGGCTTTTAGAAGACCCCCCGCTCCATCCGGGCCAGCGCCGCCCTGCAGAGGGTCAGCAGCTTCTCGTCGAGGTGGATGTCGTGGCTGCCCGAGCCGCCCTCGCGGGCGTTGTGACGGCGCCTGCGGGTCAGCTCCGTGAGGACGACCAGCTGCGCCCCCGAGGCCGCGGGACCCATCTCCGCCAGGCACTCCGCGATGTCCACGCGCGCGTGCCGGTTCTCCTCCCAGGCCGCGAGCAGCACCGGGAGCGAGGCCGACGCCTCGCCCGACACCCGCCACAGCGCCGCGGCGCTGCGGACCCGCACCCACAGGTCCCGCGAGGCCAGGCCGGGCCGGAGGGCCGGGGCCGCCGCGGCCGCCGCCGGACCGATCTCGCCGAGGGCCTGCGCGGCCGCGCACCAGTCCGCGTCCTGCGTGCCCGGCCGGAGCCACCGCTCCAGGGCCGGCAGCACGTCCCCCCGGTCCCCCTCGGCCGCCCACAGCGCCCGCGCCGCCGTCGAGGCCACCGCGGCCGACTCGGCGGCCAGGAGTCTTCGCATGTCCGGCACGGCCTGCCGGGCGGCGGGCCCGAAGGCCGCCAGGGTCCGCAGCGCGGCCTCCCGCACCCAGTCGCGCCGGTTCGCCGGCGCCCCGCGCAGGACCCGCAGCACCTCCGGCACGGCCTGGCCGCCCCGCACGGCCGCCAGGGCGTACAGCAGCGGTGCCGCCCGGTCGTACAGCCGCTCGTCGAGCTCGACCTCGGCGAGCCGGCGCCGGAGCAGCGGGGCGAGCAGCGCCGCCGAGGGTCCGAGCCCGTCCATGGCGTACAGCAGCTCGCGCCGCACCTCCGGCTCCTCCAGGGCGCGGGCGAGCAGCGGGACCGCGCGCGTGTCCCCGGCGCGGGCCAGCGCGAGCAGCGCCCCGTCCCGCCCGGACCGCCCGACGAAGCCGCCGGTCCCGTGGTCCTGTCCGGCCCCGGCCGGCCCGGGGGCGAGGCGGGACGCGAGCGCGTCGGCGGCGGGCGCGCCCAGCTCGAAGAGCCGCTCCAGGAAGGACGTGGCCGCCTCCCGGAGCCGCGGCTCGGGGTCCTGGAGCTGCGCGCCGACGAGCCGGACCACCTCCTCGTACCGCCCGCGCCAGAGCCGTATCAGACCGCCGCACAACCAGATCGCGTCCGAGCGCTGCCCCCAGTCCGGGCTGCGCAGCTGCGCGAGGATCAGGGCGATCCGGTCGTCGACCCGGTCGTCGAGCGCGGCGTGCAGGGTCCGCAGCAGCTCCTCGGTCCACGGCGCGGGCCGGCCGGCGGCGTGCTCCTCCAGGAGCTCGCGGACCTGCCCGATGAGCGTCGGGGCCGCCGCCCGCTCCGTGCCGGGCGCGGCCGGCCGGGTCGCCGAGGCCCTGATCTCCTCCAGGAGTCCCGTCACCCACGGCACCACGTCGTCCGGGATGTCAGCGGGCGCGCAGCGCGCCCGCTGCGCGAGGGCCGCGAGCCGGAGCCCGGGGTCCTGCGCGGCGCGCGCGAGCCAGCCGAGCCAGTCGACGATCTCGGCGCGCAGCGAGGCGTGCCGCAGGGCCATCCGGCCGACGGCGGCCACCAGGGCGAGCCGCACCTCGGTGTCCCGCTCGACGGTGAGCCGCTCCCGCAGCAGGGTCAGCACCCGCGCGGGCTCGGGGTGCAGCGAGGCGAGCGCGCACGGCGCGGCGAGCCGCACCTCGAGGTCGGGGTCGGAGACGAGCCCCAGGAAGACGTCGGCGCCGGCGGCGATCGCGGCGGCGGCCATCGCGTAGTTCGCTGCGGGGATGAACTCCTCGTCGTCCGAACCGACTTCGTCCAGTTCCTCGTCGTCGTCGTCGAGTTCGATCCCGCCGATGCTGGTGAGCAGCTCCACGATGCAGCCCCGGTCCTGGACGCCGGGGTCGGCGACGAGTTCGAGGAGGAAGGGGATGCAGGCGAGGGTCGAGTCGTAGACGTCGCCCTGGTGGTGCACCGCGCCGTACATGCCGTCGAGGGCGGTCTCCCGCTCCGCGGGATCGGCGGAGGCGAGTCCGCGGAGCAGCTCCGGCACGTCGTCCGCGGGGCCGTACGCGTGCCCCAGCGAGGCCCAGTCGACCTCCTCGATCCCCGTCAGCATTGCCAGGCCGCCTTCCCCGTGAGCGCTGTGCCAGGCAGCAAGTGTGCACCACGGGACGGACAAGGAGGCCGAACCGGCGCCAGCTGCCCTGCGCGGAGCGCCAGTTGCGGTCTCTTTGCGCCATGTACGTTGCGCAGCAAGGCAGTTGCTCTGGGTGCCCGGACGGGAGACGCGCCGCCGCGACCGCCGCCCCGCCCGCCCTACCCTTCCGACCGGACGCGGACGAACGCCGCCGTCTCGTGCCGCCCCGCGGCCTGGCGCAGCTCCACCGGGAGCGGCGGGTCCACCCATCGCACCGGCCCGTGCTCCGGGTCCTGCGCGAGCGGTCCGGCGCGGTCGGCCGCCAGCTCGCCGACCTGGCGCGACTGCGCCGGGGTCAGCCGCGGCGAGGTGGTCAGGGTGCGGCCGTCGGGGAGGCGTACGACCAGGGCCCGGGGCCGCTCCGGCGGGCCGACGAGACCGAGCAGCAGGGCGTCTCTCGTGTCGGCGTGCCGGACCTTGCGCCAGGCCCAGGTGGAGCCCGCCCGGTAGGGCGCGTCGAGGCGCTTCGCGACGACCCCCTCGACGCCGGCGTCCCGCAGGTCCCGGAACCAGGCCCGCGCCGTCTCCTCGTCCGTCGTGGCCAGGACCCGCTGGAGCGGCGGCTCGGCCTCCCGCAGCGCGGCCCCGAGCAGCGCCCACCGGTCGCGCAGCGGCAGCGCCCGCACGTCGCGCCCCGGGACGGCGAGCAGGTCGAAGGCGACGTACGAGACGGGCACCCCGGCCCGGACCCGGTCGGCGTGCGACTTGAGCAGGTCCGTGAAGCTCAGCCGGCCGTCGCGGTACGCGCACAGCTCGCCGTCCAGGACGATCCCCGGCGGCAGCTGGTCGCGCAGGTGCGCGGCGATGTCGGGGAACTCCGGCGAGAGGTCCCGGCGGGAGCGGGACTGGAGGACGACCTTCCCGCCGCCGAGCACGAAGGCGAGGGCGCGGAACCCGTCCAGCTTGAGGGAGTACTGGAGCTCCCGGGGCGGCTCCGCCTGCGCCGGGATCTCGTCCGCGGCCCGGGGGCGCATGACGTCGACGGGCGGCGGGAGGACGACCGGGACGGGGACGGCGCCCCCGCCGGGTGCGGGACCCGCACCGCTGCCGCCGCCTCCGTCTGCTCCGGGGACGCCGTTCACGGCACGGCTCCCGCCCGCTCGGGCGCGAAGAGGGGCGCCAGGAGGTCCTCGTACCGCTCCAGACGTGGCGCGATGTCGCCCATGAGGAGGACGAGGTCCTCGGGCGCCCCGCCGGGAGCGGCGCAGCCCTCCACCTCCTCCCAGGTGACGGGCGCAGAGACGCTGGGCCGGGCCCGTGCCCGCAGGGTGTAGGGGGTGGCGGTGGTCTTGGCGGCGGCGTTCTGGCTGTGGTCGACGAAGACCTTCCCGGTGCGCAGCGCCTTGGTCATCCGGTGCGTGACGAGCCCCGGGAGCGCCGCCTCCGCCTCGACGGCGAGCCGCTTCGCGTACGCCGAGACGTGCGCGGACGGCGTCGGCACCACCGGGACGAGCAGGTGGAGGCCCTTGGAGCCGGACGTCTTGGCGAAGGCCTCGAGGCCGTCCGCCGCGAGCCGCTCCCGCAGGTGGAGCGCGACCCGGCAGCACTCGACGACGGTGGCGGGCGCTCCGGGGTCGAGGTCGAGGACGAGCCGGTCGGCGACGGCGGGGGAGGAGGCCCGCCACTGGGGCGTGTGGAACTCCACGACGAGGTTCGCGGCCCACATGAGCGAGGGCAGGTCCTCGATCACCACCTGCCGGGCCCGGGGGTCATCGGAGCGGGGCACGGGGGTGGTTCTCACCCAGGAGGGTGTGCCGGGCGGCGGATTCTTGGTGAAGAAGAGCTGCCCGTCGGGACCGTCCGGATAGCGCAGGAAGGACACCGGACGGTCGCGCAGATGCGGCAGGATCACGGGCCCGACGGTCGCGTAGTAGTGGAGCAGCTCGCCCTTGGTGGTGCCCGTGACGGGGTGGAGCACCTTGTCCAGGTTGCTGAGCGCCAGCCGTCGCCCCTCCACCTCTGTGATCGGCGTCATACGATGAGAATCCCACGTTTCGGGATCCTCACGACATATCGGATATCGGTCACTCCTCGGCTCGAAAGGAACGAATGCCCGTGCGATCCATCTGGAACGGCGCCATATCCTTCGGGCTGGTCAGCATCCCGATCAAGCTGGTGAACGCCACCGAGAGCCGGTCCGTCTCCTTCCGCCAGATCCACACCGAGGACGGCGGCCGGGTCCGCTACAAGAAGGTGTGCGAGCTGGACGGGGAGGAGGTCCCCCAGGCGGAGATCGGCAAGGCGTACGAGGACGCCGACGGGACCATGATCCCGATCACCGACGAGGACCTGGCCGCGCTGCCGCTCCCCACCGCGAAGACGATCGAGATCGTCTCCTTCGTGCCGGCCGGCGAGATCGACCCGCTCCAGATGGACGCCGCGTACTACCTCTCGGCGAACGGCGTGCCGGCGGCCAAGCCGTACACCCTGCTCCGCGAGGCGCTCAAGCGCAGCGACAAGGTGGCGGTCGCGAAGTACGCGCTGCGGGGGCGGGAGCGGCTCGGCATGCTCCGGGTCGTGGACGACGTGATCGCCATGCACGGCCTGCTCTGGCCGGACGAGATCCGCGCTCCGGAAGGCGTCGCCCCGGAGACCCCGGTCGCGGTCCGGGATGCCGAACTGGACCTGGCGGACGCTCTGATGGCCACGCTGGGCGAGGTCGACATCAGCACCCTGCACGACGACTACCGCACGGCGGTCGAGGAGATGATCGCGGCGAAGGCGGCGGGCGGCGAGGCCGTCGCGCCCCGGGCCCCGGGGGAGGAGGCGGGCGGAGGCAGGGTCATCGACCTGATGGCGGCCCTGGAGAACAGCGTCCGGGCGGCGAGGGAGGCGCGCGGGGAGGACGCGGTGGTGACCGAACTCAAGCCGCGGGGGACGGCGAAGGAAGAGTCGAAGCCCGCGGCGAAGAAGGCGGCGGCGAAGAAGACGACTTCCGAGCGGGCGGCTTCAGGGAGGAAGACGGCCGCGAGGACGACGGCCGAGAAGGCGACGCCGGAGAAGGCCTCAGCGAAGAAGACCCCGGCGAAGACGACCGCCGCGAAGAAGGAGGCGGCCGAGAAGTCGGCCGAGAAGACGTCGGCGAAGAAGACGACGCCCCGCAAGCGCACAGCCTGAGCCGCCCTCCGACGCGCCGAGGACGCGCCCCGCCCCCGCCCCATAAACCCCTAGAGCAACAACAAACACCTCAACCCCCCCAAGCCCCCCAGCGAACCCGCTGGGGGGCTCCTCGCTGCCCGAAACCGGGCAGCGGGAGTCGTGGTGCGCCCCGAACTCCCCGTATAGCGGACAGAGTTATCTGTCCTTCGGACAACACATGGTCAAATTCTTGTTGCAGACCTGTCAAACAGGCTTCTTCGCTGGCACGCTCACAGCCGCACCACCCACCCCCACAATCCCCACGCTTTTCAGCGAAGGAGCCCGCGTGACCCGCCAGCAGTCCTCGCACCGCCGTACCACCGCCCGAGCCGCCGCCCTGATCGCATCGGCCGCCATGGTCGTCGTCGGAGTCCAGACCGGATCCGCCAACGCCGATGCCCAGCGCGAGGCCGGCGCCACGGCGATCCAGCTGACCGGCACCCAGCGCGCCGCCGCCATCCACGAGGCGCAGGGCGAGGCGACCGCCACCGCCCGCGCCATCGGCCTGCCCGCCCAGGAGAAGCTGGTCGTCCGCGACGTCGTCAGGGACGCGGACGGCACCGTCCACACGCGCTACGAGCGCACCTACGACGGCCTCCCGGTCCTCGGCGGCGACCTGGTCGTCCACCAGAAGAAGTCGGGCGCCCGCTCCACCACCAAGGCGACCTCGGCCCGGATATCCGTGGCGAGCACGACGCCCGCCGTCGCGCGCGCCACCGCCGGCAAGGCGGCCCTCGCCTCCGCCGCCAACGCGGACGAGGCCGTGTCCTCCGCCCGCAAGGTGATCTGGGCGGCCACCGGCAAGCCGGTCCTCGCCTGGGAGACGTACGTCACCGGCGTCCAGAAGGACGGCACCCCGAGCCGCCGTCAGGTCGTCACCGACGCCACCACCGGCAAGGTGCTGTTCTCGCACGAGACGATCGAGACCGGCGTGGGCAACACCATGTACGCCGGCCAGGTCACCCTCGGCACCTCGCCCTCGTACAGCCTCACCGACGCCACGCGCGGCGGGCACAAGACGTACGACCTGAAGGGCGGCACGTCCGGCACCGGCACCCTCTTCACCAACTCCACCGACACCTGGGGCAACGGGCTCGCCTCCAACCGCGAGACCGCGGCCGCCGACGCCCACTACGGTGCGGCCGTCACCTGGGACTTCTACAAGAACGAGCTGGGCCGCAACGGCATCCGCGGCGACGGCGTCGCCGCCTACTCCCGCGTCCACTACGGCAGCGCGTACGTGAACGCCTTCTGGGACGACTCCTGCTTCTGCATGACGTACGGCGACGGCATCGGCAACACCCACCCGCTCACGTCCCTCGACGTGGCCGGCCACGAGATGTCCCACGGCCTGACCTCCTCCACCGCGAACCTCCGCTACAGCGGCGAGTCCGGCGGCCTGAACGAGGCGACCTCCGACATCTTCGGCACCGCGGTCGAGTTCTACGCGAACAACGCGGCCGACCAGGGTGACTACCTCATCGGCGAGAAGATCGACATCAACGGCAACGGCACGCCGCTCCGTTACATGGACAAGCCCAGCAAGGACGGCAGCTCCGCCGACTACTGGTCGAAGTCGGTCGGCCGCCTGAACGTCCACTACTCCTCGGGGCCGGCCAACCACTTCTTCTACCTGCTGTCCGAGGGCAGCGGCACGAAGACCGTCAACGGCGTGACCTACAACTCGCCGACCTACAGCGGCTCCACGGTCACGGGCATCGGCCGCACCGCCGCTTACAAGATCTGGTACAAGGCCCTCTCCACCTACATGACCTCCACCACGGGTTACGCCGGCGCCCGTACGGCCACCCTCTCGGCGGCCGCCGACCTCTACGGCTCCGGCAGCACCCAGTACAACGCGGTCGCCGCCGCCTGGACCGCGATCAACGTCAAGTGACGCCCGTCAACGTCGAGTAACCCCCCCACATCACGTAACACCCCGCACATCGCCCAGGGCCGCCCGGCAGACGCATCCGCCGGACGGCCCTGGGTTGCGTGGTCCGCCTTCCGGAGCCAACCTGAAAACGGCACCGCCTGGGCCCGGGGACGCCTCCTCTCTCCCGCACTACTCACGCGCACCGCCCCATCGGTGCCGCGCCGCCGCAGAGGAGCATCCATGCCGCAGCCCCGCATCAGCGCCGAGGTCAAATTCACCCGGCTGAACTTCCAGGTCGTGGTGGTCCGAGGCGAGGGATTCAAGGCGAACGAGACGATCCACCTCACCCACCGATCCCTCCAGCTCGGCCATCTCTCGGACCCCGCCACGTACACCTTCGCCGTGGACGAAGCCGGTGAGTTCGTCGACGAGTTCTACGCCTCGCCCTGCGACGCCACCGTCGAGACCCGCCACTTCTGGTACGCGAAGGGCGACGTGAGCGGCGCCTCGAACTCCGTGACGACGGTCTGCCCGTAACCGGGCCGCGACCGGCCCGGCGCGGCCCGCTGAGGCGGCCGGCATCCGGTGGTCGGACTGCCCTGCCCAAGGAAGCTGTCTGACGTCACGACCACGGCGCTCAGGGGCCGTTGCACGCTTACACCAGCGCAGTCACCGACCTGCTCGCCCACGTGCGCCAGGCCTCCTGAAGGCCCTCCGCGCCTCACGCGCGGAGTACTGCCACGCGCCGCCGACCCATCCTGGCCGATCTCGCCAACCAGGGCGGCGGCCCTTGGCTGATCACGGGCATCCGACTCAGTGAGAGACAACGACGAAGGGCCGGACTCAGTGAGACTGAGTCCGACCCTTCGTCTTCGGCACTTCAGCAGGTCAGCGCCTTGATCACGCTGTCCGAGCTGGAGTGCCCCCGGCAGGATTCGAACCTGCGCACACGGCTCCGGAGGCCGTTGCTCTATCCCCTGAGCTACGGGGGCGTCCGCCGCGTTCGGCGGCGACGGGTAGAACCCTACCAGCTCTCCGGGCGTGCCTGTGAACAGGTATTTCCGTGGTGTCACCGGGGCATGGGTCCCCCGCACGGGTCAGAAGTGGGTAAAACCCGGACGCAGCCCTTCGGGGCGCCCTACTCTCGTTCGTGTGTCAGGCGTGTCCGGGCGGGTGCTCGTTGTCGATGACAACAAGGTGATCCGTCAGCTGATCAGGGTCAATCTCGAACTCGAGGGGTTCGAGGTCGTGACCGCGGCCGATGGTGCCGAGTGTCTGGATGTCGTACATCAGGTCTGTCCTGATGTCGTCACCCTGGACGTCGTCATGCCCCGCTTGGACGGGATCAAGACGGCCGAGCGACTGCGGGCCGATCCGCGGACCAGTCATGTGCCCGTGGCGATCATCAGCGCCTGTGGTGAGCACCAGGTCGGTGGGGTCGCCTCCGGTGTCGACGCCTTCCTCGCCAAGCCCTTCGAGCCCTCCGAGCTCGTGCGCGTGGTGCGGCAGTTGATGCATCGCGAGCGGCGGGAGCGTCCCGAGGCCGCCGGGCCCGACGGGGGAGAGGAACCGGCCGCAGCCGACGGCCTCCAGGAACAGGACACCCGGCAGCAGGACCCCCGACAGCCGCACGACGCGCGGCAGCAGGACACCCGGCAGGTCTCCGACGCGCGGCAGCAGGACACCCGGCAGGTCTCCGACGCGCGGCAGCAGGACGCCCGGCAGGTCCCCGACGGGCGACGGCAGGGCAGTCGGCGGGCCGGGAGTGCGCGACGGGGGAGCTGAGGCCCGCGCGTCCGGTGCCCGTATGGCGAAACCGGTTCGCGTTCCGACCCCCCTCCTCCCCTACGCTTGTCCCGTGACCCCCGCGGACCTCTCCCTCATCGTGCAGCACGCCGTGCGCCGTGCGGTCGACGACGGTGCGCTGCGGGTCGACGTCCCCCCGCGCGTCAAGGTCGAGCGGGCCCGTCCCGGCGGTACCGGCGAGTACGCCAGCAATATCGCCCTGAGCCTCGCCCGGCCCTCCGGGCGCCCCGCGCTCGACGTCGCCGCGGTCCTCAAGGAGCGGCTCCAGGAAGCCCCCGGGATCCTCGCCGTCGACATCACCGGGCCCGGCTTTTTGAACTTCACTCTTCGCCGTGATGCCTGCGGCGATCTCGTACGAGCGATTCGGGACGCCAGGGGCGCGTACGGACACGGCACCGCCCTCGCCGGCGCCGTCGTGCGGCTCGCCGACGTGACAGAGTCGCGCGCCGTCATCGTGACCGACGTCGTACTCCGGCTGCTCCGCAGCCAGGGGGCCGACGCCTCCTTCGGAGGGGACGAGCTGCTTCCCGTGCGGGGTGGGGCGTACGAGCCCGACCTCCTCGGTGTCGACGCCGCCCGGTGGGCCCTGCTGCGGGCCGCGCCCGGGGACCGGGTCCTCGAAGGGCCGCCCCTCCTCGTCCAGCACGAGCGCAACCCCCTCTTCCGCGTCCGGTACGCCCACGCGCGCGTGAAGCGGCTGCTCGTCAACGCGTCGCAGCTCGGCTTCACCCCCTCGTACGACGCCGACGTCCACGCACCCGAGCTTCTCGGCGTCCTCCGCGACCACCCCGTCGTCCTCCTCGCCGCCGCCCGCCACCGCGCCCCCGACCGGGTCGCCCGGCACCTCGAAGCCACCGCCGACGCGCTGCTCGCGTTCCAGCACACCGTTCTGCCGCTCGGCGACGAGAAACCCTCGGCCGCCCACCGCTCCCGGCTCGCGCTCGCCGAAGCCGCCGGGACGGTGCTCGCCGGTGGCCTCTCCCTGCTCGGCATCAGCGCACCCGACCAGATCTGAAAGACGCAGACCATGAGCCGTTCCGCCCACCCCGCCGGGCCCCGTCACGCCGATGTCCTTCCCGAGGGGCACTACACCGCTCCGCCCGCCGATCTCAACCGGCTCGACCCCAAGGTCTGGGCCCGGACGGTGAGCCGGGACGAGCGCGGCGTCGTCACCGTCGGCGGGATCGCGGTCGACGCGCTCGCCGAGGAGTTCGGCACGCCCGCCTACTTCCTCGACGAGGCCGACTTCCGTGCCCGCTGCCGCGCCTGGGCCGAGGCCTTCGGCAAGGACGCCGACGTGTTCTACGCAGGGAAGGCCTTCCTTTCCCGGGCCGTCGTGCGGTGGCTCAAGGAGGAGGGGCTGAATCTCGACGTCTGCTCCGGTGGTGAGCTGAGCACCGCTCTCTCCGCCGGGATGCCCGCCGAGCGCATCGCCTTCCACGGGAACAACAAGTCCGAGGACGAGATCCGCCGGGCCGTCGAGGCCGGCGTCGGGCGGATCGTGCTCGACTCCTTCCAGGAGATCGTGCGGGTCGCCCACATCGCGCAGTCCCTCGGGAAGCGGCAGCGGGTGCAGATCCGGGTGACCGTCGGTGTCGAGGCGCACACCCACGAGTTCATCGCCACCGCCCACGAGGACCAGAAGTTCGGCATCGCCCTCGCCGGCGGGCAGGCCGCCGAGGCCGTGCGGCGGGCGCTCAAGCTCGACGGCCTCGAGCTCATCGGCATCCACTCGCACATCGGCTCGCAGATCTTCGACATGGCCGGTTTCGAGGTGTCCGCACGGCGGGTCGTGCAGCTGCTCGCCGAGGTGCGCGACGAGCACGGCGTCGAGCTGCCCGAGATCGACCTCGGTGGCGGTCTCGGCATCGCGTACACCTCCGAGGACGACCCGCGCGAGCCGCACGAGATCGCCAAGGCGCTCAGCGAGATCGTGACGCGGGAGTGCGAGGCGGCCGGCCTGCGGACCCCCCGTATCTCCGTCGAGCCCGGACGCGCCATCGTCGGGCCTACCGCCTTCACCCTCTACCGGGTCGGCACCGTCAAGCCCCTGGAAGGGCTGCGGACGTACGTGAGCGTCGACGGCGGCATGTCGGACAACATCCGCACCGCCCTGTACGACGCCGAGTACAGCGTCAGCCTGGTCTCGCGGACCAGCGAGGCCGAGCCCATGCTCTCCCGCGTCGTCGGCAAGCACTGCGAGAGCGGCGACATCGTCGTACGGGACGCCTTCCTGCCCTCCGACCTGGCGCCCGGCGACCTGATCGCCGTACCGGCCACCGGCGCGTACTGCCGCTCCATGGCCAGCAACTACAACCACGCCCTCCGGCCGCCCGTCGTCGCCGTCCGCGACGGCGAGGCGCGGGTCATCGTCCGGCGCGAGACGGAGGAAGATCTCCTGCGTCTGGACGTCGGCTGATGAAATAGTCGAGTGACGAAATAGATGTCTCAGGATCCGGACGAGGGGCGGAAACCCCCGTCCGGTGAGTGAGACTGGTTCCACCGTAGAAATACGACGACGAAGTCAGTTTGAGAAACGAGGTCGGATGATGCGTACGCGTCCGCTGAAGGTGGCGCTGCTGGGCTGTGGAGTGGTCGGCTCAGAGGTGGCGCGCATCATGACGACGCACGCCGACGACCTCGCCGCGCGCATCGGCGCGCCGGTCGAACTCGCCGGTGTGGCCGTCCGCCGGCCCGACAAGGTCCGTGGCGGGGTCCCCGCCGAGCTGATCACCACCGACGCGACCGCCCTCGTCAAACGGGGGGACATCGACGTCGTCGTCGAGGTCATCGGGGGCATCGAGCCGGCCCGCACCCTCATCACCACCGCCTTCGAGCACGGCGCCTCCGTCGTCTCGGCGAACAAGGCACTGCTCGCCCAGGACGGCGCGAGCCTCTACGCCGCCGCCCAGCAGCACGGACAGGACCTCTACTACGAGGCCGCCGTCGCGGGCGCCATCCCGCTCATCCGGCCGCTGCGCGAGTCCCTCGCCGGCGACAAGATCAACCGGGTGATGGGCATCGTCAACGGCACGACCAACTTCATCCTCGACAAGATGGACTCGAGCGGCGCCGGGTACTCCGAAGCGCTCGACGAGGCCACCGCCCTCGGGTACGCCGAGGCCGACCCCACCGCCGACGTCGAGGCCTTCGACGCCGCCGCCAAGGCCGCCATCCTCGCCGGGATCGCCTTCCACACGCGCGTGCGCCTCGACGACGTCTACCGCGAGGGCATGACCGAGGTCACCGCCGCGGACTTCGCCTCCGCCAAGGAGATGGGCTGCACCATCAAGCTGCTCGCGATCTGCGAGCGGGCCGCCGACGGCGAGTCCGTCACCGCGCGCGTGCACCCCGCGATGATCCCGCTCAGCCACCCGCTCGCCTCCGTCCGCGAGGCGTACAACGCGGTCTTCGTCGAGGCGGAGGCCGCCGGGCAGCTCATGTTCTACGGCCCCGGGGCGGGCGGCTCGCCGACCGCCTCGGCCGTACTCGGCGACGTCGTCGCCGTCTGCCGCAACCGTCTCAACGAGGCGACGGGCCCCGGCGAGTCCGCGTACACCCAGCTGCCCGTGAGCTCCATGGGCGAGGTCGTCACGCGGTACCACATCAGCCTCGACGTGGCCGACAAGCCGGGCGTCCTCGCCCAGGTCGCGACGGTCTTCGCCGAGCACGGCGTATCCATCGATACGGTGCGCCAGCAGGGCAAGGACGGCGAGGCCTCCCTCGTCGTCGTCACCCACCGCGCGCCCGACGCCGCCCTCTCGGGGACCGTCGAGGCGCTGCGCAAGCTCGACACCGTGCGCGGTGTCGCCAGCATCATGCGTGTTGAAGGGGAGTAAGGACCCATGACCCACAAGGGCACCCACCAGTGGCGCGGCATCATCGAGGAGTACCGGGACCGCCTTCCGGTCACGGACACGACGCCGGTCGTCACGCTCCGTGAGGGCGGCACGCCGCTCGTCCCCGCTCAGGTCCTCTCCGAGCGCACGGGCTGCGAGGTGCACCTCAAGGTCGAGGGCGCCAACCCCACCGGCTCCTTCAAGGACCGGGGCATGACCATGGCCATCACCCGGGCCAAGGAGGAGGGCGCGCAGGCCGTCATCTGCGCGTCCACCGGCAACACCTCCGCCTCGGCGGCGGCCTACGCGGTCCGCGCCGGCATGGTCTCGGCCGTCCTCGTGCCGCAGGGCAAGATCGCGCTCGGCAAGATGGGCCAGGCCCTGGTGCACGGCGCGAAGATCCTCCAGGTCGCCGGAAACTTCGACGACTGCCTGACCCTGGCCCGCAGCCTCTCCGAGAACTACCCGGTGGCGCTGGTCAATTCGGTCAACCCGGTCCGCATCGAGGGCCAGAAGACCGCCGCGTTCGAGATCGTGGACATGCTGGGCGACGCGCCCGACATCCACGTCCTGCCCGTGGGCAACGCCGGCAACATCACGGCGTACTGGAAGGGGTACGGCGAGTACGCCACTGACGGTCTCGCCACCCACCGCCCGCGCATGTGGGGCTTCCAGGCCTCCGGCTCCGCCCCGCTCGTGCGCGGCGAGGTCGTCAAGGACCCGTCGACGATCGCCACCGCGATCCGCATCGGCAACCCGGCCTCGTGGGACTACGCGATCGCCGCGCGCGACGAGTCGGGCGGCTTCATCGACGAGGTGACGGACCGTGAGATCCTGCAGGCGTACCGCCTGTTGGCCGCGCAGGAGGGCGTCTTCGTCGAGCCGGCCTCGGCCGCCTCGGTCGCCGGTCTGCTGAAGGCCGCCGCGCAGGGCAAGGTCGACCCGGGCCAGCGGATCGTCTGCACCGTCACCGGCAACGGCCTCAAGGACCCCGACTGGGCCGTCGCCGGCGCGCCGCAGCCGGTCACCGTCCCTGTCGACGCCGCGGCCGCCGCCGAGCGCCTCGGCCTGGCCTGATCCAGCCCCCGCCGGGCCCCGACAGGGGGGCCGGTTCTGATCGAAACCCGGTCAGGAACGTACATAGGCGCACAGGTTGGCGCGCGACACGCATCGTGCGCCTCCTGTGCGCCCTATGTCGCCACAGAACCTTCCTTCGATAGGCTGTACCGAACCCGCCCCGACGCATATGCGCGGTGTCGTTGCCGTTGTCGCCTCCGCGGCCGAAACGGCCCCCGGGTTTCCGAGTACTTCTCTTGAAATACCCGTTGTCGCAATCAAGGAGAGTCATCGAGCGATGGCCGGTCCAGCGTTCCGCGCCGCCGCCGTACGGGTGCGCGTCCCCGCCACCAGCGCCAACCTCGGGCCGGGCTTCGACGCCTTCGGCCTGTCGCTGGGGCTCTACGACGACGTCGTCGTCCGGGTCGCCGACTCCGGGCTGCACGTCGACATCGCCGGCGAGGGCGCCGACACGCTCCCGCGCGACGAGAGCCACCTGCTCGTACGCTCCCTGCGCACGGCCTTCGACCTGCTCGGCGGACAGCCGCGCGGCCTCGAGGTCGTCTGCGCCAACCGCATCCCGCACGGCCGCGGCCTCGGCTCCTCCTCCGCCGCCATCTGCGCCGGCATCGTCGCCGCCCGCGCCGTGACCATAGGCGGGGACGCCAGGCTCGACGAGGCCGCCCTCCTGGAGCTGGCCACCGAGATCGAGGGCCACCCCGACAACGTCGCCGCCTGTCTCCTCGGCGGATTCACGCTCGCCTGGACCGAGGCCGGTGCCGCGCGCGCGATCAGGATGGATCCCTCGGACTCCATCGTTCCGGTGGTCTTCGTCCCCGGGAAGCCCGTACTGACCGAGACCGCCCGCGGACTCCTGCCGCGCACCGTCCCGCACGTGGACGCCGCCGCCAACGCCGGGCGCGCCGCCCTCCTCGTCGAGGCCCTGACCCGCCGCCCCGAGCTGCTGCTCGCGGCCACCGAGGACCGGCTGCACCAGGAGTACCGGGCCCCCGCGATGCCGGAGAGCATCGCACTTGTGAACCGGCTGCGCGCGGACGGCGTCCCCGCGGTCATCTCCGGCGCGGGCCCCACGGTCCTCGCGCTGGCCGAACACGGGACGGCCGACAAGGTCGCCCGCCTCGCGGGCGAGGGCTGGGCCGCGAACCGGCTCGACCTCGACGCGTCCGGAGCGAGTGTCCTGCCGCTGGCGCCCTAGGCGTGCGGCGCCCGGGGCGCCGGGCAGCGCCTCGGACAGGAGATTGCCGGTGAGGGAGAGGGGGAATGTTTGTTGGAGCCGGTAGTGTTAACCTCAAGTCAGCACCCGGCGCCTTTGTGGCGCGGTGCTGAGTGTCCCTCTCAGGGACCACCGATTCTTCCGGGAGCCTCCCCAACTGCCTGAGCAGCCTGCCTGAGCAGTTTCGAGCACGCTCCGGAACCGGCACGACACCCCTCGCTCTCCTGCAGTGAGGGCCGAGCAGGGGGCGCTCGGGCCGGACCCACAGCACGTTTCTCTCTCCGCCGTACCCGGCGGGACCACCGCCCCGGACACGGTCCACGAACCAGGACCCTGGCCGGACAGCACAACCGGTCGCCGAGCCAGATGGCCGACGTCCGCTCCAGGGAAGGACCCTTCGTGAGCGACACCACCGATCTGATGGGCGTGACTGCCGACAACAATGTCGACACCGCCGCGCCCGCCGCAGGTGCCACCGGCACCGCACGGCGCCGCCGCTCCGGCACCGGCCTCGACGGCATGGTCCTGGCCGAGCTGCAGCAGGTCGCGTCCGGCCTCGGCATCAGGGGCACCGCGCGGATGCGCAAGAGCCAGCTGATCGAGGTCATCAAGGAGGCGCAGGCCGGCGGGGGATCCGCCGCGCCCGCCAAGACCGCCGACGCCGCCGACGCCAAGCCGAAGCGCCGCGCCACCTCCAAGGCCCGCACGGGCGAGGCCGCCGAGGCCGCCGCGCCCACGGCGGAGAAGGCCGAGAAGGCCGTCGCCCAGCAGCAGATCGACATCCCGGGCCAGCCGTCCCCCAAGGTCTCGGCTGCGCCCGACCAGGGAGGTGCCCCCAGCGACGACGCCCCGGCCGGCGAGCGCCGCCGCCGTCGCGCCACCGCCCCCGCCGGTTCCCCGGAGGGCGAGGCCAAGGCCGAGGCCGCCCAGGCCGTCAAGACCGAGGCCCGTACCGAGACCCGTGAGGTCAAGGCCGAGCCGCAGGCCGACGCCAAGGCCGAGGCCGCCGTCGACGGCGCCGAGGGCCGCGGCCGCCGTGACCGCGGCGAGCGGGGCGAGCGCGGGGAGCGCGGCGAGCGCCGTGACCGCCGTGACCGTCAGCGCGACCGCAAGGGCGACGAGCAGCAGGGCGGCGGCCAGGGCGGCCAGCGTCAGCGCCAGGGTGGCCAGGGCCAGGGCGGCCAGGGTCAGCAGGGCGGGCAGCAGGGTGGCCAGCAGGCCGGTCCGCAGGACGACTACGACGACGAGGCGGGCGGCCGTCGCGGCCGTCGCGGGCGCTACCGCGACCGCCGGGGCCGTCGTGGCCGTGACGACTTCCAGGCCGGCGAGCCGCAGGTCGCCGACGACGACGTCCTGATCCCCGTCGCGGGCATCCTGGACATCCTCGACAACTACGCGTTCATCCGGACCTCCGGCTACCTGCCCGGCCCGAACGACGTGTACGTCTCCCTCGCCCAGGTCCGCAAGAACGGCCTGCGCAAGGGTGACCACGTCACCGGCGCCGTGCGTCAGCCGAAGGAGGGCGAGCGCCGCGAGAAGTTCAACGCGCTGGTCCGCCTGGACTCCGCGAACGGCATGGCCGCCGACTCCGGCCGCGGCCGCCCCGAGTTCAACAAGCTGACCCCGCTCTACCCGCAGGACCGGCTCCGTCTGGAGACCGACCCGGGTGTGCTGACCACGCGGATCATCGACCTCGTGGCGCCCATCGGCAAGGGCCAGCGCGGTCTGATCGTGGCCCCGCCGAAGACCGGCAAGACCATGATCATGCAGGCGATCGCCAACGCGATCACCGTCAACAACCCCGAGTGCCACCTGATGGTCGTCCTGGTCGACGAGCGTCCGGAAGAGGTCACCGACATGCAGCGGTCGGTCAAGGGCGAGGTCATCTCCTCGACCTTCGACCGTCCGGCCGAGGACCACACCACCGTCGCCGAGCTGGCCATCGAGCGCGCCAAGCGCCTCGTGGAGCTGGGTCACGACGTGGTCGTCCTGCTCGACTCGATCACCCGCCTGGGCCGCGCGTACAACCTCGCGGCGCCCGCCTCCGGCCGCATCCTGTCCGGTGGTGTCGACTCGACCGCGCTCTACCCGCCGAAGCGCTTCTTCGGTGCCGCGCGCAACATCGAGGACGGCGGCTCGCTGACCATCCTGGCCACCGCGCTGGTCGACACCGGCTCGCGGATGGACGAGGTGATCTTCGAGGAGTTCAAGGGCACCGGCAACATGGAGCTCAAGCTCGACCGGAAGCTCGCCGACAAGCGCATCTTCCCGGCCGTCGACGTCGACGCCTCGGGCACGCGCAAGGAGGAGATCCTCCTCGGCAGCGACGAGCTCGCCGTCACCTGGAAGCTGCGTCGCGTGCTCCACGCGCTCGACCAGCAGCAGGCGATCGAGCTGCTGCTCGACAAGATGAAGCAGACGAAGTCGAACGGCGAGTTCCTGCTCCAGATCCAGAAGACCACCCCTGGAGCCGGCAACAACGACT
Organism: Streptomyces sp. NPDC034084; assembly: GCF_055575535.1. Classification (NCBI taxonomy): domain Bacteria; kingdom Bacillati; phylum Actinomycetota; class Actinomycetes; order Kitasatosporales; family Streptomycetaceae; genus Streptomyces; species Streptomyces sp. NPDC034084. The sequence goes on from NZ_JBVISK010000004.1 coordinate 366,833, forward strand.
GACGCGAGAGCTGCGTCACACGACGAGAGCCGGACCCCGGTCCCGTGACCCCGTCGTGACCTGCCGAAACACCGCGCCCACCGTGCCCCGCACGGTGGGCGCGGTGCTGCGCCCGCTCAAACCTCACAGGCCCGTATGCAACCCTTTCGGGTGCTTCGCCGTCACAGAAGGTGAAACCTAGGGCCGAGGGAAGACGATGACCGAGCAGAGCAAGAGCGGCCGCGCACGCGGCGCGGGCAGCGGCCGACGCCGCAAGCAGCCCGCCAAGCGGCGCAAGGCGCCGATCCTCATATCGGGGGCAGCCGCGGTCCTCGTCCTCGGCGGAGCCGGTCTCGGCTACGTCTACCTGAAGCTCGACGGCAACCTCCAGGGCGTCGACATCAACGCCCAGCTCGGCGCCGAACGCCCCGACGACGTCGACAACGGCTCCCTGGACATCCTCGTCCTCGGCTCCGACTCGCGCTCCGGCGACAACGGCGCCTACGGCAAGGACGAGGGCGGCGCCCGCTCCGACACCGCGATGGTCGTGCACGTCTACGAGGGCCACAAGAAGGCCGGCGTGGTGTCCATACCGCGCGACACCCTCATAGACCGGCCCTCCTGCGCCGACGCGAAGGGGACGGCCGTCCCCGGCGAGCGGCGGGCCATGTTCAACACCGCGTACGAGGTGGGCGGCCCCGCCTGCGCCGTCAAGACCGTCGAGTCGATCTCCGGCATCCGCATGGACCACTACATCGAGGTCGACTTCACCGGCTTCAAGAAGCTCATCGACGAGCTCGGCGGCGTCGAGATCACCACCACGAAGGCCATCCAGGACTCCAAGAGCCACCTCGACCTCTCCCCGGGCACGCACACCCTCGACGGCGAGCAGTCCCTCGGTCTCGTCCGCACCCGCAAGAGCGTCGGCGACGGCAGCGACCTCGGTCGCATCCAGCTCCAGCAGGCCTTCATGAAGGCCTTCGTCGACCAGGTCAAGGACGTCGGCGTCTTCTCGAACCCGACCAGGCTGTACGGTCTCGCCGACGCCGCCACCAAGGCCATCACCCCCGACTCCGAGCTCGACTCGGTCCAGGAGCTGATGGGCTTCGCCAAGGGCCTCTCCGGCATCGGCGCCCAGAACGTCCACATGGTCACCCTGCCCGTCGAGTACGACCCCCGGGACCCCAACCGCGTCATCCCCCTCGAAGCCAAGGCCCGGCAGGTCTGGAAGGCCCTCAAGGACGACCGGGCGATCCCCGCGTCGGCGACGAAGGACACCGCCACCGGCAAGGCCGACGGCCTCGTGAAGTAGCCGGCGAAGGCCCGCGCCGGCAGCCCGGGAATACCTCCGGCCCGACCCCCGTTTTGGGAGATACGGCCGGTCCTGGCAGACTGGTACGTCGGCCCCGGTTCACGCTGTCCGCAACCCGCGGCGGCGACCCGGCGCCCTCCCGAAACTAGGAGACACCTTGAAGCGCGAGATCCACCCCGAGTACGTCGAGACCCAGGTCAGCTGCACCTGTGGCGCGTCGTTCACCACCCGGAGCACCCTGACCGACGGCACCATCCGTGCCGAGGTCTGCTCCGAGTGCCACCCGTTCTACACGGGCAAGCAGAAGATCCTCGACACCGGTGGCCGCGTGGCCCGTTTCGAGGCCCGCTTCGGCAAGGCCGGCTCCGCCAAGTAGCGAGCCCCTGCGCCGGTCCTCGGCCGCCCCGCTCGGGTGGCCGGGACCGGCGCTTTGCCGTCCCGTAGCAACTGACGAAAAAAACCCAGGAGCCCCCGATGTTCGAGGCGGTCGAGGAACTGGTCGGCGAGCACGCCGACCTCGAGACGAAGATCGCGGACCCTTCGGTCCACGCCGATCAGGCGAACGCGCGCAAGCTCAACAAGCGCTACGCCGAGCTGACCCCGATCGTCGCCACCTACCGCTCCTGGAAGCAGACCGGTGACGACATCGAGACCGCCCGCGAGCTGATGCACGACGACCCCGACTTCGCCGCCGAGGTCAAGGAGCTGGAGAAGCAGCGCGAGGAGCTCACCGACAAGCTCCGCCTGCTCCTCGTTCCGCGCGACCCGAGCGACGACAAGGACGTCATCCTGGAGATCAAGGCGGGCGCGGGCGGCGACGAGTCGGCCCTCTTCGCCGGCGACCTCCTCCGGATGTACCTGCGGTACGCCGAGCGCGTCGGCTGGAAGACCGAGATCATCGACGCCACCGAGTCCGAGCTCGGCGGCTACAAGGACGTCCAGGTCGCGGTGAAGACCAAGGGCGGCAACGGCGCCACCGAGCCCGGCCAGGGCGTCTGGGCCCGGCTCAAGTACGAGGGGGGGGTGCACCGCGTCCAGCGCGTGCCCGCCACCGAGTCCGCCGGCCGCATCCACACCTCCGCCGCCGGTGTGCTCGTCACGCCCGAGGCCGAGGAGGTCGAGGTCGAGGTCCACGCCAACGACCTGCGCATCGACGTCTACCGCTCGTCCGGCCCCGGCGGCCAGTCGGTCAACACCACCGACTCCGCCGTCCGCATCACGCACCTGCCGACCGGCATCGTCGCCTCCTGCCAGAACGAGAAGAGCCAGCTCCAGAACAAGGAGCAGGCCATGCGCATCCTGCGTTCCCGGCTCCTCGCCGCCGCCCAGGAGGAGGCCGAGTCCAAGGCCGCCGACGCCCGCCGCAGCCAGGTCCGCACCGTCGACCGGTCCGAGAAGATCCGTACGTACAACTACCCGGAGAACCGGATCTCGGACCACCGCGTCGGCTTCAAGGCGTACAACCTCGACCAGGTGCTCGACGGCGACCTCGACGCCATGATCCAGGCCTGCGTCGACGCCGACTCGGCGGCGAAGCTCGCCGCAGCGTAAGGCCCCCCTCAAGCCCCACCCCGCACCACGGAGGACCAGCGTGAACCTGCTGCTTGCCGAGGTGGCCCAGGCCACCCAGCGGCTGGCCGACGCCGGCGTTCCCTCACCGCGTTTCGACGCCGAGGAGCTCGCCGCGTTCGTGCACGGCGTCAAGCGGGGGGAGCTGCACAACGTCAAGGACGCGGACTTCGACGCCCGTTACTGGGAGACCGTCGCCCGCCGCGAGGCCCGCGAGCCGCTCCAGCACATCACCGGCCGGGCGTTCTTCCGCTACCTGGAGCTCCAGGTGGGGCCCGGCGTCTTCGTGCCCCGCCCGGAGACCGAGTCGGTCGTCGGCTGGGCCATAGACGCCGTACGCGCGATGGACGTCGTCGAACCGCTCATCGTCGACCTCTGCACCGGCTCCGGGGCCATCGCCCTCGCCATGGCCCAGGAGGTGCCGCGCTCGCGCGTGCACGCCGTCGAGCTCTCCGACGACGCCCTCGTGTGGACCCGCAAGAACGCCGAGGGCTCCCGCGTCACCGTCCACCAGGGCGACGCGCTCACCGCGCTCCCCGAACTGGACGGCCAGGTCGACCTGGTCATCTCCAACCCTCCGTACATCCCGCTCACCGAGTGGGAGTACGTGGCGCCCGAGGCCCGCGACCACGACCCGGAGATGGCCCTCTTCTCCGGCGAGGACGGCCTCGACACCATCCGGGGCATCGAGCGGACCGCCCACCGTCTCCTTCGCCCCGGCGGCCTCGTCGTCATCGAGCACGCGGACACCCAGGGCGGGCAGGTGCCGTGGATCTTCAACGAGGAGGCCGGCTGGGCCGACGCCGCCGACCACCCGGACCTGAACAACCGGCCGCGTTTCGCGACCGCCCGCAAGGCGATGCCATGACCGCCATGACGAACCACGCGTACGAGGAGGCCGGGAACTGATGGCACGGCGATACGACTGCAACGAGGCGACCGACCGCGTGACCGGTCTGCGCGAGGCCGCGTCCGCCGTCCGCCGGGGCGAGCTGGTCGTGCTGCCCACCGACACCGTGTACGGGATCGGGGCGGACGCCTTCAGCAGCGAGGCCGTCGCGGACCTGCTCGCCGCCAAGGGCCGCGGCCGCACCATGCCCACGCCCGTGCTCATCGGCTCCCCGAACACCCTCCACGGCCTGGTCACCGACTTCTCCGAACAGGCCTGGGAGCTCGTCGACGCCTTCTGGCCCGGCGCGCTCACCCTCGTCGCCCGGCACCAGCCGTCGCTCCAGTGGGACCTGGGCGACACCCGCGGCACCGTCGCCATCCGGATGCCCCTGCACCCGGTCGCGATCGAGCTGCTCACCGAGGTCGGCCCGATGGCCGTCTCCTCGGCCAACCTCACCGGCCACCCGGCCCCCGAGGACTGCGACGCGGCGCAGGGCATGCTCGGCGACTCCGTCTCCGTCTACCTCGACGGCGGCCCCACGCCCGGCATCGTCCCCTCGTCCATCGTCGACGTCACGGGCAAGGTGCCGGTGCTGCTGCGCGAGGGCGCGCTCTCCCCGGAGGAGCTCCGGAAGGTCGTACCCGACCTCGAGGTGGCACATTGACCGCCCCTGAGGGGCGTGGCATAGCGGGGCACGAAGACAGCGACACCTTCCGCATCCTCCACGTCAGCACCGGCAACGTCTGCCGCTCGCCGATCACCGAGCGGCTGACCCGCCATGCCCTGAGCGACCGCCTCGGGGACCCCCTCGGCGGCGGCCTGATCGTGGAGAGCGCGGGCACCTGGGGCCACGAGGGCGCGCCCATGGAGGCCAACGCGGAACTGGTCCTCGCCGACTTCGGCGCGGACGCCAGCGGCTTCGTGGGCCGCGAGCTCCTCGACGAGCACGTCATCCGCGCCGACCTCGTCCTGACGGCGACCCGCGACCACCGGGCGCAGGTCATCTCGATGGGCCACTCGGCGGGCCTGCGCACCTTCACCCTGAAGGAGTTCACCCGCCTGGTCCGCGCGATCGACCCGGCCACGCTCCCGGACCCGCGCGACGAGGGCATGGTGGAACGCGCCCGAGCCCTGGTGCGCGCGGCCGCGGCTCTACGCGGGTGGCTCCTGGCGCCCTCCGTGGACGCCGACGAGGTCAACGACCCGTACGGGGCGCCGATCACCTTCTTCCGCTCGATCGGCGACGAGATCAACCAGGCGCTGGACCCGGTGGTGACGGCCCTGACGGGCGTCTCGGCCCGCCGCTGAGGGGCGCGCCGGGAGGAGCCGACAGGCGGGGCGGGGTGCGGCTGCCTACATTGGTGCTGACATCCCTCCACGTCCGGAGTCAGCCATGTCCGTCACCGCGCCCCCCGATGAGGAACTCGACGTCCTGCGCCGGCAGGATCCCGAGGTCGCCGACGTGCTGCTCGGTGAGGCGCGGCGGCAGGCCGACAGTCTGCAGCTGATCGCCGCCGAGAACTTCACCTCGGCCGCCGTCCTCGCCGCGCTCGGCTCCCCGCTCGCCAACAAGTACGCCGAGGGCTATCCCGGCGCCCGCCACCACGGCGGCTGCGAGTACGCCGACGCCGTCGAGCGGATCGCCGTCGAGCGGGCCACCGCGCTCTTCGGAGCCGACCACGCGAACGTGCAGTCCCACTCCGGCTCCTCGGCCGTCCTGGCGGCGTACGCGGCCCTTCTCAGGCCCGGTGACACGGTCCTGGCCATGGGGCTCGGCCACGGCGGGCACCTCACGCACGGTTCGCCCGCGAACTTCTCCGGCCGCTGGTTCGACTTCGTCCCGTACGGCGTCGACGCCGACACCGGCCTCGTCGACTACGAACAGGTCGCCGCGCTCGCCCGCCACCACCGCCCGAAGGCGATCGTCTGCGGGTCGATCTCCTATCCCCGCCACCTCGACCACGCGATCTTCCGCGAGATCGCCGACGAGGTCGGCGCCTATCTCATCGTGGACGCCGCCCACCCCATCGGCCTCGTCGCCGGGGGAGCGGCCCCCAGCCCCGTCCCGTACGCCGACATCGTCTGCGCCACGACGCACAAGGTGCTGCGCGGGCCGCGCGGCGGAATGCTCCTGTGCGGCGAGGAGTTCGCGGGCCGGGTCGACCGGGCGGTGTTCCCGTTCACCCAGGGCGGCGCCCAGATGCACACGATCGCGGCGAAGGCGGTGGCCTTCGGCGAGGCGGCCGCGCCGGCGTTCACCGCGTACGCCCATCAGGTGGTCGAGAACGCCCGCGTCCTCGCGGCCGCGCTCACCGCCGAGGGCTTCGCGGTCACCACCGGCGGGACGGACACCCACCTCATCACCGCCGACACGGTGCCCCTCGGCGTCGAGGGCCGCGCCGCCCGCGCCCGGCTCGCCGCCGCCGGCGTCGTGCTCGACACCTGCGCCCTTCCTTACGGGGAGGGCCGCGGGATCCGGCTCGGCACCGCCGCCGTGACCACCCAGGGGATGGGCGCCCCGGAGATGGCGAGAATCGCCGCGCTGTTCACCGTCGCGTTGCGGGACGACCCCGGGGAAACGGCCCGGGTACGCGCGGAGGTACGGGAGCTGACCTCCCGATTTCCCCCGTATGGACGCTGACGGGAGGCCGAGCGCAACCGTTCGGACGACCCCGGTGTCTCAGACCACATGGACGGCACGGCTAGGGTGTGGGGCTGAGATGGCCAGCGATTCCTGTGGGGCAGCCCGTGCGTGATTACCTGCTGACGCTCTGTGTCACGGCCGCGGTGACCTATCTGCTCACCGGTCCGGTGCGGAAGTTCGCCATCGCGACCGGGGCGATGCCGGAGATCCGCGCCCGCGACGTACACCGAGAACCGACACCGCGGCTCGGTGGCATCGCCATGTTCTTCGGGCTGTGCGCGGGACTGCTGGTCGCCGACCACCTGCAGAACCTGAACAGCGTCTTCGAGCAGTCCAACGAGCCGCGCGCGCTGCTCTCCGGCGCCGCCCTGATCTGGCTGATCGGCGTCCTCGACGACAAGTTCGAGCTGGACGCGCTCATCAAGCTGGGCGCGCAGATGATCTCCGCCGGCGTGATGGTCGCGCAGGGTCTGACGATCCTGTGGCTGCCGATCCCCGGCGTCGGCACCGTCGCCCTCACCCCCTGGCAGGGCACGCTCCTCACGGTCGCCCTGGTGGTCCTCACCATCAACGCCGTGAACTTCGTCGACGGCCTCGACGGTCTCGCCGCCGGCATGGTCTGCATCGCCGCCGCTGCCTTCTTCCTGTACGCCTACCGCCTTTGGTACGGCTACACGATCGAGGCGGCCGCCCCCGCGACCCTCTTCGCCGCCATCCTCATGGGCATGTGCCTGGGCTTCCTCCCGCACAACATGCACCCGGCGCGGATCTTCATGGGCGACTCCGGCTCGATGCTGATCGGCCTGATCCTCGCGGCCTCCGCCATCTCGATCACCGGCCAGGTCGACCCGGACGCGCTGAAGATCTTCGAGGGCTCGACCCGGCAGGCCACCCACGCCGCCCTGCCCGTCTTCATCCCGCTCGTGCTGCCGCTGACGATCATCGCGATCCCGATGGCGGACCTGGTCCTCGCGATCGTGCGCCGTACGTGGAAGGGCCAGTCGCCGTTCGCGGCCGACCGCGGCCATCTGCACCACCGGCTCCTGGAGATCGGGCACTCGCACAGCCGTGCGGTGCTGATCATGTACTTCTGGTCGGCGCTCATCGCCTTCGGCACGCTGGCCTACTCGGTCCATTCGGCCTCGATGTGGATCGTCCTCGGCGTCGTGGCGCTGAGCGCGATCGGTCTGGTGCTGCTCCTGCTGCCGCGCTTCACCCCGCGCGCACCGCGCTGGGCCCAGTCCGTCGTGCCGCCCCGCTACCGGCGCCGCAAGCCGGCCCCCGTACCGGCGCTCGGCCCCGCGGAGTCGGCCGGGCTCGCCGGGGAGGAGCGGGAGCCCGTGCCCGCCGGGGTCAACGGGGCGACCGCCATCGGTCACCGTTCGCGCTTCACCGACAGGAGTAAGGCCGGGGCGCGCGGTTGACGAAAGCCCCATCCAGGGCCAATACCAGACAAGGTGCCCTACTGTCGCGCACACACGCGCGGAGTAGCTCTCATGTGTGACCACTGGCACACCTTCTGGGTAAAGACCTATTCAAATAGTTTGTGATACGGTTCACGAGACCCGGCGACAGTGCCGAAAGACCGTAGTGCGACGGTCTGTTGGCCCCGAGACCCACCTCGGACCGGGCTTACGCTCGTCCCTGACGACACCATCGCCCCCTCCAGAGCAAGCGGAGACACCGCCATGCCGTCGAACGACGCACGCATCCTTCTGCACACCGCCGTACCCACCGCAGCCGTCGGCGCCGTCGCCACGGTCGTCAGCGGGGTGGTCGCCGGTGGCAAGGGTGCGATCGGCGCCGTCGTCGGCACCCTGGTGGTCATCCTCTTCATGGGGATCGGGCAGCTGGTTCTCCAGCGGACGGCGAAGTCGCTTCCGCACCTCTTCCAGGCCATGGGGCTGATGCTCTACACGGCCCAGCTCCTGGTGCTCTTCATCTTCCTGGCCTTGCTCAAGAACACGACGCTGTTCGACTTCAAGGCCTTCGCCTTCACGCTGCTCGCGACGACCGTGGTGTGGGTCGCCGCACAGGCCCGGGCCTACATGAAGGCCAAGATCACGTACATCGACCCCGGAAACACGGGGTCCAAGTCGTGAAGGGTAGGGCCGGGATAAAGCCGACTTCGGCTTCCTGCTATCGTCCGGTGCCAACTGCGGCACTGCGGACGCGGGCATCCGAAACGGCGCCTGTCCCAGCGAGAGGCTCGATGCCGAACCGCCGCCCCCTTATCCGTAAGACCAGTCCAGTGCCGACCCGCGGCTGTGCGCCGCGCCGACACAACGAGGTTGCCGTACCTATGCGCCACGCTGAAGGAGCCCGCGGTGAGTGCTGACCAGACGCTTGCCTTCGACCCGGATTGCCACATCTTCAGTGGATGTGGCTTCCCGGCGCCGGGCCTGCACACGTTCATGTACGAGCCCGTCGCGACGGTGGCCGGCATCGAGCTCACCAAGCCGATGCTGCTCGCCCTCCTCGGCTCCATCGTGGTCGTCGGGTTCTTCTGGGCCGCTTTCAACAAGCCCAAGCTGATCCCCGGCAAGATGCAGATGGTCGGCGAGGCCGGTTACGACTTCGTGCGCCGCGGCATCGTCTACGAGATCATCGGCAAGAAGGACGGCGAGAAGTACGTCCCCTTCATGGTGTCGCTGTTCTTCTTCGTCTGGATCATGAACCTCTGGTCGATCATTCCGCTCGCCCAGTTCCCGGTCACCTCGCTGATCGCCTTCCCGGCCGGTCTCGCGCTGATCGTGTACGTCATGTGGATCTCGCTCACCTTCAAGAAGCACGGCTTCGTGGGCGGCTGGAAGAACATCGTCGGCTACGACAAGTCCCTCGGTGCCATCCTCCCGATGGTCGTCGTCCTCGAGTTCTTCTCGAACCTGCTGATCCGGCCCTTCACGCACGCGGTCCGACTGTTCGCGAACATGTTCGCCGGTCACCTGCTGATCGTGATGTTCTCGCTGGCCACCTGGTACCTCATGAACGGCCTGGGCTTCGTCTACGCCGGCGCCTCGTTCGTGATGGTCCTCGTGATGACCGCCTTCGAGCTCTTCATCCAGGCCGTCCAGGCGTACGTCTTCGTCCTCCTGGCCTGCAGCTACGTCCAGGGCGCGCTCTCCGAGCACCACTGAGCCTCCCCGGCCCCGTAGCTCCACCCCCGAAACCATCAGTCGTCCGGTGGCCAACCCCCACCGGGTCATTGAAAGAGAAGGAAGTAACGGCATGTCCGCTGCTCTCGACATGGTCAACCTCGCCGCCGGCGCCAAGGAGAACGTCGTCGGCAACGTCGCCTCGATCGGCTACGGCCTCGCCGCGATCGGCCCCGGCGTCGGCGTCGGCATCATCTTCGGTAACGGTACGCAGGCGCTCGCCCGCCAGCCCGAGGCCGCCGGCCTCATCCGTACCAACCAGATCATGGGCTTCGCCTTCTGTGAGGCGCTCGCCCTCATCGGCATCGTCATGGGCTTCGTCTACCAGTAAGCCGGACCGACTGCCCGATTCTTTTTACGGAAGGCACTGATGTGAACGCTCTGCTTCTTGCGCAGGGTGAAGAGGCGCAGCCTCCTCTCATCCCGCATCTCGACGAGCTCGTCATCGGCCTGATCGCCTTCGTCATCGTCTTCGGCTTCCTCGCCAAGAAGCTCCTCCCGAACATCAACAAGGTTCTGGAAGAGCGCCGCGAGGCCATCGAGGGTGGCATCGAGAAGGCCGAGTCGGCCCAGATCGAGGCTCAGAGTGTGCTGGAGCAGTACAAGGCCCAGCTCGCCGAGGCTCGCCACGAGGCCGCGCGTCTTCGCCAGGAGGCCACGGAGCAGGGCACCGCGATCATCCAGGAGATGAAGGCGGAAGGCCAGCGCCAGCGCGAGGAGATCATCGCGGCCGGTCACGCGCAGATCGAGGCCGACCGCAAGTCCGCGTCGGCGTCGCTGCGCCAGGACGTGGGCAAGCTCGCCACCGACCTGGCCGGCAAGCTGGTCGGCGAGTCCCTCGAGGACATCGCCCTCCAGAGCCGCACCATCGACCGCTTCCTCGACGAGCTCGAGGAGAAGGCCGAGGCTGTCCGATGAACGGAGCGAGCCGCGAGGCACTGTCCGCCGCCCGTGAGTCCCTCGACGCGCTGACCGACAACACCCCGGTCGACGCGACGAAGCTCGCGGACGAGCTGGCCGCCGTCACCGTGCTGCTCGACCGCGAGGTGTCGCTGCGCCGGGTCCTGACCGACCCCGCGCAGTCGGGTGAGGCCAAGGCCGAGCTCGCGCAGCGACTCCTCCGCGGACAGGTGGGCGGCGAGACCGTCGACCTGGTCTCCGGCATGGTCCGTTCCCGCTGGTCGCGCTCGCGCGACCTGGTCGACGCGGCCGAGGAGCTGGCGAACACCGCCGACCTCACCGCGGCGCAGAAGGCGGGCGCGCTGGACGACGTCGAGGACGAGCTGTTCCGGTTCGGCCGGATCGTGTCCTCCAGCACCGAGCTCCGCTCGGCGCTGACGGACAAGGCCGCCACGGCCCCCGCGAAGAGCACGCTGCTCCGCAGCCTGCTCGGCGGCAAGGCCCACGCGACCACCGAGCGTCTGGTCGTCCGTCTGGTGACCCAGCCCCGGGGACGTAGCCTGGAAGCGGGACTCGAGTCCCTGTCCAAGCTCGCCGCGGCGCGCCGGAACCGGATGGTCGCCGTCGTCACCTCGGCGGTGCCGCTGTCGGACCGGCAGAAGCAGCGCCTCGGTGCCGTCCTCGCCAAGCTGTACGGCCGCGAGATGCACCTGAACCTGGACGTGGACCCCTCGGTCCTCGGCGGGATCACCGTGCGGGTCGGCGACGAGGTCATCGACGGTTCCATCGCGGAGCGCCTCGGCGAGGCGACCCGTCGACTGGCCGGCTGACGGCCGCAGCCAGCAAAAGAACAAGCATCACCAGCGGCCCGGTTGGGCCGTGCAGAGATTGCAGAAGATTCCTGGGGGTCGGCCCCCAGACCCCTTAAGAAACTTCGGGCCCAACAAGGAGAGCAGGGAACCCAGATGGCGGAGCTCACGATCCGGCCGGAGGAGATCCGGGACGCACTGGAGAACTTCGTCCAGTCGTACCAGCCGGACGCGGCCTCGCGCGAGGAGGTCGGCACGGTCAGCCTGGCCGGTGACGGTATCGCGAAGGTCGAGGGTCTTCCCTCGGCCATGGCGAACGAGCTGCTGAAGTTCGAGGACGGGACCCTCGGTCTCGCGCTGAACCTCGAAGAGCGCGAGATCGGCGCGATCGTCCTCGGCGAGTTCAGCGGTATCGAGGAGGGACAGTCGGTGCAGCGCACCGGCGAGGTCCTCTCCGTCGGTGTCGGTGAGGGATACCTGGGTCGCGTCGTCGACCCGCTCGGCAACCCGATCGACGGTCTCGGCGAGATCGCGACCGAGGGCCGCCGCGCCCTCGAGCTGCAGGCCCCGGGCGTTATGGCCCGTAAGTCGGTGCACGAGCCGATGGAGACCGGCTACAAGGCCGTCGACGCCATGACGCCGGTCGGCCGTGGTCAGCGTCAGCTGATCATCGGTGACCGTCAGACCGGCAAGACCGCGCTGTGCGTCGACACGATCATCAACCAGCGTGACAACTGGCGCTCGGGCGACGTGAACAAGCAGGTCCGCTGCATCTACGTCGCCATCGGCCAGAAGGGCTCGACCATCGCGTCCGTTCGCGGCGCCCTGGAAGAGGCCGGCGCGCTCGAGTACACGACGATCGTCGCCGCCCCGGCGTCCGACCCGGCCGGCTTCAAGTACCTGGCGCCGTACACCGGTTCCGCCATCGGTCAGCACTGGATGTACCAGGGCAAGCACGTCCTGATCGTGTTCGACGACCTGTCGAAGCAGGCCGACGCCTACCGCGCCGTGTCGCTGCTGCTGCGCCGCCCGCCGGGCCGTGAGGCCTACCCGGGTGACGTCTTCTACCTGCACTCCCGTCTCCTCGAGCGCTGCGCGAAGCTCTCGGACGAGCTGGGCGCGGGTTCGATGACCGGTCTGCCGATCGTCGAGACGAAGGCCAACGACGTCTCCGCGTTCATCCCGACCAACGTCATCTCCATCACCGACGGCCAGTGCTTCCTGGAGTCCGACCTGTTCAACGCCGGCCAGCGCCCGGCCCTGAACGTCGGTATCTCGGTCTCCCGAGTCGGTGGCTCCGCCCAGCACCCGGCCATGAAGCAGATCGCCGGCCGCCTCCGCGTGGACCTGGCCCAGTTCCGTGAGCTGGAGGCCTTCGCGGCCTTCGGTTCGGACCTGGACGCTGCCTCGAAGGCGCAGCTGGAGCGTGGTCAGCGCATGGTCGAGCTGCTCAAGCAGGCTCAGTACCAGCCGATGCCCACGGAGAACCAGGTCGTCTCGGTCTGGGCCGGCACCACCGGCAAGATGGACGACGTCCCGGTCGCCGACATCCGTCGTTTCGAGGCCGAGCTCCTGGCGTACCTCCGCCAGAACCACTCCGGTCTCATGACCTCCATCCGTGAGGGCAAGAAGATGTCGGACGACACCCTGACGGCCGTCGCCGACGCCATCGCGGAGTTCAAGCAGCAGTTCGAGACGTCTGACGGCAAGCTGCTCGGCGCAGACGCTCCCGCCGTCAACGTCTCGAAGTGACGACGGAAGGGACCTGACTCATGGGAGCGCAGCTCCGGGTCTACAAGCGTCGCATCAAATCCGTCACCGCGACGAAGAAGATCACCAAGGCGATGGAGATGATCGCCGCCTCGCGTGTCGTCAAGGCGCAGCGCAAGGTGCAGGCGTCGACTCCGTACGCGACCGAGCTCACGCGCGCGGTCACGGCGGTGGCCACGGGTGCGAACGACAAGCACCCGCTGACCACCGAGGCGGAGAACCCGAGCCGTGCCGCGGTCCTGCTCCTCTCGAGCGACCGCGGTCTGGCCGGTGCCTTCAACTCCAACGCCATCAAGGCGGCGGAGAAGCTCATCAAGAAGCTGGAGGGCGAGGGCCGCACGGTCGACATCTATGTCGTCGGCCGCCGTGGTGTCGCGCACTTCAACTTCCGTGAGCGGAAGCTGAGCGACACGTGGACCGGCTTCACGGACGAGCCCACGTACGCGGACGCCAAGAAGATCGCGGCCCCGCTGATCGAGGCGATCGAGAAGGACACGGCCGAGGGCGGTGTGGACGAGCTCCACATCATCTACACCGAGTTCGTCTCGATGATGACCCAGACGGCGGTCGAGGCCCGGCTGCTGCCCCTCAGCCTCGACGAGGTGGCGAAGGAGGCCGGCGAGCCGGACACCCTCCGTCCGCTGTACGACTTCGAGCCGTCGGCGGAGGACGTCCTCGACGCCCTTCTGCCGCGCTACGTCGAGAGCCGGATCTACAACGCGCTGCTCCAGTCGGCTGCCTCCAAGCACGCCGCCACGCGCCGCGCGATGAAGTCGGCGACCGACAACGCGGGAGACTTGATCAACAATCTCTCCCGACTTGCCAACGCGGCCCGCCAGGCCGAAATCACCCAGGAAATCAGCGAGATCGTCGGTGGCACCGCAGCCCTGGCCGACGCGACCGCGGGGAGTGACAAGTAATGACGACCACTGTTGAGACGGCCGCCGCCACGGGCCGCGTCGCCCGGGTCATCGGCCCGGTCGTCGACGTGGAGTTCCCCGTCGACGCGATGCCGGAGATCTACAACGCCCTGCACGTCGAGGTCGCCGACCCGGCCGAGGAGGGCGCGATCAAGACGCTGACCCTCGAGGTCGCGCAGCACCTCGGTGACGGCATCGTCCGTACCATCTCGATGCAGCCCACCGACGGTCTGGTCCGCCAGGCCCCCGTGGTCGACACCGGCGACGGCATCACGGTGCCCGTCGGCGACGTCACCAAGGGCCGCGTGTTCAACACGCTGGGTCAGATCCTGAACGAGCCCGAGGCGGAGTCGGAGGTCGGCGAGCGCTGGTCCATCCACCGCAAGGCTCCGGCGTTCGCGGACCTCGAGTCGAAGACCGAGATGTTCGAGACCGGCCTGAAGGTCGTCGACCTTCTCACCCCGTACGTCAAGGGTGGAAAGATCGGTCTGTTCGGTGGCGCCGGTGTCGGCAAGACCGTTCTGATCCAGGAAATGATCATGCGTGTGGCGAAGCTGCACGAGGGCGTTTCCGTCTTCGCCGGCGTCGGCGAGCGCACCCGTGAGGGCAACGACCTCATCGCGGAGATGGAGGAGTCCGGCGTTCTTGACAAGACCGCGCTGGTCTTCGGCCAGATGGACGAGCCCCCGGGCACCCGTCTCCGTGTGGCCCTCGCCGGTCTGACCATGGCGGAGTACTTCCGCGATGTGCAGAAGCAGGACGTGCTGTTCTTCATCGACAACATCTTCCGCTTCACGCAGGCCGGTTCCGAGGTGTCGACCCTGCTCGGCCGTATGCCCTCCGCGGTGGGCTACCAGCCGAACCTGGCCGACGAGATGGGTCTCCTCCAGGAGCGCATCACCTCGACCCGTGGTCACTCGATCACCTCGATGCAGGCGATCTACGTCCCCGCCGACGACCTCACGGACCCGGCGCCGGCGACCACCTTCGCCCACCTCGACGCGACGACGGTTCTCTCCCGTCCGATCTCCGAGAAGGGCATCTACCCGGCCGTGGACCCGCTGGACTCCACGTCCCGGATCCTGGACCCGCGCTACATCGCGCAGGACCACTACGACGCCGCCACGCGCGTCAAGGGAATCCTGCAGAAGTACAAGGACCTCCAGGACATCATCGCGATCCTCGGTATCGACGAGCTGAGCGAGGAGGACAAGCTCGTCGTCCACCGCGCCCGCCGTGTCGAGCGCTTCCTGTCCCAGAACACCCACGCGGCGAAGCAGTTCACCGGTGTGGACGGTTCGGACGTTCCGCTCGACGAGTCGATCGCCGCGTTCAACGCGATCTGCGACGGTGAGTTCGACCACTTCCCGGAGCAGGCGTTCTTCATGTGCGGTGGTCTTGAGGACCTCAAGAACAACGCCAAGGAGCTCGGCGTCTCCTGAGCCTCGTGCTCGCCGAGGGGGGCGGGATCCGTCCCGTCCCCCTCGCCACGCCCCCTAGAATTGACCCCAACACCCGGCACGACCGCCGGGTGGTGACCCGAGGAGCCACCCTTGGCTGCTGAGCTGCATGTCGAGCTGGTCGCCGCGGACCGGAGTGTCTGGTCCGGCGAGGCCACCCTGGTCATCGCGCGTACCACCTCCGGCGACATCGGCGTCATGCCCGGCCACCAGCCGCTGCTCGGTGTGCTGGAGTCGGGCCCGGTGACCATCCGTACGAGCGAGGGCGCGACCGTCGTCGCCGCCGTCCACGGAGGATTCATCTCGTTCGCGGACGACAAGCTGTCGCTGCTCGCGGAGATCTGCGAGCTGGCGGACGAGATCGACGCCCAGCGCGCCGAGCGCGCGCTGGAGCGTGCGAAGACGGACTCCGACGCCGCCGCCGAGCGGCGCGCCGAGGTCCGGCTGCGCGCGGTATCGGTCCGCTAGCGGACCGCGCCGAGCAGGAGTGCCCTCAGCCGCGGCACGGTCCGGAATACTCCGGAGCGTGTCGCGGCTGAGGCGATGCAGATGCAGGTTGTATTCGGTTCTGCCGGCCGTGCCGGCTACGGGACGCAGCGAGGAGGTCGGTGAAGATGTTCCTCGCTCTGCTCGTGTGCGGCCTGGTCGTCGCACTGGTGGTGATCGGGCTCTTCGTCTTCGGCTTGCGCCGGAGACTGATCCAGCGCGCCGGCGGCACCTTCGACTGTTCTCTGCGCTGGGACATCCCCGACGAGCCGGATCCGACCGGCAAGGGCTGGGTGTACGGCGTCGCCCGCTACAGCGGTGACGAGATCGCCTGGTTCCGTGTCTTCTCGTACTCGCCCCGCCCGCGCCGGACCCTGGAGCGCTCCTCCATCGTGGCCCTAGAGCGCCGGATGCCTGAGGGCGAGGAGGAGCTCGCGCTGCTCTCCGACGCCGTGATCCAGCCCTGTATGTACGAGGGCGTCCGCCTGGAGCTCGCGATGAGCGAGGACGCCCGGACGGGCTTCATGGCCTGGCTGGAGGCGGCGCCGCCCGGGCAGAGGGTGAATGTCGCTTAGGACATGAAAGAAGCGGGGACGGCGTGCTGCGCCGTCCCCGCTTCTCGTCTCCGGGCTAGCTCAGGCCGGTGTTGATGGCGCCGACCAGCTCGCCGTTGCCGGTGTCACCGCTGAACTCCCAGAAGAACGCTCCGCCGAGGCCCTGGTTCTTGGCCCAGCTCATCTTGGAGGTCACGGTGGCGGGGGTGTCGTAGCTCCACCAGTTGGTGCCGCAGTGGGCGTACGCGGTGCCCGCGACGGTGCCGTTGGCCGGGCAGGAGTTCTTGAGGACCTTGTAGTCCTCGATGCCCTGCTCGTACGTGCCGGCGGCCGGCCCCGTCGCCGTGCCGCCCGGGGCGGACTGGGTGACGCCGGTCCAGCCGCGGCCGTAGAAGCCGATGCCGAGCAGCAGCTTGTTGGCGGGGACGCCCTTCGCCTTGAACTTCGCGATCGCCTCGGCGGAGTTGAAGCCCGCCTGCGGGATGCCGGCGTACGAGGTGAGGGGGGAGTGCGGGGCCGTCGGGCCCTTCGCCGCCCAGGCGCCGAAGAAGTCGTACGTCATGACGTTGAACCAGTTCATGTACGGCGCGGCGCCCGCGTAGTCGGCGGCGTCGATCTTGCCGCCGGCGGAGGCGTCGGCCGTGACGGCCGCGGTGACCAGGTTGTTGGCACCGAACTTGGCGCGCATGGCCTGCATCATGTTCTTGAAGGAGGCCGCGCCGCTGGTGTCGCAGGACAGGCCGCAGGCGTTGGGGTACTCCCAGTCCAGGTCGATGCCGTCGAAGACGTCGGCCCAGCGCGGGTCCTCGACGAGGTCGTAGCAGGACTGCGCGAAGGCGGTCGGGTTCTGCACGGCCTGGCCGAAGCCGCCGGACCAGGTCCAGCCGCCGAAGGACCACAGGATCTTGATGTTCGGGTAGGCCTTCTTCAGCTTGCGGAGCTGGTTGAAGTTGCCGCGCAGCGGCTGGTCCCAGGTGTCGGCGACGCCGTCGACGGACTGGTCGGCGGTGTAGGCCTTGTCGTAGTCGGCGTAGGCGTCACCGATGGTGCACTTGCCGCCGGTGACGTTGCCGAAGGCGTAGTTGATGTGGGTGATCTTGGACGCGGAGCCCGAGGTCACGATGTTCTTCACGTGGTAATTGCGCCCGTAGACGCCCCAGTTGGCGAAGTAGCCCATCTTCACGGCGTTCGGGAGGGGCTGGCCGCCGCCCCCGCCGGTGGTGCGGACGGCGACCGGGCCGGCGGCGGGGCCGGTCTGGTCGGTCGTGTCGCGGGCGACGACGGTGTAGCTGTAGTCGGTGCCGGCGGTCAGGCCCTGGTCCGTGTACGTGAGGCCGGTCGTGGTGGTCACCTTGGTGCCGTCGCGCAGGACGTCGTAGTTCTTGACGCCCTTGTCGTCGGTGGCCGCGGTCCAGGTGAGCTTCGCCGAGGTGTCGGTGATGTTCGAGGCGACCGGGGTGCCCGGGGCCGTGGGCGGCTTGTCGCCCGGCTGGGTGGTGCCGTCGCAGGGAGCGCCGTTGATCTTGCAGCCGGTGGGCGCACCGGAGCCGGTGCCGTTGTAACCGAAGGAGACGGAGGCACCGGGGGCGAGGGTGCCGTTCCAGCCGACGTTCTTGGCGGTCCAGTGGGTGCCGGAGCCGGTGACGGTGGCGTCCCACGCGGAGGTGACGGCGGTGCCGGAGGGGTAGTCCCACTCGACGGTCCAGGAGGTGAGGGTGGTGGTGCCGGTGTTCTTCACCGTCCACTTGCCCTCGAAGCCGGTGCCCCAGTCCTGGGGCTTGGTGTAGGTCGCGGTGGCCGAGTCGGCGGCTTCGGCGGGGGAGGCGAGGCCGACCATGGCGGCCAGCGGCAGGATCAGGGCGGTCAGTCCGGCGGCGGTCCGGTGTCTGAACCCTGTTCTGCGCGTCGGTGCTTGAGTGCTCAACGGTGCTCCTCAAGTTGCGGACGGACAAGGTGGGGGTGGTCCGTGAAGTTGCGCGCGCCCCGCGAGCGTAGGAAGGTCTGGACCAATCGTCAAGAGGTCCAGACCAACGTCGCCGTGCTCCCCTCAGACACCCAACTCCTGCGCCAGCACCGCCGCTTGGACCCGGCTCCGCAGCTCCAGCTTCCCCAGCACCTTGCTGACGTGCGTCTTCACCGTCGCCTCCGCCATGTCGAGCCGTACCGCGATCTCCGCGTTCGACAGACCCAGGCCGAGCGCCGACAGCACCTCCCGCTCACGGGGCGTCAGCACGTCCAGTACGGCCGGATCCGTCTCCCGCCCGGCCCGCGCCGGACGGCCGGTCGCGGCGAACTCCGCGAGGAGCCGCCGGGTCACCGCCGGGGCGATCAGACCCTCGCCGCGCCCCACCGTCCGTACCGCCTCGATCAGCTCCCCGGCCTCCGCGTTCTTGAGCAGGAAGCCCGCGGCGCCCGCCCGCAGCGCCCCGAACACATACGCGTCGAGGTCGAAGGTCGTCAGGACGAGGACGTCGGCCAGACCCTCCGTGACGACGATGCCGGTCGCCGTCACCCCGTCCATCCGCGGCATCTGCACGTCCATCAGGACCAGGTCCGGACGCAGTTCGCGCGCCAGCTCCACCGCCCGCTCGCCGTCCGCCGCCTCGCCGACCACCTCGATGTCCGGCGCGCTGCCCAGGATCAGCACGAGCCCGGCCCGTACCGCGGACTGGTCCTCGGCCACGACCACCCGGATCGTCATGCGTTCCCCGCCTTCTCCTCCGCGGGCAGTGCCGCCCGCACCTGCCAGACCGCTCCCGACGCCGCCGCGCGGAACTCCCCGCCGAGCAGCTCCGTGCGCTCCCGCATCCCCACCAGACCCGAACCCGTGCCCGGCGCACGCGGCCCCGGCCGCTCCCCGTACGGCGAGTCCACCGCCACCGTCAGCACCCCGTCCGACCGGCCGACCCGCACGACGACGGTACCGGGGGCGGCGTGCTTCACCGCGTTGGTCAGCGACTCCTGCACGATCCGGTACGCGGCCAGCTCCACCGGCGCCGGCAGCGAGCCGCCCGGCGGACGGGTGTCCTCCAGGACGAATTCAAGACCGCCGGCCGAGCCGTTCCTCCGGGCCCGCGCCAGCAGCCGGTCCAGGGCGTCCAGGCTCGGCACGGCCCCCGGCTCCTGCTCCCCGCCGCTGTCCCGCAGCAGCCCGATGAGCCGCCGCATCTCGGCGAGGCCCGCCACGCTGTTCTCCCGGATCACGGTCAGCGCCTGCCGGGTGGTGGCCGGCTCGTCGAGGGAGAGCGCGGCCGTGGAGTGGATCGCGATCGCCGAGAGGTGGTTCGCCACCATGTCGTGCAGCTCCCGCGCCATCCTGGCCCGCTCGGCCACGACCGCCTGCGCCCGGTCCATCTCGGCGAGCAGCGCCGTCTGCTCGGCCCGCAGCCGGGCGGCGTCCGCCGCCTCCCGGTGGTTGCGGACGACCGCGCCGGTGATCGCGGGCAGGAAGGAGATCATGCCGGTGAGCACCCCGACGAGCAGCGCGAACGCGTTCTGCCACCAGACGAGGAAGCCGACGGTCACCGCGACCGTGACGAGGCCGGTGGTGTACGGGAGGCGGCGGGCGTGGGCGGGCGGCCCGTACACGACGGCCGCGTAGACGACGTCCGTGAACATGAGGACGGTGGCCAGGCTCCCGTACGTGAACTGGTCCGCCACGATCGCGAGCGTCCCGATGTCCAGCGCCGTCCTGGGCGCCGCACGGCGCAGCGCCTCGCACCCGGCCATCACCACCATCGGCACCAGAGCCGCCCAGCGCTCCGTGACGAGCCGGTCCACCTGGGTGTGCAGCCCGTACGACCACAGGACCAGGCCGCCGAGGAGGCCGGTGGCGGCGATGGACAGGTCGACGGGGTGCGGGCGGGGGAGCGTCACGTACTCATCCAACACGCCGTTCCGGGCCCGGACCTCCTCGTCCGGGCCGATCCGCCCCTCCGCCGAAGGATGTAGACGGGATTCGTCATCGGCGACGACGAACCGGCCCGGGGCGCACGGGACGCTGAGGGGGAACCGAGAGGGGAAACGCCGTGATCGTCACGCTGATCGTGCTCTGCGAGGTCGGCTTCTGGGTCCTGCTGGCCGCCGGCCTCGCCACCCGCTACCTCCTGAAGATGCCCCGGACGGGCATGGCGCTGCTGTTCGCCGAGCCGGTCCTGGAGATCGTGCTCCTCGTCGCCACGGCGATCGACCTCAAGAACGGCGCCGATCCGAGCTGGGAGCACGGCCTCGCCGCGCTGTACATCGGCTACACCGTCGGCCACGGCCACCGCACCGTGAAATGGCTCGACGGCCACGCCGCCCACCGCATCGGCGGCGGCCCGCCGCCCCCGAAGCCCCCGAGGTACGGCAGGGCGCACGCCCGTCACGAGGGCAGGATCTGGCTGGGCACGCTGGCCGGCGGCGCCGTCGCCACGGTCCTGCTGCTCCTCGCCGCCTGGTACGTGGGCGACGACGGGAACACCGCCGGTCTGCGGAGCTGGATGTACGGCGCCTGGCGGGCCGTCGGCATCCACGGTCTGATCGCGCTCAGCTATTTCGTCCGGCCGAAGAAGGAGCCGGAGACCGGATCAGCGGTCGCCACCCGGGACCCAGAGCACGTCCCCGATCTCCTTGTTGGCGGTGCGCGCGAGAATGAAGAGCAGGTCTGATAGCCGGTTCAGATAGGTCGCGGTCAGGGCGTTCATCGTCTCGCCGTGCACCTCCAGGGCCGCCCAGGTGGAGCGCTCCGCCCGCCGGACCACCGTGCACGCCTGGTGCAGCAGCGCCGCACCGGGCGTGCCGCCGGGCAGGATGAAGGAGCGCAGCTTCTCCAGACCCTCCAGGAAGCGGTCGCAGTCGGCCTCCAGCTTGTCGACGTACGCCTGCTCGACGCGCAGCGGCGGGAACTCCGGGTTCTCCACCACCGGCGTGCACAGGTCCGCGCCCACGTCGAAGAGGTCGTTCTGGATCCGTACGAGGACCTTCACGACCTCCTCGTCGAGCCGGCCGAGGGCGATGGCCGTCCCGATGGCGGCGTTGGCCTCGTTGGCGTCGGCGTAGGCCGAGATCCGCAGATCGGTCTTGGCGGTCCGGCTCATGTCACCGAGCGCCGTGGTGCCCTTGTCGCCGGTACGGGTGTAGATGCGCGTCAGATTGACCATGGGTCCAGCCTAGTTAGGCGATGACGCTCCGGAACGTGCGTGTGCCGACCGTCACGGCGAGCGCCGTCAGACCGAGGGCGACCAGCACCCCGTACAGCATGGCCGGTGTCGTGTAGTGACCGATGTACGCCTCCCGGACCGCGTCCACCAGATAGCGGAACGGCATGAGGTGCGAGATCACGTCGAGCCAGCCGGGGGCGAGGGCCATCGGCAGCATCAGGCCCGACAGCAGCATCGCCGGCATCGCGAGCGTGTTGATCGCGGGGCCGAACTCCTGCGGGGTGCGCAGCTTCAGGGCCAGCGCGTACGAGAGCGAGGCGAGGGCGGCGGAGAGCAGGGCGACGAAGCCGAAGCCGATGAGGATCCCGGCGACCGGCGCCCTCAGACCCATCGGGACCGCCACCAGGACGAGCAGGACCGCCTGGAAGACGAAGAGCGCGGCGTCCCGCAGGACCCGGCCGAGCAGCAGGGCCAGCCGGCTCACCGGAGTGACCCGCATCCGGTCGAACACGCCCCAGTTCTTCTCCATGATGACCGAGAAGCCGGCGAAGGAGGCGCCGAAGAGGCCGAGCTGAAGCAGCAGTCCGGGCACGAGGATCTGCCAGGAGTCGCCCTCGCGGCCCAGGGGGAGGCCGGTGAGCAGCGGTCCGAAGAAGAGCAGGTAGAGCAGCGGCATCAGGGTGCCGAAGAAGATCTGGAACGGGGAGCGCAGGGTCTGGCGGACGTAGCGTCCGAAGACGAGCGCGGTGTCGCGGAGCAGCATCGGGGTCTCCTAGACCGCTACGGGGGTGGTGTCGGCGGGGGTGGGGCCGCGGCCGGTGACGGCGAGGAAGGCCTCCTGGAGGGTGGTCACGCCGTGCGCGGCCTTGAGGCCGGCGGGGGTGTCCTCGGTGACGACCGTTCCCTTGTCGACGATCACGAGCCGGTCGGCGAGGGCGTCGGCCTCGTCGAGGTAGTGCGTGGTGAGGACGACGGTGGTGCCGTGCTCGTCGCGCAGCCGCCGCACCAGCGCCCACAGGTCGGCGCGGCTGCCGAGGTCGAGGCCGGTCGTCGGCTCGTCGAGGAACAGGACATCCGGGCGGTGGGTGAGGCCCATCGCGAGGTCGAGCCGGCGGCGCTGGCCGCCGGAGAGCGCCGGGGTCTTCCGGTCGAGGAGGTCGGTGAGGCCGAGATCGGCCGCGAGTTCCTCGGCGCGGGCCGCCGCGGCCGTCCGGTCCAGGCCGTAGAGCCTGCCCTGCATGACGAGCTCGGAGCGGACGGTCTCCTGGGGGTCGAGACCGCCGGACTGGGCGACGTACCCGATGCGCCGGCGTACGGCGGCGGGGTCCCCGAGGAGGTCGTGGCCGGCGACGGTGGCGGCGCCGGCGGTGGGCGGCAGGAGGGTCGTGAGCATCCGGAGGGTGGTGGTCTTGCCGGCGCCGTTCGGGCCG
The DNA here is from genome assembly GCF_055575535.1 of Streptomyces sp. NPDC034084. NCBI lineage: Bacteria > Bacillati > Actinomycetota > Actinomycetes > Kitasatosporales > Streptomycetaceae > Streptomyces > Streptomyces sp. NPDC034084. The sequence continues at coordinate 389,854 of NZ_JBVISK010000004.1, forward strand.
AGGAGTCCGAGGATCTCGCCGGGCCGGACGGTCAGGTCGATCCCTCGGACGGCCTCCACGGGGCCGTTCCTGGTCGAGAAGGTCCGGGCGAGCCCGGCCGTGCTGATGATGGGCATGCCGACCACAAAAACAGAGTCACTGAAATTTTGCAACGTCACCAAAAATAAAGAGCCACCGAAGTTTTAGGGAGCCTAGGATTGCCTACGATGGAGCCATGGCCGAGGGACTCAGGGAACGCAAGAAGCGCGCGACCAAGCAGCGGATCTCCGACATCGCGACCGGGCTCTTCCTGGAGCGCGGCTTCGTCACCGTGACCGTCGCGGACGTCGCGGAGGCGGCGGACGTCTCCGTCAACACCGTCTACAACTACTTCCCCGCCAAGGAGGACCTCTTCCTCGACCGGATGGACGGCGTCACCCAGCGCCTCGCCCGGATGATCCGCGGCCGCGACCGCGGCGAGTCCGCCGCCCAGGCGGTCCTGCGGGAGCTGCGCCAGGACATCGGGGCCGTCTCCCCGGCGTACGGGCTCATGGACGGCTTCGACGCCTTCATGAACGTCATCGAGCACGCGCCCACCCTCAAGGCCCGCCTCTTCCACCTGCGCGACCAGGTCCACGAGGCCGTCGTGACCACCCTCCGGGAGGAGACCGGGGCCGCGGCCGACGACCCGCTTCCGCTGCTCGTGGGCGGCCAGCTCGCCTGGATCGAGAACACCGTCGTCGGCTACATCACCCGGGAGATGACCGCCGGACGCAAGGCGACCACCGTCTCCCGCGAGGCCCTCGTCCTCCTCGACGAGATCGAGGAGCTGCTGAGCGAGAAGGTTTTGTCGTACGCGGTACGGGCCTGAGGCCGGCCGCCGCTCCGTCGCGCGCGGGGCCCGCTCGGCACACCCGGGCGGGCCCCGCATCACCGGACGTCAGGCCGCCGCCCGCACCGCCGGCCCCGATACCCCGGCCGCCAGCGCGCGGGCCGCGTGGACGGCGTCCTCCTCCGAGGTGAAGCGGCCGAAGCCCACCCGGATGCTGCCCCGGATCCGCTCCGGCGCGAGACCGGCCGCCGTCAGGACGTGCGAAGGCTCCTGCGCCGAGCTGTTGCACGCCGAACCCGTCGACACGGCGATGTCCGTGACCTCCAGGAGCAGCTGCTGCGCGTCCGTGCCCTCGAAGGACAGGTTCACCGCGTGCGGCAGGAACCCCGGGCCCGTACCGCTGTTCAGCAGCCGTGGCGCGGGCCGGGACAGCAGGCAGAGCAGGGCGGCGGCGATGAGCAGGCGGAGCAGGGTCGCGCCCGTCGGTCCGGTCTCCTCGAAGAGACGTTTCGCGAAGGCGGACCCGAACTGCAGGCTGACCATGCCGGTCAGGAGCAGCAGCGGGGCGGGCGCGGCCCCAGGGGCGTACGGACGCATGACGGCACCTCCTCTCCAGGCGTCGACCGCCGGACGGATGCCGGAGACTCTATACCCCCTAGGGGTATAAGGCGAGGTGTGGGGGTCTCAGGGGGGTCTGAGGGGTGTCGCGAGTGTGACGTCCGTCAAAGAGGGCGTGACGCGCATTACTTCACGGTCACACGGCGGCCCGCGACCGCTAATCTCCGCCGGAGAGCCAGAAGTGAACAGGCGTTAAGGGGTGGAACATCGTGGCCAGGAAGCTCGCCGTCATCGGGGCCGGACTCATGGGGTCCGGCATCGCGCAGGTCTCGGCACAGGCGGGCTGGGACGTCGTCCTGCGTGACGTCACCGACGCCGCCCTGACCCGCGGCACCGACGGCATCAAGGCGTCGTACGACAAGTTCGTCGCCAAGGGCAAGCTCACGGCCGAGGACGCCGCGGCCGCGCTCGGCCGGATCACCGCCACCACCGAGCTCGACGCCGTCGCCGACGCGGACGTCGTCGTCGAGGCCGTCTTCGAGAACCTCGACGTCAAGCACGAGATCTTCCGCTCGCTCGACAAGATCGCCAAGGACGGCGCCGTCCTCGCCTCCAACACCTCCGCGATCCCGATCACCAAGATCGCCGCGGTGACCGAGCGCCCCGAGGCCGTCGTCGGCGTCCACTTCTTCTCGCCGGTGCCGATGATGCAGCTCGTCGAGCTGGTCCGCGGCTACAAGACGAGCGACGAGACCCTCGCCACCGCCCGCGCGTTCGCCGAGTCGGTCGGCAAGACCTGCATCGTCGTCAACCGCGACGTCGCCGGCTTCGTCACCACCCGCCTCATCTCCGCCCTCGTCGTCGAGGCCGCCAAGCTCCACGAGTCGGGCGTCGCCACCGCCGAGGACATCGACATCGCCTGCAAGCTCGGCTTCGGCCACGCCATGGGCCCGCTCGCCACCGCCGACCTCACCGGCATCGACATCCTGGTGAACGCCGCCAACAACATCTACACCGAGTCCCAGGACGAGAAGTTCGCGCCGCCGGAGCTGATGCGCCGGATGGTGGACGCGGGTGACATCGGCCGCAAGAGCGGGCAGGGCTTCTACAAGTACTGAGCCCGACCCGCCACCCCGCCCTCACTCCGTGGGGTGAATTTCGGTATCGGTTCGCTGACAAGGCGCAACGTATCTGCCGGTGTGGCAGTCAGTTGTTGCGAAGACGGAGCACTCTCGGGGAGCGCATATGCACATCAGGGGCGACCACGTCGAGCTGGTCGTCGGGGGGCGCCTCGACGTGCGCAGCGCGGCGGACGCCCGTACGGTCCTGCACTCGGCCGTCGACGACGGAGTCGGCGACCTGGTGCTCGACCTGACCGGCCTCGACTCCTGGGACGCGACCGGACTGGGCGTCATCATGGGCGCCCACCGGAGGGCCGGCCGCTGCGGCCGGCGCCTCGTCCTGCGCGGGGTGCCGCCCCAGATGCAGCGGCTCCTCGTCGCCACCCGGCTCCACCGCATCCTCGCCATCGAGGGCGGCCTCGCCCTGGAGTCCCTGCCCCGCGTGTGACCCTCCGGCGCGCCCCACCGGGCGCCGCCGAGTGTGAAGCAGCCGTGTGAACCAGGCGTCACGCTCAATCCTCACAAGACCGTGACGTCTTGGTCTCGGTGCCACCCCGGCTGTTCCCGGGCGTCTGAGCACGGTCTAGGGTTCGGTCGCCCGCACATTGACGGACCCGCCTGCACCGGGACGGAACCACCGGCGGGCACCGGACACCGCTTCTTGGGGGCTTGCACCATGGACCCGATCAACCCTGGGTCGGAGGAGTACGGTCACGACACCGAGGGCGAGGAGGCCCGCCAGGGCCGCGGCGTGCCCGCCCCGGCGCCCGCGCGTGCCCGCGTCGTCCGGCTCGTCTCCGGCGAACTGCTCCTCACCGTCAACCCGGTCGACGGCAGCGAGATCGAACCCTGCCCGCCCGGACAGGAACCGGCGGCCCCCCGCCCCCGCACCCCCGACGAGCGCGCGGAGGCCGCCCGCGCCGCCGCCCCGCCCGTTCCGCCGGGCCCCGCCGCGCCCCAGCTGCCCCTCCTCGAACGCCAGGAGGAGCGCGAGCGGCTGGTCGGCATCCTCGGCCGAGGCCGCTCCGCCCGCCTCATCGGCGCCCCCGGCTCCGGCCGCACCGCCCTCCTCGACGCCGTCGCCGCCGACTGCGCAGGCCTCGCCCCCGACGGCGTCGTCCGCCTCTCCGGCCACCACCGCACCCCCACCGAACTCCTCCACGAGCTCTTCGCCGCCGTCCGGTACGCCCCCGGCAGCCGCCCCGACCGGGCCACCCTCCTCGACCGGCTCCGCGACGTCGGCGCCGTGGTCGTCGTCGACGACCTCGAGTTCGGCGGCGCCGCCCTCGACGAACTCCTCGCCGCCGCCCCCGAGTGCGCCTTCCTCCTCGCCGCGGGCCCCGACACCCCCGCAGCCTCCGCCGGTGCCCTCGTCGAGGAGGTCCTCCTCGCCGGGCTCGGCCGCGGCGCGGCCCTGAAGCTCCTGGAGAGCGCCGTCGGCCGCACCCTCTCCGACGAGGAGGCCAACTGGGCCGGCGACCTCTGGTTCGAGTCCGAAGGCCTCCCGCTCCGCTTCGTCCAGGCCGGCGCCCTGCTCAAGCAGCGCGACCGGCTGCGCGTCACCCCCGCCGAGTTCGACGCCTTCGGAGCCCTCGAAGAGGCCTTCGGACCCGCCGACCCCGCCGCGGCGGCGGCCGCGGCGGCCGCCGCCTTCGACGGCGTCGACGACCTCGACGTCGAACTGCGCGAGATACCGCTGCCCAGCCTCGGCGAGGGCGCCGCCCCCGCCGGCCTCCTCGCCTCCCGCCTCAGCCGCGCCTCCCAGGCCGCCCTGCGCTTCGCCGTCGCCCTCGGCGGCGAGGTCCCGCACCAGGCCCACCTCCCGGCCCTCGTCGGCGACACCCACGCCGACGCCGCCCTCGGCGAACTCATGGCCTGCGGACTGCTCTCCCCGGTCGGCCCCCGCTACCGGCTCGCCGCCGGAGTCCTCACCCAGCTCCTCGCCCACGGGTACGGGCACGGGGCCGCCGACCGCGCCCACACCATCGCCCAGCACTACGCCTGGTGGGCCGCCCATCCCTCCGTCACCCCCGAGCGGGCCGCCGCCGAGTCCGACGCCCTGCTCGCCGCCCTCACCGCGCTGATCCCCGGCACCGGCGACACCGCCGCCGAACACCGGGCCACCGCCGTCCTCCTCGCCCGCGCCGCAGCGCCCGCCTTCGCCGCCGGACTGCACTGGGGCGCCTGGGAACGCGCCCTGCGCGCCGGACAGGAAGCCGCCCGCCTCGCCGGTGAGGTCGCCGAAGAGGCCTACTTCCACCACGAGCTCGGCGTCCTCGCGATCTGCTCCGGCAACCTGGAGCGCGCCCGCGCCGAGCTGGAGGCCTCCATCGGCATGCGCGGGGTGCTCGCCGACAAGCGCGGCACCGTCGCCGGCCGCCGGGCGCTCGCCCTCGTCGCCGACCTCTCCGGGGAGCACACGGTCCCGCCGCGCGCCGAGGAGCCCGTCTCTCCGCCGCGCGGCACCCCCGCCCTGCGCGGCCCGGCCGCCCGCCCCGCCCTCCCCCCGATACCGGAGCCCGTCACGGCCCCGCTCCCCGGCGGCCCCGCCCGCCGTCCGGCGGCCGCCCCGATCCCCGCGGTCCCCGGCTTCGCCGACGAGGGCCCGACGCTCATCACGCGCCCCGACACCGTGGAGAGCGGCGCCCGGCGCCCCGGCCTCACGGGCGGCATCCTCAGCGGCGCCCGCCGCAACCTCGTCGCCGTCGGCGCGGGCGCGCTCCTCGTCGCCGTCCTCGGCACCGTCGTCACCCTCGGCGCCACCTCGGGCAACGGCGAGGCCCCCGCCACCGACCGGGTCACCTCCGACAGCACCGCGACCGAGAGCGCCACCGACGACGGCCCCGACGGCGAGGAGCCGCCGGCCGAGGGCGGGGCCGACCCGGCCGAGACGGGGAAGACCGGTCCCTCGGACTCCCCGAGCCCGTCGGGTCCCGGCAGCGCGTCGCCGTCCGCGTCGACGGACCCGTCCACGTCGGGCTCGTCGTCGCCGTCGGACAGCCCGTCGGCGACGACCGGAGCACCGACGGCGACCACGGCCCCGCCGACCGGACGGCCCACGACGACCCGGCCGCCGACCACGACCACCCCGCCGCCCAGGCCGACGACCACGACGCCGAAGCCGCCGACGACCACACCCGCACCGCCGACGACGACCGCACCGCCGACGACGGTCCCGCCGACGACGACCGCCCCTCCGGCGACCGGCGAGACCACCACCCTCGGCGCCTCCTCCGGCTCCGGCACCCCGGCCGGCTCCGAGTCGCCCGCCTGACCCCGTACGGCGAGGCGTACGGACACGACGACGGCCCCGGGCGCGCTCACCGCACCCGGGGCCGTCCCCGTACTCGTACTCCCGCCGCCGTCAGAACAGCCGCAGCTTGTCGTCCTCGATGCCGCGCAGCGCGTTGTAGTCCAGGACCACGCAGCCGATCCCGCGGTCCGTCGCGAGGACGCGCGCCTGCGGCTTGATCTCCTGGGCCGCGAAGACGCCCTTCACCGGAGCCAGGTGCGGGTCGCGGTTGAGCAGCTCCAGATAGCGGGTCAGCTGCTCGACGCCGTCGATCTCGCCGCGCCGCTTGATCTCCACCGCCACCGTCGCGCCGTCAGAGTCCCGGCACAGGATGTCCACCGGGCCGATCGCGGTCGGGTACTCGCGGCGGATCAGGGTGTAACCCTCGCCGAGGGTCTCGATGCGGTCGGCGAGCAGCTCCTGGAGGTGCGCCTCGACGCCGTCCTTGATGAGACCCGGGTCCACGCCCAGTTCGTGCGACGAGTCGTGGAGGATCTCCTCCATCGTGATGATCAGTTTCTCGCCCGCTTTGTTGATCACGGTCCAGATGCCCGCCTCACCGTCGACACCCTCCTTCAGGGTGCACGGCGGCGACATCCAGTTGAGCGGTTTGTACGCCCGGTCGTCCGCGTGGATGGAGACGCTGCCGTCTGCCTTGACGAGGATCAGACGGGGTGCGGAGGGCAGGTGGGCCGTGAGCCGGCCCGCGTAGTCCACGGAGCAACGGGCAATGACGAGACGCATGGTCCGCAACGCTACAAGACGGGCGCTCTTCCGCGCGATTCGGGCATCACGCGGGCGTCACCCGGGCATCGCCCGGACCTCGGCCGTGGGTCTTCCTGAGCCGAACACCCGTCGGTTATCAGCCGGTTGTGTGCCCATTCTTCTGGTGCCGCCCCCACTGCGCGCTTACCGTGGAAGCTGGAGGTCGTCGTCCGTGCACGCTGCGTGGCGCACGGCGGTCTTCGCCCCTGCCCGCAAGACCCCGTCCGCGGGGTCGCGAGAGGAGAACCCATGTCGCTCGACGTCTCACCGGCACTGTTGGAACAGGCCGAGCGAGGCGAGGTCGACGAAGCCGACTTCGTCGACTGCGTCCGGACCTCCCTGCCCTACGCATGGGAGATGATCAGTTCTCTGGTGGCACAGCTGAAGGTCGACGGCGGAGAGTTCGCCGACAACCAGACGCCGCCGCCGAATGAGCAGGCACGTGGTCAGCTGCTGCGCGCGCTCGCGAGCGACGCCATTCGTGGTGCGCTGCAGCGGCATTTCGGGGTGCGTCTCGCCTTCCAGAACTGCCACCGCGTGGCGGTCTTCCCGCTGGACCCGTCGGTGGACGAGCGGCTCGCCCGCTTCACGTCCGTACGGGGACAGCTTCTGAACCAGTCGCCGGAACTGCGCGACTGCTGAGACATGGTGCCGCCGCTCCGCACCGCGGGAGGACGCGACCGATGCGAGCCGACGCGCATCGCCGCCGACAGGTGCCGGAGCGGCAGCACGGTGCAGGGCTCACACCGGGGCCCTCACGCCAGGGCTCTCAGGCCGGGGTTCTCAGGCCAGGGCCCTCACACCGGGGCCCTCACGCCAGGGCTCTCACATCAGGAGCGGCACGACCTCCGCGCCCAGCCGCCGGACGTTCTCCTCGGTCGCCGCGAGGTCGCCCGAGCCCTCCGCGAGGAGGGCGAAGCGCGTGATGCCCGTACGCTCCGAGGTCGCCGCGAGCCGGTCCGCCGCCAGCCGGGGCGTGCCCACCGGGTGCAGCCCGCACAGCAGCTCCGTGTACGCGACGGGGTCCCGCATCGCCCGGTGCCGGCCGTCCACCGTCACATGCGCGTCGAGCCCCTGCTTCAGCCAGCCCGGCATCGCCTTGACCAGCGCCTCCGCCGCGTCCGCCCGCCGGTCCGCGAGCTGCGCCACCCCCGCCGAGACATGGCCGGCGCCGATCCGCGCGATCTCGTCCGGGTCCCGCCCGGCCTCCCGCGCGCAGCGCGCCCAGGCCGCGACCATCTCGGCCTTCTCCTCGTCGCCGCAGTGCATCCCGAGGAGCATCGGCAGTCCGCGCTCCGCCGCGAGCCGCACGCTCTTCGGCGAGGTGCAGGCCACCACCACCTCGGGAGCGGCCGCGCCGCCGATCAGCTCGTCGGGGCGGGGCACCACGGGCACCTCGCGGAAAGCGAATCGTTCCCCCTCGGCGCCGACGCGCGGCTCGGTCAGCCAGCGCAGCAGCAGGTCGAGCGATTCGGGGAACCCCTTCTCGTACGCGTCGAGGCCCGCGCCGAACACCTCCAGGTCCACCCAGGGCCCGCCCCGGCCCACCCCCAGGGTGAACCTGCCGCCCGAGGTGAGGTGCAGCAGCGCCGCCTGCTCGCCCAGGGCGACCGGGTGCACGGTCGGCAGCACGCTCACCGCCGTGCCGACCCGGAGCCGCCGGGTGCGGCCGAGGAGCAGCGCGGCCAGTGTCACGGCCGAGGGGCAGACCCCGTACGGCACGAAATGGTGCTCGGCCAGCCAGACGGAGTCGAGCCCCGCCTCCTCGGCGACCTCGGCGGTCCGCACCGCACGGTGCAGCGCCTCCCCCTGGCCCTGGCCCGGGAACTGGGCTGCCAGAACGAACGTACCCACGCGCATCGCCTTCTGCCTCCTTGCGGCCGACGCGTATCTCCCCTCGCACTGGCAACAACGCCTGACACGTGCCAAAGGCAACGGCCGTTCATGAAGTTCTTGCGATATTCGGCTAAGCCGTCCTGACCGGGCCCGGGGCACCGCGTGGCGGCCCGTAGGCTTGCTGGAACGGTCCGTGTTCCCCCGATCCCGTGAGGTGTGCCCGTGTCCCCGCGCCACAACCGCTCCCGAGGCGGCGAGAAGCCCCAGCAGCAGGGCGATCACGGCTCCCGGTACGGCGGGGTGCAGCGCACGGAGAGCTGGCAGGGCGAGGAATGGTACGTCCGGCTCGTCGCCGGGGCGAGCGCGCCGGGCAAGCGCTACCGCTGCCCCGGCTGCGACCAGGAGATCCCGTCCGGCGCCCCGCACGTGGTCGCCTGGCCGGAGTACGGGGGAGTGGACGACCGCCGCCACTGGCACAAGTCCTGCTGGAACGCGAAGGACCGCCGCACCAGCAAGGTGCAGCGGTCCCGCAACGCGCCGAGGTACTAGCGAGCGTCACACGTCCCGGCTGTTCAGCAGGGCGAGGGCGCCGGCGAACGTGGCGGCCGTGATGCCGAGCAGGATGACGAGCGGCTCCCAGCCCGAGGGGCCCGCGTCGCCGAACGGCGGGCGGCTGCTGTAGAGCGCGATCATCTGCGACGGGATCGCGTAGGTGAACAGGAACTGCTGCACCGACCTCAGCGCCTGGGAGAACATGAACATGCCCGCCACCAGCGGCAGCAGCAGCAGACCGATCATCACGGTGATCGCGCCCGCAGAGTGCCGGATGAGGGTGCCGATCGCCATGGCGAGCAGCCCGAGCGTCGCCAGGTAGGCGGCCGCTCCCACCGTCGCCCGCAGCCATTCCGCGGCCGTCGGCTCCGCCCCGTCCACCATGCCGACCTGGGCCACCGCGACCAGCGCCGTGATCACCGCGGTGAGCGTGAAGACCAGCAGGAAGAAGACGATCGCCTTCGCCGTGAGCACCCGGGCCCGGCTCGGGCAGGCCGTCAGGGTCGTACGGATCATGCCCGTGCCGTACTCGGACGCGATCGTCAGGACGCCGAGCGTGATCACGCAGATCGACGCCGGCAGCATCCCGAAGAAGCCGAAGCCGAGGGCAGACTCGTCGCCCATCGGGGCCTCGGAGGCGGAGGCGATGGCGGCGACACCGATCCCGATGCCGAACATCAGCAGGATCATCACCCCCAGCGTCCACATCGTCGAACGCACCGAACGGATCTTCGTCCACTCGGAGGCGAGCGCGTCACCGAGGTGCGCGGCGCGGACCGGGATGGGCGAGACGTAGGAGTGCGGCGCCGGGGCGTGGTGGTGGGCGGGGGCGGTCATCGGGCGTCCTTCGGGGTGTCGCTCGGCTGCGGGAGGCCCGGCTGCGAAGCGGCCGGAGGGGCGTACGGACCCGGCGCGGGGGCTTGCGGGGCGCCGGCGTACGGGTTCTGTCCGGGCGGCGGCGGGGCGTACCAGCCCTGCTGCGGGACGTCCTGGACCGGCGGCTGCGGCGGCAGCCCGTACCCCGGCTGTCCGGGCTGCAGGGGCGGCTGGAGGTGGGCGAGACGGTCGTCGGTGGAGCGGTAGTCCACGGCGCCCTGCGTCAGCCGCATGTACGCCTCCTCCAGCGAGGCCTGGTGCGGGGACAGCTCCCAGAGCCGTACGTCCGCGCCGTGCGCCAGGTCGCTGATCCGCGGCAGGGGCAGGCCCGTGACGCGCAGTGCGCCGTCCGGCTCGGACAGCACCTGGCCGCCGGCCTCCATGAGCACCGTGGTCAGCTTCTCCCGCTGGGCAGGCTCGGTCCCCGGGGTCCGCACCCGGGCGAAGTCGGCGGAGTTCGCCGAGATGAAGTCGGTGACGCTCATGTCGGCGAGGAGCTGCCCGCGGCCGATCACGATCAGGTGGTCGGCCGTCAGCGCCATCTCGCTCATGAGGTGGCTGGAGACGAAGACCGTGCGGCCCTCGGCGGCGAGCTTCTTCATCAGGTTCCGCACCCAGAGGATGCCCTCGGGGTCCAGGCCGTTGACGGGCTCGTCGAAGAGGAGGACCTGCGGGTCGCCGAGGAGGGCCGCCGCGATGCCGAGCCGCTGGCCCATGCCGAGAGAGAAGCCGTTCGAGCGGCGCTTGGCGACGTCCTGGAGACCGACCACGCCGAGGACCTCGTCGACGCGCTGCGCCGGGATGCCGGCCAGCTGCGCGAGCGACAGCAGATGGCTGCGCGCGCTCCGGCCGCCGTGCACGGCCTTGGCGTCCAGGAGCGCGCCGACCTGCCGGGGCGCGTTCGGGAGCTGCCGGAAGGGGTGGCCGCCGATCGTGACATGACCGGCGGTGGGCCGGTCGAGCCCCAGGATCATGCGCATCGTCGTCGACTTGCCGGATCCGTTGGGCCCCAGGAACCCGGTGACCACACCGGGCCTCACCTGGAAGGAAAGGTTGTACACGGCCGTCTTGGCGCCGTAGCGCTTCGTCAGGCCGACTGCCTCGATCATTCTCCAGCCCCATCGACAGGTCGGTCTCATCCATGTCGGGGCGTTGGCGGCCGTCGGCCGGAGCCCCCCGTATGAGCTAGGAGCTTATCCAGCCGTTGACGGTTCCGGCCAAGCGCGGGAAATCAGGCGCCGGGCTTCCCGCGGCATCAGGCGTCCCGCTTCTCCCGGAATCAGGAGTTCCCCTTCTTCCGGAATCAGGCGTCCCGCTTCTTCAGCACGAGATAGCCGCCGAGGAGCGAGGCCACCACCCAGATCGCCATGATCCCGAGCCCGCCCCAGGGGCCGTACGGCGCCTTCTCCGAGCCCATCGCGTCCGGCACCACCTGCATGATCTTGGAGCCGGCCTGGTCGGGGAAGTACTTGGCGACCTCCTTGGCCTTCGGGACCGCCGAGAGGATCTGCGAGATCAGGAAGAAGAACGGCACCAGGATGCCCAGCGACAGCATCGAGGAGCGCAGCATCGTCGCCACACCCATCGAGAAGATCGCGATCAGGCCCATGTAGAGGCCGCCGCCGACCACCGCGCGCAGCACGTTGTCCGCGCCGAGGGTGGTGCGGTGCTCGCCGAGCAGCGCCTGCCCGAGGAAGAAGGAGAGGAAGCTGGTCGCCAGGCCCACCACCAGGGCGAGCCCGCCGGCCACCGCGATCTTCGAGAAGAGGAAGGTGGCGCGCTGCGGGACCGCCGCGAGCGAGGTGCGGATCATGCCCGAGGAGTACTCGGTGCCGACCACCAGGACACCGAAGACCACCATCGCCAGCTGGCCGAGGATCATCCCGGAGAAGCTGGCGAACGTCGGGTCGAAGGTGGCCCGCTCCACGTCGCTGAGATCGTCGAAGGTCGACTTGAACAGGGCGCACAGCGCCGCGCTCATCGCCACCGTGACGAGGAGGGCGCTCGCCAGCGTCCAGACGGTCGACGACACCGTCCGGATCTTGGTCCACTCGGACTGGAGGACCGCGGATGCCGCTGCCATGGTTCAGGCTCCCTGGGAGGTCGTGCCCCACTGGGGGCCGGGCGCCGTGGCGCCGCTGCGTACGTCGGTGCCGTGCGCGTGGTACTCCACCGCGCCGGCCGTCATCTGCATGAACGCTTCTTCGAGGGAGGCGCGCTGCGCGCTCAACTCGTGCAGCACGAGCCCGTTCTCCGCCGCCAGTTCACCCAGTTTCTCGGTCGTCGCCCCGTCCACCTCGAGCGTTCCGTTGCCCGCCTCGACCGCGACGAATCCGTTCGTGTGGAGCACGTCCCGCAGACGTTCCTGCTCAGGGGAGCGCATCCGCACATAACTTCGGGAATTCTGCTGGATGAAATCCGCCATCGACGTGTCGGCCAGCAGTTTCCCCTGCCCGATCACGATCAGATGATCGGCCGTCAGCGCCATTTCACTCATCAGATGGCTGGAAACGAAGATCGTCCGGCCCTCGGCCGCCAGGGCCTTCATCAGATTGCGGATCCAGTGAATTCCCTCGGGGTCCAGACCATTGACGGGTTCGTCGAACATCAGGATCTCGGGATCACCGAGGAGCGCGGACGCGATCCCCAGCCGCTGCCCCATGCCGAGGGAGAAACCCTTCGACTTCTTCTTCGCGACCGGCGTCAGTCCCACCAGGTCGAGCACCTCGCCCACCCGGCTCGCCGGGATGCGGTTCGACTGCGCCAGACACAGCAGGTTGTTGTACGCGGAGCGGCCGCCGTGCATCGCCTTGGCGTCGAGCAGCGCTCCGATGTACTTCAGCGGCTCGGCCAGGTCCCGGTAGTGCTTGCCGTCGATCCGGACCGTCCCGCTCGTCGGGTTGTCCAGGTCCAGCATCATCCGCATCGTCGTCGACTTGCCCGCCCCGTTCGGCCCGAGGAAGCCGGTGACCACGCCAGGACGAACCTGGAAGGAGAGGTGGTCGACCGCGGTCTTCGTCCCGTAGCGCTTGGTCAGGCCCTCAAGCTCGATCATGCGTACCAACCTACGGGCGCGCAAAACCCTCCGCCACCGGAATGACGGAGGGTTCGTTACGCTTCTGGCCGATTACCGCGACTGCTGGGCCGGGACACCGGCCGTGCGCTCGTCGTCGATCGGGGAGCCGGCCGCCGCCACCGCGGCGCCGGTCAGCGTCGCCAGCATCTCGCGGACGTTGGTCAGCTGCGCGTTGATCGAGTCGCGGCGGTTCGTCAGCGCCGCGAGCTCGCGCTCCGATTCCGAACGGATGCGGTCGGCCTTGGCGTTCGCGTCGGCCACGATGTCCTCGGCCTGGCGCTGCGCGGTCTCCACCGTCTGACGGGCCCGGCGCTCCGCGTCCGTCCGCAGCTTCTCGGCCTCCAGGCGGAGCTGCTCGGCGCGGTGCTCGATCTCCGCGAGGCGCTTCTCGGCCTTCGCCTGACGCGAGGCCAGGTCCCGCTCCGACTGCTCGCGGCGCTTCGCCAGGTTCGTCTCGAAGTCCGCGGCGGCCTGGGCGGCCTTGGCGCGGGTCTCCTCGAAGAGGGCGTCCGCCTCCTCGCGCTTCGACTGTGCGTCCTTCTGCGCCTCGGCGCGCAGCGTGTTGGCCTCGCCCTGCGCCTTCTCGACGATCCGGACGCCCTCGTCCTCGGCCTTCGCCTTGCGCTCGGCCGCGAACGACTCCGCGTCGTTGCGCACCTGCTGGGCCGCGGACTCGGCCAGCTCGCGGTGCTGCTCGGCGGCGCGACGGGCCTCCTCACGCAGGTCCTTCGCCTCCTCCTCGGCGAGCCGGAGGATCTTCTCGACCCGGGCGCCGAGCCCCGCGTACGACGGCTCGGCGTCGGTGACCTGGGCCTGGGCGTTCTGCGTCTCGAGGTGGAGCTCCTCGATCCGCTTCTCCAGCGAGGTGATGCGGGACAGGGCACTGTCGCGGTCGGCCACGAGCTTGGTAATGCGGTCGTCCACCTGACCGCGGTCGTAACCGCGCCGCACGAGCTCGAAGCCGAAGGGGGAGGAAGTGTCGCTCATGGGGTTCCTGTCGAATGAGACCGGTGAGGTGTTAGAGGGAATCCTAGGGGCCGAAGCGGCGTGTCATCGAGCGTATGCCCGTTTGATCGGGAGAATGTCCAGCCTTTTGAGTGGCTAGTCGTCCTGGGACTTGCCACCCGAACGAGTGGAACCCGCCGACGCACCCGCCTTGACCCCGTCCTTTCCGGCGGACGGCGTCTCGAAAGACTCCAACGCCTCCAGGACGTCCTGGACACGGGAGATCTCGGCATTGATGTCCTTGCGACGGCGCGTCAGCACCTCCAGCTCGCGCTGCCCCTCCGCGACCGTCTTCTCGGCCTCCGCCGCCGCCTCCGCACGGATGCGCTCGGCCTCCGCCTTGATGCCCTCGGCCTCCGCGACGAGCGAGGCCTTCTTCTGCTCGGCCTCCTTCAGCAGCGCCTCCGCCTTGCGGACCGCGGCGATCCGGACCTTGCTCGCCTCCGAACTCGCCTCGGAGACCAGCTCCTTCGCCTTCTCCTCCGCCTCGGCCCGCTGCTCGGTCGCGGCCTTCACCAGCTTGTCGACGCGCTCGCCCGCCGTCTTCATCTGCTCGGCCGTCTCGCGCCGCGCCCGCTCGTGCAGCTCCTCGATCTCGCCCTCGATCCGGCCCCGCAGCTCCTCGGCCCGCTCCCTGATGGCCGTCGCGTCGCTGCGCGCCCCCACCAGCAGCTCGTCCGCGTCCGTACGGGCCTTCTCCACCAGCGAGTTGCCCTCGACGGTCGCCTCGGCGACGATCCGCTCGGCCTCCTTGCGGGCCGCGCCGACCATCGTGTCCGCCTGCGACTCGGCCTCCGTGGTGGCGCGCAGCGCCTCCTCCTGCGCCTTGGCGATGAGCTGGTCGGCCTGCTCGGCCGCGTCCGAACGCTTCCGCGCCCCGGCCTCCCGCGCCTCGTCCAGCGTCCGGTCCGCCTCCGCGCGGGCCTCCGCGCGCATCTGCTCGGCCGCCGCGGCGGCCTCGGCCTTCACCCGCTCCGACTCGGTACGGATCCGCTCGGCGTCCCGCAGGGCCTCCGCGATCGCCTCGGCGCCCTCGGCCCGCAGCCGCTCGGCCTCCTCCGAGGCCGCGCCGACGGTCCGGCCCGCCTCGGCACGGGCGTCCGCGCCGACCGAATCGGCCAGCTCGGCCGCCTCGTTCACGATCCGCTCGGCCTCGGCCGTCGCCTCGCCCACGAGGGCGTCGGCCTGCGCGGCCGCGTCCGCACGGCGCTTGTCGGCGGCCTTGCGGGCCTCGTCCAGGATCTGGTCGGCGTCGGCCAGCGCGGCGGTACGCAGCGCCTGCGCGTGCGCCTCGCCGTCGGCCTTGACCTGCTCGGCCTCCGCGCGCAGCCGCTGGGCGTCCCGCTCGGTGGTCTCGCGCAGCTCGGCGGCCTCCGCCGCGATCCGTTCGGCCTCGGCCGTGGCCTGGCCGATGAGTGCGTCGGCCTGCTCGGCGGCGTCGGCGCGGCGCTTGTCGGCGGCCTTGCGGGCCTCGTCGAGGACGTGTTCGCCCTCGGCGCGGGCCTCCGCGCGCAGCGCCTCGGCCTGTGCCTCGCCGTCGGCCTTGACCTGCTCGGCCTCGGCCCGGAGCCGGGCGGCGTCCTGCTCGGTCGTCTCCATGAGCTCGACCGCCTCGGCGGTGAGCCGCTCGGCCTCGGCCGTGGCCTGGCCGATGAGGGCGTCGGCCTGTTCGGCGGCGTCGGCGCGGCGCTTGTCGGCGGCCTTGCGGGCCTCGTCGAGGACGTGTTCGCCCTCGGCGCGGGCCTCCGCGCGCAGCGCCTCCGCCTGTGCCTCGCCCTCGGCCTTGACCCGCTCGGCCTCGGTCCGCAGCTCGGCGGCCTCGGCGGCGATCCGCTCCGCCTCGGCCGTGGCCTGGCCGACGAGGGCGTCGGCCTGCTCGGCCGCGTCGGCACGCCGCTTGTCCGCGGCCTTGCGGGCCTCGTCCAGGACCTGCTCCGCCTCGGCGGCGATCCGCTCGGCCTCCGCGCGCGCCTCGCCGACCGTCGTCTCGGCGCGCTCGGCGGCCTCCGAACGGATCCGGTTCGCGTCCTCCCGCGCGTCCGCCCGCGTGCGGGCCGCGTCCTGCTCGGCCGAGGCGAGGGAGTCCGTCGCCTCGGTCCGTACCCGCTGGGCGTACTCGGCGGTGTCCGTCCGCAGCTTCTCCGCCTCGGCGAGCGCGTCCGTGACCGTCCGCTCCGCGAGCGCCTTCGCGGCCTCCGACTCCTCCTGGGCACGCGCCCGCGTGCGGGCGGCGTCCTCGGACGCCCGCTCCCGCTCCTCGTACGCGTCGGCGCGGACCCGGTCCGCCTCCTCCTGCGCCTCCGTGCGCGTCCGCTCGGCGGCGTGCTCGGCGGCGCTGCGCAGCCCGGTGATCTCCTCCTCGGCCTGCTCGCGCAGGCCGGCCACCGCGTCGCGCACCTCCTGGGCGGTCTGCTCGGCGGTGGTGACCATCTCGGTCGCCCGCGCGTCCGCCTCCTCGACCAGCCGCTGTGCCTCGGCCTGCGCGTCCTCGACGCGCTTGCGGGCGGCGGCGAGGAGCTCCTCGGACTGCTCCCGGGCGTTCTGGCGTTCCCGGCCGGCCTCGGAGCGGGCCGATTCGAGGGTCTCCTCGGCCTCCCGGCGGCGCCGGACGGCCTCCTCCTGCGCGGCGGCGAGGGCCTCGGCGGCCTCGGCGGCGACCCGCTCGGCGGCGGCGGCGGCCTCGGCGCGTACGCGGTCGGCGGTCTCCTTGGCCTCCGAGCGCAGCCGCTCGGCCTCCTCGGCCGCCTCCCGGCGGAGCCGTACCGCGGCCGACTCGGCCTCGGTACGGGCGGTGGAGGCGTCCGAAGCGGCCTCGGCGCGCAGCCGCTCGGCCTCCCGCTCGGCCTGCTCCTGGAGAGTACGGATGCGCTCGGCGGCCTCGGTCCGCAGCCGCTCGGTCTCCTCGGCGGCCTCGCGCCGGATCCGCTCGCCCTCGGCGCGCGCGTCGGTGAGCTCCTCCCCGGCGGCCGCGACCTTCGCCTCGGCGTCGGTGTGCAGCCGGGTCAGCTCCGCCGCGGCCTCCGCGCGGCGCGCCTCGGCGGCCCGCTCGGCGTCCGCGCGCAGCCCGGCGGCGGCCTCCTCGGCCGCGCTCTTCACCGACTCGGCCTGCTCCTCGGCCTCGGCGCGCAGCCGCTCGGCCTCGGCGCGGGTGCGCTCCAGGGTCTCCTCGGCCTGGGCCCGGAGCGTCTGGGCGCGCTCCATGGCCTCCGACTTGACCCGCTCGCTCTCGGCACCGGCCTTGGTGCGCAGCTCTTCGGCGTCCGTACGGGCCTTGGTGAGGAGCTCCTCGGCGGCCTTCGCCGCCTCCTCGATCTGCTGGAGGGCCTCGCGCCGGGCCTCGCCGCGGATCCGCTCGCCCTCGTCGACGGCCTCGGCGCGCAGCTGTTCGGCCTCGCCGCGCAGCCGGCGGGCCTCCTCCTGGAGTTCGACGGTCTTGGCGCGGTACTCCTTGGTGTCGTCCTTCGCCGAGCCGAGGAGTTCGTCGGCCTGCTCGCCGGCCTCGGCGCGCAGCCGGTCCGCCTCCCTCTCGGCCTCGCGGCGGACCCGCTCGGCCTCCTCGGCGGCCTTGCGGGTGGTCTCCCGGGCGTCCTCGGACGCCTTGGTGAGGATCTCCTCGGCGTTGCGGGCGGCCTTGGCGAGGGCGGCGGCGGAGTCCTCGGCGGCGGCCGTGACGGCCTTCTCGGTGGCCTCCGTGACGAGCTTCTCCGCCTGGGCGGTCGCCTCGCGGAGCTTCTCCTCGGCCTCCGCCTTCAGCGCCTCGGCCTCCTTGGTGGCCTCGCCGACGAGCCGGGCGATCTCCGTCTTGGCGGTGCGGGTGCGCTGCTCGTTGACGGACTCGGCGGAGGCGAGCTGCCGGGCGGCGGCCTCCTTGGCCTCGGTGAGGGCCTTCTCGGCCTCGGCGCGGGCGAGCCGGAGCTTCTCCTCGGCCTCCTGCATGCGCTGCTCGGCGGCGCGGGAGAGCTCGCTGGCCTGCCGGCGGGCCTGGTCGGTCTCGGCGGCGGTGGTCGAGCGGAGCTGCTCGGCGTGGTTGGTGGCCTCCTGCGCCTGGCTGGAGGCGGCGCTCAGGAGCCGCTCGGCGTCCTTGCGGGCGCGCAGCAGAATCGCTTCGGCCTCGGCTCGGGCGGCCTGGGCCTCGGTGCCGACGCGGCGGCTGGTCTCCTCGGTGAGGCGGGTGGCCTCGGCTCGGGCGGCGGCGAGCGCCTGCTCGGCCTCCGCGCGGGACTCCTCGAGGAGGCGGCGGGCCTGGGATTCCGTACGGGCGCGCAGCTGTTCGGCCCAGGCGACGTTCTCGTTGACGTGCGCCTCGACGGTCTGGCGGCGCTCGTTGAGCTCCTGGTCGAGCTGCTGGCGGCGCTGGACGGCCTCGTTGTGCAGCTCGGCCTGGAGCCGGGCCTGGTGCTCGGCGTGCTCTTGGAGGATGCGCTGGGTCTGGGCGCGGGCCTCCCGCAGCTCGCGCTCGGCGTCCTGGCGGAGCTGCTCCGCCTGCGCCTGCGCGTTCCGCAGCAGCTGTTCGGCCTGGTAGCCGATGTCGGCGCTGTCGTACGCGGGCCGGGACGCGATGGTGCGGCGCGCCTCGTGGAGCTTGGCGCGCAAGACCTCGACCTGGTAGCCGAGGTCCTCGGCATGCTGGACGGCCTTCTCGCGTTCGGTCTTCAGCCGGTCCATCTCGGCTTCGAACCTTGCGAGATGGTCGTCTTCAGCTCGGTGGCTCTCCTGGCGTTCGTAGCCCCGCACTGCGCGGTCCCATCCTTCCCCGAGCTCTCCGAGCAGGGGAGACCCCAACCCTGCTCGCCACTCCTACGAGCACGCCCTCAAGGCCGAGGACGGACCCCCGGGGAATCGTGGCAGATCGGACGACCCCGACATCCAGACTTCGATGCCGCACGGGGCGGCCCCGACCGGCCCCGGCCCGGAGCCGCCCACTCTACCGGGCCGAGAATCCGGAGGTCAGTGCTCCGCTGAGGAGTGGTCAGCGGACGGCTCGGCGGAGGTGACCAGTTCGGTGAGGACGCCGTGGCAGTCCTTGGGGTGGAGGAAGGTGATCCGGGAGCCCATGGAGCCGATCCGCGGCTCGTCGTAGAGGACGCGGACGCCCTTGCCGCGGATGGCCTCGGCGTCACCGTCGACGTCGGCGGTGCCGAAGGCGATGTGGTGCACGCCCTCGCCGTTCTTGGCGAGCCACTTGCCCACCGCGGAGTCCTCCCGGGTCGGCTCGAGGAGCTGGAGGTAGGAGGCCCCGCCGTCCGAGGTCCCGTTGATCTTGAGCATGGCCTCGCGGACGCCCTGCTCCTCGTTGACCTCGGAGTGGAAGACCTCGAAACCGTACGTGGCACGGTAGAACTCGACGGTCTTGTCCAGGTCGAAACAGGCGATCCCGATGTGGTCGATACGCGTCAGCATGGCTCCAGTGCACCCCCGTGGGGATGGTTACGCAACGTGCGCGCCGTCACACCGGCAGGCCGGTGACCGCGCGCCGCACCCCTCAGTACATTGAGGTAAACCCTCGTTCACTCCTCATCCCAAGGGGCCGTGCCTCATGTCTGGAACGACCGGTACCACCTCAGTGATCGTCGCGGGCGCCCGCACGCCCATGGGTCGCCTGCTCGGCTCGCTCAAGTCCTTCTCGGGCGCCGACCTCGGCGGCTTCGCCATCAAGGCGGCCCTCGACCGGGCCGGCATCGGCGGCGACCAGGTGCAGTACGTGATCATGGGCCAGGTGCTCCAGGCGGGCGCCGGGCAGATCCCCGCCCGCCAGGCCGCCGTCAAGGCCGGCATCCCGATGAACGTCCCCGCGCTCACCATCAACAAGGTGTGTCTCTCGGGTCTCGACGCCATCGCGCTCGCCGACCAGCTCATCCGCGCCGGTGAGTTCGACGTGGTCGTGGCCGGCGGCCAGGAGTCCATGACGAACGCCCCGCACCTGCTGCCGAAGTCCCGCGACGGCTTCAAGTACGGCGCCATCGAGATGCTCGACGCGATGGCGTACGACGGTCTCACCGACTCCTTCGAGGGCATCGCCATGGGCGAGTCCACCGAGAAGCACAACACCCGCCTGGGCATCAAGCGCCCCGAGCAGGACGAGATCGCCGCCCTCTCGCACCAGCGCGCCGCCGCCGCCCAGAAGAACGGCGTCTTCGAGGCCGAGATCACCCCGGTCGAGATCCCGCAGCGCAAGGGCGAGCCGGTCGTCTTCTCCCAGGACGAGGGCATCCGCGCGGAGACCACCGCCGAGTCCCTCGGCAAGCTCCGTCCGGCCTTCGCCAAGGACGGCACCATCACCGCCGGCACCTCCTCGCAGATCTCCGACGGCGCCGCCGCCGTCGTCGTGATGAGCAAGGCCAAGGCCGAGGAGCTGGGCCTGGAGTGGATCGCCGAGATCGGCGCCCACGGCAATGTCGCCGGCCCGGACAACTCGCTCCAGTCGCAGCCGTCCAACGCGATCCGGCACGCCCTCGAGAAGGAGGGCCTGACCGTCGACGACCTCGACCTGATCGAGATCAACGAGGCCTTCGCCGCGGTCGCCGTGCAGTCGATGAAGGACCTCGGCGTCACCCCCGAGAAGGTGAACGTCAACGGGGGCGCGATCGCCCTCGGCCACCCCATCGGCATGTCCGGCGCCCGTGTCGTGCTCCACCTGGCCCTGGAGCTCAAGCGGCGCGGCGGCGGCGTCGGCGCGGCGGCCCTGTGCGGTGGTGGCGGCCAGGGCGACGCGCTGATCGTGCGCGTCCCCGGCAACGGCAAGTAAGCACCCGGCTCAGGCAAGGAGCAGCGCAGATGGTGGACGTCCCCGAACTCGTCGCCCAGGCACGGGAGGGCAGGCCGCGGGCCGTGGCCCGGCTGATCTCGCTCGTGGAGGGGGCGTCCCCGCAGCTGCGCGAGGTGATGGCGGCGCTCGCGCCGCTCACCGGCGGCGCGTACGTGGTGGGCCTGACCGGCTCGCCGGGCGTGGGCAAGTCCACGTCGACGTCCGCGCTGGTCTCCGCGTACCGCCGGGCGGGCAAGCGGGTCGGCGTCCTCGCCGTCGACCCGTCCTCCCCGTTCAGCGGGGGAGCGCTCCTGGGTGACCGGGTCCGGATGTCGGAGCACGCCTCCGACCCGGGCGTCTACATCCGCTCCATGGCCACCCGCGGCCATCTGGGCGGTCTCGCCTGGTCCGCCCCGCAGGCCATCCGTGTCCTGGACGCGGCCGGCTGCGAGGTGATCCTCGTGGAGACCGTCGGCGTCGGGCAGTCGGAGGTGGAGATCGCCTCCCAGGCCGACACCTCGGTGGTCCTGCTCGCGCCGGGCATGGGCGACGGGATCCAGGCCGCGAAGGCGGGCATCCTGGAGATCGGCGACGTGTACGTGGTGAACAAGGCCGACCGGGACGGCGCGGACGCCACCGCCCGCGAGCTCAACCACATGCTGGGGCTCGGCGAGGCGCGGGCCGCGGGCGACTGGCGGCCGCCGATCGTCAAGACGGTCGCGGCGCGCGGCGAGGGCATCGACGAGGTCGTGGAGGCCCTGGAGAAGCACCGCGCCTGGATGGAGGAGCACGGGGTCCTGGCGGAGCGCCGCCGGGCCCGTGCCGCGCGCGAGGTGGAGACCATCGCGGTCACGGCCCTGCGCGAGCGCATCGGCGACCTGCACGGCGACCGGCGTCTCGACGCCCTCGCCGAGCGGATCGTGGCGGGCGGGCTCGACCCGTACGCGGCCTCGGACGAGCTGGTGGCGAGCCTGACCGGAAACTGACCCCGGTTCGAAAGGAAAGGGCCTCTCCGGTCGGCCGGAGAGGCCCTTCCGTTCTCTGTCAGGTCACGGCTTCCCACGGCGGTCGCGGAGCTGCTCGGCGATCGGCTTCAGGGACTGGTGGAGGTCGCCGAGGGCCTCGCCGGTGAGCTGGTCGATGAAGTGCTTGCGCACCGACTCGACGTGGTGCGGGGCGACCTTGCGCATGGTCTCCATGCCGTCGTCGGTCAGGACGGCGTAGAGCCCGCGGCGGTCGGACTCGCAGTTCTCGCGGCGTACGAGCCCGGCGTTCTCCATGCGGGTGATCTGGTGGGAGAGCCGGCTCTTCGACTGGAGGGTGGCCGCGGCGAGGTCGCTCATGCGCAGCCGCCGATCCGCCGACTCCGAGAGGTTCACCAGGATCTCGTAGTCGTTCATCGTGAGGCCGAAGGGCTGGAGGTCCCGCTCCAGCTGGTACGTCAGCATTCTCTGGACATCCAGGAAGGTGCGCCAGGCGCACTGCTCGCCGTCGGTGAGCCAGGGGGTGGCGGTCTCGGTCTCCATGTATGGATTCTACCTAAGAAGTTGAATACTTGACGAAGTCTGGGAGCGTGCGTTCGAAGACGTCACACTCCGCAGACTACCGCTCACAGACCGAAGCGACGCTGGAGGTCGCCCAGCTGGCCGGGAAGGCGCGGTACCGAACCCAGCGGCCCCTGGCCGGAACCGTACCCACCGGGAACCCCCGGCTGAGCCGGGGTCTCACCGACCGCCCGCTCCGCCATCAGCAGCTCCGTCGACTGCAGCAGCACCGTCCCCGCCCCGACGAACTCGAACTGGTGCTCCTCGCCCGAGGTCCCGCCGATGCCCGTCAGCGCGCGGACGCCGCCCATCACGCCCGTCATGTACCCGTGGTCGTAATGGTGGCAGGGCGAGGGGCAGTCGGCCCAGCCGACCAGCGCCTGCGGGTCCACCCGCAGCGGCGGCTCCATGAAGACCACCGGGCCGTTCGACGCGGCCACGAACTTGCCCGTGCCGATCAGCGTCACGAACCCCGGCACGATCGACTGCTTCAGCGCCAGCGTCGGCTGGTAGGCCAGCAGGTTCCCCGAGCGGATCGTCAGGTTGCCCTCGTCCAGGTCGTACGAGTTCACGTCGAAGGCCCGGTCCGCGAGCAGCATCTTCCCGCTGCCCTCGGCCACCACCCAGTCGCTCGCGTGCAGCGGCGAGTGGAAGGAGGTCCGCACCAGCCGGTCGAGCCGTCCGTGCCCGATGCCGTTGAACTCGATCCGCCCGTAGTAGGCGATCATCTTCCCCTTCTGCAGGAACCACTGGGAGCCCTTGAGCTCCACGCAGAAGGTGTACGGATTGACGTTGTCGTCCGACGGAAGAGTCGTCGGGTCGTGGATCACCGGGGTGCTCACAGCTTCTCCTCCGAGGCCTGGACGTACACCGCGCCGCTGCCGCTCAGCTCCAGCTGGAACGCCTCGCCCGAGCCGCGCCCCACCATGTCGCGCCAGCCGAGCGCCGTGGAGAGCTTGTTCCGCACGTCGCCGTGGTGCGCCACGTACGCCTGCGGGTCCACGTGGACCGGGCGGCCCGGGGAGATCGGCAGCTCGACGACGCCGCCGTGCGCCATGACGGCCACCGAGCCGTGGCCCCTCAGGGTGGTGGTGAAGAGGCCCTGGCCGGTCACCTGGCCGCGGACCATGCCCATGACCCCGCCCTGCGAGCCCATGAACATCGTGCCCTGCTCCAGGGTCCCGTCGAAGGCGAGCAGCCGGTCGGCCTCCACGTACAGGGTGTCGCCCGTGAGCGCGATGACCTGGATGTGGTGGCCCCCGTGCCCGAACATCACGGTGCCGCTGCCCTCGACCGTCATCAGCGGCGTCGCCTCGCCGGCCACCCGGCGGCCGATCATCGACATCAGGCCGCCCTGACCGCCCGCCATGTTCGGCGTGAATGTGACGTCGCCGCGGTACGCGAGCATGGCGCCGCGCTGGCTGAACAACCGCTGCCCGGGGATCACCTGGGCCTCGACCATCTTCGAGTTGATCTCACGGAACGGCATCAGACGTCGCCCCCGATCGTGTTCCGCTCGCTCGGCTGGACGTACACGAGCCCGTCGCCCTCGAAACGGATCTGGAAGGCCTCGCCGCCGCCCTCGCCCATGAGGGTGCGGAAGGTCACCCCGGACTGGAAGTGCTGCTGGAGGTTGCCCTGGTGGGCGATGTAGGCGCCGGGGTCGACCTGGAGCGGGTACTGAGGGGTCACCCGCAGCACCACCGCCGGACCGTCCGACATGATCGCCGCCTGGCCGGTGCCCTCGACGGTGGTGGTGAAGAGGCCGTTGCCGGTGGCGCCGCCCCGCAGACCCGTGAAGGTGGTGCCGGTGCGCAGCCCCGCGTCGGTGCAGAGCAGATTGCTCGCCTCCACCCAGAGCTTGTCGCCGTGCAGCGAGACGAGATTGATCTCGGAGGCCCGGTCGGCGAACCAGCAGGTCCCCTGGCCGCGTACCTCCATCACCTCCATCTGCTCACCCGTGAGCCGACGGGTCACCATGCCGCGCAGGCCCTCACCGCCGCCGCTCATCTTCTTGAACGCCATCTGGCCGTCGTAGGCGACCATCGAGCCGTTCTTGGCCTTGACGGCGTCGCCGGTCATGGAGACGGCGAGCACTTTGCTGCCTTGGAGTCGGAACGTTGCCACCCCAGGAAGGTACTGGGCCCCCGGCTAAAGAGACAGCAAAGTCCCGGTGCACAATGGACGGGCCCTTGTGCATCCGTTCACAAGATCGAACGAAGGTGACCCCCTCCGTGGACCTCAAGACCGCTTCCTCCCTCCACCGGCTCCGGCTCGTCTCCGCGCCGGAGGCCGTCTCCTTCCTGCTCCTGCTGGTCTGCTCGGTGCTGAAGCGGACGACGGACTTCAACGCGGTGCCGGTGATGGGCGCGATCCACGGCGTGCTGTTCATCCTGTACGTCCTCTTCTGGCTGGACGCCTGGAACCGCACCAAGTGGAGCTTCGGGACCGCCGCCCTCTACTTCGTCCTGTCGGTCCTGCCCCTGGGCGGCTTCTACGCCGAGCGGAAGCTGAAGCGCGAGGCCGAGGACGCGGTCATCGCCTCCCGCGCGCGTGCCGCGGCGGCCGAGGGCGCGGTGAAGGCGTGATCGTCGCGTTCTCGGTGACCCCGCTGGGCGTGGGGGAGGAGGTCGGCGAGTACGTCGCCGATGCCGTGCGGGTCGTCCGCGAGTCCGGGCTGCCCAACCGTACGGATGCCATGTTCACCTCCATCGAGGGCGAGTGGGACGAGGTGATGGACGTCGTGAAGCGTGCCGTCGCCGCCGTCGAGGCCCGCGCGCCGCGCGTCTCCGTGGTCCTCAAGGCCGACATCCGCCCGGGTGTGACGGACGGCCTGACCGCGAAGGTCGAGACGGTGGAACGGCACCTGGGCGCCTGACACCGCCCCGCTCGTCGTCAGCCGGCGTCGGGCTGTGAGACCGCGATGCCCAGCGGGGTCCGCTCGTAAAGAACCTGGTGGCCGTACCGCCGGGAGGTCAGCAGCCCCGCGTCGCGCAGCACCGTCAGGTGCGAGGAGACGGACGAGGGCGCCCGGCCCAGGAGATGGGCGAGTGCCGTGGTGCCCATCGGCTCGGCCAGGGCGCACAGGACGTCCGCGCGGACCGGCCCGAGCAGCCGGGCCAGTGCCTCAGGGGTACGGTCGCCCGGCTCGGACCACAGCGCGCCGATCCCGCGCGCCGGGTACACCACCGTCGGCTGCCACGGCGCATCGAAGCCGCTCACCACGTCCGGCCAGGTGAACACCGAGGGCATCAGCACGAGACCCTGGCCGTCCAGCGGCCGGTCGTGCTCCCCGGCGTACGCCACCCGCAGCGTCGCCGACTCGGCGGCCCAGTCGAAGGCCGGGTGCAGCTCGCCCAGGAGCCGTTCGAGCCCGCGCTCCGCGAGCCGCCGCGAGTGGTACGCCACGTCCGCCTCCAGGAGCGCGCGCAGCCGGGGCCACTCGGGTGCGACCAGGGCCTCCCAGGCGGCCCGGAGGAGCTCGGTCAGCCGCTCCACCGCCCCGGCGGGGTCGGCGAGCATCCGGCGCCCCTCCGGCGTGTCCGCCGCGCCCGGCGTCTCGGCGAGTGCCCGTTCGATGTCGTCGAGGGCGACCGCGGGGTCGGTCTCCCGTACGGCCGCGATCTCCTCCTCGAAGGAGGCGGCGGGTCCGAGTGGTGGCGGGTAGAGGCAGTCCGGGCTGTGCCCGCGCAGGGGCATCAGGAGCTGGAGCGGCGCGAGGTCGACCCCGCGCGCGGCGCCCGCGATCCGCCGCATCCACGGCAGGTGGTACCCCTGCTTCCCCGGCCGCGCGAGCACCCGCACCGCGGAGTGCGTCTCCCACAGCGGGGAGATCGCGAACCGGATCCGCAACGGGTCGGCCTCGCCGAAACGCAGGTGGTACGGCACGGGTTCCTCCCGGAACATTCGCCTGGAGCCGAAAGTCTAGGGCGGGGCGCAGGTGCCGGGCACGCTGCCCGCATGCCACCGAACGACACCCGGCCGCCCTCACGGACCCCTGCCCCCACCCCGGCGGCCCCCGAGACCGCGCTCCTCGCCTCCTCTCGGGCCGCCGCTCCCGAGGGCGCGCCGGGCGGCCTCGCCCCGACCGCCGGGCCCGCCGCCGGGCCGGGGCAGGCAGTGGGGTCCGCCGCCGGGCCCGCGCCGGCCTCCGCCCTCGCCGCCGGGCCCGCGCCGGCCTCCGCCCTCGCCGCCGGGCCCGCGCCGGCGTCCGCCCCCGCCGGCCGGCCCGGCTACCGCGCCGTCTTCGCCGTCCGTGAGTTCCGGGTCGTGTTCGTGGCGCATCTGTTCTCGTTGCTCGGGGTCGTCGTCAGTGAGCTCGCGCTCACCGTGCTCGTCTACGACCTGACCCGGTCCCCGCTCCTCTCCTCCCTCACCTTCGCCCTCGGGTTCCTCCCCTACCTCCTCGGCGGCACCCTCCTCGCCGGCCTCACCGACCGGGTCCCGCCCCGGCGGATCCTCGTCGTCTGCGATCTCGTCTGCGCCGGCTGCGTCGCGGTCATGGTCGTGCCCGCCACCCCCGTCGCCGTCCTGCTCGTCCTGCGCTGCGCCATCGCCGTCGTCTCGCCCGTCTTCAACGGCACCCGGATGGCGACCCTCGCCGACATCCTCGGCGAGGGCGACCTCTTCGTGCTCGGGCGGTCGCTGCTGCGGATCGTGTCCCAGAGCGCGCTGCTCACCGGCTTCGCGGCCGGCGGCGTCCTCCTCACGCTGGTGCCCCCGCGCGGCGCCCTCGCCGTCACCGCCACCACCTTCCTGGTCTCCGCGCTGCTGCTGCGCCTCGGCACCGCCCGCCGCCCCGCACGGGCGGGCGGCGAGGCGAGCGGCCTCTCCGGGACCTGGGCGGTGCTGCGGAGCCGGCGCGTGCGCGCCCTGATGCTGATGTTCTGGGTGCCGCCGCTCTTCGCCGTCGTACCCGAGGCGCTCGCCGCCCCGTACGCGGACGAGATCGGCGTCTCCACCGCCGCCCTCGGCCTCCTCATGTGCGCCCTGCCCGTCGGCACCATCGTGGGGGAGCTCGTCGCCGGATCGTTCCTCTCCGCCGCGACCCGCTCCCGGATCGTGCTGCCGCTCGCCGTCACCGGCGTCCTGCCGTACCTCCTGTACGCCCCCGAACCCGGCGTCGCCCTCGCGGCCCTCGCCCTCGTGCTGGCCGGTGCCGCCGGCGCGTACACCCTCGGCCTCGACGCCTGGTTCGTCGCCGCCGTCCCCGAGGAGCAGCGGGGGAGGGCCATGACCCTGATGTCCGCGGGCATGATGACCGTCCAGGGCGTCGGCATGGCCGGGGCCGGGATCGCGGCCGAGTTCGCCCCCGTACACGTGGTCGTCGCGGGCACGGGCGTCCTCGGCACGCTCTGCCTCCTCGCGGCCGCCGCCGAGCTGCGGGCGACCGAAAGGCGAGACGGGGCTGACCGGCATATGACCAGTCGGTAAGGTCGACGCGTGCCGAAGCCGCTCAGTCTCCCCTTCGACCCCATCGCCCGAGCCGACGAACTCTGGCAGAAGCGCTGGGGGCCGGTCCCCTCCATGGCCGCGATCACCTCGATCATGCGCGCCCACCAGATCCTCCTCGCGGAGGTCGACGCGGTCGTCAAGCCGTACGGGCTGACCTTCGCGCGGTACGAGGCCCTGGTCCTGCTCACCTTCTCGAAGGCGGGCGAGCTGCCGATGTCCAAGATCGGCGAGCGGCTGATGGTCCACCCGACCTCGGTGACGAACACGGTGGACCGGCTCGTGAGGTCGGGCCTCGTCGGCAAGCGCCCCAACCCGAACGACGGGCGCGGGACGCTGGCGTCGATCACCGAGAAGGGGCGCGAGGTGGTCGAGGCCGCCACCCGCGACCTGATGGCGATGGACTTCGGCCTCGGCGCGTACGACGCCGAGGAGTGCGCGGAGATCTTCGCGATGCTCCGCCCGCTGCGGGTCGCGGCGCACGACTTCGACGAGGGCTGAGCCGAGCGGGCCCCGCGCGAAGATCGCCCGGATCGTGCCGTTACGCTCGACGGCATGAAATCCAGCGTGCTGACCCGCTACCGCGTCATGGCCTATGTGACCGCCGTCATGCTGCTCATCCTGTGCGCGTGCATGGTCGCCAAGTACGGCTTCGGCGTCGGCGAGGACCTGACCTTCGCGGTCTCCCAGCTCCACGGCGTCCTCTACATCATCTACCTGGTCTTCGCCTTCGACCTGGGCTCCAAGGCGAAGTGGCCCTTCGGCAAGCTCCTGTGGGTGCTGCTGTCCGGCACCATCCCGACCGCCGCGTTCTTCGTCGAGCGCAAGGTCGTCGCCGAGACGCTTCCGCTGGTCAGCGGCGCGCAGCCGCAGCCCGTCAAGGCCTGACCCCCACCCCCGCACACATGTGCGGGGGTTTGCCATCGACATTTACTAGGACGTCCTAGTAAATTCGAAGCATGGACGCTGACGCCATCGAGGAAGGCCGCCGTCGCTGGCAGGCCCGTTACGACAAGGCCCGCAAGCGGGACGCCGACTTCACCACGCTCTCCGGCGACGCCGTCGAGCCGGTCTACGGGCCCCGGCCCGGCGACACCTACGAGGGGTTCGAGCGCATCGGCTGGCCCGGTGAGTACCCCTTCACCCGGGGCCTGCACCCGACCGGCTACCGCGGCCGGACCTGGACCATCCGCCAGTTCGCCGGCTTCGGCAACGCCGAGCAGACCAACGAGCGCTACAAGATGATCCTGGCCGCCGGCGGCGGCGGCCTCTCCGTCGCCTTCGACATGCCGACCCTCATGGGCCGCGACTCCGACGACCCCCGCTCGCTGGGCGAGGTCGGCCACTGCGGTGTCGCCATCGACTCCGCCGCCGACATGGAGGTCCTCTTCAAGGACATCCCGCTCGGCGACGTCACGACCTCCATGACCATCTCCGGGCCCGCCGTCCCGGTCTTCTGCATGTACCTGGTCGCCGCCGAGCGCCAGGGCGTCGACCCGGCCGTGCTCAACGGCACGCTCCAGACCGACATCTTCAAGGAGTACATCGCGCAGAAGGAGTGGCTCTTCGAGCCCGAGCCCCATCTGCGCCTCATCGGCGACCTGATGGAGCACTGCGCGGCCAACATCTCCGCGTACAAGCCGCTCTCCGTCTCCGGCTACCACATCCGCGAGGCCGGCGCGACGGCCGCCCAGGAGCTCGCGTACACCCTCGCCGACGGCTTCGGCTACGTGGAACTCGGCCTCTCCCGCGGCCTCGACGTCGACGTCTTCGCCCCCGGCCTCTCCTTCTTCTTCGACGCGCACCTCGACTTCTTCGAGGAGATCGCCAAGTTCCGCGCCGCGCGCAGGATCTGGGCCCGCTGGATGAAGGAGGTCTACGGCGCCAAGACCGACAAGGCGCAGTGGCTCCGCTTCCACACCCAGACCGCCGGTGTCTCCCTCACCGCCCAGCAGCCGTACAACAACGTCGTGCGGACCGCGGTCGAGGCCCTCTCCGCCGTCCTCGGCGGCACCAACTCCCTCCACACCAACGCCCTCGACGAGACCCTCGCGCTCCCCAGCGAGCAGGCCGCCGAGATCGCGCTCCGCACCCAGCAGGTGCTGATGGAGGAGACCGGCGTCGCCAACGTCGCCGACCCGCTGGGCGGTTCCTGGTACGTCGAGCAGCTCACCGACCGCATCGAGGCCGACGCCGAGAAGATCTTCGACCAGATCAAGGAGCGCGGCCTCCGCGCCCACCCGGACGGGCAGCACCCCATCGGCCCGATCACCTCCGGCATCCTGCGCGGCATCGAGGACGGCTGGTTCACCGGCGAGATCGCCGAGTCCGCCTTCCAGTACCAGCGCTCCCTGGA
The DNA here is from genome assembly GCF_055575535.1 of Streptomyces sp. NPDC034084. Classification (NCBI taxonomy): domain Bacteria; kingdom Bacillati; phylum Actinomycetota; class Actinomycetes; order Kitasatosporales; family Streptomycetaceae; genus Streptomyces; species Streptomyces sp. NPDC034084. Next base: position 419,842 of record NZ_JBVISK010000004.1, read on the forward strand.
GAAGGGCGACAAGCGCGTCGTCGGCGTCAACGTCCACCACGGCTCCGTCACCGGCGACCTGGAGATCCTCCGGGTCAGCCACGAGGTCGAGTGGGAGCAGGTCCGCGTCCTCGGCGAGCGCAAGGGGCGCCGCGACGACGCCGAGGTCCGCGCCTCGATCGACGCGATGCTGGCCGCCGCCCGCGACGGCTCGAACATGATCGCCCCGATGCTGGCGGCCGTCCGCGCCGAGGCCACGCTCGGCGAGATCTGCGACGCCCTCCGCGACGAGTGGGGCGTCTACACGGAGCCCCCGGGCTTCTGATCCCCCGCACATGACAGGGGCGGTACGGGAATCCCGTACCGCCCCTGTCGCGTCCCCGGCTCAGCCGCCGACCGCCGCCACCGCGCCGAGTCCGCCGACCAGGAGCGCCGAGAGCCGGGCCACCCAGGGGGCGTCCACCGGCTCGGCGCTCACCAGCGCGCGGTGCACGACCGCGCCCGCGATGACGTCGAAGATCAGGTCGTCGGTGGCGTCCACGGCCATCGGGTCGCGACCCGCCGGGAGTTCGCCGCGCAGCTGCGCACGCTCGCGGCCCGCCAGGACCAGCCGCTTCTGGCGGTCGACGATCGAGGCGCGTATGCGCTCGCGCAGCGGCTCGTCCCGGGTCGACTCGGCCACCACCGCCATCAGGGCCGTCTTCGTCTCGGGCCGTTCGAGGAGGGTCGCGAACTGCAGGACCACATGCTCGATGTCGGCCTGGAGGGAACCCAGGTCGGGGAGTTCGAGTTCATCGAAGAGGACGGCCACGGCGTCGACCACGAGCTCGTTCTTGTTGGCCCAGCGGCGGTAGAGGGTCGTCTTGGCAACCCCGGCGCGGCCGGCCACGTCCCCCATCGTGAGTTTGGACCAGCCCAGCTCGACCAGGGCCGCGCGGGTCGCCTCCAGGATGGCCGTGTCGGCCTCGGTGGAGCGAGGACGCCCGGTCCGGCTGCTGCGGGGCTTGGTACGGCTGCACATGAAAAGCGACCATACCCGCCGGTAGGTAACGCGCCAGAGGCCCGTGATGTGAGGCAGTTCACCGTACGGATCCCGCCCCCGCCCTCCCGCGGGATCCGCCCCTGGAGTTACGCTACGACCTGTAGCGAAAGGCATTGAGCGGCCTGAGCGACAACCAGAGTGCCGGGTGGGGACCCGGCACGCACCCCAGCACCGGGTGGGGATCCGGTGCTGAACGAAGACGAAGAACCGTGTCGTCCACGCGTCTCGCACACCGGCGGGAGACGTACGGACGGCACGGTTCAGCCATGGCTTACCGGTTACGCGCGCGGAAGGGGGAGGATGTATCCATGCAGCCCCGAAACATGTCCATGAGCGGCGTCGTCGACCTCGCCGCGGTGAAGGCGGCCGGAGAGGCCAAGGCGAAGGCGGAGCAGGTGCGCGCCGAAGCCGCCCGGCAGGGTGGTTCCGCCGCGGTGCCCCCGTCGGCCCTGGTGATCGACGTCGACGAGGCCGGCTTCGAGCGCGATGTGCTCCAGCGCTCGGCCGAGGTTCCGGTCGTCCTCGACTTCTGGGCCGAGTGGTGCGAGCCGTGCAAGCAGCTCGGCCCCCTCCTGGAGCGTCTCGCCGTCGAGTACAACGGCCGCTTCCTGCTCGCGAAGATCGACGTCGACGCCAACCAGATGCTGATGCAGCAGTTCGGCATCCAGGGAATTCCGGCCGTTTTCGCGGTGGTCGCCGGTCAGGCGCTGCCGCTGTTCCAGGGCGCCGTGCCCGAGGCGCAGATCCGGGAGACCCTCGACCAGCTGATCCAGGTCGGCGAGGAGCGCTTCGGTCTGACCGGCATCGCCGTGGACGCGGGCGCCGACGCCTTCGACCCCGCCGCGCAGCCGGCCGGTCCGTACGACGCCCTCCTCGAAGCGGCCATGTCCGCGCTCGACGCGGGTGACCTGGCCGGCGCCGTCCAGGCGTACAAGAACGTGCTCGCCGACGACCCGGCCCACCCGGAGGCCAAGCTCGGCCTGGCGCAGGCCGAACTCCTCGTCCGGGTTCAGGACCTCGACCCCGGCGCCGTCCGCAGGAACGCGGCGGACGATCCGGCCGACGTCACCGCGCAGATCGCCGCCGCCGACCTCGATCTCGTGGGCGGTCATGTGCAGGACGCCTTCGGGCGGCTCGTGGAGACCGTGCGCCGCACGGCGGGCGAGGACCGGAACGCGGCGCGGCTGCGGCTCCTGGAGCTGTTCGAGGTGATCGGCGCCGACGACCCCCGCGTGACGGCGGCCCGGCAGGCCCTGGCGCGGGTGCTGTTCTAGCCCCCGGGGCGTGCCGGATCGTCTGACGATTTGGCAGCAGGGTGACAAAACGCGGCCGCGCTTTACCAAAACTTGGTAATCGCGGCCGCTGTTACTTCCAGTAAATCGAACCCGGCGTTCTGTCCGGATTCATCCGGCGATCTGCCGACATTCTCCGTCGTACGAACGTACCCAGCGTGCCCGTTCGGTCCCTTCCCGCCATGACGTGGTTATCCACCCGTTACTAGCCAGTAACGATCCCCCTTGTGCGGGGGCCCGGAATGGACCACGATCGGCCACGCTCGGTCCGAACCGCACCACCCCGGCAACCACCCGGGATCGCGGCGAGGGTCCCCACCGAGTGGACCGGTGTTCCGGCACCGGTCGTGGACAGGGGGGTTCCCGCTCTCACCGAACGGGGCCTGTCCAATCAGGTCGCGCTCCAAGGCGTGACCCATGGTTGTCGCTCGGGGGTGATCGCCGGTGATTCGGACGCGCGTCGCGCCGCCTGATGCCTCGGCGCTCTCCTTCCCGAGGACGTAGCTCTTCTCCCATCCCAGGGCGGGCCCCCCGGGCCCCCTTCGGAGATGTACGTCCGAGAAGGAGGAATTCTCATGAAGTCCCAGGTACGTGGCGGGACCAGATGGAAGCGGTTCGCCGTCGTCATGGTCCCGAGTGTGGCCGCGACGGCCGCGATCGGTGTCGGCCTGGCCCAGGGCGCGCTCGCCGCGTCCTTCAGCATCTCCGGCCAGGAATTCAAGGTTAAGGCCAACAGCCTCGTCGGTACGGACTTCGTCCAGTACGGCAGCGTGGACGGTGGCAAGGACCTCGAGGGCAAGGACTTCGCCGCCCCGGTGGCCGTGTCCGGCTTCTCCGAGGCCTGGATCACCAACATGTGCCAGTCGGTCGTCACGCCGAAGGTGCCGTTCATCGGTGACGTCACCCTCCGCCTCGAGGCCGGCACCGACGCCGTCAAGTCCGGCAAGGACGAGGACAAGGTCTACGCGAAGGACATCTACCTCGATGTCTCCGAGCTCAAGACCGACGCCGAGTTCAAGAACATCGACATCGGCGTCGCCGCAGGCAAGCTCAACGAGTTCGGCGGCAAGCCGGTCCCGGGCAAGCCGGGCATTCAGCCCAACACCAAGGCCAACCCGTACGGCTTCGGCCAGCGCGCGGAGCAGGCGACGCTGAACAACGTGGAGCAGAAGGCGTGGGCCACCACGGCCGGCACCTTCAAGCTCCCCGACCTGCACCTGTCCCTGCACCGGGGTACGTCGGCCGAGTGCTACTAGGACCGGCCGGTCCACCAGGACCGATCCGTCCGGAGGGTGGGGCCGTCGCGTGCGGTCCCACCCGCCAGGTTCCTTGTCTTCACCTTTCTCAGCAACACCGCTTCCAGGGAGCTGTTCCATGAGCGCCGAGATCCCCGCCTCCCGCGAAGTCCCCACGAAGGAGAACCGGTTCAAGGTCTGGAGGCAGACCCGGCCCTTCTGGGCGGGACTGTTCACCATGATCGGCGGTGTGCCGATCGCCTACCTGCCGTACGGGGACATGCGGCTCGGCAACATCACCATGGCCATGCAGACGACCGCCGGATCGGCTGCGCTGATCATCGGCGTCCTGCTCATCACCCTCGGTCTGACGATGTGGTTCCAGCCCGTCGTGCGGGTGTTCGCCGGCGTCGCGACGATCGTCCTGGCGCTCGTCTCCATCCCGGTGTCGAACTTCGGCGGCCTCGTCATCGGATTCCTGTTCGCCCTCATCGGAGGCGGCATGTCAGTCGCCTGGGCGCCCGCGCCCCCGGTCGAGGAGACCGAGCACGCAGAGCACGACGGTCACCCGGAGGCCTCGTACGAGGCGGGTGCGGAGCCCGCTACGGAGGTCGTGCCGGCGGCCGTGGTCCCGGAGCAGCGCGAGGCGGAGTACCACGCGACCGACACGACGATCGAAGCCAACGGCGGGAGGAACAGTGCGGGGTGACGAGAATCAGTCGGCGCTCGCGAAGGAGGGCCCGCGGCACGCGGCCCCGCGCAAGTCGCTGCTGAACAGGATCCAGGGCCCCGCCGGGAAGGCGATGGCGCTGGCGGCCATGCCGACCGCGGTGTTCGTGGGCATGGGCCTCACACCCAAGCTCGCCCTCGCGGACGACAAGGACTTCCCCTTCGCCCCCGGCCCCTGCGTGACGCGCTCCGACGAGCCGACGCCGGAGGCGACGGAGACGGCGAAGCCAGAGGAGAGCGCCAAGCCCACCGCGACCGCCACGGTCAAGCCGACGGACACCCCCTCGGTGACCGCGACGCCCTCCGCCACCGTCACACCGTCCGCGACCCCGACGCCCACCGCGACGGCGACCGGACAGACGGCCGCGCCGCAGACACGGACACAGGTGCAGGCGACGACCGCCCCGGCGCCCACGGCCACGCCCTCCCCGACGCAGTCCAAGAACCCGCTGGACCCGCTGGGCCTGGGCGACGCCCTGAAGGACCTCTTCGAGGGCGCGGACAAGACGCCGACGGCCACGCCCACGCCCACGACGGCGGCGCCGACGACCGCCGCCCCGCAGCCGACGCAGGCCCCCGCCGACAAGGCGCCGGCGACCGACGAACCGTCCTCGGCGGCCACCACCCCGGCCACGAAGCCGAAGACCGGCGCGGCCACGCAGAAGACGAAGACGGCGATCGAGAAGGCCGCCGAGAAGGCGGGCGTGCAGGTCGAGGAGCTCCCGGAGAGCGCCCAGGGCCTGGATGCCAAAAAGGATGAGTCCATACCCGACGGGGCCAAGCCCCGCTTCCCGTGCCCCGAGTACGACGCGCAGGCGCTCGCCGACGCCGAACTGGAGCCCGGCATTCCGCTGCTCCCGGACGAGCCGTGGCGGCTGGAGAGCACGAAGCTCACGCTGCACGGCCTGAAGTACCACGGCATCGTCGAGGTGAAGACCGGCAGCGGAAAGATCAAGAAGGTGCTGAAGTTCACCGCCTCCGGGGTGGGCATCAAGGACCTGCACCAGCTGACGGAGCACTCCGAAGGGCTGACGGCCCACGTCCGTTCCACCCAGGGCGAGACGTCGACCATCACCGGCGGCACGGTGACGATGTACACGGAGGAGCTGAAGGGCAACCTCATCGGCCTCGTCCCGATCACCTTCAGCCCGGAGTCCCCGCCGCCGCTGAACATCCCGGAGGTCTTCTTCACTCAGGTGAAGCTCAAGCAGGCCGGCCAGTTCGGCGGCACCCTCCGCGTCCCGGGCCTCCACAACACGATCGAGCCCAGCTGATCCCCGTACCCCTCCGGGAGCCGCACACGACGAAGCCCCCGTCCGATCCGGACGGGGGCTTCGTCACGCGTCACGCGGATCAGGCCTGCTCGGTGCCGCCCAGGTGGTGGACGCGGACCATGTTGGTCGTGCCCGGGACGCCGGGGGGCGAGCCGGCGGTGATGACCATGGTGTCGCCCTCGTTGTGGCGCTGGAGCTTGAGGAGCTCGGCGTCCACGAGGTCGACCATGGCGTCCGTGGTCTCCACGAACGGGACGAGGAAGGACTCCACGCCCCAGCTCAGCGTGAGCTGGTTGCGGGTGCCCTCGTCCGTCGTGAAGGCGAGGATCGGCTGCTGGGTGCGGTAGCGGGAGAGGCGGCGGGCGGTGTCGCCGGACTGCGTGAAGGCGATCAGCGCCTTACCGTCCAGGAAGTCCGCGATCTCGCAGGCCGCGCGGGCGACCGAGCCGCCCTGGGTGCGCGGCTTCTTGCCCGGGACCAGGGGCTGGAGGCCCTTGGAGAGCAGCTCCTCCTCGGCCGCCGCGACGATCTTCGACATCGTCTTCACGGTCTCGATCGGGTACGCGCCGACCGAGGACTCGGCTGACAGCATGACCGCGTCCGCGCCGTCCAGGATCGCGTTGGCGACGTCGCTCGCCTCGGCGCGGGTCGGACGGGAGTTGGTGATCATCGACTCCATCATCTGGGTGGCGACGATGACCGGCTTGGCGTTGCGGCGGCACATCTCCACGAGGCGCTTCTGCACCATCGGGACCTGCTCCAGCGGGTACTCCACGGCGAGGTCGCCACGGGCCACCATGACCGCGTCGAAGGCCGCGACGACGGCCTCCATGTTCTCCACGGCCTGCGGCTTCTCCACCTTGGCGATGACGGGGACCCGGCGGCCCTCCTCGTCCATCACCTTGTGGACGTCCTTGACGTCGTTGGCGTCACGGACGAAGGAGAGGGCGACCATGTCGCAGCCCATCCGCAGGGCGAAGCGGAGGTCGTCGACGTCCTTCTCCGACAGGGCGGGGACGTTGACCGCCGCGCCGGGCAGGTTGATGCCCTTGTGGTCGGAGATGACGCCGCCCTCGACGACGATGGTCTTGACGCGGGGGCCCTCGACCTCGACGACCCGCAGCTCGACGTTGCCGTCGTTGATCAGGACCTGGTCGCCCTTGGAGACGTCGCCGGGCAGCCCCTTGTAGGTGGTGCCGCAGATCGACTTGTCGCCGGGGACGTCCTCGGTGGTGATGGTGAACTCGTCACCGCGCACCAGCTCGACCGGTCCCTCGGCGAAGGTCTCCAGACGGATCTTCGGGCCCTGGAGGTCGGCGAGGACGCCGACGGCGCGCCCGGTGTCCGCGGAGACCTGCCGGACGCGGTCGTACCGCTCCTGGTGCTCTGCCTGGGACCCGTGGCTGAAGTTGAATCGGGCCACGTTCATACCGGCCTCGATGAGAGCCTTCAGCTGCTCATACGAGTCGACGGCGGGGCCCAGCGTGCAGACGATTTTGGAACGGCGCATAAGGCGGATCCTATCGGTTTGTTTCACTGCGGAATATTCCGTCTGGCGGAAAGTGCAAATGGGCGCGGGCCCGCTCAGGCGTTCACTCGTTCGAGCTCGCCCCGTCCAGAACGAGCGCGTAACTCTGGCGCGCGATCTCCAGCTCCTCGTCCGTCGGCACCACCGCGACCGCCACCCGCGCGTACACCGGCGAGATGATCCGGGCCTCGTCGGAACGCACGGCGTTCAGGTCCGCGTCCACCGCGAGCCCCAGCTCCTCCAGGCCCGCGATCGCAGCCTCCCGCACCGGCGCGGCGTTCTCACCGACCCCCGCCGTGAACGCCACCGCGTCCACCCGGCCGAGCACCGCGTAGTACGCCCCGATGTATTTCTTGAGGCGGTGGACGTAGATGTCGAAGGCGAGCGCCGCCCGCTCGTCGCCCTCGTCGATCCGCCGGCGGATCTCCCGCATGTCGTTGTCGCCGCAGAGCCCCACCAGACCCGACTTCTTGTTCAGCAGCACGTCGATCTCGTCCGTCGACATCCCCGCCACCCGCTTGAGGTGGAAGGTCACCGCCGGGTCGATGTCGCCCGAGCGCGTGCCCATGACCAGGCCCTCCAGGGGGGTCAGGCCCATCGAGGTGTCCACGCACCGGCCACCGCGCACCGCCGAGGCGGAGGCGCCGTTCCCCAGGTGCAGCACGATCACGTTCACCTCCTCCGGCTCCTTGCCGAGCAGCCGCGCCGTCTCCCGCGAGACGTACGCGTGCGAGGTGCCGTGGAAGCCGTACCGCCGGATCCGGTGCGCGTCGGCGGTCTCCACGTCGATCGCGTACCGCGCCGCCGACTCCGGCATCGTGGTGTGGAAGGCGGTGTCGAAGACCGCCACCTGCGGCAGGTCCGGGCGCAGCGCCATCGCCGTACGGATCCCGGTCAGGTTCGCCGGGTTGTGCAGCGGCGCCACCGGCACGAGCCGCTCGATCTCCGCGAGCACCTCCTCGTCGATGACCGTCGGCTCGGTGAACCGCAGGCCGCCGTGCACCACCCGGTGGCCGATCGCCGCGAGCTCGGGGGAGTCCAGGCCGAGGCCGTCCGCCGCCAGCTCCTCGGCGACCGCCTTCAGCGCGGCCGCGTGGTCGGCGATCGGCCCGGTCTTCTCGCGCTTCTCCCCGCCCTGGAGCGGGGCGTGCACGAGCCGCGAGGTCTCCTCGCCGATCCGCTCCACGAGCCCCTGCGCCAGGCGGCTGTCGTCACGCATGTCGAGCAACTGGTACTTCACCGACGAGGAGCCGGAGTTGAGGACCAGTACACGGGTGGGAGGGGTCATGCCGGGAGCTCCTGGGCCTGGGACTGGATCGCCGTGATGGCGACCGTGTTGACGATGTCGCTGACGAGCGCGCCGCGCGAGAGGTCGTTCACGGGCTTGCGCAGACCCTGGAGCACCGGGCCGACGGCCACGGCGCCGGCCGAACGCTGCACGGCCTTGTAGGTGTTGTTGCCCGTGTTGAGGTCGGGGAAGATCAGCACGGTCGCCTGGCCCGCCACCTCCGAACCCGGCAGCTTCGTCGCCGCGACGGAGGGCTCGACGGCCGCGTCGTACTGGATCGGGCCCTCGATCCGCAGCTCCGGATGGGCCTCGCGGACCAGCTTCGTCGCCTCCCGCACCTTGTCGACGTCCGCGCCGGAGCCCGAGGTGCCGGTGGAGTACGAGAGCATCGCGATCCGCGGCTCCACGCCGAAGCGGGCCGCCGTCGCCGCCGACTGGGCCGCGATGTCCGCGAGCTGCTCCGCGTTCGGGTCCGGGTTGACCGCGCAGTCGCCGTACACGAGCACCTTGTCGGCGAGGCACATGAAGAAGACGGACGAGACGATCGACGCGTCCGGCTTCGTCTTGATGATCTCGAAGGCCGGGCGGATGGTCGCCGCCGTCGAGTGCACCGAGCCCGAGACCATGCCGTCGGCCAGGCCCTCCTGCACCATCAGGGTGCCGAAGTAGTTGACGTCCGACACCACGTCGTACGCCAGCTCGACCGTGACGCCCTTGTGGGCCCGCAGCGCCGCGTACTTCTCGGCGAACGTGTCGCGCAGCTCCGAGGTCTGCGGGTCGATCAGCTGCGTGTCGCCGAGGTTCACGCTCAGGTCGGCGGCCTTCTTGCGGATCACCTCGACGTCGCCGAGGAGCGTCAGGTCGCAGACGTCCCGGCGGATCAGCACGTCCGCCGCGCGCAGCACCCGCTCCTCGGTGCCCTCCGGCAGCACCACCCGGCGCCGGTCGGCCCGCGCCTGTTCGAGCAGTTCGTGCTCGAACATCATCGGGGTGACCCGGCCGCTGCGGGCGAGCGAGACCCGCTTGAGGAGGTCGGCGGTGTCCACGTGCCGCTCGAAGAGGCCGAGGGCGGTCTCCGCCTTGCGCGGAGTGGCGGCGCTCAGCTTGCCTTCGAGCGAGAACAGCTCGGTGGCGGTCGGGAAGCTGGTGCCGGGTACGGAGATGACCGGGGTGCCGGGCGCGAGGCGGGCCGCCAGGGTCAGGATCTCCTCGCTGGGCCGCTCGTTCAGGGTGAGCAGCACCCCGGCGATCGGCGGGGTGCCGGCCGAGTGCGCGGCGAGCGCGCCGACGACCAGGTCGGCCCGGTCCCCGGGGGTGACGACGAGACAGCCCGGGGTCAGCGCGTTGAGGAAGTTCGGCAGCATCGCGCCGCCGAAGACGAAGTCGAGGGCGTCCCGCGCGAGGCCCGCGTCGTCGCCGAGGACGACGGAGGCGCCGAGCGCCTGGGTGATCTGGGCGACCGTGGGCGCGGCGAGCGCCGGCTCGTCGGGCAGGACGTAGCAGGGCACGGGGAGGCGGGCCGCGAGCCGCTCGGCGATGGCCTCGCGGTCCTCGCCGGCCACCCGGTTGACGACCATCGCGAGCACGTCGCAGCCCAGCCCGTCGTACGCCCGGAAGGCGTTGCGCGCCTCTGCCCGTACGGACTCGGCGGGCTGGCCCTTGCCGCCGACCACCGGGATGACGGGGGCGCCGAACTCGTTCGCGAGGCGCGCGTTGAGCGCGAGCTCGTCGGGGAGCTGGGTGGCGGCGAAGTCGGTGCCGAGGACGAGGACGACCTCGTAGTCCCGGGCGACGGCGTGGAAGCGGTCGACGAGCCGGGAGACCAGCTCGTCGGTGCCGCGCTCGGCCTGGAGCGCGGAGGCCTCGTGGTAGTCCATGCCGTAGACCGTCGACGGGTCCTGCGAGAGCCGGTAGCGGGCGCGCAGCAGATCGAAGAGCCGGTCGGGACGGTGGTGCACCAGCGGCCGGAACACCCCCACCCGGTCCACCTGGCGGGTGAGGAGCTCCATGACTCCCAGCTCGACGACCTGGCGGCCGTCACCGCGGTCGATCCCGGTCACGTACACGCTGCGCGTCACGCCGTGGTCTCCTGTCCAGTCCTGCGGAAGGGGCCGAGTGGTGCCCTCGCGGCACCGAACCGCGGCCCGTGCGTCAATCGACAGTGCTCAGAAAGCCCCCGATAGGGCGGCATTACCCCTTGACAATACCCCCGTCGATGGTTACGACGCCCCCCGGACGAAAGGCCCGGAAACCCGGGGCGAAAGGCCTCCGGAGGGCCGTCGGCGGGGACGCGCGGACATGCGGCGAGCGCCCCCGTCAGAGAGGGCGTGTGAGAATTGCGGTGACTCATCACGGACCGCGACCGAGCAGGAGACACAGCACGATGCGCATCGGAGTTCTCACCGCAGGCGGCGACTGCCCCGGCCTGAACGCAGTGATCCGGTCGGTCGTGCACCGGGCGCTGACCGGCCACGACGACGAAGTCATCGGCTTCGAGGACGGCTTCAAGGGCCTCCTCGACGGCCACTTCCGCCCCCTCGACCTCAACGCCGTCAGCGGCATCCTGGCGCGTGGCGGCACCATCCTCGGCTCGGCCCGCCTGGAGCGGAACCGGCTCCGCGAGGCCGCCGAGTCCGCCTCCGACCTGGCCCGCCAGTACGGCATCGACGTCCTCATCCCCATCGGCGGCGAAGGCACCCTGACCGCCGCCCGGATGCTCTCCGACGCCGGTATGCCCGTCGTCGGCGTCCCGAAGACCATCGACAACGACATCTCCTCCACGGACCGCACCTTCGGCTTCGACACGGCCGTCGGTGTCGCCACCGAGGCCATGGACCGCCTCAAGACCACCGCCGAGTCCCACCAGCGGGTGATGGTCGTCGAGGTGATGGGCCGCCACGCCGGCTGGATCGCCCTGGAGTCCGGCATGGCCGGCGGCGCCCACGGCATCTGTCTCCCCGAGCGCCCCTTCCAGATCGACGACCTCGTCAAGATGGTCGAGGAGCGCTTCGCCCGCGGCAAGAAGTTCGCCGTCATCTGCGTCGCCGAGGGGGCCCACCCCGTCGAGGGCTCGATGGACTACAAGAAGGGCGAGATCGACCAGTTCGGTCACGAGCGCTTCCAGGGCATCGGCAACCAGCTCGCCGTCGAGCTGGAGCGGCGCCTCGGCAAGGAGGCCCGCCCGGTCATCCTCGGCCACGTCCAGCGCGGCGGCACGCCGACCGCGTACGACCGGGTGCTCGCGACGCGCTTCGGCTGGCACGCGGTGGAGGCGGCGCACCGCGGCGACTTCGGCCGGATGACGGCGCTGCGCGGCACGGACGTCGAGATGGTTCCGCTGGCCGAGGCCGTGACCCGGCTGAAGACCGTCCCCGAGTACCGGATGCGCGAGGCGGAGTCGGTCTTCTAGGCCCTGATCCGCCGGACAGCCCCCGGCCGCCGGCGCGACCGAGTGGCCCCGACCGTCCCCCCGTGGACGGTCGGGGCCACTCCGCCGTGCCCGGCATCCCCCCGGAAATGCCGGATTCCACTCTTGAGCCACGGCGCGCGATCAACAAGGCTTGGGCCTGTCCCGGACATGTCCCGACCCTGTCCGGCGGAGGGGGGAGGCGCGGATGACGCCGGGGGAGCACGCTCCCGATCCACGGGAGGCACGGAGCCCCACCGAGTTCCTCGCGCGCCTCCAGGCCCTCAAGGACTGGTCGGGCCTGACCTACCGCGAGCTGTCGGCGCGCGCCGGGACACACGGCGACGCCCTGCCCCGCTCCACCGTGGCGAACATGCTGTCCCGCCCGACCCTGCCGCGCGAGGAGCTGCTCACCGCCTTCGTCCGCGCGTGCGGGGTCGCGCCGGGGGAGGTGGAGGACTGGCAGACGGTACGGAGGGAGCTGGCGGCCCGGGGGACGTACGAGCCGGTCCCGGCCGCCGCCGACGACTCCGCCGCGGACCCGGTCGAGCGGACCGCCGAGACGCCCCGTGCGGCGCCCGTCTGGCCCGGGGCCGCCGGCGACGGCCCCGGCGGCGGTGCGGGCGGGGCGCGGCCCGGGTCCCGGTCGTCGATACGGCGGGGACTCGTCGCGGCGGTCGCGCTCGCCGGCCTCGTCCTCGCCGGCCTCAGCGTCGTCGCCTTCCTGCGGGACGGCCACGCCGGGCATCCGCCCCGTACCCCCACGGCACCCGCCGCCGGGGACGTCCGGATCCGGGTGACCGGCACCGAGTACTGCCTCGGCGAACGGCCCGGCACCCGCACCGGCCAGGTCCACCAGCTGCCGTGCGCCGCCGCGGGCCTCCCGGGCTACTCGCTTGCGGAGCTCGGCGGCGGCCGGTGGAGGATCGTCTCGCACCACCCCGACTTCGGTCCCGGCTGCTCCGGCCTGCCCTCCGGCGGCCGGATGCCCGGCGCCGCGTACGAGGACTCGGAGTGCGGCGACCCGACCCGGGTCGAGTCCTTCACCCTGGAGGCGTACGGCACTCCCGTCGAGGGCTACCGCATCGTCCCCGTGGGCTCCGCGACCCCCGGCAGCTGCGTCACCGTCGTGGGCGACCGCTCGGCCGCCTGGGCCCGCCTCGCCCAGGCGCCCTGCGCACCGGACGCGGCGGGCCAGCTCTTCGACTTCGACCGGCGGGACTGACGGATCCGCCGGACAGGCCCTACGCGGCCTCCACCAAGCGGGCCCGGAGCGCCGTCACCACCGCCGGGTCCAGCCCGACGTGGCCGGTGACGTACCCGTACACCGAGCCGTACCGCTCGCGCAGGTCCGCCAGGAACAGCCGGATGACGTCGGCGGGCGCCCGGCCGTAGCCCGGCCAGCGCGGTTCACGGCCCGGGTGCGCGGCCCGCCAGTCGGCGATCAGCCGCTCCGTCGCCAGCTCGGTGAGCGCGAAGTCGGCGAGGATGTCCTCGTCCGGGACCTCCAGGAGGTCGAGGACGACGGCCGCGAGCAGACCCGTACGGTCCTTCCCCGAGGCGCAGTGGAAGACGAGCGGCGCCTCGGCGGCGGCGATCACCTCCAGGGCCGTACGGAGCTCCGCCGCCCCGTCCTCGGCGACCTCGGCGAAACGGTCGGCGAGGTAGCGCCAGGGGTCCAGGGCCGGGTCGATCGCCTCCTGGTCGTAGGGGCGGTGCTCGATGGAGAGGTTGTGCCAGGAGACCGCCTCGGTCTCCGGCAGGCGGCCCTTGCCGTCGATCTCCCACGGATAGCGCAGGTCGATCACCGTTCCCACGCCCAGTGCGCGGAAGCGCTCCAGGTCGGCCGGGCCGGCGTCCGCGAGCTTGCCGAGGGAGTCGGAGCGGTAGAGGGTCTCCCACCGCACGGTTCCGCCGCCGGCGGTCCGATAGCCGCCCAGATCACGGAAGTTGTGAAGTCGTTCGAAGGATATGTGTCGTCTCACGGCCGCCAATGTACGGCCCCGGTGCCGGCGGTCTACGGACCGACCGCGGCCCAGAAGTGGCCGGTGATCTCCTCCAGGTAGGCGCGCCCCTCGTCGCCGGTCGCCCCCGAGGCGCCCCAGCTGCTGGTCGCCGCCATCTGCGCGTGGTAGTCCGTGTGGAGCCGCTGGAGCGCGGACTCCACGATCCGCTTGGGCAGCGGCACCATCTTCACGGTCGGTTTCACGTACGCCTGCCAGCGGGTGGTCGCCGCGTTGCGCAGCAGCTCGGCGAGGGCCCCGTCGCCGCCGGTCGCGGTGATCAGGGCGCGCGGGCTGAGCCCGAGCACCTCGGCGAGGGCCGCCGTCTGGCGTTCGGTGCCGCGCCAGCGGCCCTCGTCCTCCATCCGCTGGTACGCGTGGGCGGCCACGCCCACCCGCCGGGCGAGCTCGTCGACGGAGAGGGCGCGGGCCAGCCGGTGCTCGCGCAGGGTGGTGGCGGCGGCGATCAGCTCCGCGGGGGAGCACCACAGGACGCCGGCGAGGGCGGTGAGCTCCTGTTCGGTGGGGAGCACCCGGCCGCGCTCCCAGGCGACCACGGTGTCGGGATGGACGAGGAGGCCGTACTGCGCCCGCAGGCCGTAGGCGACATGACCGGGGGCCATGCCGAGGGCCTCACGGAGCCGGCGGGCGGCCTGGGCGTCGAAGGGCGGGGAGGGTTGGTGCACCCGGCCACGGTAGGTGCGGAGGGTGAGGGCTGGCTACGGTTCGTTCCCCCAACCTCACACGTCGTAGGAACATGGGAACCGATCAGTAACCGCGTCCCGGGCCGTCGAGCCAGCGGTACTGGAGTTCCGGGCGCCCTATCTGACCGTACTGCGGGGCGCGGACGGCCCGGCCCTCCGTGACCAGATGCTCCAGATAACGGCGGGCGGTGATCCGCGAGATCCCCACGGCCGCGCCGGCCTCGGCGGCGGTGAGCCCCGCCGGGGTGGAGCGGAGGGTACGGGTGACCGCTTCGAGCGTCGGGGCGCTGAGCCCCTTCGGGAGCGTGGCCGGGTGCGGGGCCCGGAGCGTGGCGAGGGCCCGGTCCACCTCGTCCTGGCCGGAGGCCTCCCCGGCGGCCGCCCGGAACTCGGCGTACCGGGCGAGTCTGTCCCGGAGGGTGGCGAAGGCGAACGGCTTCAGGACGTACTGGACGACGCCGAGGGACACGCCCTCGCGGACGACCGCGAGGTCGCGGGCGGAGGTCACGGCGATGACGTCGGCGGAATGCCCGGCGGCCCGCAGGGCGCGCAGGAGCTGGAGGCCGTGGCCGTCGGGCAGGTAGAGGTCGAGCAGGATCAGGTCGACCGGCGTCCGGTCGAGGATCCGCACGGCGGCGGCCCGCGAGTGCGCGACCCCGACGACGCGGAACCCCTCGACGCGCCCGGCGTACAGCGCGTGGGCGTCGGCGGCCACGGGGTCGTCCTCGACGACGAGGACCCGGAGGGGGCTCGTACTCACGCGGTCACCTCCCCGTCCGCGCCGGCGGTACCGGGGGCCCGGCCGTCCCGGGGCGGCGACGGGTGCGCGCCGTCGGCGCCCGGGACCTGTGCCTCCCGCGACCGCGGCAGGGCCGTGCCGGCGGCGTCCGTGGTCCGGGCCTCCCGGGGCAGCGGCAGCGCCGTTCCGGCGGCGCCCGCCGTTGCGGCGCCCTCCGCCGTTGCGGCGGCCCCCGCCGCTCCGGCCTCCCGTGGCAGTGGCAGCCGTACGGTGAACTCCGCGCCGCCCTCCTCCGCGTCCGTCACCTCCAGCGTGCCTGAGGCGCGGGCGACCGCCTGGCGGACCAGGGCGAGGCCGAGGCCCCGCCCGGGGCCCCGCGTGGACCAGCCGCGTCCGAGGACCGCCTCCCGGTCGGCGGGGCGGACCCCCGGGCCGCTGTCGCCGACCCGGAGCAGCAGCTCGCCGTCGCCCGCACGGGCGGCGACCGTGACCGTCACGCGCGCGTGCGGCGTCCCGCCGGCCGCCTCCACCGCGTTGTCGATGAGGTTGCCCAGGATCGTCACCAGGTCCCTGGAGGGCAGCGCCGCCGGCACCCGGCCGTCGTCGATGCGGCTGCCCTCCGTGAGGACGAGCTCCACGCCCCGCTCATGGGCCTGCGCCGCCTTGCCCAGCAGCAGCGCCGCGAGGACCGGTTCGCCGACGGCGTCGACGACGCGGTCGGTGAGCGCCTGGGCGAGCTCCAGCTCGGCCGTCGCGAACTCCACCGCCTCGGCCACCCGCCCCAGTTCGATGAGCGAGACGACCGTGTGCAGCCGGTTCGCCGCCTCGTGGGCCTGGGAGCGGAGGGCCTCCGTGAAGCCCCGCTCGGAGTCCAGTTCGCCGGAGAGCGCCTGGAGTTCGGTGCGGTCCCGGAGCGTGACGACGGTGCCGCGCCGCTCCCCGCCCACCACCGGGCGGGTGTTGACCACGAGGACCCGGTCGGCCGTCAGATGCGTCTCGTCGACGCGCGGCTCCGAGGAGAGCAGCGCGCCGGTCAGCGAGGCGGGCAGGCCGAGCTCGGCGGCGGGCCGGCCGACGACCCCTTCGTCCAGGCCGAGGAGCTCCCGCGCGCCGTCGTTGATGAGCGCGATCCGCCGCCCTCCGTCGAGCATCACGAGCCCTTCCCGCACCGCGTGCAGCGCGGCCTCGTGGTAGTCGTGCATCCGGCTCAACTCCGTGGCGTTCATGCCGTGCGTGTGGCGGCGCAGGCGCGCGTTCACGACGTACGTCCCCGCGCCGCCGAGCGCGAGCGCCACGCCCGCCATGCCGAGGAGGGCGGTCACCTGCTCCCGTACCTGCTCGCTGATCTTGTCGATCGTGATGCCCGCGCTGACCAGGGCGACGACCCGGCCGTGGTCGCGGACGGGTGCCACCGTCCGCACGGAGGGGCCGAGGACGCCCAGGTGCGTCTCGGAGTAGAACCGGCCCCGCCGCGCCTCCTCGATGTGGCCGAGGTACGTGCGGCCGATCTGCGCCGGCTCGGGATGCGTCCAGCGGGTGCCGTCCGGGGCCATGATCACGACGAAGGCGACGCCCGCGTGGCGGCGCAGCGACTCCGCGTAAGGCTGGAGGGCGGCCGTCGGATCGGCCGAACGGGCCGCGGCCACCACGGAGGGGGAGTCGGCGACGGCGGCGGCGGTCGCCGTGGCCTGGCGCCGCGCGGTCTCCTCGGCCTGCGCCCGGTCCGTGACGTACGCGAAGACCGCGCACCCCGCCACGACGACGGCCACGAGCACGACCTGCATCGCGAAGAGCTGGCCGGCCAGGCTGCGGGGGCGGGGGAGGGGGACACGCATGCGGGTAAGTGTGCACGTGGGAGCGGGCGCGGGCGGCACCCCGTTCCCGAATCGTGCTGTTCCGCGCGGGGGCCGTCGTTTCGGCCGTGAACGAAACGTACGTAAGCGTGACCCGGGTCACACGCTGATGGATAGTCGCGGAGGTCCACCGGGACGTGGACATCCATCAGCACGAGGAGGACCCCGTGGCCGCACGCCGGGACCGCACCCACTATCTGTATCTGGCCGTCATCGGCGCCGTTCTGCTCGGCATCACGGTCGGCTTCCTGGCGCCGGGCGTCGCCGTGGAGCTCAAGCCGCTGGGCACCGGCTTCGTCAATCTGATCAAGATGATGATCTCGCCGATCATCTTCTGCACGATCGTGCTCGGCGTCGGCTCGGTCCGGAAGGCCGCGAAGGTCGGCGCCGTCGGAGGCCTCGCGCTCGGCTACTTCCTCGTGATGTCGACCGTCGCCCTCGCGATCGGTCTGCTCGTCGGCAACCTCCTGGAGCCCGGCTCCGGGCTCCACCTCACCAAGGAGATCGCCGAGGCGGGGGCCAAGCAGGCGGAGGGAGCGAGCGAGTCGACCTCGGACTTCCTGCTCGGGATCATCCCGACCACCCTCGTCTCCGCCTTCACCGAGGGCGAGGTCCTCCAGACCCTCCTCGTCGCCCTCCTCGCCGGTTTCGCGCTCCAGGCGATGGGCGCGGCCGGGGAGCCCGTGCTGCGCGGGATCGGGCACATCCAGAAGCTCGTCTTCCGGATCCTCGGGATGATCATGTGGGCCGCGCCGGTCGGCGCGTTCGGCGCGATCGCGGCCGTCGTCGGCGCGACGGGTGCCGCGGCCCTCAAGTCGCTGGCCGTCATCATGATCGGCTTCTACCTGACGTGCGGGCTCTTCGTCTTCGTCGTCCTCGGTACGCTGCTCCGCCTGGTCGCCGGGATCAACATCTGGGCCCTCCTGAAGTACCTGGGCCGTGAGTTCCTGCTGATCCTCTCCACCTCCTCCTCCGAGTCCGCGCTGCCCCGGCTCATCGCGAAGATGGAACACCTGGGCGTCAGCAAGCCGGTCGTCGGCATCACCGTGCCGACCGGCTACTCCTTCAACCTCGACGGCACCGCGATCTACCTGACGATGGCCTCGCTCTTCACCGCCGAGGCCATGGGCGACCCGCTCTCGATCGGCGAGCAGATCTCGCTCCTCGTCTTCATGATCATCGCGTCGAAGGGCGCCGCGGGCGTCACCGGCGCGGGGCTCGCCACCCTCGCGGGCGGCCTCCAGTCGCACCGGCCCGAGCTGGTCGACGGGGTGGGACTGATCGTCGGCATCGACCGCTTCATGAGCGAGGCGCGCGCCCTGACGAACTTCGCGGGCAACGCGGTCGCGACGGTGCTCGTCGGTACGTGGACGAAGGAGATCGACAAGGCGCGGGTCGCGGAGGTCCTGGCCGGCCGGGTCCCCTTCGACGAGAAGACCCTCGTCGACGACCACGAGGCACAGCCCCTCCCGGACCAGCGCGCCGAACCGGACGAGGAGAGGGCCCGCACGGGCGTCTGACCGGGCGACGCGGCGGGCGGCCGGGCCCGCGCGTCCGACCCGGGCCCGGCGGCCGTGCCGTCCCCCCTCCCGCCGACTCCTCACCCCGCCCGTCTTGCCTTGACGTCGGCGTCAAGCCCTACCGTCGGGGACATGCGCATCGGAGAGCTGGCCGAGCGGGCCGGGACGACCACGCGGACTCTGCGGTACTACGAGTCCCGCGGGCTGCTGACCGCCGGGCGTACGGAGCAGGGGCACCGCACGTACGACGAGGACGACCTGCGGCTGCTCCAGCAGATCAGGACCCTGCAGGACTTCGGGTTCGAGCTGGAGGAGACGCGGCCGTTCGTCGACTGCCTGCGGGCGGGGCACCCGGCGGGGGACTCCTGTCCCGCGTCGATCGCCGTCTACCGGCGGAAGGTCGCCGAGCTGGACGGGCTCATCGATCAGCTCCGGGCGGTACGCGCCCAGGTGGGCGCCCAGCTGCTGCGGGCCGAGGCGGAACTGCCGCACGGCCCGGAGCCCCGGTGCGAACTGGAAGCGGTGACGGAGAGGGAGGGGTGACGGAGATGACGACGTACGCGGAGGGCGTGGCCGAGGTCACGGACGCGGACTTCGACGCGGAGGTGCTGGGCGCCGGGCTGCCGGTCCTGGTGAAGTTCACCGCGGAGTGGTGCGGACCGTGCCGGCAGCTGAAACCGGTGCTCGGCGCGATCGCCTCGGAGGAGGCGGCGCGGCTGCGGATCGTGGAGATCGACGTGGACCGCAACCCGGAGACCACCGTGAAGTACGGGGTCCTCGCCACCCCGACCCTCATGGTCTTCCGGGCGGGCGAGCCGGTGAAGTCGATCGTCGGCGCCCGCCCGAAGCGCCGCCTCCTGGAGGAGCTGGAGGACGTGATCGGCTGACGGCTGCCCGACCGGGAGCCGGCTCCGTCGAACGCGACGCTGCTCGGCACGGCAATACGGAAATGCCCCGACTAGAATTGACAGTCGGGGCATTGTCTCGCGTATATTGATGGATTCCGTGTCCGAACACACCAAAGGCGCGGAGAAGTTCAATAAACGCACTGTATCGCGCCGGGAGTCGAATTGTCAACCGAGGAATTTCGGAATGAGCAGCAATTCATCACCGATCTCTACGCACGACTCGACGACCTGAGGGACCAGGCCGAGGCCGCCGTCGAGCAGGCGCTGCGCACCCCCGGGGTGGGCAGCAGCCAGGGGCGGCTGGAGCGGGACGTGATGGTCGCCGAGCAGTCCGGGCTGCTCGCCGCCCTCAATGCCGGGGAGAGCGGGCTCTGTTTCGGCCGGCTCGTCTTCCAGGACGGCCGCGACCACCACATCGGCCGGCTCGGCATCCGGGAGGACGACCCGAACCGCACCCCGCTCGTCGTCGACTGGCGCGCCGAGATCGCCCGCCCCTTCTACCTCGCCACCGGGTACGAGCCGATGGGGCTCTCCCGCCGGCGGCACATCACCACCAAGGGCCGCGAGGTCGTCTCCCTCCACGACGAGGTCCTCGACCTCGCCGACGCCACCCGCACCGGTCACGAGAGCCGGGACGCCGACGAGGTGCTGCTGGCCGCCCTCGACGCCGCCCGCACCGGCCGCATGCACGACATCGTGCAGACCATCCAGGCCGAGCAGGACGCCATCATCCGCTCCCCGCACCGCGGGGTCCTCGTCGTCGAGGGCGGCCCCGGCACCGGCAAGACCGCCGTCGCCCTGCACCGGGCCGCGTACCTCCTCTACGCACACCGCGAGCAGCTCGCCAAGCGGGCCGTGCTCATCGTCGGCCCCAACCCCGCCTTCCTCGGCTACATCGGCAACGTCCTGCCCTCCCTCGGCGAGACCGGCGTCCTCCTCGCCACCCCCGCCGAACTCTTCCCCGGCGTCCGCGCCACCGGCACCGACACCCCGCGCGCCGCCGCCGTCAAGGGCGCCGCCGCCATGGCCGAAGCCCTCGCCGCGGCCGTACGGGACCGCCAGCAGGTTCCCGAACGCGGCGAACCGCTGATCGTCCCGCACGAGGACGGCGACCTGGTCATCGACTGGGACATGGCCCTCGAGGCCCGCCACAAGGCCCGCGAGACCTTCCTCCCGCACAACCTCGCCCGCCCCTACTTCGTCTTCCGGATCCTCGACGCCCTCGCCGAGCAGCTCGCCGACCGCATCGGCGCCGACCCCTACGGCGGCCCCAACTTCCTCGGCCCCGACGACATCGCCCTGCTCGCCAAGGGCATCGCCGCCAACCCCGAGGTCCACGCGGCGATCGACACCCTCTGGCCGCCCCTCACCCCGCAGGACTTCCTCGCCGACTACCTGGCCGAACCCACCCATCTCGGCGAGGCCGACGCCGAGGCGATCCGGCGCGAGGGCGGACCCTGGACGCCCGCCGACGTGCCGCTGCTCGACGAGGCCGCCGAGCTCCTCGGCGAGGACGACTCCGCCCTCCGCGCCGCCGAGGAGGCCGAACGGCAGAAGCAGATCCAGTACGCGCAGGGCGTCCTCGACGTCTCCTTCGCCTCCCGCACCTACGAGTTCGAGGACAAGGAGGAACTCGACAAGGACGCCTCCGAGGTCCTCTCCGCCCACGACATCATCGACGCCGAACGCTTCGCCGAACGCCACGAGGAGGCCGACCACCGCACCGCCGCCGAGCGGGCCGCCGCCGACCGCACCTGGGCCTTCGGCCACATCATCATCGACGAGGCCCAGGAGCTCTCCGCCATGGCCTGGCGGCTCCTCATGCGCCGCAGCCCCAGCCGCTCCATGACCCTCGTCGGCGACCCCGCCCAGACCGGCGACCCGGCCGGCGTCGGCGCCTGGCAGTCCATCCTCGGCCCGTACGTCGAGGACCGCTGGGACCACGTCCGCCTCGGCGTCAACTACCGCACCCCCGCCGAGATCATGGCCGTCGCCGCCGAGGCCCGGCGGGCCGCCGACCCCGGCTTCGAACCGCCCCGCTCGGTCCGCTCCACCGGCGTCGAACCCTGGGACCGGACCGTGGACGACCCGGTGAAGGAGACCGCGGACGCGGTCGCCGCCGAACTCCGCGAGGAGGGCAGGACCGCCGTGATCGCCCCGCCGGAACTCCACCCCGGTCTGATCGCCGCGCTCCCCGACGCCTCGTACGGCCCGAAGCCCGACCTCACCCGCCCGGTCGTCGTCCTCGACCCCCGCCAGGCGAAGGGCCTCGAATTCGACACCGTCCTGGTCGTCGACCCCGACGGCATCCGGGAGGGCGCCACGCACGGGGTCAACGACCTGTACGTGGCGCTCACCCGGGCCACTCAGCGGCTGGGGGTGATCAGGCCCGCCTTCAAGCAGGCCTGAGCCACACCGTCGCCAGCGGCGGCAGCGTCATCCGCACGCTCGCCGAACGGCCGTGCCACGGCACCGACTCGGTCTTCACCGGGTCGGTGCCCACCACGTCCGAACCGCCGTACCGCGCCGCGTCCGTGTTCAGGACCTCCGTCCACGCCGCGAACGCGTCCGGCACCCCGAGCCGGTAGTCGTGCCGGACCACCGGCGAGAAGTTGCACACCGCGAGCAGCGGCGAACCGAGCCCGTCGTACCGCAGGAACGCGAAGACGTTGTCCTCGGCCGCGTCCCCCACCACCCACTGGAAACCCTCCGGAACGGTGTCCCGCTCCCAGAGCGAGGGCGTCGCCGTGTACACCGTGTTCAGGTCCCGGACGAGATCCCGCACCCCCCGGTGGTCGGCCTCCGCCCCGTACGCCGGATCGAGCAGCCACCAGTCCGGGCCGTGATCCGCCGACCACTCGGCGCCCTGGGCGAACTCCTGCCCCATGTAGAGGAGTTGCTTGCCGGGGTGCGCCCACATGAAGCCCAGGTAGGCGCGGTGGTTGGCGCGCTGCTGCCACCAGTCCCCGGGCATCTTCGACACGAGTGCCTGCTTGCCGTGCACCACCTCGTCGTGCGAGATCGGCAGGATGTAGTTCTCGCTGTACGCGTACACCATCGAGAACGTCATCTCGTGGTGGTGGTACTTGCGGTGCACCGGGTCCTTCTTCACGTACTCCAGCGAGTCGTGCATCCAGCCCATGTTCCACTTCATGCCGAAGCCGAGACCGCCGAAGCCGCCAGGACCCACCTGGTCCGTCGCCCGCGTCACCCCGTCCCAGGCCGTGGACTCCTCGGCGAAGGTCACGATGCCCGGGCAGCGCCGGTACACCGTCGCGTTCATCTCCTGGAGGAAGGCCACCGCGTCCAGGTTCTCCCGGCCGCCGAACTCGTTCGGCACCCACTCGCCGTGCTCCCGCGAGTAGTCCAGGTAGAGCATCGACGCCACCGCGTCCACCCGCAGCCCGTCGATGTGGAACTCCTGGCACCAGTACACGGCGTTCGCGACGAGGAAGTTCCGCACCTCTTTTCGGCCGTAGTCGAACTCCAGGGTCCCCCAGTCCGGATGGTGCGAGCGGCGCGGGTCCTCGTGCTCGTACAGCGGCCGCCCGTCGAACTCCGCCAGCGCCCAGTCGTCCTTCGGGAAGTGCGCCGGCACCCAGTCCATCAGCACACCGATCCCCGCCCGGTGCAGCGCGTCCACCAGGAACCTGAAGTCGTCCGGGGTGCCCATGCGGGCCGTCGGCGCGTAGAACCCGGTGACCTGGTAGCCCCAGGAACCCCCGAAGGGGTGCTCGGTGACCGGCATCAACTCCACGTGCGTGAAGCCGAGATCCCGGACGTACGCGGGCAGTTGCTCGGCCAGCTGGCGGTAGGTGAGACCGGGACGCCAGGACGGCAGGTGCACCTCGTAGACCGAGAGCGGCGCCTCGTGGTGCGGGCGGGCCCCGCGCCGCTCCATCCACTCCGCGTCGTCCCACACGTAGTGCGAGGCGGTGACGATCGACGCCGTGTTCGGCGGGCACTCCGTACGACGGGCCATCGGGTCCGCGCGGAGGGTGTGCGAGCCGTCGGGCCGCGTGATGTCGTACTTGTAGACGGCGCCCTCGCCGATCCCCGGCACGAACAGCTCCCACACGCCCGTCGCCCCGAGCGAACGCATCGGCAGCGCCGTGCCGTCCCAGTGCGTGAAGTCGCCCGTGACCCGCACCCCGCGCGCGTTCGGCGCCCACACGGCGAAGCGGGTGCCGGACACGCCCTCGTGGGTCATCGGGTGCGCGCCGAGCGCCGTCCACAGCTCCTCGTGCCGGCCCTCGCCGATGAGGTGCAGGTCCAGCTCGCCGAGCGACGGCAGGAAGCGGTACGGGTCGTGGAGCGCGAGCTCGTCACCCCCGTCCTCGTAGCGGACCCGCAGCTCGTACGCCGGCACCTTGCGCAGCCGCGGGAGCAGCGCCGAGAACAGGCCGTCGCCTTCGTCGAGCAGCGGGACGCGCCCGCCCTTGACGACGACGGTGACCTCCTTCGCCCAGGGGCGCAGCGCCCTGATGACGACCCCGCCCTTGACCGGATGCGCGCCGAGCACGCCGTGCGGGTCGTGATGCTCCCCGGCGAGCAGCCGGGCCCGGTCGCCCGGGTCGAGCGCGGGCGCCTTCCGTACGGAGCTGGACGTCTTGCCTGCGGGGCGGGCGGTCACGGGGGTGCCTCCTGGGGGCAGGGGAAGGGGGTACGGGTACGGAACGGTGATGCGGCGGCCCGGGACACTCGGCCGAACGGGGCGCGTGGGGTCGGTGCAGGCGGGGAGGGCCGGGCGGCGCGGACCGACTGCTCCGAACGGGTCGGGCGCGGTGGGCGTCCGCCCCGCCGGGGCGGTGCCCCCGCCCCCGCACGGCGCGGGGCGACGCCCACACGGGCGGGGGCGCCGTCCCCCGGGCGCGTGTGCAGCGCGGGTGGTTCACGGCGTCGCGAGGCGTTGGATGGCGGACATGGGGACCGGGAGCCAGTCCGGGCGGTGGCGGGCCTCGTACAGGACCTCGTACACCGCCTTGTCCGTCTCGTAGGCCCGCAGCAGCGCCGGATCCGCCCGGGGGTCCGCGCCCGCCGCCTCCGCGTAGCCCGTGCAGTACGCCGCCCGGCACCGCGCGGCCCACTCGGCGTTCCAGGGCCGGTGGGTGCGGGCCGCGTAGTCGAAGGAGCGGAGCATCCCGGCGACGTCGCGGACCGTGGGCTGGGGGCTGCGGCGCTCGTCCAGCGGCTTCGCCGGTTCGCCCTCGAAGTCGATGACGGCCCAGCCGCCGTCGGACCCGCGCAGGGTCTGGCCGAGATGCAGGTCCCCGTGGATGCGCTGGACCACGCCCGCGCCGGGCGCGTCGCCCGCCGCCGCGAACACCGCCCGCAGCCCCGGCACGTGCGGCAGCAGCGCCGGTACGGCCTGGGCCGCCGCGTGCAGCCTGCGGTCCATCGCGGCGGCCAGCTGCTCGGTCTCCGCGCGGGCGAGCCGCCGGGTGGGCAGCGCCTTGGCGAGGGCCAGGTGGACCTCGGCCGTCGCGCGGCCCAGCGCCCGCGCCTCGGCGGTGAACTCCCGCCCGTCGGCGAGCGAGTCCAGGGCGAGCCGCCAGCCGTCCCGGGAGTCCCGCAGATAGGGCTGGAGGACGCCCAGGGTGGAGGCTCCCGACTCGAACCAGGCGACGGGCGCCGGCACCCGGGCGCAGCCGGCCCCGGCGAGGGCGAGCGGCAGCTCCAGGTCCGGGTTGGCCCCCGGGCTGACCCTCCGGAAGATCTTCAGGATGAACGTATCGCCGAAGACCAGGGAGGAGTTGGACTGCTCCGCGTCGAGCACGCGCGGCGCGAGCGCCGGCGGCAGGGCCGCCGTGGCGTGGAAGCGCAGCGGGCCCGTGCGGCCCGGGGTGCGCAACCGGTCGTAGAGGAGGCCGGCGAGCCGCGGGTCGCGCAGCCCTTCGTAGACGGCCCGTCCGGCCAGCGGCCCCTGCCGGATCCGCCCGATCAGGGCGGGGGCGAGGCGGGGCGGCAGCTGGGACCGTACGCCCAGGAGCACTTGGTAGCAGTCGGCGGGCGTCCCGGCCGGGCGACCCGGCTGTTCGACCCGTACGAGAAGGTGGAGGAGTCCGGGCCCGGCGCCGTCCAGGGGCAGCAGCTCGGTGGCCGCGTCCAGCGTGAATCCGGTGACCCGGCGGCCCTTGCCCGCGAACCAGCGCTGCCGTGGCAGCCATTCGTGGAGCAGGGGAGCGAGGGACGGAAGGAGGGCGTCCGGGGCCCGGGTGGTGGATGCGGTCTCCGGCATGGCATCGCGTCCTTTCCCCGGGGCGCGCACGTGGCTTTCGTATGCGTTCAAATGCGCAGAGTGTCCCGGATGGCGGCTGTGACTGTCCGGATGTGCGGGACGTGTCGGAAAGGGAAGATCCGTACGGGTCCGGCAAGAAGGCCCGTATGGACCCGGATCGTGTGTCGTTCACACTGCCCCGGGCGGGACGGGGGTAACCCGCCCCGCCCGGGTCGAGCGGAACTGGCGCACGCTCAGGGCTTATTGAGACGGAACCAGTAGAAGCCGTGTCCCGCAAGGGTCAGGAGGTAGGGCAGTTGGCCGATGGCCGGGAACCGCACCCCGCCGATCAGCTCCACCGGCCTGATGCCGTCGAAGCGCCGGAGGTCGAGCTCGGTCGGCTGCGCGAACCGCGAGAAGTTGTTCACGCAGAGGACGAGGTCGTCGCCGTCCTCGCGGAGGAAGGCGAGCACGGCCGGGTTGGACGCCGGGAGTTCCGTGTAGGTGCCCGTCCCGAAGGCCCGGTTCTGCTTGCGGATCTCGATCATCCGCTTCGTCCAGTGCAGTAGTGAGGACGGCGAGGCCATGCCCGCCTCGACGTTGGTCACCTGGTAGCCGTGGACGGGGTCCATGATGGCCGGCAGGTAGAGCCGTCCCGGGTCGCAGGAGGAGAAGCCCGCGTTCCGGTCGGGGGTCCACTGCATGGGGGTCCGCACCCCGTCCCGGTCGCCCAGCCAGATGTTGTCGCCCATGCCGATCTCGTCGCCGTAGTAGAGCACCGGCGAGCCGGGCAGCGAGAAGAGCAGCGCGGTGAACAGCTCCATCTGGTTGCGGTCGTTGTCGAGGAGCGGGGCGAGCCGCCGCCGGATGCCGATGTTGGCCCGCATGCGCGGGTCCTTGGCGTATTCGGCGTACATGTAGTCGCGCTCTTCGTCCGTGACCATCTCGAGGGTGAGCTCGTCGTGGTTGCGCAGGAAGATGCCCCACTGGCAGCCGGAGGGGATCTCCGGGGTCTTCGCCAGGATCTCCGAGACCGGGTAGCGGGACTCGCGCCGCACGGCCATGAAGATCCGCGGCATGACCGGGAAGTGGAAGGCCATGTGGCACTCGTCGCCGCCGGAGGGGAAGTCGCCGAAGTAGTCGACGACGTCGTCCGGCCACTGGTTGGCCTCGGCGAGCAGCACCGTGTCCGGGTAGTGGTCGTCGATCTCCTTGCGGACCCGCTTGAGGAAGGCGTGCGTGGCCGGGAGGTTCTCGCAGTTGGTGCCCTCCTGCTGGTACAGGTACGGCACCGCGTCGAGCCGGAAGCCGTCGATCCCCAGGTCCAGCCAGAACTTCAGCGCGGAGAGGATCTCCTTCTGCACCGCCGGGTTCTCGTAGTTGAGGTCCGGCTGGTGCGAGAAGAACCGGTGCCAGTAGTACTGCTTGCGGACCGGGTCGAAGGTCCAGTTGGAGGTCTCCGTGTCGACGAAGATGATCCGGGCGTCGGCGTACTGCTTGTCGTCGTCCGCCCAGACGTAGTAGTCGCCGTACGGGCCGTCCGGGTCGCGCCGCGACTCCTGGAACCAGGGGTGCTGGTCGCTGGTGTGGTTCATGACGAAGTCGATGACCACGCGCATGCCGCGCTGGTGGGCCGCGTCCACGAACTCCACGAAGTCGGCGAGGTCGCCGAACTCGGGGAGCACCGAGGTGTAGTCGGCGACGTCGTAGCCTCCGTCCCGCAGCGGGGACTTGAAGAAGGGTGGCAGCCAGAGGCAGTCCACGCCCAGCCACTGGAGGTAGTCCAGCCGGGACGTGATGCCCCTCAGGTCGCCGACGCCGTCGCCGTTGCTGTCCTGGAAGGAGCGGACGAGGACCTCGTAGAACACGGCCCGCTTGAACCATTCGGGATCGCGGTCCTTGGCGGGGGTGTCCTCGAAGGTGTCGGGGACGGGCTCGTTGACAGTCATGAGGTGGGTGACCCTCCGGTCTGCGGGGACGGTCGCAGGACGAGGACGTGCGCGGGCGTGACTCCCGGTTCCAGGCGCACGTAACTGGCCCTGCCCCAGTGATAGGTCTCGCCGGTGAGCTCGTCGCGCACCGGCACGGTCTCGTGCCAGTCGAGGCCGAGTTCCGGCATGTTCAACGAGACCGTCGCCTCCTGGGTGTGGTGCGGGTCGAGGTTGACGACCACCAGAACGGTGTTCGAACCGGAGCGCTTCGAGTACGCGATCACCTGAGGGTTGTCGGTCTCGTGGAAGGACAGGTTCCGCAGCCGGCGGAGGGCCGGGTGGCGGCGCCTGATCCGGTTCAGGGTGGTGATCAGCGGGGTGATCGTGGCCCCGGCGCGCTCCGCCGACTCCCAGTCCCTCGGCCTCAGTTCGTACTTCTCCGAGTCGAGGTACTCCTCGCTGCCGTCCCGCAGCGGGGTGTTCTCGCACAGCTCGTACCCGGCGTACATGCCCCAGGAGGGCGCCAGCGTCGCCGCGAGGACCGCCCGCACCTCGAACGCGGGCCGGCCGCCCTGCTGGAGGTAGGCGTGCAGGATGTCGGGGGTGTTCACGAAGAGGTTCGGCCGCATCTGCGCGGCCGTCTCCCCGGACAGCTCGGTGAGGTACTCCGTCAGCTCCTCCTTGGTGTTGCGCCAGGTGAAGTACGTGTACGACTGCTGGAAGCCGATGGCGCCGAGCGTCCGCATCATCGCCGGGCGGGTGAACGCCTCCGCCAGGAAGATCACGTCCGGGTCCGCCCGGTTGACCTCGCCGATCACCCGCTCCCAGAACACCACCGGCTTGGTGTGCGGGTTGTCCACGCGGAAGATCCGGACCCCGTGGTCCATCCAGTGCCGGAGGATCCGCACGGTCTCCGCGACGATCCCGTCCATGTCCTTGTCGAACGCGATCGGATAGATGTCCTGGTACTTCTTCGGCGGGTTCTCCGCGTACGCGATCGAACCGTCCGCCCGGTGGTGGAACCACTCCGGGTGCTTCTCCACCCACGGGTGGTCCGGGGAGCACTGGAGCGCGAAGTCCAGGGCGACCTCGAGACGCAGCTCCCGGGCCCGCGCCACGAAGGCGTCGAAGTCCTCGAAGGTCCCCAGGTCGGGGTGGAGCGCGTCGTGGCCGCCCTCCGGCGAGCCGATCGCCCACGGCACGCCGACATCGTTCGGACCGGCGGAGAGGGAGTTGTTCGGGCCCTTGCGGTGGGTCTCGCCGATCGGGTGCACCGGCGGCAGGTACACCACGTCGAAGCCCATCGCGGCGATCGCCGGAAGCCGTTCGGCCGCGGTCCGGAAGCTGCCCGGAACCGTCCGCCCCTTGACCTTCCGAACGCCTTCCGAACGCGGGAAGAACTCGTACCAGGAGCCGAACAGGGCCCGCTCGCGCTCCACCTGGAGCGGCAACGCCGGTGACGCGGAGAGCAGTTCGCGCAGCGGATGGCGGTCCAGGGCCTCGACCACCCGCGGGGCGAGGGCCGCCGCGAGCCGCACGGCCGCCGGGCGCGACACGTCGCGCAGGGCGTCCGCCGCCGCGAGCACGGCCTCCCGCCCGCCACCCTTCTTCGGGACGCCCTTCGCGGCCCGCTCGTGCAGCTCGGCGCCCTCGGCGAGGACCAGTTCGGAGTCGATGCCGGCGGGGATCTTGATCCTCGCCGTGTGGCGCCAGGTGGCCACCGGATCGCTCCACGCCTCGACGGTGTACGTCCACAGGCCCTCGGCGTCCGGGGTGACCTCGGCGCCCCACCGGTCGGTGCCGGGGGCCAGTTCGCGCATCGGGGTCCAGGGACCGGGGCGGCCCGACGGGCCGCGCAGCACGACATTGGCGGCGACCGCGTCGTGGCCCTCGCGGAAGACGGTCGCCGTCACCTCGAAGGTCTCTCCGGCCACCGCCTTCGCGGGGCGCCGGCCGCAGTCGACCAGGGGGCGGACGTCCAGTACGGGAATGCGTCCCATGAGCGGATTCACAGCATCACCTGAGGGGTTACGGGGTGCGGGTGGTGGTGCGCTCTTTGTAGCTCCGTCGGCGGCCGGCGGGTTGCGGGCATGACGGCTCCTGTCAGCGTTCACTCGAATGGCGGGTCCACAGGGATGAACAGGGAGGAACGGGAGGTGCGGGGAGACGGGTGCGGAGGTGTACCGCAGGAGCCTTCCCACGGTTCTCGGGTGGGCAATCCGGTGCTTTGTTAACTACTCGGACGTAGCTCCGGGGACAAGGGCGCCGACCGGACAAGAAAGAGCCCCGCCTCGGAGGGCGGGGCTCGCTCGGACGGCCGCGTCAGCGGTGCGGAGACGCGTCCGGTTCCTCCGCGTCCGTGGACCACACCTGCCAGGGCTGGCGGGCCACCCACTCCTCCACCGGAGCCGGCTCCAGGCCGAGGACCTCCGACGACACCCCGTCGTCGTCCGACATCAGCAGCGGATCCGCGCCGCCCGCCATGTAGTGGTAGATCCCCGCCACCCCGGCCGCCGTCGCCGGGCCGAGCAGCTGCGCCAGGCCCCGCTCGAAGACGGCCGGATCCAGCTCCTCGTACCGCACCGTCCGGCCGAGCCCCCGCCCGAAGGCCGCCGCCAGCTCGCGGCCCGTCAGGGCGCGGTCGCCGCCGATGTCGAAGGTCCGGCCCTCCAGACCCTCCCGGCCGAGTGCCGCGAGCGCCGCCTCCGCGAGGCCCCGGTGCGACAGCCAGGCCGTCCGCGCGGACTCAGGCAGCGGATAGGCGAGGACCCCGTCGTCGACGAGGGCCGGGCCGTTCCACGGAGAGAACAGGTTGTCCAGGTACACCGGCGGCCGGAGCACCACCATCGGCACCCCGCTGTCCCGCAGCACCCGCTCCGCGAGCCGGCGCGTCTCGAAGGCGGCGACATCCGTCGGGCCCAGCGGGATCCGGGTGTTGGCGTTGAAGACGAGCCGCTCCGTGCCCGCCGCGAGCGCGGCCTCCGCGATGTTCCGCGCGTACGCCTCCACCCGCGTCTCGTCGTACACGAGCGGCATCGTGACGAAGGCGTGGGTGGACCCCGCGAAGAGCCTCCGCACATCGCCCGGGACCCCCAGGTCGCCGGAGAGGAAGAAGGCGCCGGGGAGCGGCGGCCGGTCCGCCTCCGGGCGCCGGGTCAGGGTCCGCACCCGGTGGTGGCGCTCGGCGAGGAGACGGGCCACCGCGCCGCCCTGGAAGCCGGTCGCGCCCACGACCGCCACCCGCATCGGAAACTCACTGGACATGTGTGTCTGAGGCCCTTCGATAGGCTGTCACCGCTGTCGTACCGGCGTCCCTCCAGGCTCGCCGCGGCGGCTTCGGCCGTTCAATTAACAAACCGGGGCGGAAGTTGAAGGATCGTCCATGGAAACCGTGGGAACCGACCGTCACGACCAGAGCGACCCCCTCGACGTGTGCGAACACGAGGACCTGCTGAGCGAACTCCTCAAACCCCTCCGGCTCACCGGAGTCTTCGACAGCCGCTGGCACGTCCGCGCGCCCTGGGCCATCGAGGGGGACGCCGAACGCAGCTGCGCCGTCCTCCACTACGTCGTCGAGGGCGAGTGCTGGATCACCGCCGAAGGGGAGACCCCCCTCGGGCTCCACGCCGGCGATCTCGTCGTCTTCCCCACCGGAGCCGCGCACCGTCTCTCCGACCGGCCCGACCGCCAGGGCGTCCCGCTCAAGGCCGTCCTGCCCGAACGGCAGCCCGGCACCTCCGGCGAGATCGTCATCGACGGCAGCGGACCCGAGAGCCGCCTCCTGTGCGCCGGGCTTCACTACGACGCCAGCGCCGCCACCGGCCTCTACACCTCCCTGCCCTGGGCCCTCGTCCTCGACGCCCCCCAGGTCGACCGGGAACCGCTGCTCCGCGACACCCTCCGGCTGCTCGCCGCCCCCGACCGGCCCGTCGGCCCCGGAGACCGGCTCATCACCCTCCGCGCCTTCGAGATGGCGCTCGTCCTCGCCCTGCGCCCGCTGCTCCGCGAGCTCGCCGGGAAACCGGCCTCGCTGCCGCTGCTCCGCCACCCCGGGATCAGCCGGGCGGTGGTCATGATGGCGACCCGGTTCGCCGACCCCTGGACGATCGACTCCCTGGCCCGCGAGGTCGGCATGTCCCGCTCCGCGTTCACCGCCGCCTTCCGCGAACTCGTGGGCGAGTCCCCGGCCCGTTACCTCGCCGCCCGCCGCATGCAGGAGGCCGGCCGGCTCCTCGCCGAGACCTCCCTGCCGCAGTCGGCGGTGCCCGCCCGCGTCGGCTACCGCAGCGCCGTCGGCTTCCACCTCGCCTTCCGCAAGTGGTTCGGGGTGACCCCCGGCGAGTACCGGGCGGGGGAGGCCAGGGCCGCCTGACCCGCCCGACCTGACATCTTCGGGAGCCCCTGGACGGTTCTTAAGGACCCGTGGACGGACGTTCATTGTCCGGCCCGGGTGCCCCGTACAGGCTCGGGACCGGCACAGCCGTGACACCCGAGGAGAGGCGATACACCGGTGACGAGGTCCGGGCAGGAGTATCTGGAGGGACTGCGCGACGGGCGCGAGATCTGGCTCGACGGGGAGCGGGTCAAGGACGTCACCGCCCATCCCGCCTTCCGGGCCTCCGCGGCCTCCTTCGCCGGTCTGTACGACCTCGCCGACGACCCCGTCCACCACCCCGTCCTCGTCCAGGGCGGGGTCCGCCGCGCCTGCGCGGTGCCCCGCTCCTACGAGGACCTCGTCGCCCGCCGCCGCGCCTTCCGCACCACCGCGGAGGCCAGCTACGGCTACCTGGGCCGCACCCCCGACTACATGGCCGCCGGCGCGGCCGGGTTCGCCGCCGCTCCCGCCGTCTTCACCGGCGAGACCTTCGACGGCGCCGAGCACGCCCTCGCCTTCCACCGCCGGCTCGCCGAGGGAGACCTGCACACCGCGTTCACGCTCACCAACCCGGCCTCCGGACACGGCGAGGACGACCTCACCCTCAGGGTCGTCGGGGAACGCGACGGCGGGATCGTCGTCCGCGGCGCCAAGACCATCGGGACCGGCGCCGTCTTCGCCGACGAGCTCCTCGTCGGCACCATCGAGCCGCTCGCCGCCGACGACACCGAGCACGCCGTGACCTTCTCCGTACGGCTCGACACCCCCGGCCTCAAGCTGATCTCCCGCACCTCCTACGAGGAACGCGCCCGGTCCGTCTTCGACCACCCGCTCTCCTCCCGGTACGACGAGAACGACGCGATGCTCGTCTGCGAGGACGTCCTCGTCCCGTGGGAACGGGTCCTCACCTACCGGGATCCGGCCACCACCGGCGCGATCTGGTGGCAGACCCCCGCCTACCTCAACTTCGTCCACCAGTCCGCCACCCGCTTCTGGACCAAGCTGGAGTTCCTCACCGGCCTCGCGATCCTCCTCACCCGCTCGAACGGCACCGGGAACCTGCCGGCCGTCACCCAGGCCATCGGCCGGCTCCTCGGCATGGTCGCCCAGGCCAAGGCGTTCGTACTGGCCGCCGAGGCCTCGTACGAGGAGGTCGACGGCGGGCGCGGCGGCGTCCGCCCCGGGCGGGAGATCTCCTTCGCCCAGCGGATCATGGCCGGCGAGCTCTACCCGCGCGCCGTCCAGGACATCAAGCTCCTCGCCGGCGGCGCCCTCGTCCAGCTCCCCGCGAGCGGCCGCGACCTCCTCCACCCCGAACTCGGGCCGCTGGTCCGCCGCTACTTCGGGGCGCCCGGCCACCCCGCCGAAGACCGCGTCAAACTCCTCAAACTCGCCTGGGACGCGCTCGGTTCGGAGTTCGCGGGCCGCCACGAGCAGTACGAGCGCTTCTACCACGGCGCCCCGCACGTCTACCTGACCATGCAGACCTGGGCCGGCGCGGCGGAGGAGTGCGAAAGCCTCGCCCAGTCCTGCCTCGACGGCTACGGCCTGGGGACGACCCGGTGACGACCCCACCACCGGGCCCGCGGCGCGGGGCACTCGCCCTGCTCGCCTCCACCCAGCTCCTCCTGATCATGGACACCGCGATCGTCAACGTCGCGCTGCCCTCCGTCGGCGAGGACCTCGGCTCCGGCTCCGCCGGCCTCTCCTGGGTCGCCAACGCCTACCTCATCACCTTCGGCGGACTCCTTCTCCTCGGCGGACGCGTCGCCGACCTCCTCGGCCACCGGCGGGTCTTCCTCGGCGGCCTCGGCCTGCTCGCCGTCGCCTCCGCCGCCGGTGGTCTCGCCCCCGGCGCCGGCGCCCTCGTAGCGGCCCGCGCCGCCCAGGGCGCCGGGGCCGCCCTCGCCGCGGCCGCCGCCTTCGCCCTGCTGCTCCTGCTCTTCCCCGACGGCCCCGCCCGGCACAAGGCCCTCGGCGCCTTCGCCGCCATGGGCGGCCTCGGCGGCGTCCTCGGCACGGTCCTCGGCGGCGTCCTCACCGACCTCCTCGGCTGGCGCGCCACGTTCTGGCTGAACGTGCTCCTCGCCGCCGTCCTCGCGCTCGCCGCCGCCGCCGTCCTCGACCCGCGCACCGGGCGGGCGTCCCGAGGGGGCTTCGACCTCACCGGGGCGCTCACCGCGACCGCCGGGCTCGGCCTCGTCGCCTACGCCCTCGTCGGCGGCGCCGAGGCCGGATGGCTCTCCACCCGCACCCTCGGCGCGGGCGGCGCGGGCCTGGCGCTGCTGTTCGCCTTCGCCGCCGTCGAGACCCGGGCCGCCGCCCCGCTCGTCCCGCCCCCGGTCCTCGCCCGGCCCGCGCTCCGCCTGGCCAACGCCCTCGCCGCGCTCGCCCAGACCACGCTGTTCCCGATGTTCTTCCTGGTGAGCCTCTACCTCCAGAGCGTCCTCGGGTACGGTCCCCTCGGCGGCGGCCTCGGACTCCTGCCGCTCTCCCTCGTCGTCGTCGCGGTCGCCCCGCAGACCGGCCGGATCATCTTCCGTATCGGCCTCCACCGCGCCATGACCCTCGGCTTCGTCCTGCTGTGCGCCGGAACCCTCTGGCTGGCCCTCGCGCTCACCCCCGGCGGCACCTTCGCGAGCACCGTCCTCACCCCCAGCCTCCTGATCGGCGCCGCCCTCCCGCTGGTCATGGTCACCACCAACGTGGCCGCCACGGCCGACGCCGCGCCCGAGGAGGCCGGACTCGCCTCCGGACTCGTCAACACCGCCCAGCAGTTCGGCTCCGTCCTCGGCCTCGCCGTCCTGGTGGCCGTCGCCACCACCCGTACCCGGGCGGCGGACGCGGC
Organism: Streptomyces sp. NPDC034084; assembly: GCF_055575535.1. Lineage (NCBI taxonomy): Bacteria > Bacillati > Actinomycetota > Actinomycetes > Kitasatosporales > Streptomycetaceae > Streptomyces > Streptomyces sp. NPDC034084. The sequence goes on from NZ_JBVISK010000004.1 coordinate 454,713, forward strand.
CCGGGCCGCCGCCGAGACCGCCGGCTTCCGGGCCGCCCTCCTCACGGGCGCGGCCTTCGCCGCCCTGGCCGCCCTCCTCTCCGTACGCCTGCACCTCCCGGAGCGGGCCCCGGCGGCGGAGGACCGGGTGCCCGATCCGTACTGACCCCACCGGCCCTGCCCCCCATCCCCACGACCACCCGGCCAGTGAGCCGAAGCGGCGCACCCGCGCCCCGGAGGCGAACCGAGCCCCAAGAAGAAGGAGCGCTGCCTTGCTCGGCGACCCGCGTCATCTGACCGAGGACATACGCGCCGCCGACCCGCTCGGCGCCGACGCCCTGCTCGCGGCGGTGCCCGCGCTGAACGCGCGGGCCGACACGGCCGCGCTGGCCGTCGCCCTGCGCGCCCTGCTGCCCGAGCCCGAGCGGGCCGCGCAGTGGAGCGTCGGCGGCGCGCTGGCCGCGATGCGGGACCTCGGCATCCTGCTCGGCTCCCTGAAACGGCACGGCGTGCAGCCGCTCGCCGCGGTCCCCGAGGCGCTGCCCGTCCTGGAACTCCTGGGCCGGCGCACGGACATGGTCCCCCGGGACACCGTCCACCACTACACGACCTGGAACCCGCCGGGCCCCCGCCGCCGCACCTACACCGGCCACCCGACCGAGGCCCGCCTCCAGGACGCGGTGCGGATGGTGTTCCCGGGACTCGTCGCGGCCCTCGACGACTGCGCCCGGGTCGCCCGCCTCGAACCGTACGACCCCGGCTTCGCCACCGCCCTCCACCGGATCGCCGGCCACGTCCGCGCCATGGTGGACGCCATCGACCTCACGGTCGCGCAGGTCCCGCCCGAGTACTTCGCGCTCACCCTCCGTCCCTACTTCGAGGAGGTCGAGATCGCGGGCCGCGACTACCTGGGCCCGGCCGCCGCACAGGTCCCCCTCTGGCTCGTCGACCTGACCCTGTGGCAGTGCGACCGCTCCGATCCCGCCTACGACGCCTTCCTCACCGAGTCCCTGCCCTACGCCCTGCCGTCCTGGCGCGCCTTCCACACCCGGCACCGGGGCGGGATCTCCGCCGTCAGCAAGCTGTCGGCGGCGGTCAGCTGGGAGGGCGCCGACCGGCTGCCGCCCGCGCTCGCCGCCTCGGCCGAGGCGCTCGGCCGCGTCCTGCGGACCCTGAAGACCTTCCGGGCCCGGCACCTCGGCATCGCCCGCAAGGCGTACAGCGAGGACGTCCGCCTGTACGAGGAGGGCAGCGGCGGGGCCCCCGTCGTGCTGCTGCGCTCGATCCTGGACCTGACCAGGGAGAACGAGACCATGGTGCGCCGCGCGACCGCGCGGCGCCGTCCCGCCGCGGCGCCCGTCGGCCCGGCCGCGTAACCGCGCGAAGGAGCAGTCGACATGTCCCCCCACACCGACACGTACCCCGGGCACAGCCCCCACATCGTGATCGCCGGCGGCGGCATCGCCGGGCTCACCGCCGCCCTCGCCCTGCACGCCGCCGGATTCGAGCGGGTGACGGTCGTCGAGGCCGCGGCGGCCATCCGCCCCGCCGGCGCCGGACTCAACCTGATGCCGAACGCCGTCCGCGAACTCGACGCGCTCGGCCTGCTCGACGCCCTGGAGGCGGGCGCCCTGCGCACCCGCGAGCTGCGCTACTACCACCGCTCGGGCGGACTGATAACCCGGGAACCACGCGGCCTCGGCGCCGGCTACCGCTGGCCCCAGCTGTCGGTCCACCGCGGCCACCTCCAGCAGGTCCTGGCCGGCGCCGTCCGCGCCCGGCTCGGCACCGCGGCCCTCGTCACCGGCGTCAAGGTGACCAGCGTCGAACTGCTCCCCGACGGGCGGCCCCGCCTGCGCCTCGAACACCGCGAAGGAGCCGTCCGGGGCCGGGCCTCCCTCGAACCGGACGTCCTCGTCGGCGCCGACGGCATCCGCTCCGCCGTCCGGGCCGCACTGAACCCGGCGGAGGGAGGGCCCCCGTGGAACGGGATGCTCGTGTGGCGGGGGGTGTCCCGGATGCCCGCGCGGGCCGTGGGCTCCTTCATGCTCATCGCCGGCGACGACCGGCAGAAGGCCGTGGTCTACCCCATGAGCCGGCCCACCGGCCCCGGCCGCGAGGTCCTCGTGAACTGGGCGCTCGCCCGCCCCGCCGACACCCCCCGCGCCGCCTGCGAGGAGCGCCTGCGGGGCGACTGGAACCGCGCCGTCCCCGTAGAGACCTTCCTCCCGTACTACACGGGCTGGGAGTTCGACGGCGTCAGCGTCCCCGCCGTCCTGCGCGCCGCCGACACCGCCCACGAATACCCGATGGTCGACCGCGACCCCCTCGACCGGTGGACCCACGGCCGCACCACCCTCATCGGCGACGCCGCCCACGCCATGTACCCCATCGGCTCCAACGGGGCGACCCAGTCGATCGTCGACGCCCGCGCCCTCGCCCACGCCCTCGCCCTCCACGCCGACCCCGCCGAGGGACTCGCCGCCTACGAGCGCGAGCGCCGGCCCGCCATGACCGCGCTCCAGCGGGCCAACCGGGAACTCGGACCCGAGGTCGTCATCAACCTCGCCCATGCGCGCGCCCCGCACGGCTTCACCGACATCCACCAGGTCATCCCCGCCGAGGAACTCGCCACCATCGCCGACCGGTACGCCACCACCGGAGCCTTCGACCCGGCCACCGTCAACCAGGGCTCCCCGTACGAGACCGTCGTCCCGGCCCCCTGACGCCCCGTGGCCCGCCGCGGCGCAGTCCTCTAACGTCGGAGCGGCACGCCGGGCGCACAGCGTGGTGCGCCCACTCCGCTCCGTACTCGCCTGCGAAGGTGGACAACGTGAAGGCAATCCGTCGATTCACCGTGCGTCCCGTCCTCCCCGACACCCTTCGACCCCTCGCCGGCCTCGCGCACAACCTGCGCTGGTCCTGGCACGAGCCCACCCGGGCGCTCTTCGACTCCCTCGCGCCCGAAGGCCTGACCGGCGCCGACCCCGTCCGCGTCCTCGGCGCCCTGGAACGGCCCCGGCTCGCCGCGCTCGCCGCCGACCAGGAGTTCCTGGCCCGGCTGAGCGCCGCCGCCGAGGACCTCGACCGTTATCTGCACGCCCCCCGCTGGTACCAGGACCGGACCGGCGAAGCCCCGGCCGCCGTCGCCTACTTTTCGCCCGAGTTCGGCGTCGCCGCCGCCCTGCCCCAGTACTCCGGCGGCCTCGGCATCCTCGCCGGCGACCACCTCAAGTCCGCGAGCGACCTCGGCGTCCCTCTGATCGGCGTCGGACTGCTCTACCGCCACGGCTACTTCCGGCAGTCCCTGGGCCGGGACGGCTGGCAGCAGGAGCAGTACCCCGTCCTCGACCCCGGCGAGCTGCCCGTCACCCTGCTCCGCGAGGCCGACGGCGCCCCCGCCCGGATCACCCTCGCCCTGCCCGGCGGCCGCAGCCTCCACGCCCACCTGTGGATCGCCCGGGTCGGTCGCGTCCCCCTCCTCATGCTCGACTCCGACGTCGAGGAGAACGCCCCCGGCGAACGGAGCGTCACCGACCGGCTCTACGGCGGCGGCAGCGAGCACCGGCTCCTCCAGGAGATGCTCCTCGGCATCGGCGGCGTCCGCGCCGTCCGCACCTACACCCGGCTCACCGGCCACCCCGCGCCCGAGGTCTTCCACACCAACGAGGGCCACGCCGGCTTCCTCGGACTCGAACGCGTCCGCGAACTCCTGGGCGAGGGACTGGACTTCGACAGCGCCCTGGAGACCGTCCGGGCCGGGACCGTCTTCACCACCCACACCCCCGTCCCGGCCGGCATCGACCGCTTCGACCGGGCCCTCGTCGCCCGCCACCTCGGCGACGACGGCGCCCTGCCCGGGGTCGACCTCGGCCGGATCCTCGCCCTCGGCGACGAGACCCCGCTCGGCGGCGAGCCGGGCGTCTTCAACATGGCCGCCATGGGCCTGCGCCTCGCCCAGCGCGCCAACGGCGTCTCCACCCTCCACGGCGCCGTCAGCCGCTCCATGTTCGCCGGACTCTGGCCGGGCTTCGACGCCGACGAGGTGCCGATCACCTCCATCACCAACGGCGTCCACGCCCCCACCTGGGTCGCCCCCGAGGTCGGCCTGCTCCCACCCGACGCCGGCGACCGGGAGCTGTGGGAGCTGCGCCGCACCCTCCGCGAACGGCTCGTCGCCGACGTACGGGACCGGCTGCGGGCCTCCTGGCGGCAGCGCGGCGCGGCCGCCGCCGAACTCGGCTGGACCGAGTCCGTCCTCGACCCCGACGTCCTCACCATCGGTTTCGCCCGCCGCGTCCCCTCGTACAAGCGGCTCACCCTGATGCTGCGGGACAAGGACCGGCTGCGGGCACTCCTGCTCCACCCCGAGCGGCCGGTGCAGCTCGTCGTCGCGGGCAAGGCCCACCCCGCCGACGACGGCGGGAAGCGGCTCGTGCAGGAACTCGTCCGGTTCGCCGACGACCCCCGCGTCCGGCACCGGATCGTCTTCCTGCCCGACTACGGCATGGAGATGGCCCGCGGCCTCTACCCCGGCTGCGACATCTGGCTCAACAACCCCCTGCGCCCCCTGGAGGCGTGCGGCACCAGCGGCATGAAGGCCGCCCTCAACGGCTGCCTCAACCTATCCGTCCTCGACGGCTGGTGGGACGAGTGGTTCGAGCCCGACTTCGGCTGGGCCATCCCCACCGCCGACGGCGCGGCCGCCGCCGACGAGGACCGCCGCGACGACCTGGAGGCCGCCGCCCTCTACGAGCTGATCGAGCGCCGGGTCGCCCCCCGCTTCTACGACCGGGGCCCCGACGGCGTGCCGTCCGGCTGGACGGCCATGGTCCGGCGCACCCTCGCCGACCTCGGCCCGAAGGTGCTCGCCGACCGGATGGTCCGCGAGTACGTCGAGAAGCTGTACGTGCCCGCCGCCGCCGCCCGCCGGGCCCTCACCCCGGACCGGGCGCGGGACCTCGCCGCCTGGAAGGCCCGGGTCCGGGAGGCCTGGCCCAAGGTGACCGTCGACCACGTCGAGGTCGGCGACGGCCTCGCGGACGACCTCGCCGACGCGGAGCTGGGCGCGACACCCGTCGTCCGGGTCCGGGTGACGCTCGGTGCGCTCGGCCCCGACGACGTCGAGGTGCAGGCCGTCACCGGCCGGGTCGACGCCGACGACACCCTCGCCGCCACCCGTACCGTCACCCTCAAGCCGGCGGGCGGCCCCGACCTGGAGGGCCGGCTGCCCTACGCGGGCACCCTGGAGCTCGACCGGACGGGCTCCTTCGGCTGCACGGTCCGCGTCCTGCCCGCCCACCCGCTGCTCGCCCAGCCGGCCGAACTCGGCCTCGCGGCCCTGCCGTCGGAGACGACGGGGGAGGGGGCGGGGGTCCTGCTGAGGTAGCCGCCTCACGGGCCCCCGGCACCAGGGATCCCCCCGTCACGGCACCTCGGCCTTGTCGGCGAGGTGCCCGTCGACGAAGCAGAGCCGGTACACCGGGATCGCGGCCGGCATCGTGGCCCGGTAGCACCGGCATTCGTCCCTGCCGCGCGGCTCCGCGGGGGCGCGCCGGACCCTGATCATGCGGTCCGGGGTAGGCGGGTACGCGGACGCGCGGGCGCCCGGAGGGAAGGATCCCTCCGGGCGCCCGCTCCCGTGTGGTGTGGCTTACGGGAAGGTCAGCTTGAAGCTGTTGATGTAGCCGGTGTCGATCGACGCCTTGTCCTGGACGCGGAGCTTCCAGACGCCGTTGGCGACCTCGGAGGAGGCGTTCACGGTGTAGGTCTGGTTGATGTTGTCCGCGCTGCCGCCGGCCCGGTTGCTCAGGTTGTAGACGGAGCCGTCGGGGGCGATGAGGTCGACGATCAGGTCACCGATGTAGGTGTGGACGATGTCCACGCCGACCTTGAGCGTCGACGGCGCGTTGCCGCTGACGCCGGAGACGGTCAGCGACGAGGTCACCGCGGCGCCGTTGTCCGGGATGGAGACGTCGGCGTCGTTGGTGAAGACCGTGCCGCCGCCGGGGCCGCCGGGGCGGGAGCCGACGTTGATGGCGGCCCAGGCGTTCTCGACGGCCGCGACCTCGGCGCTGCCGGCGCCGTACAGCTCGGTGGCCGCCGCGACGGTGCCCGTGCGGGCTCCGGCGTAGTTGGTCGACGAGCCGAACTTGGTGGTGAGCGCCTTGAACCAGATGAGGCGGGCCTTGTCGATGCCTATGCCGGTGACCGGCAGGCCGTCGGAGGTCGGCGAGTCGTAGTTCACGCCGTTGACGGTCTTGGCGCCGCTGCCCTCGGAGAGCAGGTAGAAGAAGTGGTTCGCCGGGCCCGAGGAGTAGTGGACGTCGATGGAGCCGATGCCCGAGTACCACGAGTCCTTGGACGAGCCGTCCCTGCTCGGCTTGTCCATGTAGCGCAGCGGGGAGCCGTCGCCGCGGATGTCGATCTTCTCGCCGACGAGGTAGTCGCCCTTGTCGTTGGCGTTGTTGGCGTAGAACTCGACCGCCGCCGCGAAGATGTCCGAGGTGGCCTCGTTGAGGCCGCCGGACTCGCCGCTGTAGACCAGGCCGGCGGTGTTCGAGGTGACGCCGTGCGTCATCTCGTGCGCGGCCACGTCGATGGAGGTGAGCGGCTTGGTGTTGCCGGAGCCGTCGCCGTACGTCATGCAGAAGCAGGAGTCGGACCAGAAGGCGTTCACGTACGCGTTGCCGTAGTGGACGCGGGAGTACGCGCCGACGCCGTCACCGCGGATGCCGGTGCGGCCGTGGACGTTCTTGTAGTAGTCCCACGTGAGGGCGGCGCCGTAGTGCGCGTCGGCGCCCGCGGTCTCCTTGTTGGAGGGGAGGCCGTTGCCCCACGTGTCCGTGGTGTTGGTGAACAGCGTCCCGGTGCCCGACGTACCGCCGTTGAGGTTGTACGTCTTGTGGTTGCCGCGGCCGGTGTCGGTCAGCGAGTACGAGGGCGCGGTGCCGAGGGTCACCTGGCCGCTGTACATCGTGTTGCCGATGCCGGTCTCGATGGCCTGCCACTCGTAGAGCTTCGCGCCGGTCCTGGCGTCCGTCACCACGTGCAGCTCGTTCGGGGTGCCGTCGTGCTGGAGGCCGCCGACGACGGTCTCGTACGCGAGGACGGGCGCGCCCTGGGCCATCCACACGACCTTGCGCGGGGCGCGGTCGGCGGTGGCCTTCTTCGAGCCCTCCGCGGCGGCGCGGCCCAGGGCCTGCTTCTCGGCGGCGGCCGGGGCGACGTCGGCGGCGAGGTCGACGTTCTTGAGCTCGGCGCGGTTGGACTTGATGACCCCGGTGGTGGCGCCGGCCTTGGACTCGGCGACGATCAGGTCACCGCCGAGGACGGGGAGTCCGGCGTAGGTGCGCTCGTAGCGCGTGTGGGTCGTGCCGTCGCGGTCCTGGACGACGTCGCGGACGACGAGCTTCTCCTGGGCGCCGAGGCCGAGGGACTTGGCCGTGGCGGCCTTGTCGGCGTCGGCCGCCTTGATGAGCGCGGCGCGCTCGGCGGGGGAGAGGTCGGCCGGGAGCTTGCCGGGGTTGGCCTTGCCGGCGGACAGAGCCGCGGGGGCCGCGGCGAAGGTGTCGGCCGAGGCGGCTCCGGACTGGACGCCGACGGTGAGCATGGCGGCGGCGGCGATCAGAGCGCCGGTCGCGGTGGCGCGACGGCTGGGCGTGGATCTCACGCAGACTCCTTATGCGAGGGGGGTACCGGCGGACCTGGGTGAGCCCGTCCGGGCGGAGCAAGGAGAGCTGTGGAGCACGTGCACGTGACGCGGAACCCCGTGCGAGCGGCACCTCACCCCTTCGGGTGCGGCGCTACTCGTTCGGGTGAAGCGGTGAACTTTGATGCGAAGAACCGGGGAGAGAGTGACAGGAATGTCGGGGACCTGTCAGGACCGCGTCGGGAAGTTGGCCGGAAATCGTCCGCTGCCCGTACGGTCGTGTTCGTTAACCGGACGTTTCCCCGATCATGGCCGCGATGCCGTCCAGCGTTCGGCGGAGCCCGAATTCGAAGAGCGCTTCCAGGTCCAGACCGAAGCCCCCGCCGCTGGTGACCGCCGTCAGCTCCGGGTACGAGCCGGCTGCCTGGATCGCGTCGAAGCGTGGCTCATTCTGTTCCATCCACTCACCGTCGGAGATCCCCGTGTCCTGGCGCGCCTGCTCCTCCAGGTCGTCCGCCATCGACAGGCCCTGGACGTAGGCGAAGATCGACAGGTGGGCGTGGAGCTTGTCCGTGGAGGACAGGGGCGTTCCCCTGAGCGCCCGCAGGATCCACTCCGTGTACCTCATCGCGTTCCGCGTCGCCACCGGCCGCGTGAACGACGCCATCGCGTGCGCCATCCACCGGTGCCGGGCGTACACCCCCCGCAGCCAGCGCGCCCCCTGCTCCAGGCCCGTCCGCCAGTCCGCGGGCACCGGCCCCAACGGCACCTCGCCGCACGCCGCGTCCGCGATCAGCCGCACCAGCTCCGCCTTGCCCGGCACATGCCGGTACAGCGCCATCGTCGAGGTGTTCAGGGCGGTCGCGACCCGGCGCATCGTCAGCGCGTTCAGGCCCTCGGCGTCCGCCAGTTCGAGCGCCGCCCGGACGATCCGGGGCCGGGTCAGCGCCGGACCCGCCGCCCGCCGCGCCGGCTCCGCCACCAGCGTGCCCACCCCCGGCTCCACCCGGACCAGGCCCTCCTGGCGCAGCGCCGCCAGCGCCTTCGTGGCCGTCGCCATCGCCACGCCCCACTCCCGGGTGATCGCCCGCGTCGACGGCACCCGGTCGCCCGGGGCCAGCTCCCCGGTGCGGACGCGGCGCCGGATCTCGGCGGCGATGGCCAGGTAGGGCGGTTCCGTCGTCATGGGGTGGCAGCGTACTAGTGCACCCTGACGGTGTACACGGGCCCGAACTGGGACTTCATGGGCGCGGGTTGGGGTGTACTAGGGCGTTCGTGGCGTCGTACGCCCGGTGTTGCTTCGCTCCTCGTATGACAGTCACCCACGACCCCGCGACGGCCCCCGGGCCCGCCCGCGCCGGACGGCGCGAATGGACCGCCCTCGGCGTCCTCATGCTCCCGCTCCTCCTCGTCTCCATGGACGTCTCCGTCCTCTACTTCGCGATCCCCTCCATCGCCGCCGACCTCCGGCCCGGAGCGACCCAGCAGCTGTGGATCCTCGACATGTACGGCTTCGTGCTCGCCGGACTCCTCGTCACCATGGGCGCCCTCGGCGACCGCGTCGGGCGCCGCAAGCTCCTCCTCGGCGGCGCCGCCCTCTTCGGCGCCGCCTCCTGCGCCGCCGCCTACGCCCACAGCCCCGGCACCCTCATCGGCGCCCGCGCGCTCCTCGGCGTCGCCGGCGCCTGCCTCATGCCGTCCACCCTCGCCCTGATCCGCACCCTCTTCCAGGACCCGGCGCAGCGCACCAAGGCCGTCACCCTGTGGACCACCGTCATGGCGAGCGGCATCTCCCTCGGACCCGTCGTCAGCGGCGCGCTCCTGGAGCGCTTCTGGTGGGGCTCCGTGTTCCTCCTCAACCTGCCCGCCATGGCCCTGCTGCTCGTCCTCGCACCGCTGCTCGTGCCCGAGTCCAGGAGCCGCGCCGGCGGCGGGCGGTTCGACCTCGCCAGTGCCGTGCTCTCCCTCGGCGCCCTGCTCCCGGTCATCCACGGCGTCAAGGAGCTCGCCAAGAACGGGTGGGCCCCCGTGCCCGCTCTCGGGGTGGCCGCCGGGCTGCTCCTCGGCGTCGTCTTCGTACGCCGGCAGGCACGGCTCTCCCACCCCATGGTCGACCTGCGGCTCGTCCGCACCCCGGCCTACGGCGGCTCGCTCCTCGTCAACCTGCTCGCCATGGCCGCGACCGTCGGCTTCGCCGTCTTCCTCACCCAGTACCTCCAGTCCGTCCTCGGCCAGAGCCCCCTGGAAGCGGCCCTGTGGAGCCTGGTCCCCACCGGCGGCGTCATGGCCGCCGCGCCCCTCGCCGCCGTGCTCGCGCGACGGATCGACCGGGCGTACGTCATGGGCGGCGGGTTCCTCGTCTCCGCCGCGGGCTTCGCCTGGCTGGTGACCGTCGACCGCGCCACGCCCCTCTGGGTGGTCCTCGTGGGCAGCGCCGTCTACGCCGCCGGGCTCGTCTCCGCGATGACCCTCGCCAACGAACTGGCCCTCGGCGCCGCGCCGCCCGAGCAGGCCGGCGCGGCCGCCGCCGTCCTCGAAGCCGGCAGCGAACTCGGCGGCGCGCTCGGCATGGCGGTCCTCGGCTCCGTGGGGGCCGCCGTCTACACCTCCGCGATGCCCTCATGGGCCCCGCCCGCCGCCCGCGAGACGCTCGGTGGGGCCCTGACCTCCTCGCCCCCGGTCCTCGCCACCGCCCGCACCGCCTTCACCGAGGCACTCACCGGGGCCGCCGGCGGCGCGGCACTCCTCATGGTCCTGGCGTCGGCCCTGTGCCTCGCCCTGCTGCGGCGGGCTCAGGGCCCGTCCGGCGGGTCGTGATCAGGTCCTCGGATCAGCCCACCAGGCTGTCGCGCCAGGCCTGGTGCAGGCCCGCGTAGTGGCCCTCGCCCTTCACCAGGGCCGACGGGGGGCCGTCCTCGACGATGCGGCCCGACTCCATCACCAGGACGCGGTCCGCCACTTCGACCGTGGACAGGCGGTGGGCGATGACCACCGCCGTACGGCCCGCGAGGACCGTGTCCATCGCCCGCTGCACCGCCCGCTCGCCCGGTACGTCCAGGGAGCTCGTCGCCTCGTCCAGGATCAGGACCGCGGGGTCCGCGAGGAGGGCGCGGGCGAAGGCGACCAGTTGGCGCTGGCCGGCGGAGATCCGGCCGCCGCGCTTGCGGACGTCCGTGTCGTAGCCGTCCGGGAGCGTGGAGATGAACTCGTGCGCCCCGATCGCCTTCGCCGCCTCCTCGATCTCGGCCCGGGTGGCGTCCGGGCGGCCGATCGCGATGTTGTCCGCGACCGTGCCCGAGAAGAGGAAGGCCTCCTGGGTGACCATCACGATCCCGCGCCGCAGGTCCGGTGTCGTGAGGTCGCGGAGGTCCACGCCGTCGAGCCGTACGTGACCCTCGGTCGGGTCGTAGAACCGGGCCAGGAGCTTCGCGAGGGTCGACTTGCCCGCGCCCGTCGCGCCCACCACCGCCACCGTCTGGCCCGCCGGGATCGTCAGGTCGAAGCGGGGCAGGACCTCGCCGCCCGTCCGGTACGCGAACCGCACACCCTCGAAGACGACCTCCCTGCCGGGAGTACCCGAGCGGTGGGGGAGCTCCCGGGGCGCGGTGGTCTCCGGGACCCCCGGTTCCTGGGCGAGCAGGCCGGCGATCTTGGTGAGGGACGCGGCCGCCGACTCGTACGAGTTCAGGAACATGCCGAGGCGGTCGATCGGGTCGTACAGGCGCCGCATGTACAGCACCGCCGCCGCCAGGACGCCCAGTTCCAGCGTCCCGGCCGCCACCCGGTAGGCACCCCAGAGACACATGCCGGCCACCGCCGTGTTCGCCACCAGGCGGGAGCCGACGACGTAACGGGCCATTTCGAGGAGGGCGTCGCCGTTGCTGCGCTCGTGGCGGTGGTTGAGCCGCGCGAACTCCGCGTCGTTCACCTTCTCCCGGCGGAACGCGCGGACCGGCCGGATGCCGTTCATCGTCTCCGCGAACTTCACGATCACACCCGCGATGGCCGTGGACCGCTCCGCGTACACCTCGCCCGCGCGCCGCTGGTAGAGCCGGATCAGGAGGTGGAGGGGGAGGAAGGAGGCGACCGCCACCGCGCCGATGCCCCAGTCCAGCCAGAGCAGGATCAGGGAGATCGACGCGAAGGAGAGGACCACGCCGATCAGTTCCTGGAGGCCCTCCGAGAGCAGTTCGCGCAGCGACTCGACGTCCGTCGTCGAGCGGGAGATCAACCGGCCCGAGGTGTACCGCTCGTGGAAGTCCACGCTCAGCAGCTGCGCGTGCCGGAAGATCCGGCCGCGCAGGTCGAGCAGCACGTCCTGGTTGACGCGGGCCGCCCCGCGCACGAAGGCGTACTGGAGGGCGCCCGACAGGGTGGCGCAGAGGAGATAGCCCAGTCCCACGGCGACGACCGGGCCTTGGTCACCCGCGCGGAAGGCCGGGACGCCCCGGTCGATGGCGTACGCGACGATCAGCGGGCCCGCCTGCAGCGCCGCCTCCCTGAGGAGGAGGATCAGGGCCGCCAGCACGACCCGGGCCCGGTGGGCGGCGAGGAGGGAGCGGAGCAGGGCCCCCGTCGCTCCCGGGGGCGTGGGCAGGTCGTCGCGGTCGAAGGGGTCGGACGGTCCGGCCGGGGCCTTCTCCTCCGCCGTCTCCACGAGCGTGGTGTCCGTCATCGGTTCTCGTCCCCCTCGCCGGACATCAGCCAGGCGTACTCGGCGCTGCCGCGCAGCAGTTCCTGATGGGTGCCCACGGCCGCGATCCGGCCCCGCGAGAGCAGCGCGACCCGGTCGGCGAGCATCACCGTCGACGGGCGGTGCGCCACGACCAGGGCCGTCGTCTCCTTGAGGACCTCCCGCAGGGCCGCCTCGACCCGGGCCTCGGTGTGGACGTCGAGCGCGGAGAGCGGGTCGTCCAGGACGAGGAACCGGGGCCTGCCGACCACCGCGCGGGCCAGGGCGAGCCGCTGCCGCTGACCGCCCGAGAGGCTGAGGCCCTGCTCGCCGACCTGGGTCGCGGTGCCGTCCGGGAGGCGGTCGACGAAGCCGTCCGCCTGCGCGACGCCCAGGGCGCGCCGCAGCTCGGGCTCGCCGGCTCCGTCCGCGCCCATCAGGACGTTCTCGCCGACGCTCGCCGAGAACAGCGTCGGCTCCTCGAACGCCACGGAGACGAGGGAGCGGAGCTTCTCCCGCTCCATGAGGGCGATGTCCTCGCCGTCGAGGAGGATCCGGCCGGCCGTCGCCTCGTGCAGCCGGGGGACGAGCGCCGTGAGGGTCGTCTTGCCGGAGCCCGTCCCGCCGACGAGGGCCAGGGTCTCGCCGGGGCGGATGTGGAGGTCGATGCCGTCGAGGACGGGCGGCGCGTCCTCGGGAGCGTCCGGGTAGCGGAAGGTGACACCCTCGAAGCGGACCCCGTCGGGCGCGCTGCGCCCGGGGTCGGGGGCGGGGCCGTCCTGGGCGCGGCGGCCCGTCTCCGGCTCCTCCTCGGCGTCCATCACCTCGAAGTAGCGTTCCGTCGCGGTCGCCGCCTCCTGGGACATCGCGAGGAGGAAGCCGATCGACTCGACGGGCCAGCGCAGCGCCAGGGCCGTCGACAGGAACGCGACGAGGGTGCCCGCCGACAGGTGACCGTCGGCGACCTGCACCGTGCCGAGCACGAGGGTGGCGCCGATGGCCAGTTCCGGTACGACGGTGATGACCGCCCAGATCATGGCGAGCAGCCGCGCCTTGACGAGCTCCGTGCCCCGGAGGTCCCGGGCGAGTTCGCGGAAGGCGTGCGCCTGGCTGCGGTGACGGCCGAAGCCCTTCACGATCCGGATGCCGAGGACGCTCTCCTCGACGACCGTCGTCAGGTCGCCGACCTGGTCCTGGGCCGTTCGCGCCACCACCCCGTACCGGCGCTCGAAGAGATTGCTGACGATCACGAGGGGGATGACGGGCGTGAGGAGCACCAGGCCGAGAGACCAGTCCTGGGCCAGCAGGAGGACGTATCCGGCGAGGATCGTCACGGCGTTGACCAGCAGGAAGGTCAGCGGGAAGGCCAGGAACATCCGGACCAGCATGAGGTCCGTCGTCCCGCGCGAGAGCAGCTGTCCGGAGGCCCACCGGTCGTGGAAGGCGATCGGGAGCCGCTGGAGCCTGCCGTACAGCTCGGCCCGCATCCGCGCCTCCACGGAGGACAGCGGCCGCGCCACCAGCCAGCGGCGGAAGCCGAACAGGACGGCCTCGGCGACCCCCAGGAGCAGCAGATAGAGCGCCCCGAGCCAGACGCCCCCGGGATCCCGGTCCGCGACGGGCCCGTCCACCAGCCACTTCAGGACGAGCGGGATGACGAGCGACAGACAGGAGGCGACGATCGCGACGACCGCGGCCGTGAACAGCCGTCCCCGCACGGGCCGCACGTACGGCCAGAGACGGAGCAGGACGCGGACCGTCGAGCGGTCGGGGCGCGGGGGGTTCGGTTTCTCGGGCATCAGGTCCGACCATACGGTTCACCACTGACGCGTCTCATCCGGTTTTCGGACCCGGCCGGCCTTGACCCGCCGAAGCCGCACGTCGGAGACTTGCGCGACCCCACAGGGGGCCAGGCGCAAGGGGCACCACACATGACCACACTCGACGACTACGGCGACCGCTGCGAGCAGCTCTACCTCGCCGGCGGCATGGCGGCCGTCCGGCGGGCCGCCCAGGAGGGCCTCGACGAGCTCGGCCCCCACCCGGACCTGTACTGCTGGCTCGCGCTCGGCCACACCGCGGAGGACGAGGACGACCACGACGACGAAGCCGAGAAGGCCTTCCGCGCCGGCCTCGCCCTCGACGCCGACCACCTCGGCCTCCTCGCCGGATACACCGAGCTGTGCCTGCGCGCCGACGACTTCGACCACCCGGGCCGCGCCGTCCGAGCCGTCGCCCTCTCCCGGCGCCTGAAGGAGCTGGACCCCGGGTCCGCCGAGGCCGGCCGGGTCGCCGCCGCCGAACGCTGGGCCCGCCGCGGCTACTGGGACGACCTGCGGATGAACCTCGCGCGCGAGACCGTCGCCACCCGGCAGACCCACGCCGCGACGGTGACCCAGGCCCGTGCCCTCACCGACGCCCTCGCGAAGGACGGCGGCGGCACGGCCCTGGCCGCCGCCCGGGCGGCCGAGGCCGCCGACCCGGCGGACCGCGAGGCCGCCGTGCGCGCCGCGATGCTCGACACCCTCGCGGGCCCCTGGGACGCACCCGTACGCCTCCTCGGGCGCTATCGTCCCGCCGTCTGGGCGGTCTCGGTCCTCCTGGTCTTCGTCACCAACCAGTTCCTCCGCCAGACCGGCGTCGTGGACTCGTTCAGCGTCTGGGGCTACCTGTGGCTGATCCCGGTCCTCCTGGTCGACCGACGCTTCGCTGCCGTCCGCAAGGACGCCGAGGCCCGCCACCTCGCCCGGCTCGAAGCGGAACTCGCCGTCCCGCGTGACGGCGCCCGGGACTGAACGGACGCCCCGGAGCCGTACGCCCGCACCCGCCGCCGGCCGTGGGCTCTCACCCCCTCACCCGCAGCAGCACCACCGACCGGGCTCCCACCGTGAGCGTCCCGCCGCCCGGGTGGAGGGAGCCCGGCGGCTCCGACTGGTCCTCCCGCGCCGTGTCCACGACCAGTTCGTACGACTCCGCCCACGGGGGGCCCGGCAGCCGGAACTCCAGGGGGCGGGGGCCGGCGTGCAGGACGGCGAGGAAGCTGTCGTCGGTGATCTGCTCGCCCCGCGCGTCCCGGCCGGGGATGTCCCGGCCCGACAGGTAGAGGCCGAGCGTGGCCGTGGGCGCGTACCAGTCCCGCTCCGTCATCTCGGTGCCCTCGGCGGTGAACCAGGCCAGGTCCCGCAGCCCGTCCGCGCCCTGCGGCCGGCCGGAGAAGAAGGCCCGGCGGCGCAGCACCGGGTGACGGTGGCGCAGGTCGAGCAGCCGCCGGGACAGGGCCAGCAGCTCGCCCCGGCCGGGGTCGTCCGGCAGCGACCAGTCGAGCCAGCTCAGCTCGTTGTCCTGGCAGTACGCGTTGTTGTTGCCGCCCTGGGTGCGGCCCATCTCGTCGCCGGCGACGAGCATCGGCACCCCGGTGGAGAGGAGGAGGGTGGTCAGCAGGTTGCGCTGCTGGCGCAGGCGCAGCTCCCGGACCTCCGGATCGTCCGTCTCGCCCTCCGTTCCGCAGTTCCAGGAGCGGTTGTCGTGGGTGCCGTCCCGGTTGCCCTCGCCGTTGGCCTCGTTGTGCTTGCGCTCGTACGTGACGAGGTCCCGCAGGGTGAAGCCGTCGTGGGCGGTGACGAAGTTGACGGAGGCGTACGGCCGGCGCCCGCCCCAGGCGTACAGGTCGCTGGAGCCGGACAGCCGGTAGCCGAGGTCCCGCACGTCAGGCAGCGCCCCGCGCCAGAAGTCCCGCACGGCGTCCCGGTAGCGGTCGTTCCACTCGGTCCAGAGCGGCGGGAAGGCGCCCACCTGGTAACCGCCGTTGCCGACGTCCCAGGGCTCCGCGATGAGCTTCACCCGGCGCAGGACCGGATCCTGGGCGATGACCGCGAGGAAGGGGGAGAGCATGTCGACGTCGTGGAAGGAGCGGGCGAGGGCCGCCGCCAGGTCGAAGCGGAAGCCGTCGACGCCCATCTCGGTCACCCAGTACCGCAGCGAGTCGGTGATGAGGCGGAGGACCTGCGGCTGCACCACGTGGAGCGTGTTGCCGCAGCCCGTGTAGTCGGCGTACCGGCGGGCGTCGGACTGGAGCCGGTAGTAGCCGCGGTTGTCGATGCCCTTGAGGGAGAGCGTCGGGCCCAGCTCGCCGGCCTCCGCCGTGTGGTTGTAGACGACGTCGAGGATGACCTCGATCCCGGCCGCGTGCAGCGCCCGCACCATCCGCTTGAACTCGCCGACCTGCTGCCCCGCCGTCCCGGAGGAGGAGTAGCCGGCGTGCGGGGCGAAGTAGCCGACGGAGTTGTAGCCCCAGTAGTTGCGCAGCCCGCGCCGCAGGAGGTGGTCCTCGTGCGCGAACTGGTGCACCGGGAGGAGTTCGACCGCCGTCACCCCGAGGCGTACGAGATGGTCGATCGCGGCCGGGTGCGCCAGCCCCGCGTACGTGCCCCGGAGCTGCTCCGGGATGCCGGGGTGCAGCTTCGTGAAGCCCTTGACGTGCAGCTCGTAGATGACCGAGTCCTGCCAGGGCGTCTTGGGTCTGCGGTCGTCGGACCAGTCGTCGTCGTCATGGACGACGACCCCCTTCGGGACGTGCGGGGCGGAGTCCCGTTCGTCGCGGACGGTGTCGGCCACGTGCTGCTGCGGCCAGTCCCGGACGTGCCCGTACACCTCGGGCGGCAGCGCGAAGTCGCCGTCGACGGCCCGCGCGTACGGATCGAGGAGCAGCTTCGCCGGGTTCCAGCGGGCGCCCGTCCACGGGTCCCACCGGCCGTGCACCCGGTAGCCGTACCGCTGCCCCGGACCGACGCCCGGCACGAAGCCGTGCCAGATCTCGTGCGTCAGCTCGGTCAGCGGAACGCGCGTCTCCGTCCCGTCGGCGCCGAAGAGACACAGCTCCACGGCCTCCGCCCCGCCCGCCCAGAGGGCGAAGTTGGTGCCCGCCACCCCGTCGGGGCCGACCCGGCAGCGGGCCCCGAGGGGGGTCGGCGCCCCCGGCCACACCACCGGCCCGGCCCGCTCCAGGGCATGCTCCTCCACCGCCTCCTGCTCGGCTGCGCTCGCCACCGTTCCGGCCTCCCGCGGCTCGTCGGGCACGCACCAGCGGGAGCGCCGGCGTCCCGGCCGCCGCTCCCGCACGTGGTTCTCCCCTTGTTCTGCCCGCACGGCCGTGCTCCCAACATGCCCCGCACGCACGTTTCCCCTGGAGGGTGGCCGTCGTTGGGCTGGGCGTGAGACTTGTACTGAAGCGGGCGAGGTACGCGCTGGCGACGGCGGCACTGATGGCGGGCCTCGTGGGCTGCTCCGGCGCGGACGGCGGAGGGGGCGTCGGCATCAGTCTGCCGGGCAAGGCGCGGGCCCCCGGCGACGTCATCCGGGTGAGCCCGGAGGACGGCAGCCGGGCGGTGCCGGCCGGCGGGCCCGTCGAGGTGAGGGTCGACAGCGGACGGCTCGAACGGGTGACCGTCGTCCAGGTCGAGGACGGACGCAGGGCCGAGGTCGCCGGGGAGATCTCACCGGACGGACTGCGCTGGCGGCCCCGGCCGCGCACCCGGCTCGCGCTGGCCGCCAAGTACAGCGTGGACGCCGTCGCGCTCGACGGGCACGGGCGCCGCTCCGCCCGGCACACCACCTTCACCACCGTCGTCCCCGAGTCCCGCTTCATCGGCTACTTCAAACCGGAGAACCGTTCCACGGTCGGCACCGGCATGATCGTCTCCTTCGGCTTCAACCGGCCGATCGAGAACAGGGCCGAGGTCGAGCGCGCCATCCGCGTCACCTCGGAGCCGCCGGTCGAGGTCGTCGGGCACTGGTTCGGCAAGGAGCGGCTCGACTTCCGGCCCGCCGCGTACTGGCGGCCCGGCACGAGGGTCACCGTCGAGCTCGGCCTGCGGGACGTCGAGGGGGCACCCGGGGTGTACGGCATCCAGCGCAAGAAGGTCGGCTTCACCGTCGGCCGCTCCCAGGTCTCCCTGGTGGACGCCGAGGCGCACACGATGGAGGTCCGGCGGGACGGCGAGGTCCTCGCCACCGTGCCGATCACGGCGGGCGCGCCGAAGACCACCACGTACAACGGGAAGATGGTCGTGACCGAGCTGTACGACGTGACCCGGATGGACGGCAGGACGGTCGGCTTCGGCGGAGAGTACGACATCAAGGACGTGCCGCACGCGATGCGCCTCACCGACTCGGGGACCTTCCTGCACGGCAACTACTGGGCCGCGGCCTCCACGTTCGGCTCCGCCAACGTCAGCCACGGCTGCGTGGGCCTGAGGGACGAGAAGGGCGGCAGCGCGGACTCGCCCGCGGGCTGGTTCTTCGACCGCACGCTCGTCGGCGACGTGGTGGAAGTGGTCAACTCCCGCGACAGGGAGGTCGCTCCCGACAACGGCCTCGGCGGCTGGAACCTGGTGTGGGACGCGTGGAGGGCCGGCTCCGCGCTGCACTGAATCCGGGCGTCCCCGTACCACGTCGACTGGTGCCGAACGGTGACATTCGCGAGGATCTTTCGTGTCCTGCGGTGTGATTGTCTAGCGCTGTGTGCGCGAGTGGATGCGCACGGGGGTGGGGCCACGGCAGTGCCGGGCCGTGCGAGGGGAGAAGACCACAGTGAACGGGCAGCCGATATCGGGGGCATCGGTAGGGGCGACGGGGCGGCGCGGCCGACGCGGGGGCGTCAGGCTGCAGGCCCTGGCGGCGGGGGCGCTGCTCCTGGTCCTGACCGCGTGCGGCGGCGGTGAGACCGCCGGCGGCGGTACGGGGGGACAGGGCCCGGCGGCCCAGGGCGGGGGGAAGCAGGAGAACGCGGCCTCCCAGGCGGTCGTGACGATCCTTCCGAAGGACGGCGCCGACTCGGTCGCCACCAGCGGAGCACTCAAGATCACCGCGACGCAGGGCAAGCTGACCACGGTCGAGGTCGCCGACTCCAAGGGCGAGAAGATCGAGGGCAGGATCGCCGCGGACGGCGCCAGCTGGTCGCCGACCGCGCACCTGGCCGCGGCCACCCAGTACAAGGTCCACGCGATCGCGAAGGACGCGGACGGCCGCGAGTCGGCGAAGGACACCACCTTCACCACGCTGGTCCCGAAGAACACCTTCATCGGCCACTACACGCCCGAGGACGGCTCGACCGTCGGCGTCGGCATGCCGGTCTCCATCAACTTCACGCGGGGCATCACCGACCCGGAGGCCGTCGAGAAGGCCATCAAGGTGACCGCCGTCCCGGCGGTGAAGATCGAGGGCCACTGGTTCGGCAACGACCGGCTCGACTTCCGTCCCGAGGAGTACTGGGCCGCCGGCACCAAGGTCACGGTCGCGCTGAACCTGGACGGCGTCGAGGGCCGCCCGGGCGTCTACGGCAAGCAGAAGAAGTCCATCTCCTTCACCATCGGCCGCCGTCAGGTCTCCACCGTCGACGCGAGCGCCAAGACGATGAAGGTCGAGCGGGACGGCGCCGTCATCAAGACGCTGCCGATCACGGCGGGGGCGCCGTCCACGACCACGTACAACGGTCAGATGGTCATCAGCGAGAAGTACAAGGTGACCCGGATGAACGGCGCCACCGTCGGCTTCGGCGGCGAGTACGACATCAAGGACGTGCCGCACGCGATGCGACTGTCCAACTCGGGCACCTTCGTCCACGGCAACTACTGGGCCTCCGCGTCCACCTTCGGCTCGGCCAACGTCAGCCACGGCTGCGTCGGGCTCCAGGACCAGCGGGGCGCGGGCGACAGCTCGATGCCCGCGGCCTGGTTCTACGACAGCTCGATCATCGGCGACGTCGTGATCGTGAAGAACTCCAAGGACAAGCAGATCGCCCCGGAGAACGGCCTCAACGGCTGGAACATGGACTGGTCGGAGTGGATCGCGTAACCGTACGCGACGGAGCGGGGCCCGGTGCTGTGAGCAACAGCACCGGGCCCCGCTCCGTTAACGACCACTAACCTTCCTCCCATGACTGTGAACCTCGAAGTCGCCGAAGGCGTCGGCACGATCCGCCTCGACCGCCCCCCGATGAACGCCCTGGACGTCGCCACCCAGGACCGGCTGCGCGAGCTGGCCCAGGAGGCGACCGACCGCGACGACGTGCGGGCCGTGGTCCTCTACGGCGGCGAGAAGGTGTTCGCGGCCGGCGCGGACATCAAGGAGATGCAGGTCATGGACCACGTGGCCATGGTCAAGCGCTCCCGCGCCCTCCAGGACTCCTTCACCGCCGTCGCCCGGATCCCCAAGCCGGTCGTCGCCGCGATCACCGGTTACGCGCTCGGCGGCGGCTGCGAGCTCGCGCTCTGCGCCGACTACCGCATCGCCGCCGACAACGCCAAGCTGGGCCAGCCGGAGATCCTGCTCGGCCTGATCCCCGGCGCGGGCGGCACCCAGCGCCTGTCCCGGCTCGTCGGCCCGTCCAAGGCCAAGGACCTCATCTTCACCGGCCGGATGGTGAAGGCCGACGAGGCCCTGACGCTCGGTCTGGTCGACCGGGTCGTCCCGGCCGCCGAGGTCTACGAGCAGGCGCACGCCTGGGCCGCCAGGCTGGCGCAGGGCCCGGCCGTCGCCCTGCGGGCCGCGAAGGAGGCGATCGACCAGGGCCTGGAGACCGACATCGACACCGGTCTCGCCATCGAGCGCACCTGGTTCGCGGGCCTGTTCGCCACCGAGGACCGCGAGCGCGGGATGCGCAGCTTCGTCGAGGAGGGGCCGGGGAAGGCGAAGTTCGCCTGACGATCTTTCACCTGCGGGGGTCGATTCCACCGGAACGGCCCCCGCGGGCGACTCGGGGCGGCCATGATGGACGGCATGGCGGGCCTGGAGGGTAGGGAACAACCGTGGCAGCGCGCGAGCGCGGCCGCACCGCGGTGGACACCGGCCGCGGACGATCAACAGGCCGCCGACGCAGTGGAGTTGTACGGCAACCCGGCCGAGGAGGACATCCGGCTGCCGTCCCAGCCCGAATCCGCGTGGGTGGCCCGCAGACTCACCCAGCACGTCGTGCTGCGGCAGTGGGGGCTGGGCCCGCAGATCGCCGAGCACGCGGTGCTCCTCGTCTCGGAACTGGTGGGCAACGCCGTCCGGCACACCGGGGCCCGGGTCTTCGCCCTGCGGTTACAGCGGCGCCGCGGCTGGATCCGGATCGAGGTGCGCGACCCCTCGCGGGGCCTGCCCTGCCTGATGCCGGTGCACGAGCTCGACATCAGCGGCCGCGGCCTCTTCCTCGTGGACAAGCTCGCCGACCGCTGGGGCGTGGACCTGGCACCGCGCGGCAAGACGACCTGGTTCGAGATGCGGGTCGCGGACCGGTCCTGACGCCATGACACCGGACGCACGGAAGCCCCCGGGCGCCGTGGTGGGGCGCGTGGGGGCTTCCGTATGGTGCGCCGTGGACGGGGGGGGGTGCATCCACGGCCGCTCTGTCGACCTGGCCCGGGTCAATGGGGGTCGTTGCTCCGACTATGGCAGACACGGGGCCTTGCCACCAAAAGACCCTAGCGGGGCAAGGTGGGGCAAAAGCGGACAGTTCAACAATGAATCGTTGGTGACGTTCAGCACCGGCCTTGCAAACAGTGAATGGCTATGCGGTTCATCGATTGTTTCCCGGGGTCGTCCGCATGCTGGACGGCCACCGCACCGCCGTAAACGTCCTTAATTGGCCTAATCGTGACCAATCGGGCGCAATCCCTCTTAACTGGTCGCGTGAAGCCGACCGACCGCCGAGGAGCCCTCCGAGCGGGCGCGGCCGCCGCCCTCGCGGGGGCCCTCGCCTCCGCCTGCGGCACGGAACCCCGCCCCGCCCCCGCCGCAGCGCGCCCCCCGGCCGCCCGGCCCGCCGCGCCCGTCGCCGCCCCCGTCCCCCGCCGCTTCCCCGGACAGCCGGACGAGATCACCCACGGCCCCCGCGACCGGCCCCGGGTCGCGCTCACCTTCCACGGCCAGGGCGATCCCGCCCTCGCCCGGCGGCTCCTCGCCCAGGCGGAGCAGGCCGGTGCCCACGTCACCGTCCTCGCCGTCGGCAGCTGGCTCGACGACCACCCCGACATGGCCCGCCGCGTCCTCGACGGCGGCCACGACCTCGGCAACCACACCCAGCACCACATCGACGTCAACGCCATGACGGAGGCCGAGGCCCTCGCCGAGATCGAGGCCTGCGCGGGCCGACTGCGGCGCCTCACCGGCTCCGTGGGCACCTGGTTCCGCCCCTCCCGCACCCAGCACGCCGCCCCGGCCGTCCTGCGCGCCGCCCGGCGCGCCGGATACCCGCACGTCCTCTCGTACGACGTCGACTCCCTCGACTTCACCTCGCCCGGCGCGGCGGCCGTCGTCCGCAACGTCACCGGGACGGTCCGCGCCGGATCCGTCGTCAGCCTCCACTTCGGCTACCCGGACACCGCCGCCGCGCTGCCCCTCCTCCTCGCCGACCTCGACCGCCGCGGCCTGAGCGCGGTCACCACCACGGAGCTGCTGAGCTGATGGCACACCTCACGAAGAGACACCCCACCGGGCGGACCAGGACCCTCCTCGCCGCCGCCCTCCTCGCCGCCCTCGCCGGCTGCGGCACCGCGAACCACCCCGAGGGCGCGGCGCCCGTGAAGAAGGCCGCCCCCGCCGTACCCAAGCCGGCCGCCGCCCCCGCCGGACTCCCCGGCATGCCTCCACCGCTCGACGCGCACGACGTCTACGCCGCCGACCGGCCGAACCGGCTCTCCCCGGTGGTGCGGAACTTCCCCTCCCGGGTCTACGTCCCCAACACCAACTCCAACACCGTCTCCGTCATCGACCCCGCCACCTACCAGGTCGTCGAGACCATCCCGGTCGGCATCCAGCCCCAGCACGTGGTCCCCTCCTGGGACATGAAGACCCTCTGGGTCAACAACAACCGGGGCCACACGCTCACCCCCATCGACCCCGCCACCGGCGTCGCGGGCAAGCCCGTCGAGGTCCACGACCCGTACAACCTCTACTTCACGCCCAACGGCAAGTACGCCATCGTGATGGCCTCGCTCGACCGCGAACTCGTCTTCCGCGACCCGCACACCATGGAACGGAAGAAGTCCGTCCCGGTCAGCTGCTACGGCGTCAACCACGCCGACTTCTCCGCCGACGGGCGCTACTTCGTCGTCTCCTGCGAGTTCTCCGGCGAACTCCTCAAGGTCGACACCGAGAAGATGGAGGTGATCGGCCAACAGAAACTGCCCTTCCAGGGCGCCATGCCGCAGGACGTGAAGATCTCCCCGGACGGCAAGAGCTTCTACGTCGCCGACATGATGGCCCACGGCATCTGGGTCCTGGACGGCGAGAAGTTCACCACCCCCTCCCTGCTGCCCACCGGCAAGGGCGCCCACGGCCTCTACATCAGCCGTGACTCGCGCGAGATGTACATCCCCAACAGGGGCGAGGGCTCGATCTCCGTCTTCGACTTCGGGCGGAACAAGCTCACCAAGAAGTGGTGGCTCCCGGACGGCGGCTCCCCCGACATGGGCGGCGTCTCCGCCGACGGCAAGGTCCTGTGGCTCTCCGGCCGCTACGACTCCGAGGTCTACGCGATCGACACCACCACCGGCAAGCAGCTCGCCCGCATCCCCGTCGGCAGCGGCCCCCACGGCCTCGCCGTCTACCCGCAGCCCGGCCGCTACTCCCTCGGCCACACCGGGATCTTCCGGTAGCGCGCCACACCGGGATCTTCCGGCAGCGCTCAGCCGGCGATCAGGAGCGCCTCCGACGCCACCGGGCGGTAGCCCGCCGCCTGGAAGACCCGGACGCTGCGGGCGTTGCCCGGGGACTGCTGGGCCCACACCACCTCGCCCGGAGTGAGGTGCCGGGCCGCCGTCGCCAGGGCCCGGCCCAGGCCCCGGTGACGGACCGCCTCGTCCACCTCGATCGCCGCCTCCCAGCGGCCCGCGACGCCCCGGCCCAGGACCAGCACGCCGCCGTCGGCCGCCCACACCCGTACCCCGTCACGGAACTTCAGCGCCCGTGCCACCCGGGGATGCGCCGGGTCGTCGATCTCACGGAGTTCCAGCGGGGGAGGGCCCGGCAGCGCGTCGGCCACCGTGAGCAGGTCGATGGTGTTCATGTGCCGGCCGGTGCGGGCCATCAGGGCGAACAGGAAGCCCGGGTTCATGCTCGCCGCGAGCGGGTCGCCCGGCGTGGCCGCCAGCTCGGCCCGCACCCACTCCGGGTCGGCGTCCGTGAAGACCACCGAGTGGGCCGTGAACGCGAGCACCCCCGCGTCCCGCGGGCCCGGCTGCGGCACCACCGTCGTGGAACCGTCCGGGGGCGGGAACTCCCCGTGGGCCGCCGCCGCCAGGATCCGTGCCACCTCGTCGCTCATGCCCCCATCATCCGGCAGCGACCGGCCAGCTAATCTGACCCCCGTCAGACAAGCACCAAGAAGGGGCGGACGCAGTGGCGGACATCGACTCGGCACGCACGGCATTCAACAAGTTCGACGTGGACGGCGACGGCTTCATCACCGCCGCCGAGTACAAGCACGTCATGGCGCAGCTGGGCGACTTCAACGTCACCGAGACGGTCGCCGAGGCGCTCATCAAGCAGCGCGACGACAACGGCGACGGCGTGATGTCCTGGGACGAGTTCTGGGCGCACTACCGCAAGGCCTGAGCCAGGGCCTGAGCCACAAGCCTGCGGCAAGGGCCGCACGGCCGGCACGGACGGGCGGAGCGACGTGGGTCGCCGCCCGTCCGGCGCCAGGTACGACCGTCCGGTGACGCTTCCCGGACCCCTCCCGAACCCCCTGGGTCCGCTCGCGCCCGGCCTCGACGACGCCCTGGACCTGCGCGCGGGAACCTCGACGCGCCGGTCCCGCACGCCGTGCGCACGCAACCCGAGCGGGCGACCCGGGAACGCGACCACCTCACACGGACGACACGTACACCCTGGCTTCGGGGGTACGACGGGGAGGACGCATACTCGGTGATCGTCACCGCCGCAGGCGCGGTGACCGACGGCTCCGCGCGCTGGAGCGAGGAGAGGTTGATGGGGGACATGAAGGACGCCGACGGACCGGCCCTGCCCGAGGTGGTCGCCAGCCCCGCGCTGCGGCCCCAGCCCACCGGCCGTGTGGCCCGGTGGATGCTGCGCCACCAGGTGCAGCCCGTCGGGCCGGCGGCCGGCGGGGGACACACCGAACCGCAAGCCTGGTGGAAGGTGATGTGCCTGACCGGGGTCGACTACTTCTCCAGCCTCGCGTACGTGCCGGCCATCGCCGCACTCGCGGCGGGCGCCGTCTCGCCGCTCGCGACGCTGCTGATCGTGGCGCTGACCCTGCTCGGCATGCTGCCGATGTACCGGCGGGTGGCCAAGGAGAGCCCGCACGGAGCCGGGTCGGTGGCGATGCTCGAAGACCTCCTGCCGTTCTGGTGGGGCAAGCTGTTCGTCCTGGTCCTGCTCGGCTTCGTCGCCACCTCGTGGATCATCACCATCACCCTGTCCACGGCGGACGCCTCCGTCCACGTGGTGGAGAACCCCTTCTTCCCCGAGGCCCTGCACGGCCACGAGGTGGCCCTCACCGTGGTCCTCCTGCTGGTCCTCGGAGGCGTGTTCCTGCTCGGCTTCAGCGAGGCCGTCAGCGTCGCCATCCCCCTCGTCGTCGTCTTCCTGGCCCTCAACGCGGTCGTCATCACCGTCGGCCTGGCCCACGTCATCACCACCCCCGGCGCCTTCTCGGCCTGGACGGACGCGCTCGTCGAGGGTGGGACGGGCTTCGGCGACCTGATGACACCCGCGCTGCTCGCGTTCCCGCTGCTCGTGCTCGGCCTGTCGGGCTTCGAGACCGGCGTGAGCATGATGCCCCTGGTGGCCGCCGACGGTCAGGACGACGAGGAGCGGCTCCGTTCGCGCATCCGCAACACCCGCAGGCTGCTCACCACCGCCGCGCTCGTCATGAGCGTCTACCTGCTCGCCTCCAGCTTCGTCACCACCGTCCTCATCCCCGAGAACGAGTTCAAGCCCGGCGGCGGCGCCAACGGCCGCGCCCTCGCCTGGCTGGCCCACGAGCAGGTCGGGGAGGCGTTCGGCACCGTCTACGACATCAGCACGATCCTGATCCTGTGGTTCGCCGGCGCGTCCGCCATGGCAGGGCTGATCAACATCGTCCCCCGCTACCTGCCCGACTACGGCATGGCCCCCGAGTGGGGCCGTGCGGTGCGGCCCGTCGTCCTCGTCTACACCGCCCTGTGCGTCCTCATCACCATCGCCTTCGACGCCGACGTCGACGCCCAGGCCGGCGCCTACGCCACCGGCATCCTCGCCATGATGGTCTCCGGCGCCTTCGCCGTCACGCTCTCCGTCGCCCGCGCCGGCCGCCGGCCGGCCGCCGTCGGCTTCGGACTCCTCACGACGGTCCTGCTCTACGCGCTGGTGTACAACATCGTCGACAAACCCGACGGCATCACGATCTCCGGCCTCTTCATCGCCGGGATCATCCTGGTCTCCCTGGTCTCCCGCGTGTCACGGACCACGGAGCTGCGGGCCGACAGCCTCGTCTTCGACGACGCCGCCCGCCGGTTCATCGCCGACACCCTGGCCCACGACAACGCCATCAACATCATCGCCAACCGCCGGCAGGCCGGCGACGGGGCCGAATACCGCGACAAGGAACGCGAGCAGCGCGGCAACAACCCGGTCCCCGGCCCCGCCGACGTGCTGTTCCTGGAGATCGACGTCGTCGACCCCTCCGACTTCAGCGAGGTGCTCACCGTCCACGGCGTCGAGGTCGACGGCTACCGCATTCTGCGGGCCGAGGCCCCGGCCGCCCCGAACGCCATCGCCGCGGTCCTCCTCGCCCTGCGCGACACCACGGGCGTGCAGCCGCACTGCTACTTCGCCTGGGCCGAGGGCAGCCCGCTGAAGCACATGTTCCGCTACTTCCTCCTCGGCCGCGGCGACACCGCCCCCGTCACCCGCGAGATCATCCGCAAACACGAACCCGACCCGGACCGGCGCCCCGGCATCCACGTCGGCGGCTGACGCCCGTCCGGGCCCGGCCGGGCGTCAGCCGTGCCGGGCTCAGCACTCGATGATGTTCACCGCGAGACCGCCCCGGGCCGTCTCCTTGTACTTGACGCTCATGTCGGCGCCCGTCTCCTTCATGGTCTTGATGACCTTGTCGAGGGAGACCAGGTGGCTGCCGTCGCCGCGCATCGACATCTTCGCCGCCGTGACGGCCTTGACCGCCGCCATGCCGTTCCGCTCGATGCACGGGATCTGGACCAGGCCGCCGACCGGGTCGCAGGTCAGGCCGAGGTTGTGCTCCATGCCGATCTCGGCCGCGTTCTCCACCTGCTCGGGGGTGCCGCCCAGGACCTCGGCGAGCGCGCCCGCCGCCATCGAGCAGGCCGAGCCGACCTCGCCCTGGCAGCCGACCTCGGCGCCGGAGATCGAGGCGTTCTCCTTGAAGAGCATGCCGACCGCGCCGGCCGCGAGGAGGAAGCGGACGATGCCGTCCTCGTCGGCGCCCGGGACGAAGTTCATGTAGTAGTGCAGGACGGCGGGGATGATGCCGGCCGCGCCGTTCGTCGGGGCGGTGACCACCCGGCCGCCCGCCGCGTTCTCCTCGTTCACGGCCATCGCGTAGAGGGTGATCCACTCCATCGCGTGCGCCTTCGGGTCGCCCTCGGAGCGCAGCTTGCGGGCGGAGGTCGCGGCGCGGCGGCGGACCTTCAGGCCGCCGGGCAGGATGCCCTCGCGGGACATGCCGCGCGAGACGCAGGACTGCATGACCCGCCAGATCTCGAGGAGACCCGCCCGGATCTCCTCCTCGGTGCGCCAGGCCTTCTCGTTCTCCAGCATCATCGCGGAGATCGACAGGCCGGTCTCCTTGGCGAGGCGGAGCAGCTCGTCACCGGTGCGGAAGGGGTACTTCAGGACGGTGTCGTCGGGGACGATCGGGTTCTCGCCGGCCACCGCGTCTTCGTCGACGACGAAGCCGCCGCCGACGGAGTAGTACGTCTTCTCCAGGACGAGCCCGCCGTCCGCGTCGTACGCGAAGACCGTCATGCCGTTGGCGTGGTACGGGAGGGCCTTGCGCCGGTGCAGGATCAGGTCGGCGTCGAAGTCGAAGGGGATCTCGTGCGCGCCGAGCAGGTTGATCCTTCCGCTCGCCTTGATCCGCTCGAACTCCTCGTCGGCGGTCTCCACGTCGACCGTGCGCGGCGAGTTGCCCTCCAGGCCGAGCAGGACCGCCTTCGGGGTGCCGTGGCCGTGGCCGGTCGCGCCGAGCGAGCCGTACAGCTCCGCGCGTATCGAGGCCGTGTGGGCGAGCAGGCCTTCGTTCTTCAGCCGGCGGGCGAACATCCGGGCGGCCCTCATGGGGCCCACCGTGTGGGAGCTCGACGGGCCGATACCGATCGAGAACAGGTCGAAGACCGAGATGGCCACGGGGAGACTCCTTGTGGGGGCTGGACGCCGTTGTCTGCCGGGGTGGAGCAGCGAGGGCTGAGCAAGGGGCGGGGCACCGCACTCACTGTCCAGTGTGCGCGGTGCCCCGGAGATTCCGTACGAACAAAAGGGTACGAAATTACTTCAGGCCGGGGTACAGCGGGTGCTTGTCCGCCAGCGCGGTCACCCGGGCCTTGAGGGCCGCGGCCTTGTCGGCGTCGAAGCCCGGCTTCAGGGTCTCGGCGATGACGTCGGCGACCTCGGCGAAGTCCTCGGCCTGGAAGCCGCGGGTCGCGAGCGCCGGCGTGCCGATGCGCAGACCCGAGGTGACCATCGGCGGGCGCGGGTCGTTCGGAACCGCGTTCCGGTTGACCGTGATGCCGACCTCGTGCAGCCGGTCCTCGGCCTGCTGGCCGTCGAGCTCCGAGTTCCGCAGGTCGACCAGGACGAGGTGCACGTCCGTGCCGCCGGACAGGACCGAGACACCGTGGGCGGTGACGTCGTCCTGGACCAGGCGCTCGGCCAGCGCGCGTGCGCCGTCCAGGGTGCGCTGCTGGCGCTCCTTGAACTCCTCCGAGGCCGCGACCTTGAAGGAGACGGCCTTGGCCGCGATCACGTGCTCCAGCGGGCCGCCCTGGAAACCGGGGAAGACCGAGGAGTTCAGCTTCTTCGCGAACTCCTTCTTCGCCAGGATGATCCCGCCGCGCGGGCCGCCGAGCGTCTTGTGCGTGGTGGAGGTCACCACGTCCGCGTACTCGACCGGGTTCGGGTGTAGACCGGCGGCGACCAGGCCCGCGAAGTGGGCCATGTCGACCCACAGGTACGCCTCGACCTCGTCGGCGATCCGGCGGAACTCGGCGAAGTCCAGCTGGCGCGGGTAGGCGGACCAGCCCGCGATGATCACCTTGGGGCGGTGCTCCTTGGCGAGGCGCTCGACCTCGGCCATGTCGACCAGACCGGCCTCGTCCACGTGGTACGCGACCACGTTGAACTGCTTGCCGGAGAAGTTCAGGCGCATGCCGTGGGTGAGGTGGCCGCCGTGCGCCAGGTCCAGACCCAGGATCGTGTCGCCGGGCTGGGCGATCGCGAAGAGGGCGGCCTGGTTCGCGGAGGCGCCGGAGTGCGGCTGGACGTTGGCGTACTCGGCGCCGAACAGGTCCTTGAGCCGGTCGATGGCGATCTGCTCGGCCACGTCGACGTGCTCGCAGCCGCCGTAGTAGCGGCGGCCCGGGTAGCCCTCGGCGTACTTGTTGGTGAGGACGGAGCCCTGGGCCTCCATGACCGCGACCGGAGCGAAGTTCTCCGAGGCGATCATCTCGAGGGTGGACTGCTGACGGCGGAGCTCGGCGTCGACGGCGGCGGCGACGTCGGGGTCCAGCTCGTGGAGGGGAGTGTTCAGAAGCGACATGAATCGATCCCTAAGGGGTCTCGGGCCCGGTCTCAGTTCCCGGCGGAGAACTCGGTGTACTCGTCGACGGTGAGCAGGTCGTCCGGCTCACCCGTGACGCGCACCTTGAACAGCCAGCCACCCTCGAACGGAGCCGTGTTCACCAGGGACGGGTCGTCCACCACGTCCTGGTTGGCCTCGACGACCTCGCCCGTGACGGGGGAGTAGAGGTCGCTGACGGACTTCGTCGACTCCAGCTCGCCGCAGGTCTCGCCCGCGGTGACGGTGTCGCCGACCTTCGGCAGGTCGGCGTAGACGACGTCACCGAGCGCGTTGGCCGCGAACTCCGTGATACCGACCGTCGAGACGCCGTCCACGGCGTCCGACAGCCACTCGTGCTCCTTGGTGTAGCGCAGCTGCTGGGGGTTGCTCATGACCTGATTCTCCTGGATCGGGGGAGTGCTGATGAACGTGGGTCTTGCGGGATGAGACGCGAAGTGAGACGGATGCGTCACTTCTGGCGCTTGTAGAACGGGAGCGCCACGACCTCGTACGGCTCGTGGGTGCCGCGGATGTCCACACCTACACCCTGGGTGCCGGGCTCGGCGTGCGCCGCGTCCACGTACGCCATCGCGATCGGCTTTCCGAGGGTCGGGGAGGGGGCGCCGGAGGTGACCTCGCCGATGACCTCGCCGTCCTTGACGACCTGGAAGCCGGCGCGCGGCACCCGGCGGCCCTCGGCGACCAGACCGACGAGCTTGCGCGGCGGGGCGGTCTCGGCGCGCTCGGCGGCCTTCTCCAGCGCCTCGCGGCCGACGAAATGGCCCTCATTGGTGGTCTTCTCGAACTTCACGACCCGGCCGAGGCCCGCGTCGAAGGGGGTGAGGGCGGTCGTCAGCTCGTGGCCGTACAGCGGCATGCCCGCCTCCAGGCGGAGCGTGTCGCGGCAGGACAGGCCGCAGGGGATCAGGCCGACGCCCTCGCCCGCCTCGGTCAGCGCCTTCCACACGTCCTCGGCGTGCTCCGGCTTCAGGAACAGCTCGAAGCCGTCCTCGCCGGTGTAGCCGGTGCGGGCGATCAGCGCCGGGACGCCCGCGACCGTGCCGGGCAGGCCGGCGTAGTACTTCAGACCGTCCAGGTCGGCGTCCGTGATCGACTTCAGGATGCCGGGGGACTCCGGGCCCTGGACCGCGATCAGGGCGTACGCGTCACGGTCGTCGCGGACCTCGGCGTCGAAGCCTTCGGAGCGGGCGACGAGCGCGTCCAGGACGACCTGCGCGTTGGAGGCGTTCGCGACGACCATGTACTCGGTCTCGCCGAGGCGGTAGACGATCAGGTCGTCGAGGATGCCGCCGTCCTCCTGGCAGATCATCGTGTAGCGGGCGCGGCCGTTGCCCACGGTCGAGATGTTGCCGACGAGGGCGTAGTCCAGGAGGTCCACGGCCTGCGGGCCCGTGACCGTGATCTCGCCCATGTGGGAGAGGTCGAAGAGACCGGCCTTGGTGCGGACGGCGTTGTGCTCGTCGCGCTCGCTGCCGTACCGGAGCGGCATGTCCCAGCCCGCGAAGTCGGTCATGGTCGCGCCCAGGGAACGATGCAGGGCATCGAGGGCGGTCAGACGGGGGGCAGTGGTCATGGGGTGGCTCCCGGGTCCCAAGGGCGTGATCGGTGACGAAAACACATGACGGGCGAGGACGTCCTCCCCATCTGTCATGGAACCTGAGAGGTTCACCGAGAGCATCTCGTCACCGAGAGTTCGGCTTGCACCTTGGGTGGGGACACGAAGGGTGTCCCGCTTTTCAGATCTGCCTCATCCACGCGGTACGGGGCCTGAGAGATTCAAGGGAGGGTCTTGCTCCTTCGGCGCCCGGACGCGCTCGGCGGTCCGGAACTCTCCCGCGCGGATTCGAGCGGCCGGTATGCGATTGTGCGGCGACTGTGCGCGCCTGGCGCGCACATCATTGCACGCGGTGTCGGCCGGGCAAATCGCTTGTGCCGCATTACCGATTCTTTACACTTCATGGGCAAGGGTCTCCTCAGGTCTCCTGAGACCCGACAGGGGGGGAGCGATGACGATCCAGCACACCGGCGCGTACGCGACGAGTACCGGCATACCGTCCCAGCGGGCCCGCGCCCGGAGCCGCGGCCGAGGCCGCCTCCTGCGGGACCTGCGCGAGCGGGGCGGCCGCGGCCCCCGCGTCCTCACCTTCGCCGCCGGAGACCTCGTCGTCGTCTCCGGGCTGCCCGGCAGCGGCAAGTCCACCCTGATGAAGCGCGCCGCCGACGGCAGCGGCATCGACTCCCAGGAGGTCCGCGAGCGCTGGGAGGCCCGCATGCCGCCCCTCCTCCCGTACGCCGTCTACCGCCCCCTCGTCCGGATCGCGCACTACGCCGGACTGCGCCGCGCCCTGCGCTCCGGCGCGAGCGTGATCGTCCACGACTGCGGCACCCAGTCCTGGGTGCGGCGCTGGCTCGCCCGCGAGGCGAGACGCCGCGGCCGCGCCCTGCACCTGCTCCTCCTCGACGTCACCCCCGACACCGCGAAGGCCGGCCAGCACGCCCGGGGCCGGGGCGTCTCCGCGTACGCCTTCGGGCGCCACCGGCGGGCCGTCGGCCGGCTCCTCAAGGCCGCCGAGTCCGGCACCCTGCCGCCCGGCTGCGCCTCGGCGACCCTCCTGGACCGGGACGCCGCCGACTCCCTCCACCGGATCGGCTTCCGGGAGGCGGCCTGAGGGGGGAGACCGCCCGGCGGGCGCCGCCCCCGCCCGTCCCGGGACGCCCGTACCCTTCCCTTCTGGCCACGGCGGCGGCGGGGCGGCGTTAGGGTGCTGCCGGGCGGCCGGTACGGCAGGCCGTGCGAGAAGGGGAAACGCGACCGTGGACGTGACGTGGCCGGGCAACGAGCTCGAAGAGGTCCTTGCCGCCTCACTCGGCAACCCCGAGGCGGGCGGCCGCATCGTCGAGGTGCTCGGCCGCAGCCCGGTCTGGGTGCCCCTGCCCAACGGCGGCGGCCCCGACAGCCCCGGCCTCGACCTCGCCACCATGGAGATCGACGGCGCGGCCTACGTCCCCGTCTTCAGCTCCGAGCAGCAGTTCCTCGCCTGCGTCGGCGACCACATGTCCTTCACCGTCGCCCCCGCCCGTGACTTCGCCCGCGGCCTGCCCCCGCAGCTCGGCATCGCCGTGAACCCCGGCGGCGCCGTCGGCGTCCCACTGCCCCCGCCCGCCGTCGCCGAACTCTGCCGGGTCGGCCGCACCCCGCTCGACGGCCCCGCCAGCGGCGGCCGCGTCCGGCTCTTCGAGCCCGACTGGCAGGACGACCCGGTCGACTTCCTCGCCGCCGCCTCCGCCGAGTTCGAGGCCACCGGGGTCGTCGCCACCGCCCGCCGCGCCCTCGCCAGCGTCGAGGGCACCGAACCGGCCCTCTTCGTCGGCGTCCAGCTCACGGGCTGGGACGGCGTCGACCGGAACGCGCCCCTGGACGCCCTCGGCCGCGCCCTCGGCCGGGTCGAGGTCGCCTGGCCGGTCAACCTCATCCTGCTCGACATGGCGCAGGACCCGGTCGGCGACTGGATGCTGGAGCGGGTTCGCCCCTTCTACCAGCGCGCCGCCGTGTGAGCGGCCCCCTGTTTAAGCTGAACTGACTCGGTCGCCGAACCGACTCGATCGCCGGACCGGATCGATCGCTGGACAGACATACGTGGTGGACGGAAGAGGGGTGGGACCCAGGGTGAGCGCGTCAGGCACCGCTGCGGCCGGAACGGTCGAGCACATGCTGCGCCAGGTGGCACCCGGACGCTACGACGCGTACGAGCAGTTGCTGCACGCCCTCGCCGACGGCGAGCTCTGGATGCTGCTCTGGCAGGGCGCCCCCGGCTCCCCTGAGGCCCAGTACGGGAACATGGAGGTCGACGGCTTCGGCTACGCGCCCTGCGTCACCTCCGCCCAGGAACTCGCCGCCTCCGGCTGGAACCGCGCCCACGAGCTCGTCACCGGCCGCGAGATCGCCCGCGCCCTCTACCCCGACCGCTGGGGCGTCTGGCTCAACCCGCACGCCCCCGGCGGCGGCGTCGGCATCCCCTGGCCCGACCTGCGCCGGATCGCCACCGGTCTCGACCGGATGCCCGCCGGGCCGCTGCGCGTCACCGAGCCCGCCCTGGAGATCCCGCAGTTCTACGCCCTCCTCACGCAGAACGCGCACCGCACCCCGGCCGTCCGGGCGCTGCGCCGCGGCTGGGTGCAGCCGGCTCTCGGCTCCCCGTACCTCGCCATCGGTCTCGACCTGTACGACACGTCCCCGGCGACCGTCGACACGGTCCGCGCGATGATGCGCCAGTCGATCGGCTCCGTCCCCGACGGGCTGCCCGTCTCGACGGTCGCCCTCTCCGACGCGTACGACCCGGTGGCCCTGTGGCTGCGGGCGAACGCGCGCCCCTTCTACGACCGCGAGGCGCACGCCGGACGCGGCTCCGCCCCCGTACCGGGATACGGATACCCGCCGTCGGCGTCGTCCGGGTACTGAGACGCCGCTCGCGACCCACCCTGCCCACCGGCCCCGGCGGAGCCCTTCGTTCGCCCCAATTGAAGAGCTCAACCGCCCAGTTGAGTGACATGTCCGTTTGGGGGTCAGAGGACCCGAGATGGTCCGCTCAGGTGATCACGACGTCCGGATAACGGAACTCACAGCACCGCATCACGTTTGAGCAACCATTCCCCGTCAGGGCTGGCGGGTGATCGTGAACGCATTGAAGACTCCCCGGAACACCGGGCGTTCGGCTCCTTTCGAGCAGGTGCCCAGCAGGTTGTTCCACCGAGCCGCTACCCGCGGCGGGCAAGGGCCGGCTACCGGCGGCCGAGAGGGGTCCTCACCACGATGACGGCACCACTGCACGAGACGAGGGCGGGCGAGGCGACCGCCACCGTCGACGGCGCGCCCGACGCTCCCGGCACCCCGGACACCTCCGGCGTCCCCGCCAAGGCGATCGAGGGGCGCTCGCCCTGGAAGATCGCCTGGACCCGCCTCAAGCGCGACAAACTGGCCCTCGCGGGCGCCTTCGTCGTCGTCTTCCTCATCCTCGTCGCGGTCTTCGCACCGGTCATCGTCGGCCTCCTCGGCCACCCGCCGGACGAGTTCCACGAGGACCAGATCGACCCGCTCTTCGGCACGCCGATCGGCTCCTGGGGCGGCGTCAGCTCCGACTTCCTCTTCGGCGTCGAGCCCGTCAACGGCCGCGACGTCTTCAGCCGGATCGTCTACGGCGCCCGGATCTCCCTGCTCGTCGCCTTCCTGGCGGCGGTCTTCGCGGTCTTCCTCGGCACCGTCCTCGGCATCGTCGCGGGCTACTTCGGCGGCTGGATCGACGCGGCCCTCAGCCGCGTCATGGACGTCATGCTCGCCTTCCCGCAGCTGCTCTTCACCATCGCCCTCGTCTCGGTGCTGCCCAACGAGTTCCTCGGCCTGGACGGATCGGGCGTCCGCATCGCCGCGCTCGTCCTGGTGATCGGTTTCTTCGGCTGGCCGTACGTCGGCCGCATCGTCCGAGGCCAGACCCTCTCGCTGCGCAACCGCGAGTACGTCGAGGCCGCCCAGAGCCTGGGCGCCGGCCGGTTCTACATCCTGCGCCGCGAGCTGCTGCCCAACCTGATCGCCCCGATCATGGTCTACGCGACCCTCATGATCCCCACCAACATCCTCACCGAAGCGGCGCTCAGCTTCCTCGGCGCGGGTGTGAAGCCTCCCACCGCTTCCTGGGGCCAGATGCTGTCGACGGCGATCACCACCTACGAGGCGGATCCCCTGTTCATGGTGATCCCCGGCCTCGCGATCTTCATCACCGTTCTGGCGTTCAACCTCTTCGGCGACGGCGTGCGTGACGCGCTCGACCCGAAGGGCTCCCGCTGACCGTTCGCCGACACGCAAGAC
The DNA here is from genome assembly GCF_055575535.1 of Streptomyces sp. NPDC034084. Lineage (NCBI taxonomy): Bacteria > Bacillati > Actinomycetota > Actinomycetes > Kitasatosporales > Streptomycetaceae > Streptomyces > Streptomyces sp. NPDC034084. The sequence goes on from NZ_JBVISK010000004.1 coordinate 490,696, forward strand.
CGCCCCTGCCGCTGGCGACAGGAGGCCCCACCCAAATCGGCGGACCGCCGTAACGGCCGCCACTATTCCGGAGGTTGCTGGACCCATGCTGAAGAGCTCTCAGCGCAGAATCGCCGCGGGCGCGCTGCTTGCGGCGGCCACGATGGTCGTCACCACCGCCTGTGGCGGCGGCAGCGGCGACGGTGGCGGCAAGGGGAACACGGGCGCGGCGGGCTTCAACGCCGCCGTGAACAAGGTCGCCAACGCCTCCGACAAGAAGGGCGGCGAGCTGAAGTTCATCGGCTCGCAGGAGGCCGACAGCTGGGACCCGCAGCGCGGCTACTACGGCTTCGTGTGGGACTTCGCCCGCTACTACACCCGCCAGCTCGTCACCTTCAAGGCCGAGCCGGGCGCCGCCTCCACCGAGCTGGTCCCGGACCTCGCCACCGACGCGGGCAAGGTCTCGGCCGACGGCCTCACCTACACCTTCACGCTGAAGGACGGGGTGACCTGGGAGGACGGCAAGCCGATCACCTCCAAGGACATCAAGTACGGCATCGAGCGCATCTGGGCCCAGGACGTCATCTCCGGCGGCCCGATCTACCTCCAGCAGGTCCTCGACCCCAAGGGCGAGTACAAGGGTCCGTACAAGGACACCGCCGCGGACAAGCTCGGCCTCAAGGCGATCGAGACCCCGGACGACAAGACCATCATCTTCAAGCTGCCGGTCGCCAACGGTGACTTCCTGCAGATGCTGGCCATGCCCGCCGCCTCCCCGGTCCGCCAGGACAAGGACACCAAGGCCAAGTACGGCCTGAGGCCCTTCTCCTCCGGCCCGTACAAGTGGCAGTCGTACACGCCCAACAAGTCGATCAAGCTCGTCCGCAACGAGAAGTGGGACGCCAAGACCGACACCGTCCGCAAGGCGCTCCCGGACAAGGTCTCCGTCACGTTCACCACGAACGCCGACGACATGGACAACCGTCTGGTCGAGGGCGAGTACGACCTCGACATCAACGCGACGGGTGTCGGCGCGGCCGCGCGTCAGAAGGTGCTCCAGCAGCACAAGGACAACGTCGACAACCCGCAGACGGGCTTCATCCGCTACGCGGTCTTCCCGCAGACGGTGATCCCCAACGTCGAGTGCCGCAAGGCGATCATCTACGCCGCCGACTCGAAGTCCCTCCAGACCGCCCGTGGTGGCCCGCAGGCCGGTGGCGACATCGCCTCCAACATGCTGCCGCCGGCGATCAAGGGTGCCGACCCGAAGGCCGACCCGTACGGCAAGCTCGGTGGCGCCCCGGACCTGGCGAAGGCCAAGGAGGCGCTGAAGAAGTGCGGTAAGCCGAACGGCTTCAAGACCACGATCGCGGTCCGCAACAACAAGAAGATCGAGATCGCGACCGCCGAGTCCCTCCAGCAGTCGCTGAAGGCCGTCGGCATCGACGCCCAGATCGACCAGTTCGACGGCGCCCAGACCTCCGGCATCATCGGTTCGCCGAAGGTGGTCAAGGAGAAGGGCTACGGCATCATCATCATGGGCTGGGGCGCCGACTTCCCGACCGGTCAGGGCTTCCTCCAGCCGCTGGTCGACGGCCGCTTCATCCTCCAGAGCGGTAACAACAACTTCTCCGAGCTGAACGACAAGGCCATCAACGGCCTGTTCGACCAGGCGCTGAAGGAGACCGACCCGGCCAAGGCCGGCGAGCTCTACAAGCAGATCAACACGAAGGTGTCGGAGGCCGCGGTCTACCTGCCCTTCACGCACGAGAAGAACATCATCTGGCGCAGCTCCCGGCTGACCAACGTCTACACGGCGGACGCCTACAACGGCCGCTACGACTACGCGTCGCTCGGCGTCGTCAAGTAATCCGACCCGCTTCACCGGCGCACCACCCGCCGCCAGGTCCGAAGGGCAGGTGATGGCCGTTGGCGGCGGCCGGGGGACCCGATCGGGTCCCCCGGCCGCCGACCGGCCGACCGCATGCTTGCATACATAATCCGACGGCTCTTCGCAGTCGTCGTGATGCTGCTCGTCGTCACTCTGGTGACGCTCAGCATCTTCTTCCTCATCCCCAAGATGACCGGCAGCGACCCTGCCGCGATGTTCGTCGGCAAGCAGGCGGATCCGGCTTCCATCGAGGCCATCCGGCAGAAGCTGGGCCTGGACGAGCCGATCCTGGTGCAGTTCTGGCACTTCGTCTCCGGCATCTTCGTCGGCCGTGACTACACGGGCGGCGGTGACACGATCCACTGCGCCGCGCCCTGCTTCGGCTACTCGTTCCGTACCGAGCAGGACGTGTCGACGATGCTCGTCGACGCCTTCCCCGTCACGCTGTCCATGGTCATCGGCGCCGCCGCCCTGTGGCTGGTGCTCGGCGTCTCGGCGGGCGTGATCTCCGCGCTGAAGCGGGGCACGGTCGTGGACCGTACCGCGATGATCACCGCACTCGCCGGTGTCTCGCTCCCCATCTTCTTCACCGGCATGCTGTCGATGTTCGTCTTCCGCACGCAGCTGCACTGGCTCAACGCCTCGTACACGCCGATCACCGAGTCCTTCGGCGGCTGGTTCGGCGGCCTCCTGCTTCCGTGGGTGACCCTCGCCTTCCTGTACGCGGCGATGTACGCGCGGCTCACCCGCGCCACCATGCTGGAGGTCCTCGGCGAGGACTACATCCGCACCGCGCGGGCCAAGGGCCTGCCGGAGCCGGTCGTGCTCGGCAAGCACGCCATGCGCTCCACCATGACCCCCATCCTGACCATCTTCGGCATGGACCTCGGCGCCCTCGTCGGCGGCGCGATCCTGACCGAGAGCACGTTCAACCTCCAGGGTCTCGGCTGGATGGCCATCAAGGGCGTGACCGAGCGTGACCTGCCGCTGATCCTGGCCGTCACCCTCATCACCGCCGCCTGCGTCGTCATCGCGAACCTCGTGGTGGACCTGCTGTACGCGGTGATCGACCCCCGAGTGAGGCTCGCATGACGGACAAGCTGACGAAGACGGGCGCCGCGGTGGGCGAGCCCGTCGACACGGGGAAGTCCGCCCCCTCCCAGGCCTTCCTCGACGTACGCGACCTGAAGATCCACTTCCCGACCGACGACGGTCTGGTCAAGTCGGTCGACGGCCTCAGCTTCCAGCTGGAGAAGGGCAAGACCCTCGGCATCGTGGGCGAGTCCGGCTCCGGCAAGTCGGTCACCTCGCTCGGCATCATGGGCCTGCACACCGTCGGCCAGTACGGCCGGCAGAAGGCCCGCATCTCCGGCGAGATCTGGCTGAACGGCCGCGAGCTGCTGTCGGCGGACCCCGAAGAGGTCCGCAAGATGCGCGGCCGCGAGATGGCGATGATCTTCCAGGACCCGCTGTCCGCGATGCACCCGTACTACTCGGTCGGCAACCAGATCGTGGAGGCGTACCGCATCCACAACGACGTCGACAAGAAGACGGCGCGCAAGCGGGCCGTCGAACTCCTGGACCGGGTCGGCATCCCCGAGCCCGCCAAGCGGTTCGAGAACTACCCGCACGAGTTCTCCGGCGGCATGCGCCAGCGCGCGATGATCGCCATGGCGCTCGTCAACAACCCCGAACTGCTCATCGCCGACGAGCCGACCACCGCGCTCGACGTCACCGTGCAGGCCCAGATCCTCGACCTGATGCGGGACCTCCAGAAGGAGTTCGGCTCCGCGGTCGTCATCATCACCCACGACCTCGGCGTCGTCGCCGAGCTCGCCGACGACATCCTCGTCATGTACGGCGGGCGCTGCGTCGAGCGCGGACCGGCCGAGTCCGTCTTCTACGAGCCCCAGCACCCCTACACCTGGGGCCTGCTCGGCTCGATGCCCAGGATCGACCGCGAGCAGACCGAGCGGCTCATCCCGGTCAAGGGCAACCCGCCCAGCCTCATCAACATCCCGAGCGGCTGCGCCTTCAACCCCCGCTGCCCGTACGCGGACGTCCCCAAGGGCGGCATCACGCGCACCCGGCGGCCGGAGCTGGCGCCGGCCGGGGACCGCCACTTCTCGGCGTGCCACATGCCGCAGCAGGAGCGGACCCGCATCTGGACCGAAGAGATTGCGCCGAAACTGTGAGCGACAACATGGAGCCCCTGCTCAAGGTCAACGGCCTGAAGAAGCACTTCCCCATCAAGAAGGGGCTGCTCCAGCGCCAGACCGGTGCGGTCAAGGCGGTCGACGGCCTCGACTTCGAGGTCTACCCCGGTGAGACCCTCGGCGTCGTCGGCGAGTCCGGCTGCGGCAAGTCCACGATGGGCCGGCTCGTCACCCGGCTCCTCGAACCGACCGCCGGCACCATCGAGTTCCAGGGCACGGACATCTCGCACCTCGGCGTCTCGGGCATGCGTCCGCTCCGCCGGGACATCCAGATGATCTTCCAGGACCCGTACGGCTCGCTGAACCCGCGCCACACGGTCGGCACGATCGTCTCGGCCCCCTTCAAGCTCCAGGGCGTCGAGCCCGAGGGCGGCGTGAAGAAGGAGGTCCAGCGCCTGCTGGGCCTGGTCGGCCTCAACCCGGAGCACTACAACCGCTACCCGCACGAGTTCTCCGGCGGCCAGCGCCAGCGCATCGGCATCGCGCGGGCCCTCGCCCTGAAGCCGAAGCTGGTCGTCGCGGACGAGCCGGTGTCGGCCCTGGACGTCTCCATCCAGGCGCAGGTGGTCAACCTCCTGGACGACCTCCAGGAGGAGCTGGGCCTCACGTACGTGATCATCGCCCACGACCTCTCCGTGATCCGCCACGTCTCGGACCGCATCGCGGTGATGTACCTGGGCAAGATCGTCGAACTCGCGGACCGCAAGTCGTTGTACGAGTCCCCGATGCACCCGTACACCCGGGCCCTGATGTCCGCGGTCCCGATCCCGGACCCGCGCCGCCGGGGCGCCAAGAGCGACCGGATCCTCCTGAAGGGCGACGTCCCGTCCCCGATCGCCCCGCCGCCGGGCTGCCGCTTCCACACCCGCTGCTGGAAGGCCACGGACGTCTGCCGGACCCAGGAACCCCCGCTCCTGGAACTCCGCCCGGGCCAGCGCGTGGCCTGCCACCACCCGGAGAACGCGGAGGGCTTGACGATCCCGGAGGCCCGCCAGTCGGTGGACGTCACGATCACGAAGCCGCCGGTCGAGACGAAGGCCCCGGAGGTCCCGGCGCCGGTGAAGCCGGCCGAGCCGGAGCCGGCTGAGGCCGAGGCCCCGAGGTCGCCGGAGCCCGCCGAGGCGGAGGCCGTGAAGCCGGCCGAGGCCCCGGAGCTGACGACGCCGACCGAGTCGGAGGCCCCTGAGCCGCCGAAGCCGACCAAGGCCGAGGCTTCTGAGGCGACGGACCCGGCCGCCGAGGCCGACGCGCCGAAGGCGTGACCCACGAGGCCCCTGCCGCCGAAAGGCGCAGGGGCCTCTGCCGCGCCCGCCCCCGGCAGGCCGCCCCGCAGGCCGCCGCGTTCGGGACCCACGGCGCACCCGGGACAATGGCCCCGTGCTCCACGACCTGTTCACCCCCTCCGTCCAACACGCCCTCGACCTCGTCGGCATCTTCGTCTTCGCCATCTCCGGCGCCCTCCTCGCCGTCCGCAAGAACTTCGACGTCTTCGGCATCGCCGTCCTCGCCGAGGTCACCGCCCTCGGCGGCGGTCTCCTCCGCGACCTGATCATCGGCGCCGTACCCCCCGCCGCCTTCACCGACCTCGGCTACTTCCTGATGCCGCTGATCGCGACGGCCTTCGTCTTCTTCCTCCACCCGGAGGTCGAGCGCACCCAGACCGCCGTGAACGTCTTCGACGCGGCCGGCCTGGGCCTCTTCTGCGTCACCGGCACCACCAAGGCGTACGACTACGGCCTCGGCCTCACCGCCTCCGCCGCCCTCGGCCTCGCGACCGCCGTCGGCGGCGGTGTCCTGCGGGACGTGCTCGCGAACGAGGTGCCGTCGCTGCTGCGCTGGGACCGGGACCTGTACGCCGTCCCGGCGATGGTGGGCGCGACGATGGTCGTGCTGTGCATCCGCTTCGACACGCTGAACGCGTTCACGAGCGGCACCGCCGTGGTCACCGCCTTCGTGCTCCGCCTCCTGGCGATGCGCTTCCACTGGCGGGCGCCCCGCGCCTGGAACCGCCGTTCGTCCGCCCGCGAGGAGGACACGGGGAAAGCTACCGCTCAGTAGCTACCTGCGGTACCGTCGGAATCATGAGCACGAGCACCGAAGCCGTCTTCACGAGCGAGTTCGACCGCGACACCGCCCTCACCCTCCGGGCGCCCGGCGTCTACGACGCCGACCTCTCCGCCGGCTGGACGATCATCCACGCCGTCAACGGCGGCTACCTCCTCGCCCTGCTCGGCCGCGCCCTCGGCGACCACCTCCCGCACCCCGACCCGTTCACGATCTCGGCGCACTACCTCACGCCGTCCGTGCCGGGCCCCGCGGTGATCCGGACGGAGACCGTCCGCACCGGCCGGACCCTCTCCACCGGTCAGGCCTCGCTCTTCCAGTACGCAGAGGACGGCACCGAGGTCGAGCGCATCCGCGTCCTCGCCTCGTACGGTGACCTCGACGCCCTCCCCGACGACGTCCGCACCTCCGCGACGCCCCCAGAGATGGCCCCGATCGAGAACTGCTTCAGCGCCGCGGACAACCCGGCCCCGAGGATCCCCGGTTCGTCCGCGATCGCCGACCGTCTCGACCTCCGCCTCGACCCGGCCTGCGTGGGCTGGGCGGTCGGCGCTCCCTCGGGCAAGGGCGAGATGCGCGCCTGGTTCGGACTCGCCGACGGCCGGGAGCCCGACGCGCTGTCCCTGCTCCTCGCTGTCGACGCCCTGCCGCCGACCTCCTTCGAGCTGGGCCTCAAGGGCTGGACGCCGACCGTGGAGCTCACCACCCACGTGCGCTGCCGCCCGGCCCCGGGCCCGCTGCGGGTCTCGATCACCACCCGGAACCTCGCCGGCGGCTTCCTCGAGGAGGACGCCGAGGTCTGGGACAGCGCCGACCGCCTGGTCGCCCAGTCCCGCCAACTGGCCCGCGCCCCGCGCGGCTGACACGACGCGGCTGACCCCGCGCGACCGGTCGCGCGCGACGGACGCCGCGCCCGACCCCGCGCGACCGAACCCCCGCGCCGGGCGACGCGGCGGCCGATAACCGCCGCCCGCGCCCGGCGGAAACAGGCCGGGCGCCGGGAGCCGCCGGGTGGGCTCGTAGAATCGACCCACCATGGCTTACCTCGACCACGCCGCGACCACGCCCATGCTGCCCGAGGCGATCGAGGCGATGACCGCCCACCTCGCCGTCACGGGCAACGCCTCCTCCCTGCACGCCGCCGGACGGCGCGCCCGGCGGACCGTCGAGGAGGGGCGCGAGACGCTCGCCGCCGCGCTCGGCGCGCGGCCGAGCGAGGTCGTCTTCACCTCCGGCGGCACCGAGGCGGACAACCTCGCCGTGAAGGGCCTGTACTGGGCCCGGCGCGACGCCGACCCCCGCCGCACCCGCGTCCTCGCCAGCCCGGTCGAGCACCACGCCGTCCTGGACGCCGTCGACTGGCTCGCCACCCACGAGGGCGCCACCCTCGAGTACCTCCCCGTCGACACCCACGGCCGCGTCCACCCCGAGGCCCTGCGCGACGCGATCGCCCGCGACCCCGACTCGGTCGCGCTCGCCACCGTCATGTGGGCGAACAACGAGATCGGCACGATCATGCCGGTCCGTGAACTCGCCGACGCCGCCGCCGAGTTCGGCGTCCCCCTGCACGCCGACGCCGTCCAGGCCGTGGGCCAGGTCCCGGTCGACTTCGCCGCCTCCGGGCTCGCCGCGATGACCGTCTCCGGCCACAAGATCGGCGGCCCCTACGGCATCGGCGCCCTGCTCCTGGGCCGCGAGCACACCCCCGTACCCGTCCTGCACGGCGGCGGCCAGGAGCGGCACGTCCGCTCCGGCACCCTCGACGTGCCCGCCGTCGCGGCCTTCGCCGTCGCCGCCCGGCTCGCCGCCGAGCGGCGCGAGGAGTTCGCCCGCGAGATCGGCGCCCTGCGCGACGAACTCGTCACCGCCGTCCGTACGGTCGTGCCCGACGCGATCCTCGGCGGCGACCCCGTCGAGCGGCTCCCCGCCAACGCCCACTTCACCTTCCCCGGCTGCGAGGGCGACTCCCTGCTTCTCCTCCTCGACGCCGCCGGCATCGCCTGCTCCACCGGCTCCGCCTGCACCGCCGGCATCGCCCAGCCCAGCCACGTCCTGCTCGCCACCGGCACCGACCCCGACCTGGCCCGGGGCACCCTGCGCTTCTCGCTCGGCCACACCTCCACCAAGGAGGACGTGACGGCGGTCGCCGAGGCGATCGGCCCGGCCGTCGAGCGGGCCAGGACCGCCGGCCTCAGCTGAGCTTCGTGCTCTCCCTCCGTACGAGGGCGAGATACCGGTCCCAGTCCCAGTGCGGGCCGGGATCGGTGTGGTCGGTGCCCTCGACCTCGACGTGTCCGATGATGTGCTCCCGGTCCACGGGTATCCCGTACCGGGCGCATATCCCGGCCGCGAGCCGCGCCGAACCCTCGTACATCGCCGCCGTGAAGTCCTGCGGCCGGTCGACGAAGCCCTCGTGCTCGATGCCGACGCTCCGCTCGTTCATGTCGCGGTTCCCGGCGTGGAAGGCCACGTCGAGCTCCCGGATCATCTGCGCCACATGACCGTCCTTGCGGACCACGTAGTGCGCGGCGGCCCCGTGCGCCGGGTTCTTGAAGACCTTCAGGGCGCTCGTGTAACTGCCCTGCACGACATGGATCACGACCCGGTCGATCGTGTAGTCGTCCGGCCGGTCGGCCCGCCGCCAGTTCGCCCGCGCCGCCGACGTCCACTCGGCTCCCTTGTGGTCCAGCTCCCCCTCGACCCGCTTCTTCTCCATCCCCGGCAGGCGCCACCAGAGCCGCCCCAGCTCGTCCCCGGCCAGCGCGACCGTGCCCACCGCGGCGACGGCGCCGCCGATCAGCACGGCCCGCCGCCCCACCCGGCGGCTGCCCGCCCCGTCCCCCGCGCCGTTCGACTCGCTCCCCATGCCACCGAGAACGCTCGGCACCGCGATCGCGGTTCCCGGCGCCCCGTACCCTGGTAGGGCTATGACTAAGACTCTCCGCGTTCTCGCCGCCATGTCGGGCGGAGTGGACTCCGCCGTCGCCGCCGCCCGCGCCGCCGAAGCCGGGCACGACGTCACCGGCGTGCACCTGGCCCTCTCCGCGAACCCGCAGTCCTTCCGTACGGGGGCGCGGGGCTGTTGCACGATCGAGGACTCGCGCGACGCGCGCCGGGCGGCCGACGTCATCGGCATCCCCTTCTACGTCTGGGACCTGGCCGAGCGGTTCCGCGAGGACGTCGTCGACGACTTCGTCGCGGAGTACGAGGCGGGCCGCACGCCCAACCCGTGCCTGCGCTGCAACGAGAAGATCAAGTTCGCCGCACTCCTCGACAAGGCGCTCGCCCTCGGCTTCGACGCGGTCTGCACCGGCCACTACGCCACCGTCGTCCTCAACGAGGACGGCACCCGCGAGCTGCACCGGGCCTCCGACATGGCCAAGGACCAGTCGTACGTCCTCGGCGTGCTCGACGAGAAGCAGCTCGCCCACGCGATGTTCCCGCTCGGCGACACCCTCACCACCAAGGACGAGATCCGGGCGGAGGCCGAGCGGCGCGGGCTGGCGGTCGCGAAGAAGCCCGACAGCCACGACATCTGCTTCATCGCCGACGGCGACACCCAGGGCTTCCTCGCCGCCCGCCTGGGCAAGGCGGAGGGCGACATCGTCGACGAGACCGGGACGAAGCTCGGCACCCACGAGGGCGCGTACGGCTTCACCATCGGCCAGCGCAAGGGCCTGCGGATCGGCCACCCGGCCGCGGACGGCAAGCCCCGCTACGTCCTCGACATCTCGCCCGTGAACAACACCGTCACCGTCGGCCCCGCCGAGGCCCTCGACGTCACCGCCCTCACCGCGATCAAGCCCCGCTGGTGCGGCACCGCCCCCGAAGGCCCCGGCCGCTACACCGCCCAGCTCCGCGCCCACGGCGGCGAGACGCCGGTGAGCGCGGCGATGGAGGACGGCGAACTGAAGGTCACCTTCGACGAGCCGGTCCGCGGCGTGGCCCCCGGCCAGGCGATCGTCCTGTACGACGGGACGCGCGTGGTCGGCTCGGCGACGATCGCGGCGACCACCCGCCACACGCCGGCGCAGGCCACCGCCTAGACCGGCTCGACCAGGGCCTCCTCCAGGAACTCCGCCAGGACCGGGGCCAGGACGTGCGGGGCCACCTCGTGCGTCTGGCCCGTCAGGGTGCGGTGCCGGGCCCGGGGGAGGGCGGCCGTCAGGGCGCGGGCCGCGTGCCGGGTGGCCGCCGGGCTCGCGCCCCCGTCGACGACGAGCACGCGCGGGGCGACCCGCCCGAGGGCCTCCCCGCCGACCGTGCACGGCGGCTCGTACACCGACACCGCGCGCACCGGTAGCCCGGCCGCCGCCCCCGCGAGCGCGAGGTCGGCGCCCGTGCCGGTGCCGTGCACGGCCGCTCCCGGCCCCGCCGCCCCCAGGACGGCCGCCAGGTCCTCGACCTCCCGCTCCACCGCGCCGGCGCCGCGCCGCTCGTACGTCACCACGCGGAAGCGCCGGGCGAGCAGCCCCGCGAGCGTCCGCCCGCCGCCGTCGCCCACGAGCACGAGCGGCGGCCCGTCCCCGTACCACTCGTACGCGATCTCCGTCCCGTCCCGCGACACGACCCGGCCCCGGACCCTGCTCGGCGTGCAGCCCACCTCGTCCATGGCAGGGCAGACCGGAGCCGTCACCGGAACTCATCGCCGCCCGCCGGACTTCTTCCGCGAGCCCCTACCGTGGAACCCATGAACATCTGCGTCTTCCTCTCCGCCGCCGACCTCGACGAGCGGTACACCGCCCCGGCCCGCGAGTTCGCCGCCCTGCTCGGCAAGGCCGGCCACACCCTCGTCTGGGGCGGCTCCGACACCGGCCTCATGAAGGTCGTCGCGGACGGAGTCCAGGACGCGGGCGGCCGGCTCGTCGGCGTCTCCGTCGACTTCCTGGCCCACAAGGCCCGCCCGAATGCCGACGAGATGGTGATCACCAAGGACCTGGCCGAGCGCAAGGCCCTCCTCCTCGCCAAGTCCGACGCGATCGTGATCATGGTCGGCGGCACGGGCACCCTCGACGAGGCCACCGAGGTCCTGGAACTGAAGAAGCACGGCAGGCACCGCAAGCCGGTCGTCCTCCTCAACACGGCGGGCTTCTACGAAGGCCTGAAGGCCCAGTTCCGCCGCATGGAAGCCGAAGGCTTCCTCCCGAGGCCCCTCAAGGACCTCGCCTTCTTCGCCGACGACGGCCCGTCGGCCCTCGCGTATCTGGAGTCGAGCCTGAGCTGAGCGACGCACTCTTCGACTGCCCGTGCGAGGTGCGTACCAGCGCTCCTCAGTGTCCGAAATTCATCTGCGACGGCAGCCTTGATCACGGTCTGCGCTAGGTTCGTCACGCACCGAAGTCGAAGTGGAACGTGGACGAGACGGGGGAAAGCGGTGTCGTTGTCCCAGCGCTGGCAGGAACTGTTCGACCCGGCCGACGGCGAGGCCGTCGTCGTGTCGGCCCGGGGAACGACGAGCGGCACGCTCAAGCACAGCCAGGGTCCCTGGACCAGCGCGTCCGGCACCGCGGGTGACCTCCGCACCAGCACGGAGACGAGCCGGTCGGCACTCGGCTCCGGGCACGAGGGCATCGACGCCGGAGCCACGGGCCTCACCTCGGTCGCGGCACTCAAGAGCGTGCGGACGTCATGGGAGGAACGGCTCCGGGCGTTACGGGACGAGTGTGAGCAGCTCAAGGGAACCTTGCTGACCGTCGCCAAGGAGATGGGGGAGACGGAGAGCGCCATCGCACGGTCCTTCGGGGTCGGCGGGAAGCGGTGACCGCACCCCTCACCTGGCAGCTGTTGCGCGACCTCAGGACCTCCGAGCTGACGGAGGCGGGAGACACCTGGCACGAGGTGTCGAACCGGTCGGACTCCGATCGCGTACGGGTCGACCGCGCGATGTCCGCGAAGCTACGCGAGACCCAGGAGAGCGAGTCGGCGGAGGCGGCTCTCGGTCGACTCCGGCGCCTCAGCCGCAACTTCCAGTACCTGCACAGCGAGTGCGGCCTCGTCCGTACGACGCTCAACGGCCTCGCCGCCGATCTCGCCGAACCGCAGAACCAGTTGAGGCAGGCCCTGGCGGACGCCGCCGCCCTGAACTTCACCGTCCACGAGGACGGTTCCGTGAGCTACCCGGCGGCCGAGGTCGAGGATCTGACCGGTGCGACGAAGGAGGCGCCGGGCAGCAGCGTCCGGGGCGGTTCCCGCCTCCCCCTGGAGCCGCCCGGCTTCGGCGAGCGGTCGCCGCTGTACTTCAAGCCGCTCAACCCGAACGCGGCCAAGGCGCAGGACGTGGCCGACCGCATCGCCCGCGCAGTGCGCTCCGCCGGGGAGATCGACGCCCGGTACGCCAAGACCCTGAGCGGCCTCAAGGCAGAGAAGGGCCTCGACGTCACCGAGGCCACTCTGACGGACGTCGCCCGGGACACCGCCGACGTCCGCAGCCGGACCGGCATGTACCTCGGCGAGGACGTCCCCGAGGACAAGAGTCCCGCCGAGCGGAAGAAGTGGTGGGACGGTCTCACCGAGGAGCAGCGCCGGGAGTACCTGGAGATCGCGCCGGACCTGATCGGCGGCCTGGACGGCATCCCGGCGGTCGCCCGCGACGAGGCGAACCGCAACTATCTGCCGGTCCTCATGGAGGAGTTGGCCCGCAAGGGCGACGGTGACTCCGAGACCAAACTGGACGCCCTCCGCATGATTCAGGACAAGCTGAACAAGCCGAGCGATCCGCCGATGTTCCTGCTCGGCATCGGCGACGAGGGCAACGGGCGCGCGATCGTCGCGTACGGCAACCCGGACACGTCGAGGAACGTCTCGGCGTACGTGCCGGGCTTCCGCACCAAGTTGAACGAGGAGTTCGTCACCGACACGATGCAGCGCGCGCAGGACACGGCTCTGGCAGCGCGGAGCGTCGATCCGTCCAGCGCGTCCATCATCTGGCTCGGCTACGACGCACCACAGCTTGCGGATGTGGCCACCACAGGGGATGCGGAGAGGGGCGGTCGCTCCTACAACCAGTTCATGTCGGGGCTCTCGGAGACCAACGAGCACAAGGACTCCCATCTGACAGCGATTGGGCACTCCTACGGTTCGCTCACCGTGGGAACGGCCGCCAAGCAGTCGGGCGGGATTCCCGGGGTCGACGACATCATTCTGGTCGGCAGCCCTGGTGTCGGTGTCGACAAGGCCGAGGACCTGGGAGTGGGCCGCGACCACGTCTTCGTCGGTTCCGCCGACAACGACCTGGTCACCAAGATGCCGTCGAACCAGCAGAGCGGGGCCGGGGCTGTCGGCGCCCTCGTCGGAGCACCCCTCGGCCCGGCTGGCATGGCCGCTGGCGCTTACATCGCCGGCGACGTGGCGGACCGGGGCGACGACGACCTGCGCTTCGGCAAGGACCCCGCGAGCGAGGCCTTCGGCGGTCGTCGCTTCCTGGTCGACGATGGGCCCCGTCCCGTCCGTGACCTGGGGTTCATGGACGCCCACTCCCAGTACTTCACGCCCGGCCTGGACTCGGAGTCGGCGCTGAACATCGGCAGAATCGTCGGCGGGAGATCCGACAAGATCAGCACGGAGGCGTACCGATGAAGCGACTGGGAAGGGCGGTCCGGATGGCCGCCGCCGTCATCCTGGCCGGCGCAGTGCTGGCGGGTTGCGGAGGATCGGGCGATGGAGGAGCGACGCCAGACATGAACATGCAGGATGCGGCAGACCGCGCGGACGCGATGCTGGATGCGACGCTGAACGCGGTCACGCCGGAGATTCAGTGGGACCATCACACCAACACGGCACGAGGCTGTGATCTGACGCGGCGCCGCGCGGTGACGACCATCATTTCCGAGCAGAGGCGCGGCGCCTTTCTGGGCGTGATCGAGCGGTTCTGGAAGAAGAGCGGCTACAGGATCTCCTCGGTGAATCCGGACCCCGAGATGCCAGCCCTGTTCGCCAAGTCGCCCGACGGCTTTCAGTTGACGCTGAGCGTCGGCTACAAGGGCCAGGCGTTCTTCGATGTCATCACCCCCTGCGTCGAGCACTCCGACGTCGCCGAGCCCACCTCCAAGCCCAACGGCCCCGCCTATCCCCTCGGCCACATCCCCACCCCCAACGTCCGCTCCGCCTTCTGGTCCGCCACGACTCCCGCCCCCACCCCCTCCGCCTGACCGCAGGTGGGAGCATGGCTCCCATGGCTACACATGTGATCACCGGAGCGGGTTCCGGCATCGGCGCGGCCGTCGCGCGTCGTCTTCACGCGCGCGGGGACGAGCTCGTGCTGCACGTGCGGGACGCGGGGCGGGCCAAGGAGCTCGCCGCGCGGTTCCCCGGGGCGCGGACGCTCGTCGGGGACCTCGCCGACCCGGACCGGCTGTCGTGGGCGTTCTCGCACCAGAGCCTGCCGGAGCGGGTGGACAGCCTGCTGCACATCGCGGGTGTCGTCGACCTCGCCCCGATCGGGGACCTCACCCCGAAGACCTGGCACCACCAGCTGAACGTCAACCTGGTCGCCCCGGCCGAGCTGACCCGTCACTTCCTTCCGCAGCTGCGGCTCTCCAAGGGGCACGTCGTCTTCGTGAACTCGGGCGCCGGGCTCAACGCGCACGCCGAGTGGGGCGCGTACGCCGCCTCCAAGCACGGCCTCAAGGCCCTCGCGGACTCCCTGCGGCACGAGGAGCACGCCCACGGCGTGCGGGTGACCTCGGTCTACCCGGGGCGTACCGCCAGCCCCATGCAGGCGAAGGTCCACCAGCAGGAGGGCAAGGAGTACGACCCGTCGAAGTGGATCGACCCCGAGTCCGTCGCGACGGCGATCCTCACCGCGATCGATCTGCCGCGCGACGCGGAGATCAACGATCTCACCGTGCGTCCGGGGCGGTAGACATGGACGACAACAAGCTCTGGGGGCCGGCCACCGGCGTCGGCTCCCTGCCCGGCGGCGACGCCCGCGAGGCCGCCAGGACCGTCACCGGGTCCTTCGAGGACTTCCCCTTCCTGGCGGAGCTGCCCGCGCGCGGTCCCGGCGCCGACATGATCGGGCGGACGATCGGGATGCTCGTCGACCTGTACGCGCACGTGGAGCCGAGCGGCTGGCGGATCAGCGACCGGCCGGGACGCGACACCAAGCGGGCCCGCTCCTGGCTCGGCGAGGACCTGGACGCCCTGGAGGAGTTCACCCAGGGATACGAGGGGCCGCTCAAGGTCCAGGCCGTGGGCCCCTGGACGCTCGCCGCGGGCCTTGAGCTGCGCGGCGGCGAGGCCGCCCTCGGGGACGCGGGCGCCTGCCGCGACCTGGCCGGGTCCCTCGCCGAGGGGCTGCGCGGGCACCTCGCCGAGGTCCGCAAGCGCGTCCCGGGGGCCAGGGTCGTCCTCCAGCTCGACGAGCCGTCGCTCACGGCCGTGCTCCGCGGGCACGTCCGTACCGCCAGCGGCTACCGCACCTACCGGGCCGTGGACCGGCAGGTCGTGGAGAGCGCCCTGCGGGACGTGGCGGCCGTCCACGACGGCCCGGTGGTGGTCCACTCCTGCGCCCCCGACGTCCCCTTCGCGCTGCTGCGGCGGGCCGGAGCCGCCGGTGTCTCGTTCGACTTCGGACTCCTCACGGAACGTGACGAGGAGACGATCGGGGAGGCCGTGGAGGCCGGGACGACGCTCTTCGCCGGTGTGGTGCCGTCCACCGACACGGCATTGTCGGACCCGGGCGGTAGCGTCATGGGTGTCAGGACGCTGTGGCGCAGGCTGGGGCTGAATCCGGGGACTCTCGCGGAGTCCGTGGTCCTCACCCCGACGTGCGGGCTCGCCGGTGCTTCGCCGGCGTACGCCCGGGCGGCGCTCGCCCACTGCGCCCGGGCGGCGAGATCGCTCGCGGACAACCCAGAGTGACCGGGTTTCGAGGTACGGGAGGACGGACGAAGGTGGCAGTCGAACAGGGGGCCCTGCCCGCCGAGGCACGGGAGAAGCACGCCGACCTCGCCGAGCAGGTCGAGGAGCACCGCTTCCGGTACTACGTGAAGGACCAGCCGGTCATCAGCGACGGCGAGTTCGACAAGCTCCTGCGCGCGCTGGAGGCGCTGGAGGAGGAGTACCCGGAGCTGCGGACGCCGGACTCGCCGACCCAGAAGGTCGCCGGGCAGTACGAGACCGAGTTCACCGCCGTCGCGCACCGGGAGCGCATGCTCTCCCTGGACAACGCCTTCGACGAGGAGGAGCTGGCCACCTGGGCCGAGCGGGTCGCGCGGGACGTCGGCACCCCCGACTTCCACTACCTGTGCGAGCTGAAGGTCGACGGCCTCGCGGTCAACCTCACCTACGAGCACGGGCGGCTGACCCGCGCCGCCACCCGCGGCGACGGCCGCACCGGCGAGGACATCACGCCCAACGTGCGGACGATCGCCGACATCCCGGAGCGGCTGCGCGGCGACCGCATCCCCGACCTGGTGGAGATCCGCGGCGAGGTCTACTTCCCGATGGAGGCCTTCGAGGGGCTCAACGCCCGCCTGGTGGAGGCCGGCGACAAGCCCTTCGCCAACCCGCGGAACGCGGCGGCCGGTTCGCTCCGGCAGAAGGACCCGAAGGTCACCGCCTCCCGCCCGCTGCACATGGTGGTGCACGGCATCGGCGCCCGCGAGGGCTTCGACATCTCCCGCCTCTCGGAGACGTACCAGCTGCTGCACGAGTGGGGCCTGCCCACCGCCCGGCACAACAAGGTGGTCGGCTCGCTCGACGAGGTGCGGGAGTTCATCGCGCACTTCGGGGAGAACCGGCACTCCGTGGAGCACGAGATCGACGGGGTCGTCGTCAAGCTCGACGAGATCCCGCTCCAGGGCCGTCTCGGCTCCACCGCGCGCGCCCCGCGCTGGGCGATCGCCTGGAAGTACGCGCCGGAGGAGGTCAACACCAAGCTGGTCGACATCAAGGTCGGCGTCGGCAGGACCGGCCGCGTCACGCCGTACGCCCAGGTCGAGCCGGTCACGGTCGCCGGCTCCGAGGTCGAGTTCGCCACCCTCCACAACCAGGAGGTCGTGAAGGCCAAGGGCGTCCTCATCGGCGACACGGTCGTGCTGCGCAAGGCCGGCGACGTCATCCCGGAGATCCTCGGCCCGGTCGCCGACCTGCGGGACGGCACCGAGCGGGAGTTCGTGATGCCCTCCGAGTGCCCGGAGTGCGGGACGCCGCTGAAGCCGATGAAGGAGGGCGACATCGACCTCCGCTGCCCGAACGCCCGGACGTGCCCGGCCCAGCTCCGCGAGCGGCTCTTCTTCCTGGCCGGGCGGCAGTGCCTGGACATCGAGAGCTTCGGCATGGTGGCCGCGGCGGCGCTGACCCGCCCCCTGGAGCCGGCCGAGCCGCCGCTCGTGGACGAGGGCGACCTGTTCGACCTCACCATCGAGCAGTTGCTGCCGATCAAGGCGTATGTCCGCGATCCCAGCAGCGGGCTGCCGAAGCGGGACCCGAAGACCGGCGAGGAGAAGATCGTCACGGTCTTCGCCAACCAGAAGGGCGAGCCGAAGAAGAACGCGCTGGCCATGCTGGAGAACATCGCGGCGGCGAAGACCCGCCCGCTCGCCCGCTTCATCAACGGGCTCTCCATCCGGCACGTGGGCCCGGTCGCGGCCGAGGCGCTGGCCCGCGAGTTCCGCTCCCTGGAGCGGATCGAGCAGGCGAGCGAGGAGGAGCTCGCGGCCGTCGACGGGGTCGGCGGGATCATCGCGGCCGCCGTGAAGCAGTGGTTCTCCGAGGAGTGGCACCGCGAGATCGTGCGCAAGTGGCGCGCCGCCGGGGTCGCCCTGGAGGACGAGGGGGCGGGCGAGGACGAGGGCCCGCGGCCGCTGGAAGGGCTGACGGTCGTGGTGACCGGCACCCTGGAGAAGTTCACCAGGGATGGCGCAAAAGAGTCGCTCCAACGGCTCGGAGCGAAGGTTGCCGGTTCCGTTTCGAAGAAGACCGCATTCGTGGTCGTCGGTGAAAACCCTGGTTCGAAGTACGACAAGGCGATGCAGCTGAAGGTTCCGGTTCTGGACGAGGAAGGCTTCTCCGTCCTGCTCGAACAGGGGCCCGAAGCCGCTCGGGAGGTCGCGGCGCCCGTCGCCGAGTAGCCTCCCGACACCCCGCGGAAGCTCACCCGTTCGGCGCATACCAGATCGTTACGGGTGGCCAGGCCGCATTCGGGCAAGAGAGGGAGAGCGCTGCCCGTCGGAGCCCTCGGCGGCCTAGTGTGGTGACCGTGCGTCCAGTCCTGCACGCCCGCGCGAGGGCTCTGCCGGGTCACGGCGTCAGGACATCGGCCCCGTGGTACCAGGAGCGGCCGCCCGACAGCGGCCGTACGCCGGACGACGTACGGCCGGACGACGGACGGCCGCTCACCGCGGCCCATCGCACACCGACGGCACCGCCGCCTGTGAGAGGGACGGGAATGGAACCGACCGAGAGCGCCGCCCCGGTCCCACGGCCGCACGGCCGTGTGGTCCCCCTGGGCTTCCCCTCCCGGCTGCCCGCAGCCGTGGTGGGCATCGCCGCCGTCGTGCTCGCCGCGGGGCTCCAGCGAGCCCTGACCGCCGGCCACGGCCTCTTCCCGGCCGGCGTCACCGGCTGGTCCCTCGCCGTCCTCACCGGCCTCATCGTCGGCCACCTCGTCGCCCTCGGCCGGGACCGCTGGTGGGGCGGCACCGGCTCCGGCGCCGCCCTCACCCTCGCCGTCCTCCTGCTGTACGGCTGGGTGCCCGCCGGACTCGTCTCGCTGACCGTCGTCGCCCTGGTCGGCGCCGCCCGTCGGCACCGCTGGCGCCAAGGCCTGCTGCACGGCGCCGCCGACGTCCTCGGCGTCGGCGCCGCAGCCGTCGTGCTCGCCCTCTTCGGAGACGTACCGACCGTCGGACAGCCCTGGCAGCCGCTCCAATGGACCATCGGGGACGTCCCGGAAGTCGTCCTCGCTGCCGGCACCTACCTCGTGGTCACCCGCCTCCTCCTGTGGTACACCCTCGCCCCCCAGGGCGGCGGACTGCCCACGGTCGCCCGCACCGCCCTCCTCCGGCAGGGCCTCGTCGCCGTCGCCCTGCTCGGCATCGCCCCCCTCATCTGCGTCGTCGCCACCACCCGGCCGGTCCTCCTGCCGCTCTTCGCCGTCCCCCTCATCGCCCTCGACTCCACCCTCTGGATCGCCCGCGCCCGCGCCGAGGAACAGCTCCGCGACCCGCTCACCGGCCTCCCCAACCGCCAGTGGCTCCTGGAGCGGGCCTGGACCGCGCTGGAGGAGGCCGAGGGCGAGGGCGCCCGCGCCGCCCTCGTCCTGATCGACCTCGACCGCTTCCGCTCCGTCAACGACACCCTCGGGCACCTCGCCGGCGACCGGCTGCTCCTCCAGATCGCCGAACGGCTCAACCTCGCCCTGCCCCACGGCGCCGAGGCCGCCCGGCTCGGCGGCGACGAGTTCGCCGTCCTGCTCCCCACCGCCGACTCCACCACCAGCGCCCAGCGGGTCGCCCGCCACCTCGTCGCCGAGCTCTCCTCCCCGCTCGACCTCGACGGGCTCACCCTCGTCCTGGAGGCCAGCGCCGGCGTCGCCGTCTTCCCCGACCACGCCCTCGACGCCGAGGGCCTGCTGCGCCGCGCCGACGTCGCCATGTACCAGGCCAAGCGCGACCGCACCGGCGTGGAGGTCTACGAGTCCAAGCGCGACTCCAACACCCCCGACCGGCTCGGCCTCCTCGGCGACCTCCGCCGCGCCCTCGACGCCGGCGAGGTCGAACTCCACTACCAGCCCAAGGTCCGCTTCGACGGCCAGGTCGCCGGCCTGGAGGCGCTCGTCCGCTGGGTCCACCCCGAGCGCGGCAAGGTCCCGCCGGACGAGTTCATCGCCATCGCCGAGTCCTCCGGCCTGATGCCCCACCTCACCGAGTACGTCCTCGAGACCGCGCTCGCCCAGGTCGCCCGCTGGCGTGCCCAGGGCCTCAACGTCCCGGTCGCCGTCAACGTCTCGCCGCGCGACGTCCACACCCCCGGCTTCGCAGGCGCCGTCGCCGCCCGCCTCGCCCGCCACGGCGTCCCGGCCGGCTCCCTCCAGCTGGAGATAACCGAACACGTGCTCCTGGAGGACCCCCAGCGGGCCGCCGACACGCTGAACGGCCTCACCGGACACGGCGTCAAGATGTCCCTCGACGACTTCGGCACCGGCTACTCCTCCCTCGTCCACCTGCGGCGGCTGCCCGTCAGCGAGCTGAAGATCGACCGCTCGTTCGTGGCCCGGCTCGCCGTCGACACCGAGGACGCCGAGATCGTCCGCTGCACCGTCGACCTCGCCCACTCCCTCGGCCTCCTCGTCGTCGCCGAGGGCGTCGAGGACGACGAGACCTGGGAGCGCCTGCGCGACCTGGGCTGCGACGCCGTCCAGGGCTGGCTGGTCGCCGCCGCGATGCCGCCCGCCGAGGCCACCGCCTGGCTCCTGGCCCGCGGCGAGCACGGCTGGCGCCGCCCCGCCGACCTCGCCGCCGAGGTCGAACTGGACCACCCCTCGGGCCAGGTCGTGCAGTGACCCGCCCTCTCCCGGGGCAAACCGTTTAACGGGCAGCGGCACCGGCGCCATAGGATGGTCCGACACCATCAAGCTCACCCCGTGAGGATCCGCATGCCTGGCATCACGCGCGAGGAGGTCGCCCACCTCGCACGGCTGGCGCGTCTGGAGCTGAAGGGCGAAGAACTCGATCACTTCGCCGGCCAGCTCGACGACATCATCGGCGCGGTCGCCCGCGTCTCCGAGGTCGCCGACCAAGACGTCCCGCCGACCTCCCACCCGCTGCCGCTGACCAATGTCATGCGCGCGGACGAGGTCCGTCCGTCGCTCACCCCCGAGCAGGCGCTCTCCGGCGCCCCGGCCCAGGAGCAGCAGCGTTTCAAGGTGCCGCAGATCCTGGGGGAGGACTAACACGTCATGACGGACAACACCATCATCAAGCTCACCGCGGCCGAGATCGCCGGGAAGATCGCCGCCGGCGAGCTCACCGCCGTCGAGGTCACCGAGGCCCACCTCGCCCGCATCGAGGCCGTCGACGAGAAGGTCCACGCCTTCCTGCACGTCGACCGCGAGGGCGCGCTCGCCCAGGCCCGTGCCGTCGACGAGAAGCGCGCCCGGGGCGAGAAGCTCGGCCCGCTCGCCGGTGTGCCGCTCGCGCTCAAGGACATCTTCACCACCGTCGGCATGCCGACCACCGTGGGCTCGAAGATCCTGGAGGGCTGGATCCCCCCGTACGACGCGACCCTGGTCAAGAACCTCAAGGCCGCCGACGTCGTCATCCTCGGCAAGACCAACATGGACGAGTTCGCGATGGGCTCCTCCACGGAGAACAGCGCGTACGGCCCGACCGGCAACCCCTGGGACCTCACCCGGATCCCCGGCGGCTCCGGCGGCGGCTCCTCGGCCGCCCTCGCCGCGTACGAGGCCCCGCTCGCCATCGGCACGGACACCGGCGGCTCCATCCGCCAGCCCGCGGCCGTCACCGGCACCGTCGGCGTCAAGCCGACCTACGGCGGCGTCTCCCGCTTCGGCATGGTCGCCTTCTCCTCCTCGCTCGACCAGGGCGGCCCCTGCGCCCGTACGGTCCTGGACGCGGCCCTCCTCCACGAGGCGATCGCCGGCCACGACCCGCTCGACTCGACCTCCATCGACGCCCCGGTCCCCCCGGTCGTCGAGGCCGCGCGCAACGGCTCGGTCGCCGGCATGCGCGTCGGTGTCGTCAAGCAGTTCCGCGGCGAGGGCTACCAGGCCGGCGTCGTGCAGCGCTTCGACGAGTCCGTCGAGCTGCTCAAGTCGCTGGGCGCCGAGATCGTCGAGCTGGACTGCCCGACCTTCGACCTCGCCCTTTCGGCGTACTACCTGATCGCGCCGTCCGAGTGCTCCTCGAACCTGGCGCGCTTCGACGCCATGCGCTACGGCCTGCGCGTCGGCGACGACGGCACCCGCTCCGCCGAGGACGTCACCGCCCTCACCCGTGAGGCCGGCTTCGGCGACGAGGTCAAGCGCCGCATCATCCTCGGCACGTACGCGCTGAGCTCCGGCTACTACGACGCCTACTACGGCTCGGCGCAGAAGGTCCGCACCCTCATCACCCGCGAGTTCGAGAAGGCCTTCGAGGAGGTGGACGTCATCGTCTCCCCGACGACCCCCACCACCGCCTTCCCGATCGGCGAGCGCGCCGACGACCCGATGGCGATGTACCTCGCGGACCTGTGCACCATCCCGACCAACCTGGCCGGCAACGCCGCCATGTCGCTGCCCTGCGGCCTGGCGCCGGAGGACGGTCTCCCGGTCGGCCTGCAGATCATCGCCCCCGCCATGAAGGACGACCGGCTCTACAAGGTCGGCGCCGCCGTCGAGGCCGCCTTCGTGGAAAAGTGGGGCCACCCGCTGCTTGAGGAGGCTCCGTCGCTGTGAGTGCCATGGCAAAGAAGGCCAAGAACTTCAAGAAGTCCAAGACCGGCGTCTACGTCTCGCTGGCGACGACCGCGTTCGGCGCGGTCAGCGTCGCCAAGCAGGCGAAGCTGGCCCGCAGCGACGGCGACATGCTGCGGCTCGTCGACGCCGCGGTCTCCGCCGCCGCCATCGTTACCGGCCTGGCGATCCTCTACCGGGAGCTGAAGCGCCTGGGCGACGACGACGTCCTGCTGGGCTGAGAGGGAAAGTCTCACCGTGACCGTCACTGAACTGCTGTCGTACGAAGCGGCGCTTGCCGAGTACGACCCCGTCATGGGCCTTGAGGTCCATGTCGAGCTCGGCACCAAGACGAAGATGTTCTGCGGCTGCTCGACCGAGCTGGGCGCGGAGCCGAACTCGCAGACCTGCCCGACCTGCCTCGGCCTCCCCGGCTCCCTGCCGGTGGTCAACGCGATCGGCGTCGAGTCCGCGATCAAGATCGGCCTCGCGCTGAACTGCGAGATCGCCGAATGGTGCCGCTTCGCCCGGAAGAACTACTTCTATCCGGACATGCCGAAGAACTTCCAGACCTCCCAGTACGACGAGCCGATCGCCTTCAACGGCTACCTGGACGTCCAGCTGGAGGACGGCGAGGTCTTCCGCGTGGAGATCGAGCGCGCCCACATGGAGGAGGACACCGGCAAGTCCACCCACATCGGTGGCGCGACCGGCCGCATCCACGGCGCCTCGCACTCGCTGCTCGACTACAACCGGGCCGGCATCCCGCTCATCGAGATCGTCACCAAGCCGATCGAGGGCGCGGGCGAGCGGGCCCCCGAGGTCGCCAAGGCGTACGTCGCAGAGCTGCGCGAGCTGATCCGTGCCCTGGGCGTCTCCGAGGCGCGCATGGACAAGGGCCAGATGCGCTGCGACGTGAACCTGTCGCTGCGCCGGAACGGCACCAAGACCTTCGGCACCCGCTCGGAGACGAAGAACGTCAACTCGCTCCGTTCGGTGGAACGCGCTGCGCGCTTCGAGATCCAGCGGCACGCGGCCGTGCTCACCGCCGGTGGCACGATCGTGCAGGAGACCCGTCACTTCCACGAGGACGACGGCACCACCACCTCCGGCCGCATCAAGGACAACGCCGAGGACTACCGGTACTTCCCGGAGCCCGACCTCGTCCCCGTCGCCCCGGCCCGCGAGTGGGTCGAGGAGCTGCGGAAGGGCCTGCCCGAGCTGCCGCGCGTGCGCCGCAACCGGCTCCGCGAGGAGTGGGGCGTCTCCGAGGTGGAGATGCAGGCCATCCTCAACGCGGGCGCGGTCGACGCGATCGTCGCCACCACCGAGGCGGGCGCGGACGCGGCCTCGGCCCGCAAGTGGTGGATGGGCGAGCTGGCCCGCAACGCCAACGAGAAGGGCGTCTCCCTGGAGGAGCTGCCCATCACCCCGTCCGACGTGGCCCGGGTCTCGGCCCTGGTCGCCGGCGGCGATCTGAACGACAAGCTGGCCCGTCAGGTCATCGAGGGCGTCCTCGCCGGCGAGGGCACCCCGGACGAGGTCGTCGAGAAGCGCGGTCTGAAGGTCGTCTCCGACGACGGCGCGCTCGGCACGGCGGTCGACGAGGCCATCGCGGGCAACGCCGCCATCGCGGACAAGATCCGCGGCGGCAAGGTCGCGGCGGTCGGCGCCCTGGTCGGCGCGGTCATGAAGGCCACCCGTGGCCAGGCCGACGCGGCGAAGGTCAAGGACCTGATCCTGGAGAAGCTGGGCGTCACCGAGGGCTGACCTCCGTGTCGTACGGATGACGACAGCGGCCCCGCACCGGAACTCCGGTGCGGGGCCACTGTCGTGCGTCAGGGCCCCACCGGGCGCCCCAGCATCCGCAGGCAGCCGTCCTGGCTCGCGCCTGAGCGTCGACGGACACCAGCGCGCCCGCGGGGAGGGCGAGCGTCAGCCCGTACGGGGACGGGGGCTCGGGCGCGGCCGCACTCCGTACCGTACGGCGAAGGCGTCACGGGCGGCCCCCTACATCTCGGCACCGTCAGGGAGCTCCCCGAGGGCCATGCCGCTCGTACCGGCCCGGGGGTTGGCGACCGAGCCGCGGACGGCGGCCCACGCGTCGGCGGTATGGGCGAGCGGCGGGGGAGCTGGTGGTGCGGGTCGACTCCACCTTCGTCCATCCGCTGGTGCGGGCAGACCTGCGCCACGAGGTGGTCCCCGGCGCCCCCGAGGAGGCGGCGCAGGTCGACCCGTACGACGAGAAGCGGGTCCTGCGGAGCGGCCCCGGCCACTGTGTCACCCCGACCCGGACCTGACCCACCGCCGCACGAGGCGGCGACGAGCGCGACCTCGCCGGCTGGACCCGCACCGTCATCGTGAAGCCCGGGAAGGCCCGTACCGTCGTCCGCTCGGCCGCCGACGCGCACGGCTGGTACGACCTCGAGGTCGCCCCCGGTGACTTCCGCCGCCGGCTCATGGGCCACACCGAGAATGGTCGCCCGAGCGTCTGCGGCTGAGGCACCAGGGGCCGGGACCCCCCAGGTCTCCGGCCCTTCGCCGCATCCTGTGAGGATCGCCACGAAACGGGCAAACGATCACGTTTGGCTGCGACAGTGGGGCGCGAGTACAGATCCAGTCAGGAGCACGTCCTTTGGCCGCAATCGCACGGTGGTGCATCCGGCACCGTCTCGTCGTCGTTCTCCTCTGGCTCCTCGCCCTCGGCGGGACCGCCGCGGGCGCGACCCTGGCCGGCAGCGCGTACTCCAACGACTACGAGGTCGCCGGCACGGAGTCCGGCCGGGCCACGGCCCTCCTGGAGCGGGGCTTCCACGGCCTCGGCGGCGACAGTGACACCATCGTCTGGCACACCGACCGGGGCAGCGTCCGCGCCGACGCCGTCGAGCGGCGCGTGACCGGGATGCTCGACAAGGTCGCCGCCCTCCCCGGCATCGCCACGGTCACCTCCCCGTACGGCGACACCAAGGGCCAGGTCAGCGAGGACGGGCACACCGCCTACGCCACGGTCACCTTCGACGCGCAGGCCGACGACGTCCCCGAGGCCCAGGCCCGCGCCCTCGTCGACACCGCGAGAGCAGCCGCCACCGACGACCTCCAGGTCGAGCTCGGCGGCAGCGCCGTCGCCCTCACCGAGGCCGGCGGCGGGCACATCGCCGAGGTCGTCGGCGTCGCCGTCGCGGCCGTCGTCCTCTTCCTCGCCTTCGGCTCCCTCGCCGCCTCCGCGCTCCCGATAGCGACCGCGCTCGTCAGTGTCGGCGTCGCGTACTCCGGGATCGTTCTGCTCGGCCATCTGATGACCGTCGCCGACTTCGCCCCCATGCTCGGCATGCTCGTCGGCCTCGGCGTCGGCATCGACTACGCCCTCTTCATCGTCACCCGGCACCGCAGAGGCCTCAAACGCGGCCTCTCCGTCGCGGAGGCCGCCGAAACCGCCGTCGCCACCACCGGCCGCGCCGTCGTCTTCGCCGGCGCCACCGTCTGCATCGCCCTCCTCGGCATGCTGATCCTCCGGCTCAGCTTCCTCAACGGCGTCGCCATCGCCGCCTCCCTCACCGTGATCCTCACGGTCGCCGCCTCCGTCACGCTGCTGCCCGCGCTGCTCTCCCTCATCGGCACGCGGGCGCTGTCCCGGCGCGAACGCCGGGTGCTCGCCGAACGCGGTCCGGCGCCCGAGCTGCCCACCGGCTTCGCCGCCCGCTGGTCCGCCTTCGTGGAGCGCCACCCCAAGCTCCTCGGCACGGTCGCCGTCCTCGTCATGGGCGTCCTGGCGCTGCCGACCTTCTCGCTCCACCTCGGCACCTCCGACCAGGGCAACGGCCCGGCCACCGCGACCACCCGCAAGGCGTACGACCTGCTCTCCGACGGCTTCGGGCCGGGCGTCAACGGGCCCCTGACCCTCGTCGCCGGCCTCGACGGCGCCGACGACCGGGTCGCCCTCGACCAGCTGCCGGCCGCGCTCTCCGCCACCAAGGGCGTCGCGTCCGTCTCCCCGGTCACGTACAACAGCGCGGGCGACACCGCCCTCCTCACGGTCGTGCCCGACTCCTCGCCGCAGTCCAGGACGACCAGCGAGCTCGTCGACCGGCTCCGCTCGGACGTCCTGCCGAAGGCCGGGGCGGGCACCTCCCTCGACGTGCACGTGGGCGGCGTCACCGCCTCGTACGACGACTTCGCCGAGATCATCGTCGGCAAGCTGCCGCTCTTCGTCGGCGTCGTCATCGCGCTCGGCTGTCTGCTGCTCCTGCTCGCCTTCCGCTCCCTCGGCATCCCGCTCAAGGCCGCCGCCATGAACGTCGCCGCCGTCGCCGGCGCCTTCGGCATCGTCGTCGCGATCTTCCAGTGGGGCTGGGGGAGCGAACCGCTCGGTCTCGGCAGCGCCGGACCGATCGAACCCTTCCTCCCCGTGATCATGGTCTCCGTGCTCTTCGGGCTCTCCATGGACTACCAGGTCTTCCTCGTCAGCCGGATGTACGAGGAGTGGCTGGAGACCGGCGACAACCGGCGGGCGGTCCGGGTCGGCCTCGCCGAGACCAGCCGTGTGATCAACTCAGCGGCGGTCATCATGATCTCCGTCTTCCTGGCCTTCGTCCTCAGCGGGGACCGGGTCATCGCGATGTTCGGCATCGCGCTCGCCGCGGCCGTCGCCCTCGACGCCTTCGTCCTGCGCACCCTCCTCGTCCCCGCGCTGATGCACCTGCTCGGCGGCGCCAACTGGTGGCTGCCGAAGTGGCTCGACCGCCTCCTGCCCCGGATCAGCATCGAACCGCCCGAGTGCCGGGAGGCCGCGGACGCCCGTGCGAAGATCCCCACACAGCGTGTGACGGTTCCGACCTCGGAGGAGAACGACGATGTTCGCGATATCGCTGGGTGACGACGGCGCCGAACTCAGGCCCCTGGAGCCCTGGCAGGCCGAGGAGTTCCTCGCCCACATGGACCGGGGCCGCGAGTTCATCGGCCGGCACATCGCCCTTCCGGACTTCGTCGCCGACCTGGACTCCGCCCGCTCCTTCCTCCGCTCGTACGCCGAGAAGGCGGCCGACGACGCCGGCCGCATCTACGGCATCTGGACCGGGGGCACCCTCGTCGGCGGTGTCCTCTTCCGCACCATGGACGTCGCGAACGGGACCGCCGAGGCGGGCTGCTGGCTCGAGCCCTCCGCCGCCGGGAAGGGCCTGATCACCCGGGCCTGCCGGGTCATCGTCGACTGGGCGATCGAGGAACGCGGCATCCACCGCGTCGAGTGGCACGCCTCCACGAAGAACCTGGCCAGCGTCGCCGTCGCCCGCCGCCTCGGGATGACGAAGGAGGGCGTCGTACGGGAGAACTACCTGCACCGCGGCACGCGCGCCGACACCGAGATCTGGGCGGTCCTCGCCCCCGAGTGGCGTGCGGCGAAGGCGTCTTAAGGCCCCTCTCATGTGGGCCACCTAGCGTGCGCCGCATGGACACCAAGACGACCGAGAAGACCGCGCCGGCAGAGCCGGACACGGCCGGGACCGACCAGGCGGAGACCGGCGAGACCGGGACCGGCGAGACCGGCGCTGCCTCCGCGGAGGCCGGGGACGAGGCCGAAGGCCTGCTCGACGAGACGCACGACGAGGAGACGGCCGCCCGGGAGACTCCTCGGGAGGCCACCGGCATCGGCGCCGGCGCCGCCGCCGTCGTCTCCGCCGCTCTCTCCGCCGTCGCCCTCACCGGCACCTGGGCCGGTAAGGTCGTCGCCGAACGCGAGACGCTCATCGGGCAGATCAAGACCTCCGGCAGTGGCACCCCGGTCCAGCAGATCCACGAGATCTACGGCGACGCCTGGCACAGCACCGCCCTGGTGAACGGCGTCTTCGCCCTCCTCGCCCTGATCGTCGCCGTCGTGGTGCTCACCCTGCCCCGCCGCCCCGCCTGGGTCCGGGCGGTCGCCGTCGCCGGTGCCGTCCTCGGCGGTCTGGGGCTGCTCCTGTCGGTCGGTACCTACTTCGACCTGTTCCTGAGCCTCCCGACCACCGGATCCTGAGGCCTCGGAGGGGGCGCCTAAGGCCCCCCTAGGACCCTTCTAAGGCCCCCCCGCCCCCGAACATGCGGCACCCGCCCGATGTGACGGCACCCCCTGGGAAACGAAAGTAGAGGCATCGCAGAGAGCGAGACCGAAACCGAGAAACCCAGGGAGCACCCGATGTTCGAGTACGAACTCCAGCGCATGAACCACGCCGAGCTCATCCGCGAGGCCGCCGCCCAGCGCCTCGGCCACGAGGCCGCCGTGGCCGCCGGCGCCGGCCGGGGCCTGCGGCTCTTCGGCCGCCGGATCGGGGGCCACGACACGGAGGGGCGGGTGAACGACGGCGGTCGTGGCCGCTTCGTCCGGGCCGCGTGACCCCCTTATGAGCGACGGCATGAATGTCTGTGCGATGCTCGGCGCCGTGGAGACCAGGTCAGTCAGCCCCGTCTTCGTCGGCCGCGCCGGCGAACTCACCGCCCTCACCGAGGCGCTCTCCCGCGCGACCGCGGGAGAGCCCCAGGCCCTCCTCATCGGGGGCGAGGCGGGCGTCGGCAAGACCCGGCTCATCGAGGAGTTCCTCGACACGGCCTGCGAGCAGGGCGCCGTCGTGGCGCTCGGCGGCTGCGTCGAACTCGGCGCCGACGGACTGCCCTTCGCGCCCTTCGCCGCCGCTCTGCGCGCGCTCCGCCGCCGCCTCCCCGACGAACTCGACGCCGCCGCCGACGGCTACGAGGGCGAACTCGCCCGCCTGCTGCCCGAACTCGGCGACCCCGGCGGCCACGAGCCCTCCGACGAGGACTCCACCGCCCGCCTCTTCGAGCTGACCGTACGGCTCCTGGAACGGCTCGCCGCCGACCGTACGATCGTGCTCGTCCTGGAGGACCTGCACTGGTCCGACGCCTCCACCCGGCACCTGCTCACCTACCTCCTGCGCACCCTGCGGCGCGGCCGGCTCGTGGTCGTCGCCAGCTACCGCGCCGACGACATCCACCGCCGCCACCCGCTGCGCCCCCTCCTCGCCGAACTCGACCGGCTCCGCACCATCCGCCGCATCGAACTCGTCCGCTTCACCCGCACCGAGGTGCACCGCCAGCTCACCGGCATCCTCGCCGCCGAACCCGACCCCGGACTCGTCGAAGAGGTCTTCGAACGCTCCGACGGCAACGCCTTCTTCGTCGAGGAGCTCGTCGTCTCCCACGAGGCGGGCTGCGCCGCCGGCCAGCTCAGCGACTCCCTGCGCGACCTCCTGCTCGTGCGGGTCGAGACGCTCCCGGAGGCCGCCCA
Source organism: Streptomyces sp. NPDC034084 (assembly GCF_055575535.1). Classification (NCBI taxonomy): domain Bacteria; kingdom Bacillati; phylum Actinomycetota; class Actinomycetes; order Kitasatosporales; family Streptomycetaceae; genus Streptomyces; species Streptomyces sp. NPDC034084. The sequence continues at coordinate 520,521 of NZ_JBVISK010000004.1, forward strand.
GGGCGTCGCCAGGATCGTCGCCGAGGGCGGCTCCACCGTCGAGTACGGGCTGCTCGCCGCCGTCGCCCGGCTCTCCGAGGACGAACTCATCGAGGCGCTGCGGGCCGCCGTCGGCGCCAACATCCTCCTCGCCGTCCCCGACGGCGACGGCTACCGCTTCCGCCACTCCCTCGTCCGCGAGGCCGTCAGCGACGACCTCCTGCCCGGCGAGCGCTCCCGCCTCAACCGGCGGTACGCCGAGGCCCTGGAAGCCGACCCCGGACTCGTCCGCCCCCACGAGCGGGCCACCCGGCTCGCCACGTACTGGTACCACGCCCACGCCCCAGAGAAGGCCCTCCCCGCCGTCCTCCAGGCCGCCGTCGAGACCCGCAAGCGCCACGCCTACGCCGAGCAGCTCAGCCTCCTCGAACGGGCCATGGAGCTGTGGGACAAGGTCCCCGCCGAGACCCGCGACTCGCTGCGCCCCATGGACGACGCCGACGCCTACCCCGCCTGCGGCTGCGACCCCGAGACCACCTCGCTGCGCTACCTCGACCTGCTCGCCGAGGCCACCGTCGCCGCCCGGCTCAGCGGGGAACGGGAGCGGGCCACGAAGATCTGCCGCACCGCGCTCCGGCTCCTCGACAGCGACGAGAACGACCCGCTGCGCGCCGCCTGGTTCTGGACGGAGATGGCCCGCCTCCAGTCCAACCTCGGCCGGGGCGACGGCTGGCCGGAGATCGCCCGCGCCCAGGAACTGGTCAAGGGCCTCCCGCCGTCCGCCGTCCACGCCACCGTCCTGGTCGGCGCGGCCGGCTGGGGGATGCTCCGCAACCCCGGACCCGAGGCGCTCGCCGCCGCCGAACGCGCCGTCGAGTACGCCCGGTTCGTCAAGGCCGAACCCATCGAGCTGAACGCCCGCATCACCCTCGGCACCATCATGGTGTCGGCCGGAGACACCGAAGCCGGCCTCGCCGTGATGCACGAGGCACGCGAACGGACCATCGCCCTCGGCCAGTTCCACGAAGCCGCGCGCGCCCATGTCAACCTCTCCTCCTCCATGGAGGCGCTCGGCCGCTCCCGCGAGGCCGTGGAGATCGCCACCGCCGGCATCGAACTGGCCCGCTCCCGCGGCCTCGTCGACAGCGCGGGCTGGATCCGCGCCAACCTCGCGGAGTCCCTCGTCTCGCTCGGCGAGTGGGACCGCGGCAAGGAGGAGGCCGAACTGCTGCTCCGCTCCGGCGCGAGCAGCACCAAGCCGGGCGGCACGGCCCTGCTCCAGCTCGCCCACCTCGCCGTCGGCCGCGGCGAGCCGGCCAGGGCCGCCGAGCACCTCGCCGAGGCCCGTACGCGGTACGGCGCCCGCGACCCGATCCCGCAGTACACCCTGCCCATGGCTCAGGTCGAGATCGCCATCGCCGCCGCCGAGGGCCGCCTCGCGGACGTCCGGGAGCAGCTGGCCACCCTCGCGGAGACCGGCTTCCCGCCCGGCACCCACCGCTACGGCTGGCCGCTCGTCCTCACCGCCGTCACCGCCGAGGCGGACAGCCGGGGCCTGCCCGCCGCCGCCGAGGGCCGCGCCGGGGCGCTCGCCCTCATCCGCCGCTGCGTCCGCGAACTGGCCACCCCGGCCCCGGTCTGGGAGGCCTGCTCCCAGCAGGTGTCGGAGGAGCTCGCCCGCGCCGAGGGCCGCGAGACCGCCGCCCGCTGGGCCGAGGTCGTCGCCGCCTACGAGCCGCTCGAACGCCCGTACCTCCTGGCCCGCGCCCGCCACCGCCTCGCCGACGCCCTGCTCGTCGAGGGCGGCCACCGCGAGGAGGCCACGGCCCTGCTCCGCGAGGCCCACGCCACCGCCGTCCGCCTGGGCGCCCGCCCGCTCCGCGAGGACGTGGAACTCCTCGCCGCCCGCGCCCGCCTCTCCCTCACCCCAGAGAAGCAGGCCCCGGCCCCGGCGGAACCCGGCGAGGACGGCTTCGGCCTGACGCCCAGGGAGCAGGACGTGCTGCGCCGGGTCGCGGCCGGCCGCACCAACCGTCAGATCGCCGAGGAGCTGTTCATCTCACCGAAGACGGCCAGCGTCCACGTCTCCAACATCCTCGCCAAGCTCGGCGTCGCCGGCCGGGGCGAGGCCGCCGCCCTGGCCCACCGCCTGCACCTCCTCGACACCCCGCTCTGACCCGGCCCCGGAAGCCGATTCCGAGCCCCCCGCCCCACCGAGGCCCTCCACTGTGGACTCCTCCACGGTGGAGGCCTCCGCCGGGCGGGGGACCCGTATCGTCACCCGGCCCGAGGACAGGTCCACCGGCCCGCGCGCCGGGTCTGCGTCCCCCGGATCCTCCCTGGTCAGCGCCTCCCTGCGCCGCTCCTCCTCGATGTGCCTGCGCCCCGGCGCGAAGAACTCGTCCAGTCCACCGAACACGGTCACCGCCTCTCTCACCTCACCTCCAGACGGAGGATCCGGTCGTCCCGAGGCCCGGGCGTGCCCCGGGTGTCGGTCTCGCTGGTCACCAGCCAGAGCCGGTCGCCGCCCGCCGCGAGAACCGTGCGAAGGCGTCCGTACCCACCTTCCAGGAACGCCTCGGGGTCCCCGGATCGTTCCGGTCCGGAGAGCGGAACGCGCCACAGCCGCTCACCTCTGAGCCCGGCCATCCAGATCGCGCCCCGCGCGTACGCGATGCCGCTCGGGGAGGCCTCCGAGGTCGGCCACTGGGCCACCGGGTCGACGAATCCGGCCCGCCCGGCCCGCCCCTCGGCCACCGGCCAGCCGTAGTTCCGCCCCGGCCGCACCAGGTTCAGCTCGTCCCAGGTGTTCTGCCCGAACTCGGCCGCCCACAGCCGGCCCTGCGGGTCCCAGGCGAGCCCCTGCACATTGCGGTGACCGTACGAATAGACCACCGAGCCCGGGAACGGATTGCCCGGTGCCGGTCCGCCCTCCGGGGTCATCCGCAGGATCTTCCCGCCCAGCGACGCCCGGTCCTGGGCCAGCCCCGTCCGGCCCGTCTCGCCCGTCCCCGCGTACAGCATGCCGTCCGGCCCGAACGCGATCCGTCCGCCGTTGTGCACGAGCCCCTTCGGGATGCCGGTGAGCACCGGGTCCGGCGGGCCGAGCCGGTCGCCCGCCCCGCCGCCGTACCGCATGCGCACGATGCGGTTGTCCGAGGAAGCCGTCAGATAGGCGTACACCCAGCCGTCCCGGACGGCGAGCCCCAGGAGGCCGCCCTCACCGCCCGGCACCACCCCCGGCACCTCGCCGAGCGGGGTCTTCGCCCCCGTCCGCCCGTCGACCCGGGTGATCGTCCGCTCGTCCCGCGAGGAGACGAGCAGATCCCCGCCGGGCAGCGCCGCGAGCCCCCACGGCGACTTCAGGCCCTCTGCGAGCGTGCCCACCACCGACACCCGCACCCCATGGGATGCGGACGGCGGTGCGGACGCGGAGGAGGCGACCGACGCCGGCGGAGCCGTACCCGGGCGCTCCTCGGTACCTCCCGAGGAGCAGCCGGAGACGAGCATCAGCACGGCGGCGCCCCCCAGGGCCTTCATGACAGGACGGCTCATGGTCCGGTCCCCTTCGACGAGTCGAGCGGCCTGCATCCTTGATACACCGCTCGCCCCGATCAGGTTCCCGCCCGCCGCTCCCGCTTTCGCGAGCCCTTCAGTCCCAGGAACCGCGGGGTGCCGGAAGCGCCGCGATCTCCGCCAGGTCCTCCGCCGTGAGCCGCAGCGCGGCCGCCCCGGCGTTCTCGACCACCCACCGCTCCCGCTTCGCCCCCGGCACGGGCACGACGTGCCGCCCGAGCCCGAGCACCCAGGCGAGCGCCACCTGCGCCGGGGTGACGTCCTCCCCGTGCCGCGCGGCGACCCGGCGCAGCCCCGCCACGATCGGCTGGTTCGCCGCCATCATCTCGGCCGTGAACCGGGGGTGCCGGGCGCGCGGGTCGTCCGGTTCGAAGCCGCCGCCGGGGGTGAGCGTCCCCGTCAGGAAGCCGTTCCCCAGGGGCATCGCCGCCAGGACGCCGACCCCTCGCGCCGCGCACCAGGGCAGCAGGCGCACCAGCGCCTCCCGTGACCAGACCGACAGCTCCGCCTCCACCGCCGCCACCGGGAAGACCTGCTGGACCCGCTCCAGTTGGCGGATCGTCCCCTCATGCAGATCGGCTCCGCGCCGGACCGCCCGCGCGCCCACGGCGCAGAGGCCGAGCGCCCGCACCTTGCCCGCCGAGACCAGTTCGGCCATGGCGCCCCAGGTCTCCTCGACCGGCACCTCCGGGTCCGCGCGGTGCAGCTGGTAGAGGTCGATCACGTCGGTCTGGAGCCGCCGCAGCGAGGCGTCGCAGGCCCGGCGCACGTACCCCGGCCGGCCGTTGGCGACCACGTGCTGGTCGCCGACGAGCAGTCCGCATTTCGTCGAGACGAAGGCCTCGGACCGCCGTTCCTTCAACACCCGGCCCACCAGGAGCTCGTTGGTGAACGGTCCGTACATGTCGGCGGTGTCGAGGAGGCTCACCCCGGCGTCGAGCGCCGCGTGCACGGTCCGCAGCGAGCGGTCCCCCCGCTGTTCCGAACGGCTGTACGCCCAGTTCATCGGCATGCACCCCAGGCCGACGGCACCCACGTCGAGCGCCGTCGCCCCGATAGTCCTGCGCTCCACCTGCCGGTACCCCTCCCTGTGCCGCCCCCAAAGTAACCAATGGCGGCCGGGATTCTTCGCATAGCCTCCTGGTCATGAGATTCGACGACACGACCGCTGACGTGTGGCTTCCGATTCCGGCGGAGGAGATCGACGGGCTCCCCGCGCCGGGCGGGTCGGGCCTGAACTACCGCTTGTGGGACGGCGGTCCGGAGTTCCCCGCCGACCCGGCGCGCTGCGCCTTCTACGTCGTCCCGTACATGAAGGGCTCGGAGATCGCGGTACGGCCACTGGCCGGGATGACCTCCCTGCGGGTGGTGCAGACCCTGTCCGCCGGCATCGACCACGTCACGCCGGGCATCGGTTCGCTGCGGCCGGGGGTCGCCCTCTGCAACGCCAAGGGCGTCCACGAGGCCAGCACCGCCGAGCTCGCCCTCGCCCTGATCCTCGCCTCGCTGCGCGGCATCCCCGGATTCGTGCGCGGCCAGGACGCCGAGGAGTGGCGGGCCGGTTTCTACCCGGCCCTCGCCGACAAGTCCGTCCTGTTCGTCGGCTACGGCTCGATCGGCTCCGCCATCGAGGACCGGCTCGCGCCCTTCGAGTGCGCGCGGGTGGCGCGCGTCGCACGCTCCGCGCGCACCACAGAGCGCGGCCCGGTGCACGCCCTGACGGACCTGCCCGCGCTGCTGCCGGAGGCGGACGTGGTCGTGCTCTCCACTCCGCTCACGCCCGCGACCACGCGTCTCGCCGACGCCGGGTTCCTGGCACGGATGAAGGACGGGGCGCTGCTCGTGAACGTCGCCCGCGGCCCGGTCGTCGACACGACCGCGCTGCTCAAGGAGGTCGAGAGCGGCAGGATCACGGCGGCGCTCGACGTCACCGACCCGGAACCGCTTCCGGCCGGGCACCCGTTGTGGCACGCTCCCGGTGTCCTGATCAGTCCCCATGTGGGAGGTTCCACTTCGGCCTTCATGCCGAGGGCGAAGCGGCTGATCGCGGGACAGCTGCGGCGGTTCGCGGCGGGCGAGGAACTGGCCAACGTCCTGCTCACGACCGGCTGACCGGGGGCATGTCGGGCCGGGCGGGCGGCGCGCGCCCCGACACGCGCCGCGTACAAGCCCCCTGTCCGTCACGGAGAGTACTGCGACCCTGTCCCTGTGTGACGGTCCTGGTGTATCGTCCGGTGGCGGGGGCTGCGTCGAGTACGAGCTGACGCCGGGGAGTGAAGTGACGGGTCATCAGGTTCCGAGGGGGGCGACGGGTGAAACACGGCCGGAGGACCGACGATCCGACGCGGCGACGCCGCCGTCGGCAGGCCTTCCATGCCTCACCGCCGGCCTGGCGCGCTCGGTGCCGGATCAGGCGGCGCCCCACCTGGCGCCACGCGCCGCCACGGCGCCGGACACCGGACCCCACGCGCACGAACGCGACGCCCACGACCGCGACGGGCACCCCGGGGGTGCCGACGAGCCGGCGGCGCGGCCGCACGACGCGGCCGGGTGCGGCGGCGCGGCACCGGAGGATCCGGTGAGCGCGCCCGGGGCGGTCATGACGCGCCGCCCCGTCGGCGGCGGCGGCTCCGGCCACCCGGGCCCGCGGCGCACCTGCCTCGGCGGGGCCCGCGCCCAGATCGCCCTCGGGCTCGTCTGCGCGGGGTACACCACCGGCGCCTCCCTCGGCTGGGGCTCCCCCCGACTGGCACTCTTCATGGGCGACTTCGGGCTCAGTGCCGCCGCGTTCACCGCCGCCGTCTCCTGCTTCCTCTACGGCCGCGGCCGCCGTGGCAGCGCCCGCCCGGCCTGGCTGCTCTTCGCCTTCTCCTCCTTCATGGCCGCCGCGGGGAACGCCGTGTGGGGCTGGTACGAGGTCGTGCTCCGCACCGAGGTGCCCGACTCCTCCGTCGCCGATCTCTTCTTCCTGCTCTTCGCGCCGCCCGCCATCGTGGGTCTCCTCGTCCTCGCGAAGAAGCCCGCCAACCGGGCCGGCTGGGTCTGCCTGGGGCTCGACGCCTGGCTCATCGGGGGCTCCCTGCTCACGCTCTCCTGGAGCCTCGCCCTCGCCCGCACCGCGCACTTCGAGGGCGAGTCCGTCGCCCAGGCCGCGCTGGCGCTCGCGTACCCACTGCTCGACATCGTGCTCGTCAGCATGGTCCTCGTCCTGCACTTCCGGCGCTCACAGGCGAACCGCTCGGCGACGAACACCGCGATCGCCGCACTCGCCCTGACCGTGCTGTGTGACGCCCTCTTCACCTCGCCGCTGCTCCGCGAGAACTACGCCTCCGGCCAGCTGCTCGACGCCGGCTGGTTCGCCGGCTCGCTGCTGCTCGCCTACGCGCCCTGGGGCGTGCGCCGGCAACCGGACGGCGCGGCCGCCCCGCGCGGCCCGTGGCTCCACAGCCGCCCGGTCGCCGGCTCGCTCGCCGCCCTCACCCCGTACCTCGCCGCGGCGGTCTGCACCCTCGGCATCCTGTACAACGTCGTCGAGGGGCGCCGGGTCGACCGCGTCGTCGTCCTCACCGGCTGCACGGTGGTGCTCGCCCTCGTCGTACGGCAGGGCATCATGCTCCTCGACAACATGGCCCTCACCCACGAGCTGGCCCAGAAGGAGAACCACTTCCGGTCACTGGTGCAGGGCTCCAGCGACGTCATCATGATCGCCGCGCCCACCGGGATACTCCGCTACGTCAGCCCGGCCGCCTCCGGCGTGTACGGACGGGACGCCGACGACCTCATCGGCTCCGAGCTCGCCTCCCTCATCCACCCCGAGGACCTCGGCGCCGTCGTCCACGAGGTACGTCGCTTCCTGGCCGCCTCGCCCGCCGAGGAGCCCACCACCCGGATCGAGTGCCGCTTCCGCTCCGGCCGCGGCGACTGGCTCAACGTCGAGTCGACCGTCAACCGGCACCAGGGCGGCCTGATCTTCAACAGCCGGGACGTCACCGAGCGCGTCCGCCTCCAGGCCCAGCTGCAGCACAACGCCGAGCACGACCCGCTCACCGACCTGCCCAACCGGTCCCTCTTCACCCGGCGGGTCCGGCAGGCGCTCAGCGGCCGCCGCGCCTCCGACGCCGGCACCGCCGTGCTCTTCATCGACCTCGACGGCTTCAAGGGGGTCAACGACCGCCTCGGCCACCAGGCGGGCGACGACCTCCTCGTCCAGGCCGCCCGCCGCCTCCACGACTCCGTACGGGCCGGGGACACCGCCGCCCGGCTCGGCGGCGACGAGTTCGCCGCCCTCATCCTCGGCGACGGCCTCCGGGACCAGACCGCCCGCCGGAACCAGGTCCAGGAGATCGCCGACCGGCTCCGGCTCACGCTCTCCCAGCCCTACCGCGTGGACGGCGGCAACGAGGTGCGGGTCGCCGCCTCCATCGGCGTCGCCTTCGCCGAGCCCGGCATCGAGGCCGGCGACCTGCTGCGCAACGCCGACCTGGCCATGTACCGGGCCAAGGCCGCCGGCAAGGACCGCGTCGAGCTCTACGCCCCGCAGATGCAGGCCGAGGTGGTCCGCCGGAGCGAGCTGGCCGCCCGGCTGCGCACCGCCCTGCACGACGGCGAGTTCGCCCTGCTCCACCAGCCGGTCGTCGACCTCGCCACCGGCCGGATCTCCGCCGTCAGCGCCCAGGCGCGCTGGCGCTCCAGCCAGGGCATCCTCTTCACCCCCGCCGAGTACCTCCGCGTCACCGACGACGGCGAGCGCACCGCCGAGCTCGGCCGCTGGCTCCTCGAGGAGGCCGTCGAGCAGGCCGCCGAGCGGGCGGGAATCGGCCACCGTACGCCCGTGTCCATCCGGCTCTCCTCCCGGCGCCTCCTGGACCGCTCCCTGCCGCTCGGCTCGGTCGAGTCGCTCCTCACCCGGCACGGGCTGCCGTCCGGCTCGCTGATCGTCGAGCTCGCCGACAGCGACCCCCGGATCTCGCTCGACGAGCTCGAACAGCGCCTGGTCAGCCTGCGGCGGCTCGGGGTGCGGATCGCGCTCGACGGGTTCGGCAGCGGACACGTCGCGCTCAACGCCCTGCGCAGGCTCCCCGTGGACATACTGAAGCTGGACCGGGGGCTGGTCGAAGGTGTGGTCGAGTCCGCGCGGCTCCGCAAGATCACCCGGGGGGTGCTGCGCATCGCCGGCGAGCTCGGCATGGAGACCGTCGCCGAGGGCGTCGACGTCCCGGAGCAGGTCGTCGCCCTGCGCGCGATGGGCTGCACCCACGCCCAGGGCATGGCCTTCTCGGGCCCGCTCGACGAGTACCGCCTGCGCAGGGCGCTCGTACGGGACGAGTACCCGCTGCCCGGGGCGGTCCCCGTCCATGTCGGAAACCGTCCCCCGATTCGCCCAAATGCTGAGACGCCTGTCCCACCCACTTGACAGTGATGAGGCCGGAGAGGGAGGGTCAGTGCCATGCGCACCCGAATTCTCGTACTTGGAAAGCGCGTCGGCTGAAGCAGGACCCGGTAGGTCCCGCTGAGAACGCACCCGACGCGCTCCCCTCGCTTGCCTCACGGCACGAGGGGTTTTTTGTTGCACCGGCTCACCCCGAAAACGCAGCAAACCCCCGCAAAACACCTCGCAAAAACCCTCTGCCTCGAGAAGAGATGCTGATGACCGAGCAGGCCACCGGGCACCATCCGCAGCCGCGGCCCCGTAACGGCGCGCAGCCCGCCACCACCGTCGAGCACGTCACGGGTGCCCAGTCCCTCATCCGTTCTCTCGAGGAAGTGGGCGCCGACACCGTCTTCGGCATCCCCGGCGGCGCGATCCTGCCGGCCTACGACCCGATGATGGACTCGCAGCGGGTGCGTCACATCCTCGTCCGGCACGAGCAGGGGGCGGGCCACGCCGCCACCGGTTACGCCCAGGCCACGGGCAAGGTCGGCGTCTGCATGGCCACCTCGGGCCCGGGCGCGACCAACCTGGTCACCCCGATCGCCGACGCGCACATGGACTCGGTGCCGCTCGTCGCGATCACCGGCCAGGTCGCCTCGAAGGCGATCGGCACGGACGCCTTCCAGGAGGCGGACATCTGCGGCATCACGATGCCGATCACCAAGCACAACTTCCTCGTCACCAAGGCCGAGGACATCCCGCGGACGATCGCCGAGGCCTTCCACATCGCCTCCACCGGCCGCCCGGGCCCGGTCCTTGTCGACATCGCCAAGGACGCCCTCCAGGCGAAGACCACCTTCAGCTGGCCGCCGCAGACCGACCTGCCCGGCTACCGCCCGGTGACCAAGCCGCACGCCAAGCAGATCCGCGAGGCCGCCAAGCTGATCAGCGCCGCCAAGCGGCCCGTGCTCTACGTCGGCGGCGGCGTCATCAAGGCCGGCGCCACCGCCGAGCTGAAGATCCTCGCCGAGCTCACCGGCGCCCCGGTCACCACCACCCTGATGGCGCTCGGCGCCTTCCCCGACAGCCACCCGCTGCACGTCGGCATGCCGGGCATGCACGGCGCGGTCACCGCCGTCACCGCGCTGCAGAAGGCCGACCTGATCGTCGCCCTCGGCGCCCGCTTCGACGACCGCGTCACCGGCAAGCTCGACAGCTTCGCCCCGTACGCCAAGATCGTCCACGCGGACATCGACCCGGCCGAGATCGGCAAGAACCGCGCCGCCGACGTCCCGATCGTCGGTGACGCCCGCGAGGTCATCGCCGACCTGGTCCAGGCCGTCCAGGCCGAGCACAGCGAGGGCAACAAGGGCGACTACACCGCCTGGTGGAGCGACCTGAGCCGCTGGCGCGAGACCTACCCGCTCGGCTACGACCTGCCGGAGGACGGCAGCCTCTCGCCGCAGCAGGTCATCCAGCGCATCGGCCGGCTCGCCCCCGAGGGCACGATCTTCGCCGCGGGCGTCGGCCAGCACCAGATGTGGGCCGCCCACTTCATCGACTACGAGCAGCCGGCCACCTGGCTGAACTCCGGCGGCGCCGGGACGATGGGCTACGCGGTCCCCGCCGCGATGGGCGCCAAGGCCGGCATGCCGGACCGCCCGGTCTGGGCGATCGACGGCGACGGCTGCTTCCAGATGACCAATCAGGAGCTCACCACCTGCGCCCTCAACAACATCCCGATCAAGGTCGCCATCATCAACAACGGCGCCCTCGGCATGGTCCGTCAGTGGCAGACGCTCTTCTACAACCAGCGCTACTCGAACACCGTCCTGCACTCCGGCCCGGACGACGTCCAGGCGAACAAGGGCACCCGCGTCCCCGACTTCGTCAAGCTCTCCGAGGCCATGGGCTGTGTCGCCCTGCGCTGTGAGGACCCGGCCGACCTGGACAAGGTCATCGCCGAGGCCAACGCCATCAACGACCGCCCGGTCGTGATCGACTTCATCGTCCACGAGGACGCCCAGGTCTGGCCGATGGTCGCCGCGGGAACCTCCAACGACGAGGTCATGGCCGCGCGGGGCGTCCGCCCCGACTTCGGCGACGGCGAAGACGACTGAGCGCGCAGAGCGAAAAGGAAGAGACCCAGACATGTCCACCAAGCACACGCTCTCCGTTCTCGTCGAGAACACGCCCGGCATCCTCGCCCGGATCGCCGCGCTCTTCTCGCGCCGCGGCTTCAACATCGACTCGCTCGCCGTGGGCGTCACCGAGCACCCCGACATCTCCCGCATCACCATCGTGGTCAATGTCGAGGACCTGCCCCTGGAGCAGGTGACCAAGCAGCTCAACAAGCTGGTCAACGTCCTGAAGATCGTCGAACTCGAGCCCAGCGCTGCGATCCAGCGCGAGCTCGTCCTGGTGAAGGTCCGCGCCGACAACGAGACCCGCTCCCAGATCGTCGAGATCGTGCAGCTGTTCCGCGCCAAGACCGTGGACGTCTCGCCCGAGGCGGTCACCATCGAGGCCACCGGTTCGAGTGACAAGCTGGACGCCATGCTCAAGATGCTGGAGCAGTTCGGCGTCAAGGAGCTCGTTCAGTCCGGCACGATCGCCATAGGGCGTGGCGCCCGGTCCATCACGGACCGGTCCCTGCGGGCCCTCGACCGCAGCGCCTGAGAGTCATCGGAGGCCGACCGCCGGTCCACCCGGCGGTCCGACTGACGAGACCCGAAAACCTTCCTCCCGCTCCCCGCCGTACGGTGGGACGCAACACCAGCACCTCAAGGAGATACCCAGTGGCCGAGCTGTTCTACGACGACGACGCCGACCTGTCCATCATCCAGGGCCGCAAGGTCGCGGTGATCGGTTACGGCAGCCAGGGCCACGCCCACGCGCTGTCGCTCCGTGACTCCGGTGTCGACGTCCGCGTCGGTCTGCAGGAGGGCTCGAAGTCCAAGGCCAAGGCCGAGGAGCAGGGCCTGCGGGTCGTCTCCGTCGCCCAGGCGGCGGAAGAGGCCGACCTCATCATGATCCTGACGCCGGACCCGATCCAGGCCCAGGTCTACGAGGAGTCCATCAAGGACAACCTGAAGGAGGGCGACGCGCTCTTCTTCGGTCACGGCCTGAACGTCCGTTACGGCTTCATCAAGGTGCCCGAGGGCATCGACGTCGCCCTGGTCGCCCCGAAGGGCCCGGGCCACCTGGTCCGCCGTCAGTACGAGGAGGGCCGCGGCGTTCCGTGCATCGCGGCCGTCGAGCAGGACGCGACGGGCAACGCCTTCGCGCTGGCGCTCTCGTACGCCAAGGGCATCGGCGGCACCCGCGCCGGCGTCATCAAGACGACCTTCACCGAGGAGACCGAGACCGACCTGTTCGGCGAGCAGGCCGTCCTCTGCGGTGGCACCGCGGCTCTGGTCAAGGCGGGCTTCGAGACCCTGACCGAGGCCGGCTACCAGCCGGAGATCGCGTACTTCGAGTGCCTGCACGAGCTGAAGCTCATCGTCGACCTCATGTACGAGGGCGGCCTGGAGAAGATGCGCTGGTCGGTCTCCGAGACCGCCGAGTGGGGCGACTACGTCACCGGCCCGCGGATCATCACCGAGGCCACCAAGGCCGAGATGAAGAAGGTCCTCGCGGAGATCCAGGACGGCACCTTCGCCAAGGAGTGGATGGCCGAGTACCACGGCGGCCTGAAGAAGTACAACGAGTACAAGACCCAGGACGCCAACCACCTCCTGGAGACCACCGGCAAGGAGCTGCGCAAGCTCATGAGCTGGGTGAACGACGAAGAGGCGTAAGCCTCCAGGGCGGGGGCCGGACAGCGCGTCCGGCCCCTCGCCGCATCGTTGGACACGCCGTCCAACCACGGACGGGTGATCCTTCCAACGAGGCGCATGAACGGCGCCGGTGCACCACTACACTTCTCAACAACATACGCGTCAGGCCCACAGCGTCGTGCGCTTTCACGCGGCAAGCCCCCTCCACCGCCTGCGGCCGTCGGGACGGCCGTCCGCACTGGACCTGTGAGGACTCACGTGAGCTCGAAACCTGTCGTACTCATCGCTGAAGAGCTGTCGCCCGCCACCGTCGACGCCCTGGGCCCGGACTTCGAGATCCGGCACTGCAACGGTGCCGACCGGGCCGAGCTGATCCCCGCCATCGCCGATGTGGACGCGATCCTGGTCCGCTCCGCGACCAAGGTCGACGCCGAGGCCATCGCCGCCGCCGGGAAGCTGCGGGTCGTCGCCCGTGCCGGTGTCGGCCTGGACAACGTCGACGTCTCCGCCGCCACCAAGGCCGGCGTGATGGTCGTGAACGCCCCGACGTCGAACATCGTGACGGCGGCCGAGCTCGCGTGCGGTCTGCTCGTCGCCACGGCGCGCAACATCCCCCAGGCCAACACCGCGCTGAAGAACGGCGAGTGGAAGCGCTCGAAGTACACGGGCGTCGAGCTGAGCGAGAAGACCCTCGGCGTCGTCGGCCTCGGCCGCATCGGCGTCCTGGTCGCCCAGCGCATGTCCGCCTTCGGCATGAAGATCGTCGCGTACGACCCCTACGTGCAGCCCGCCCGCGCCGCCCAGATGGGCGTGAAGCTGCTCGCCCTGGACGAGCTGCTCGAGGTCGCCGACTTCATCACCGTCCACCTGCCGAAGACCCCGGAGACCCTCGGTCTCATCGGCGACGAGGCGCTGCACAAGGTCAAGCCCTCCGTCCGCATCGTCAACGCCGCGCGCGGCGGGATCGTGGACGAGGCGGCGCTCTACTCGGCGCTCAAGGAGGGCCGGGTCGCCGGCGCGGGCCTCGACGTGTACGCCAAGGAGCCCTGCACGGACTCCCCGCTCTTCGAGCTCGACCAGGTCGTCTGCACCCCGCACCTCGGCGCCTCCACGGACGAGGCCCAGGAGAAGGCCGGCATCGCCGTCGCCCGCTCGGTGCGCCTGGCGCTCGCCGGTGAGCTCGTGCCGGACGCGGTCAACGTCCAGGGCGGTGTCATCGCCGAGGACGTCAAGCCGGGTCTGCCGCTCGCCGAGAAGCTCGGCCGGATCTTCACCGCCCTCGCGGGCGAGGTCGCGGCCCGTCTCGACGTCGAGGTGTACGGCGAGATCACCCAGCACGACGTGAAGGTGCTCGAACTCTCCGCGCTCAAGGGCGTGTTCGAGGACGTGGTCGACGAGACCGTGTCGTACGTCAACGCGCCGCTGTTCGCGCAGGAGCGCGGTGTCGAGGTGCGCCTGACGACGAGCTCCGAGTCGCCCGACCACCGCAACGTGGTGACCGTGCGCGGCACGCTGGCGAACGGCGAGGAGGTCGCGGTCTCCGGCACGCTGGCCGGCCCCAAGCACCTCCAGAAGATCGTCGCCGTCGGCGACTACGACGTGGACGTGGCCCTCGCCGACCACATGGTCGTGCTGCGCTACGAGGACCGCCCGGGTGTCGTCGGCACGGTGGGCCGGATCCTCGGCGAGGCCGGTCTGAACATCGCGGGCATGCAGGTGGCGCGCGCGGAGGAGGGCGGCGAGGCGCTCGTCGTCCTCACCGTGGACGACACCGTCCCGGCCACGGTGCTCGCGGAGATCTCGGCCGAGATCGGCGCCGCCTCGGCCCGCTCGGTCAACCTGATCTGACGCTCCCGGCGCCTCCGTACCCGGTTGCTAGACGCTCGTCTTACACAAGCGTCTAGCGGCCGGGTACAGTGCTGTCATGGGACACAAGGAAGACCTGCTCGAAGGCGCCAAGCGCTGCCTCCTGGAGAAGGGGTACGGGCGCACCACGGCGCGCGACATCGTCGCCGCCTCGGGCACCAACCTCGCCTCCATCGGCTACCACTACGGCTCCAAGGACGCCCTGCTCCAGCAGGCCTTCCTTGCTCTGACCGAGGAGTGGGGCGAGCAGGCCGGGGCGGCGGGCACGGCGGCGCTGCCGGCCGACCCGTACGAGCGGTTCCACGCCGTCTGGGAACAGGTCATCGCCGCCGCCGGAGCGAGCCGGGCGGTCTGGAAGCTCCAGACCGAGATCGTCACCCGGCTCGACGACGACGAGAAGCTGCGCGACGCCATCAAGGAGCCGCAGCGGGAGGGCCGCCTCGGGATGGCCGAGGGCTTCCTCGGCATCGACCCGGAGGCCGATCCGGAGAAGGCCCGGGTGGCGGGTCTGCTCTGCCAGGCCCTGGCGACCGGCGTCATGATCCAGTGGATGGTCGACCCGGAGACCGCCCCGAGCGCCGACGATCTCACCGCGGGTCTCCGGGTGCTGATGGGGGATCAGTAGCGGTCGGCGGGGCGGTCGTTCAGAGCCGGGCCGACTTGAGGGACATGTGGAGCAGCAGGCGGTCCTCGCCGTCGTCCAGGTCCAGGCCCGTGAGCTGCTCGACCCGCGACAGCCGGTAGTACAGGGTCTGGCGGTGGATGCCCAGGGCCGCCGCCGTGCGGCCCGCCTGGCCCGCGTTGTCGAGGAACGCCTCGGCGGTGCGGGCCAGTTCGGCGTGGGCGGGGGCGAGCAGCGGTGCGACGACGGGGTCGATCTCGGGGTGGTAGAGCGCCGCGAGCAGGCGGTACGGGCCGATCCCGGCCCACTCCGCGACGGGGCCGAGCGCCGGCTGCGCCGTGGCCGCACGGGCCGCCGTGTTGGCCTCGCGCCAGGCCGCCGGGAGCTCCGCGAGGCCCCGGCGGGCGGTCGCGATGCCGGCCGGGGCGGTGGCGCGCAGCCGCTCGGCGGCCGTGTGGGCGGGGGAGAGGTCCTCGGCCGTCCGCAGCCGTACGAGGACGGCGAGGCACTCGCCCTCGGGGAGGGTGGTGACGGCCGCCGCGCCGGGGACCGCCCGGACCGAAGGGGCCTCGCCGTGCCAGGGCGTCACGCAGACGACGGTGTGCAGGCCGTCCGCGCTGGGCCCCAGGGCCGCCCGGAGCGCCGCGACGGCCATGTCGCTCTGCCAGCCGCGCCCGGCCGTGAGGACCGCGGCGAACTCGCGCGAGAGGTCGGCGTCCGCGCGCTCCTCGTCGGCGAGGAGGCCGCCGATCCGGGTGGCGACCTCCATCGCGGCCGTGAGCTGCGCGGGCGCGGGGCCGGGCTCGGCGTCGAGCAGCCAGACGTACCCGAGGACGACGCCCCGATGGCGTACGGGAAGGCAGAGGCGGTCCCGGAACACGCCGGCGTCCGGGGCGGCCGGGATGCGGACCGGGCCCGTCGCCCGGGTGATGCCGAAGCCCTCGAACCAGGCGCGGACCGCCGGGGTCGACTTCCGGGTCAGGATCGACCGCGTCCGGACCGGGTCCATCGCCGTGTCGTCGTCGCTGTCGTGGGCGCCGAAGGCGATCAGGCCGAAATCGCGGTTCTCCAGGGTCGCCGGGGCGCCGAGCAGCGCGGAGATCTCGTCCACCAGTTCTTGGTAATCGCCCTTCACGGGGCCATTCTCGCACCCTCTCAGACATTTGTATGAGCCTGCGCACACGGATGCGTGACAGCTGTAGATGGCGGACGATCGGAGCGATCCTTAGGTTTCACGGTGGTTCTTCGTGCTGTTCCCGGTTTCTTTCGAATGAGCGGGTACGGCATCCTTCGTCACCTGTCCTTCTGGAGGTCCCCGTGCTGGGTCCCGTGATCCTCGCCGCGTCGCGCAGCGACAAGATGCGCCGTCTCGTGTCGGCCGCCCCCGGGACCAAGCAGGTCGTCGCCCGCTTCATCGCCGGTGAGACGGTCGACGACGTCGTCCCGATCGTCTCCGAGCTGAGCGACCGCGGCCTGGAGGTCACCCTCGACGTCGTCGGTGAGGACATCACCACCGTCGAGCAGTCGTACGCCGCCCGGGACGCCTACCTAGAGCTCATCGGCCGCCTCAAGGAGCTGGGCCTCGGCGAGCGCGCCGAGATGTCCGTGAAGCTGTCGATGTTCGGCCAGTCCCTGGAGGACGGGCACGAGCTGGCCCTCGCCAACGTCCGCCCGGTCGTCGCGGCCGCCGCCGAGATCGGCACCACCGTCACC
This sequence comes from Streptomyces sp. NPDC034084, assembly GCF_055575535.1. Taxonomy (NCBI): domain Bacteria; kingdom Bacillati; phylum Actinomycetota; class Actinomycetes; order Kitasatosporales; family Streptomycetaceae; genus Streptomyces; species Streptomyces sp. NPDC034084. The sequence goes on from NZ_JBVISK010000004.1 coordinate 537,427, forward strand.
CTGGACGCCGAGGACCACACGACCCTCGACTCGATGTTCGCCATCCACGAGGAGCTGCGGAAGGACTTCCCGCAGACCGGCTGCGTCATCCAGGCCTACCTCTTCCGCACCGAGGGCGACGCCCGACGCCTCGCCGCGAACGGCTCCCGCGTCCGGATCGTGAAGGGCGCCTACAAGGAGCCCGCCTCCGTCGCCCTCCAGGACAAGCCCGAGATCGACAAGGCGTACGTCCGGATCATGAAGATCCTGATGGACGGTGAGGGCTACCCGATGATCGGCTCGCACGACCCGCGCCTGATCTCCATCGGCCAGGAGCTGGCCCGCCGCGCCGGGCGCAAGCTGGACGAGTACGAGTTCCAGATGCTGTACGGCATCCGCAGCGAGGAGCAGAACCGGCTCTCCGCCGAGGGGCACCGGATGCGCGTCTACACCGCGTACGGCACCGACTGGTACGGCTACTTCATGCGCCGCCTCGCGGAGAAGCCGGCCAACCTCCTCTTCTTCGTCCGCTCCATCCTCACCAAGGGCTGAGCCCACCTCTCACAAGGAGTTACGAGACTCATGGACGCTGTCACCCAGGTCCCCGCTCCGGTCAACGAGCCGGTGCACAGCTACGCCCCCGGTTCCCCGGAGCGCCTCCGCCTCGAGACCAAGCTCAAGGAGCTGGCGGAGAACCCGCGCGAGCTGCCGATGACCATCGGCGGCGTGAAGCGCCTCGGCGGCGGCGAGGAGTTCAAGGTCGTCCAGCCGCACAACCACAAGGCCGTCATCGGCACCTTCCGCGGCGCCACCGAGCAGGACGCCCAGGACGCCATCGACGCCGCCCTCGCCGCGGCCCCCGCCTGGCGCGCGATGTCCTTCGACGACCGCGCCGCGATCATCCTGCGCGCCGCCGAGCTGCTCGCCGGCCCGTGGCGCGAGACGCTGGCCGCGTCCACCATGCTCGGCCAGTCGAAGACCGCCCAGCAGGCCGAGATCGACACCCCGTGCGAGCTCGTCGACTTCTGGCGCTTCAACGTGGCGTACGCCCGCCAGATCCTCGCCGAGCAGCCGCCGGCGAACTCCCCGGGTGTGTGGAACCGTCTGGACCACCGCCCGCTGGAGGGCTTCGTCTACGCGATCACCCCGTTCAACTTCACGGCCATCGCGGGCAACCTGCCCACCGCCCCCGCTCTCATGGGCAACGTGGTGGTCTGGAAGCCGTCCCCGACGCAGACCCACTCCGCCGTGCTCCTCATGGAGCTCCTGGAGGAGGCCGGCCTGCCGAAGGGCGTCATCAACCTGGTGACCGGCGACGGCATCGCCGTCTCCGAGGTGGCCCTGAACCACCGCGACCTGGCCGGCATCCACTTCACCGGCTCGACCAAGACCTTCCAGCACCTGTGGAAGACGGTCGGCAACAACATCGAGAAGTACCGCTCGTACCCGCGGATCGTCGGCGAGACCGGCGGCAAGGACTTCGTCGTCGCCCACCCGAGCGCCGACCGCGCGATCCTGAAGACCGCCCTGACCCGCGGCTCCTTCGAGTTCCAGGGCCAGAAGTGCTCCGCGTCCTCCCGCGCCTACATCCCGGCGTCGATCTGGAACGACGGCTTCAAGGAGGAGTTCGCGGCCGAGGTCGACGGCATCACCATGGGTGACGTCACCGACCTGTCGAACTTCATCGGCGCCGTCATCGACGAGCGCTCCTTCGCCAAGAACAAGGCGGCGATCGACCGTGCCGCGGCCGACCCGAGCTGCACGATCATCGCCGGCGGCACGTACGACGACTCGGTGGGCTACTTCGTCCGCCCGACCGTCATCGTCTGCGACGACCCGGAGAACGAGGTCTTCACGACCGAGTACTTCGGCCCGATCCTCGCCGTCCACGTGTACGAGGACGAGAAGTACGACGAGATGCTGACCCAGATGGAGTCGGTCTCGGACTACGCCCTCACCGGCTCGGTCATCTCCGGCGACCGCGCGGCCGCCGCGTACACGATGGAGAAGCTCCGCTTCGCCGCGGGCAACTTCTACATCAACGACAAGTCGACCGGCGCCGTCGTCGGCCAGCAGCCCTTCGGCGGCGGCCGCGCCTCCGGCACCAACGACAAGGCCGGCGCCCCGCAGAACCTGATGCGCTGGACGCTGACCCGCGCCATCAAGGAGACGCTGGTCCCGCCGACCGAGTACGGCTACCCGCACATGGGCTGACCTGCCCGTAGCTCCCCCTGATCACCGCCCCCCTCCTCGGTCCCCCAACCGAGGACGGGGGCGGTTCTCATTCCCCCTTCCCCACACGCCGGGCCAGGAAGGAGCCACGAGCGATTCACGGGGTGCCGTCAACCTGTCAATGCCTGGTGAGGGGTTAGGCGAGTGTGGGAAGGTGGGGCATGACCGTGAGGATCGCGCCCACCCATGAACTCGGTGCCGCCCGGCTCCGCTCCGTACGCGAGATGCTCGACACCGCCTTCGAGGGCGACTTCTCCGACGACGACTGGGACCACACCCTCGGTGGCGTCCACGCCTGGATCGAGGACGAGCGGGGCATCGCCGCCCATGGCGCCGTCGTGCTGCGCCGGGCGCTCCACCGCGGCCGTTCGCACCGCGTCGGGTACGTCGAAGGCGTCGCCGTCCGCGAGGACCTCCGGCGGCAGGGGCTCGGCGGCGCGGTCATGGCCGGTCTGGAGCGGGTGATCGACGGGGCGTACGCCTTCGGGGCGCTCGGCGCCTCGGACGACGGGGCCGCGCTCTACCGGGCGCGCGGCTGGCGGGTCTGGGAGGGGCGCCTCGAAGCGCTCGGGCCCGGGGGGATCGTCCACCTCGCGGAGGAGGAGGGCTTCGTCTTCCTGCGCCCGGCGGACGGACTCGCCCTGCCGGACCCCGCCGTCCCGCTGGTCTTCGACTGGCGGGACGGCGATGTGATGTGACGCCCTTAGGGCGTGTTTCGCCCTAGGGGGCGCCTCAGCCCTTGCGGGCCGCCTCCACGCGGCCGCGTTCCGTCTCCAGCTTCGCCGTCAGCGCGGCCGTGACCGCGCTGCCCAGGGCGACGAAGACCACCGCGTACCCCGGCAGGCCGAGCGCGAAGTAGGCGGCGGCGACCACCACTGCCCAGGCGCCGAGCAGCGCCTTGCCGCGCCGGCTCAGGAACAGCCACTTCGCGGGCGTCGCCGGGACCGAGGGGAGCGCCCCCGCCGGACCCGCGGTCGCCGCCTTCGGGCGCTTGAAGTAGCCGTAGACCAGCCACTCGCCGCACAGCTCCCAGCCCTCCGGCTCCAGCTCCGCCAGGACCTGGCCGCGACGGCGCCCCTTGATCACCTCGCGGCGGTACTCCCAGGCGAGCGGCGCCCCGGGAGCCCGGCGGCAGACGAAGCGGCCGAGGCTGTCCAGGCCCTCCACCTCCCAGCCCTGGTCGCCGTGGACGGCCAGCATCCGGCGGTCGTTGAAGAGGTCCGCGGTCCACGTCCAGCGCTCCGCGGCCTCGTCCGGCTCCCCGGGGGCCGGGGTGAGTCCGCCGAGCCGGGCCGCGAAGCCCTCGGCCGGCCCGAACTCCTCCTCCGGAGCGGTCCCCGTCTCCGCGAGGTGGCCGCGCAGTTCGTCGGCCGTCCGTGCGATCTGCTCCTCGGGCACTCCCGCGGCGCGCAGTGCGGCGGCCAGTTCGGTGAAGTAGGCGTCGGTGGTCATGGTGCGGTTCCCCCTGCGTGCAGTTGCTTCCGTACGGCCCGGTGGAACTCCGCCCAGGCCTCGCTCTCGGCCGAGAGGTGGGCCCGGCCCGGACCGGTGAGCCGGTAGTAGCGGCGCCCGGGCCCGCGCTCGGCGGCCCGGAACTCGGCCTCCACCAGACCGGCCTGCTCCAGGCGGTTCAGCACGGGATAGAGCGTCCCGCCCTTGATCTCCCCCAGGCCGGCCCCGTCGAGCGCCTTCGCGATCTCGTACCCGTAACTCTCGCCGTCGGTCAGGCAGGAGAGGACGAGCAGGTCGAGGACGCCCTTGAGCCAGCTGGATCTGCGGTCTGCGGCCATGGGTGCATCTCATCACTACCTAGGTAGGAACGCAACCTAGATAGGTGAGCCAGGGGCCACGAAGGGTGGGGTGCCGTCTCAGATAGTAGGAAGTCCGAGTAATTGTGGAGACAGATCAGGGGGTCTGCCCTAGCTTTGTAGAAGCCGAACGTCTCGCTTCATCAAGCGAATGGCGGCCGAGAGCGCGACGCCCTGTGCAGGCAACCCCTGCGGCGGCGCTCCCCGCCCCTTCCGGCGCCTTCGATCACCACTGATCTCCGCACATCCGGATCACCACTGATCTCAAGGAGTCGATCCCTCATGGCCACTCAGACCGCCCGCCGCGTCCGCCACTCCGCCAACCGTCCCAGCGACGAGGCCCGCCAGAACGCCGCAGCCGCCCTCCAGCGCGCCCTCGACCGCCGTGACAACGGCGGCTCCACCGGCCACTGACACGCCTTCACCCGTATGGCGCTTCGTCCACATGATGGACGTGACGTGTCAGACGATGGGACGAAGAGTAGGGTGCCGACATGTCTCACAGCATCAATCTCGCAGTCATTCCCGGCGACGGCATCGGCCAGGAGGTCGTGGCCCAGGGCCTCAAGATCCTCTCGGCCGTCCTTCCCCAGGACGTGAAGCTGGAGACCGAGGAGTACGACTTCGGCGCCAAGCGCTACCACGCCACCGGTGAGACCCTCACCGACGCCGACCTCGACTCCCTCAAGAAGCACGACGCCATCCTGCTCGGCGCGATCGGCGACCCGTCGGTGCCGTCCGGTGTCCTGGAGCGCGGCTTCCTGCTGAAGCTCCGCTTCGCCTTCGACCACCACGTGAACCTGCGTCCCTCGAAGCTGCTCCCCGGCGTCGCCACCCCGCTCGCCGGGCAGCCCGAGATCGACTTCGTCGTGGTCCGCGAGGGCACCGAGGGTCCGTACACGGGCAACGGCGGCACCATCCGCAAGGGCACCGAGCACGAGGTCGCCACCGAGGTCTCGGTCAACACCGCCTTCGGCGTCGAGCGCGTGGTCCGCGACGCCTTCGCCCGCGCGCAGGCCCGCCCGCGCAAGAAGCTGACGCTGGTCCACAAGAACAACGTGCTGACCTTCGCCGGCCACCTCTGGACGAACGTCTTCCACAAGGTCGCGGCCGAGTTCCCCGAGGTCACCACCGACTACCTGCACGTCGACGCCGCGACGATCTTCCTCGTCACCGACCCGGCCCGCTTCGACGTGATCGTCACCGACAACCTCTTCGGTGACATCATCACCGACCTCGCCGCGGCCGTCTCCGGCGGCATCGGCGTCGCCGCCTCCGGCAACATCAACCCGAGCGGCGAGTTCCCGTCGATGTTCGAGCCGGTCCACGGCTCCGCGCCGGACATCGCGGGCCAGGGCAAGGCCGACCCCACGGCCACCGTCCTCTCCGTCGCCCTCCTGCTCCGCCACCTCGGCTACGAGACCGAGGCCGCCCGGGTCGAGGAGGCCGTCGCCGCCGACCTCACCGAGCGCGGCGACAGCGTCCGCACCACGGACGAGATCGGCGACGCGCTCGCCGCGCGAGTAGCGAGCTGACCCGCGCCGACTGACATCAGCAGCAGCCGCCGGGTCGCCTCAGCGCCCGGCGGCTGTTTCTTGCGCGGCCGCCGGGCGCACCCCGAACCCCGGACCGCGCTCATCCGTTTCCCGCACCGGTCCCCACGGGCGATAATCGAACGTGGGGCCGCGGCATACGGGCATGCCCGGACGCCGCCTCGTCGGGGACAGCTGTCCCCGACGGCGACGGGCGCGCGCGGTCCTCCCCACACAACCGGTGAAGGACACGCACTCATGACGACGCCCACGATCGAGCTCAAGCCCTCCTCCAGCCCGCTGTCCGCCGCGGAGCGCGAGGCGATCCTGGCCAACCCGGGATTCGGCCGCCACTTCACCGACCACATGGTCACCATCCGGTGGACCGAGGGCCGCGGCTGGCACGACGCGCAGCTCGTCCCGTACGGTCCGCTCTCCCTGGACCCCGCGACGAACGTCCTGCACTACGCGCAGGAGATCTTCGAGGGCCTGAAGGCGTACCGCCGCCCCGACGGCTCGGTCGCCACCTTCCGTCCGGACGCCAACGCCCGCCGCTTCCAGTCCTCCGCCCGCCGGCTCGGCATGCCCGAGCTGCCGGTCGAGACCTTCGTCGAGGCCTGTGACGTCCTCGTCCGGCACGACGAGGCCTGGGTGCCGGCGCACGGCGGCGAGGACTCGCTCTACCTGCGTCCGTTCATGATCGCCACCGAGGTCGGCCTCGGCGTCCGCCCGGCCAACGAGTACCTCTTCGTCGTCATCGCCTCGCCGGCCGGCCCGTACTTCCCGGGCGGCGTGAAGCCCGTCTCCATCTGGGCCTCGGAGGACCGCGTCCGCGCCGTCCCCGGCGGCGTCGGCGACGCCAAGACCGGCGGCAACTACGCGGCCTCCCTGCTCGCGCAGGCCGAGGCGGCGGCCAAGGGCTGCGACCAGGTCTGCTACCTCGACGCGGTCGAGCACAAGTGGGTCGAGGAACTCGGCGGCATGAACCTGTACTTCGTGTACGGAGACAAGATCGTCACGCCGACCCTCACCGGTTCGCTCCTCGCGGGCATCACCCGCGACTCGCTCCTCAAGGTCGCCGAGGACCTCGGTTACAAGTCCGAGGAGGCCCGCGTCTCCATCGACCAGTGGCAGGCCGACACCGAGAACGGCACCCTCACCGAGGTCTTCGCCTGCGGCACCGCCGCCGTCATCACCCCGGTCGGCACGGTCAAGTCCGCCCGGGGCGAGTGGCAGCAGTCGGGCGGCGAGCCCGGCGAGGTCACGATGAAGCTGCGCGAGGCGCTGCTCGCCATCCAGACCGGCAGGTCCGAGGACACGCACGGCTGGATGCACGAGCTCGGCAAGCAGTAACTACTCCGTCGCCGCCAGGGCGTCCGGGACCGTGACGGTCCCGGACGCCCTGTGCGGCGTCAGCGCGGCGTACAGCGCGCCGCCCACGATCCCCGAGAAGACGAAGCTGCAGTCGATCCCGCCCGTCAGGGCGAGCAGCGGCCCCTCGTAGAGCGGCGTCGACACGGCGGCCAGGCCGACCGCCGCGCCGACCGCCCAGGAGAGGGTGGCGCGCGGGTGCCAGCCCGCCGAGAACCAGTAGATCCCGCCGCGCGAGCGGTTGTTGAAGACCTGGAGCGCCTCCGGGTCGTACGACCCGCGGCAGCGGGCGTGCCCGATCAGGGTGATCACCGCCCACGGGGTCCCGATCGCGGTGAGGAGCAGGACGAACGAGGTCATCGCCGTCTGGGCGTCCGAGGCGAAGTGGCCGGCGAAGACGAAGGCCGTCGCCACCGCCGCGACCACGAGGGTGGCACGCGCGCGCGTGGCCTTCGGCAGGATCGCGTCGAGGTCGAGCCCCATCGAGTACAGCATCAGCCCGGCGTTGCCGACGGAGCCGGCGGTGGCGGCGACGAACAGCGGTACGAGGTACCAGACGGGGGACGCGTCGACGAGCGGGCCCGCGTAGTCCAGGCCGCCGCGGGCCGCCAGGGCGGTGAACGTGCCGAAGAGCTGCGGGACGAGCAGGCCGACGGTCAGGCCCAGGCAGGTGGCCCGCCACACGGTCTTCGCGCTGTGCCGCTCGGGGGAGACGTACCGGGTGTAGTCGCCGAGCAGCGTGATGAAGGCGACCGGTCCGCTGAGGCCCGCCGCGACGGCCGAGAGCAGCCAGGTCGGCCAGAAGGAGCCGAGCAGGTACGGCGTGTCCGGGACGGCCGCCGTCGTGAAGTCCCCGGCGTAGGCGGCCAGGCCGACGGCGAGGAGCACCGTCATGCCGATCGCGAGCGCCTTGCTCAGCCGGAGCAGCAGTCGGTAGCCGTACACCGCTCCGACCACCGTGCAGGCGGCGAGGAACGCGTAGACGAGGGCGTGGGCGGCACCGCCGGTCGGCAGACCGACGAGGCGGGCCAGCGTGCCCACCATGACGTCGCCGCCGATCCAGAGGGTGAGCGCGGTGTAGCCGAGCGAGAGCAGCAGCCCGACCACGGAGCCGACGAGCCGGCCGCGGACGCCGAAGAAGGCGCCGGAGGAGGTGGAGAGGTTCGTCGCGGTACGGAGGGACACGAGCGCGAGCGGGGCGGTGACCGCGACGCCGACGAGGGTGCCGGTGACGACGGAGGTCACCGAGGCCCAGAAGCCGAGTCCGAAGGAGACCGGCAGCCAGCCGAAGACGATCACCCCCAGACAGAGGTTGGATCCGAGCAGGATCGAGACGAGGTCGCGAGGGCCGCTGGTGCGTTCGGCCTCGGGGATGGTGTCGACTCCGCGCTGTTCTATCGGCATGGGGACTCCCTGCGGGGGCGGGCGAGGGCTATTTAGAGCGACGCTCAATGTGACCTACGCCTGTCGGTGACGTCAATGCTTGGAAGAGCGCTTCTCAACATTTAGAGTGTCGCTCAAACGTGTCGCAATTGCAGGAGGTGTTTGGGGCGTGAGACTGACCCCCACGGAACGCGACCGGCTGCTGCTCTTCGGAGCCGCCGAGCTGGCCCGCGCCCGCCGGGCCCGGGGCCTGCGGCTCAATGTGCCCGAGGCGACCGCCCTCGTCGCGGACACCGTCTGCGAGGCGGCCCGCGACGGCAAGCGACTCGCCGAGGCGATCGCGGCCGCCCGCTCCGTCCTCGGCCCCGACGACGTCCTTCCCGGCGTCGCCGACATCGTCACCGAGGTCCACGTCGAGGCCGTCTTCGACGACGGCTCGCGGCTCGCGGTCGTCTCCGACCCGATCAGCGGCGGCGGCCTGGGTGCCGAGGCGCCGGGCGCGCTGCTGCCGGGCGCCGGGCACCCCGAGACCGAACCGGCGCTCACCCTCCACGTACGCAACACGGCGACGGTCCCCGTGAGCGTCACCTCCCACTTCCACTTCTTCGAGGTCAACCCGCGCCTCGACTTCGACCGGGCCGCCGCCTACGGCATGCGGCTCGCCATCCCGGCCGGAGCCTCCTTCCGCTTCGACCCGGGCGGCGAGGCCACGGTCGGGCTCGTGCCGATCGGCGGCGCCCGCGTCGCCATCGGCTTCGCGGGTCTGGTCGACGGCCCGCTGGACGCGCCCGGCGCGAAGGAAGAGGCCCTGCGGCGCGCGGCGGCCTGTGGCTACCTGGGAGTCGAGAACTGATGGACCCGTACGAGTACGCATCCGTGCACGGCCCGCGCGCCGGCGACCGTGTCGTCCTGGGCGACTCCGGACTCGTCGTCCGCGTCGAGTCGGACTCCCAGAAGCCCGGCGACGAGTTCCTCGCCGGCTTCGGCAAGACCGCCCGCGACGGCCTCCACCTCAAGGCGGCGGCCGTCCGCGAGACCTGCGACGTCGTCATCAGCAACGTGCTGGTCATCGACGCCGTGCAGGGCATCCGCAAGGTGTCCGTCGGCATCCGCGAGGGCCGGATCCACGCCATCGGGCGGGCCGGCAACCCCGACACCCTCGACGGCGTCGAGGTCGTCGTCGGCACCGGCACCTCGATCGTCTCCGGCGAGGGCCTCATCGCCACCGCCGGAGCCGTCGACACCCATGTCCACCTGCTGTCGCCCCGGATCATGGAGGCCTCGCTCGCGAGCGGCGTCACCACGGTCATCGGCCAGGAGTTCGGCCCCGTCTGGGGCGTCGGCGTCAACTCGCCCTGGGCCCTCAGGCACGCCTTCAACGCCTTCGACGCCTGGCCGGTCAACATCGGCTTCCTGGCGCGCGGCTCGTCCTCCGGCCCGGCGCCGCTGGTGGAGGCCCTCGCCGAGGGCGGGGCCTCGGGCTTCAAGGTCCACGAGGACATGGGCGCCCACACCCGGGCCCTGGACACCGCCCTGCGGGTCGCGGAGGAGCACGACGTCCAGGTCGCCCTGCACTCGGACGGCCTGAACGAGTGCCTGTCGGTCGAGGACACCCTCAGCGTCCTGGAAGGCCGTACGATCCACGCCTTCCACATCGAGGGCTGCGGCGGCGGACACGTCCCCAACGTCCTGAAGATGGCGGGCGTGCCGAACGTCATCGGCTCCTCCACCAACCCGACGCTCCCCTTCGGCCGCGACGCGGTCGCCGAGCACTACGGGATGATCGTCTCCGTCCACGACCTGAAGACCGACCTCCCGGGCGACGCGGCCATGGCGCGCGACCGGATCAGGGCCGGGACGATGGGCGCGGAGGACGTCCTGCACGACCTCGGCGCGATCGGGATCACCTCCTCCGACGCGCAGGGGATGGGAAGGGCCGGCGAGACCGTACGCCGGACCTTCGCCATGGCCGGGAAGATGAAGGCCGAGCTCGGACCCATGGAGGGCGACGGCGCGCACGACGACAACGCGCGCGTCCTGCGCTACATGGCCAAGCTCACCATCAACCCGGCGATCGCCCACGGCCTCGCGCACGAGATCGGCTCGATCGAGGTCGGCAAGCTCGCCGACATCGTGCTGTGGCGGCCCGAGTTCTTCGGCGCCAAGCCCCAACTGGTGCTGAAGTCCGGCTTCCCCGCGTGGGGGGTCGTGGGCGATCCGAACGCCGCCACCGACACCTGTGAACCGCTCGTCCTCGGACCGCTGTTCGGCGGCCACGGAGCGACCCCGGCCGACATCTCGGTGGCCTTCGTCGCCCAGGCCGCCGTCGACCTCGGCTCCGACGCGATGCCGACCCGCCGCCGCCGTGTCGCCGTGCGCGGCACGCGCGGCATCGGCCCCGCCGACCTGCGGCTCAACTCCCGCGTCGGCGACGTGCAGGTCGACGACCGGACGGGACTCGTCTCGCTCGACGGCTCCCCGATCCGCTCCGAGGCGGCCGAGTCCGTCTCCCTCAACCGCCTCTACTTCCTCTAGGACCCTGACTCATGACCTTCCGCATGCCCGCCGAGTGGATGCCGCACGAGCGCACCTGGATGGCCTGGCCCAGCCCCAACCCCACCTTCACCAACGAGGACGAACTCGCCGAGGCCCGCGCCGCCTGGGCCTCGGTGGCCCGCGCCGTCCGCCGCTTCGAGCCGGTGACGATGGTCGTCGGGCCCGGCGACGCGGACTCGGCCGCCGCGCTCCTCGGCCCGGAGATCGACCTGGTCGAGCGCGAGCTGGACGACGCCTGGATGCGCGACATCGGCCCCACCTTCGTCACGAACGGCACCGAGATCGCCGCCGTGGACTGGGTCTTCAACGGCTGGGGCGCCCAGGACTGGGCACGCTGGGAGCACGACTCCAAGATCGCCCGCCATGTCGCGGACGTGGCGGGAGTCCCCGTGCTGTCCTCCCCCCTCGTGAACGAGGGCGGCGCCATCCACGTCGACGGCGAGGGCACCGTCCTCCTCACCGACACCGTCCAGCTCGGCACCGGCCGCAACCCCGAGTGGACCCGCGAGCAGGTCGAGAACGAGATCCACGCCAAGCTCGGCACGACCAAGGCGATCTGGCTCCCCAACGGCCTCACCGGCGACTACGGCCTCTACGGCACCCAGGGCCACGTCGACATCGTCGCCGCCTTCGCCCGCCCCGGCACGGTCCTCGTCCACAGCCAGCAGAACCCGGCGCACCCCGATTACGAGCGGTCCCGGATGTACGTGAACATCCTCCGCGGCCAGACCGACGCCCGGGGCCGCGCCCTGGAGGTCATCGAGGTCCCGGCCCCGACCGTCCTCACCGACGAGGAGGGCGACTGGGTCGACTACTCGTACATCAACCACTACCTGTGCAACGACGGCGTCGTCCTCTGCGCCTTCGACGACCCCCACGACGAACTGGCGGCCGAGATCTTCCGCCGCCTCTTCCCCGAGCGGGAGGTCGTCCTGGTCGACGCCCGCACGATCTTCGCGGGCGGCGGCGGCATCCACTGCATCACCCAGCAGCAGCCGGCGGTCTGAGAAAACCGCTGGTCCCGGCCGCACGCCCGAGGAGAGCGTGCGGCCATGCCCGTGCCGTACCCCGGAGACGGGCGCGGGCCCCACGGCCGGATCCTGTAGAACGTACGAGTGAGTCAGAGCAGCAACCCCGCCCCCTCCTCCCACCCCCGCCGGCGCAACCAGGCCGCCCCGCCCCGGGAGGACGTGCTCGCCGCGGCCATGGACACCATCGCCGAGCGGGGGCTCGACGGGCTCACCATGGCCGGGCTCGGGCGGCAGGTGGGGATGAGCAGCGGGCACCTCCTCTACTACTTCCGCACCAAGGACGAGCTGCTGCTGCGCACCCTGGAGTGGAGCGAGGGACGGCTCGGAGCCGAGCGCAGCGCGCTGCTGTCCCGGCCCGGGACGGCGCGCGACCGGCTGGACGGGTACGTCGACGTGTACGTGCCCGACGGGCCCCGTGACCCGCACTGGACCCTCTGGCTCGAGGTCTGGAACCGGTCCCAGAACGCCGACGACGACGCCCGCGCCCGGCAGGCCGCCATCGAGGGCGCCTGGCACCGGGACCTGGTCGCGATCCTCGCCGAGGGCGTCTCACGGGGCGAGTTCCGCGCGATCGACCCGGACCGCTTCGCGACCCGGATGCGGGCCCTGCTCGACGGCTTCAGCGTCCACGTCGCCGTCGGCCTCCCCGGCACCGGCAGGGCACAAGTCCTCGCGCACGTACGGGAGTTCATCGAGCAGGACCTGCTGTCGCGACCGTAACGCACGTAAGTACACCCGATCGTTGTGCGCTACGGCCTTGATGCCCCCGCGTGATCTCCGGCACGGTTCCTGCCCATGGGACGAGAGCACTGGAAGAAGATCTGGGTCGGCTCCGCGGGCAACATGGTCGAGTGGTTCGACTGGTTCGTGTACGCGAGCTTCGCCACGTACTTCGCGGGGGCCTTCTTTCCCGAGGGCAACGACACCGCCAAGCTCATGAACACCGCCGGCATCTTCGCCGTCGGCTTCTTCATGCGCCCTGTCGGCGGCTGGCTCCTCGGCCGGGTCGGCGACCGGAAGGGACGCAAGGCGGCGCTCACCCTCACCGTGACGCTGATGTCCGCCTCCGCCGTACTGATCGCCGTCGCGCCGACCTACGCCGTCGCCGGATACGGCGGCGCCGCCGTCCTCCTCGTCGCCCGCCTCCTCCAGGGGCTCTCCGTCGGCGGCGAGTACGCGGCCAGCGCCACCTACCTCACCGAGGCCTCCGCGCCGGAGCACCGCGGCTTCGCCTCCAGCTTCCAGTATGTGTCGATGACCGCCGGCCAGATCCTCGGCCTCGGCCTGCTCCTGATCCTCCAGCACACCCTGTCCGCCGATGCCCTGCACGCCTGGGGCTGGCGCATCCCGTTCGTCGTCGGCGCCCTCGGCGCGGCCGTCGTCTTCTACCTGCGCCGCACGATGCTGGAGACGGAGGTGTACGAGGAGACCGCCGACTCCGGGGTCGCGCGGGGCCAGCAGGGCACCCTCAAGGCCCTGTGGGCGCACAAGCGGGAGGCCTTCCTCGTCATCGCGCTCACCATGGGCGGGACCGTGGCCTACTACACGTACACCACCTACCTCACCAAGTACCTGTCCAACTCCGCCGGACTGCCCAAGCAGACCGCCACCCTGGTCTCCTTCTGCGCCCTGATCGTCTTCGCCGGCCTCCAGCCGCTCGCCGGCCGGCTCTCGGACCGGATCGGGCGCCGCCCGCTCCTCATCACCTTCGCGGTCGGCTCCACCCTCCTCACCGTCCCGATCCTGACGATGCTCAAGCACGCCGGCTCCTTCTGGCCGGCCCTCGGCCTCTCCCTCCTCGCGCTCGTCGTCGTCACCGGCTACACCTCCATCAACGCCTGCGTGAAGGCCGAACTCTTCCCGACCGGCATCCGCGCCCTGGGCGTCGCCCTGCCGTACGCGATCGCCAACGCGCTCTTCGGCGGCACCGCCGAGTACGTGGCGCTCTGGTTCAAGGACGCCGGGATCGAGTCCGGCTTCTACTGGTACGTGGCGGGCTGCGCGGCCGTCTCCCTGGTCGTCTACCTCTCGATGCGGGAGACCCGCGACATCGACCTGGGGCGGGTGGGCGCCACGTCCCCGGAGCGGCCGCGAGATCAACTGCCCGTATCGTGAGACCCCCGTCCCGCTGATCCGTCGGCTGTGTCAGACTTCCGGCGTGCTTGCTACCACGATGATTATCGGCAGCGGCGCGCCGGTCCGCAGTGGCCACTGAATCGCGGCTCGACCCCCGCGGCAGTGGACACCGTGCCCCAGACCCGCGCGCAGACCTCTCGCACCCGCGAGGGGTTTTTTCGTTTTCCGGCCCCACCCACGCCGGAAGCGGACGACGCGTGAGAATGGGGGCAAGTGGATCCATACCTTCCGGAGCCACATCCGACAGGAGCCATCACAGCCATGACCACGGAGAACGCCGAGGGCTCGCGCCTCGACGACAGCTTCCATGTCTTCGACACGACGCTGCGCGACGGGGCGCAGCGTGAAGGCATCAACCTCACCGTCGCGGACAAGCTGACCATCGCCCGGCACCTCGACGACTTCGGCGTGGGCTTCATCGAGGGCGGCTGGCCCGGCGCCAACCCGCGCGACACGGAGTTCTTCGCGCGCGCCCGGCAGGAGATCACGTTCAGGAACGCGCAGCTCGTCGCCTTCGGGGCCACCCGCAGGGCCGGCGGCGACGCCTCCGAGGACCCGCAGGTCAAGGCGCTCCTCGACTCCGGCGCTCCGGTGATCACCCTCGTGGCCAAGTCGCACGACCGGCACGTCGAGCTCGCCCTGCGCACCACCCTCGACGAGAACCTGGAGATGGTCCGCGACACCGTCTCCCACCTCACCTCCCAGGGCCGCCGGGTCTTCGTCGACTGCGAGCACTTCTTCGACGGCTACAAGGCGAACCCGGACTACGCCAAGGCCGTCGTCCGCGCCGCGCACGAGGCCGGCGCCGACGTCGTCGTCCTCTGCGACACCAACGGCGGCATGCTCCCCGCCCAGATCCAGGCCGTCGTCGCCACCGTCCTCGCCGACACCGGCGCCCGCCTCGGCATCCACGCCCAGGACGACACCGGCTGCGCCGTCGCCAACACCCTCGCCGCCGTCGACGCGGGCGCCACCCACGTCCAGTGCACCGCCAACGGCTACGGCGAGCGGGTCGGCAACGCCAACCTCTTCCCCGTCGTCGCGGCCCTGGAGCTCAAGTACGGCAAGCGGGTCCTCCCCGAGGGCGCGCTCGCCGATATGACCCGGATCTCCCACGCCATCGCCGAGGTCGTCAACCTCACGCCCTCCACCCACCAGCCCTACGTCGGCGTCTCCGCCTTCGCCCACAAGGCCGGACTGCACGCCTCCGCCATCAAGGTCGACCCCGACCTCTACCAGCACATCGACCCCGAGCTGGTCGGCAACACCATGCGGATGCTCGTCTCCGACATGGCCGGCCGCGCCTCCATCGAGCTCAAGGGCAAGGAGCTCGGCGTCGACCTGGGCGGCGACCGCGAGCTCATCGCCCGGGTCGTCGAGCGGGTCAAGGAGCGCGAGCTGAGGGGCTACACGTACGAGGCCGCCGACGCCTCCTTCGAGCTGCTGCTCCGGGAGGAGGCCGAGGGCCGGGCCCGCCGCTACTTCCGTACGGAGTCCTGGCGCGCGATCGTCGAGGACCGGCCCGACGGCACCCACGCCAACGAGGCGACCGTGAAGCTCTGGGCCAAGGGCGAGCGGATCGTCGCCACCGCCGAGGGCAACGGCCCGGTCAACGCCCTCGACCGGGCGATGCGGGTGGGCCTGGAGCGGATCTACCCGCAGCTCGCCAAGTTCGAGCTGGTCGACTACAAGGTCCGCATCCTGGAGGGCCGCCACGGCACCGAGTCCACGACCCGGGTCCTGGTCACCACCAGCGACGGCAACGGCGAGTGGGCCACGGTCGGCGTCGGCGAGAACGTCATCGCCGCGTCCTGGCAGGCCCTGGAGGACGCCTTCACGTACGGCCTGCTGCGCGCCGGGATCAACCCCGCGGAATAGTCCCTCTATATCCTGTTCGGTCCGGTTCGGGTAGCGTCGAACCATGAGGACCAGGGCGATATCCGTGTGGTCGGCCCTCGGCGGGCTGGTACTGCTCCTGCTTCTGGTCCTGGCGCCCACCGCGGGCGCCAGGGCCACGGGCGTCTCCGACGCGGCCGCCGCCCTGAAACAGGGCCCGGTGTACGTCGACCTCGGGGCCGCCGGGCTGATCTCCGCGGCCGACGCGAACGCCCTCGCGCAGAAGATCAAGGACGCGGACAAGCCGCTGTTCGTGGCGGTGCTCCCCGCGAACGCGCAGTTCCCGCCGGAGAGGCTGCTGCAGAACCTGCGGACCCAGACCGGCATCACCGGCCTCTACGCCGTCCGTCTCGGCGACGGGTTCGACGCGGGCGCCGACCGCTCGGTGATGTCCGGGCAGGCCGTGCGGAACCTCGTCACGTCCGTACGCCAGCCCGGCGTGGACGCGGCCACCGAGCTGAACAACTTCGTCGACCAGGCCCTGCCCACCCTGCGCGGTTCCGCCCCGGCCTCCTGGGGCTCCGTCGGTAGGGACTCCGGCGTCCCGGTCGGCGGGCTCGCCACTCTGGGCGCGGTCGTCGTCGCCGGCGGCGCGGGCGCCTACGCGGTCGTCCGCCGCAACCGGCTCCGCAAGGAGGCGGAGGAGCGCGCCGCCCTCGACCGGCTCCGGGTCGTCGTCGACGAGGACATCACCGCCTTCGGCGAGGAACTCGAACGGCTCGACTTCCACCCTGCTGAGGCCGGCGCCGACGACGCCATGCGCGGCGACTACGAACGCGCCCTCGACTCGTACGACAGGGCGAAGTCCCTGATGGGCTCGGTCAGCAGGCCGCACGAGGTCCGCGGGGTCACCCAGGCGCTGGAGGACGGCCGCTTCTCCCTCGCGGTCCTGGCCGCCCGCCGCGAGTCCCGCCCGCTCCCCGAGCGCAGGCCTCCGTGCTTCTTCGACCCCCGTCACGGGCCCGCCGCCGACGACCGGACCTGGACCCCGGCCGGTGGCGCCGCCCGCCAGGTGCCCGTCTGCGCGGCCGACGCGGCCCGCATCGACGACGGCCTCGACCCCGTGGCACGCACGGTCGACACCGACGCCGGCCGCCGCCCCTACTGGGAGGCGGGCCCCGCCTACGGTCCCTGGGCGGGCGGCTACTTCGGCGGCGGCATGCTCCCCGGCCTCCTCGTGGGCACCATGCTCGGCTCCATGCTCTCCACCCCCGCGTACGCCTCCGAGTACGGCGGGGCCGACTTCCAGGGCGGCGACTTCTCCGGCGCCGACTTCGACTCCTCCGGCTTCGGCGGTGACTTCGGCGGTGGTGACGGGGGCGGCTTCGGCGGCGGTGACTTCGGCGGAGGCGGCGGCTTCGACGGCGGCGGTGGCGGGTTCTGACGGACCCGGGTCAGACCAGCGGCTTCACCGACATCAGCAGATGGCGGTGGGTCGCCTCGGGCCCGTCGGTGAGCAGGGCGCGCTGGCCGGGGCCCAGGAGGTGGAAGCGGACCTCGGGGGAGTCCATCGAGCCGAGCGCGTCCAGGAGGTAGCCCGGGTTGAAGGCGACCGCCAGGGACTCCGACCCGGTGAGCGTGGCGGGGAGGCGCTGGGAGGCCACGTCGTCCTCGTACCCCGCCTGCAGGTGGAGGCCGGTGGGCGAGAAGGTCAGCTGGACCGGGCTGTCGCCCTCCGCGACGACCGCGACCCGCCTGACCGCCTCGGTCAGGGGGGCCCGCTCGGTGACCGCGAGGGCGTGGTCCCCGAGGTCGAAGAGCTTGTCGTGGCGGGGGAGCCGGCCGTCGAGCAGACGGGTGGTGGTGCGGGTGCCGGCGCTCTCGAAGCCGAGGGAGCCGGAGTCGAGCGCGAGGCGGGCCGGGCCCGTGCCGGCGAGGGAGCGGGCGATCTCGGTGAGGCGGCGGGCCGGGACGACCACGTCGGCGCCCTCCGGGGCGTCGGCCTCGGGCTTCCACGGCAGGTTGCGGACCGCGTACCGGTAGCGGTCGGTGGCGGCCAGCGTCAGGGTCTCCCCGTCCAGGGCGAGCCGTATCCCCGTGAGGACGGGCAGCGAGTCGTCCCGGCCCGCGGCCACGGCGACCTGGCCGACCGCCGCCGCGAAGGCGTCCCCGTCCACGAGCCCGCGCACCTCGGGCAGCGCGGGCGCGGCCGGGTAGTCGTCGAGCGGCAGCAGGGAGAGGCCGAAGCGGGCGTCGCCCGAGGTCACGGAGAGGCGGGCGCCCTCCACGGCGAGCTCGACGTGCCCCCGGGGGAGCACCTTGCAGATGTCGAGCAGGCGCCGGCCGAGGACGAGCGCCCGGCCCTCGACGGCGGTGTCGGCCTCGACGTCGACGCGGGCCGAGGCCTCGTGGTCGAGGCCCGAGACGCGCAGTCCGCCGTCCGCCGCCTCCAGGAGCAGACCGCCGAGGACGGGCATGGGGGAGCGGGCCGGCAGGACGCGCGCGGCCCAGGCCACGGCGTCGGTCAACACGGCGCTGTCGATGCGGAATTCCATGCCGACGACGCTAGCGGCCGCCACTGACAACGGCGTCGACCAGCAGTTTCAGGCGTCCTTCGGCGAGGTCGGGACGGAGCCGGCCGCTGCCGTCGAGGGTGGCCAGTCCGTGCAGGGCGCTCCAGAGGAGTTCGGCGAGGGTGTCGGGGTCGCGTCCGCCGGCCAGCGGGTTCACGGCGTGCAGGAATTCGGCGAAGGCGGCTTTCAGGACCTCGGGCGAGTCCTCGGTGGCGAACTCCAGGCCGGTGCGCCGTACGAACATCGCCTCGTAGAGGGCGGGGTGGTCGCGGGCGAAGGCGAGGTAGGCCGCGGCGAGGGCGGTGAGTCCCGCCACCGGGTCGGCGGCGCCGGTGCGGGCGGTGCGCAGGGTGGCGGTGATCTCCTCGATCCCGTCGGCGGCGACCGCCGTGACGATGGCGTCCTTGCCCTTGAAGTGGCTGTAGAGGACGGGCTGGCTGTAGGCGACGCGCTCGGAGAGGCGGCGGGTGGTCACGGCGCCCCAGCCCTCGCTCTCGGCGAGTTCCCGGGCGGCGCCCACGATCAGGCGGTGGCGTTCGGCTCGTTCGCGCTCTCGGCGCTCTTGCACGGACATATCTGAACGCTAGCACCGCTAGACAAGAGGGCGTTGCTAGGTCTAGCGTTGCTATTAGTCCTAGCGCCGCTAGAACAACGCCTTGGGGGAACCATGAAGACGTACCGCCTCGCCACCGTCCTGTCCGTCCTGCTCGGCCTCGCCTGCCTCTGGTTCGGCGTCAACTTCACCTTTGCGCCGGAGACCGCCGCCGCCGGCTTCGGCATCCCCTCCTGGCCCGAGGGTGACGCCGCCGGATACTTCGGGGTCAAGGCGGCCCGCGACCTCGCCAACGGCGCGATCGTGCTCACCCTCCTCGCACTCGGCAAGCGCCGGCCGCTGGCCTGGGTCATGCTGCTCCTCGCGATCGTCCCCTTCGGTGACGCGCTCGCCGTCCTGTCCCACGGCGGAACGTACGCCGCGGCGCTCGGCATCCACGCCGCCACCGGCGCCGTGGTCGTCCTCACCGCCGGGCTCCTCTTCGCGACCTCGGCCGAGGGCGGCGTCAAGCCCAAGTCGGCGGCGCGGGAAGGGAATCGCGCGCTCGACCGTTCCTCCGTCTGACGGCTGTCCGACCGCGACGGCTGCCCGATCGCGACCGCGACACTCAGGGGGAGAGCGACCATGACCGACGTCCACGGCACGGTGGAGCCCGGATTCGAGTCCGTACGGGAGGTGTTCGCGGGGATCGCCGCGAACGAGGCCCGGGACGGCGGCGCCCAGCTCGCCGTCCACCACCACGGCCGGCTCGTCGTCGACCTCTGGGGCGGCGACGGCGTCGACGGCGACTCCCTGCTCGGGCTCTATTCCTCGTCCAAGGGCGCCATGGCCCTGGTAGCCGCCCTCCTCGTCCAGGACGGCGTCCTCGACCTGGACCGCGAAGTCGCCTTTTGGTGGCCCGAGTTCGCCGCCGAGGGCAAGGAGAAGATCACCCTGCGGCAGCTGCTCGCGCACCGCTCCGGGGTGATCGGCGCCGACGGCGGCCTCTCGCCCGAGGAGCTCGCCGACGACCGCCTGATCGCCGCGCGCCTCGCCGGACAGCGCCCCTTCTGGGAGCCGGACACCGGCCACGGCTACCACGCCCTGGTCGTCGGCGCCCTCGTCGGCGAGGTGGTGCTGCGGGCCACCGGCCGGACGGCCCAGGAACTCTTCGAGGAACGGGTCCGCGCCCCGTACGCCCTCGACTACTACCTCGGCCTGCCCGAAGAACTCGAACCCCGCTTCCGTACGGCCCTGCCGGCGCTGCCCACCCGCGCCGAGCAGGCCTTCCTCGACGCGAACCCGGTCGCCCCGGACAGCCTGACGGCGATCGGATTCAACCTCCACGCCGATCCGCCGTTCGACATCGTCGGGTACGCCAACTCCCGCGCGGTCCGGGCCCGGGCGCCGCTCTCCGGCGGCGGTGTCGGCTCCGCCCGCGGCCTCTCCCGGATGTACGCGGCGATCGCCGGCGCCCTCGACGGCCGGCCCCCGCTGCTCGCCCCCGACACCCTGGCCGAGATCGCCCGCATCCACTCCCGGGGCACCGACCTCGTCACGGGATCGGAGAACGCCTTCGGGCTCGGCTTCGTCCCGCTCGCCACCCGCTACCCGTCCCTGAGCCCCGCCGCGATCGGCCACAGCGGCGCCCCCGGCTCCCAGGCCTTCACCGACCCGGCCACCGGCCTCGCCTACAGCTACGCCCGCCGCCGCTTCGGCTTCCTGTCCGGCCCCGGCGCCCCCGAGAACGACCGGCTGGTCCCGGCGGTCGTCGAGGCGGCGGCCCGCCTCTGAGCCCACGACGCCGAGCGCCCGCCTTCCGCTGTCGCGGAGGGCGGGCGCGCTCGTGTGGTCCGGAGAGGGTCCCGGGTCAGGCGGCGTTCTTGATGGCGGAGATGTCGAAGTTCAGCTTGACCTTGTCGCTGACCATGACGCCGCCGGTCTCCAGGGCCGCGTTCCAGGTCAGGCCCCAGGCGGAGCGCAGGATCTCGGCGGAGCCCTCGAAGCCCACGCGCTCGTTGCCGTAGACGTCCGTCGCGCTGCCGTTGAACTCCAGGTCGATGGCGAGCGGCTTGGTGACGTCCTTGATGGTCAGGTCGCCGGTGATCCGGTACGTGTCGCCGCCCAGCTGTTCGGCGCTCGTGGAGCGGAAGCTCATCAGCGGGAACTGCTCGGCGTCGAAGAAGTCACCGCTGCGCAGGTGGCCGTCGCGGTCGGCGATGCCGGTGTCGATGGAGGCGATCTTGACGTCGATCGAGGCGGTGGAGGCGCCCGGGTCGGAGCCGTCGAGCTTCAGCGTGCCCTCGTGTTCGGCGAAGGTCCCACGGACGTTGGTGACCATGGCGTGGCGGACGGTGAAGCCGATGCTGCTGTGCGCCGGGTCGATGGTGTAGTCGCCGGTCAGGGCGGCCAGGGCCGGATCGACCGGCAGGGTGGCGGTGGCGACGGCGGACTCGGTGTTCTTGCGGCCGAAGAGACCCATGACATGCTCCTTGTCGGTGTTTGTTGAACCTTCAACGAGAATGACTGTAGCCCGATTCCGTTCAACATTCAACATTCGAGGAAGCTGTTCCTCCAGATGGCTCCACTTGGACACCGCAGACCTCTGGCGGACGCGCGTAGAACTACGGCACCATCTCCCTGCACCACCGGATTCACCGGCTCCACCTGAGCCGCCCGTTTCCCCTGGGCGCCATCCGCGCCCGTCCGTTCACCCGCACCACCTGCACCGCCGTCCCCACCCGTCACGGTCACCAGCAGGAGGCACTCCCGATGAAGCTCCGCTCCGTCCTGACCGCCCTCGCCCTCGTCCTCGGCGCGCTCTTCGCGCCCGGCGTCGGCGTTCTCACCGCCGCCGGCGAGGCCCACGCGGTCACCAAGATCAGCCACGCCACCGCGACCTCGATGTTCCGGAACTCCGGGATCACCTGGTCGTCCTCGGGCGGCTGCTCGGACCGCTACAACTCCACCTGCACGTCCTTCGAACAGCTCAACCTCGCCACCGCCCAGGGCGCCCAGACCCTCAAGAGCGCCAGCGGCTGCGCCCTGAACATCACCGGCGGCACCGAGACCGGCCACGCGAGCGGCACGTACTCGCACTGGAACGGTTACAAGCTCGACTTCAGCAAGTACACCTGCCTCGGCAGCTACATCAAGAACACGTTCGCCTACATCGGGCTGCGCGGCGACGGAGCCCCGCAGTGGAAGTCCGGCGCGGGCAACGTCTACGCCGACGAGGGCAGCCACTGGGACGTGACCTTCTACAACTGCGGCGGCTGCTGACCCGTACCGCACGCGACGAACCCCCTTCGGCGGCCACTTGGACTAACCGAAGGGGGTTCTTGGACTGGAGGGCCCCGCGCGGCGCCATCTCGTTGACGGTGCTGCCGGGCCGGGGCCAACTAGTGCGCATGCCCCTCCCTCACTCGCGGAACTCGCGAACGATCCGTGCGGTCTGCGCGCTCACCGCCGCGTCGGCCACCGTGTTCGCCCTGTCCGGGCCCGCCCTCGCCGACAACACCACGACCACCGCCGCCACCACCGCGACCGCCGCCGAGATCGGTTCCGCCCAGCTCGCCGTCGCCGTCGCCGAGGACTTCCCCCGCGTCCTGTCGTACACCGACCGCGCGAGCGGCGCCCGCCTCCTCGGGAGTACGGCTCCGGTCACGCAGGTCGTCCTCAACGGCACCGCCCACGCCGTCCAGGCCAAGGGCGCCCCCGTCCTGACCGCCACGTCCGCCGCCTACACCCTCGCCTTCCCCGACCTGCCCGGCGTCGAGATCGACGCCCGCCTGAGCGTCGACGGCCGGACCACCACCTTCGCGGTGACCGCCGTCCGCGACACCGAGGCCTTCCGCGTCGGCACGATCGACGTCCCCGGCCACGACCTGGTCTCCGTCGGCTCCTCGGACACCGGCGCCGCCACCGCCTTCACCCGGCTCGACCCCGACTCCACCCGTACCGCCGACGTCTTCGCTCAGGTCACCGCCGCCACCGCAGCCGAGACGAACCCCGTCGGCGCGAGCTACGCGATCGTCAGCACCGGGCAGCTCGCCGCCGCCGTCGAGTCCAACTCCAGCTACGACAAGCCCGCCGGCGCCTCCGCCCGCGACGGCGCCCGCTTCTGGCACCAGGCCCGCAGGAGCGGCACCGAGACCCGCGTCGGCGTCTGGTCCGGCCAGTGGACCTACCGCGGCGCGGGCGCCCCGCGGCCCGAGAGCGGCGACCACCTCCCCTGGGCGAAGGTCGTCGTCACCCCCGACGCCAACGCCGACGGCACCACCGACTGGCAGGACGGCGCCATCGCCTTCCGCGCGATCGGGATCAAGGCCCCCGGCAGCGACCAGACGCCCCGCCGGGTCGTCGCCCACATCCCCTTCAACTTCGCCTCCCAGGCCACCCATCCCTTCCTGCGCACCCTCGACGACGTCAAGCGGATCTCGCTCTCCACGGACGGACTCGGCCAGTTCGCGCTGCTCAAGGGGTACGGCTCCGAGGGTCACGACTCCGCCCACCCCGACTACGGCGGCAACTACAACAAGCGGGCCGGCGGCCTCGCCGACCTCAACACCCTCCTGCGCGAGGGCAAGAAGTGGGGCGCCGGCTTCGGCGTCCACGTGAACGCCACGGAGTCCTACCCCGAGGCCGAGAACTTCAGCGAGACCCTCGTCGACAAGACCAAGCCCGGCTGGAACTGGCTCAACCAGAGCTACTACATCGACCAGCGCCGCGACATCAACAGCGGTGACCTCGCCCGCCGCTTCCAGCAGCTCCGCGACGAGACCGACCCCAACCTGTCGACGCTCTACATCGACGTCTACTACACCCACGGCTGGATCGCCGACAAGACGGCCCAGGCCGTCCAGGCGCAGGGCTGGAACCTCGCCACCGAGTGGGCCGACAAGTTCGAGCGGGCCTCCCTCTGGTCCCACTGGGCCAACGACCTCGACTACGGCGGCGCCACCAACAAGGGCCTCAACTCCCAGATCATCCGCTTCATACGCAACGGCGAGAAGGACGTCTGGAACAACCACCCGGTCCTCGGCCAGACCGCCCTCGTCGACTTCGAGGGCTGGACCGGCGAGACCGACTGGAACGCCTTCTCCGCCAACATCTGGCAGCGGAACCTGCCCGCCAAGTACCTCCAGCAGCAGAAGATCACCCGCTGGAACGGCGACGACATCACCTTCACCGGCGGCGTCCGCGGCACCGTCGAGAACGGCCGCCGCACCTTCTACGAGAACGGCCGCAAAGTCCTCGACGGTGAGAACTACCTGCTCCCCTGGGACGGCGGCAAGAAGCTCTACCACTACAACAAGTCCGGCGGCACGACCAGTTGGGCCGTCCCCGGCTCCACGCGCGCGTACACCGTGTACAGGCTCACCGACAACGGCCGTGTGAAGACCGCCACCGTGCGCCCCTCCGGCGGCCGGATCACCCTCGACGCCGTCGCCGGGCAGCCCTACGTCCTCTACCCCGACAGCGCCCCCGCCCAGACCGCCCCGCAGTGGGGCCAGGGCACGCCCGTGCAGGACCCCGGCTTCAACGACGCGAAGCTCGGCGCCTGGACCAAGGCCGGCACCGTCGCCCGCGACACCGACGACCAGGGCCGCAACAGCGCGAGGCTCAGCGGCACCGCCACCGCCTCGGTCCGCCGGCAGATCACCGGCCTCACCCCCGGCACGCGGTACACCGCCTCCGCCCTCATCGAGATCGAGCCCGGCAAGACGCGTCCTACCACCCTCTCCGCCGGTGGCGCCTCCGTCACCGTCGAGCGCTCCTCCCTGGAGGACCGGGTCGCCGCCTCCGACTGGAACGGCACCCGCTTCCAGCGCGCCAAGGTCACCTTCACCGCCCCCGCCGACGGCTCCGTCCCGCTGCGGATCCAGGCCGCGAGCGGCAGCCCGGCGGCCGTCCGGATCGACGACGTACGGATCGTCGCCAACGCCCCGGCGACGAAGGCGGGCACGGTCGTGTACGAGGACTTCGAGGCCGTCGACCAGGGCTGGGGACCCTTCCTCAAGGGCGACGCCGGCGGTACGACGGACCCGCGCACCCACATCGCCCAGCTCCACGCCCCGTACACCCAGGCCGGCTGGAACGGAAAGCTGATCGACGACGTCGTCGGCGGCGCCGAGAGCCTCAAGTCGCACGACGAGAACAGCGGACTCGTCTACCGGACCGCGCCCTGGACCGTCCCGATGGAGGACGGCCACAGCTACCGCGTGGAATACGACTACCAGTCCAGCCACGCGGGCGCGTACGAGTGGGTCACCGGCTACGACCGTACGAACGGCAACGGCCCGGCCGTCGAGACCCGGCGCACCCCGATCGGGGAACAGAGGACCACCGGCCACTTCGCCGAGACCGTCACGGCCGGCTGCGGCGACACCTGGACCGGCCTGCGCAAGCGCGGGGACGCCCCGGACGGCGCCGACTTCGTCCTCGACGGCTTCACCGTCACCGACCTCGGCCCGGCCGCCGAGCGCGCCGCCTGCGGCACGCTCACCGTCACCGCGCCCGAGACGCTGGAGCCGGGCCGCCCGAACCGGGTCACGGCCACCTTCGGCAACGACGAGGCCGCCGACGTCACCGGCGCCCAGGCCGTGCTCACCCTCCCCGAGGGCTGGACCGCCGAACCCGCCGCGCCCGTCACCCTCGGCACCGTCGCCCCCGGCGGGAGGGCCACCGCCACCTGGCAGGTGACACCGCCGGTGGACGCGGCCTACCGGCCCTACCCGCTGGGCGCCTCCGTCGCGTACGGGACCGGGGGAGCGGAGCGGAAGCTCACCGCCGCCACCACCGTCCGCACCCTGCCCCCGCCGCCCACCGCCGACAGCTGGGCGAGCGACCTCGACTGGACCTCGGCCGCCAACGGCTGGGGACCCGTCGAGCGCGACCTCTCCAACGGCGAGACCGGCACCGGCGACGGCTCCCCGCTGCGCATCGGCGGAGTCGCCTACGCCAAGGGCCTGGGCAGCCACGCCCCGGCCGAGGTCCGCTACTACCTCGGCGGCCGGTGCGCCTCGCTCACCGCCGAGGTCGGGGTGGACGACGTCCAGACCAGCCGGGGCAGCGTCCAGTTCAGCGTGCTCGCGGACGGCGCGGAGAAGGCGAAGTCCCCGGTCCTCAAGGCCGCCGACCCCGCCTGGTCGCTCACCGCCGACGTCACCGGGGCCTCCTATGTCGACCTGGTGGTCGGCGACGGCGGCGACGGGAACGGCAACGACCACGCGGACTGGGGGAGCGCCCGCTTCCACTGCGGAGGCTGAACCCGAGGCGGCAAGCGCTTGCCGTGCTCATTGATTGCGTCGGAGACAGGGTGTTACACCGGGCGCCGACCGGTCTCCACCACTTCCCCCGGGAGGCTCCCGTGTCCCTGCCCCTCTGGTCCCGCCGCACCTTCCTGAGCACCACGACAGCGGCAGCCCTCACGCTCGCCGTCACCCCGCAGGCCCACGCGGCGGACTCGGCCGACGAGTTCGAGACGCTGCGACTCCGCTGGCTCGACCTCCAGCTCGGCTCCGGCTTCGACGCCGGGGCCGAGCCCTACGCCGGCCGGCTCGCCGAGACGGGCACGCTCGCGCGCGCCTTCCGCGCGAGCATGGCCCCCGCCGTCGCCTCGCTCTGGCCCGACGCCCCCTTCGACCCGCCGGCCGGCATATCCCAGAGCTACAGCCGCCTGTGGACGATGACCCAGGCGTTCGTCCAGCCCGGCACCGGCCTCACCGGCGACGAGAGCCTCCTCGCGGACATCCTGCGCGGCCTCGACCACCTCTCCGCCACCGTCTACCGGGCGGGCGCCCCGCGGTACGGCAACTGGTGGGAGTGGCAGATCGGCAGCCCCCGCCTGCTCATGGACATCGTGGCCGCGCTCCACCCCCGCCTCGGCCCCGAGCGCACGGCCGCCGCCTGCGCCGCCGTCGACCACTTCGTGCCCGACTCCGTCCTCCTGAACTACACCGGCACCTCCACCGGCGCCAACCGCGTCGACCTCTGCCGTTCGGTCGCCCTGCGCGGGATCCTCGGCACGAACCCCGCCAAGATCGCCCTGGCCCGCGACGCCCTCTCGCCCGTCTTCCCGTACGTGACCAAGGGCGACGGCCTCTACGCCGACGGCTCCTTCGTGCAGCACACCTGGGTCGCCTACTCCGGCACCTACGGACAGGTCATGCTGGACGGCCTGGGCCGGCTCTTCTCCCTCCTCGCCGGCTCCAGCTGGGCCGTCACCGACCCGAACCGGCAGATCGTCCTCGACAGTGTCGAGAAGGCCTACGCGCCCTTCATCTACGACGGCCTGATGATGGACAGCGTCAACGGGCGTGCCATCAGCCGCGGTCACCTCAGGAACGACGACCGGCAGATCATGCGCTCCGACCACTTCCACGGCCAGGGCGTCATCGCGGCCATCGCCCTTCTCGCGGGCGGGGCCTCGGCCGCCGAGCGGGACCGGTGGCACGCGCGCGTGAAGGGCTGGATCGACCGCGACACCGTCTCCCCGATCCTGACCGCCCGTCAGCTCGGCGTCGCCGACCTCGCCCGGCTGCACGCCGTGGCAGCGGCCCCCGTCCCCGCCGCCGCCGAACCCACCGGCCACCGGCTCTTCGCCGCCATGGACCGGGCCGTCCACCGCCGTCCCGGCTGGGCCGCGAACATCGCGATGGCCTCGGACCGGATCACGTACTACGAATGCGGCAACGGCGAGAACCCGCGGGGCTGGCACACCGGCGCCGGGATGCTCTCCTGGTGGACCCGCGGCCTCGGCGACCAGTACACCGACTGGTTCTGGCCCACCGTCGACCCGTACCGGCTCCCCGGCACCACCGTCTCCACCAAGCGCCTCGCCGACCGGGCGGGCGGCGAGTGGGGCGCGCCCCGGCCCGCCGTCCGCTGGGTCGGCGGGACCACCGACGGCGAGTACGCGGCCGTCGGCCAGCACCTCAAGGGCCTCGGCTCCACCCTGGAGGCCCGCAAGTCCTGGTTCTGCGCGGCGGACGCGGTCATCTGCCTGGGCGCCGGGATCTCCGCGACCGACGGCGTGCCCGTCGAGACGGTGGTCGACAACCGGCTCCTCAACGGGCACGGCACCGAGGCGTTCACCACCGGCGACGGCTGGGCGCACCTGGACGGCCACGGCGGCTGGGTCTTCCCCCGGGGCGCCGGAAACCTCCGCACCCTGCGCGAGGACCGCACCGGCGCCTGGAGCGACATCAACACCACCAGCTCCACCGAGCGCCGGACCCGCCGCTACCAGACCCTCTGGCTGGACCACGGCACCGACCCGGTCACCGCCTCCTACGTGTACGTCCTGATGCCGGGCGCCTCGCGGCGCACGCTCGCCGCCCGCGCCGCGGACCCCGCCTGGCTGCAGGTTCTCGACAACACCGCCGAGCGGCAGGCGGTCGCCGTCCCGTCCCTCGGACTGACCGCCGCGAACCTCTGGCAGGCAGGTACGGTGGGACCCCTCACGGTCACCGCGCCCGCGAGCGTCCTCGTCCGGCGCCGCCGCTCCGTCCTCGACGTGAGGGTCTCCGAGCCGCTCCGCTCGGGGCAGCCGCTGGAGCTGGTGTGGAACCGTCCGGTCCGCCGTGTGCTCCGCCACGACCCCTCCGTGGAGGTCCTCGCCACCGGGTCCTCACTCAGGCTGCGGATCACGCCGGGTACCGCCGGTGGGACCCACGGTTGCGAGGTCGCCCTCTAGGTCTATGTCGGAACCCAACAAACACGAGGGGTGTCTGGCTGTTGACTCGGGCTGGACGGGCAATGGTTCTGTCCAGCCCCACCAGGATTCGACACGCGAGACTGTACGGAGTCGACGGCGGGGTTTTCTTGTGTGACTTCGTAGGGTCGGTACATGACCGTTGTGGACCAGATCCCGAGCGAGCCCGCCGACGCCCGTGGCCGTGTGGCCGAGCTGCACGTCCTGCGCGAGCAGGCGCTGCGTGGCCCGAGTGACCGTGCGACCGAGGCGCAGCACGCGAAGGGCAAGCTGACGGCGCGTGAGCGGATCGAGCTGCTGCTGGACCCCGGTTCCTTCAGCGAGGTCGAGCAGCTGCGCCGGCACCGTGCGCAGGGCTTCGGCCTGGAGGCGAAGAAGCCGTACACCGACGGTGTGATCACCGGCTGGGGCACGGTGGAGGGCCGGACGGTCTTCGTGTACGCGCACGACTTCCGGATCTTCGGTGGCGCGCTGGGCGAGGCCCACGCCACGAAGATCCACAAGATCATGGACATGGCCATCGCGGCCGGTGCGCCGCTGGTGTCGCTGAACGACGGGGCGGGCGCCCGTATCCAGGAGGGCGTCTCCGCGCTCGCCGGCTACGGCGGGATCTTCCAGCGCAACACCAGGGCCTCGGGTGTCATCCCGCAGATCTCGGTGATGCTCGGCCCGTGCGCCGGCGGCGCCGCCTACAGCCCGGCGCTCACGGACTTCGTGTTCATGGTCCGTGAGACCTCGCAGATGTTCATCACCGGCCCGGACGTCGTCAAGGCGGTCACGGGTGAGGAGATCACCCAGAACGGTCTGGGCGGCGCCGACGTCCACGCCGAGACCTCGGGCGTCGCGCACTTCGCGTACGACGACGAGGAGACCTGCATCGCCGAGGTCCGCTACCTCCTGTCGATGCTCCCGCAGAACAACCGCGAGAACCCGCCGACCGTCCCCTCCGAGGACCCGGCCGACCGCCGCTCCGACGTCCTCCTCGACCTCGTGCCCGCCGACGGCAACCGCCCGTACGACATGCACAAGGTCATCGAGGAGCTCGTCGACGACGGCGACTACCTGGAGATCCACGAGCGCTGGGCCCGCAACATCATCTGCGCCCTGGCCCGGCTCGACGGCCAGGTCGTCGGCATCGTCGCCAACCAGCCCCAGTCGCTCGCCGGCGTCCTCGACATCGAGGCCTCCGAGAAGGCGGCCCGCTTCGTGCAGATGTGCGACGCCTTCAACATCCCGATCATCACTCTTCTGGACGTACCCGGCTTCCTGCCCGGCGTTGACCAGGAGCACGGTGGAATCATCAGGCACGGCGCGAAGCTGCTGTACGCGTACTGCAACGCGACCGTGCCCCGGATCTCCCTGATCCTGCGCAAGGCCTACGGCGGCGCCTACATCGTGATGGACTCCCAGTCCATCGGCGCCGACCTGACGTACGCCTGGCCCACCAACGAAATCGCGGTCATGGGCGCCGAAGGCGCCGCCAACGTCATCTTCCGCAAGCAGATCGCGGAGGCCGAGGACCCCGACGCCATGCGGGCCCGCATGGTCAAGGAGTACAAGGCCGAACTGATGCACCCGTACTACGCGGCGGAGCGCGGCCTGGTCGACGACGTCATCGACCCCGCCGAGACCCGCCAGGTGCTCATCAGGTCCCTCGCGATGCTCCGCACCAAGCACGCCGACCTGCCGTCCCGCAAGCACGGCAACCCGCCTCAGTAAGAGGAGTCATCACGTGACCACCCCCGCCAACCTTCTCCGCGTCGAGAAGGGCACCGCCGACCCCGAGGAGCTCGCCGCCATCACGGCGGTGCTGCTCGCCCGCGCCGCCTCCCAGCCCGCCGAGGAGACCCACCGCGGCCGCACCCAGGCCGGCTGGCGCCGCCTGGAGCGCGAACACGGCTTCCGCGCGCCCCACAGCTGGCGCTGACCTCCGCCGTACGAAGGGCCCCGCACCGATGACGGTGCGGGGCCCTTCGGCTTCCACCGTCGTGGGCACGTGCCCGAGCACGAAGGCCCCGCACCGACTTGGTGCGGGGCCTTCTGCCGTGCGACCGTCGGGACTTACCGCAGGCGGGCCATGAGCGCGTGCTCGACGAGCGTGATGAGGGCGCTCTTGGCGTCGGCGCGGTGACGGGCGTCGGTGGTGATGATGGGGGTGTCCGGGCCGATCTGGAGGGCCTCGCGGACCTCCTCCGGCTGGTAGGGCTGGTTGCCGTCGAAGCCGTTGAGGGCGATGACGAACGGCAGGCCGCTGTTCTCGAAGTAGTCGACGGCGGGGAAGCAGTCGGCGAGGCGGCGGGTGTCGACGAGGACGACGGCGCCGATGGCGCCGCGGACCAGGTCGTCCCACATGAACCAGAAGCGGTCCTGACCGGGGGTGCCGAAGAGGTACAGGATCAGGTCCTGGTCGAGCGTGATGCGGCCGAAGTCCATGGCGACGGTCGTCGTCGTCTTGTCGCCGGTGTGGGTGAGGTCGTCGATGCCCGCGGAGGCGGAGGTCATGACGGCTTCGGTACGCAGCGGGTTGATCTCCGAGACGGCGCCGACGAACGTGGTCTTGCCCACGCCGAAGCCACCCGCCACCACGATCTTCGCGCTGGTGGTTGAACGGGCCGCGCCGCCGCTAGAGCTTGCGAAGTCCACTGAGCACCCTTTCGAGCAGTGTCACGTCTGGCTGACCGCCGGCGGCCTCGTCGCCGCCGGGCTGGTGGATGGCGACGAGTCCGGCCTCGGCCAGGTCGGCGACGAGGATTCGGGCGACGCCGAGGGGGATGGAGAGAAGAGCCGAGATCTCCGCGACCGACTTGATCTCGAAGCAGAGCCGGCAGATCCGCTGGTGCTCGGGCAACTGCCCCTGCAGCCGGGCCGGATCGGCCGTCGTACTGACCAGCGCCTCGATGGCGAGCTGGTAGCGCGGCCGGGTCCGGCCGCCGGTCATCGCGTACGGACGCACCAGCGGGTTGTGGTTGCCGGACCCGCGCGAGGCGGACGGCGAACCCGCGGCCGCCGACGGGACCTGAGGCTGCGCGTAGGGCTGCGACACGCCCTGTCTGCTCGGGGCGGAGGGAAAGTTGAACCGGTTCTGCGCGGTGTCGCCCAGCGGTGCCTGATGCGCGTCATAACCGTTGTAGGGGCTCGCGCCCGGGGGTGTACCCACGTCTCCTCCTCCGACTGCCTCGCGGTCCATGTCCCTTGGACCGCGCCACCGCACCCTACGGGGCGGTGGCGCCAAACGCACTGTCTGTCTGTTAGTTGAGAAGACTTCCCTGAAGCTCCGCCCGGAGGTCAGGAGTCAGGACCGTGCCCGCGCGATCCACGAGCAGAGCCATCTCGTAACCCACGAGGCCGATGTCGGCCTCCGGGTGGGCGAGCACGGCCAGCGAGGAGCCGTCCGAGATCGACATGATGAAGAGGAAGCCGCGCTCCATCTCCACCACGGTCTGGTTGACCGCACCACCCTCGAAGATCCGGGACGCGCCCGCGGTCAGCGAGGTCAGTCCGGAGGCGACGGCCGCCAGCTGGTCGGCGCGGTCCCGGGGGAAGCCCTCGGACATCGCCAGCAGGAGTCCGTCGGCGGAGACCACCACGGTGTGGGACACCCCGGGGGTGTTGTCCACGAAGTTGGTGATCAACCAGTTCAGATTCTGCGCCGCCTGGCTCATGCTCACACTAACGCTCCTGGTTGTAGGTACTGCCCGGGCCGAGGCCCGATCCGTTCGTGTCCGTTCCCGCGGTGCGTCCCTGCTGGACGCCCCGGCGCAGGTTGCTCAACCTGCCCCGTACGTCCTCGGGTGCGCGGGAGACCTGCGGGCCGCCCTGCGGGGTCTGCTCAGCCGTGCCCTCGACCAGGTTGGCCTTCGGGACCCGCCGGGGAAGACCGGACGAGGTGACCCCGCCCGCCTTGGGGTCCTTGAGCTTCCCGGCCCGCTGCCAGCGCTCGTCGTTGGTCGAGCGCCAGTCGTCGGAGCCGCCGGCTTCGTCCTGCTGCTGCACCGGCTGTGCCGGCTTCGGCGCCTGCTGCGGCACCTGCTGCGTCTGCGGGGCGACGCTGCCGCGGCGCGGCAGACCGGAGTCGGTCAGCGCGTGTCCGGCGTCCGGGGCGGGATTCGCGGTCGGACCCGGACGGTCGAAGCCTACGCGGTCGGGGGCCTGTTCGGGAGCGCTCGGAGCAGATTCCGGTTCGGCTCCGTAATCCTGTCCGTAGCCGCCCTGGTAAGCGTTCTGATCCGGCCACTCCGCCTGGTGGGACTGGGGATCGAACGCATTCCCGTACTGCTGGTGTTCGGTTCCCGGAGTCTCGTACGAGGCTTCCGCATAGCCCTGCTGCGGGTACGCCTCATAACCCTGCTGCGGGTAGGAGTAACCGTCCTGCTGGGCGTAGCCCTCCTGCGGGGCGTAGCCGTCCTGCTGCGGGTAGCCGGCCGCGTACTCCTGGCCGTACTCCTGCGCCGGGTACTGCTCCGCCGGGTACTCCTGGGCCTGCTGCTGCCCGTACTCCTCGCCCTGGCCGTACTGCTCCGCCGGCTCCTCCTCCTCGCGGAAGAGGGGACGGTCGCCGCCCTGTGCCTGGGCCTCCAGGGCGGCACGCCGCCCCTCGCGCCGCAGCGAGCGCTTGACCGGGTCGAGCTGGGGCTCCTCCTCGGCGGGCTGCTCGTAGCGGGAGTCGTCGAAGCCGAGGTCGGCCGCCGTGAGCATCTGCTGCGGGGCGCCGGCCTCGAAGGCGTTCTGCTGCTGCTGCGGGATGATCTGCGAGACGGTGAAGTCGTCCTGGAGCGGCTGCTCGCCGCCACCGCCGTGCGTGATCGCGTCCGGCAGCATGACCAGCGAGGTCGTTCCGGCCTGCTCGCCCGAGGGGCGGAGCTGGACCCGGATGCCGTGCCGGTCGGCGAGCCGGCCGACCACGAAGAGGCCCATGCGCTGCGAGACGGCGGCGTCCACGGTCGGCGGGTTGGCCAGCTTGTGGTTGATGTCCGCGAAGTCCTCGGCGGTGAGGCCGATGCCCTTGTCGTGGATCTCGACCATCACGCGGCCGTCGGGGAGACGGGTCGCGGTGACGCGCACCTTGGTCTGCGGGGAGGAGAACGTGGTGGCGTTCTCCAGGAGCTCGGCGAGCAGGTGCACGAGGTCGGTCACGGCCTGGCCGTGGATCTCGGCCTCGGGCACGCCGGCCAGCTCGATGCGCTCGTACTGCTCCACCTCGGAGGAGGCGGCGCGCATGACGTCGACCAGCGGGACCGGCTGGTCCCAGCGGCGGCCCGGCTCCTCGCCGGCGAGGACCAGGAGGTTCTCGCCGTTGCGGCGCATACGGGTCGCCAGGTGGTCCAGGCGGAAGAGGTTCTCCAGCTGGTCCGGGTCGGCCTCGTTGTTCTCCAGGTCGGTGATGAGGGTCAGCTGGCCCTCGATCAGCGACTGGTTGCGGCGCGACAGGTTGGTGAAGATCGCGTTGACGTTGCCGCGGAGCATGGCCTGCTCGGCGGCGAGCCGGACGGCCTCGCGGTGGACCTGGTCGAAGGCGCGGGCGACCTCGCCGATCTCGTCCTGGGAGTCGATCGGGATGGGCTGGACGCGGGTGTCGACCCGGCCCGGCTCCGTACGCGAGAGCTGGTCGACCAGCATCGGCAGGCGCTGCTCGGCGATGCCGAAGGCGGCGGTCCGCAGCTGGCGCATCGCGCGGCTCATCTGGCGGGCCATCATCCCGGCAAGGATGAAGGCGGCGAGCAGGGCGACGACGACGATGCCGCCGATGACCCAGGCGTCCGTCTTGGCCTCGTCGGAGATGGCGGCGGCCTCGGTCACGGCCTTGTCGACGAGGGTCTTCTCGACCTCGCTGTAGCCGTCGAACTTGGCGGTGGCGACGGCCATCCAGGTCTCGGCCGTGATGCCCTTGCTCTTCAGGGCCTTGATGCCCTCGGGGCCCTTGGCGGTGCCGATCTGGGAGGCGACGCCGGAGTAGACGGAGCCGTCCTTGCCCTTGGGGAGGTCGAGGCCGGCCGCGGACATCCGCTTCTCGCCGTCGGCGGCCTTGCCGGCCATGACCTTCTTGAGGAGGTCGACGTCCTGGGGCAGGCCGCCGGAGTTGAACTCGCCGAGGGCGATCTGCTCCAGGTAGTTGTACGAGTTGAAGGCCACGGACTGCTGGGCGTAGACGGCCTCGTCGTGGCTGGGCCGGATCAGGAGCTGCGTGCCGATGGAGCGCTGGAGGGACTCCGCGCCCTTCGAGAGCTGGATGGCGTAGACGGTCCGGCCGTAACTGGTGATGTTGCCGGTGCCCAGGCCGAGCTCGTTCGAGAACTCCATCAGGTAGTGCTGCACGCCCGTGTACCCGAGCTGGGTGTTCACGGGGTCCAGGGACGCCGTGTACGCCGCCTTGCGCAGCGTCTCCAGCTTGGGCTCCTCGTCCTGGAAGAGCCGCAGACGGCGCTCCAGGCCCTGGCCCGAGGGCATGTTCTTGACGGCCTCGTCGAACTTGGCCTTGGCGGCGTCGGTCGCGGCGTACGCGCGCTGGACGTCGTCGGCCTTGCGGTCCTCGGGGGTCTTCGCGGCCAGCAGGGGACCGGCGGTGAGGTCGCGCTCGTTCAGGAGGGCGGTGCCGTACTCCGAGGCGGCGCGCACGATGAGCGCCGTCTTCTCGGCGTCCTGAGCCTCCTGCCAGGTGTCGATCGCCGCCTTGACCTGGAAGCTGCCCATGACCAGGCCGACGAGCACGGGTATGCAGAGGATCGCGTTCAGCCGGGTGGGTACCCGCCAGTTCCGGGGCGACAGCTTGCTGGTGCTCCCCTTGGCGGTCTCGGTGGGGGGCGTCACGGGCACGTCCGCGGGCGACATCGCCGCCCGCGACGGCGGCGTGAAGTTGCCCCGCGTCTCCTGCTCCGCGGAGCCTTCCTTGCTTCGCCTCACTCGACCAACAACCTCTCGGCGTCGGCACCTACGTTGTGCCGGTGTTTCGTTCAGGGCCGTACTACTCGGGAGTTCATGAATTGCAGCACGTGAAGGGGGTCCGTTCCAAACAGTGGGACGCGGCCGGTTTCAGTGGTCCAGGCCTCGTATAAAACGGGCATAAAGAGCGAGCCCCGCCAAATGGCGGGGCTCATGTGAGCGCAGTGACACCGATCGGATGCGTCGGGTGTCCGAGGCGCCCCAATTCTCTGTCGAAATGTTATGAACGCCGTGGCGGCCGTGTCGAAGGACACAGGCCGCCCCTGGCGGTGGCATATGACAAGTGCCCTCAGTCGTCCTTCTACTTGAGCCGGGCCATGAGGGCGTGCTCGACGAGCGTGATGAGGGCGCTCTTGGCGTCGGCGCGGTGACGGGCGTCGGTGGTGATGATCGGGGTGCCGGGGCCGATCTGGAGGGCCTCGCGGACCTCCTCCGGCTGGTAGGGCTGGTCGCCGTCGAAGCCGTTGAGGGCGATGACGAACGGCAGGCCGCTGTTCTCGAAGTAGTCGACCGCCGGGAAGCAGTCGGCGAGGCGGCGGGTGTCGACGAGGACGACGGCGCCGATGGCACCGCGGACCAGGTCGTCCCACATGAACCAGAAGCGGTCCTGCCCCGGCGTGCCGAAGAGGTACAGGATCAGGTCCTGGTCGAGCGTGATGCGGCCGAAGTCCATGGCGACGGTCGTCGTCGTCTTGCCACCGGTGTGCGTCAGATCGTCGATGCCGGCCGACGCGGAGGTCATGACGGCTTCGGTACGCAGCGGGTCGATCTCCGAGACGGCGCCGACGAACGTGGTCTTGCCCACGCCGAAGCCACCCGCCACCACGATCTTCGCGCTGGTGGTCGATCTGGCCGCGCCGCCGCTAGAGCTTGCGAAGTCCACTGAGCACCCTTTCGAGCAGTGTCACGTCCGGCGTTCCGCCGGTCTCTCCGTTGCCCGGCTGGTGGATCGCCACCATGCCGGCCTCCGCCAGGTCGGCCACGAGGATCCGGGCGACACCGAGCGGCATCGACAGGAGGGCCGAAACCTCGGCCACCGACTTGACCTCGCGGCAGAGGTGGCAGATCCGCTGGTGTTCCGGCAGCAGTGTGGCCAGGTGCGCCGGGTCGGCCGTGGTGCTGACCAGAGCCTCTATGGCGAGCTGGTAGCGCGGCCGGGTCCGGCCGCCGGTCATCGCGTACGGACGCACCAGCGGCTGGTCGCCCTCGTATCCGTACTCGTCGACTGAGGCGCCGTACGGATCGTGAGAGGCGGGGGGCGGGGTCATGAATCCTCCGGGCGTGACAGCAAGACTTCTGCCGTCTGATGGGGCCGGTGGGGGGCCGGGTGGGGCGGCCGGACGGTGAACGGTGGCAGGGCGGTACGGAGGGGCGTACCGCCCTGTCGGTCGGTCTGTGCGGACGGATGTCCGGTGTACGGGAACCGGCTAGTGCAGGAGGCTGCCCTGGAGCTCCGCGCGGAGATCCGGGGTGAGCACGCTGCCGGCCCGGTCGACCAGCAGCGCCATCTCGTAGCCCACGAGGCCGATGTCGCACTCGGGGTGGGCGAGCACGGCCAGCGAGGAACCGTCGGAGACCTGCATGAGGAAGAGGAAGCCGCGCTCCATCTCCACCACGGTCTGGGCCACGGGTCCGCCCTCGAAGATCCGGGACGCCCCCGCGGTCAGCGAGGTCAGTCCGGATGCGACCGCCGCCAGCTGGTCGGCGCGGTCGCGGGGGAACCCTTCGGACATGGCAAGCAGGAGTCCGTCGGCGGAGACCACCACCGTGTGGGACACCCCTGGGGTGTTGTCCACGAAGTTGGTGATCAACCAGTTCAGATTCTGCGCCGCCTGGCTCATCGCGTTCAACTAACGCTCCTGCTGATGGTTCGGACCGAGGTGATGGCTACCCGTGGTCGAGTTGCCGGCCTGGCGGCCCTGCTGGATGCCGCGGCGCAGATTGGTGAGCCGGCCGCGGACGTCGTCGGGTGCACGCGAGACCTGGGGGCCGGCCGTGTGGGCCTGCTCCTGTGCGGTCCCGGGTACGAGGTTGGCCTTCGGCACACGGCGCGGAAGACCGGAGGTGGTGACGCCGCCGGCCGCGGGCTTGCGCACCCGCTCCGCCTGGCGCACCAGCTCGTCGTTGGGCGAGGTCCGCCAGGCGGCCCCGCCGTTCTGGCGGCCGCCGTCGGCGGGCGCCGGGGCGGACGGCTGCGACACGACCGGGGTCTGCGTCGTCTGCGTCAGGTCCGCCGGGGCCTGCTGCTGGGCCTGCTCCTGGTGGAACCAGTTGGTCTCCAGGTTGTCGTACAGCGGGGTACGACCGTCACCCGCACCGGCCGGCGGCAGGGCCTCCGGACGGCGCGGCTGCTGCGGCGGCTGCTGCCGGCGGGCCGGCTCGGCCGCGCGCGGGGCACCGAGGTCGTCGCCGCCGGCCCGCTGACGCGGAGCCGGGGGCTGGGCCTGCGGGGCCTGCTGCTGCGCCTGCGGTACGAAGGGCTGCCGGCCGAACTGCTGCTGCTGGCCGCCCTGGTACGCCTGCGGGGCCTGCTGCTGCGGGGCACCGAAGTCCGGGCGCGGGAACTGCGCCGTCGACGCCGGGTCCTGCGCACCCCCCTGGTACCCCTGCGGGGCCTGGGGCTGCTGGGGCAGCTCCTGCTGCGGGGCACCGAAGTCCGGACGCGGGAACTGGCCCGTGGAACCGGGGCCCTGCGGAGCGGCCGGTCCACCGAAGCGGCCCGCCGCGTCCGGCTCCTCGTGACCGCGCGGGGCGTCCAGGGGGGACATCTCCTGCTGCGGGCGCCGGACCGGCTGCTGCTGGGGGTCGTTGCCCCAGCTCGCGGCCTGCGGGCGCTGTGCCTGGGGGTTGCCACCGGGCAGCTCGGCACGGGGGAACTCGTACCCGCCCTGCTGGTTGCCCTGCTGCGGCGCGCCCGGACCGGCCTGCGGGCCGGGCCGACTGCCGCCCCACACGTCCGTACGGGACGGGATGGCGCTCGCGGCGCCGCCGATGAGCCCGCCCGCGGCGGGACCCGGACGCGGCGCGTCGGGCGACTGGGGAGCCTGCGGGCCCTGCGGCGCCGACGGGATCTGCGGCAGCCGGCCGGTCTGGTCCAGCTGCGCGTTCTGCGGCTGCGGGGTGCGGGACTGCGGCGCGCCCTGCGGGCCGCCGGCGAGCGGGGCACCGTCACGGGCGGGCAGCGCGGCCCGGGGACCGCTCGTACCGACCTGACCGCGCGCTCCGCCGGCACCGGTGGCCAGGCGTCCGGCCGCCCCGGAGGGGGCACCGCCCTGGCCCGGACGTCCACCGCCGGGGCCACCGGCCGCGCCGGGGCCGCCGGGGAGACGGCCGCCGGGGGCGGAGGCGCCCTGCGGCATCGCGCCCTGGCCGCCCGCGCCCTGCTTGGGCATCGGCTTCTTGCCGCCCTGGGCGACGTCGACGGGGAGCATGACGAGCGCGGTGGTGCCGCCCGAGTCGGAGGGGCGCAGCTGGATCCGGATGCCGTGTCGCAGGGACAGGCGGCCGACCACGAACAGACCCATGCGGCGGGAGACCGAGACGTCCACGGTGGGCGGCGAGGCGAGCCGCTCGTTGATCGCGGCGAGGTCCTCGGGGGAGAGGCCGATACCGGTGTCGTGGATCTCGACGAGCACACGGCCGTCGGGCAGCGCGTGACCGGTGACCCGGACCTTGGTCTGCGGGGAGGAGAACGAGGTGGCGTTCTCGAGCAGCTCGGCGAGGAGGTGCACGAGGTCGTTGACGACCCGGCCGGCGACCTCGGTCGCCGGGACCGCGGCCAGCTCGATGCGCTCGTACTGCTCCACCTCGGAGGCGGCGGCACGGAGGACGTCGACCAGCGGGACCGGGCGGGTCCAGCGGCGGCCCGGCTCCTCACCGGCGAGGACGAGGAGGTTCTCGCCGTTCCGGCGCATACGGGTCGCGAGGTGGTCGAGCTTGAACAGCGAGGAGAGCTGGTCCGGGTCGGCCTCGCGGGACTCCAGCTCGGAGATGAGCGAGAGCTGACGCTGGATGAGGCCCTGGGAACGGCGCGAGAGGTTGGTGAACATCGCGTTGACGTTGCCCCGGAGGAGGGCCTGCTCGGCGGCGAGGCGGACCGCCTCGCGGTGCACGTCGTCGAAGGCCGCGGCCACCTTGCCGATCTCGTCCCGGGAGTGCACACCGACGGACTCGACGGAGGTGTCGACGTCCTGCGGGTCGGACTCGGAGAGCTGCTTGACGAGCTCGGGCAGCCGGTCCTGGGCGACCTTGGTCGCGGTGTCCTGGAGCCTGCGCAGCGAGCGGATCATGGACCGGGCCACGACGAAGGCGCCGATGAGCGAGACACCGAGGACGAGGAGGATCAGCGCACCGTTGATGATGGCGTCGCGCTGCGACTCCTGCTTCAGCTCACGGGCCATCGTCTCCATGTCGCCGAGCAGACCTCGCTCGATGCGGTTCATGGCGGCGATCTTGGTGCTGTACTCGTCGGTGAAGTTCAGGTGGCCGCGGGGATCGCCCCTCTCCATCGCGTCGTCCGAGTTGAGGACGCGCTCCGCGTACTTGTTGGCCGCGTTGATCGAGGGGTCGCCGCTGTTCAGCGACTCGGTCTTCTCGGTGGCGTCACCACCGGTCGACTCGTAGATCGCCTGGAAGGACTTGAGCTCGACGCCCTCACTGTTGAGGGCGGCCTCGCCGTAGAGACGGTCACCCTGCTGGAGCTTGCCGCGGGTCCGGTCGCTCGGGGGGAGCGCGGCCGCGATGATCGCCTGCTGGATGGAGGCGTACTCCTTGGCGGACGAGAACGCGGCGAGCGCGCGGGTCCGCTTGATCATCTCGGGGTTGCTGGTCGCCTGCGCCATGTCCTGGGACAGGCTGAGGAGCGAGCGGATGAGGCGGCTGTACGCCTCGACCGTCACCGAGTGGGACACGTCCTTCTCGTAGGCACTGCCCCGGATCGAGTGGAGCTCGGTGACCTGCGAGGCGATCTGGCTGACGTTCTGGCGGATGCTGCGCAGCGCCTCGTCGCCCTCGGCCGCCGGGATGTCCTCGGTGGCGTCGAGGAAGGCCTTGTACTCGCGGTCCGTCTTCCGGCGCGGGTTGGCGACCTGGTAGTCGCTGACCGGGCGGCCGTTGGCCAGCGGGCCGGCGGACAGGTCGCGCTCGGCCTGCAGGGCCTGGGCGAGGTTGGTCGCCTGCCGGGTCAGCTTGGTGAGCAGCTGCATGTGGTCGAGCTGCTCCATGTCCTGGAGCGAGTCGCTGATGCGGATGCCGCCCAGGGTGGTCGCCGCGACCACGGGGAGGGTGAGGAGCGCGACCAGGCGCGTGGAGATGCGCCAGTTGCGCAGGGCTATTCGCGGGCCCACCTCGTTCTCGGCCCGGGCCTTGGGGGGCGCGGCGGCGGGCTCGCCGGACTTGGCCGCGGCGCTCGCGCGCCTGCCGCCCTCGCCGGCGTCGCCGGATGGTCCCTGACCCTGGTTCGGGGTGTGCGGGGCCGAGGGACCGCGGTCGGTCCCGGCACGCGGTTCCTGCTCCGCCGGAGCATCCGCTCGGCCCTGGCGGGCCTGGGGAGACCCCGAGCCATCCCTCTTGAAACGTCCCTGCACTAGCGTCGCAACCTCTGGACCAGGCGTCCTTCCGGATGAACGGAGAGGACGGTGTCGGCGTCGATCAGGGCGCGTGGAGCGCCCCAGGTGGTGGTCGGTGACCGGCGCAGTTCCCCCTTCCCCGCCACTCGGCCGGCGCTGCGTTGCGCCTCTGCGCGCCGGTTTGAAACCCGCGGCGGTGCGTGGAATTCCAGCACAGTGCCGGATCTCCAACAAGAGCCGCGTGTCGCGGCGGGAGGGGCATGACAACGTGTGCCCGGAGTGTCACCCCACGTAGAAGATGATCACGGAGGAAACGGACCAATGCGTATCAATGATCCGGCATCCCCGTGTGTCCCAGTCGCCATGATCAGGAGCGGAATAGCTGGTTCAGTGGCGGAATGTCCCTTTCCGTGGTGACCGGCGACGGTCCGTAATGCCCGGAATGTATCCCGATTGGTGAGCAAACTCACACCTGAATCGATGTCTTAGCCATGCATTCGAAGGGAATCGCATGTTTAGCCTGACGCTTTACACGCCCTCGCGCCCGCACGGGTGCCCGCTCCGGAACAAGGTCTGATCACCGCGATGAAGACGACGACGCTCCGCACCACGGCCAACCCCCGCCGTTCCACCCTCGTCCACCTCACGGACGCCGCAGAGCTCGGCCGGGGCGCCCAGCCGGAGTACGCGGTCGAGCTGCCCGGCAACACGGCCAACCCGCGCCGCACCGTCCTGATGCAGGCCCCCGCCCCGTACCAGCCCCAGCCGTACGCCACCGCGACGCGCTAGCCCCGGCCCCTTCGCCCCGGTGACATCGCCGGTCGGCCGCCCCTCGCCGCGTTAGCCTGGAGCGTCAGACTCCAGCCAGTACCAAGTGAGGGGCGACAGCACTCGTGCGCATCGCCAGATTCTCCATCGACGGCAATGTGGCCTTCGGCGCCGTCGAGGGCGAGGGAACCGTCGAGTCCGGCGGCCTCGTCCTCGACATCATCAAGGGCATCCCGTACACCGACTTCGAACTCAGCGGCACCAAGGTCCCGCTGAGCAAGGTACGGCTCCTGCCGCCCGTGCTCCCCAACAAGGTCGTGGCCATCGGCCGCAACTACGCCGAGCACGCCGCCGAACTCGGCAACGAGGTCCCCGACGTCCCCGTCGCCTTCTTCAAGCCCACCACCTCGGTGATCGGCCCCGGCGACGCCATCGAGTACCCCTCCTTCTCCAACGAGCTGCACCACGAGGCCGAACTGGCCGTGGTCATCGGCCGCATGTGCCGCGAGGTGCCCCGCGAGCGCGTGAAGGACGTCATCTTCGGCTACACCTGCGCCAATGACGTCACCGCCCGCGACGCCCAGCAGCGCGAGAAGCAGTGGGCCCGCGCCAAGGGCTTCGACACCTCCTGCCCCCTGGGCCCCTGGGTGGAGACCGGCCTGAGCATCGCCGCCGCGAGCGACCTGACCGTCCAGGCCACGGTCAACGGCGAACAGCGCCAGCTGGGTCGCACGAGCGACATGATCCGCTCCATCGAGGACCTGGTCGTCCACATCACCGAGGCCATGACGCTGCTCCCCGGCGACGTCATCCTCACCGGCACCCCCGCCGGGGTC
The DNA here is from genome assembly GCF_055575535.1 of Streptomyces sp. NPDC034084. Taxonomy (NCBI): domain Bacteria; kingdom Bacillati; phylum Actinomycetota; class Actinomycetes; order Kitasatosporales; family Streptomycetaceae; genus Streptomyces; species Streptomyces sp. NPDC034084. The sequence goes on from NZ_JBVISK010000004.1 coordinate 580,221, forward strand.
GGCCCCCTCAACGTCGGCGACGAGGTCGCCGTCACCATCGAAGGCATCGGCACTCTCACCAATAAGGTGATCAAGCGTGGCTAACGCGAACATCCGCGTCCGTTTCTGTCCCTCGCCGACCGGCAACCCCCACGTGGGCCTGGTCCGCACCGCCCTCTTCAACTGGGCCTTCGCCCGGCACAACCAGGGCACCATGGTCTTCCGCATCGAGGACACCGACGCGGCGCGCGACTCCGAGGAGTCGTACAACCAGCTGCTCGACTCGCTGCGCTGGCTCGGCCTCGACTGGGACGAGGGCCCCGAGACCGGCGGCCCGCACGCGCCGTACCGCCAGTCGCAGCGGATGGACATCTACAAGGACGTCGCCGACAAGCTGCTCGCCGGCGGTTACGCGTACCACTGCTTCTGCACCGCCGTGGAGCTGGAGGCCCGTCGTGACGCCGCCCGTCTGGCCGGCAAGCCGTCGGGCTACGACGGCACCTGCCGCAACCTGAGCGCCGAGCGCATCGAGCGATACCGCGCCGAGGGCCGTGACTCCATCGTCCGCTTCCGGATGCCCGACGAGCCGATCACCTTCACCGACCTGGTCCGCGGCGAGCTCACCTTCACCCCGGACAACGTCCCGGACTACGGCATCCTCCGCGCCAACGGCGCCCCGCTGTACACCCTGGTCAACCCGGTCGACGACGCCCTGATGGAGATCACCCACGTCCTGCGCGGCGAGGACCTGCTCTCCTCCACCCCGCGCCAGATCGCGCTGTACAAGGCACTGATCGAGCTGGGCGTCGCCAAGGAGATCCCCGCCTTCGGCCACCTGCCGTACGTGATGGGCGAGGGCAACAAGAAGCTCTCCAAGCGCGACCCGCAGGCCTCCCTCAACCTCTACCGGGAGCGCGGCTTCCTCCCCGAGGGCCTGCTGAACTACCTGTCGCTCCTCGGCTGGTCCTTCTCGGCGGACCAGGACATCTTCACCATCGAGCAGATGGTCGAGAAGTTCGACATCGCCGACGTCAACGCCAACCCGGCGCGCTTCGACCTCAAGAAGGCCGAGTCGATCAACGCCGACCACATCCGCATGCTGGACGTGAAGGCCTTCGCCGCGGCCTGCGAGCCCTGGCTCCGCGCCCCGCACGCCCCCTGGGCGCCGGAGGACTTCGACCAGGCTGCCTGGGAGGCCATCGCGCCGCACGCCCAGACCCGCCTGACCGTCCTCTCGGACATCACGGCCAACGTCGACTTCCTCTTCCTGCCCGAGCCGGTCTTCGACCAGCCCTCGTGGGACAAGGCGATGAAGGGCGAGCCCGCGGCCCTGCTCACCACGGCCCGCGAGAAGCTCGACGCGGCCGACTGGAGCGACCCCGAGTCCCTGAAGAACGCCGTCCTGGCCGCCGGCGAGGCCCACGGCCTCAAGCTCGGCAAGGCGCAGGCCCCGGTCCGCGTCGCCGTCACCGGCCGCACGGTCGGCCTGCCGCTCTTCGAGTCCCTGGAGATCCTGGGCAAGGAGAAGACCCTGGCCCGCGTCGACGCGGCCCTGGCGAAGCTCGCCTCCTAGGCGACATCCGTACAAAGAGGAGGGCGGCGGCCGCGGGACGGCCGCCGCCCTCCGGCGTACCCGGAAAACCCCGGCCCGCGTCCGCGCCCGGCGAGTACCGTGGCCCCATGGTCATCCGGGCCGTCCTCTGGGACGTCGACGACACCCTCTTCGACTACACCGCGGCCGACACGGCCGGCATGCGCGGCCACCTCGCGGCCGAGGGGCTGCTCGACGGATTCGGCTCGGTGGAGGCGGCCCTCGACCGGTGGCGGGAGCTCACCACGCTCCACTGGCGCCGCTTCGAGGCCGGCGGGGTCGACTTCCGGGAGCAGCGCAGGGAGCGGGTCCGGGACTTCCTGGGCGCGCCCGGCCTGACCGGCGCCGAGGCCGACGCCTGGTTCGAGCGGTACGTCACGCACTACGAGGCGGCCTGGGAGCTCTTCCCCGACGCCCTGCCGGTCCTCGACCTGCTGGCCCGTGACTACCGTCACGGGATCCTGTCGAACTCCTCCCTCCACAACCAGGAGCGCAAGCTCCGGCTCCTGGGGGTACGGGATCGGTTCGAGGCCGTCCTGTGCGCCGCCGAGCTCGGCGTGGCCAAGCCGGCCCCGGAGGCCTTCCACGCGGCCTGCACCGCCCTTGACCTGCCCCCGTCCGAGGTGGCGTACGTGGGGGACCAGCCGGACATCGACGCCCGGGGCGCCCTGGAGGCGGGGCTGCGGGGGATCTGGCTGGACCGCGCCGGCAGCGGCGGCCGGCCCGAGCTGAAGCGGATCACCGACCTCCACCAGCTCCCCGCGCTGCTCGGCGGGCATACCCGTTTTGGAGCGCAGTCCACCTTCGGGTAATGTTCTTTCTGCGCCGAGGGGAGCAAGCCGAAAGGCAAGAACCCGGAAAGCGCAAGCCGAGCAGGATCCCCCTGGTGGGGGAGGTTGTTCCGGTGGCCTATGGTGTAATTGGCAGCACGACTGATTCTGGTTCAGTTAGTCTTGGTTCGAGTCCAGGTAGGCCAGCTCGCAGAGCTCATCTGCAAACCGTGGATGGCATCCACAAAGCCCCCGTTGTGTAGCGGCCTAGCACGCCGCCCTCTCAAGGCGGTAGCGCCGGTTCGAATCCGGTCGGGGGTACAGATCCTTCCCGCGGGAACACTTGGGTAGCTCCCAGTGATCTCGATGCAGGATCGCTAGGGCCCCCGTTGTGTAGCGGCCTAGCACGCCGCCCTCTCAAGGCGGTAGCGCCGGTTCGAATCCGGTCGGGGGTACCAACTGGTTCATACCACCAGTGGCCTATGGTGTAATTGGCAGCACGACTGATTCTGGTTCAGTTAGTCTTGGTTCGAGTCCAGGTAGGCCAGCGCAGTGAATCCAGGCGATCCGTCGCATGGACGCAAGATCTTGCCCCCGTTGTGTAGCGGCCTAGCACGCCGCCCTCTCAAGGCGGTAGCGCCGGTTCGAATCCGGTCGGGGGTACAAGACGAAGAAGCCCTTCCCTTCGGGGGAGGGCTTCTTCGCTGTTCCCGTCACCCGGCACAAGTCCGGCCCACCGCTGCGGCGTTGGAGCGGTGGGCCGGGAACGTACAGGTGAAGAGAGAAGATCAGCCGTTGCGGCGGAGCGCCTCGGAGAGGCGGGCGGCGGCGTCGATGACGGCCTGGGCGTGCATACGGCCCGGGTGGCGCGTCAGGCGCTCGATGGGACCCGAGACCGAGACGGCCGCCACCACGCGGTTCGAGGGGCCGCGTACGGGCGCGGAGACGGACGCGACGCCCGGCTCCCGCTCACCGATCGACTGGGCCCAGCCGCGGCGCCGCACGCCCGACAGGGCCGTCGCCGTGAAGCGGGCGCCCTGGAGGCCGCGGTGCAGCCGCTCGGGCTCCTCCCAGGCCATCAGGATCTGCGCGGACGAGCCGGCCTTCATGGTCAGCGTCGAGCCGACCGGGACCGTGTCCCGCAGGCCCGAGAGCCGCTCGGCAGCCGCCACGCAGATGCGCATGTCGCCCTGGCGCCGGTAGAGCTGCGCGCTCTCCCCGGTGACATCGCGCAGATGCGTCAGCACCGGGCCCGCGGTCGCGAGCAGGCGGTCCTCGCCGGCCGCGGCGGCGAGCTCCGCCAGGCGCGGTCCGAGGATGAACCGGCCCTGCATGTCACGCGCCACCATCCGGTGGTGTTCCAGTGCCACGGCGAGTCGGTGTGCCGTGGGTCGTGCGAGTCCCGTCGCCGCGACCAGTCCTGCGAGGGTGGCCGGACCGGACTCCAGGGCGCTCAGGACAAGGGCTGCCTTGTCGAGAACGCCTACGCCGCTAGAGTTGTCCATGCAACGATACTCGCGTCTCACTCTGTGAAACGCAAGTTCAATTTTCCGAGGAACCCGTCACTCTGGTGAGGCGGCCGCACAACGGCCCGCGAAACGGGTCTCTAGTTGTGCCGGCGTAGACGTCGGCCGGAGGGAAAGCGATGGGTAGGACACTCGCGGAGAAGGTCTGGGACGACCATGTCGTCCGGCGCGCCGAGGGCGAGCCCGACCTCCTCTTCATCGATCTGCACCTGCTGCACGAGGTGACCAGCCCCCAGGCCTTCGACGGCCTGCGCCAGAACGGCCGGCCGGTGCGGCGCCTCGACCTCACCATCGCCACCGAGGACCACAACACCCCGACCCTCGACATCGACAAGCCGATCGCCGACCCGGTCTCCCGCGCACAGCTGGAGACCCTCCGCAAGAACTGCGCCGATTTCGGCGTCCGGCTGCACCCGCTGGGCGACGTCGAGCAGGGCGTCGTCCACGTCGTGGGACCGCAGCTGGGCCTGACCCAGCCCGGCACCACCGTGGTCTGCGGCGACTCGCACACCTCCACGCACGGCGCCTTCGGCGCGCTGGCGTTCGGCATCGGCACCAGCCAGGTCGAGCACGTGCTCGCCACCCAGACGCTGCCGCTGGCCCGCCCCAAGACCATGGCCATCACGGTCGACGGCGAGCTGCCCGAGGACGTCACCGCCAAGGACCTGATCCTGGCGATCATCGCGAAGATCGGCACCGGCGGCGGCCAGGGCTACATCCTGGAGTACCGCGGCTCCGCCATCGAGAAGCTCTCGATGGAGGCCCGGATGACCATCTGCAACATGTCGATCGAGGCCGGCGCCCGCGCGGGCATGATCGCCCCCGACGAGACCACCTTCGCCTACCTCAAGGGCCGTGCCCACGCGCCCGAGGGCGAGGACTGGGACGCCGCCGTCGCGTACTGGAAGACCCTGAAGTCCGACGAGGACGCGGTCTTCGACGCCGAGGTCGTCATCGACGCGGCCTCGCTGGCGCCGTTCGTGACCTGGGGCACCAACCCCGGCCAGGGTGCGCCGCTTTCGGCGAACGTCCCCGACCCGGCTTCGTACGAAGACGCTTCGGAGCGCCTGGCCGCCGAAAAGGCCCTGGAGTACATGGGGTTGACCGCCGGGCAGCCGCTGCGCGACATCCGGGTCGACACCGTCTTCGTAGGCTCCTGCACCAACGGCCGCATCGAGGACCTGCGCAACGCGGCCTCGCTCCTGGAGGGCCGCAAGGTCGCCGACGGCGTCCGCATGCTGGTCGTCCCCGGCTCGGTCCGGGTCGCCCTGCAGGCCGTCGAGGAGGGCCTGGACAAGGTCTTCAAGGAGGCCGGCGCCGAATGGCGGCACGCGGGCTGCTCGATGTGCCTGGGCATGAACCCCGACCAACTGGCGCCCGGTGAGCGCTCCGCGTCCACCTCCAACCGCAACTTCGAGGGCCGGCAGGGCAAGGGGGGCCGCACGCACCTGGTCTCCCCCCAGGTCGCCGCCGCCACCGCCGTCCTGGGCCATCTGGCCTCCCCGGCCGATCTGTCCGACGTCGCCACCACCGCGGGGGTCTGAGGAACCATGGAAGCTTTCACCACGCACACCGGCCGGGCCGTCCCGCTGCGCCGCAGCAACGTCGACACCGACCAGATCATCCCGGCGCACTGGCTGAAGAAGGTCACCCGCGACGGCTTCGAGGACGGTCTCTTCGAGGCCTGGCGCAAGGACTCCGGGTTCGTCCTCAACCGCCCCGAGCGGCAGGGCGCCACGGTCCTGGTCGCCGGCCCCGACTTCGGCACCGGCTCCTCCCGTGAGCACGCCGTCTGGGCGCTCCAGAACTACGGCTTCCAGGCGGTCATCTCGTCCCGCTTCGCCGACATCTTCCGCGGCAACTCGCTGAAGAACGGGCTGCTGACCGTCGTCCTCCCGCAGGAGACGGTGGACGCCCTCTGGGAGCTGACCGAGGCCGACCCGACCGCCGAGGTCACGGTCGACCTGGTAGCCCGCAAGGTCCTGGCCGCCGGGATCGACGCCGACTTCGAGCTCGACGAGAACGCCCGCTGGCGGCTCCTGAACGGTCTGGACGACATCAGCCTCACCCTTCAGAACGAAGCCGACATCGCGGCGTACGAGGCGGCTCGACCGGCCTTCAAGCCCCGTACAATTACGGCCTGAGCAGCGCTTTTCCAAGACTGCGCCCCCCACCGACCGGTGGGGGGCGCAGTCGCTTGTTGAGACCCTGTCGGGCGACAACTCGCCCTAGATGGCACAATCGGTGCATGGAACGCGACAGCCAACTCGAGCTCTACGAGGCAGTCGCCGCCCGATTGAAGGAAGCGCACACAAGAGTGCGTTCACTGCAAGTCCCGGAGGGCGTAAGGATGGCGCTGTCCCGGAAGCTGCTGGTCGTCACGGCCGCGGCGAAGCACGATCTCAAGGACGCGGCAACGCGTCTCGACCGGTTGATGAAGGACCTCGACGAGGGCCGATTCCCAGAGGACGACTGACACCAGGAACTCCGCAACGGGACTTCCGCGTTGCGGCACTAGGGTGATTAGACCGTTTCGTGTTTGATTTGCGGTATATACATGCCTAACGTGCGAAAAAGCTTGAACACTTTCGTTCTGGCAATGTCTCCGAAGGGGAAGACGTGAACAAGGCGCAGCTCGTAGAAGCGATTGCCGACAAGATGGGCGGTCGTCAGCAGGCCGCCGAAGCCGTCGACCACGTGCTCGACGCCATCGTGCGTGCCGTGGTGGGCGGTGACCGGGTCTCCGTCACGGGTTTCGGCTCGTTCGAGAAGGTCGACCGCCCGGCCCGCTACGCCCGCAACCCGCAGACGGGTGAGCGCGTCCGGGTCAAGAAGACCTCCGTCCCGCGCTTCCGTGCTGGTCAGGGCTTCAAGGACCTGGTCAGCGGCTCCAAGAAGCTCCCCAAGGGTGGCGAGGTCTCCGTCAAGAAGGCCCCCAAGGGCAGCCTCACCGGTGGCGCCTCCGCGACCGTGAAGAAGGCCGCCGCGAAGAAGGCGACCACCGCCAAGAAGGCCGCCGCGAAGAAGGCGACTCCGGCGAAGAAGACCACGACGGCGGCCGCGAAGAAGGCGACCCCGGCGAAGAAGACCGCGACGGGCGCCGCCAAGAAGGCGACCCCGGCGAAGAAGGCGACCACGACCGCGGCGAAGAAGACCGCGAACGGCGCCGCCAAGAAGACCACCACGGCCGCCGCGAAGAAGGCGACCAAGGCCACCGCCAAGAAGACCGCGCCGGCCGCGAAGAAGGCCACGGCGACGAAGGCGCCCGCCAAGAAGACGACGGCGCGCAAGACCACCGCCAAGAAGACCGCCGCCAAGTAGCAGGACGCGCGGTACCGATCCGCCGGGCCGGGCTCCCCTCGGGGAGCCCGGCCCGCGGCGCGTTCACCCGCCGCGAGCGGGCGTCTCAGAAGGTCTGCAGCGTCACCAGGGTGATCCGCAGCCCCGCGCCCGCGGTGCCCGGCTCGGCCTCGATCCGCACCCGCTGCCCCGGCCGCAGCAGCCGCAGCCCGCCCGCCTCGAAGGCCTCCGCCCCGAACTCCACGGGGGTGCCGTCGTCGAGCAGCACACTGCCGCTGCGGGTCTCGGGGTCGTACGTGAACGCGGTCGCCTGCATGGACCGCAGCCTATCCGGCCGCCGTCAGCCACCGGGCGGCCGTCCGCGGACCGAGCCCGAGGGCCTGGGCGGCCGCCAGATCCTCCCCGGTGTCGACGTCCCGGCGTACGGAATCCACCCCGGCGAGCCGGATTTCCACCGCCCCCGAAGACAAATGCCGCAGCCTCGACGCACCCCCGAATGCCGGTTCCAATTCCACCCCCGGAGCCGCCGAGAGGAATGTCGTACCGATTTCGGCGGCGTCCGCGAGAAATGCCCTCGGAGAATTGGCGGCCGCGTCGAGGACCCGGGACAGCTCCGCCGGCCGCAGCGCCGGAAGGTCCGCGTTGAGTGCCGCCACGCGCGCGTGCGGCCGCCCGGCCCGCACGGCCCGCACCCCGTGCGCGAGCGCCGCGTTGAGCCCCGCCGCCGGGGAGTCCGGCACGATCCGCGCACCCAGCGCCGCGAGAGCCGCGCCGGCCGCGGGATCGTCCGTGACGACCGCCACGTCCCGCACGCGCGCGCAGTCCAGGACGGCACCCACGGTGTCCTCGGCGAAGGCCAGCGCGAGCCGCGGGCGCAGCCACGCTCCCGCCGCCGCGGCGAGTCTGCTCTTCGCCAGGGCAAGGGGCTTCAGGGGTACGACCAGGGACCAGCCGTCGTCGGCGTGGGTGTGCGTCGGGGGCAGCGGCGTCATCGGGGCCCATTCTGTCCCGCCCACGCGGTCCACCGGAGGGGCCGGGGCGTACGGTGTCCTCGACAGACCAGGAGCACGGGGCGACACTTGACCCCCTGCCAGCCAGTCCCGGAGAAAGGTGTCCGAGTGCCCCGCCGCAGAATCGGCTTCTGGTACCGCCTCGCGGCGGTCATCGCCAAACCCCCCCTGGTGGTTCTGTTCAAGCGGGACTGGCGCGGTATGGAGCACATTCCGGCCGGCGGCGGTTTCATCACCGCGGTCAACCACAACTCCTACCTGGACCCGCTGTCCTACGCGCACTACCAGTACAACACCGGTCGCGTCCCGCGCTTCCTCGCCAAGGCCGGCCTCTTCAAGGGCGGCTTCGTCGCCACCATGCTCCGCAACACCGGGCAGATCCCCGTCTACCGCGAGACGACCAACGCCCTCGACGCCTTCCGCGCCGCCGTCGCCGCCATCGAGCGCGGCGAGTGCGTCGCCTTCTACCCGGAGGGCACCCTCACCCGCGACCCCGCGATGTGGCCCATGGCCGGGAAGACCGGCGCCGCCCGCGTCGCGCTGCTCACCCGGGCCCCCGTCATCCCGGTGGCCCAGTGGGGCGCGAACCTCGCGATGCCGCCGTACGCCAAGGAGAACAAGCTCCGCCTGTTCCCCCGCAAGACGCTGACCGTGCAGGCGGGCCCGCCCGTCGACCTCTCCCGCTTCTACGGCCTGGAGCCGACGCCCGAGGTGCTCCGCGAGGCCACCGAGGTCATCATGGCCGCCATCACCGCCCTCCTGGAGGAGATCCGCGGCGAGAAGGCGCCCGCCGAACCCTACGACCACCGCAGGGCCCGCCTGGAGCAGCGGCGCAAGGCGGCCGGGGAGGGCGCGAAGTGAAGAGGGCAGCCGTCTTCGGAAACGGATCCTGGGGCACCGCCTTCGCCATGGTGCTCGCCGACGCGGGCTGCGAGGTGAGCCTCTGGGGCCGCCGCGCCGAACTCGCCAAGGAGATCAACACCAGCCGGGTCAACCCCGACTACCTGCCGGGCGTCGAACTCCCGGACGGGATCACGGCCACCGCGGACCCCGCCGAGGCCGCCGCGGACGCCGACTTCACCGTCCTCGTCGTCCCCTCCCAGACCCTGCGCGGCAACCTCGCCGCCTGGAAGCCGCTGCTCGCCCCCGGCACCGTCCTCGTCTCCCTGATGAAGGGCGTCGAGCTCGGCACCGCCAAGCGGATGAGCGAGGTCATCACCGAGGTCGCCGACGTGCCCGCCGACCGCGTGGCCGTCCTCACCGGCCCCAACCTCGCCAAGGAGATCGCCGCACGGCAGCCCGCCGCCGCCGTCGTCGCCTGCTCCGACGAGACGGTCGCCCAGCGGCTCCAGACCGCCTGCATGACCCCGTACTTCCGCCCGTACACCAACACCGACGTGGTGGGCTGCGAGCTCGGCGGCGCCGTGAAGAACGTCATCGGCCTCGCCGTCGGCATCGCCAACGGCATGGGCCTCGGCGACAACTCCAAGGCCACGCTCATCACCCGCGGCCTCGCCGAGACCACCCGCCTCGGCCTCGCCATGGGCGCCGACCCGCTCACCTTCTCCGGCCTCGCGGGCCTCGGCGACCTCGTCGCGACCTGCTCCTCGCCGCTCTCCCGGAACAACACCTTCGGCACCAACCTCGGCCGCGGGATGACCCTTCAGGAGACCATCGCGGCCACCAAGCAGACCGCCGAGGGCGTCAAGTCCTGCGAGTCCGTGCTCGATCTGGGCCGCCGCCACGGCGTCGACATGCCCATCACCGAGACCGTCGTCTCCATCGTCCACGACGGCAAGCCGCCGATCGTCGCGCTCAAGGAGCTGATGTCGCGCTCGGCCAAGCCCGAGCGCCGCTGAGCGGGGCCTTTTGACCCGTACGCGCGCGGCGGCAGCGGGGCGCTCAGGAGTTCGGGAGCCGCAAGGTACGCTCATCGCGATATGAGCGAGAACACCCAGAGCCCCCGCAAGCCGCGCGTGGCCGTCGTCTTCGGCGGACGCAGCTCCGAGCACGCCATCTCCGTCGTCACGGCGGGCGCCGTCCTGAGCGCCATCGACCGGGACAAGTACGACGTGCTGCCCATCGGCATCACGACGGACGGGCGCTGGGCGCTCACCGCCGACGCCCCCGAGCGCATGGCCATCGCCGACCGCGCCCTGCCGAACGTCGCCGACCTGGCCGAGTCCGAGGAGGGCGGCGTCGTCCTCTCCGTCGACCCGGCCAACCGCGAGGTCGTCCTCACCGAGCCCGGTGCCGTGCCCCGGGCCCTCGGCGAGGTGGACGTCGTCTTCCCGATGCTCCACGGCCCGTACGGCGAGGACGGCACCCTCCAGGGCCTCCTGGAGCTCTCCGGCGTCCCCTACGTCGGCGCGGGCGTCCTCGCCTCCGCCGTCGGCCAGGACAAGGAGTACATGAAGCGGGTCTTCGTCTCCTTCGGCCTCCCGGTCGGCCCCTACGAGGTCATCCGGCCGCGCGAGTGGGAGCAGAACCCCGCCGCCGCCCGCAAGAAGATCGTCGAGTTCGCCGCCGACCACGGCTGGCCGCTCTTCGTGAAGCCGGCCCGCGGCGGCTCCTCCATGGGCATCACCAAGGTCGACGACCTCTCCGGCCTGGACGAGGCCATCGAGGAGGCCCGCCGCCACGACCCCAAGATCCTCGTCGAGTCGCTGCTGCGCGGCCGTGAGATCGAGTGCGGCGTCCTGGAGTTCGAGGACGGCCCGCGCGCCAGCGTCCCGGCCGAGATCCCGCCGGTCACCGACCACGACTTCTACGACTTCGAGGCCAAGTACATCGACTCGGCCTCCGGCATCGTGCCCGCCCCCATCGGGGACGAGGCCACCGCCGAGGTCCAGCGCCTCGCCGTCGCCGCGTACGAGGCGGTGTCCTGCGAGGGCCTGGTCCGCGCCGACTTCTTCCTCACCGAGGACGGCGACTTCGTCATCAACGAGGTCAACACCATGCCCGGCTTCACACCCATCTCCATGTACCCGCGCATGTGGCAGGAGAGCGGCGTGAGCTACCCCGAGCTCGTCGACCGGCTCATCCAGGCCGCGCTGACCCGCTCCACGGGCCTGCGCTAGCCGAGCCGAGACCGGGGGCGCCGGGGTGCGGTCACTCGCACTCCGGCTCCAGGGCGCACGGAACGGCCCGCTCCACGGGGCTCGCGAGATCCGCGAGCGGGCCGGCGTCGTGCGCGAACCGCGCGTCCAGCGTCACCTCGACGTACGTCTTCCGGTACACCGAGGTGAAACGGGGCCCGTCGCCCTCGCGCTGCTCCAGCATCCAGCGGACGCCGTTCGCGGAGATGCCCTGCGCCTGGGGATCGCTCATCTTTTCGGGCCGGGGGACTCCGCAGCGCAGTACGATCGCACCGTCACCCCACCCGGCGGTCAACTCGGAGCCGGGCTCCGGGTCACTCCGCGCGAGCCCCGCCACGGTGCCGGGAAGCTCCTTCGCCAGGGCCTGGCAGAGGGCGGCTTCCTCGGCCGGCGGACTCGGGACCACGACGGACGCCGCGGCGCCCGGCGAGGAACAGCCGGCGGCGGCCGACAGCAGGACGGCGGCCGCGACGGCGGCGGGCAGGCCGAAGGGCCGGTGGGAAGACGTCACCGGCCAAGCGTAGACGGGGGCTACAGATGAACGACCGGGCAGGTGAGGGTGCGCGTGATGCCGTCCACTTGCTGGACCTTGGCGACCACCATGCGGCCCAGCTCGTCGACGGTGTCCGCCTGCGCGCGCACGATCACGTCGTACGGACCGGTCACGTCTTCGGCCTGGATGACCCCCGGGATCTTGGAGATGGTGTCGGCGACGGTCGACGCCTTGCCCACCTCGGTCTGGATGAGGATGTACGCCTGAACCACGGAACCTCCAGGGCGACCACGAGGATCTTGTGGGAGAAAGGGACGCCACGGTACCGCGTCGCCGCGGGCCACGGGGAGACCCCCGCGTCCGGAGGCGCTCGGGTTGTGGCGTACGCAGGACAGAAGTCGACGGTCAACTTGACGGTACCCAGCACGGTGACGGCCCGCGACCCGCGGCGCGCACAGGCGCGCCCCCGCCCGCCGGCCGGCACGAAGACACGAGGTGAGACGCGGTGAAGGGCACAGTCGGAGAGCTGGGCGAGTTCGGGCTCATCAGAGAGCTCACGTCCCGGCTCACCTCCACCCCGGCGGTACGGATCGGGCCCGGCGACGACGCCGCGGTCGTCTCCGCCCCCGACCGGCGCGTGGTGGCCAGCACGGACATCCTCCTCGAAGGACGTCACTTCCGCCGCGACTGGTCGACGGCGTACGACGTCGGCCGCAAGGCCGCCGCGCAGAACCTCGCCGACATCGCCGCCATGGGCGCGGTCCCCACGGCGCTCCTCCTCGGCCTCGTCGTCCCCGCCGAACTCCCCGTCACCTGGCCCACGGAACTCATGGACGGCCTGCGCGACGAATGTCAGGTCGCGGGCGCGGCCGTGGTCGGCGGCGACGTCGTCCGCGGCGACACGATCATGGTCTCCATCACCGCCCTCGGCGACCTCCGCAACCACGACCCGGTCACCCGGGGCGGCGCCCAGCCCGGCGACGTCGTCGCCTACACCGGCTGGCTCGGCTGGTCCGCCGCCGGATACGCGGTCCTGTCCCGCGGCTTCCGCTCCCCGCGCGCCTTCGTCGAGGCCCACCGCAGGCCCGAGCCGCCGTACCACGCGGGCCCGGCAGCCGCCGGTCTCGGCGCCACCGCCATGTGCGACGTCAGCGACGGCCTCATCGCCGACCTCGGGCACATCGCGGAGGCCAGCAAGGTCCGCATCGACCTGCGCTCGGGCCTCATCGACATCCCGACCCAGATGCACGACATCGGCCAGGCCGTCGGCGTCGACCCCATGCAGTGGGTGCTCACCGGGGGAGAGGACCACGCCATCGTGGCCACCTTCCCGCCGGACGTGAAGCTCCCCGCCCGCTGGAAGGTCATCGGCGAGGTCCTCCACCCCTCGGCGCTGCCGCAGGTCACGGTGGACGGCGCGCCCTGGCACAGCGTGGGCGGCTGGGACCACTTCGGAGAGACCGAGTGAATCCGCCTCTCGTCCTCGCCGTCGCCGGATCGGACTCCGGCGGCGGCGCCGGCATCCAGGCCGACCTGAAGACGATGCTCGCGCTCGGCGTCCACGGCATGAGCGTGCTCACCGCCGTCACCGCCCAGAACTCGCGGGGCGTCCAGGGCGTCTGGGAGCTCCCCACGGAGGCCGTGCGCGCCCAGTACCGGGCCGTCGTCGACGACATCGGCGTCCAGGCCGTGAAGACCGGCATGCTCGCCTCCGCCGCGCTCGTGGAGACCGTCGCCGAACTCCTCGCGGACACCGGCGCCCCCGTCGTCGTCGACCCGGTCGGCGTCTCCAAGCACGGCGATCCCCTGCTCGCGGAGACGGCGCTCGACTCCGTACGCCGACGGCTGCTGCCCCGGGCGACCGTCGCCACCCCGAACCTGGACGAGGTGACACAGCTCACGGGCGTGCACGTCGTCCACGAGAGCGACATGCGGGTCGCGGCCGAGGCGGTCCTGTCGTACGGGCCGCGCTGGGTCCTGATCAAGGGCGGGCACCTGTCCACCGGCCGGGAGGCCGTGGACCTGCTCACGGACGGCGCCGAGGAGCACTGGCTGCGCGCCCCGCGCCACGACAACCGGCACACCCACGGCACGGGCTGCACGCTCGCCTCGGCGATCGCGTCCGGGCTCGCCAAGGGCCTGGCGGTACCGGAGGCGGTACGGCAGGCGAAGGAGTACGTGACGGGGGCCATCGCCGCCGGATTCGCCCTGGGCTCGGGCATCGGCCCGGTCGACCACGGCTGGCGGACGCGCTGAGCGCCCGTCGTCGGTTCAACCGTTTCCGGGCATGGCAAAAGGCCGGTTCACCGAGGTGAACCGGCCTCTCAAGGCAACCGCAGGGGCTGCGCTACGACAGAACGTCGCAATTAGCGCGAGACCTTGCCGGCCTTGATGCACGAGGTGCAGACGTTGAGCCGCTTCGGCGTCCGACCGACCACGGCACGCACGCGCTGGATGTTCGGGTTCCAGCGACGGGACGTACGGCGGTGCGAGTGCGAAATGTTGTTGCCGAAGCCCGGCCCCTTGCCGCAGACGTCGCAGTTGGCAGCCACGGGTCACTCCAAAAGCTTCAGGATTTACAGTGAATTCCGGCGCACCGGAATCAGGAGTCTGAAGTGGCTTGCCGGGGGACGGCCCGGTGTGAACCGGGCAACCGAAGCAGCATACAACGCCTGCATCGGTGGAACGAAACTACCACGATCCGCTCGGACCCCGTCCCGGCCCCTGGTCACGGGCGGGACACGCCGGGTCTACCCTGCGGTGAGCTCACCGCCCAAGGAGGACCCCCGTTGTCGCGAGCCCTTCAGCCTGACGAGGAGCTCGTCGAGCTCGACGCCGAAGCGGTCCGGACCTGGTGCGCACGGGCCCTCGACGCCCTCGGACGGGAGCGCGAGGAGATCGACGCGATCAACGTCTACCCCGTCGCGGACGGGGACACCGGCACCAACCTGTACCTGACGGCCGAGGCCGCCCACCAGGCCGTCGAAGCCGTCTTCGCCTCCTCCGCGCCCGACACCGCCGAGACCGTACGGGCCATGGCCCACGGGGCCCTGCTCGGCGCCCGGGGCAACTCCGGCACCATCCTCGCCCAGCTCCTGCGCGGCATGGCCGGCGTCCTCGCCGAAGGACGTGACGGTGCTCACCTCGCCCGCGCCCTCGTCGAGGCCGCCGCCGCCGCACGGCAGGCCGTCGCCCGCCCCGTGGAGGGCACCGTCCTCACCGTGGCCTCGGCGGCCGCCGAGGCCTGCGCGGGCGGCGGGGCGCTCCTGGAGGTGGCCGCACGGGCCCACGAAGGCGCCAGGACGGCCTTGGCGGCGACCCCCGGCCAACTGGACGTGCTCGGCAGGGCCGGGGTCGTGGACGCCGGCGGACGGGGCCTCGTCGCCGTCCTCGGGGCGCTCGTGGAGACCGTGAGCGGCCGGGCGCCCGACGCCCCGGAGACCACGGCGAGGGCGGCACGCGTCCTCGGGGACGTCCGGACCGTACCGGCCGACGGCGACCGGTCCTGCGAGGGCGAGGCCGGACCCGCCTACGAGGTGATCTACCTCCTGGAGGCCGACGACGCCGCCGTAGGCCTGCTGAAGGCACGGCTCGACGCCCTCGGCGACTCGCTCGTCGTAGTCGGCGGCGACGGGCTGTGGAACGTACACGTCCACGTCGACGACGCGGGCGCCGCCGTCGAGGCCGGTGTCGAGGCCGGCCGCCCCCACCGCATCCGCATCACCCACTTCGCGGCCGAGGCCCCGGCCGCCACCGGCCGCGGGGAACTCACCCAGCGCGCGGTCGTCGCCGTCGTCCCCGGCGAGGGACTCGCCGGACTCTGCGCCGAGGCCGGCGCGACCACCGTCCGCAGCAGGCCCGGCGAACCGCCCGCCGGGGACAAACTCGTCGAGGCGATCCGGCGGGCGCACGCGCGCGAGGTCGTCCTCCTGCCCAACGACACCGACCTGCGCCAGACCGCGGCCGCCGCCGCCGAACGCGCCAGGGCCGAGGGCATCCGCGTCGCCCTCATCCCGACCCGGGCCGCCGTCCAGGGCATCGCCGCCCTCGCCGTCCACGAACCCGGCCGGCGCTTCGACGAGGACGTCGTCGCCATGACGGCCGCCGCCGGCGCCACCCGCTACGCCGAACTCGCCGTCGCCGAGCACAGGTCCTTCACCTCCGCCGGCGTCTGCCAGGCCGGCGACATCCTCGGCCTCATCGAGGGCGACGTCGCCGTCATCGGCAAGGACCTCACCGAGACCGCCCGCACCGTCCTCGACCGCATGCTCTCGGCGGGCGGCGAACTCGTCACCCTCGTCGTCGCCGACGACACCCCGCCCGGACTCGCCCCCGACCTCGAACAGCACGTCCGGCGCGGCTACCTGGCCGTCGACACCACCACGTACCACGCGGGCGCGGGGGCCCCGCCGCTGCTCATCGGGGTGGAATAGGCCCCGCGCCCGGCCGTTGTCCACAGCCCTCGGCGCGTCTGTCGGTCCCGTGGTCTTCAATGGAGAGCGTGCCCGCGCTCGACGAACCACTCAAGAAGTCCCTCGGCCCCGCCACCGCCAAGGTCATGGCCGAGGCACTCGACCTGCACACGGTCGGGGACCTGCTCCACCACTACCCCCGCCGGTACGCCGAGCGGGGCGAGCTGACCACCCTCTCCGACCTGCCGCTCGACGAGCACGTCACGGTGGTCGCGCAGGTCGCCGACGCCCGTGTGCTGACCTTCAACGGCTCCAAGGGACGCGGCCGGCGCCTCGAAGTGACCATCACCGACGGCAGCGGCCGGGTGCAGCTGGTCTTCTTCGGCAAGGGCGTGCACAAACCGCACCAGGAGCTGCTGCCCGGCACCCGCGCGATGTTCGCCGGCAAGGCCTCGCTCTTCAACCGGCGCCTCCAGCTCGCCCACCCCGCGTACGAACTCCTCCGCGGCGACGGCGACGAGTCCGCCGACAGCGTGGTCGGCTGGGCCGGCGCCCTCATCCCGATCTACCCGGCCACCGCCAAGCTGGAGTCCTGGAAGATCGCCAAGGCCGTCGACGCCGTCCTGCCCAGCGCCGGTGACGCCGTCGACCCGCTGCCGCCCGCGCTGCGCGAGGGCCGCGGCCTCACCGAACTGCCCGAGGCCCTGCGGATGATCCACCGCCCCCGCACCAAGGCGGACATCGCCCACGCGCGCGAACGGCTCAAGTGGGACGAGGCCTTCGTCCTCCAGGTCGCCCTCGCCCGCCGCCGGCACGCCGACACCCAACTGCCCGCCGTCGCCCGGCGACCGGCCCCCGGCGGCATCCTCGACGCCTTCGACGCCAAGCTGCCCTTCACCCTCACCGACGGCCAGCAGAAGGTCTCGGAGGAGATCTTCGACGACCTGGCCACCGAGCACCCGATGCACCGTCTCCTCCAGGGCGAGGTCGGCAGCGGAAAGACCATGGTCGCCCTGCGCGCCATGCTCGCCGTCGTCGACTCCGGCGGACAGGCCGCGATGCTCGCCCCCACCGAGGTCCTCGCCCAGCAGCACCACCGTTCCGTCACCGAGATGATGGGCGAGCTCGCCGAAGGAGGCATGCTCGGCGGCGCCGAACGCGCCACCAAGGTCGTCCTGCTCACCGGCTCCATGGGCGCCGCCGCCCGCCGCCAGGCCCTGCTCGACCTGGTCACCGGCGAGGCGGGCATCGTCATCGGCACGCACGCGCTGATCGAGGACAAGGTCCAGTTCCACGACCTCGGCCTGGTCGTCGTCGACGAGCAGCACCGCTTCGGCGTCGAGCAGCGCGACGCCCTGCGCGGCAAGGGGAAGCAGCCCCCGCACCTCCTCGTCATGACCGCCACCCCCATCCCGCGCACGGTCGCCATGACCGTCTTCGGCGACCTGGAGACCTCCGTCCTCGACCAGCTGCCCGCCGGCCGCTCTCCGATCGCCAGCCATGTCGTCCCCGCAGCCGACAAACCGCACTTCCTCGCGCGCACCTGGGAGCGGGTCCGCGAGGAGGTCGGGAAGGGGCACCAGGCGTACGTGGTCTGCCCGCGCATCGGCGACGAGGAGGACCAGAAGAAGAAGGCCAGGGCGTCCGCCGAGGACGAGGCCGAGAAGCGCCCGCCGCTCGCCGTCCTCGACGTCGCCGAGAAGCTGCGCACCGGCCCCCTCGCGGGCCTGCGGATCGCCGTCCTGCACGGCCGCATGCACCCGGACGACAAGGACGACGTCATGCGCCGCTTCGCCGCCGGAGAGCTCGACGTCCTCGTCGCCACCACCGTCATCGAGGTCGGCGTCAACGTGCCCAACGCCACCGCCATGGTGATCATGGACGCCGACCGCTTCGGCGTCTCCCAGCTCCACCAGCTCCGCGGCCGCGTCGGCCGCGGCTCCGCGCCCGGCCTGTGTCTCCTCGTCAGCGAGATGCCCGAGGCGAGCCCCGCCCGGCAGCGGCTGAACGCCGTCGCCGCCACCCTCGACGGCTTCGAGCTCTCCCGTATCGACCTCGAGCAGCGACGCGAGGGCGACGTCCTCGGCCAGGCCCAGTCCGGCGTCCGCTCCTCCCTGCGCGTGCTCACCGTCATCGAGGACGAGGAGGTCATCGCCGCCGCGCGCGAGGAGGCCACCGCCCTCGTCCTCGCCGACCCCGACCTCACCGCCCACCCGGGCCTGCGCACCGCGCTCGACGCCCTCCTCAGCGAGGAGCGGGAGGAGTACCTGGAGAAGGGCTGAGTGCCCGTCCGCGGCCATATCCTGGGACCTACGCATTCGACGACGCAGGACGAGGACACCGATGACCCGCGTGATCGCCGGTACCGCCGGCGGACGGCGCCTGGCCGTGCCCCCCGGCAACGGCACCCGCCCCACCTCCGACCGGGCACGGGAAGGCCTCTTCTCCACCTGGGAGGCGTTCCACGGCCTGGCCGGGTCCCGCGTCGCCGACCTGTACGCGGGCTCCGGCGCCGTCGGCCTGGAGGCGCTCTCCCGGGGCGCCGACCACGCCCTCCTCGTCGAGGCCGACCCCCGCGCCGCGAAGACGATCCGGGACAACGTCCGGTCGATCGGCCTGCCCGGCGCCGAACTCCGCACCGGCAAGGCCGAGCAGATCGTGACGGGACCGGCCCCTGCCGACCCGTACGACCTGGTCTTCCTCGACCCGCCCTACGCCGTCGGGGACGACGAGCTCCGCGAGATTCTCCTCACACTGCGCTCCGGGGGCTGGCTGAGCGAGGATGCCCTCGTCACGGTGGAGCGCAGCACCCGAGGCGGGGAGTTCGGCTGGCCGGCCGGATTCGAGGCCCTGCGGTCCCGTCGCTACGGCGAGGGAACGTTTTGGTACGGTCGCGCCGCCTCTACGTGCGAAGACGCACGATGACCCGACCGGAGAGCGAGGGACCCAAGTTGCGCCGCGCCGTCTGCCCGGGGTCATTCGACCCCATCACCAACGGACACCTCGACATCATCGCCCGCGCCTCCAAGCTGTACGACGTCGTGCACGTCGCGGTGATGATCAACCAGTCGAAGAAGGGCCTGTTCACGGTCGACGAGCGGATCGAGCTGATCCGCGAGGTCACCGCCGACTTCGGCAACGTCGAGGTGGAGTCCTTCCACGGACTGCTCGTCGACTTCTGCAAGCAGCGCGACATCCCCGCGATCGTCAAGGGCCTGCGCGCCGTCAGCGACTTCGACTACGAGCTGCAGATGGCCCAGATGAACAACGGGCTCACGGGCGTGGAGACGCTGTTCGTCCCCACCAACCCGACGTACAGCTTCCTCTCCTCCTCGCTCGTCAAGGAGGTCGCCGCCTGGGGCGGCGACGTCTCCCACCTCGTCCCGCCGACGGTGCTTCCCCGGCTCACCGAGCGGCTCGCGCGGAAGTGACGCGCGGCCACCGCCCCTGACGCTCCGTCACCTGGTGTCGGACGGGCGCCGACTGCCCTTACAGTCGTCCCGTCCGTCTCCATCCAGCTGTAGAGAGTGGCGAGCACCAGGTGGACGTGCAGAAGAAGCTCGACGAGATCGTCGCGACCGTGCAGGGCGCCCGCTCCATGCCCATGTCGGCATCGTGCGTGGTCAACCGCGCCGAGCTGCTCGCCCTGCTCGAAGAGGTACGGGAGGCCCTGCCCGGCTCCCTCGCCCAGGCCCAGGAGCTGATCGGCGGCCGCGAGCAATTGGTCGAGCAGGCCCGCCAGGAGGCCGAGCGGATCATCGAGGCCGCCCACGCCGAGCGGGGCTCGATCGTCTCCGACACCCAGGTCGCCCGCCAGTCGCAGGAGGAGGCCGACCGGATCCTCGCCGAGGCCCGCCGTGAGGCCGAGGAGGTACGGGCCGAGGCCGACGACTACGTCGACTCCAAGCTCGCCAACTTCGAGGTCGTCCTCAACAAGACCATCGGCTCCGTCGACCGAGGGCGCGAGAAGCTCCTCGGCCGCGGCCCGGGCCTCGACCAGGACGGCTACGCCGACGCGGACGCCCCCGAGTACAGCGCCGACCCGCAGACCCTGATCCGGCGGGCCGACGAGTACGTGGACGCCAAGCTGGGCGCCTTCGAGGCCGTCCTCAGCAAGACCCTGGAGGCCGTCGGGCGCGGTCGGCAGAAGCTCCACGGCCGGATCGCCACGGACGCCCTCGGCGAGCACATGGCGGCGCAGGACGGCCTCGGCGGCGCGGTCCACACCAGCGACGCGGACTACCTGGCCGGGCTCGCGGAGATCGCCGAACCCGAACCCGTACCCGCGCAGATGCAGGCGCAGCAGCAGCCAGACCCGTACGGGTACCCGCAGCAGGACCCCGCCTACGGGTACCAGCAGCAGGACGCCTACGGTTACCAGCAGCAGGACCCCTACGCGTACCAGGGGCAGTACGGCTACGAACAGCAGCAGTACGACCCCCAGGGGCAGGGCCAGGGCCAGGTACACCCACAGCCCCACCAGCCGCAGCAGGCCGCCGCGCTCGACGAGACCAGCTTCTTCGACACGAGCATGATCGACCTGGAGCAGTTGCGCCGGTACGAACAGGGACAGTAAGGGGCAGGGGGCCCGGATTGGGCCCTGAGCGAAGCGTCCAGTATCCTGGCCCTTCGGTCGCGCTATGTCCGCGATCCTTGCTGCCCACGTCTGGCAGCCTCCTCTACGCCGCAGAACGATCCGAAAGCAGGAAGACCCCTGAGCACGCGCCTCGACCACCGCAACCCCCTCGTGTTCGACACGCACGAGCTGGGGCGGCGTCCTGGTGCCCTCCAGCGGATCTCGCGTTCGGTCGAGGCCCCCAGGGACCTCGGCGTCGAAGGAGTCATCGGAGTGCCCGAGGGCGCTCCGGTCGAAATCGATCTCCGTCTTGAGTCGGTCATGGAAGGGGTGCTTGTCACAGGCACCGCCCGTGCATCGGCCGAGGGGGAGTGCGTAAGGTGTCTGGAGCCCGTCGAGCTGGAGCTCGACGTGGACTTCCAGGAGATGTTCTCGTACCCCGACTCCGACGACCGGGGCCGCTCCAAGGCGGCCGCGGACGACGAAGCCGAGAACGACGAGGACATGATCCCCCTCGAGGACGGCATGTTCGACCTCGAGCCCGTGCTGCGTGATGCGGTGGTGCTCGCACTGCCGATGCAGCCGGTGTGCCGGGAGGACTGTGCGGGTCTGTGTTCCGAGTGTGGAACCAACCTGAACGAGAACCCGGACCACCACCATGACGCCGTCGACATCCGTTGGGCGGCACTGCAGGGACTCGCCGGTTCGCTGGGAACCGATGAGAAGGACAACATGAGCGGCAAAGCCTCTGACGGGGACGTCCGAAGCGCCGCCGAGAAGCAGGAGAAGTAGCCGTGGCTGTTCCGAAGCGGAAGATGTCGCGCAGCAACACGCGCCACCGCCGGTCGCAGTGGAAGGCTGCGGTCCCCACCCTGGTTTCGTGTGAGCGTTGCCAGGAGCCGAAGCTGCAGCACATCGCGTGCCCGAGCTGCGGCACCTACAACAAGCGCCAGGTCCTCTCGGTCTGAGTGGCTGGTGAGAGGCACGATGTCTGAGAGCATCAGCGCAGCCTCGTCCCACACGCTTCTGGAAGGGCGGCTCGGGTATCAGCTCGAGTCCGCCCTTCTGGTGCGTGCGCTGACCCACCGCTCGTACGCGTACGAGAACGGCGGTCTGCCCACCAACGAGCGTCTCGAGTTCCTCGGGGACTCCGTGCTCGGCCTGGTGGTCACGGACACGCTGTACCGCACCCACCCGGACCTGCCGGAAGGCCAGCTGGCCAAACTGCGGGCCGCGGTGGTCAACTCGCGTGCGCTGGCGGAGGTCGGGCGCGGCCTCGAACTCGGCTCCTTCATCCGGCTCGGCCGGGGCGAAGAGGGCACGGGCGGCCGGGACAAGGCGTCCATCCTCGCCGACACCCTTGAAGCGGTGATCGGCGCGGTCTATCTCGACCAGGGCCTCGACGCGGCGTCCGAGCTGGTGCACCGGCTCTTCGACCCGCTGATCGAGAAGTCCTCGAACCTCGGTGCCGGCCTGGACTGGAAGACCAGCCTCCAGGAGCTCACCGCGGCCGAGGGGCTGGGTGTCCCGGAGTACCTCGTCTCCGAAGAGGGTCCGGACCACGAGAAGACCTTTACTGCTGCCGCCCGCGTCGGTGGTGTCTCGTACGGCACCGGCACCGGCCGCAGCAAGAAGGAAGCGGAACAGCAGGCGGCGGAGTCCGCCTGGCGCGCGATCCGCGCGGCCGCGGACGAGCGTGCGGCGGCGGCGAAGACCGCGGCCGAAGCCGCTCCGGCCGACGAGCAGGACCGGACGGAAGGGGCCACCCCGGCCACCGCCTGACCGAGAGCCCGCACGGCCCCGCGTTCCTTCAGCGGAGTCTTCCCGCCCGCCCCCGCCAGGGGCGGGCGGAGCCGTTTCCGGAGGCAGGAGGCGGGCGCTTCCCGGGCGGTAGGCTGGCTGACCACCATCCCGTAGCCCTTTCGGAGGAGTCCCGTGCCCGAGCTGCCCGAGGTCGAGGTCGTACGGCGCGGTCTGGAGCGCTGGGTCGCCGGACGGACCGTGGCCGAGGTCGAGGTGCTGCACCCGAGGGCGGTACGCCGCCACCTGGCCGGGGGCGAGGACTTCGCGGCCCGGCTGAAGGGGCAGCGCTTCGAGGGGGCGCGGCGGCGCGGAAAGTACCTCTGGCTGCCGCTGGCGGAGACCGGCACCTCCGTCCTGGGACACCTCGGCATGAGCGGCCAGCTGCTCGTCCAGCCGGAGGGCGCCCCGGACGAGAAGCACCTGCGCATCCGGATCCGCTTCGACGACTCCGCCGGCACGGAGCTGCGCTTCGTCGACCAGCGCACCTTCGGCGGGCTCTCGCTCCACGACCAGACTCCCGACGGGCTCCCGGACGTCATCGCGCACATCGCCCGCGATCCGCTGGACCCCGCGTTCGACGACGCCGTCTTCCAGAGCGCGCTGCGGCTGCGCCGTACCACCGTCAAGCGGGCGCTGCTCGACCAGTCGCTGATCAGCGGCGTCGGCAACATCTACGCGGACGAGGCGCTCTGGCGGTCGAGGCTGCACTACGACCGGCCGACCGCCACCCTCACCCGCCCGCGCTCGGCCGAGCTCCTCGGGCACGTCAGGGACGTGATGAACGCGGCGCTCGCCGCCGGCGGCACGAGCTTCGACAGCCTGTACGTGAACGTCAACGGCGAGTCCGGCTACTTCGACCGCTCGCTCGACGCCTACGGGCGCGAGGGCCGGCCCTGCCGCCGCTGCGGTACGCCGATGCGGCGACGGGCCTGGATGAACCGGTCCAGCTACTTCTGCCCGCGCTGCCAGCGTCCGCCGCGCACGATCGCCTGACGGTCAGGCGGTGACCGGCGCGGCGCGCTCCGCGTCGTACCTCTCGCGCGCCGCCTCGACCTGGGGCATCCGCCCCTCCACCAGCTCGATCAGGCCGATCAGCCGGTCCGCGACCTCGCGGCCGAGCGGGGTGAGCCGGTAGTCGACCCGCGGCGGGTTCGTGGGCTGGGCCTCGCGGTGGACGAGGCCGTCGCGCTCCAGGGCGTGCAGCGTCTGCGACAGCATCTTCTCGCTCACGCCGTCGACCCGGCGCCGCAGCTCGTTGAAGCGGAACGTCCCTTCGTGCAGGGCGCCGAGCGTCAGGCTGCCCCAGCGGCCCGTCACATGCTCCAGCGTGCCGCGCGAGGGGCAGGCGCGCGCGAACACGTCGTAGGGGAGGTCGTCAGTCATACCCTCACGGTACTCCGACACAGCGCTGACTTCTAGGCGTGCGCTATCCACTTGCTTGCGCTTTCAAAAAGTTAGTGCTCTACTTCTGGTCATCACTCCGCACACCCCTCCGAGGAGCCCCTGTGACCACCCCCGTCGTCTCCATCGCCTACCACTCCGGCTACGGCCACACGGCGGTCCTGGCCGAGGCCGTCCGCTCCGGCGCCGCTGACGCGGGCGCCACCGTCCACCTGGTGAAGGTCGACGAGATCACCGACGCCGAGTGGGAGCTGCTCGACGCCTCCGACGCGATCGTCTTCGGCTCCCCGACCTACATGGGCACGGCCTCCGGCGCCTTCCACCAGTTCGCCGAGGCCACCTCCCAGCGCTGGTTCACCGACGCCTGGCTGGACAAGCTCGCCGCCGGCTTCACCAACTCCGGCTCCAAGAGCGGCGACAAGCTGCACACCCTGCAGTTCTTCCAGACCCTCGCCGGCCAGCACGGCATGACCTGGGTCAACCTCGGCCTGAAGCCCGGCTGGAACAGCAGCGAGGCCTCCGAGAACGACCTCAACCGCCTCGGCTTCTTCTCCGGCGCCGGCGCCCAGACCCACACCGACCTGGGCCCCGAAGGCGTCCACAAGGCCGACGTCGCCACCGCCGAACACCTCGGCCGCCGCGTCGCCCTCACGGCCCGCACCTTCGCGGCGGGCAAGGCCGCCGCCTGACACCCCCGCGGCCGGGGCGGTACGCGAAAGGGCCCCGTCACCTCAAGGTGACGGGGCCCTTTCGCTGTCGCGTGCGGTGCTCGGCTCAGTAGCCGAAGTCCTGGGTCCACCAGGGGCCGCCGTCGCCGAAGACGACGCCGACGCCCAGGGTCGTGAAGTCACAGTTCAGGATGTTGGCCCGGTGGCCGTCGCTGTTCATCCAGGACGCCATCACGGCCGCCGCGTCCACCTGGCCGCGGGCGATGTTCTCGCCGCCCATCCCCGTGATGCCCGCCTGCTCCGCCCGGACCCACGGCGTGTCGCCGTCCGGGTCCGTGTGGTCGAAGAAGCCGCGGGTGGCCATGTCCGCGCTGAAGGCGCCGGCAAGCGCCGCGAGCCGCGCGTCCGGGCGGACCGGGGTGCAGCCCACCTTGGCGCGCTCGGTGTTGACCAGGCGCAGGACCTCGGCCTCGGCGGCCTCGCTCCGGTCGGCGGTGGAGGTGACCGGGGCCTTCTGGGTCGGGGCCGCCGTGGTCGGCGCGGGCGCCTTCGTCGTGGGCGCGATCGTGACCCTGGTGGGCGCAGGCTTCGGCGGGGTCGTCCTCGTCTTCGCCGGAGCCGGAGCCGGCTTCGGCTTCGGCTTCGCCTTCGTCGGAGTCGGCTTCGGGGTGGCCTTCGGCTTCGGGGTGGCCTTCGGGCTCGGCTTCGTGGACGGGGTCGTCGTCGGGGAGACGGACGCGCCGCTCTTCCCGGCGCCCGCGCGCGTGCCCGTGTCCGTCGCCGTACCGCCCGACTCGGCGGCCGGAGTCCGGGTCGTTCCGCCCTGCGTCGTCAGCTCGGGGGTCTGCCGGGACTGAACCTGGCGCTGGCTCGTGCCGGCGCTGCCGACGGTGAACGTGTCTCCGCCGGGGAGCAGACCCGAGGCGACGGCGACCGCGCCGACCGCGACCGCCGCGGAGGCGCCGAGCAGGCCGTTGCGCACGGGCCGCCGACGGCGGGCACCCCGGTTCGGGCGGCCCGAACCGGCCGCGTAGTCTTCTGCGGCGGGTGCGGCGCCGGAGCGACGGTGGCGTCCCATCTGCTCTGCCTTCCTCTGCTGGACCTCGCTGGTCTGGTTCTTCGCCGGGCTTTGCTGATCTTTGCTGTCGGTACCGTTCCGGATCGACAGTCGAACGGCGCGCGCCCGAACGGGTGAGGCGTGTTCGGTCGGGACTGTACGCCATGAGAAGCAGGGGCGATGTGCTCATCCGGCAATCCGCCCGTTAGCGTGCAGCCATGAGTGACGACGTACGGATGACCGCTTGGGTGCGCGGCCGGGTACAGGGAGTGGGCTTCCGCTGGTTCACCAGGGCAAACGCCTTGGAGATCGGCGGCCTGGTGGGCTTCGCCCTGAACCTCGACGACGGCCGGGTGCAGGTGGTGGCCGAGGGGCCGCGTGAGAATTGCCACCGTCTGCTCGACTGGCTCCGCTCCGACGACACACCCGGACGTGTGGACGGTGTCACTGAGATCTGGGACACGCCGCGGGGCGGCTACGAGAGCTTCGCCATCCGCTGACGATCACGCTCCGACACCCCGCCCGGTGACCGACAGCGGCATCGGGCGGACGCCCGGTAACAGGCGTGTGACCAGCGAGACGCCTGATGGTTGCCAACGGAGGCCGGCCGTGCGAGGCTGCCCCGTAAGGATGATCGCGACGCCCCCGAGGCGCCGAGTTCGAAGGCCCAGCCGCCCGCTGAGCGGCCGTGGACTCCTCGGCAGCCCTTCAAACGGGGCGTGATCGTGTTGACCGTCAAACTTTTTGGTGAGACTCTGGAAGCCCCGCGCACCTTAGCTGTTTGGCAGTGGAACCGGCACGACAAGCAGTACTGCCGAGCACCGCGGGTGCGAATCCCTCACGACCCATACCGCATCGGTCGGTCACTCATTGTGGAGGACCATCCATCATGGCAAAGGCGCTTCTCGGTTACGTCGGCGGCTCCGACCCGCGACTCCTCGCCGAGATGCGACGGCTACAGCAGCGCGTCCAGGACCTCGAATCCGAGCTGGTACGGATCCAGTCCGAGAACGACACGCTCGCCGCTGCCGCCGCTCAGCACCAGGGAGAGTCACTGCTGAACAGCATCGACCTCGACGTACCCCAGGCAGAGCCCGCGCTCACCTGACAACCCAGCCCCGCAGGGGCCGGGTGGACAGCATTCTCGTCGGCGCAGCCGGACACCCACAGCTGATCGTGCGGATCGACACACGCGCACGGCGGCTGGACCTGCAAGGGACGCTTCGGCGTCCCTTCCTTCTTTCACAGGGCCAACTTTCACCGGCTGTTTCCCCGGCGTCCCACCCCTCCTCACCCGAGGATCTGCCCCACGTCATCACGGGCGAAACGCGCGACCCCCGGTAGAGTCCCCGGAGTGCACCTCAAGGCCCTGACCCTCCGCGGATTCAAGTCGTTCGCCTCGGCCACCACGCTGCGGTTCGAGCCGGGAATCACCTGTGTCGTGGGCCCCAACGGATCGGGCAAGTCCAACGTCGTGGACGCCCTCTCCTGGGTCATGGGCGAACAGGGCGCCAAGTCGCTGCGCGGCGGCAAGATGGAGGACGTCATCTTCGCCGGCACGACCGGGCGCCCTCCGCTCGGCCGCGCCGAGGTCTCGCTGACCATCGACAACTCCGACGGCGCCCTGCCCATCGACTACGCCGAGGTCACCCTCACCCGGATCATGTTCCGCGGCGGCAGCAGCGAGTACCAGATCAACGGCGACACTTGCCGGCTGCTCGACTTCCAGGACCTGCTCTCCGACTCCGGCATCGGACGCGAGATGCACGTCATCGTCGGACAGGGCCAGCTCGACTCCGTCCTGCACGCCGACCCCATGGGCCGCCGCGCCTTCATCGAGGAGGCCGCCGGCGTCCTCAAGCACCGCAAGCGGAAAGAGAAGGCGCTGCGGAAGCTGGACGCGATGCAGGCCAACCTCGCGCGCGTGCAGGACCTCACCGACGAACTCCGCCGCCAGCTCAAGCCCCTGGGCCGGCAGGCCGCCGTCGCCCGCCGCGCCGCCGTCATCCAGTCCGACCTGCGCGACGCCCGGCTCCGGCTCCTCGCCGACGACCTCGTACGGCTCCGGGAGGCGCTGACGGCCGAGGTCGCCGACGAGGCGGCCCTGCTCGCCCGCAAGGAGGCCACCGAGACCGAGCTGCGCGCCGCCCTCGCCCGGGAGGCCGAGCTCGAGGCGGAGGCCCGCACCCTCGTCCCCCGCCTGGAACGCGCCCAGCAGAACTGGTACGACCTCTCCCAGCTCGCCGAGCGCGTGCGTGGCACCGTCTCCCTGGCCGACGCGCGCGTGAAGAGCGCCACCACCGCACCCGCCGAGGAGCGGCGCGGCCGCGACCCCGAGGACCTGGAGCGGGAGGCCGCCCGCGTCCGCGAGCAGGAGGCCGAGCTCGAAGCCGCCCTGGAGGCCGCCGAACGCGCCCTGGAGGACACCGTCGCCCACCGCGCTGACCTCGAGCGGACGCTCGCGGCCGAGGAGCGCCGCCTCAGGGACCTGGCCCGTGCCATCGCCGACCGGCGCGAGGGCCTCGCCCGCCTCCACGGCCAGGTCAACGCGGCCCGCTCGCGCGCCGCCTCCGCACAGGCCGAGATCGGCCGGCTCGCCGCCGCCCGCGACGAGGCCGCGGAGCGCGCGACCGCCGCCCAGGAGGAGTACCAGCAGCTCAAGGCCGAGGTCGACGGACTCGACGCGGAGGACACCGAGCACAGCGAGCGGTACGAGGCCGCCCGCCGCGAACTCGCCGACGCGGAGGCCGCGCTGAGCACCGCCCGCGAGACCGCCGCCACCGCCGAACGCCGCCGCGCCGCGACCCGGGCCCGGCACGACACCCTCGCCCTCGGGCTGCGCCGCAAGGACGGCACGGGCGCGCTGCTCTCCGCCGGGCTCGCCGGACTCCTCGGCCCGGCCGCCGAACTCCTCACCGTCACCCCCGGGTACGAGATCCCCGTCGCCGCCGCCCTCGGCGCGGCCGCCGACGCGCTCGCCGCCGACGGCCCCTCCGCCGCCGCCGAAGCCCTGCGCCTGCTGCGCAAGCAGGACGCGGGCCGGGCCACCCTCATCCTGGCCGGAGCCCCGGAGCCGCAGCCCACTCCCGCGCCCGAGGGCCGTCCGTACGCCGCCGACCTGGTCCGCGGCCCTGCCGAACTCCAGGGCGCCGTCCGCCGGTTGCTCGCCGGGATCGTGGTCGTCGGGGACCTCGACGAGGCCGTCGAACTGGTCAGGTCCCGGCCCGCGCTGACCGCCGTCACCGCCGAAGGGGACCTGCTCGGGGCGCATGTCGCGCAGGGCGGATCCGCTGGCGCGCCCAGCCTCCTCGAAGTCCAGGCCTCGGTCGCCGAGGCCGCCGCGGAGCTCGAGGAACTGGGCCGGCGGTGCGAGGAGTTGGCGGTCGCCGAGCATGAGGCCGGCGAGCGGCGCCGTACCGCCGCGGCCCTCGTCGAGGAACTCGACACCCGCCGTCGCGCCGGCGAGCGCGAGCGCTCCGCCGTCGCCCAGCGGCTCGGCCGGCTCGCCGGGCAGGC
This sequence comes from Streptomyces sp. NPDC034084, assembly GCF_055575535.1. Taxonomy (NCBI): domain Bacteria; kingdom Bacillati; phylum Actinomycetota; class Actinomycetes; order Kitasatosporales; family Streptomycetaceae; genus Streptomyces; species Streptomyces sp. NPDC034084. The sequence continues at coordinate 609,421 of NZ_JBVISK010000004.1, forward strand.
CAGGGGAGCCGCGGGGGAGGCCGAGCGGACCGCGGCGGCCGCCGCCCGCGCCGAGGAAGCCCTGGAGAAGGCCACCGCCGAGGCCGAGGAGCTGGCCGAACGGCTCCTCGTGGCCGAGGAGACACCCGCCGACGACGAGCCCGACACCTCCGGGCGTGACCGGCTCGCGGCCGACGCCTCCCAGGCGCGCCAGAGCGAGATGGAGGCGCGGCTCCAGGTCCGTACCCACGAGGAGCGGGTCAAGTCGCTCGCCGGACGGGCCGACTCCCTCGACCGGGCCGCCCGCGCCGAACGGGAGGCACGCGCGCGTGCCGAGCAGCGCCGGGCCCGGCTGCGCCACGAGGAGCGGGTCGCGGGGGCGGTCGCCGCCGGTGCCCGTGCCCTCCTGGCCCATGTCGAGGTCTCGCTGGTCCGCGCCGAGCGGGAGCGGGTGGCGGCCGAGGCGGCGAGGGCCGACCGGGAGCAGGGCCTCACGGCCGCCCGCGCCCGGGGCCGTGACCTCAAGGCCGAGCTCGACAAGCTGACCGACTCGGTGCACCGGGGCGAGGTGCTCGGCGCCGAGAAGCGACTGCGGATCGAGCAGCTGGAGACGAAGGCGCTCGAGGAGTTCGGCGTGGAGGCGACCGCCCTGGTCGCCGAGTACGGCCCGGACCAGCCCGTGCCCCCCTCTCCGGCCCCCGAGGGGGAGGCGGCGGGGGACACGGAACCCGGTGAGCCGCGGCCGTTCGTCCGTTCGGAGCAGGAGAAGCGGCTGAAGGCGGCCGAACGGGCGTACCACCAGCTCGGAAAGGTCAATCCGCTGGCCCTGGAGGAGTTCGCGGCCCTGGAGGAGCGGCACCGGTTCCTCTCGGAGCAGCTGGAGGACCTGCGGAAGACCCGTACCGACCTGCTTCAGGTCGTGAAGGAGGTCGACCTGCGCGTCGAGCAGGTCTTCACCGAGGCATACCGGGACACCGCCCGCGAGTTCGAGGGCGTCTTCTCGCGGCTCTTCCCGGGCGGAGAGGGCCGGCTCGTCCTCACCGACCCGGACAACATGCTCACCACCGGCGTGGAGGTGGAGGCCCGTCCGCCGGGCAAGAAGGTGAAGCGCCTCTCGCTGCTCTCCGGCGGCGAGCGCTCGCTCACCGCCGTGGCGCTGCTCGTCTCGATCTTCAAAGCCAGGCCCAGCCCGTTCTACGTGATGGACGAGGTCGAGGCGGCCCTCGACGACACCAACCTCCAGCGGCTGATCGGGATCATGCGGGAGCTCCAGGAGTCCTCGCAGCTGATCGTGATCACGCACCAGAAGCGGACGATGGAGGTCGCGGACGCGCTGTACGGCGTTTCCATGCAGGGCGACGGGGTATCGAAGGTCATCAGCCAACGGCTCCGCTAGAGAGTTCCCGTAAGGGTTCTCCTTGATCACGTTCAATACTTGAACTCACTTGGGGCCGTGGGTCGTGTTAATTCACAGGAGGCCCCCTCTTGACTTCGAAACTTGAAGGCATAGTCTCTGCAACGTTGCTTTTACCTTCACGTGGTGGGCGGCGTGAAGTTGTGCGCCACTGGAAGGGCTCGCCCCCCACCGAGGAGTCCATGTGACCAGCACCGCGCAGGCGCCCACGCCGCCGCCTTCCGAAGGCCGAGCCGCCCACCCGGACCACCTCGGCCATGTCATCTTCATCACGGCCTCCGCCGCGATGGGCGGTTTCCTCTTCGGCTACGACAGCTCCGTCATCAACGGCGCCGTCGAGGCCATCCGCGACCGCTACGACATCGGCTCCGGCACCCTCGCGCAGGTCATCGCCGTCGCCCTGATCGGCTGCGCCATCGGCGCCGCCACCGCCGGCCGGATCGCCGACCGCATCGGCCGCATCCGCTGCATGCAGATCTCCGCGGTGCTCTTCGCCGTCAGCGCCGTCGGCTCCGCCCTGCCGTTCGCCCTCTGGGACCTCGCCCTCTGGCGGATCATCGGCGGCTTCGCCATCGGCATGGCCTCCGTCATCGGCCCCGCGTACATCGCCGAGGTCGCTCCCGCCGCCTACCGCGGCCGCCTCGGCTCCTTCCAGCAGGCCGCGATCGTCATCGGCATCGCCATCTCCCAGCTCGTCAACTACGGGATCCTCCAGCTCGCCGACGGCGACCAGCGCGGCGAGATCGGCGGCCTGGAGGCCTGGCAGTGGATGCTCGGCGTGATGGTCGTCCCCGCGCTCCTCTACGGCATGCTGTCCTTCGCGATCCCCGAGTCCCCGCGCTTCCTCATCTCCGTCGGGAAGACCGAGCGGGCCAAGGAGGTCCTCGCCGAGGTCGAGGGCAAGGGCGTGAACCTCGACCACCGCGTCGCCGAGATCGACCAGGCCATGCGCCGGGAGCACAAGTCCACGATCAAGGACCTGTTCGTGGCCGGCAGCCGGTTCAAGCTGCTCCCCATCGTCTGGGTCGGCATCGGACTCTCGGTCTTCCAGCAGCTCGTCGGCATCAACGTCGCCTTCTACTACTCCGCGACCCTCTGGCAGTCCGTCGGCATCGACCCGTCCAGCTCGTTCCTCTACTCCTTCACCACGTCGATCATCAACATCATCGGCACCGTGATCGCGATGGTCCTGGTCGACCGGGTCGGCCGCAAGCCGCTCGCCCTCGTGGGCTCCGTCGGCATGGCGATCGCCCTCGCCTTCGAGGCCTGGGCCTTCTCCGCCGACCTCGTCGACGGCAAGCTGCCGGAGACCCAGGGCATCGTGGCCCTCGTCGCCGCCCATGTCTTCGTGCTCTTCTTCGCCCTCTCGTGGGGCGTGGTGGTCTGGGTCTTCCTCGGCGAGATGTTCCCCAACCGGATCCGCGCCGCGGCCCTCGGCGTCGCCGCCTCCGCCCAGTGGATCGCCAACTGGGCCATCACCGCCAGCTTCCCGTCCCTCGCGGACTGGAACCTCTCCGGCACCTACGTCATCTACACGGTCTTCGCCGTGCTCTCTGTCCCCTTCGTGCTGCGGTACGTCAAGGAGACGAAGGGCAAGGCGTTGGAGGAGATGGGCTAATCCCCGCTGCCCCTCTCCTCACCCACGGAAACTGCCCCGGCCCGAGGCACCCGCCTCGGGCCGGGGCAGTACGCCGTCTCGTGCCGTGGAGGCGATCGCGCCGTCTCACGCCCCGAGCCGGGGCAGTACGTCCCCGCAGAACAGCCGCAGGCTCCGCCACCCCTCCTCGACCGGCATCCCGCCGCACAGCGGATGCAGTACGAGGCTCTCCAGGCCGAGCGCCAGGCACTCCTCCGGCGTGACGACCCGGTAGACCCCCTCCGCCCGCAGCTCCGCCACCGTCGTCGCCGACGACCGCACCGCCGAGCGGATGTCCTTCGACTGCCAGGAGGCGTACGTCCGCGCCTCGTGCAGGAAGTGCTCGCCGTACGCTGCCCAGGTCCGGTCCGGGTCCTCCGCCAGGTGCAGCAGCGGGGTCTCCTCCGCCGGCATCATCGTCCAGCCCTCCGTGCCGTACTCCGCGCACCGCTCCCGGTAGTACGCGTCGAGCTCCGGCAGGTGCGCGCTCGGGAAGAACGGCAGTCCGAGCCGGGCCGCCCGCCGCGCCGCCGCCCGCGACGAACCCCCGACCAGGAGCAGCGGATGCGGCCGGGTGAACGGCCGCGGGGTGACCCGTACCGTACGGCCCCGATGGGTGAACGGCTCCCCGGTCCACGCCGTGAGCAGGGTCTCGAGCAGCAGGTCCTGGAGCCTGCCCCGCCGCCCCCAGTCGACCCCGCGCTCCTCGTACTCCTTCGGCCGGTAGCCGATCCCCGCCACCGTCACGAGCCGGCCCCCGCTCAGCAGGTCCAGGACCGCGATGTCCTCGGCCAGGCGCAGCGGATCGTGCAACGGGCCGATGATCGCCGAGACCGTGACGGCGATCCTGCGCGTCGCGCCGAAGACCGCACCCGCGAAGACGAAGGGGGAGGGCAGCCAGTTGTTCGCGACCCCGTGGTGCTCCTCGGTCTGCACGGTGTCGACGCCGTGCTCGTCGGCGTACGCGGCCATGGCGAGCGCGGCCCGGTAGCGCTCCGAGAGGGAGTCGGGGGTCGCGCGGGGATCGACGAGGTTGAACCGTACGACGCTGAACGGCATGGGAAGTCCCCCTTCGCGGGTGCGCGGAAGGGGGACAGTAGCTGACGGAGAGTCAGATGGAAACGGTCTCGCCGACCTCGGCGCGGGACTCGGCCGGAGCCTTCGCGGGAGTGCGCGGCAACACCGCGTACAGCACGCCGGCGACCACGATCGTCGCCGCCCAGCCCAGACCGTTCTCACCGATCCACGACGGGGCGAGCGGACCGGAGAACCAGTCGACCTTCGTGAACAGCAGCCCCACGAGCAGCGCCACGGCCCACGCCGTCATCGCCTGCCAGGCGAAACCGCCCCGGTACCAGTAGGCACTGGTCCTCGTCGTGTCCATGAGCGCCGCCGCGTCGTAAGACCTCCGGCGCAACATGTCGACGCCGAAGACGCCGATCCACGCCGAGAACGCCACCGCGAGCAGGGTCAGGAAGGAGATGAACGAACCGATGAAGCTGGTCGCCACGACCATCAGGAGGAAACCGAAGACCAGGCTGATCAGCGCGTTCACACTCACCGCCGCCGCACGCGACACCTTGATGCCCAGGGTCTGCGCCGTGAACCCGGCCGAGTACATCGACATCGAGTTGATCAGCAGCATCCCGATCAGGGCGATCACCAGATACGGCACCGAGATCCACATCGGCAGCAGCTCACCGATGAAGGAGACCGGGTCCTGCGCCGAGGCCAGGTCCGGCGTGGACACCGCCATCACCGCGCCCATCAGCACCATCGGGAGCACCACGATCCCGGCGCCGCCGATCGTCGAGCCGACCATCGCCCGCGAGGAGGCCGTGCGGGGCAGGTAGCGCGTGAAGTCGGGACCCGAGGGGACCCAGCTGATGCCGCCGGCCGCGATCGTGCCGATGCCCGCGACCATCATCGCCGTCGAACCGGCCGGCTTGTCGAAGACCGCCGACCAGTCGGTGTTCGCCACCAGATAGACCAGGACGAGCACCGAGAAGGCGCCGAAGAGGTACGTCGACCACTTGCTGCACACCCGCAGCGCGTTGATCCCGAGGCCCGAGACCAGGAACGTGCAGGTCACGAAGAGCAGCAGCGTCACCACGATGAGGAGCGTGTTGGACTTCACGCCGAAGAGCAGGTCGAGGACGGTCAGCACCGCGTACGCGCCGGTGACCGCGTTGATCGTCTCCCAGCCCCAGCGGGCCACCCAGATCAGCGCACCGGGAAAAAGGTTTCCGCGCTGACCGAACACGGCCCGTGACAGCGCCATGCCGGGCGCACCGCCGCGCTTCCCCGCGATCGAGATCAGGCCGACGATCCCGTACGAGAGGACCGGCGCGGCGATCGCCACCGTCAGGACCTGCCAGATGTTCAGGCCGTTGAAGACGATCAGACCGGCGCCCATCGTGAGCAGCAGCACACTGATGTTGGCCGCGACCCAGGTCGGGAAGAGCTCGCGGACCCGACCGGTCCGCTCGGCGTCGGGGACGGGTTCGAGACCGCGGGTCTCCATGGCGCCGTCGGGGGTCGCGCCTGCGGCTTCGGAGGCGTCGTGGGGCATGGGGGTACTCCGTACAGATGTGGGGGGACCCACCCAGGTTACGTGCTCCGCCAACGGTCCCCTCGTGGCCGATACTGGACGGGTTATGGAACTCATCCTTGCTGTAGTCATCGCTCTGGTCGTCGCGGTCGCCGTGACGAGCGGGCTCGTGATCAGCGGCCGCAAGAAGAAGCAGCTGCCGCCGGCCGAGCCGCCGTCCACCACGCCGACCATCACCGCTCCGCCCGCCGAGCCGCACGTCGGCGAGGAGGCGGAGACGCCGCGGGAGGAACCACGCCGCACGGTCGAGGAGGTCGAACTCCCCGCCGATGAGGCCGTCGAGACTCCGGCCGCCGTCGAGGACCCCGTCGTCGCCGCGCCCCCCGCGCCCGAGATCGAGGTCCCGGAGCCGACCGCGGGCCGTCTCGTACGGCTCCGGGCCCGGCTCGCCCGCTCCCAGAACTCGCTCGGCAAGGGGCTGCTCACGCTCCTGTCGCGCGAGCACCTCGACGAGGACACCTGGGAGGAGATCGAGGAGACCCTCCTCACGGCCGACGTCGGCGTCGCCCCCACCCAGGAGCTCGTCGACCGGCTGCGCGAGCGGGTCAGGGTGCTCGGCACCCGCACCCCCGAGGAGCTGCGCGCCCTGCTCCGTGAGGAGCTCGTCGCGCTCCTCGGCGACTTCGACCGCACGGTGAAGACCGAGAGCCCCGAGGACACCCCGGGCGTGGTCATGGTCGTCGGCGTCAACGGCACCGGCAAGACCACCACCACCGGCAAGCTGGCCCGCGTCCTCGTCGCCGACGGCAAGTCCGTCGTCCTCGGCGCCGCCGACACCTTCCGCGCCGCCGCCGCCGACCAGCTCCAGACCTGGGGCGAGCGCGTCGGCGCCCGGACGGTGCGCGGACCCGAGGGCGGCGACCCGGCGTCGATCGCCTTCGACGCGGTCAAGGAGGGCATCGCCGAGAAGGCCGACGTCGTCCTCATCGACACCGCCGGCCGGCTCCACACCAAGACCGGCCTCATGGACGAGCTCGGCAAGGTCAAGCGCGTCGTCGAGAAGCACGGCCCGCTCGACGAGATCCTCCTCGTCCTCGACGCCACCACCGGCCAGAACGGCCTGATCCAGGCCCGTGTCTTCGCCGAGGTCGTCGACATCACCGGCATCGTGCTCACCAAGCTCGACGGCACCGCCAAGGGCGGCATCGTCGTCGCCGTCCAGCGCGAGCTGGGCGTCCCGGTCAAGCTGGTCGGCCTGGGCGAGGGCCCGGACGACCTGGCGCCCTTCGAGCCGGGCGCCTTCGTCGACGCCCTGATCGGCGACTGACGCCTCGTACGGCACACGGAAGGGCCCCCGCCCTCTGGCGGGGGCCCTTCCGTGTGCTCAGAGGTGCGTCCGGTGGCAGATGTACGCCAGGGTGCCGAGCAGCAGCCGGGCCTGCGGCGGCGCGCCCGCCGTGTCCAGCGTCGGTGGCCGCAGCCAGCGCACCGGCCCGAGGCCGCCCAGGTCCGACGGGGGAGCGGTCACATAGGAGCCGGGCCCCAGACCGTGCAGGTCCAGATCGGCGTCGTCCCAGCCCATCCGGTACAGCAGCTGCGGCAGCTCGGCCGCCGCGCCCGGGGCCACGAAGAACCGCGCCCGGCCGGTCGGGGTCGCGCACACCGGGCCCAGCGGCAGCCCCATGCGCTCCAGGCGCACCAGCGCCCGCCGGCCCGCCGCCTCGGCCACCTCGATCACGTCGAAGGCGCGGCCGACCGGGAGGAGCAGCGCCGCGCCCGGGTACTCGGACCAGGCCTTCGTGGCGTCGTCCAGGCCCGCGCCCGCCGGGACCGGTTCCGCGAAGGAGAGCGGGTGCGCGCCGGGGGCCGTGCACGCCCGGTCGCCACAGGAGCACTGGCCGGAGACGGCTCGTGCGCCGGGGACGACGTCCCAGCCCCACAGTCCGGTGTACTCCGCCACCGCAGTGCACTCCGTGGTGCGTACGCGGCGGCGTGCGCCGGACCGCATCTCACGAATGCCGCCGATCGTGAAACCCATGCCCCCTCCAACGGGTCGAGCGCGCCGGTGGTTACGACCCGGAGCGCACTCGTCACCTTTCGTCACGGTCCGTCGCCCGGGTTTGGCGCGCGGTCGTGCGCGGGGTGGTGCGGACCTGGGCGCGCGCCTCTCCGCGCTTCCGGCCGCCGACTCCGGTTCGTCGCATGTCAAGTGAAGCGCGTTCCACCGGGGGCGAGTTCATTCGAAGGGGTGGCGAATGGTGGCGTTTCTTGAATCTCCCTCGTGGAGGCGTGATCGTAGGATTACTTTCGGTACTCGAAACCAGGGGCCGCTTGCGCGTGTGGGTATGCCGGAGGCAAGCCGGTTTCCAGTTCGAAGGAGTGCGAACGTCGGACGGGTGCCGCAACAGGCGGCATTCTGATAGGGGTTCGGACGACAGGTCATCAGGTGGATGGGGGCGTTCCAGTGAGCGGCAACGGCGCAGACGGTACGACTGCCGGCAAGCGCCCGAACGAGCAGCTGGGCTCGTGGTTCGTGCGCAGCGGCTGGTCGAAGGGCGAGCTGGCACGCCAGGTGAACCGCAGGGCGCGCCAGATGGGCGCGCACCACATCTCGACCGACACCTCGCGGGTGCGCCGCTGGCTCGACGGCGAGCAGCCCCGCGAGCCCATCCCGCGGATCCTCTCCGAGCTGTTCTCCGAACGCTTCGGCTCCGTCGTCGCCATCGAGGACCTCGGACTGCGCACCGCCCACCAGTCACCCTCGGTCTCCGGCGTCGACCTGCCCTGGGCCGGACCGCAGACCGTCGCCCTGCTCAGCGAGTTCTCCCGCAGCGACCTCATGCTCGCCCGCCGGGGCTTCCTCGGCTCCTCCCTCCAGCTCGCCGCCGGGCCCGCCCTCATCGAGCCGATGCAGCGGTGGCTGGTCCCCACCCCCGTCGGCGACACCGAGCGCCCCGAGCCCCTCGTCGACGCCCGCCGCCCCAACCGGCTCTCCGAGGTCGAGCTCGACCTCCTGGAGTCCACCACCGCCATGTTCCGCAAGTGGGACGCCCAGTGCGGCGGGGGACTGCGCCGCAAGGCCGTCGTCGGCCAGCTCCACGAGGTCACCGACCTCCTCCAGGAGTCCCAGCCCGCCGCCACCGCCAAGCGCCTCTTCACCTGCGCCGCCGAACTGGCCGAACTCGCCGGCTGGATGAGCTACGACGTGGGCCTCCAGCCCACCGCCCAGAAGTACTTCGTGCTGGCCCTGCACGCCGCCAAGGAAGCCGGCGACAAGCCCCTCGGCTCGTACATCCTCTCGTCCATGAGCCGCCAGATGATCCACCTCGGCCGGCCCGACGACGCCCTCGAACTCATCCACCTCGCCCAGTACGGCAGTCGGGACTGCGCCACCGCCCGCACCCAGGCCATGCTGTATGCGATGGAGGCCCGCGCCTACGCCAACATGGGGCAGCCCTCCAAGTGCAAGCGGGCCGTCCGGATGGCCGAGGACACCTTCGCCGACGTCGGCCTCGACGGCGAGCCCGAGCCCGACTGGATCGGCTTCTTCTCCGAGGCCGAGCTCAACGGCGAGAACTCCCACTCCTACCGCGACCTCGCCTATGTCGCCGGCCGCTCCCCGACCTACGCCTCGCTCGCCGAGCCCGTCATGGAGCGGGCCGTCGAGCTCTTCGAGAAGGACCCCGACCACCAGCGGTCGTATGCGCTCAACCTGATCGGCATGGCCACCGTCCACCTCCTCAAGCGCGAGCCCGAGCAGTCCGTGGTCCTCGCCGAGAAGGCCCTCGGGGTCGCCCGCAGCATCCGCTCCGAGCGGGTCAACACCCGGCTCCGCAAGACCGTCGACCACGCCGCCCGCACCTACAGCGACGTCGCCGAGGTCGTCCAGCTCACCGACCGGCTCACCCAGCTCCTGCCCGAGGCCGCCGAAGCGGTCTGACCCCGGCCACCGGCGAGCCCCCGCACCCCGGCCGCGCCGACCGTCCCGTAATGCCCGACTCGGCTCCCCCGCCGCAAGGTCACACGGACGGCGGCGCGGCCGGTCTTTTCCACCGGGCGGAGGGTACGCCCGTTACCTGGCTGTGACCGGGGCGTTCACCGTCACGTAACACGCCCCACTCCTTCGTCACTGCGCCGAAACATCGAGCGGCATCGGCGGAAACCGCGCTGCGCGAATCTCTGGCCCATAACCGGCCATCCCACGGCCGGACGCTCCCCGGCCCCCGCCCCGCACGGCCGCATTCGACGACGAGGAGACGCCGATGGCACCAGCCATCACGACCCTGGCAGCAGACGCCCCCGAGCTGTCCGCCGCCAACACCGGGTTCATGCTCATCTGCTCCGCCCTGGTCATGCTGATGACCCCGGCACTCGCCTTCTTCTACGGAGGCATGGTCCGCGTCAAGTCCACCCTCAACATGCTGATGATGAGCTTCATCAGCCTCGGGATCGTCACGATCCTCTGGGTGATCTTCGGCTTCAGCCTCGCCTTCGGCGCCGACTCGGGCTCGCTCATCGGCTGGTCCTCCGAGTACGTCGGCCTCAGCGGCATCGGCATCACCGAACTCTGGGACGGCTACACCATCCCGGTGTACGTCTTCGCCGTCTTCCAGCTGATGTTCGCGATCATCACGCCCGCCCTCATCAGCGGCGCCCTCGCCGACCGCGTCAAGTTCACCGCCTGGACCCTCTTCATCACCCTCTGGGTGACGATCGTCTACTTCCCCGTCGCCCACTGGGTCTGGGGCGCGGGCGGCTGGCTCTTCGAGATGGGCGTCATCGACTTCGCCGGCGGCACGGCCGTCCACATCAACGCCGGCGCGGCCGCCCTCGGCGTGATCCTCGTCATCGGCAAGCGGGTCGGCTTCAAGAAGGACCCGATGCGCCCGCACAGCCTCCCGCTGGTCATGCTCGGCGCCGGTCTCCTCTGGTTCGGCTGGTTCGGCTTCAACGCGGGCTCCTGGCTCGGCAACGACGACGGCGTCGGCGCCGTCATGTTCGTCAACACCCAGGTCGCCACCGCCGCCGCCATGCTCGCCTGGCTCGCGTACGAAAAGATCCGCCACGGCTCCTTCACCACCCTCGGCGCCGCCTCCGGCGCGGTCGCCGGCCTCGTCGCCATCACCCCGTCCGGCGGCGCCGTGAGCCCGCTCGGCGCGATCGCCGTCGGTGCCATCGCCGGTCTGCTCTGCGCCATGGCCGTCGGCCTGAAGTACAGGTTCGGCTACGACGACTCCCTCGACGTCGTCGGAGTCCACCTCGTCGGCGGCGTCGCCGGCTCCCTCCTCGTCGGCCTCTTCGCCACCGGCGGCGTCCAGTCCGACGCCAAGGGCCTCTTCTACGGCGGCGGCCTGGAGCAGCTCGGCAAGCAGGCCATCGGCGTCTTCTCGGTCCTCGCCTACTCTCTGATCGCCTCCGCGATCCTCGCCCTGATCATCGACAAGACGATGGGGATGCGGGTCAGCGAGGACGTCGAGGTCTCCGGCATCGACCAGGTCGAGCACGCCGAGACCGCGTACGACTTCAGCGGAGCCGGCGGCGGCATCACCGGACGCAGCACCGCCGCGGCGACGCCCGTCCTGAGCGAGAACAAGAAGGTGGACGCATGAAGCTCATCACCGCGGTCGTGAAGCCGCACCGGCTCGACGAGATCAAGGAGGCCCTCCAGGCCTTCGGGGTCCACGGCCTCACCGTCACCGAGGCCAGCGGTTACGGACGCCAGCGCGGCCACACCGAGGTCTACCGGGGCGCCGAGTACACCGTCGACCTGGTCCCCAAGATCCGCATCGAGGTCCTCGTCGAGGACGAGGACGCCGAACAGCTCATCGACGTCGTCGTGAAGGCCGCCCGCACCGGCAAGATCGGAGACGGCAAGGTGTGGAGCGTGCCGGTCGAGACCGCCGTACGGGTCCGCACCGGCGAGCGCGGTCCGGACGCACTGTAAGCACACGAAGGAGCCGCCGGGTGACGAGCCTCGAAGTCAGCGAAGAGACCGAAGATTCGGGACCCGGCGATTACGCGGCGGCCCGGCTGCTCCTCCTCCAGGAGAAGGAGCGGCCCGGGCCGTCGCGCCGTGCCGCCCTCGCCCGGCTCACCGACGACTGGCTGGCCGGCCTCTTCGCCGCCGCCGCACCGCCCCGAGGGACCGCCCTCGTCGCCGTCGGCGGCTACGGACGCGCCGAACTCTCCCCGCGCAGCGACCTCGACCTCCTCCTGCTCCACGACGGCACCGCCGACAGGGCAGCCGTCGCCGCCCTCGCCGACCGGATCTGGTATCCCGTCTGGGACCTCGGCCTCGCCCTCGACCACTCCGTCCGCACCCCCGCCGAAGCCCGCGCCACCGCGGGCGAGGACCTCAAGGTCCAGCTCGGCCTCCTGGACGCCCGGACCGTCGCGGGCGACGCCGGACTCGTCTCCTCCCTCCGCACCGCCGTCCTCGCCGACTGGCGCAACCAGGCCCCCAGGCGCCTCCCCGAACTCGACGCGCTCTGCCGGGAGCGCGCCGAACGCATGGGGGAGCTGCAGTACCTCCTCGAACCCGACCTCAAGGAGGCCAGGGGCGGACTCCGCGACGCCCAGGTCCTCCGTGCCGTCGCCGCGTCCTGGCTCGCCGACGCCCCCCGCGAAGGCCTCGACGCCGCCCGCCGCCGCCTCCTCGACGCCCGCGACGCCCTCCACCTCGCCACCGGCCGCGCCACCGACCGGCTCGCCCTCCAGGAACAGGACGCCGTAGCCGCCGGACTCGGCCTCCTCGACGCCGACACCCTGCTCCGCGAGGTGTACGAGGCCGCCCGGACCATCTCGTACGCCACCGACGTCACCTGGCGCGAGGTCAACCGCGTCCTCAAGGCCCGCTCCAGCCGCCCCCGGCTCCGCGCCCTCCTGAGCCGCGGCGGCGGCGCGAAACCCCCCGTCGAACGCACCCCGCTCGCCGAGGGCGTCGTCGAGATGGACGGCGAGGCCGTCCTCGCCCGCGGCGCCCGCCCCGAACGCGACCCCGTCCTGCCCCTGCGGGCCGCCGCCGCGGCCGCCCAGTCCGCCCTGCCGATCTCCCCGCACGCCGTACGCCGCCTCGCGGCCGCCGCCACATCCCTGCCGGTGCCCTGGCCCGCCGAGGCCCGCGAGGAACTCGTCACCCTCCTCGGGGCGGGCGAGGCCACCGTCCCCGTCTGGGAGGCCCTGGAGGCCGAAGGGCTCATCTCCCACCTCCTCCCCGACTGGGAGCGCGTCCGCTGCCGTCCCCAGCGCAACCCCGTCCACACCTGGACCGTCGACCGGCACCTCGTGGAGACCGCCGTACGGGCCTCCTCGCTCACCCGCCGCGTCGGCCGCCCCGACCTCCTCCTCGTCGCCGCCCTCCTCCACGACATCGGCAAGGGCTGGCCCGGGGACCACTCCGTCGCCGGCGAGACCATCGCCCGCGACCTCGCCGCCCGCATCGGCTTCGACCGCACCGACACCGCCGTCATCGCCACCGTCGTCCGCCACCACCTGCTCCTCGTCGAGACCGCCACCCGGCGCGACCTCGACGACCCCGCCACCGTCCAGACCGTCGCCTCCGCCGTCGGCACCCTCGGCACCCTGGAACTCCTGCACGCCCTCACCGAGGCCGACGCCCTCGCCACCGGCCCCGCCGCCTGGTCCTCCTGGCGCGCCTCACTCGTCGCCGACCTGGTCAAACGGGTCGCCGGCGTCCTCGCGGGCGAAGCCCCGCCCGAACCCGAGGCCGCCGCGCCCAGCGCCGAACAGGAACGCCTCGCGATCGAGGCCCTGCGCACCGGCGAACCCGTCGTCACCCTCCGCACCCGGACCGAGACGGTCGTCGCCGAGCCGACGGAACCCGAGGGACCCGAACCGGTCGGCGTCGAACTCCTCATCGCCCTGCCCGACCAGCCCGGCGTCCTCCCCGCCGTCGCCGGCGTCCTCGCCCTCCACCGGCTCACCGTCCGCGCCGCCGACCTCCGCGCCGTCGACCTCCCCAGCGGCGTCGGCTCCGGCGCCGTCCTCGTACTGGACTGGCGGGTCGCCGCCGAGTACGGCTCCCTGCCCGAGGCCGCCCGGCTCCGCGCCGACCTCGTCCGCGCCCTCGACGGCTCCCTCGACATCCCCGCCCGCCTCGCCGAGCGCGAGGCCGCCTACCCCCGCCGCCGCGGCCTCTCCGCCCCGCCGCCCCGCGTGACCGTCGCCGCAGCCGACTCCCGCCTCGCCACCGTGATCGAGGTCCGCGCCCAGGACGCCCCCGGCCTGCTCCACCGCATCGGCCGCGCCCTGGAGGGGGCGACGGTACGGGTCAGGAGCGCCCACGTCTCCACCCTGGGCGCCAACGCCGTCGACACCCTGTACGTGACCCGCCCGGACGGCTCCCTGCTGCCGGACGAGGAAGCGGTCGACCTGGCCCGGACACTGGAGTCGGCGCTGCGATGAGGGCCTGAACCCGACCGCCCCAGCGCGCCGGATCCGGCGGGCGGGGGCACACACTTCGAGCGGCCCGATACCCTGGAGGGCAGTCCGACCGCCCCCGACACCGAGGATCCGCGACCGCCGTGTTCGATACCCTCTCCGACCGCCTTGCAGCGACCTTCAAGAACCTCCGCGGCAAGGGCCGTCTGTCCGAGGCGGACATCGACGCCACCGCGCGCGAGATCCGTATCGCGCTGCTCGAGGCGGACGTCGCCCTGCCGGTCGTCCGCGCCTTCATCAAGCAGGTCAAGGAGCGCTCGCTGGGCGCGGAGGTCTCCCAGGCCCTCAACCCCGCCCAGCAGGTCATCAAGATCGTCAACGACGAGCTGATCGCCATCCTGGGCGGTGAGACCCGCCGTCTGCGCTTCGCCAAGACCGCGCCGACCGTGATCATGCTCGCCGGCCTCCAGGGTGCCGGTAAGACCACCCTCGCCGGAAAGCTCGGTCTCTGGCTGAAGAGCCAGGGCCACTCCCCGCTGCTCGTCGCCTGCGACCTCCAGCGCCCCAACGCCGTCACGCAGCTCTCCGTCGTCGCCGACCGCGCGGGCGTGGCCTTCTACGGCCCGCAGCCGGGCAACGGCGTCGGTGACCCGGTCCAGGTCGCCAAGGACTCGATCGAGTACGCGCGCACCAAGCTCTACGACGTCGTGATCGTCGACACCGCCGGCCGCCTCGGCATCGACCAGGAGCTGATGCAGCAGGCCGCGGACATCCGCGACGCCGTCAGCCCCGACGAGGTCCTCTTCGTCGTCGACGCCATGATCGGCCAGGACGCGGTCAACACCGCCGAGGCCTTCCGCGACGGCGTCGGCTTCGACGGCGTCGTGCTCTCCAAGCTCGACGGCGACGCCCGCGGTGGTGCCGCGCTCTCCATCGCGCACGTCACCGGCAAGCAGATCATGTTCGCCTCCAACGGCGAGAAGCTGGACGACTTCGACGCGTTCCACCCGGACCGCATGGCGTCCCGCATCCTCGGCATGGGCGACATGCTCTCCCTCATCGAGAAGGCGCAGCAGACCTTCGACGAGGACGAGGCAGCCAAGATGGCCTCGAAGCTCGCCTCGAAGAAGGGCGAGGCCTTCACGCTCGACGACTTCCTGGCGCAGATGGAGCAGGTCCGCAAGATGGGCTCCATCTCGAAGCTGCTCGGGATGCTGCCCGGCATGGGCCAGATGAAGGAGCAGATCGCCAACATCGACGAGCGGGACGTCGACCGTACGGCCGCCATCATCAAGTCGATGACTCCGGCCGAGCGCCAGGACCCGACCATCATCAACGGCTCCCGGCGGGCCCGTATCGCCAAGGGCTCCGGCGTCGAGGTCAGCGCGGTCAAGGGCCTGGTCGAGAGGTTCTTCGAGGCCCGCAAGATGATGTCGCGCATGGCGCAGGGCGGCGGCATGCCGGGGATGCCGGGCATCCCGGGCATGGGCGGCGGCCCCGGCCGGCAGAAGAAGCAGGTCAAGCAGGCCAAGGGCAAGCGCAAGAGCGGCAACCCGATGAAGCGGAAGGCCGAGGAGCAGGCCGCGGCCGAGCGTCGTGAGCAGGCGCAGGCGGGCGGCGCCTTCGGTCTCCCGGCGGCGGGGCAGATCCCGAAGGACTTCGAGCTCCCGGACGAGTTCAAGAAGTTCATGGGCTGACCGAGCGCGTGTGAGGGGCCCGGGGCGGTGCGAAACCGCCCCGGGCCCCTCTGTGCCCCGAGCGGTCCGAGACCGCCCCGCCGTCACCCCGCGGGCAGGGCGAAACCGCTCTCCGCCCCTTTCCACCCCCGTTCTCACCCTGCCGGGCCGCCCGCGATGCCCGGTTCCTCCCGCTCTTCGATACTGGGGCCACTGCCGCCCCGAGGAGAGCCACGTGGCCAACCCCGTACCCCCGCGCGACCGGACCGACCAGCCCTGGCGCTCGGAAGGGGCCCCGCCGCCCCCGCCGCCGCGGAAGAGGATGCCGGGGGGCTGGGGCGGGCTGATCCTCACCGCGCTCGTCGTCTACCTGCTGGCCAACATCGTGCTGTCGGTCTTCGACGAGGGCGACGGGCCGACGATCTCGTACACCGAGTTCGACAAGCAGGTCGCCGCCGGGAACGTCAGCAAGATCTACTCCAAGGGCGACGCGATCCAGGGGCAGCTGAAGAACAAGCAGCCCGTCCCCGACGGCGAGGGCGACTACACCAAGTTCCAGACCCAGCGGCCGGCCTTCGCCGACGACGACCTGTGGGCGCAGCTCACCAAGCAGCACGTCACCGTCACCGCCCAGCCCGTCGTCCAGGAGCGGAGCTTCCTCTCCAACCTGCTCATCTCGCTGGCGCCGATGCTGCTGCTCGTCGTGCTCTGGGTGTTCATCGCCCGCCGGATGAGCTCGGGCATGGGCGGCGCGGGCGGCATGCTCGGCCGCAAGCAGCCGCCGAAACCGGTCGAGCTGGAGGGCGGCAGGCGCACCACCTTCGAGGACGTCGCCGGCATCGACGAGGTCGAGGGCGAGCTCAACGACGTGGTGGACTTCCTGAAGAACCCGCAGGCCTACCGCGAGATGGGCGCCAGGATGCCCCGCGGTGTGCTCCTCGCGGGCCCTCCCGGCACCGGGAAGACCCTGCTGGCACGGGCCGTCGCGGGCGAGGCGGGGGTGCCGTTCTTCTCGGCCTCCGCCTCCGAGTTCATCGAGATGATCGTCGGCGTCGGCGCCTCCCGCGTCCGCGAGCTGTTCGCCGAGGCCCGCAAGGTCGCCCCCGCGATCATCTTCATCGACGAGATCGACACCATCGGCCGGGCCCGGGGCGGCGGCTCCGGGATGGGCGGGCACGACGAACGCGAGCAGACCCTCAACCAGATCCTCACCGAGATGGACGGCTTCACCGGCTCCGAGGGGGTCATCGTCCTCGCCGCCACCAACCGCGCCGACGTGCTGGACCCGGCCCTCACCCGGCCGGGCCGCTTCGACCGGATCGTCCACGTCAACCCGCCCGACCGGGGCGGCCGCGAGGCCATCCTCAAGATCCACACGCGGGGGATCCCGCTCGCCCAGGACGTCGACCTGGAGCACGTGGCCCGCACGACGCCGGGCATGACCGGCGCCGAGCTCGCCAACCTCGCCAACGAGGCCGCCCTCCTCGCGGTCAAGCGCGACCAGAAGGCCGTCACCCGCTCCGACCTGTCCGACGCCCTGGAGAAGGTCCAGCTCGGCGCCGAACGGCCGCTCGTGATGCCCGCGGAGGAGCGGCGCCGCACCGCGTACCACGAGAGCGGACACGCCCTGCTCGGCATGCTCCAGCCCGGCGCCGACCCGGTCCGCAAGATCACCATCGTGCCCCGCGGCCGGGCCCTCGGCGTCACCCTGTCGACCCCCGACGCCGACAGGTACGCCTACACCGAGGAGTACCTCCGGGGCCGGATCATCGGGGCCCTCGGCGGGATGGCGGCCGAGCAGGTCGTCTTCGGCGTCATCACCACCGGCGCCGAGAGCGACCTGGAGCAGGTCACCAACATCGCCCGGGGCATGGCGGGCCGCTGGGGCATGAGCGAACGCGTCGGCCGCCTCACCGCCATCCCGAGCGACGCCCAGCAGGCGTACGGGCTCTCGGCCGCCCCCGCGACCCTCGACGCCGTCGACGACGAGATGCGCCGCATCGTCGACGAGTGCTACGAGAGCGCCCTGCGGCAACTCCGCGAGCACCGCGACAAGCTGGACGCCCTGGCCGCGGCCCTCCTGGCCAACGAGACGCTGGAGGAGGACGCGGCCTACCGCGCGGCGGGCGTCCCGCGCCTCGAGAAGGAGCCGGAGGGGCTCTGAGGGCGGCCGGAGGAGGGGTCACGCCACCCTGGCGACGACGTACCGGAAGACGTTCGGCATCCACACCGTCCCGTCCGCCCTGACGTACGGCGCGAGCGCCTCCTCGATCTCCTTCTCCACCTGCGAGAGGTCAGTCGCCAGGACCGCCTCGTCGAAGAGGCCCGTCGACAGCAGCCCGCGCACCGCGCTGCCCTCGTCCGCGTAGCCGAAGGGGCAGGCCACCCGGCCCCCGCCGACGGGCCGCAGCCCCGCCCCGGCCACCAGCGCGTCCAGGTCGGGCCCCTGAGCGGGCCCGCGGTCCGCGAGCCGGGCCGCGACCCGCAGCACCGGTTCCGTGGCACACCGCTCCGGCGGCCCCCACCCGGCGAGGACGACAGCCGCGCCCGATGGGGCCGTCCGGGTGAGAGTCCGGAGTTCGGGGAGGATCGCGTCCGTCGCGTGGAAGGCCGTGACCACGTCGTACGGGAGTGCCTCCGGAGGCTCCTCCGTCACCGTCACGCCCTCCGGCAGGCGCTCCCTGGCCAGCTCCACGCGCGCGTGGTCCCGGTCCGCGCCGGCCACCCGCGCGCCCCGGGCCGCGGCCATCAGGAGCGCCAGGCCCGAGCCGCAGCCCAGGCCGAGCAGCCGGGAACCCGCGCCCACGCCCAGGCGGTCGTACACCGCCTCGTAGAGCGGGACCAGCATCCGTTCCTGGATCTCGGCCCAGTCGCGCGCGGGGTGGTGCGGGACGAGCGTAGGTGTCATGGAAAAGCGCCCCAATCCGTGCTCGGACGACAGCCCCCCGTAGCCAGGGAACTGCGCATCCCCGGCCGCGTCCAGTGCTCGTACCGGACCGATTCACCCGGGGGAGGGGCGGTGCGCCGCCTTGCGCACGGACCCGGTAGGGTCTCCGCGAAGGTTCCGGCGATCCTGGGGGCGCGTACACCGTGCCCGTGCGCCGGGGCGTATGCGCCGGTACACGCCGGCTTGAGGGTCCCTGCGTGACTTCCTCCGCAGATCGGGGCACTGGCCCCGCGACGGGACACATCAACGGCAACTGACGGGTACGTGCAAAATATTTGGGTTGCCCCGGAATGGAACCCAGGGGCACTTCGGCTCGTTGTACGCGACGTGAGCACGACACCCCCTGTTCTCGCCGCAGAGCTGGCACAGGCGTGGGCCGACATTCAGCGGCACCACCCCGAGCTGCCCGATCTTGCCGCGCCCGAGTCCCTGATCGGAGAGTCCTCGTCCGCCTGCGGCGCCGAACTCTCCTTCGAGCGACTGCTCCATGAGGCAGTCCACGGCATCGCCGCCGCCCGAGGTGTCCGCGACACCTCCCGCGCCGGCCGCTACCACAACCGGAGATTCCTCGCGATCGCCGAGGAGATGGGCCTCGACCATCCCGAGGAGCCGCACGCCAGCAGCGGCTTCTCCCTGGTCACGCTCAACCCCGAGGCCAGGCGCCGCTACCGGCCCACGATCGAGCGGCTCCAGCGCGCCCTGAAGGCGCACACGGTCGCCACGGCCGCCGACACCAAGCGCTCCTTCCGCGGACCTGCCGCCCGGCACGGCTCCTCGGGCGGCGGCGTGCGCGTCAAGGCCGTCTGCGACTGCGGGCGGAACGTGCGCGTGGTGCCCTCCGTGCTGGCCCAGGCCCCGATCGTCTGCGGCGGCTGCGGCAAGCCCTTCCGCATCCCCGAGACAGTGGGCGCCGCCAACTGAGTCGGCGGCGTGTGGCACAATGGCTAGCTGTACTCGACAGTCGCACAGGACCCCTCTCTCCTCCGGCTGACGCGTCCATCGGGCATCCGAGTACCGCAACCCCACGTGGCATCTCAAGTGCCCAACCACGTCAAGACCAGGAGACACCACTCCAGTGGCAGTCAAGATCAAGCTCAAGCGCCTCGGCAAGATCCGCCAGCCGCACTACCGCATCGTCGTCGCCGACTCGCGCACCCGTCGTGACGGTCGCGCGATCGAGGAGATCGGCCTCTACCACCCGACGTACAACCCGTCGCGTATCGAGGTCGACTCCGAGCGTGCGCAGTACTGGCTGTCCGTCGGCGCCCAGCCGACCGAGCCGGTTCTCGCCATCCTGAAGCTCACGGGCGACTGGCAGAAGCACAAGGGCCTCCCGGCCCCCGAGAAGGCTCTGCTCGTCCCGGCCACCAAGGAGGCGAAGCGCGCCTCGTTCGACGAGTTCGCGAAGACCCTCGAGGCCGGCGACGACAAGGGTGAGGCCATCACCCCGAAGGCCAAGAAGGCCGACAAGAAGGCAGACGAGGCCGAGGCCGCGTCCACCGAGTCGACCGAGGCCTGATCATGCTCGAGGAGGCTCTCGAGCACCTCGTGAAGGGCATCGTCGACAACCCCGACGAGGTGCAGGTGGCCTCGCGCAACCTGCGCCGGGGCCGCGTGCTGGAGGTCCGGGTCCACCCCGACGACCTCGGCAAGGTGATCGGCCGCAACGGCCGCACCGCGCGCGCGCTGCGCACCGTCGTGGGCGCCATCGGCGGCCGTGGGATCCGGGTCGACCTCGTCGACGTGGACCAGGTCCGCTGAGCAGGCCGGCAGCATCACCTTAGTTGTGCCGGCACGGGCCGGGGAGGGCTGAAGAGCCCGCCCCGGCCCGTTGTCGTACGTACGAGCTGTGTGACAGGAGGAGTGTGGAGCAGTGCAGTTGGTAGTCGCGCGGATCGGCCGCGCCCACGGCATCAAGGGCGAGGTCACCGTCGAGGTGCGGACGGACGAGCCCGAGCTCAGGCTCGGCCCCGGTGCCGTACTGCTCACCGACCCGGCCTCCGCCGGGCCGCTGACCATCGAGACGGGCCGCGTCCACAGCGGCCGGCTGTTGCTTCGCTTCGAGGGCGTCCACGACCGGAACGCCGCCGAGGCCCTGCGCAACATCCTCCTCATCGCCGAGGTCGACCCCACGGAGATGCCCGAGGAGGAGGACGAGTACTACGACCACCAGCTGATCGACCTCGACGTCGTCCTCGCCGACGGCACCGAGATCGGCCGGATCACCGAGATCTCCCACCTGCCGTCCCAGGACCTCTTCATCGTCGAGCGGCCCGACGGCACCGAGCTGATGATCCCGTTCGTCGAGTCGATCGTCACCGAGATCGACCTGGAGGAGCAGCGGGCCGTCATCGATCCGCCGCCCGGCCTGATCGACGACCGCGCCGAGATCGTCTCCTCCCGGGACGACGGCGAGGAATCCCCCGACGGCTCCGGCGAGTCCTCGGGCGAGAAGTCCCGCGAGCCCTCCGGCGAGGAGACGGCATGAGGCTCGACGTCGTCACGATCTTCCCCGAGTACCTCGAACCGCTGAACGTCTCCCTCGTCGGCAAGGCACGCGCGCGCGGGCAGCTCGACGTCCACGTCCACCACCTGCGCGACTGGACCTACGACCGGCACAACACGGTCGACGACACCCCCTACGGCGGCGGCCCCGGCATGGTCATGAAGACCGAGCCCTGGGGCGACGCGCTCGACCAGACGCTCGCCGACGGCTACGAGGCCGGTGCGCACGGCCCGGTCCTCGTCGTCCCGACCCCCAGCGGCCGCCCCTTCACCCAGGAGCTGGCCGTCGAGCTCTCCGAGCGCCCCTGGCTGATCTTCACCCCCGCCCGCTACGAGGGCATCGACCGCCGCGTCATGGACGAGTACGCGACCCGCATGCCGGTCTACGAGGTCTCCATCGGCGACTACGTCCTCGCCGGCGGGGAGGCGGCCGTCCTCGTCGTCACCGAGGCCGTCGCCCGCCTGCTGCCCGGCGTCCTCGGCAACGCCGAGTCCCACCGGGACGACTCCTTCGCCCCCGGCGCCATGGCGAACCTCCTGGAGGGCCCCGTCTACACCAAGCCCCCCGAGTGGCGCGGCCGGGGCATCCCCGACGTCCTCCTCAGCGGGCACCACGGCAAGATCGCCCGCTGGCGGCGCGACGAGGCCTTCCGCCGTACCGTCGCCAACCGGCCCGACCTCATCGAGCGCTGCGACCCGGCCGCCTTCGACAAGAAGGACCGCGAGATCCTCTCCATGATGGGGTGGGCGCCCGAGCCCGGCGGCCGATTTTGGCGCAGGGCCGAGGGCGTGGAAGAATAGGCCGCTGTCGTCCGTCCGGCGCGCGCCCCTGCCACAGGGGGAAGACGCCGCCAGAAGCGGACGACGCTCCCAGTCATTCGAACGTACCGCTGATGACCTGTGGCATCAGCGAGGAAAGAGACCTCCATGGCCTCCCTGCTCGACCAGGTCAACGCGGGTTCGCTCCGCTCCGACCTCCCCGCCTTCCGTCCCGGCGACACCGTGAACGTCCACGTGCGCGTCATCGAGGGCAACCGCTCCCGTATCCAGCAGTTCAAGGGCGTCGTCATCCGCCGCCAGGGTTCGGGCGTCAGCGAGACCTTCACGGTCCGCAAGGTCTCGTTCTCCGTCGGCGTCGAGCGCACCTTCCCGGTGAACAGCCCGATCTTCGAGAAGATCGAGCTCGTGACCCGCGGTGACGTCCGTCGCGCCAAGCTCTACTACCTGCGTGAGCTGCGCGGCAAGGCCGCCAAGATCAAGGAGAAGCGCGACCGCTGAGCCCCGGCTCCCGGCACGCCCCACGCTTCCGACTCCCCGCACAGACAGGCCGGATAGGCTCTGCCAGCGATGGACACCGAAGCACAGCACACGGAGCGCGACCCCTCGTCCGACACGGATTCCGGCAAGGATTCCGGCACGGAGGAAGGGTCGCGCTCCGCGCGCGTTCCCGGGGGCTCACGGTGCGCCCCCTCCTGGCGGCGCACCGCCCTCGTGGGCGGCGCCTGCGTGGTCTTCCTGCTGCTCCTGAGCCACTTCGTCATCCAGCCGTTCCTGATCCCCAGCGGCTCCATGGAACCGACGCTCCAGGTCGGCGACCGGATTCTCGTGAACAAGCTGGCGTACCGTTTCGGCAGCGAGCCGGCCCGGGGTGACGTCGTCGTCTTCGACGGCACCGGTTCCTTCGTACGGGAAGTGCCCCGGGACGATCCGGTCACCGGGCTCCTGCACGACGGGGCGGCCGCCCTCGGTCTCGCCGAGCCCGACGAGACCGACTTCGTGAAGCGGGTCGTCGGAACCGGCGGCGACCGGGTCGTCTGCTGCGACAAGGACGGCCGGCTCACCGTCAACGGCGTTCCCGTCCAGGAGCGGTACGTGATGCTCGGCGACCGTCCCTCCAGCGTCCCCTTCGACATCGTCGTCCCGCCGGGCAGGCTCTGGGTCATGGGCGACCACCGGAGCCAGTCCAGCGACTCCCGCGACCACCTGGGCAGCCCCGGCGGCGGCATGGTCCCCGTCGACCGGGTGATCGGCCGTGCCGACTGGATCGCCTGGCCCTTCGGCCGCTGGTCCACCGTGCCCGGCACGGACGCCTTCGGCGCCGTACCCGGGCCTTCGGCCGGCGGACACGGAGGGGCGGGCCATGGGTAGCCGTGGCCGGCCGCGCGGGGGGCCCGCCCACGGCCCCGCCGCCGGACAGGGCGCGCCGCTGCCCGGACGGGCCGAGCGCCGCAGGCTCGCCCGCAGGGTCAGGCGGCGCAGGCAGCGCTCCGCGATCCGGGAGATCCCCGTCCTGATCACGGTGGCCGTGCTCATCGCGCTGGTCCTCAAGACCTTCCTGGTCCAGGCGTTCGTCATCCCCTCCGGCTCCATGGAGCAGACGATCCGCGTCGACGACCGGGTCCTCGTCGACAAGCTCACGCCCTGGTTCGGCTCCCGCCCGCAGCGCGGGGACGTCGTCGTCTTCAAGGACCCCGGCAACTGGCTCCAGCAGGAGGCCGCTCCGCCGGCCGACGACCCGGTCGGCGTCAAGCAGGCGAAGCAGGCCCTGACCTTCATCGGCCTGCTGCCCTCGGCCGACGACCGGGACCTCATCAAGCGGGTCGTCGCCGTCGGCGGCGACACCGTCCGCTGCTGCGGCGAGGACGGGCGGATCAGCGTCAACGGCGTGCCGCTGGACGAGCCGTACCTGCATCCCGGGAACCCGCCGTCGAAGATCCCCTTCGAGGTGAAGGTCCCCCAGGGCCGCATCTTCGTCATGGGCGACCACCGCTCGGACTCGGCCGACTCCCGTTTCCACCTCGACGAGAAGGGCCACGGCACCGTCTCCGAGGAGCAGGTCGTCGGACGTGCCGTGGTGATCGCCTGGCCCTTCGGGCACTGGCGCGGCCTGGAGGAGCGGGACACCTTCTCCGCCGTGCCGGACGCCCGTACCGGGTCCGCGACCGCGTCCGGTCCGTCGCATAGTGTGTCCCAGCGGAATCTGAACGGATTGCCCGGGCTCCCGACCCCTGCGGAACTTCTGCTCGTTATGGGAGTGGTGGGCCTGTCCCTGACCCGGGGCGGGCGTTCGCACGGACTGAGGAGTGGATGTGGGGGATTTGGCCGTCGGCGCACGATCCGGACACGATGAGCCCGACAGGAGGGCCGGCGGGGCCCTCGACGACGACACGACGGGTGACGACGTGACGGGTGACGGGCAGGCGCAGCCGCCGGGCGGCGGTACGCCGGGCGAGGACGGCGACGAAGCGGCGCGCGGCCCCGGCCGGGGCCAGAAGAAGCAGCGCTCCTTCTGGAAGGAACTGCCCCTCCTCGTCGGCATCGCCCTGGTGCTCGCCCTGCTGATCAAGACCTTCCTGGTGCAGGCGTTCTCGATCCCCTCGGAATCGATGATGAACACCCTCCAGAAGGGCGACCGCGTCCTCGTCGACAAGCTGACCCCCTGGTTCGGCTCCGAGCCCGAGCGCGGCGAGGTCGTCGTCTTCCACGACCCGGGCGGCTGGCTCGAGGGCCAGGAGACGCCCACGCCGAACGTCGTGCAGAAGTTCCTCAGCTTCATCGGCCTCATGCCGTCCGCCGAGGAGAAGGACCTCATCAAGCGCGTCATCGCCATCGGCGGCGACACCGTCTCCTGCAAGGAGGGCGGCAAGGTCGTCGTCAACGGCGTGGCGCTGGACGAGAGCGCGTACCTGGCGCCCGGCGCCGTGCCCTGCCAGGACTCCTTCGGCCCGATCAAGGTCCCCGAGGACCGGATCTGGGTCATGGGCGACAACCGCCAGAACTCCCTGGACTCCCGCTTCCACCAGCAGCTCCCCGGCGGCGGCACCGTCTCCGACGACGAGGTCGTGGGCCGCGCCGTCGTGGTCGCCTGGCCGGTCACCCGCTGGGCCACGCTCCCCGTGCCCGACATCTTCGACCAGCCCGCGCTCAACAAGGCCCTGGGCGCCGCCCCCCTCGGAGCGGCCGGGCTCGCGGGGGCGCTCCCGCTCGTGCTGTGGCGCCGGAAGAAGCAGGCCGCAGGGCATACCGCCGAGTAGCGAGCCGCGGGTAGGGTGCCGTCCCGGACCGTCGAACGACCTACGGTCCGCCGACAGACCTACGGGGTGCGCACATGAGCGGAACCATACGGACCAAGGACGGCCGCGGCCGCCTCGGCAGCGTGCTGTCGGGGCTGGCCGTGGCCGTCGGCTGTGTGCTCTTCCTCGGCGGATTCGTCTGGGGAGCCGTGCTCTACCAGCCGTACACCGTCCCCACCGACTCCATGACCCCCACCCTCGACGTCGGGTCCAAGATCCTCGCCCAGCGGATCGACGGCGAGGAGGTGCGGCGCGGTGACGTCGTCGTCTTCACCGATCCCCTCTGGGGCTCCTCGCCCATGGTCAAGCGCGTCGCCGCCGTCGGCGGCGACACCGTCGCCTGCTGCGACCGGGACGGGCGGCTCACCGTCGACGGCAAGCCCGTCGACGAGCCGTACCTGCGGCCCGGACCCGGCGGCAGGACGGTCGCCTCCGGCCAGGAGTTCTCCGTGACCGTCCCCCCGGGCAACCTCTTCCTGCTCGGCGACGACCGGCACACCTCGCTCGACTCCCGTACGCACATGGAGGAGGCGGGACAGGGCTCCGTGCCCCGCTCCGCGGTCGTCGGCAGGGTCGACGCCGTCGTCTGGCCCGCCAAGGGCCTCCTGGAGCCTCCCAAGGGCTTCGCCGGCCTCCCCGGCGGCATCTCGCGCCCGGGACCGTTCACCACGCTCCTCACGGCGGTCGCGGCCGGCACCGCGCTGATCCTCCTGGGATCCGCGTACGGGCCGGTGGCGGGCCGCCTGGGCCGCCACCGTTCCGACGGGCCGCGGCCGGGCGCGCGGGAGAAGGTGGGGGCATGACGGATACGGGGAGCTTGGGGGCCGCCCCGGGAACCGGGTCCGTGACACGGCGGGTCGCGCGGGTCGTCCTGTTGGACCCCGACGACCGCATCCTCCTCCTGCACGGCCACGAGCCCGACGACCCCGAGGACACCTGGTGGTTCACGCCGGGCGGCGGCGTGGAGGGCGACGAGACCCGCGAGGAGGCGGCGCTGCGCGAACTCGCGGAGGAGACCGGCATCACCGACGTCGACCTCGGTCCCGTGCTCTGGAAGCGGTACTGCTCCTTCCCCTTCGACGGGCGCCGCTGGGACCAGGACGAGTGGTACTACCTCGCCCGCACCCGCGGGACCGGGGCCGCGTCCCGGCCGCAGGCGCTCACGGACCTGGAGACCCGCAGCCTCGCGGGCCTGAGATGGTGGACCTCCGCCGAACTGTCGGCGGCCCGTGAGACGGTGTACCCGACCAGACTCGCCGAGCTGCTGCGCACGCTGCTCGACGAGGGACCTCCGCGTGCACCGGTGGTTCTCGCCCCGGAAATCGTTTAGGGGCGCGCACGACTGGCGCACAATGGGGGGACGCACGGCTGAAGGGGAACATGCCATGAGCGCCGAGGACCTCGAGAAGTACGAGACCGAGATGGAGCTGAAGCTCTACCGGGAGTACCGCGACGTCGTCGGGCTGTTCAAATACGTGATCGAGACCGAGCGGCGCTTCTACCTCACCAACGACTACGAGATGCAGGTGCACTCGGTGCAGGGCGAGGTCTTCTTCGAGGTCAGCATGGCCGATGCCTGGGTCTGGGACATGTACAGGCCTGCGAGGTTCGTGAAGCAGGTCCGCGTTCTGACCTTCAAGGACGTGAACATCGAGGAGCTCAACAAGAGCGACCTCGAACTCCCCGGCAGCTGAGGCCCTGCCCTCGCGCCGCACACGCCGAAACCACCCTCACGGGTGACCGGGTTGTCCACAGCCCCCTGGGCGTCCACAGCGCCCCACGCGGTCCGCCGCACTCCGTCACAGTCGGTGACGGAGGTGGTACCGCATGAACAGGACCCAAGCCCTCGGACGGTACGGGGAGGAGCTGGCGACCCGCCGGCTCACCGCGACCGGCATGCTCATCCTCGCCCGCAACTGGCGCTGCGGCCGGACCGGCGAGATCGACATCGTCGCCCGCGACGGCGACACCCTCGTCATCTGCGAGGTCAAGACCCGCCGCGACGGCGCCTACGAACACCCGATGGCCGCCGTCACACCCCGCAAGGCCGAGCGGCTCCGGCGCCTCGCCGCCTGCTGGCTCGACCGCAACGCCACCGACGCCCCCGCCGGGGGCGTCCGCATCGACCTCGTCGGCATCGTCCTCCCGCGCAAGGGCGCCCCCGTCCTCACCCACGCCCAGGGGGTGGCCTGAGATGGGATTCGCCCGCACCTGCTCCGTCGCCCTCGTCGGCGTCGAAGGCGTCGTCGTCGAGGTCCAGGCCGACCTCGAACAGGGCGTCGCCGCCTTCACCCTCGTCGGCCTCCCCGACAAGAGCCTCAGCGAGAGCCGCGACCGGGTCCGCGCCGCCGTCGTCAACTCCGGCGCCGAATGGCCCCAGAAGAAACTCACCGTCGGCCTCAGCCCGGCCTCCGTCCCGAAGGGCGGCAGCGGATTCGACCTCGCCGTAGCCGCGGCGGTACTCGGCGCGGCCGAGCGGATCGACCCGCGAGCCATCGCCGACCTCGTCCTCATCGGCGAACTCGGCCTCGACGGGCGCGTCCGGCCCGTCCGCGGCGTCCTGCCCGCCGTCCTCGCCGCCGCGGACGCCGGATACCGCCAGGTCGTCGTCCCCGAACAGACCGCGGGCGAGGCCTCGCTCGTTCCCGGCGTCTCCGTCCTCGGCGTCCGCACCCTCCGGCAGCTCATCGCCGTCCTCACCGACGAACCCGTCCCCGACGAGGAAGCCACCGAGGACGGCCGGCCCGACGCCATGCTCGCCGGACTCCTCGTCCCCGGCGCCGGCATCGGCAGCGGACTCACCGCCGACCCCGCCGAAGGTCCCGACCTCGCCGACGTCGCCGGGCAGCACCGAGCCCGCCTCGCCCTGGAGATCGCCGCCGCCGGCGGCCACCACGTGCTGCTCTCCGGCCCGCCCGGCGCGGGAAAGACCATGCTGGCCGAGCGACTCCCCGGCATCCTCCCGCCCCTCACCCGGCAGGAATCCCTGGAGGTCACCGCCGTCCACTCCGTCGCGGGAATCCTCCCGCCCGGCGAACCCCTCGTCCGCCGCGCCCCCTACTGCGCACCCCACCACTCCGCGACCATGCAGTCCCTCGTCGGCGGCGGAAACGGCCTCCCCAGGCCCGGCGCCGTCTCCCTGGCCCACCGGGGCGTCCTCTTCCTCGACGAAGCCCCCGAGTTCTCCGGCAAGGCACTCGACGCGCTCCGCCAGCCCCTCGAATCCGGACACGTCGTCATCGCCCGCGCCGCAGGCGTCGTCCGCCTCCCCGCCCGCTTCCTCCTCGCCCTCGCCGCCAACCCCTGCCCCTGCGGCCGGCACACCCTCTACGGCGCCGGCTGCGAATGCCCCGCCTCCGTCGTCCGCCGCTACCAGGCACGACTCTCCGGACCCCTGCTCGACCGCGTCGACCTCCGGGTGGAAGCCGAACCCGTCACCCGCGCCGACCTCCTCGGACAGGGCGGCCGCGGCGAGAGCACCGCCACCGTCGCCGCCCGCGTCCACGAAGCCCGCGCCCGGGCGGCCGCGCGCCTCGCCGACACGCCCTGGAGGGTGAACAGCGAGATCCCCGGACACGAGCTCCGCACCCGCTACCTCGCCGAACCCGGGGCCCTCGCCACCGCCGAACGCGACATGGAACGCGGACTGCTCACCGCCCGCGGCCTCGACCGCGTCCTCCGCGTCGCCTGGACCGTCGCCGACCTGACCGGACACGACCGGCCCGACAGCCAGGACATCGCCCTCGCCCTCGAACTGCGCACCGGCGTCGCCCGCGGCGTGCCCGTCGGAGCGGGGGAGTTCGCATGACCACCCCACCCCAGCCCCCTGCCCCCACCGAGGAGCACCTGGCCCGCGCGACCCTCAGCCGGGCCGTCGAGCCCGGCGACGAGCACGCCGGCCGATGGCTCCGCCGGTACGGCGCCACCGGCTTCGTCGACCGCCTCCTCCACACCGGGGACGACTCCCCCTTCCCCGGCACCGGAGCCAAACGCCTCGCCTCCTGGCGGCGACGCGCCACCGCCGCCCGCCCCGCGCACGACCTCGACACCGTCCACGGCCTCGGCGGCCGCTTCCTCGTCCCCGGCGACACCGAGTGGCCCCGTCAACTCGACGACCTCGGCGACGCCCGCCCCCTCGGCCTCTGGGTCCGCGGGCCGGCCGACCTGCGCACCTGGGCGCTGCGCTCCGTCGCCCTCGTCGGCGCCCGCGCCTGCACCCCGTACGGTGCCCACACCGCCGCCGACCTCGCCGCCGGCCTCAGCCGGCAGGGCTGGGTCGTCGTCTCCGGAGCCGCCTACGGCATCGACGGCGCCGCCCATCGGGGCGCCCTCGCCGCCGGAGGCGCCACCGTCGCCGTCCTCGCCTGCGGCGTCGACACCCCCTACCCCCGCGGCCACGACCGGCTCATCCGGCGCATCGCCGAACAGGGCCTCGTCGTCGGCGAGTTGCCCCCCGACAGTCACCCCACCCCCAGCCGCTTCATCCAGCGCAACCGCGTCATCGCCGCCCTCACCCGGGGGACGGTCGTCATCGAGGCCCAGCACCGCAGCGGTTCCCTCGTCACCGCCCGCGCCGCCGGGCGCCTCGGCCGCCACACCATGGGCGTCCCCGGCCCCGTCACCAGCGCACTCTCCGCCGGCGTCCATGAACTCCTGCGCGGTGACGCCACCCTCGTCACCGACGCCGACGAGATCGTCGAACTCGTCGGGGAGATCGGGCAGCTCGCCCCCGCGCGCCGAGGCCCCGTCCTGCCACGCGACCTCCTCGCCCACGCCACCGCGCACGTCCTCGAAGCCGTCCCCGCCCGCGGCCCCACACCCACCACCGTCATCGCCCGCCGCGCCGGAGCCACCCCCGACGACACCCTCGCCAAGCTGTACGAACTCCACTCGCTCGGCTTCGTCGAACGGCACGGGGAGGGCTGGCAGTTGACGAACACCGCGACAGAAGCGTCGAACGCGCGGCGAGGCGGTACTTGACCTGGGGCATTCGGGTGAAAAGGTGAACGCGATGACCAATCGAGTTCTCTCGGCCGCACCCGAGGGGCCGACACGCGCCACGGCCCGGGTTCGAAGATGTGGCCGAGGGCGTCCACCCGGAGCGGCGCGATCCGCCGATGTTCGCGCACCGCGACAGCGCACTCACGCTACGCTCACCAGAATTCCCACCGGGACACCCACACCGACGCACCCGACAGCAGAACGGCTCAAGGCAACGCATGCCCCAGCACACCTCCGGGTCTGACCGCGCTGCGGTGCCCCCAGCAGCCCGGGGCACCGTGCGACCGCCCGCACCGACCTCACTCGACGAGCTGTGGCGCTCGTACAAGGACACCGGCGACGAGCGGCTGCGGGAACAGCTGATCCTGCACTACTCGCCGCTCGTCAAGTACGTCGCCGGACGGGTCAGCGTGGGGCTGCCGTCCAACGTGGAACAGGCCGACTTCGTCTCCTCCGGGGTCTTCGGCCTCATCGACGCCATCGAGAAGTTCGACGTCGAGCGCGCGATCAAGTTCGAGACCTACGCCATCACCCGCATCCGCGGCGCCATGATCGACGAACTCCGCGCCCTGGACTGGATCCCGCGCTCCGTCCGCCAGAAGGCCCGCAACGTCGAGCGCGCCTACGCCACCCTCGAAGCCCAGCTCCGCCGGACCCCGTCCGAGAGCGAGGTCGCCGCCGAGATGGACATCACGCTGGAGGAACTGCACGCGGTCTTCAGCCAGTTGTCCCTGGCGAACGTGGTCGCCCTGGAGGAACTGCTGCACGTCGGCGGCGAGGGCGGCGACCGGCTCTCCCTCATGGACACCCTCGAGGACACCGCCGCCGACAACCCCGTCGAGGTCGCCGAGGACCGCGAACTGCGCCGGCTCCTCGCCCGCGCCATCAACACCCTCCCCGAGCGGGAGAAGACCGTCGTCACGCTCTACTACTACGAGGGCCTGACCCTCGCCGAGATCGGCCACGTCCTCGGCGTCACCGAGAGCCGCGTCAGCCAGATCCACACCAAGTCCGTCCTCCAGCTCCGCGCCAAGCTGGCCGACGTAGGACGCTGACCGCGCGCGGGCCGGTCGTACAGTGGAGCCGTGCCCAGGATTCGAGCGGCCTCGGTGGCCGAGCACCGGACGATGCAGCGCGGCGCCCTCCTGGACGCCGCGCGTTCCCTGCTGTCCGAGGGGGGTACGGAGGCGCTGACCTTCCCCGCCCTCGCCGAGCGCACGGGCCTGGCCCGCTCGTCGGTCTACGAGTACTTCCGGTCGCGCGCCGCCGTCGTCGAAGAGCTGTGCGCCGTCGACTTCCCCCTCTGGGCCGCCGAGGTCGAGGCCGCCATGGGCGCCGCCGGGACCCCGCGCGGCAAGGTCGAGGCCTATGTCCGCACGCAGCTGGACCTCGTCGGGGACCGGCGGCACCGGGCGGTCGTCGCCATCTCCGCGAGCGAACTGGACGACGGCGCCCGCGAGAAGATCCGCGCCGCCCACGGCGGTCTCGTCGCCATGATCGTCGAAGCCCTCGCCGCCCTGGGCCAGCCCCAGCCCCGCCTGGGCGCCATGCTCCTCCAGGGCGTCGTCGACGCCGCCGTCCGCCGCATCGAACTCGGCGCGGCGGAGGACCCCGCGGACATCGCCGAAGCGGCGGTCACCATGGCCCTCCACGGCGTCGCCGGCCCCCCGGCCTAGGGCCCCACGAGCGGGAGGAGCCGGGACGGGGACCGTCTCGTCAGGGCGAGGGGGTTCAGGTACTCGTCGCCCCGGAGCAGGCCCCAGTGCAGGCAGGACTCCGGGCAGTGAGCGCTGTCGGTGACCCGGGCGATCGGGGTGCCCGCCGCGACCCGGGTGCCGGCGGGCACCAGGGGAGTCACCGGGGTGAAGGTCGTGCGGAGCGGGGGAGCGCCCGTGTCCGGCAGGGTGAGGGTGACGGACCCGCGGCCGCCCACCGGGCCCGCGAAGGTGACCGTGCCTCCGGCCGGGGCCCCGACCGGGGTGCCCGGGGGCGCGGCGAGGTCGACACCGCGGTGACCGGCGGCGTACGGGCCGGGCGGGGGCTGCCAGCCGCGGAGGATCTCGGGTGGCGGCGGTCCCACGGGCCACAGCAGGCCGGGCGGCGGCCCCGCAGGCCACGACAGTCCGGGCCTCGGGACCGCGGGCAGCACCCTGTGCGGCGGCTCCGCGGGCAGCAGCCCGTGCGGCGGGCTCGCGGGCCACAGGAGGCCGATCATCAGGATCAAGGTCGTCAGGCGCATGGGGAGAGGCTCCCCGGGGCGCCCGCTTCCCAGTGCTCCCGGACGGCGACTGTGGACCACTCGCCGGTTGTGGACAGCTCCGTCACCCAGCGCTCCCGGGGTCCCGTACACTTCCTATGGCGACTCGGGTCACCGGGTCGACTTCGCACGCCCCGCCACCTGCTCTCCCAGGCGGGTGGCAGCGCCTTTCGGTCCCTCGTGGCACGGCGCGCCGGGGCGTCAGGAACATAACCGAGAAACTCAAGGAGATACGGCCATGGCCGTCGTCACGATGCGGGAGCTGCTGGAGAGCGGCGTCCACTTCGGTCACCAGACCCGTCGCTGGAACCCGAAGATGAAGCGCTTCATCTTCACCGAGCGCAACGGCATCTACATCATCGACCTGCTCCAGTCGCTGTCGTACATCGACCGCGCCTACGAGTTCGTCAAGGAGACCGTCGCGCACGGCGGCTCCATCATGTTCGTCGGTACGAAGAAGCAGGCCCAGGAGGCCATCGCCGAGCAGGCGACGCGTGTCGGCATGCCGTACGTCAACCAGCGTTGGCTCGGTGGCATGCTCACCAACTTCTCCACCGTCTACAAGCGTCTGCAGCGCCTCAAGGAGCTCGAGCAGATCGACTTCGAGGACGTCGCCGCCTCGGGTCTCACCAAGAAGGAGCTCCTGGTCCTCTCCCGCGAGAAGGCCAAGCTGGAGAAGACCCTCGGTGGTATCCGCGAGATGTCCAAGGTGCCCAGCGCCGTCTGGATCGTGGACACCAAGAAGGAGCACATCGCCGTCGGTGAGGCGCGCAAGCTCCACATCCCGGTCGTCGCGATCCTCGACACCAACTGCGACCCCGACGAGGTCGACTACAAGATCCCGGGCAACGACGACGCGATCCGCTCCGTCACCCTGCTCACCCGCGTGATCGCCGACGCCGTCGCCGAGGGCCTCATCGCCCGCTCCGGCGCCGCGACCGGCGACTCGAAGCCGGGCGAGAAGGCCGCCGGCGAGCCGCTCGCCGAGTGGGAGCGCGACCTGCTCGAGGGCGAGAAGAAGGCCGACGAGGCTGTCGAGGCCGAGACCTCCGCGGAGACCGAGAAGGTCGCCGACGCCGAGGCCACCGAGGCCACCGAGGTCGTCGCCGAGGCTCCGGCCGCGGACGCCGAGCAGGCCTGACCCTCCAGGACCTTCGGGTGACGACGGCGGGGGCCCACGAAGCCCCCGCCGTCCACCCGTGGACCCGCCCGATCTTTCAGACTTCGAGAGAGAAACAGACTCATGGCGAACTACACCGCCGCTGACGTCAAGAAGCTCCGCGAGCTCACCGGCGCCGGCATGATGGACTGCAAGAAGGCCCTGGACGAGGCCGACGGCAACGTCGACAAGGCCGTCGAGGCGCTCCGTATCAAGGGCCAGAAGGGTGTCGCCAAGCGCGAGGGCCGCTCTGCCGAGAACGGCGCCGTGGTCTCCCTCATCGCCGACGACAACACCTCCGGCGTCCTCGTCGAGCTGAAGTGCGAGACGGACTTCGTCGCCAAGGGTGACAAGTTCCAGGCCGTCGCCAACGAGCTGGCCAAGCACGTCGCCGCCACCGCCCCGGCCGACCTGGAGGCGCTGCTCGCCTCCGAGATCGAGGCCGGCAAGACCGTGCAGGCGTACGTCGACGAGGCCAACGCCAACCTCGGCGAGAAGATCGTCCTGGACCGCTTCGCGCAGTACGCCGACGGCTTCGTCTACGCGTACATGCACCGCACGATGCCGGACCTCCCGCCGCAGATCGGTGTCCTCGTCGAGTTCGACAAGGCCGACGCCGACGTCGCCAAGGGTGTCGCCCAGCACATCGCCGCCTTCGCGCCGAAGTACCTCACCAAGGAGGACGTCCCGGCCGAGGTCGTCGAGACCGAGCGCCGCGTCGCCGAGGAGACCACCCGCGCCGAGGGCAAGCCCGAGGCCGCGCTCCCGAAGATCGTCGAGGGCCGCGTCAACGGCTTCTTCAAGGACGCGACGCTGCTCGGCCAGCCGTACGCCCTTGACAACAAGAAGTCCGTCAAGCAGATCCTGGACGAGGCCGGTGTCACCCTGAAGCGCTTCACGCGCATCAAGGTCGGCATCTGAGTCCGTACGCGAACGCGACGGGCACCGGACCCCGGTAGGGTCTGAGGCAGTCGTCCGCGCACGCGCAGGACGACCGCAGATCTGACGAGGAGGCCATTGCCGTACGGGATACCGCGAGGACCCAGGGCAATGGCCTCCTTCGTATGTGCACGAGGAGATCTCCATGAACCAGGACGCCGTACAGGGCGACGACAACCACGGCAAAATCGCCGGACGCTACATGCTGAAGCTGTCCGGAGAAGCCTTCTCCGGCGGCACCGGCCTGGGCGTCGACCCCAACGTCGTGCACGCCATCGCGCGTGAGATCGCGGCCGTCGTCCGCGACGGCGCGGAGATCGCGGTGGTGATCGGCGGCGGCAACTTCTTCCGCGGCGCCGAACTCCAGCAGCGCGGCATGGACCGGGCCCGCTCCGACTACATGGGCATGCTCGGCACCGTGATGAACTGCCTCGCCCTCCAGGACTTCCTGGAGAAGGAGGGCATCGACTCCCGCGTCCAGACCGCCATCACCATGGGTCAGGTCGCCGAGCCGTACATCCCGCTGCGCGCCGTGCGTCACCTGGAGAAGGGCCGCGTGGTCATCTTCGGTGCGGGCATGGGCATGCCGTACTTCTCCACGGACACCACCGCCGCCCAGCGCGCCCTGGAGATCGACGCCCAGGCCCTGCTCATGGGCAAGAACGGTGTGGACGGCGTCTACGACTCCGACCCGAAGGCCAACCCCGACGCGGTCAAGTTCGACGCCCTCGAGTACGGCGAGGTGCTCTCCCGCGACCTCAAGGTCGCCGACGCCACCGCCATCACCCTGTGCCGGGACAACAACCTCCCGATCCTCGTCTTCGAACTGCTCACCGAGGGCAATATCGCTCGCGCGGTGAAGGGTGAGAAGATCGGCACGCTCGTGAGCGACCAGGGCACCCGGGCCTGACCCGAACCGGGGAACCGCCCCGCAAGGGGATGGACAGAGCCCTGCCGGTCGTACACCGTGCAGGACACAACGCGACGACACGCAGGAGCATGTGGTGATCGAAGAGACCCTCCTCGAGGCCGAGGAGAAGATGGAGAAGGCCGTCGTGGTCGCCAAGGAGGACTTCGCCGCGATCCGCACCGGCCGTGCGCACCCGGCGATGTTCAACAAGATCGTGGCCGACTACTACGGTGCCATCACCCCCATCAACCAGCTGGCCTCCTTCTCCGTCCCGGAGCCGCGCATGGCCGTGGTGACGCCGTTCGACAAGAGCGCCCTGCGCAACATCGAGCAGGCGATCCGGGACTCGGACCTCGGCGTCAACCCGAGCAACGACGGCAACATCATCCGGGTGGTGTTCCCCGAACTGACCGAGGAGCGCCGCCGGGAGTACATCAAGGTCGCCAAGGGCAAGGCCGAGGACTCGAAGATCTCGATCCGCTCGGTGCGCCGCAAGGCCAAGGAGACCATCGACAAGTTCGTCAAGGACGGCGAGGTCGGCGAGGACGAGGGCCGCCGCGCCGAGAAGGAGCTCGACGACACCACCGCGAAGTACGTCACGCAGGTGGACGAGCTGCTCAAGCACAAGGAAGCCGAGCTGCTCGAGGTCTGATGAACGACTCTTCCTGGGGGGCCCCGGCCGGTTCCGGCCGTGGGGGACCCGACCAGGGGCCTGCCCCGGCGGGTCCCGCATACGATCGGCAGCAGGCGGCGCAGACTCGCCCCATGCCCATCGTGCCCGACGTTCCCGCCGGCGGATTCCAGGACGGTCACGACCGGGGGGCCGCTCAGCCGAGCGGTCCCCTGTTCCGTGACGAGACGCCGCACGAGCACCCGCAGGAGCCCATGCCCAGCCACACCCCGCCTCCGCCGCCCGCGCCGTCGGCGCCACGGCAGAAGAAGAGCGCGGGGCGTGACCTGGGCGCGGCCATAGGGGTCGGGGTCGGACTCGGCGCCGTCATCTTCGCGTCGCTGTTCATCTGGAAGCCGGCGTTCGTCGGAGTGATCGCGGTCGCCGTGGTCGTCGGCCTCTGGGAGCTCACCTCCCGCCTCCAGGAGCGCAAGGCGATCAAGGCTCCGCTGGTGCCGCTCGCGGTCGGCGGCGCGGCGATGGTCGTCGCCGGCTACGTCCGGGGCCCCGAGGGCGCCTGGGTGGCGATGGCCCTGACGGCGCTCGCGGTGCTCGTCTGGCGCATGACGGAACCTCCCGAGGGCTATCTCAAGGACGTCACGGCGGGGGTCTTCGCCGCGTTCTACGTGCCGTTCCTGGCGACCTTCGTGGCGCTCCTGCTCACCGCGGACGACGGACCGCGGCGGGTGCTGACCTTCCTGATCCTGACCGTGGTCAGCGACACCGGGGCGTACGCGGTCGGCTGGCGCTTCGGCAAGCACAAGCTGGCCCCGCGGATCAGCCCCGGCAAGACCCGGGAGGGTCTGGTCGGCGCGGTGACGTTCGCGATGGCGGCGGGCGCGCTGTGCATGCAGTTCATGATCGACGACGGGATCTGGTGGCAGGGCCTGATCCTCGGCTTCGCGGTGGCGGTGAGCGCGACGCTCGGCGACCTCGGCGAGTCCATGATCAAGCGTGACCTGGGCATCAAGGACATGGGCACGCTGCTCCCGGGCCACGGCGGCATCATGGACCGCCTGGACTCCCTCCTGCCGACGGCGCCCGTGGTGTGGCTGCTGCTGGCACTGTTCGTGGGCAGCGGTTGAGCGGAGCCTCCGGTTCGCGAAAGGGCCCCTGGCCGACACCTCGAATGTCGGCCAGGGGCCCTTTCGCGCGGCGTCCGGCGGGTCAGCGGTCCGGGTTGATCCCGTTCGAGACCGACTTCACGCGGGCGACCTGGACCTTCGCCGCATGCTCCACGTCGCCGAGTTCGGCGTCGCTCGCGCTGAGATGCGCCACGACGGTGCCGATGCGCATGACGACGTCGAAGCTGTCGCCGTCCTGCGTCGCCTCGGTCTCGTCGGCGCCGGCGTCCACCGTCACCGGCTTCGCCGGGGCGCCGTACTCCGCGCTTCGCTCGCGCTCGCGCCCCGCCAGGTCCTTCGTCATCGTGGCCGCCTCCTCCGCCGTGCCGAAGGTGAAGAGGGTGAACTCCACCCGCGACCCGTCCGCGGAGCCCCGGGCCTCCATGTCCCTGTTCCCGACCGCCTGGACCCCGGCGCACGGCGTCTTCGTCATCTCCGGGCAGCCCTTGGCCGCATCGCCGCCCTGGACCACGACGAGTTCTCCGCCGACCATGACGTCGCCGATGCTGCCGTCGGACGGGAGCGCGCTGTAGAGGCCCGTGGCGTCCACCGAGGCGGGCGGGAAGTTCGGCTTCACGCCCTGGTCGTCGGCGGGCGCCGACGATCCACCGCCCTCCCCGGCAGACGACTCCGCCGCCGCGCCTCCCGTGGTCGGGCTGCTCTTCGACGCGCCTTTCGCCGGGACGCTCCCGTCCTTGCACCCGGTCAGTGCGAACGCCATCACCGCCGCGACGGCGGCCCCCCGTACCACAGCCTTCACTTCGGA
Organism: Streptomyces sp. NPDC034084; assembly: GCF_055575535.1. NCBI lineage: Bacteria > Bacillati > Actinomycetota > Actinomycetes > Kitasatosporales > Streptomycetaceae > Streptomyces > Streptomyces sp. NPDC034084. The sequence continues at coordinate 647,428 of NZ_JBVISK010000004.1, forward strand.
CTCCTCCGACGACCTGATCATGACCGGAAGCGGCCGGAGCATGATCGAATGCATTGACATGCACACCCAACCCCATGGGTCGTGGATCGGCCAATTCGGCGGGCGCGCCCTTCCCGGAATCCGTCTGCGACACTGGTAGCACCATGCCCAAGCCCGGAGAACTCACTTTCGTCGCCCCCCGCGGAGCCAAGAAGCCGCCGCGGCACCTCGCCGACCTCTCGCCCGCCGAGCGGAAGGAGGCCGTCGCCGCGATCGGCGAGAAGCCGTTCCGCGCCAAGCAGCTGTCCACGCACTACTTCGCGCGGTACGCGCACGACCCCGCCGAGTGGACCGACATCCCGGCCGGCTCGCGGGAGAAGCTGGCGGGGGAGCTGCTGCCCGACCTGATGTCGGTGGTGCGGCACATCTCGTGCGACGACGACACCACCCGTAAGACCCTGTGGCGGCTGCACGACGGCACGCTCGTGGAGTCGGTGCTCATGCGCTACCCGGACCGGGTGACCATGTGCATCTCCTCGCAGGCCGGCTGCGGGATGAACTGCCCGTTCTGCGCGACCGGGCAGGCGGGGCTCGACCGGAACCTGTCGACCGCCGAGATCGTCCACCAGATCGTGGACGGCATGCGGGCCCTGCGCGACGGCGAGGTCCCGGGCGGACCGGCCCGGCTGTCCAACATCGTGTTCATGGGCATGGGCGAGCCGCTCGCCAACTACAAGCGCGTGGTCGGCGCGATCCGCAGGCTGACCGACCCCGAGCCGGACGGCCTCGGCCTCTCGCAGCGCGGAATCACCGTCTCCACCGTCGGTCTCGTGCCGGCGATGCTGCGCTTCGCCGACGAGGGCTTCAAGTGCCGTCTCGCGGTCTCGCTGCACGCCCCGGACGACGAGCTGCGCGACACCCTGGTGCCGGTCAACACGCGCTGGAAGGTGCGGGAGGTCCTCGACGCCGCCTGGGAGTACGCGGAGAAGTCCGGGCGCCGGATCTCCATCGAGTACGCCCTCATCCGGGACATCAACGACCAGGCCTGGCGCGGTGACCTGCTCGGCCGGCTGCTCAAGGGCAAGCGGGTGCACGTCAACCTGATCCCGCTGAACCCGACGCCCGGTTCGAAGTGGACGGCGTCGCGCCCGGAGGACGAGAAGGCCTTCGTCGAAGCGATCGCCCGCCATGGTGTGCCGGTGACCGTGCGGGACACCCGTGGCCAGGAGATCGACGGTGCCTGTGGACAGCTCGCGGCCACCGAGCGCTGACCTTGTAGTCTGAGCTCGAACACATCTCCATATTCCGACAGGGGAGCGCCACAGCGCTGAGAGTGCGGTAACCGTAGACCGCAGACCCTCTGAACCTCGCCCAGGTCATTCTGGGTAGGAAGTTCGGTCGCAACTCAAGCTGTTGCGCCCTGCCCACCTCCGGTGGGCGGGGCCGCGTCTCTTCCTGGTCATACCCAGGAGGAAAACCAGTGAGCATCAAGAAGGCCGCCGCCGCCGCGCTCGTCGCGGCGCTCGGCGTCACCAGCCTCGCCGCCTGCGGCACCGACGACGTCCGGGGCGCGGCCGGCAAGACCGGCGGCCCCGCGCCGAAGACGGTGACGCTGGTGAGCCACGACTCGTTCAACGCCTCCAAGGAGGTGCTGGCGGCGTTCACCAAGGAGACCGGCTTCACGGTCAAGGTGCTGAAGAGCGGCGACGCCGGCGAGGCCGTCAACAAGGAGATCCTCACCAAGGGCTCCCCGCAGGGTGACGTCTTCTTCGGCGTCGACAACACCCTGCTCTCCCGCGCCCTCGACAACGGGATCTTCGTCCCGTACGAGGCGAAGGGTCTGGGCCGGGTCCCGGCCGCGTACCAGCTGGACGCCACGGAGCACCGGGTCACGCCCATCGACTCCGGCGACATCTGCGTCAACTACGACAAGAAGTACTTCGCCGACAAGAAGCTGGCGCCGCCGGTGACCTTCGACGACCTCGCGAAGCCCGCGTACAAGGACCTGCTCGTCGTCGAGAACCCCGAGCGCTCCTCCCCGGGCCTCGGATTCCTCCTCGGCACGGCCGCGCGGTACGGCGACGACGGCTGGCAGGACTACTGGAAGAAGCTCAGGGCCAACGGCGTGAAGACCGTCGACAGCTGGGAGCTCGCCTACAACCAGGAGTTCTCGGGCTCGGCCGGCGGCAAGCAGGCCAAGGGCGACCGGCCGCTGGTCGTGTCGTACGCCTCCAGCCCGCCCGTCGAGGTGCTGTACGCCGAGCCGCAGCCGAAGGTGGCGCCCACCGGAGTCTCCACCGGCACCTGCTTCCGGCAGACCGAGTTCGCGGGCCTGCTGAACGGCGCGAAGAACCCCGAGGGCGGCAAGGCGCTGATCGACTTCCTGATCTCCCGGCAGTTCCAGGAGGACATGCCGCTCCAGATGTTCGTCAACCCGGTGGCGAAGGACGCGGCCCTCCCGGAGCTGTTCACGAAGCACGGCGTGGTGATCGAGAAGCCGGAGACCATGGCGCCCCAGAAGATCGCCGAGAAGCGTGACCCGTGGATCCAGCAGTGGTCGTCGCTCGTCCTGAAGTAGGGCGGGACGTCCGGAGGAGCGCGACGCGGCTGGGGCTGATGGCCCTGCCCGTCGCGTTCTTCGGGGTCTTCTTCGCCTGGCCCGTCGTGTCCATCGTGGACCGGGGGCTCCGCCCCGACGGCGCCTGGCGGTTCGGCCGGATCGGCGAGACGCTGAGCCGGCCGGACATCCTCGACGTCCTCGGCTTCACGGGGTGGCAGGCGCTCGCCTCCACCGGGCTCACGCTGCTCCTCGCGCTGCCCGGCGCGTACGTCTTCGCCCGCTTCGACTTCCCCGGCAAGAGCGTGCTGCGGGCCGTCGTCACGGTGCCGTTCGTCCTGCCGACCGTCCTCGTCGGCACCGCCTTCCTGGCGCTCGTCGGCAGGGGCGGGCTCACCGACGAACTGTGGGGGCTGCGGCTCGACACCAGCGTGTGGGCGATCCTCCTCGCGCACGTCTTCTTCAACTACGCCGTGGTCGTGCGGACCGTCGGCGGCCTCTGGTCGCAGCTCGACCCGCGCCAGGAGGAGGCCGCCCGGGTCCTCGGCGCCTCCCGCTGGACCGCCTGGCGGACGGTGACCCTGCCCGCGCTCGTGCCGGCGGTGGCGGCGGCCGCCCTGATGGTCTTCCTCTTCACCTTCACCTCCTTCGGCGTCGTGCAGATCCTCGGCGGGGACGCGTACTCCACGCTGGAGGCCGAGATCTACCGGCAGACCGCCCGGCTGCTCGACCTGCCGACGGCGGCGGTCCTGACCCTCGTCCAGTTCGCGGCCGTCGGCGCGATCCTGGGCGTCCACGCCTGGACGGTACGGAGACGGGAGACGGCCCTGCGGCTCGTACCGCCGGAGTCGACCGCCCGCCGGCCGCGCGGCGCCGGACAGTGGGCGCTGCTCGCGGGCGTCCTCCTGTCCGTGGCGCTGCTCGTCCTGCTGCCGCTCGGTGTGCTCGTGGAACGTTCCTTCGCCGGACCGCACGGGTACGGGCTGGGCTACTACCGGGCGCTCGGCTCGCTCGACGAGTCCGGGACCTTCCTCGTCCCGCCGCTGGAGGCGATCGGGAACTCGCTGCGGTACGGGGTGGCCGCCACCGCCATCGCGGTGCTGGTCGGAGGACTCGCGGCGGCGGCGCTGACGAGGCGGGCCGGGCGTCTCGTGCGGGGCTTCGACGCGCTGCTCATGCTGCCGCTCGGGGTCTCCGCCGTCACCGTCGGCTTCGGCTTCCTCATCACCCTCGACGAGCCGCCGCTCGACCTGCGGGCCAGCTGGATCCTCGTACCGCTCGCGCAGGCCCTGGTCGGCGTCCCCTTCGTCGTACGGACGATGCTGCCGGTCCTCCGCGCGGTGGACGAGCGGCTGCGGGAGGCGGCGGCGGTGCTCGGCGCCTCGCCGTGGCGGGCCTGGCGGGAGGTGGACCTGCCGCTGGTGCGGCGCGCGCTGCTCATCGCCGCCGGGTTCGCCTTCGCGGTGTCCCTCGGCGAGTTCGGGGCGACCGTGTTCATCGCCCGGCCCGACAGTCCGACGCTCCCGGTGGCCGTGGCCCGGCTGCTCGGCCGGCCCGGCGAGCTCAACTACGGCCAGGCGATGGCCCTCTCGACGATTCTGATGGTGGTGTGCGCGGTGTCCCTGCTGCTGCTCGAACGGCTCCGCACCGACCGGACCTCCGGGGAGTTCTGATGCTGTCGATCGAGGACGCGACCGTACGGTTCGGGGCACGGGCCGTGCTCGACGCCGTAGGTATGGACGTCGCCGAGCACGAGATCGTGTGCGTGCTCGGCCCGAGCGGCAGCGGCAAGTCCACGCTGCTGCGGGCCGTCGCCGGGCTCCAGTCGCTCGACGGGGGCCGGGTCCTGCTCGGCGGCGCCGACCAGGCCGGAGTGCCGGTGCACCGGAGGGGCGTCGGCCTGATGTTCCAGGACCACCAGCTCTTCCCGCAGCGGGACGTCGGCGGCAACGTCGCGTTCGGCCTTCGCATGCGGGGCGCCGGAAAGGCCGAACAGGCGGAGCGGGTACGGGAGCTGCTCGACCTCGTCGGCCTCCCGGGAGCCGAGCGGCGGTCCGTCGGCGCGCTCTCCGGCGGCGAGCAGCAGCGGGTCGCGCTCGCCCGCGCCCTCGCGCCCCGGCCCCGGCTCCTGATGCTCGACGAGCCGCTCGGCCAGCTCGACCGTGGACTGCGGGAGCGGCTCGTCGTGGAGCTGCGGCAGCTCTTCGGGCGGCTGGGGACGACGGTCCTCGCCGTCACCCACGACCAGGGGGAGGCCTTCGCGCTCGCCGACCGGCTCGTGGTCATGCGGGACGGGCGGATCGCCCAGTCGGGGACGCCGGCCGAGGTGTGGCGGCGGCCCGCGTCGGAGTTCGTGGCGCGGTTCCTGGGCTTCGACAACGTGGTGGCGGCCCGGGTGACCGGCGGGGTGGCACAGACCGTGTGGGGGAGGATCCCGGTCCCTGACGGCTCCCCGGAGGGGGAGCGGCGGCTCCTCGTCCGGCCGGGCGGGGTGCGGCTCGTGGCGGACGGTCCGTTCTGGACGGTGGAGTCCCGGACCTTCCGGGGCAGCCATGTCGTCGTACGGCTCCGCCCAACCGAGGGGCCCTCCCTGGAGGCCGAGCTTCCGCTCCGGGAGGCGCCGGAGGAGGGCGCCGGGGTGGGCGTGGGGTTCCGCACGGAGGACGTGGTGGTCCTCGGGGACGACGCGCCGTAACGGATGCGATGAGTTTTCCCCGCCGGGGGAGTCTCCTGGTTGTTCGCCGTCTTCTTCGTCGACCACGCGGGAGGAACCGCCATGCCTCAGTTGCTCAGAGTCCAGAACTTCATGGTCTCGTCCGACGGATTCGGTACCGGTGAGGGCCAGAGCCTGGAGCGGCCGTTCGGGCACGCGGATCCCGGGGAGTTGTTCGCGTGGGCGGGGGCCACGGCGAGCTGGCCGGGGCGCACCGAACCAGGGGGCAGCCGGGGTCTGGACGACTACTTCACGCGGGACTTCGCGCGGAACATCGGGGCCGAGATCATGGGCCGCAACAAGTTCGGGCCGCAGCGCGGGCCCTGGCGGGACGAGGAGTGGCGCGGCTGGTGGGGGGACGAGCCGCCGTTCCACACGCCGGTGTTCGTCCTGACCCACCACCCGCGCCCCTCGTTCACCCTCTCCGACACCACGTTCCACTTCGTCGACGCCGATCCGGTCACGGCGCTCGGGATGGCGCGGGAGGCGGCGCGCGGGAAGGACGTCCGGCTCGGCGGCGGGGCGACGACCGTCCGGGAGTTCCTCGACGCCGACCTCGTCGACACCCTGCACGTCGCGGTGTCGCCGGTGAAGCTCGGCGCGGGGGTACGGCTCTGGGACTCGCCCGACGAGCTCCTCGACCGCTTCCACCGGGACGTCGTGCCGAGCCCGAGCGGCAAGGTCACGCACCATCTGTACTGGCGGAAGTGAGCGGCCGCCCGCGCGGGCGACGGACCCCGGTCACGAGCCCAGTCGCTCCAGCGCCTCCGGGGCCTCCTCGATCGAGTCCACCAGGGCTATGCGGGACGCCATCGGGCGGTCGGCCGCGAGGGTGCGCAGAAGGGGCCAGACCGGGAGGCGGTTGGTCCAGTGGTCGCGGTTCACCAGGACCATCGGGGTCGGGTCGCCCCGGGACCCGTAGTAGTTCGGGGTCGCGTTGTCGAAGATCTCCTGGACCGTGCCCGCCGCCCCGGGGAGGAAGACGACGCCCGCCGTCGAGCGGGCGAGGAGACCGTCCTCCCGGGTGGCGTTGGCGAAGTACTTGGCGATGTGACCGGCGAAGGCGTTCGGCGGCTCGTGGCCGTAGAACCAGGTCGGGATGCCGACCGAGTCCCCGCCGTCCGGCCACAGGGCCCGTACGGCGAAGGCGGCGCGCGCCCAGTCCGTCACCGACGGGGCGAAGGACGGGGCCTTCGCGAGGAGGGCGAGGGACTCGGGGAGGGCCTCGTCGGGGAGCGGCGCCAGGTACGCCCCGAGGTTCGCGGCCTCCATCGCGCCCGGCCCGCCGCCAGTGGCGACCGTCAGCCCGGCGCGGGCCAGGGTCCTGCCGAGCCGGGCCGCGCCCGCGTACGCCTCGGTGCCCCGGCCCGTCGCGTGCCCGCCCATGACGCCGACGACCCGGGCGCCGTCGAGGAGTTCGTCGAGGGCGTCGGAGACGGCGTCGTCGTGGAGGGAGCGGAGTACCGAGGAGAAGATGTCGCCGTCGGCCCTGGTCCGCCCGAACCACGCGTACGCGCGCGCGTCCGGCGTCTTCTCGTACCCGGCGTCGGCGAGCCCCTCGAAGAGCTCCCCGGGCGTGTAGAGCCGCGCCCGGTACGGGTCGAAGGGCAGTTCGGGGACGGTCGGGAAGACGAGCGCCCCGTCGGCGCGGACCTTGGCGGCGGCCTCCGGCTCCATGGGGCAGCCGAGGAAGACGGCCTCGGCGGTGACCGCGGTGAGCAGGGCGAGGGTCCGGTCGGTGAGGTCGACCGACTGGATCCGGTGTCCGGCGAGCGAGCCGGGACGCGCGAGCGCCGCGTCGAACTCGGCGAGGGTGTGGATCTCGCGCGCGTGCCCACGCGGTCCGGGCGGGCGGTGGGCCGGGGGAAGCGTCGACATGGGCCCACGATAGGGGCCGCCGGGTGGGGCGGCCCCTCGCGGGGGCGGCTCAGCCGGTCAGCGGCGCCGCGGCCAGTTCCGCGATCGCCCAGGTCAGCGGGGCGAAGAGGGCCAGCAGCGCGCCCGCGCGCAGCAGGGCCGCCGTGCGCAGGACGGTGGGCGGGGCGCCGATGCGCAGGAGGGCCTCGGTGGTGTGGGCGCGGCCCTGCCTGGACTCCAGCGCGGCCGTGAGGAGCGTGGCCGTGGTGCAGGTCAGGACGAGGGCCGCGCCGAGGCCGGTGAGCGGCCCGAAGGCGTCGGAGCCGGCGTCCGCGTCGTACAGGGAGGCCGCCGCGAGGGTGCCGGACATCACGGCGCAGACCACGCCGAGCGGGCGGCCGATCCGGCGGGACTCGTCCATCAGGACGCGGCCCGCGAGCAGCCGGGTGGCGCCCGGCCGGATCGCCTGGAGGAGGCGGCCGCAGCCGTGGGTGAGGCCCGGGCCGGCGATGGCGAGGCCCACGGCGGTGACGACCCAGCCGGCGAGGACGCCGGCCGGGCTGCCGTCGAAGCGGCCCGGCAGCGGGAGGCCGCCCCCGTCGGCCCCGAAGCCGCCGCGGCCCGCGTACGTCTCGATCGCGAGGCCGACCGCGACGAGGGCGACGCCCCAGGGCAGCCCGGACGGCAGCGTCCTCTCCGCCCCCTCCGGTGCGGCGGGCGTGCTGCGGGGGCGCAGCGCCAGGCCGGCCGCCGTGGCGGCGGTGACCGGCAGGACGGCGAGCAGGGTGAGGGCGGCGGCGACCGGGATCGGCTGGTCGGCGGCGAGGAGCCCGGCGGCCGCCCCGTCGAAGGGCAGGCCCGTGATGTCGCCGCGCAGGTGCAGGTAGACCAGGAGCGCGACGACGGAGCCGAGCGTGCAGGCGACGGCCGTCGAGGCGGCGGCGATCGCGGTGAGCCGGGCGGGGCCGAGGCCGATGGCGGAGAGCCCGGGGCGCGGCCGGGTGCTGGGGTCGGTGCGGGCCACGGCGACGGCGAACTGGACGGTGGCGGCGAGCGGCAGGACGCACCAGAGCAGCCGCAGCGCCGAGGCCGAGGAGCGCTCGGGGTGCCCCACGGCGTATCCGAGGGTGCAGAGCAGGAGGAAGCCCACCCCCGCGGCCGCGGCGGCGACGAGGAGCCGGCGCGTGAGGACGAGGGGGTGGGTCCCGCGGGCTAGACGGAGAGCGAGCACGCGGCGACGCCCTCCGCCCCTGACGCCGGGGGTACGGTGCCGGACCGGCGTCCGTCGAGGAGGGCGACGGCGCGGTCGGCGAGCGCCGCGACCTCGCCGTCGTGGGTGGCGAGGAGCACGGTGATGCCGTGCGAGCGGGCCGCCGCCGTCAGGGTGCGCAGGACCTGCGCGCCGTCGGCCCGGTGCAGGGTGGCGGTGGGTTCGTCGGCGAAGAGGACCGTCGGGGTGGTGATCAGGGCGCGGGCGATCGCGATGCGCTGGCGCTGGGAGGGGGTGAGGGCGTGCGGCCGCTTGCGGGCGCAGCCGCCGATGTCGAGCCGCTCCAGCCACTCCGCGGCGGCGGTCTTCGCGGCGCGGTGGGAGGCCCCGCGGAGCAGCAGCGGCAGGGCGGTGTTCTCCCAGCCGGTGAGCTCGGGGACGAGGCCGGGCTCGGGGTCGATCCAGCCGAAGCGGTCGCGCCGGAGCCGCTCGCGCTGGGCGGCGCTCAGGGTGTGCACGGGGGAGCTGTTGAACCAGACCTCGCCCTGCTGGGCGACGAGCTGGCCGGAGAGGCAGCGCAGGAGGGTGGTCTTGCCGCTGCCGCGCGGGCCGACGACGGCGAGGATCTCGCCGTCGCGGACGCCGAGGGAGACGCCGCTGAGCGCGTCCGAACCGCCCAGGGCGCAGTGCAGGGAACGCGCCCAGAGCACGTCGTTGTCCGGTGGGGCCATCGCGTACACCTCGATGTCGGATCCGATCTGTGTTCCCCCGTCCGGGGGAACGAAGGACGGGCCTGTCGGTCACTGGGCACCGTAAGGATTCGGATCCGTGTCTCCGGACAGCACGCGGCCCGGGCAGCCGCCATCCACTCGGATGGCGGCATACCCGGGCCGGGGGTCACGCCGTGAGGGCGGCGTGATGCCTGGGGACCTTAGAGCTTGGTCCAGGCCTCGGTGAGCACCGAGCGCAGGATTCCCTCGATCTCGTCGAAGGTGCCCTGGTCGGCGATCAGCGGCGGGGCCAGCTGGATGACCGGGTCGCCACGGTCGTCGGCACGGCAGTAGAGGCCGTTGTCGAAGAGCGCCTTGGAGAGGAAGCCGTACAGGACGCGCTCGGTCTCCTCGTCCGTGAAGGACTCCTTGGTGACCTTGTCCTTGACGAGCTCGATGCCGTAGAAGAAGCCGTTGCCGCGGACGTCGCCGACGATCGGGAGGTCGTGCAGCTTCTTCAGGGTGTTGAAGAAGTTGCCCTCCTGGTCGAGGACGTGCTGGTTCAGGCCTTCCTTGTCGAAGATGTCGAGGTTGGCGATCGCGACCGCCGAGGACACCGGGTGGCCACCGAAGGTGTAGCCGTGCAGGAAGGTGTTGTCGCCCTTGTAGAACGGCTCCGCGATGCGGTCCGAGACGATGCAGGCGCCGATCGGGGAGTAGCCCGAGGTCATGCCCTTGGCGCAGGTGATCATGTCCGGCACGTAGCCGAACTTGTCACAGGCGAACATCGTGCCGAGGCGGCCGAAGGCGCAGATCGTCTCGTCGGAGACGAGGAGCACGTCGTACTGGTCGCAGATCTCGCGGACGCGCTGGAAGTATCCGGGCGGCGGCGGGAAGCAGCCACCGGCGTTCTGCACGGGCTCCAGGAAGACGGCCGCGACGGTGTCGGCGCCCTCGAAGAGGATCTGCTGCTCGATCTGGTCGGCGGCCCAGCGGCCGAAGGCCTCGGGGTCGTCGCCGTGGATCGGGGCACGGTAGATGTTGGTGTTCGGCACCTTGTGCGCGCCGGGGACCAGCGGCTCGAAGGGGGCCTTCAGGGCCGGCAGGCCGGTGATGGACAGGGCGCCCTGCGGGGTGCCGTGGTAGGCGACCGCACGCGAGATGACCTTGTACTTGGTGTGCTTGCCCTGCAGCTTGAAGTACTGCTTGGCGAGCTTCCAGGCGGTCTCGACGGCCTCGCCGCCACCGGTGGTGAAGAACACCTTGTTGAGGTCACCCGGGGCGTAGTCCGCGAGACGCTCGGCGAGCTCGACGGCCTTGGGGTGCGCGTACGACCACACGGGGAAGAACGCGAGCTCCTTGGCCTGGTTGTACGCGACCTCGGCCAGCTCCTGGCGGCCGTGTCCGGCGTTGACCACGAAGAGACCCGCGAGACCGTCGAGGTAGCGCTTGCCCTTGTCGTCGAAGATGTAGGTGCCCTCACCACGCACGATGGTGGGAACGGGCGAGTTCTCGTACGACGACATGCGGGTGAAGTGCATCCACAGGTGGTCGTACGCGGTCTTGGAGAGGTCCTGGGTCACGATTATCGAGTTCCCCACATATAGGTCTGCTTCTTGAGCTTGAGGTAGACGAAGCTCTCGGTGGAGCGCACGCCGGGGAGGGTGCGGATGCGCTTGTTGATCACATCCAGCAGGTGGTCGTCGTCCTCGCAGACGACCTCCACCATGAGGTCGAAGGAGCCCGCGGTCATCACCACGTACTCGCACTCGGCCATGGCCGTCAGTGCCTCCGCGACCGGATCAAGGTCACCCTCGACGTTGATGCCGACCATCGCCTGGCGTCGGAAACCCACGGTGAGGGGGTCGGTGACGGCGACGATCTGCATGACGCCCTGGTCGAGCAGCTTCTGGACGCGCTGTCGTACGGCCGCCTCGGAGAGGCCCACGGCCTTGCCGATGGAGGCGTACGGACGGCGACCGTCCTGCTGGAGCTGCTCGATGATCGCCAGGGAGACGGCATCGATCGTCGGGGACGAACCGGTTCCGGTTCTGGAGTCTGTGCTTCGACTGGCCACGAGTTCACTGTGCACCGAGATTCTCCGTCGTGCAAGCCCAGAGTGATGAAATCCGTTGTGAGCTGCTCTTGATCTCACGGAATCCGAAGTTGAGGGGGGTCGGGGCTGTTGAAAGCGTCAGTGGAGCGACTACCCTGAGGTGTCTCGCCCATCGGGACCCCGCACAAGGACGTGCGAAGACAGAACGTGACAGGAGGGGTGGCAAGTGACCACCGAGCTGCGCCGGCTGCGTAACTACATCAACGGGGAGTTCCGCGACGCGGCCGACGGCCGCACCATCGACGTGGTCAATCCGGCCACCGGCGAGGTGTACGCGACCTCCCCGCTCTCCGGGCAGGCCGACGTCGACGCCGCCATGGAGGCCGCCGCGACGGCTTTCCCCGCCTGGCGTGACAGCACGCCTGCCGAGCGCCAGAAGGTGCTCCTCAAGATCGCGGACGCGTTCGAGGAGCGCGCCGAGGAGCTGATCGCGGCCGAGGTCGAGAACACCGGCAAGCCGGTCGCCCTCACCGCCAGCGAAGAGATCCCGCCGATGGTGGACCAGATCCGCTTCTTCGCCGGCGCCGCCCGGATGCTCGAAGGCCGCTCGGCCGGCGAGTACATGGAGGGCATGACCTCCATCGTCCGCCGCGAGCCCGTCGGCGTCTGCGCCCAGGTCGCGCCGTGGAACTACCCGATGATGATGGCCGTGTGGAAGTTCGCCCCGGCCCTCGCCGCGGGCAACACCGTCGTCCTCAAGCCCTCGGACACGACCCCCGCGTCGACCGTCCTGATGGCCGAGATCATCGGGCAGATCGTCCCCAAGGGCGTCTTCAACGTCGTCTGCGGAGACCGCGAGACCGGCAAGGCGATGGTCGAGCACCCGACCCCGGCGATGGCCTCCATCACCGGCTCGGTCCGCGCCGGCATGCAGGTCGCCGAGTCGGCGGCCAAGGACGTCAAGCGCGTCCACCTGGAGCTGGGCGGCAAGGCCCCGGTCGTCGTCTTCGAGGACACCGACATCGACAGGGCCGTCGAGGACATCTCCGTCGCCGGCTTCTTCAACGCCGGCCAGGACTGTACGGCCGCGACCCGGGTCCTCGTGCACGAGTCGATCCACGACGAGTTCGTCGCCGCCCTCGCCAAGGCCGCCGCCGAGACGAAGACGGGTCAGCCGGACGACGAGGACGTGCTGTACGGCCCGCTCAACAACGCCAACCAGCTGAAGCAGGTCACCGGCTTCATCGAGCGCCTCCCGGCCCACGCCAAGGTCGAGGCCGGCGGTCACCGCGTCGGAGACAAGGGCTACTTCTACGCCCCCACCGTCGTCTCGGGCCTCAACCAGGACGACGAGATCGTCCAGAACGAGGTCTTCGGCCCGGTCATCACCGTCCAGTCCTTCACGGACGAGGCCCAGGCCCTTGAGTTCGCGAACGGCGTCGAGTACGCCCTCGCCTCCTCCGTCTGGACCAAGGACCACGCGCGCGCGATGCGCATGTCCAAGGCCCTCGACTTCGGCTGCGTGTGGATCAACACCCACATCCCGCTCGTCGCCGAGATGCCGCACGGCGGTTACAAGAAGTCCGGCTACGGCAAGGACCTCTCCGCCTACGGCTTCGAGGACTACACGCGCATCAAGCACGTGATGACCTCCCTGGGCTGATCCCCGCCCCGGAACCACCGCGCGGCCCCGACACCTTGATCGACAGGGTGTCGGGGCCGCGCGCCGTCGCTCGACGGACCGTCCATTGCCGCAGGTCGCGGCCGGCCGGGATGCTGCCCATGTGAGAGCGACAGCCAGGAAACACATGTCCCGCCGGTCCCTGATCCGCGGCATCGGCGGTGCGGGGGCCGCGAGCCTGCTCGCCGGGTGCGGGGTCCCCGCCGCGTACGTGGAGGAGGGCGACCGGGCCGGCCGGGACCTCTCGGCGCGCGACCGTACGCTCGACTTCGCCAACTGGCCGCTGTACATCGACACCGACGACGCCGACGCGTCCCGGCGGCCGACCCTGGACGCCTTCCGGAAGCGGACCGGGATCTCCGTCCGCTACACCGAGGAGATCAACGACAACGACGAGTTCTTCGGCAAGATCAGCCCGTCCCTGATGAACCACCAGGAGACCGGACGCGATCTGATCGTCGTCAGCGACTGGATGGCCGCCCGCTTCGTCCGCCTCGGCTGGGTCCAGGAGATGGACCGCGCCGCCCAGCCGAACGTCGCGAAGCACCTCGACCCCCAGCTCTCCGGGCCCGCCTTCGACCCCGGCCGGCTCCACAGCGTGCCCTGGCAGTCCGGCATCACCGGCATCGCGTACAACCGGAGGAAGCTCGGCCGCGAACTGCGCTCCACCCAGGAGCTGTGGTCCGACGACCTGCGCGGCAAGGTCACCCTGCTCTCCGGGCTCGACGAGGCCTTCGCCCTGCTCATGCTGGGCGAAGGCGTCGACGTGACCCGGTGGACCGGCGACGACTTCCACGCCCTGTGCGAGCGGATCGAGGGACTCGTCCGGGCCAGGCACATCCGGCGCTTCACCGGGAACGACTACATCAAGGACCTGTCCACCGGCGACGTCCTCGCCTGCCAGGCGTACTCCGGCGACGTCATCCAGCTCCAGGCCGACAACCCGGACATCGAGTTCGTCGTCCCCGAGGAGGGCGCCGAACTGTGGGCGGAGTCCCTGATGGTCCCCAACCTCGCCCAGCACAGGTCCAACGCCGAGAAGCTCGTCGACTACTACTACGAGCCCGAGGTCGCCGCCGAACTCGCCGCCTGGGTCAACTACGTCTGCCCCGTCCCGGCCGCGCGGGACGTCCTCGCGGACTCCGGCGACGAGGAGCTCGTGGCGCTCGCCGAGGACCCGCTGATCTTCCCGGACGCCGACATGCGTGGCCGGCTCGCCATCGCCCGGGACATCACCACCGGGGAACGCCAGGAGTTCGCGAAGCGGTGGAACGCGATGGTCGGACTGTGAGCCCCCTCTTGAACGCGCTCAAAAACCCTCCCCCCTGGTTTCTGAACGCGTTCAAGAGGGGCGTACGCTGTCCCCATGAGCGACACGAACGGGCCGAGAGCCCTTCTCACGCGCATCCGCGTCTGGCTGATCGTCTTCGTCGTCTGTCTGGTCCTGAGCGGGGCCACCGCCTTCCCGCTCGTCACCGAACTCCGGCTCCTCGACACCTCGTTGGCCGGCTGGGCCTCACCCGTCGCCGACCTCTTCCCCGGCCTCGCCGAGTGGATCCACCGGGTACGGGAGGGCGTCGCCGCCGCCGACGAGCAGGCCCCGTACCTGCTCTACGGCACCGACTGGCTCGCCTTCGCCCACCTCGTCATCGCGGTCGCCTTCCACGGCGCGTACCGCGACCCCGTCCGCAACATTTGGGTCGTCGAATTCGGCATGATCGCCTGCGTCGGCATCCTCCCCCTCGCCCTGATCTGCGGGCCGATCCGGGGCATCCCCTTCTGGTGGTCGGTCATCGACATGTCGTTCGGCGTCATCGGCATCCTGCCGCTCCTCCACGTGCGCCGGATGATCAAGCGCCTGGAGGCGCTCACTCCGACGGCGTCCCGTACGTCGCCAGCATGATCCCGAGAGCGGTGCGGTTCATGTCCTGGCCCTTGGCGTCGGTCGAGTTGACGCTGTAGACGAGGGTCCGCTCCCCGTGGCGGGTCGACGCGATGGCCGCGTTGTAGCCCCAGCGGCCTCCGGTCTTCCCCCACACCTCCCGGCCGCCGAGCCGCTTCATCGACAGACCGGCGGAGTACGCCGCCGGGTCGCCGGACGTGAGGTCGGGGACCTTCGGAAGCGTGAACATCTCCTCCAGGAGCGGACCGCGCACCACACCGCCCGCGAACAGGACCCGGGTGAAGCGCTCCAGGTCCGCGGTGGCCGAGACGAGGTCCCCGGCCGCCCAGGCGTCCGTCGTCCCCCACACCGAGACGTCCCGCAGCCCCGTCGTGCCGTCGTCGAGCCGCATCGTCTGGTAGCCGTGGTTGTACGGGCCGGTGATCTCGGCCGCCCCGCGCGGGAAGTACGTGTCCCGCAGCCCCAGCGGCCGCAGGATCCGCCGCTCCACCTGGTGCTCGTAGGAGTCGCCCGTGACCCGCTCCACGATCAGGCCCGCGATCGTGTACCCGATGTTCAGGTAGTGCTGCTTCGTGCCCGGCCGGAACTCGCGCGGCTTCGCCGTCGCCGAACGGACCAGCTCCTCCGGCGTGTGCACGACGAAGCGGTTCTCGTACCACTCCTCGACCGTCTCGCCGGGGAGGTCGGCGGCCGGGATGCCGTGGGTGTGGTTCAGGAGCTGACGCACGGTCACCCGGGCGTAGCGGCCGGGGATGAGGTCCGGGAGGTACGCGCGGGCCGGCCGGTCCAGATCGATCCGGCCCTCGGCGGCGAGCTGGAGGACGGTCGCCGCCGTGAACACCTTCGTCACCGAACCGGCGCGGAAACGGGCGGCGGGGTCCGCCGGGGCGTGCGTCTCCAGGTCGTGCACGCCCGCACTGCCCTGCCAGGAACCCTCGCTGCCGCCGACCCTGACGAGCGCCGCCGTCGCGTCGGCGCGGGGGAGACCGGCGATCACCGCGCTCAGGTCCGGGCTCGACGTCACCGTCCGGGCCACCGCCCCGGGCGTGGCGGCGAAGGCGGGCGTGAGCGCGGGGCCGGCCGCGACGCCCAGGACCAGGGCGGCGGCGAGCAGGGTGCGGGAGGGCTTCCTCATGGTCAACTCCGGTGGTGTGAGCCGTTGTTCTCGATGGCTCCATCCTGCTGACCAGCGGCGACCGGCGGATCGCCCGCACCGGCGGTCTTCGGCGGGTCAGTTTCTCCCCGGCGCGGGGGAGAGGCCGGGCCCCGCGCCTCCCCCGGGCGGGGGAGAGCCCGCCGTGACCAGGCCCGTCTCGTACGCGCAGATCACCGCCTGGATGCGGTCCCGCAGCCCCAGCTTGGCCAGCACGTTCCCCACGTGCGTCTTCACCGTGTGGTCGCTGACCACGAGCTCCGCCGCGATCTCCGCGTTCGACAGGCCACGGGCGAGCAGCAGCAGGGTCTCGCGCTCCCGGCCGGTGAGGACGTCGAGCCGGGGGCCGGTCCTGCGCGGGCCGCCCGCCGTGTACTGCTCCACGAGCCGCCGCGCCACGGACGGCGCGAGCAGCGAGTCGCCCGCCGCCACCACCCGTACCGCGTGCACCAGGTCGTCCCGGCGCACGTCTTTGAGGAGGAAACCGCTCGCGCCCGCGTGCAGCGCCTCGTACACGTACGCGTCGGTGTCGAAGGTCGTCAGCATCACCGTCCGGCAGCCGGACTCCGCGCTGATCGCCCGGCAGGCCTCGATGCCGTCCGTCCGGGGCATCCGGATGTCGAGCAGCGCGACGTCCGGCGCGAGCCGGCGCACCGCCTCCACGGCCTCCGCCCCGTCCCCCGCCTCCGCCACCACCTCGATGTCCGGCTGCGCGTCCAGGATCATCGCGAAACCGCTGCGGACCAGCTCCTGGTCGTCCGCGACCACCACCCGGATCGTCATCTCGTCCCCTCCGTCACGGGCATCAGGACCCGCACCTCGAACCCCCGGCCGCCCGGGCCCGGGCCCGTCTCCGCCGTCCCGCCGTGCGCGGCGGCCCGCTCCCCGATGCCCACCAGACCGTGCCCGCCCGGACCGCCCTGCGGGCCGCGCCCGTCGTCGGTCACCGTGACCCGCAGGACGCCGTCCGCGTGGGCGAGCCGGACGTCGACCGTACGGGCCCGCGCGTGCTTCACCACGTTCGTCAGCGCCTCCTGCACGATCCGGTAGACGCTCGCGCCGGTCGCCGCGGGCAGCGCCCGCACCCCGCCCTCCGTCGCGTACCCGACGGCCAGACCGCCGGCCCGCACCCGCTCCAGGAGCAGCGGGAGGTCCGCGAGGCCTGGCTGCGGCTCCCGCGGGGCAGCCGTCTCACCGCCCTCGCGCAGCAGCCCCAGCATCCGCCGCAGCTGGACCATCGCCTCCCGGCCCGTCTCCGAGATCGCCTCGAAAGCCGCCTCCGCGCGCTCCGGCGCCGCCCGCACCGCGACCGGGCCCGCCTCCGCCTGCACGACCATCAGGCTCACCGCGTGCGACAGGATGTCGTGCATCTCCCGGGCGATCCGGGCCCGTTCCCGCGCGGCCGCCCGCTCCGCCTCCACCCGCTGGGCCCGCTGCCGGGCGTCCGTGAGCCGCCCGAAGACATAGGCGGCGCCGAACACGAAGAGGGAGAAAGTGAGTTCACGCGCCGACCGGGTGTTGAGCCACACCGAGGCCGGCACCGCCACCACCAGGAGCCCCGCCGTCGCGAACCGCTTCCACGCCGGCGAGAGCGCCGCGATCGTGTAGACGCTGACCAGCCCGGTGTACGGCAGCGGCTGCCCCGGCCCGTCCACGGCCAGCTCGTACAGCGTGCTCGCGGCCAGGATCGCGAGCAGCACGGCGAGCGGCGCGCGCCGTCGCCAGACCAGCGGCACCACGGTCAGCGTCGTCAGCCCGTACGCGGGCCAGGTCGCCGGTTCGAGTTCGGGCCCGCGCGGCACCACGAACGGCATCGTCATCGCCGCCTGCACGAGCAGCGCGATCCCGATGTCCACGGCCCACGGGTTCGCCGCACCCCAGGTCCGCGCCCGCTCCCAGCCGTTCCGTACGTCCCCCCGTATGCCCATTACGGCTTGCGGCCCACCGCGCCGAACTGCGCCACCACCTCGCCCTCCTCCGAGCGCCAGCGCGCGCAGGAGACGATGCCCGGCTCCAGGAGGTCGAGGCCGTCCAGGAAGGAGGCGAACTCCTCCCGGCTGCGAGCGGTGATCGGCGGGGTCGCGTTCTCGTTCCAGAAGGCCATCGCGGCCTCGTTGCCCTCGCCGCCGAGCTCCGGATCCAGGGTCGGATGGGTCAGCACCAGGTGGCTGCCGGAGGGCATGGCGGCCATCAGGGTCCGTACGACCGACCGGGCCTTTCCGGTGTCCAGGACGAAGTTGAGGATGCCGAGCATCATCACCGCGACCGGGCGGGAGAGGTCGAGGGTGCCTGCGGCCGCCGCGAGGATCCGCTCCGGGTCGTGGGCGTCGGCGTCGACGTACTCGGTGACGCCCTCCGGCGAGCTCGTCAGGAGCGCGCGGGCGTGCGTGAGGACGATCGGGTCGTTGTCGACGTAGACGATCCGGGCGTCGGGCGCGACCCGCTGCGCCACCTCGTGGGTGTTGTCGGCGGTCGGCAGGCCCGTCCCGATGTCCAGGAACTGGCGGATGCCCGCCTCGGCGGCCAGATGGGTCACCGCCCGCCCGAGGAACGCCCGGTCCGCGCGGGCCACCTCGCCGATGCTCGGGTAGAAGCCGGTGACCTGGTCGCCGACCGCCCGGTCCACCGGATAGTTGTCCTTGCCGCCCAGCCAGTAGTTCCACACGCGCGCGTTGTGGGCGATGTCGGTCCGGATCCGGTCGTTCATGCGCGAGCCTTTCGCAGGACGGCGGCGAGTGCGTCGACACGGTTGGTGGTGATCGCGTCGACGCCGTTCAAGATCAGCTTACGCATGGTGCGGGTGGTGTCCGCCGTCCAGGCCGAGACGAGCAGCCCGTCCCGGTGGACCCGCTCGGACAGCGCCCGACTGACCAGGCCGAAGCGGTAGTTAAGCCACCGCGGCCGTACGGCGTCGAGCAGCACCGGCCGGACCGGGGCGAGCGAGGTCCAGGTCAGGGCGATCTCGGCGGCCGGGTCGGCGGCCCGGACCTG
This sequence comes from Streptomyces sp. NPDC034084, assembly GCF_055575535.1. Taxonomy (NCBI): domain Bacteria; kingdom Bacillati; phylum Actinomycetota; class Actinomycetes; order Kitasatosporales; family Streptomycetaceae; genus Streptomyces; species Streptomyces sp. NPDC034084. The sequence continues at coordinate 666,238 of NZ_JBVISK010000004.1, forward strand.
GAGCATGGCGACGGCGCCCGCGCAGTAGTAGACGCGCTCCCCGGCCCCGCACTCGCGGACCGTGCCGACGATCCGGCGGACCGAGTCCTCGTTCCCGCCCGGCAGGTCCAGCATCAGCCGGTGGTCCCCGGCGGTGAGCAGCGCCTCGCGGAGCGTCGGCACCCCGCCCCGGGTGAGCTCGCGCAGCTGCTCGTACGAGAGCTCCGCGAGGGGCCGGTCGTGGCCCCACAGCCGCTTCAGGGTGTCGTCGTGGAGGAGGACCGGCACGTCGTCCTTCGTCACGCGGACGTCGATCTCGACCGCGTCCGCCCCCCGCTCGATCGCCGAGGCGATCGAGCGGAGCGTGTTCTCACGGACGCGGTACGGGTCGCCGCGATGGCCTACGACAGTGACGGAGCGCATGGCCCCATTCTCGTCGTGGTCAGCGCGCCAGCCACTCGTTCGTGTAAGTGTCGATCTCGGTGGCGATCCTGGCCTTGCCGGCGGCGTCCAGGAACGAGGCCTCCACCGCGTTCTTGGCGAGAGCGGCGAGACCGCGCTCGTCGAGGCCGAGAAGACGGGCGGCGACGGCGTACTCGTTGTTGAGGTCCGTGCCGAACATCGGCGGGTCGTCGCTGTTGATCGTGACCAGGACACCCGCGTCGACCATCTGCCCGATCGGGTGCTCGTCGAGGGTCGCCACGGCCCGGGTCGCGATGTTCGAGGTGGGGCAGACCTCCAGGGCGATGCGGTGCTCGGCCAGGTACGCCAGGAGCTGGGGGTCCTGGACGGAGCTGGTGCCGTGGCCGACGCGCTCGGCGCCCAGCTCGCGGATCGCGTCCCAGACGGTCTCCGGGCCGGTCGTCTCGCCCGCGTGCGGGACGGAGTGCAGACCGGCCGCGCGGGCCAGGTCGAAGTACGGCTTGAACTGCGGGCGCGGCACACCGATCTCCGGGCCGCCGAGACCGAAGGAGACCAGGCCCTCCGGGCGCAGCCCGTCGGTGGTGGCGAGCCGCGCGGTCTCCTCGGCGGAGACGAGGCCGGCCTCGCCGGGGATGTCGAAGCACCAGCGCAGGATCGTGCCGAACTCGGCCTCGGCGGCCTTGCGGGCGTCCTCGATCGCCGCCATGAAGGCGCGCTCGTCGATGCCGCGGCGGGTGGAGGAGTACGGGGTGATGGTGAGTTCGGCGTAGCGGATGTTCTGCCGGGCCATGTCCCGGGCGATCTCGAAGGTCAGCAGCCGGACGTCCTCGGGGGTGCGGACGAGATCGACGACCGACAGGTAGACGTCGATGAAGTGCGCGAAGTCCGTGAACGTGAAGTAGTCGGCGAGTGCCTCCGGGTCCGTGGGGACCTTGGAGTCGGGGTGCCGGGCCGCGAGCTCGGCGACGATCCGGGGCGAGGCCGAGCCGACGTGGTGGACGTGCAGCTCGGCTTTGGGGAGGCCCGCGATGAAGGGGTGGAGATCGGTCATCGGATCATCGTAGGCCGGGCGGTTCCCCCGCAGGGGTGAGGTCGTAACATGGCGTGACCACGATGGGGGAGGCTCATGTCCGACAATCGAGACCAGGCGCGGGGCGGGTACGACCCGACGGACCCGTGGGCTCCGCCGAACCGCGACGGGGTGGAACTGAGCAAGCCGGCGACGCCGTCGCCCTCGCCGGTGCACGACCAGCCGACCATGACGTCCTTCCCGGCGGCGCCGGGAGCCCCGGCCGGGGACGTCCCGCCGCCTCCGGTCGCGCCCGGCGGCCCGGCGGCCACGCCCGGATACGGCTACCCGGCGGCCGGCTCCGGCGGCTACGGCTACCCGGCGGCCACGACCCCGCCGGCGTCCCCGGCCGCACCGGGGTACGGCTACCCCGGCGGGTACGGATCGGGGTACGGCCAGCCGGGCTGGCAGCAGGCCCCGTCCAACGGCATGGGCACGACGGCGATGGTGCTCGGCATCATCGCGGTCGCGGGTTTCTGCATGTACGGCCTGGGCGTGATCCTCGGCATCCTGGCCCTGATCTTCGGCATCATCGGCCTGAAGAAGGTCGGCCGGGGCGAGGCGACGAACCGGGGCATGGCGATCGCGGGCATCGTCCTCGGCTCGATCGGCACGCTGGTGAGCGCGGTCTTCCTGGGGTTCATCATCTGGGCGATCTCGCAGGAATCCTCGTCCTTCGAGGACTCCTCCGACGACCCGTTCGGCTCGGTCCTGCAGATCGAGCGGGACGGCCGCTGACCTTCGCCGGGGCCCCGCACCGACCGGTGCGGGGCCCTCGGCATGTCAGGCGGCGCGCAGCCGCTCCCGCGCCTCCATCAGGGCGAAGCCCAGCAGGTTGAGCCCGCGCCAGCGGGCCGGGTCGTGGGCGGCGGGGTCGTCCGCGGCGAGCCCGATGCCCCAGACGCGGTCCAGCGGGCTGGCCTCCACCAGTACGCGCTCGCCCGTGCCCAGGAGGTAGGCGCGCAGGGCCTCGTCCGAGGAGAACTTGTGGACGCTGCCCTCCACGACGATCCCGAAGCGCTCCCGCTCCCAGACCGCGTCGTCGAAGCCCCGCACCAGCCGGCCCGCCTTCTTGGCCTCCGCAGGCGTACGGGCGGTCAGCGCGGCCCGCTCGGCGTCCGCGTCCCGGAAGAGGCGGGCCTTGGCCGCCATCATCCAGTGCTCGGCGGTCGCGTAGAGCACGCCGTCGACCGTGAACGGCGCCGGCCACCACTGGCTGAGACAGCTCGCCGACAGGCGCCCGTCGGGGTGCGGGCGGTGCCCCCAGAAGTGCAGCCACTTCACCCGGTCACCCCTGGTGACCTGCTGCGTCAGCTCTTCGATCTTGGTCATGCATGCGAGTCTGGCATCCGCCACGGACACTCCGTACGGAGATATTCCGGGCGCCTCGACACATGGTCGACCGATTCCGTCGCGTAACCAAAAGGCAACAACGGAATCACTTGTTGGACCGGTGTCCCCATGTCAGGATCGGCACTCAATTCGAGCTGGAACAACGGAGAGCGTCATGAGCAACCGCTTCCAGGTGACGGACCGCTTCGCGGACGGCGCGCAGTACATCGGCGGAAGGCTCCGCGCCGGAACCTCGGGACAGGAACACAGCGTGATCGACCCGGCGACGGGCGAGAGCGTGCTCACCTACGCGCTCGCCTCCACCGCCGACGTCGACGAGGCCGTCGCCGCCGCCAAGGCCGCCTTCCCCGGCTGGGCGGGGGCCACCCCGGGCGAGCGCTCCGACGCCCTGCACCGCCTCGCGGGCGTCCTCGCCGACCGGGCCGAGGACATCGCCCGGGTGGAGTCGCTCCAGTGCGGCAAGCCGCTCAAGCTCACCACCGAGTTCGACGTGCCGGGCACCATCGACAACGCCGCGTTCTTCGCGGGGGCTGCCCGCCACCTCCAGGGCCAGTCGGCCGCCGAGTACAGCGGCGACCACACCTCGTACATCCGGCGCGAGCCGATCGGCGTCGTCGGCTCCATCGCGCCCTGGAACTACCCCCTCCAGATGGCCGCCTGGAAGATCCTCCCGGCGATCGCCGCCGGCAACACGATCGTCCTCAAGCCGGCCGAGCTGACCCCCCTGACCTCGCTGATGTTCGCGCAGGCGGCGAAGGAGGCCGGCATCCCCGACGGGGTGATCAACATCGTCAGCGGCTCCGGGCGGGTCGTCGGCGAGCACCTCGTCGGCCACCCCGACGTCGTCATGACCTCCTTCACCGGCTCCACCCCGGTCGGCAAGCGGGTCGCCGAGGTCGCCACCGCCACCGTGAAGCGGCTCCACCTCGAACTCGGCGGCAAGGCGCCCTTCCTCGTCTTCGACGACGCGGACCTGGAGGCCGCCGCCCACGGCGCCGTCGCCGCCTCCCTCATCAACAGCGGCCAGGACTGCACCGCCGCCACGCGCGCGCACGTCCAGCGCCCGCTCTTCGACGCCTTCACCGCCCGGGTCGCCGAGCTCATGGAGACCGTCCGCGTCGGCGACCCCTTCGCGCCGGACACCGACCTCGGGCCGCTCGTCAGCCACCGCCACCGCGACAGCGTCGCCGGCTTCGTCGAGCGCGCCCGCGGCTACGCCACCGTCGTCACCGGCGGCGAAGCCCCTGGTGGCGAGCTCGCGAAGGGCGCATACTACCGACCCACCCTGATCACCGGCGCCGCGCAGGACAGCGAGGTCGTGCAGTCGGAGATCTTCGGTCCGGTCCTGGTGGCCCTGCCCTTCGACAGTGACGACGAGGGCATCCGGCTCGCCAACGACACGCCCTACGGCCTCGCCGCCTCCGCGTGGAGCCGAGACGTCTACCGGGCCAACCGTGCCACGCGGGAGATCAAGGCGGGATGCGTGTGGGTCAACGACCACATCCCGATCATCAGCGAGATGCCCCACGGCGGCACCAAGGCCTCCGGTTACGGAAAGGACATGTCGGCGTACTCCTTCGAGGAGTACACGCAGGTCAAGCACGTGATGTTCGACAACACCGCGGTGGCGGCCAAGGACTGGCACCGCACGATCTTCGGGGACCGATAGCAACCCGCCGCCCGACCAGCGGCCCACCCCTCCCGAAAGGGCACAGCGCATGGAGCAGTACGAGCCCGACAGCCTGTCCGCCGCGCAGCTGGCGGCGATACGGCGCAGCATGACGAGCGGCCGGGGCGCCCTCAGCCGCCGTTCGATGCTGCGCGCGGGCGGCGTCGGCGCGCTCACGGTCGGCGGTCTCGCCGGCCTGAGCGCCTGTGGCATCCCGCCGGCCAAGCGGGAGGGCCAGGGCCCCGCGTCCACCGACGTCTCGGCCAAGGAGAAGACCCTCGCCTTCTCCAACTGGACCGAGTACATGGACGTCAGCGAGGACGAGAAGTCCCGCCCGACCCTGGAGGCGTTCACCGAACGCACCGGGATCAAGGTCAAGTACACCGAGGACATCAACGACAACGTCGAGTTCTTCGGCAAGATCAAGCCGCAGCTCGCGGCCGGCCAGGACACCGGCCGCGACCTGATCTGCGTCACCGACTGGCTCGCCTCCCGCATCATCCGGCTCGGCTGGGCGCAGAAGCTCGACCCGGCCAACCTCCCCCACGCGTACGCGAACCTGTCCGCCCAGTTCCGCAGCCCCGACTGGGACCCGGGCCGGTCCTACTCGTACCCGTGGACGGGCATCTCCACCGTCATCGCGTACAACGCCAAGGCGACCGGCGGCAAGAAGGTCGACTCGGTCACCCAGCTCCTCGACGACCCCTCGCTCAAGGGCCGCGTCGGCTTCCTCACCGAGATGCGCGACTCCGTCGGCATGACCCTCCTCGACATGGGCAAGGACCCGGGGAACTTCACCGACGCCGACTACGACGCGGCGATCGGGCGCCTCCAGAAGGGCGTCGACAAGAAGCAGATCCGCCGTTTCACCGGCAACGACTACACCTCCGACCTGGACAAGGGCGACATCGCGGCCTGCCTCGCCTGGGCCGGTGACATCATCCAGCTCCAGGCGGACAACCCGGACATCAAGTACTCCATCCCGTCCGCCGGTTACATCACCTCCAGCGACAACCTGCTCGTCCCCGCGCAGGCCCGGCACAAGACGAACGCCGAGAAGCTCATCGACTACTACTACGAGCTTCCCGTCGCCGCCCAGCTCGCCGCGTACATCAACTACGTCTGCCCCGTCGACGGGGTGAAGGACGAACTCGCCAAGATCGACCCCGAGCTCGCGAACAACACGCTGATCCTCCCGGACAAGGCCATGGCCCGGAAGTCCCACGCCTTCCGCTCGCTCAGCAGCGCCGAGGAGACGGCGTACGAGGAGAAGTTCGCCAAGCTCATCGGCGCCTGAGTCCGGCCTCGTCCACCACTCTCACTCCCTGGGACAGCAACCCATGACTGACAAGACTGCTCACACTGGAAAGAACACGGGCGGCGGCGACGTCCGTCTCACCGGGATCAGCAAGACGTACGGCTCGTTCACCGCCGTCCACCCGCTCGACCTCACCGTCCCGCAGGGCTCCTTCTTCGCCCTGCTCGGCGCCTCCGGCTGCGGCAAGACCACCACGCTGCGGATGATCGCCGGCCTGGAGGACCCGAGCACGGGCAGCGTCTTCCTCGGCGACAAGGACGTCACCGACCTCCCGCCGTACAAGCGGCCGGTCAACACCGTCTTCCAGTCCTACGCGCTCTTCCCGCACATGGACATCTCCGAGAACATCGCCTTCGGCCTGCGCCGCCGCGGCATCAAGTCGGTGAAGAAGCAGGTCGACGACATGCTGGAGCTCGTCCAGCTCGGCGACAAGGCCCGGCACAAGCCGCACCAGCTCTCCGGTGGCCAGCAGCAGCGCGTCGCCGTGGCCCGCGCGCTCATCAACCACCCGCAGGTGCTGCTCCTCGACGAGCCGCTCGGCGCCCTCGACCTCAAGCTGCGCCGCCAGATGCAGCTGGAGCTCAAGCGGATCCAGACCGAGGTCGGCATCACCTTCGTGCACGTCACCCACGACCAGGAGGAGGCCATGACGATGGCCGACCAGGTCGCGGTGATGAACGCCGGCCGGGTCGAGCAGCTCGGCGACCCCGCCGACCTCTACGAGAACCCGCAGACCACCTTCGTCGCCAACTTCCTCGGCACCTCGAACCTGATCGAGGCCGAGGTCCTGGAGACCGGCTCCGAGGTGCTCGTCACGGCCGGCGGCGGCAGGCTCCGCGTCCCGGGCGACCGCTGTACCCCCGCCGTCCGCCAGGGCGGCAAGGTGCTCGTGGGCGTCCGCCCCGAGAAGATCTCGCTCGCGCACGCCGACGACGCGGGTTCGATCGCCGACGGCCGCAACCGGGTGACCGGCCGGATCGTCGACTCCTCGTTCATAGGCGTCTCCACCCAGTACGTGGTGAACTCGCCGGCGGGCGCGGAGCTCCAGGTGTACGAGCAGAACGTCGACAGGCGTGCGGGACTCCTCCCGGGGGCGGAGGTCGTCCTGCACTGGAACCCGGCCCACACCTTCGGCCTCGACGCGACGCAGGACATCGACGCGGGTGTCGAGACGGTGGAGGACTCCCTGTGAGCGACGCACGCGAGGCCACCGGCCCGCAGCCGACGACGATGTCCGCACCTCCGCGCCTCGCGGGCGGAGAAGCGAACGAAAAAGGTGCAGCATGACCGCGACCCTGGCCAAAGAGGCGACTCCGACAGAGGAACCGGTTCCGCGCAAGCCCTCCGCCCGTAAGCGGCTCGTCCCGTACTGGCTGCTGCTGCCCGGCATCATCTGGCTGGTCGTCTTCTTCGCGCTGCCGATGGTCTACCAGGCCTCGACCTCGGTGCAGACCGGCTCCCTGGAGCAGGGCTTCCAGGTCACCTGGCACTTCCGGACCTACTGGGACGCCTTCCAGGAGTACGTGCCGCAGTTCGTCCGCTCCCTGCTGTACGCCGGGACCGCGACCCTGCTCTGCCTGCTGCTCGGCTACCCGCTGGCATATCTGATCGCCTTCAAGGCCGGCCGCTGGCGGAACCTGCTCCTCGTCCTCGTCATCGCGCCGTTCTTCACCAGCTTCCTCATCCGCACGCTGGCGTGGAAGACGATCCTGGCGGACGACAGCGTGGTGGTCGAGGCGCTCAACGCCCTTCACTTCCTGGACGTCACGAGCTGGCTCGGCTGGACCGAGGGCGACCGCGTCCTCGCCACCCCGATGGCGGTCGTCTGCGGTCTCACGTACAACTTCCTGCCCTTCATGATCCTGCCCCTCTACACCTCCCTGGAGCGGATCGACGGCCGGCTGCACGAGGCCGCGCAGGACCTGTACGCCTCCCCGGCGACCACCTTCCGCAAGGTGACCTTCCCGCTGTCGATGCCCGGCGTCGTCTCCGGCACCCTGCTCACCTTCATCCCGGCGAGCGGTGACTACGTCAACGCCGAACTGCTCGGCTCGACCGACACCAAGATGGTCGGCAACGTCATCCAGTCGCAGTTCCTCCGGGTCCTCGACTACCCGACGGCGGCCGCGCTCTCCTTCATCCTCATGGCGATCGTGCTGGGCATGGTCACCGTCTACATCCGCCGTGCCGGAACGGAGGACCTGGTCTGATGCGCTGGATACGACGCAACCTCGTCGTCATCGCGGGCCTGCTGACGCTCGCGTACATGATCGTGCCGAACCTCGTGGTGATGGCGTTCTCCTTCAACAGGCCGAAGGGACGCTTCAACTACTCCTGGCAGGAGTTCTCGCTCGACGCCTGGAAGGACCCCTGCGGCGTCGCCGACATGTGCCAGTCGCTGTCGCTGTCGCTCCAGATCGCCGCCTGGGCCACGCTCGGCGCGGTCCTGCTCGGCACGATGATCGCCTTCGCCCTCGTCCGCTACCGCTTCCGGGCGCGCGGCGCGATCAACTCGCTGATCTTCCTGCCGATGGCGATGCCCGAGGTGGTCATGGCCGCCTCGCTCCTCACGCTCTTCCTCAACATGGGGATCGAGCTGGGCTTCTGGACGGTCCTGATCGCCCACATCATGTTCTGCCTGTCGTTCGTCGTGACGGCGGTCAAGGCCCGGGTCATGTCCATGGACCCGCGCCTGGAGGAAGCCGCGCGCGACCTCTACGCGGGACCCACGCAGACCTTCCTGCGGGTGACCCTGCCGATCGCCGCGCCCGGCATCGCCGCCGGCGCGCTGCTCGCCTTCGCGCTCTCGTTCGACGACTTCATCATCACCAACTTCAACGCGGGCTCCACCGTCACCTTCCCCATGTTCGTCTGGGGCTCGGCGCAGCGCGGAACCCCCGTTCAGATCAACGTCATCGGCACCGCGATGTTCGTGCTCGCGGTACTGATGGTCGCGGCCGGGCAGATCATCTCGAACCGGCGCAAGAAGACAGCAACGGCCTGAGCGGACACCCCTCAGGCACCGAAGGAGTTGGAAACCATGGCCCCAGTCGCCATGCGTCTCGCTGCACAATCTCTCTCCGACGCCCAGCCCGTCCCCTTCTGGCTGGAAGACCCCGGCAAGCCCGGAGCCCTGCCCGCCCTCACCGGCACCGAGACCTGCGATCTCCTCGTGGTCGGCGGCGGCTACAGCGGACTGTGGACCGCGCTCCTCGCCAAGGAGCGCGACCCCTCCCGGGATGTCGTACTGATCGAAGGCCGCGAGGTGGGCTGGGCCGCCTCGGGCCGCAACGGAGGCTTCTGCGCCGCCTCCCTCACCCACGGCTTCGGCAACGGGCTCGCCCGCTGGCCGGACGAGCTGCCGCGGCTGGAGCGGCTCGGCGAGCGCAACCTCGACGCCATCGAGGAGACCGTCGCCCGCTACGCGATCGACTGCGACTTCGAGCGCACCGGCGAGATCGACGTCGCCACCGAGCCGTACCAGGTCGAGGAACTGACCGAGGTGTACGGGGAGCTCGACCGGCTCGGACTCGCCGGCGGCGTCGAACTGCTCGACCGGGACGCCGTACGGGCCGAGGTCGACTCGCCGACCTTCCTCGGCGGCATGTGGGACAAGCGCGGGGTCGCCATGCTCCACCCCGCCAAGCTGGCCTGGGGCCTGAAGCGGGCCTGCCTCGACCTGGGCGTACGGATCTTCGAGAACACCCCCGGGCTGCGGCTGGTCCCGGTGGGTGCCGGGATGGGCGTGCGCACCCCGTACGGCAAGGTCGTCGCCCGCCGGGTCGCGCTCGGCACCAACGTCTTCCCGTCGCTGGTCAAGCGCGTCCGGCCGTACACGGTCCCGGTCTACGACTACGCCCTGATGACCGAGCCGCTCAGCCCGGAGCAGCTCGCCTCGATCGGCTGGAAGAACCGGCAGGGGCTCGGCGACTCCGCGAACCAGTTCCACTACTTCCGGATCACCGCCGACCACCGCATCCTGTGGGGCGGCTACGACGCCGTCTACCCGTACGGCGGCAAGGTCACCGCCGAGATGGACCACCGCCCGGAGACGTACCTCAAGCTCGCCGAGCACTTCTTCCGCTGCTTCCCGCAGCTGGAGGGGCTCCGCTTCAGCCACGCCTGGGGCGGCGCGATCGACACCTGCTCGCGCTTCTCGGCCTTCTTCGGCACGGCCCACCAGGGGAAGGTGGCGTACGCGGCCGGGTTCACCGGTCTCGGCGTCGGCGCCACCCGCTTCGGCGGGGACGTGATGCTCGACCTGCTCGCGGGGGAGCGCACCGAGCGCACCGAACTGGAGATGGTCCGCTCCAAGCCGCTGCCGTTCCCGCCCGAGCCGGTCGCCTGGGCCGGCATCGGCATCACCAAGTGGTCCCTGGCCCGCGCCGACGAGAACGGCGGGCGGCGCAACCTGTGGCTGAAGGCCATGGACCGGCTCGGCCTGGGCTTCGACAGCTGAGACGTTCGTGTGACACAGGTCACAGCGGGCGAATACGGGAACCCGCGTAAGAGAAGCCCCCGTACCCGCTCTCTCCGTGTGGACAGCGTGTCCACACGGAGAGGAGATCGTCGCGATGACTGGTACGGGGGCCTCGGGCGTCAAGGCCGCGGTGGAGTGGCTGGTCTCGGTCGCACCGGATCCCGAGGCCTGCCGGTGGGAGTGGGAGCGCAACCCCCACGGGGTCGCGCTGCTCCCAGCCGGCAGGCGCTGGGACGTGCTGATCCTGCCGGGAGAGCTCGGCCACCCCACGCTCGACGTCCTGACCCGGCTCGTGGACCGGCCGGGACCGGTCCTGGCCGACTTCGGCGACGCGCGGATGGGCTTCTTCGTCCCGCCGGGAACCGTCGCCCGCTGGCTCGGCACCGGAGTGCGCGGCGCGGGCTCGGGCACCTGGATCGTCGTCCCGTACCCGGGGCGGGTGACCGGCGCGGCGCACTGGCTGGTGGCGCCGGACGGCCTGGGCACCCTCACCGACGCCTCGCTCCTGGAGCTGGCGATGCACGAGGCGGCGGCTCAACTGGCCCGGGAGCAACGGGGGGAGGGCGCGGTCTGACCGGACCCCCGGCGGGCGGGAGAATCACGACCGCTCGACGCCCGAAGACGTACAGAGGTCTTGACCACTCGATTGGTCTGGACCATGCTGTGGCGCGCTCCACCTCGATTCCCCCACCCCCGGAGGCAGTTGTGGACCGCACCAGACCCCTCACCCTGCTGTTGGCGGGCTCCCTCGCAGCCGGCGGCCTCCTCGCGCTCACCCCCGCCGCCCAGGCCGCCGACACCGAACTCGCCCGCAACGGCGGCTTCGAAGCCGGCCTCGACGGCTGGAGCTGCACGGCGGGCAGCGGCGCCGCCGTCCCCTCACCCGTGCACGGCGGGACGAAGGCGCTCCAGGCCACCCCGGCCGGCAGCGACAACGCCAAGTGCTCCCAGACCGTGACGGTGAAGCCCAACTCCACCTACACGCTCAGCGGCTGGGTGCGCGGCAGCTACGTCTACCTCGGCGCCTCCGGCACCGGCACCACCGACGTCTCCACCTGGACGGGCTCCGCCCCCGACTGGCAGAAGCTCACGACCTCCTTCACCACGGGCGCCTCGACCACCTCGGTCACGATCTACACCCACGGCTGGTACGGCACCCCCGCCTACCAGGCCGACGACCTCTCCCTCTACGGCCCCGGCGGCGACCCGGTCCAGCTCCCCGCCGCCCCCACCGGCCTCACGGCCGGCTCGCCGACCGCCACCTCCGTGCCGCTCAGCTGGACCCCGGTCTCCGGCGCCACGTCCTACCACGTCTACCGGGGCGCGGCGAAGGTCCTCACGGTCACCGCCCCCTCGGCCACCGTCTCCGGTCTCACGGCCTCCACGTCGTACACCTTCCAGGTCACCGCCGTGAACAGCGCCGGCGAGTCCCCGAAGTCGGCCGCCGTGACCGCGACCACGGCCTCCGGCGGCGGAGGCGGGGGCGGCGGCCTGCCCGCACACGCCCTCGTCGGCTACCTCCACGCGAGCTTCGCCAACGGCTCCGGCTACACGCGCATGGCCGACGTCCCCGACTCCTGGGACGTCATCGACCCCGCCTTCGGCGAACCGACCTCGGTGACCTCGGGCGACATCCGCTTCAGGCTCTGCCCGGTCAGCGAGTGCCCCGACGTCGAGTCCGAGGCCGACTTCAAGGCCGCGATCAAGGCCAAGCAGGCCGCGGGCAAGAAGGTCCTCATCTCCATCGGCGGCCAGAACGGCCAGGTGCAGCTCGCCACCACCGCCGCCCGCGACACCTTCGTCTCCTCCGTCTCGAAGATCATCGACGAGTACGGACTCGACGGCCTCGACATCGACTTCGAGGGCCACTCGCTCTCGCTCCAGACCGGCGACACCGACTTCCGCAGCCCGACCAGCCCGGTCGTCGTCAACCTGATCCAGGCGGTCAGGACCCTCAAGGCCAAGTACGGCGCGAAGTTCGTCCTGACGATGGCCCCGGAGACCTTCTTCGTCCAGCTCGGCCACCAGTACTACGGCTCGGGCCCCTGGGGCGGCCAGGACCCGCGTGCGGGCGCCTACCTCCCGGTCATCCACGCCCTGCGCGACGACCTGACCCTGCTCCACGTCCAGGACTACAACTCGGGCTCCATCATGGGTCTCGACAACCAGTACCACTCGATGGGCGGCGCCGACTTCCACATCGCGATGACCGACATGCTCCTCACCGGCTTCCCGGTCGCCGGCAACACGGACCGCTTCTTCCCGGCCCTCCGCCCCGACCAGGTCGCCATCGGCCTCCCCGCCTCCACCCAGGCGGGCAACGGCCACACCGCCCCGGCCGAGGTGAACAGGGCCCTCGACTGCCTCACGAAGAAGACGAACTGCGGCACCTACCAGCCCCACGGCACCTGGCCGGCCCTGCGCGGCCTGATGACCTGGTCGATCAACTGGGACCGCTACAACCAGTGGGCGTTCTCGAAGAACTTCGACACGTACTTCGGGAACGCCGCCGGCTAGCCACCGCCTCGCGCGGCGAGCAGCGGCCAGCGCAGAAGCGGGAGGCACAGGGCGAGGGAGGCGAGGACGTCGAGGGGCCAGTGGAAGCCGCGCAGGATCAGGCCCGCTCCCGTCACCGCCGTCAGCAGGACGGCGACGGGGACGAGACGGCTCGACACCAGGTACGCCGCGCCGAAGTACGCGACCATCGCGGTGGCCGTGTGCCCCGAGGGGTAGTAGCCCTGGGCCCAGGGCTCCAGGGGGCCGGGGCGGGCCGTCCACTCCTTGAGGGGGACGACCAGGAGCGGTACGGCGGCCATGGCGAGTCCCGCGTACAGGGCGGGGAGCCGTCGGCCGCGCCACACCGCGTACGCCATCGCGCAGGCCAGGACCGGGAGGGCGACCGCCATGTCGCCGAGGTCGGAGGCGAGCTCGCTCAGCGAGCGGGGGACCGTGTCCACCAGGGAGCGGGACACCCGCTCGTCGAACCTGGCCAAGGGGCCGTGGACGAGCACCTGCCAGGTCACGACGGCGAGGGCGACGAGCGCCGAGAAGAGAGCCGGCCGCCCTGGAACAGGGGGGGTGGTTCCAGGGCGGCCGAGGGGATCGGGCTGCCGCGCGCCCCGGGGGGTGTGGGGCGGGCGGCCATCCGATCGGTGAGGAGTTCCGGAGCATGAAGCTCCAGGGGTGTGCGCGACGGCACGGTGTGGACGGGGCTGGGGAGGCTCCGCCCGGGGTGTTTCTCTCATCTGCGGAAACCGTACGTCACGCGGCGGGGGGCCGACAGCGGGAAACACGTCCCGCCATCGGCCCCCCACAGAGTCTTCACACCGTGTGCCGGATCGGTCCTCAGACGGTCGCGAGCGCGGCCTCGATGACGTCCAGGCCCTCGTTCAGCAGGTCCTCGCCGATCACCAGCGGCGGCAGGAAGCGCAGCACGTTGCCGTAGGTGCCGCAGGTGAGGACGAGCACGCCCTCGTTGTGGCAGTACTTGGCGAGCGCGGCGGCGGCCTCCGCGTGCGGCTCCTTGGTGACCGGGTCCTTCACCAGCTCGATGGCGATCATGGCGCCGCGGCCGCGGATGTCACCGATGACCGGGAACTTCTCCTGCATGGCGGTGAGGCGGCCCTTCATGACCTCCTCGATGCGCTTGGCCTTGCCGTTGAGGTCGAGCTCCTTCATCGTCTCGATGGCGCCGAGCGCACCGGCGCAGGCCACCGGGTTGCCGCCGTAGGTGCCGCCCAGACCGCCGCCGTGGACGGAGTCCATGATCTCGGCGCGGCCGGTGACGGCGGCGAGCGGCAGACCGCCCGCGATGCCCTTGGCGGTGGTGATGAGGTCCGGGACGATGCCCTCGTCCTCGCAGGCGAACCACTGGCCGGTACGGCAGAAGCCGGCCTGGATCTCGTCCGCGACGAAGACGATGCCGTTGTCGTTGGCGAACTTCACGATCGCCGGCAGGAAGCCCTTGGCCGGCTCGATGAAGCCGCCCTCGCCGAGGACCGGCTCGATGACGATCGCGGCGACGTTCTCGGCGCCGATCTGCTTGGTGATGTTGTCGATCGCCTGGGCGGCGGCCTCGGGGCCGCAGTTCTCGGCACCGGTGGGCCAGCGGTAGCCGTAGGCCACCGGCACGCGGTAGACCTCGGGCGCGAACGGGCCGAAGCCCTGCTTGTACGGCATGTTCTTCGCCGTCATGCCCATCGTGAGGTTCGTACGGCCGTGGTAGCCGTGGTCGAAGACGACGACGGCCTGGCGCTTGGTGTACGAGCGGGCGATCTTCACCGCGTTCTCGACGGCCTCGGCGCCCGAGTTGAACAGCGCCGACTTCTTGGCGTGGTCGCCCGGGGTCAGCTCGGCCAGCGCCTCGCAGACCTCCACGTAACCCTCGTACGGCGTCACCATGAAGCAGGTGTGGGTGAAGTCCTGGAGCTGCGCGGAGGCGCGGCGCACGACGGCCTCGGCGGAGGCGCCGACCGAGGTCACGGCGATGCCGGAGCCGAAGTCGATCAGGCGGTTGCCGTCGACGTCCTCGATGATGCCGCCGCCGGCCCGCTTGGTGAAGACGGGCAGCGTCGAGCCGACGCCACCGGCGACCGTGCCGAGACGGCGGGCCTGAAGCTCCTGCGACTTCGGACCGGGGATGGCGGTGACGACGCGCCGCTCCTGCGGGACAGCGTTCATGCGGGGCTCCTGGGGGTGTTCTGGACGCACTTGCGGGTTTCCTCCGCAGGCTAGGCGCGGGGGAGGGGGAGAGGCATGCGCCGATCGGGAGTGGTGGCGGGTGTGTCGTTGTCCGGGATGGACATGACGGCTCCCGCCCCCGCGCACCGGACGCCTCCGCGAGGCCCTCGGCCGTACGGGTGGTCGAATCCCCTCCGGGGCGGTCCCGGCCCACTAGATTGACGGTGGCACAGACGCGGCGACCTGGCTGGTCAGGGGGCAGGGGTTCATGGAGACCGACGGCACGTACGAGTCACGCGACACCAAGGGGGGCGCGGTCCCGCGCCCGGCGGAGCCGCCGACCGACGGCCGGGCCGCGGATGCCGGCGGCAGGGGGGCGGACTCCGGGGGCCGAGCCGCTCACCCCGACGGCGGGGACCCCCATGCCGGCGGTCGCTCCGGGCACCCCGACGGCCGGGGAGTTCCCACCGGCGGCGGCTCGGGGCACTCCGGATCTCCCGCGTCCCTCGGAGTTCCAGCTCCCCCCGGCCCGCCCGCGCACCCCGGAGCCTCCGCGCCCGTCCCCGCTCCGCCGCGTGTGCCGCCGAGGCCGACGACGGCACCCGGGGCGACCGCTCCGGGCACATCGGCGGACGCGGCCGGCGGGGCGCCTTTTTCCGGGCCCCCCGGCGTCGCCGCCCCCGCCTCGCCTGCCGTCCCCGCCCCGCCCGTCGTCGGCTGGCTCGACGCGCCGCGGCCCGAGGCCGCGCCCGGGATCTGGCGGTTCCGGCACGTGCCCCCGCCGCCGCCCCGGGAGGCGCGGAAGCTCGCGCCCGTCACCGTGGCCGGGCTGTTGATCCCGCTCGTGGTGGGGTTGCTGCTCTGGTCGGCCTGGCGGCGCGGAGCCGTCCCCTACGAGTGGATCCCGCTCGCCACGTTCACCCCCGCCGACTGGTGGTACGCCGGAGGCACCTCGCCCCGCGACTGGCACGGCGCCGAGGCGCACGTCGTCTACGACGGGGTCTTCTTCGCCGTCCTGCTCTACGCGATCGCCCGCCTCGGCGCCTGGGCCGAACTCTCGCGGCACCTCCTCGCCGACCGCCGCCCGCCCGTGCGCGCCGCGCTCACCGCCGGAGCCGCGCTGATCGCCCTGACCTTCGTCTGGCCGGAGGCCTTCCCCGGGGTCGGCTGGGAACCGCTGCCGGTCGTCGCCCCCCTGCTCTCCCTCGTGGTGCTCATCGGCGGCGGATACGACGTCCTCGCCTCGCCGGTCCTCGTCTACACCCTGTACGCCCTGATCACGGCCGCCGTGCTGTGGCCCTTCGCGCGCCTCGGCGACTGGCCCGGCCTGGTCCGCGGGTGGTTCAGGGCCCGCGCCGCCGGCACGGCGGCGGCCACCCCGACGCCCCTCGACCCGGCGGCTCCCGTACCCCTCTCGCAGTGGCCCGAACTGCGGGCGGCCGGGCAGCGGCCGGCGGCGGACCTGCTCGCCGCCGAGCTGTTCGCCGGTCGCATGAACGACGTGGACTGCGCCCGGGT
Source organism: Streptomyces sp. NPDC034084 (assembly GCF_055575535.1). Taxonomy (NCBI): domain Bacteria; kingdom Bacillati; phylum Actinomycetota; class Actinomycetes; order Kitasatosporales; family Streptomycetaceae; genus Streptomyces; species Streptomyces sp. NPDC034084. The sequence continues at coordinate 682,727 of NZ_JBVISK010000004.1, forward strand.
CCGCCGGAGCGTGGAGCGGGCACGGACGGAGGCGGGCGGCCTCGCCTCGGTCGCCGACACCGTGCTCCGGCAGGGTGCCGCGGCCGGGGCGCACCCCTCGGGCGACCGGGACCTGCCGGGCCGCGCCGCCACCCACGACCTCCTCGTCGGGCAGGTCCGCATCGGCCGGTGTGTGGCCGCGGAGCGGAATCCGGCCGCCTACCGGGGCGTGGGCCTCGCCCTCGAACCGGCCGCGCTCTCCACCTCCCTGCTGGTCGTCGGCCCTTCAGGCGCCGGGAAGACCACGCGCCTGACCGGTCCGGTCGTCGAATCGCTCACCCTGCAGGCACTCACCGGCGCCTGCGCGGTCGTCGCCGTGGGCACGGCGGACGCGCCGCTCGGCCCGGACGCCGCGTACGACGTCGTGATCCGCTTGGGCGACCCGGCCTCGCCGTACGACCTCGATCCCTACGCCGGCCTCACCGACCCCGACGAGGCGGCGGCGCTGCTCGCGGAGGGCCTCGTGGGCGACGCCGAGAACCTCGACGCCCGGCGGGCCGCCACCGTCCTCGCCCAGCTCATCGGCCCCTACCGGGCGGCGCACGGCCGCTTCCCGTCCGTGCCGGTGCTCCGAGAACTCCTCGAAGCGGGCCCCGAGGTGCTGACGGCGCTGCTCGACCGGCTCCCGGCCGACGCCGCCGCCATGCGCCGCGAGCTGGAGGCCCGGATCCGGCAGGCCGGCACCGCCGCCGACGCCGGGCCGCTCCTCGCGGACCGTCTGTCGCTCCTCGACCGGCCGGCCTTCGCCGCGTTCTTCGGCGCGGACGGCAGCGAGGTGCGGCCCTTCTCGCTGAAGTCCGTCGTCCACCACCCGCTGCGGGTCCGGATCAAGCTGCCCGAGCGCGGCCACGAGGAGGCCTCGCGGCTCCTCGCCCGGCTGGTCCTCGCCCAGTTCCTGGCGGCGGCCCGGACCGGCACCAAGCGGCCGCACTTCGTCTCCCTCGTCCTCGACGACGCCACCGGGGCGCTCACCCAGGGCACCGTCCGCTCCCTCCAGCGGCTGCGCCCGCACAACGCGGGGGTCATCCTCGGGCTCCGTAGCCTCGGCGAGGTGCCCGAGGCCCTGCACGGCCCGCTGCTCGGCGCCGTCGGCTGCCGGGTGGCGCTCTCCGGCATCAGCACCTGGGACGGGCGGGGCTTCGCCGAGACCTGGGGCAAGGAGTGGGTGGAGACCACCGAGGTGGCGCACCACACGGTCTTCGCCCACCAGCCTATGACCCGGTTCATCCACTTCCTGCGCAAGAAGGTCACCGGGGAGGCCGTCACGACGGACGCGGTCACGACCCGGAAGGTCGAGCGCGAGCGGTGGTCCGCCTCCGAGCTCGCGCATGCCGTGCCACCCGGCCACGCCGTGGTGTCCCTGACCACGGCCCAGGGCGAGCACACCCCTCCCGTCCTGGTCGACCTCCGCGGCTGACCGGGCTCGCGCGGCGGCGCGGCCCCGCACCTGCGGGCCCAGCCGTCTCACGCCTCGCGTGGCTGAGCGGCGGTCCCTCACCCCTGGCACAATCGGGAGGCGCCGCTCAGCTGAGGGGCGCCTCCCCGCCGCCGTGCACGGCTCCCCCCGCGCGCGGTCCTCGCTCAAAGGTCCGACGGTCCCAATGCCGCCCACCCTCGCCTCGCTCGTGCAGCACTCCGCCCTCAAGCTCGTCGTCCGCGCCGGTGAGGACCGCCTCGACACCCCCGTCCGCTGGGCCCACGTCAGCGAGCTCACCGACCCCGTCCCGTACATGGAGGGCGGCGAACTCCTCCTCACCACCGCGCTCACGCTCGACGCGGAGGATCTGGAGGCGATGCGCCGCTATGTGCGGCGGTTGCTCGGCGCCGGGGTGGTGGGGCTCGGGTTCGCCGTGGGCGTCAACTACGAGGAGATCCCGCCGGCCCTGCTCGACGCGGCGCGCGAGGAGCACCTGCCGCTGCTCGAAGTGCCGCGCCGGACGCCGTTCCTCGCCATCAGCAAGGCCGTGTCGGCGGCCATCTCCGCCGACCAGTACCGCGCCGTCACGGCCGGTTTCGAGGCCCAGCGCGAGCTGACCCGGGCCGCGCTCGCCGAAGGGCCCGAGGCCGTCGTCGCCCGGCTCGCCGCGCATGTCGACGGCTGGGCCGCGCTGTACGACACCTCCGGCGCCGTCGTCGCCGTCTCTCCCGAATGGGCGGCGCGCCGGGCCGCCCGCCTCACCTCCGACGTGGAGCGGCTGCGCGAGCGGCCCGCACCCGCCAGCGCGGTCGTCGGCGGTACGGACGACCGCGTCGAACTCCAGTCGCTCGGCACGGGACGCCGGGTGCGCGGCGCCCTCGCCGTCGGTACGGGCGCGCCCCTCGGCACGGCCGAGCGGTACGCGGTCCACTCGGCGATCGCCCTGCTCACCCTCACGACGGAACGTTCCCGCTCGCTCCAGGCGGCCGAGCAGCGGCTCGGCGCGGCGGTGCTGCGCCTGATGCTCGCGGGTCAGCCGGAGCCGGCCCGCTCGGTGGCCGGCGACCTGTACGGAGGGCTGCTCGACGCCCCTTACCGGCTGCTCGTCGCCGAGCCCGCCGGGGGCGAGCCGACCGGGGAACCGCCGCTGCCGGTGCTCGCCGAGGCCCTGGAGGCCGCCGCCGCCCGCGCGGGCGAGGCGGTGCTCACCGTCGCCGAGAGCGGGCAGCGGCTCGTCGTCCTCGCCGGGGACGGGGGCGCTGTCCTAGCCGCCTGCGAGACGTACGCGGAGCGCGAGGCGGAGGAGGCCGGCGTCTCCGTCGGCCTCTCGGCCCCCGCGGGCCCGACCGCCGCTGCAGCCGCGTACAAGCAGGCCGAGCAGGCCCTCGCGGTCGCCCGGCGGCGGGGCAGGGCGCTCGTCGAGCACGAGGACCTGGCGGCGGGATCGGTGCTCCCGCTCCTCGCCGACGACGCCGTCCGCGCCTTCGCCGACGGGATGCTCCGCGCGCTCCGGGAGCACGACGAGACCGGCCGCGGCGACCTGGTGGCCTCGCTGCGCGCCTGGCTCTCCCGGCACGGCCAATGGGACGCCGCGGCGGCGGATCTGGGCGTCCACCGGCACACACTGCGCTACCGGATGCGCCGGGTGGAGGAGATCCTCGGCCGTTCGCTGGACGATCCGGACGTCCGGATGGAGCTGTGGCTGGCCCTGAAGGCGACGGGCGAGAGCGGGAAGTAGCGCCCCGGAAAGGCGCCCCTAGTCCGATCCGCCGCCGTCGCCTCCGTCGTCGCCGCCCCCGTGCACGCTCCGGCGCCGCCGGGAGCGGACCACCTCACCCCCCAGCAGGGTCACGGTGGCCACCGCGCGGACCCAGCGGGGGCCGCCGAGCGAGGCCCAGACGACGCAGCCGCAGCCGGCCACGGCGAGGACCAGGACGCCGATCAGTACGTAAAGGATCATGCCTACCCCCTGTGGTCATGCGGTCCCGTGCATCCTCCCACCTCTCCATGGCGTCCCCCGGGAGGCGTTTCGCCGCACGAATTCCGCTGCTCCTGCCCGGATCCGGGCAGTTTTCTTGGTCATCGGGGCCGGAACTCCCTACCCTCCTGCTCATGACAAGCCCTGCCGTCGACCCGGCCCCCGAGACGCACCCGGCCGCCCCCGGACTCCGTACCGCCGGCTCCGCCGCGACCGCCGCCCCCGCCCGCCGGATCAGCGGTGCCGTCTGGGCCGCGCTCGGCATCGTGTACGTCGTCTGGGGGTCCACGTACCTCGGGATCCGGATCGTCGTCGAGACCCTCCCGCCGTTCCTCTCCGGCGGCGCCCGCTTCGTCACCGCCGGCCTCCTCCTCGCCTCGATCGTCGCCTGGCGCCAGGGCCCGGCCGCCCTCAAGGTCACCCGCCGGGAGCTCGGCTCCGCCGTCCTCGTCGGGCTGCTCCTCATCCTCGGCGGCAACGGCCTCGTCGTCCTCGCCGAGACCTCCATCCCCTCCGGCCTCGCCGCGCTCCTCGTCGCCGCCGTCCCCGTCTGGGTCGTGCTGCTCCGCGCGGTCTCCGGCGACCGCCCCGGGCTCGGCGCCTTCGGCGGCGTCCTGCTCGGCTTCGCCGGTCTCGGCGTCCTCACCGTCCCGGGCCTCAGCGGCGAGGTGAAGATCGGCGGCGTCCTGCTCGTCGTCGTCGCGGCCCTGCTGTGGTCCCTCGGCTCCGTCTCCTCCGCCCGGCTGCCCATGCCCGCCAACCCCTTCACGGCGAGCGTGTACGAGATGCTGGCCGGCGGCCTGGCCGCGCTCACCCTCGGCCTGATACGCGGCGAACACCACGGCCTCGACCTGGGAGCAGTCTCCGGCCGCTCCTGGGCCGCCCTCGCGTACCTGATCGTCTTCGGCTCGCTCGTCGCCTTCACCGCGTACGCCTGGCTCCTCCAGACCGCCCCGGTCTCCCTCGCCGCCACCTACGCCTACGTCAACCCGGTCGTCGCCGTCCTCCTCGGCGCCCTCGTCCTGAACGAGGCCCTGACCTGGCCGATCCTCCTCGGCGGCGCCATCGTCGTCGGCGGGGTCTGCCTGATCGTCTCGACCGAGCGGCGCCGATGATCGGCTCTCCGCGATCGCCTCGTACGAGGGCGGTCCGAGCACCTGGGGGCGGCGGTCGCCACGAACGCCAATGACCGCGCCCGGCCACGCCCCACCCCGCCCGCCGGGGCTCTTCGGCCGAAGCGGACAGAGTCACCACCCCCACTACTCCATACCGGACAAGCCCACGCCCGCCGCCCCGGCCCTAACGTGTCACCAGAGCAATCGCTCGCTCCCCGAAACGGAAAGGGCCGGGACGCAATGACGACCACCCACGCCTTCTGGCTCGCCGGCCGCGAGGCCACCGGCGACGCCACCTTCGACGTCACGAACTCGTACGACGGACGTCTGGTCGGCAAGGTCAGCGTGCCCACCGAGGCCCAGGTCGAGGAGGCCGTCGCCGCCGCCCACGCCGTCGTCGACGAGTTCGCCGCGACCCCGGCGCACGTCCGCGCCGCCGCCCTCGACCACGTGTCGAAGCGGCTCGCCGAGCGCACCGAGGAGATCGCCCTGCTGATCTCCGCCGAGAACGGCAAGCCCATCAAGTGGGCCCGCGGCGAGGTCGGCCGTGCCGTCTCCGTCTTCCGTTTCGCCGCCGAGGAGGCCCGCCGCTGGAACGCCGGCGAGGCCCAGCGCCTGGACACCGAGGCCGGCGGCGCGGGCCGCCTCGCCCTCACCCGCCGCATCCCCAAGGGCGTCGTCCTCGGCATCGCGCCGTTCAACTTCCCGCTGAACCTCAGCGCCCACAAGGTCGCCCCGGCCATCGCCGTCGGCGCCCCCATCATCCTCAAGCCGGCCCCGTCGACCCCGATCTCCTCCCTGATCCTGGGCGAGATCCTGGCCGAGACCGACCTGCCGGCCGGCTCCTGGTCGATCCTGACCGTGCCGAACGACCGCATGCCCGCCCTCGTCCAGGACGAGCGCCTCCCGGTCATCTCCTTCACCGGCTCCGACAAGGTCGGCTACGCCATCCAGCAGTCGGTGCCGCACAAGCACTGCACCCTGGAGCTCGGCGGCAACGCCGCGGCCGTCGTCCTGCCCGACTGGTCCTCCGAGGCCGACCTGGACTGGGCCGCGAGCCGCATCGCGACCTTCTCCAACTACCAGGGCGGCCAGTCCTGCATCTCCGTGCAGCGCGTGATCGCCGACGCCTCGGTCTACGACCGCCTGGTGCCGAAGATCGTCGCCGCCGTCGAGGCGCAGGTCACCGGCGACCCGGCGGACGACGCCACCGACGTCGGCCCGCTCGTCGACGAGGCCGCCGCGAAGCGCGTCGAGGCCTGGGTCGACGAGGCCGTCGCGGCCGGTGCCAAGCTCCTCGCCGGCGGCAAGCGCGAGGGCGCCACCTACGCCCCGACCGTCCTCACCGACCTCCCGGCCGACGTCACCCTGGCCCGCGCCGAGGTCTTCGGCCCGGTCCTGACCATCGCCAAGGCCGACGGCGAGGCCGAGGCCTTCGCCGCGGTCAACGACTCGGACTTCGGCCTCCAGGCCGGCGTCTTCACCCGCGACCTGCAGACCGCCTTCCGCGCCCACCGCGCCCTGGAGGTCGGCGGCGTGATCGTCGGCGACGTCCCCTCGTACCGCGCCGACCAGATGCCGTACGGCGGCGCCAAGCGCTCCGGCGTCGGCCGCGAGGGCGTCAAGTACGCCATGGACGACTACACCTACGAGCGCGTGCTCGTCCTGACGGGCCTCGCCCTGTAAGGCGTACGCCCCTCCGGCGAACACGCCCACGAGACCAGACGGTCCGAGCCCACTGTGCGGGGGCTCGGACCGTCTGCCGTCGTGACCCGGCGCCCTGGACACCCCGTACGGCGCACCCGGAGGTTCTCGCTCCTCTTTCGGGACCGGCCGGTATCGGGTACGACGGACGGGAAGCCCAAGGAGGTGTCCATGTCCGCACCCGTCCAGCGGCCCAAGGTCAGCGAGCGTGAGGCCCGGCAGGTCGCCGAGGCCGCGCGCGAGCGGCACTGGCACAAACCCAGCTTCGCCAAGGAGCTGTTCCTCGGCCGGTTCCGCCTCGACCTCGTCCACCCGCACCCGCTCCCCGCCGCCGAGGACGTCCGCCGCGGCGAGGCCTTCCTCGCCGTCCTGCGCGACTTCTGCGAGACCCGGATCGACGGCGCCCGCATCGAACGCGAAGCCCGCATCCCCGACGAGACGATCACCGGACTCAAGGAGATCGGCGCCCTCGGGATGAAGATCGACCCGAAGTACGGCGGCCTCGGCCTCACCCAGCTGTACTACAACCGCGCCCTCGCCCTCGTCGGCTCCGCCAGCCCCGCCGTCGGCGCCCTGCTCTCCGCGCATCAGTCGATCGGCGTACCGCAGCCGCTGAAACTCTTCGGCACCCAGGAGCAGAAGGACGCCTTCCTGCCCCGGCTCGCCCGCACCGACCTCTCCGCCTTCCTGCTCACCGAGCCCGACGTCGGCTCCGACCCGGCCCGGCTCGCCTCCACCGCCGTGCCCGAGGGCGACGACACGTACGTCCTGGACGGCGTGAAGCTGTGGACCACCAACGGGGTCGTCGCCGACCTCCTCGTCGTCATGGCCCGCGTCCCCGCCTCCGCCGGACACCCCGGCGGCATCACCGCCTTCGTCGTCGAGGCCGACGCGCCCGGCATCACCGTCGAGCACCGCAACGCCTTCATGGGCCTGCGCGGCCTGGAGAACGGCGTCACCCGCTTCCACCGCGTCCGGGTCCCCGCGGGCAACCGCATCGGCCCCGAGGGCGCGGGCCTGAAGATCGCCCTCACCACCCTCAACACCGGCCGGCTCTCCCTCCCCGCCGCCTGCGCGGGCGCCGCCAAGTGGTGCCTGAAGATCGCCCGCGAGTGGTCGGGGGAGCGCGAGCAGTGGGGCAGGCCGATCGCCCGCCACGAAGCCGTCTCGACCAAGATCTCCTTCATCGCGGCCACCGCCTTCGCCCTGGAGGCCGTCGTCGACCTCGCCTCCCAGCTGGCCGACGAGGACCACAACGACATCCGCATCGAAGCCGCCCTCGCCAAGCTGTACGGCTCCGAGAAGGCCTGGCTGATCGCCGACGAACTCGTCCAGATCCGCGGCGGCCGGGGCTACGAGACCGCCGACTCGCTCGCCGCCCGCGGCGAACGGGCCGTCCCCGCCGAGCAGCTCCTGCGCGACCTGCGGATCAACCGGATCTTCGAGGGCTCGACCGAGATCATGCACCTGCTCATCGCCCGGGAGGCCGTCGACGCCCACCTCGCCGTCGCCGGGGACCTCATCGACCCCGAGAAGTCCCTCTCCGACAAGGCGAGGGCGGGCGCCCGGGCCGGCGGCTTCTACGCCCGCTGGCTGCCGGGACTCGTCACCGGGCCGGGACAGCTGCCGGGGGCGTACGGGGAGTTCGGCGCCCTCGCGGGTCACCTCCGGTACGTCGAGCGGACCTCCCGCAAACTCGCCCGGTCCACCTTCTACGCGATGTCCCGCTGGCAGGGCCGCATGGAGCTCAAGCAGGCCTTCCTCGGACGGATCGTCGACATCGGGGCGGAGCTCTTCGCGATGAGCGCGGCCTGTGTACGGGCCGAGCTGCTCCGCACCACGACCGACCACGGCCGTGAGGCCCACCAGCTCGCCGACGCCTTCTGCCGGCAGGCCCGCCTCCGCGTCGAGGAGCTCTTCACCCGCCTCTGGTCCAACACGGACGACCTCGACCGGCGGATCGTCGACGGGGTGCTCGCCGGGCACTACACCTGGCTGGAGGCGGGCATCGTGGACCCGAGCGGCGAGGGCCCCTGGATCGCGGAGGCGACCCCGGGCCCGTCCACAACCCAGGACGTCCACCGCAGGACGGGGTGACACGGTCACCACGGGCCGCTCGTCGGGGGCGGTGGCTGGGGGCCCCGCGCTGTGGGCGCACGTGGCGCTGCGGGGCCACCCGCCCGGACGGCGCCTCCTCCGTTGTGGGCGCAGGTTCCGCTGGGGCGGCGCCCACCCATCGGGACGGCGGCCCTTCGCCGGGCCTAGGCTCCCGCGCCCTGACCCGCACCGAAGCAGCGGCGCGCGCGGCCCGAGACGACGCCCCGGCTGGTCCACCTTGCGGACCAGGAAACCGGCGGCGGGGGCCGCGCGGCAGGATGGGGGCGTGACCGTCATCGACATCCCCGGCTCCAAGTCCGTCACCGCCCGCGCGCTCTTCCTCGCCGCCGCCGCGGAGGGCACCACCACCCTCCTGCGCCCGCTCGTCTCCGACGACACCGAGGGCTTCGCCGAGGGCCTCACCGCCCTCGGCTACGCGGTCCGCCGCGAGCCCGGCGCCTGGCACATCGCGGGCCGCCCCGCCGGCCCGGGGGCGACCGACGCCGAGGTGTACTGCCGGGACGGGGCCACCACCGCCCGCTTCCTGCCGACCCTCGCCGCCGCCGGCCACGGCACGTACCGCTTCGACGCCTCCGCCCAGATGCGCCGCCGTCCCCTCGGCCCGCTCAGCACCGCCCTGCGCGACCTCGGCGTCGACCTCCGGCACGGGGAGAAGGACGGGCACCACCCGCTCAGCGTCCACGCCGCCGGGGTGAAGGGCGGTGCGCTCACCCTCGACGCCGGGCAGTCCTCCCAGTACCTGACCGCCCTGCTCATGCTGGGCCCGCTCACCGCCGAGGGCCTCGACATCACCGTCACGGACCTGGTCTCGGAGCCGTACGTCGAGATCACGCTCGCGATGATGCGGGCCTTCGGGGCCGAGGTCCGGCAGGAGGGGCGTACGTACCGGGTCGCCCCCACCGGTTACCGGGCACGGACGTACGGCATCGAGCCCGACGCCTCCACCGCCAGTTACTTCTTCGCCGCCGCCGCCCTCGAACCGGGCCGTTCCGTCACCGTCCCCGGCCTCGGGACCGGCGCCCTCCAGGGCGACCTGGCCTTCGTCGACGTGCTGCGCCGGATGGGTGCCGACGTCGAGGTCACCGACACCGCCACCACCGTCCGCTCCACCGGCACCCTGCGCGGCCTCACCGTCAACATGCGGGACATCTCCGACACGATGCCGACCCTCGCGGCGATCGCGCCGTTCGCCGACGGGCCGGTCCGCATCGAGGACGTCGCGAACACCCGGGTCAAGGAGTGCGACCGTCTCGACGCCTGCGCCGAGAACCTCCGCCGCCTCGGCATCACCGTCGAGACCGGCCCGGACTGGATCGAGATCCACCCCGGCACCCCGGCGGGTCCCGTCGAGATCGCCACCCACGGCGACCACCGGATCGTCATGTCCTTCGCGGTGACCGCGCTCCGCACGCCCGGGATCACCTTCGACGACCCCGGCTGCGTGAAGAAGACCTTCCCCGGCTTCCACCGGGAGTTCGACGCGTTCGTCCGCACCCGTGAAGACCGCACCCCGTAAAGACCACACCCCGTGAAGACCGCGCGGTCTTTGCGGCAAGAATGGGGGGCATGAGCGACCGCCCCTCTCCTCTCGCCGACCCGCACATCGCCTTCGACGTCTCCGAAGGACGCCGGGACATCGTCGTCCTCGGCTCGACCGGGTCCATCGGCACCCAGGCCATCGACCTGGTGCTGCGCAACCCCGACCGCTTCCGGGTCACCGGCCTGGCCGCCTCGGGCGGCCGGATCGGACTGCTCGCCGAGCAGGCGCACCGGCTGCGGGTCGCGACGGTCGCCGTCGCCCGCGAGGAGGCGCTGCCCGAGCTGCGCGAGGCGCTGAAGGCGCTGTACGGCTCCGAGCCCCTGCCCGAGCTCCTGGCGGGGCCGGAGGCCGCGACCCGGCTGGCCGAGTCGCCGTGCCACACCGTGCTCAACGGCATCACCGGCTCCATCGGCCTCGCGCCCACCCTCGCCGCCCTCGAGGCCGGCCGCACCCTCGCCCTCGCCAACAAGGAGTCGCTGATCGTCGGCGGCCCCCTGGTCAAGGCGCTCGCCAAGCCGGGCCAGATCATCCCGGTCGACTCCGAGCACGCCGCTCTCTTCCAGGCGCTCGCCGCCGGCACCCGCGCCGACGTCCGCAAGCTGGTCGTCACGGCCTCCGGCGGCCCCTTCCGCGGCCGTACGAGGGAGGAGCTGGCGCACGTCACCCGCGAGGACGCGCTCGCCCACCCGACCTGGGCCATGGGCCCGGTGATCACGGTGAACAGCGCGACCCTGGTGAACAAGGGTCTGGAGGTCATCGAGGCCCACCTGCTCTACGACATCCCGTTCGACCGCATCGAGGTCGTCGTCCACCCGCAGTCGTACGTCCACTCGATGGTCGAGTTCACGGACGGCTCCACCCTCGCGCAGGCCACCCCACCGGACATGCGGGGTCCGATCGCCATCGGCATCGGCTGGCCGGAGCGCGTCCCGGACGCGGCCCCCGCCTTCGACTGGTCCAAGGCCTCCACCTGGGAGTTCTTCCCGCTCGACACCGAGGCCTTCCCCTCCGTCGGCCTGGCCAGGCACGTGGGCGAGCTGGGCGGCACGGCCCCCGCCGTCTTCAACGCCGCGAACGAGGAGTGCGTCGAGGCGTTTCTCGCCGGGCGGCTGCCGTTCAACGGAATCATGGATACGGTCACTGCGGTCGTCACGGAGCACGGCGTTCCCCGTACGGGAACCTCCCTCACCGTGTCGGACGTCCTCGAAGCGGAGACCTGGGCACGGGCCCGGGCCCGAGAGCTCGCAGCGAAGGCAACAGCGGAGGCCCGCGCATGACCGAAGTGCTTTTGTACGCCCTGGGCATCGTGCTGTTCGCCCTCGGCCTCCTCGTCTCCATCGCCTGGCACGAGCTCGGCCACCTCTCCACGGCCAAGCTCTTCGGCATCCGCGTGCCGCAGTACATGGTCGGCTTCGGCCCCACGGTCTGGTCGCGGAAGCGCGGCGAGACCGAGTACGGCCTCAAGGCCATCCCCGCCGGCGGCTACATCCGCATGATCGGCATGTTCCCGCCGGGCGAGGACGGCAGGATCGAGGCCCGCTCCACCTCGCCCTGGCGCTCCATGATCGAGGACGCCCGCGAGGCCTCGTACGAGGAACTCAAGGAAGGCGACGAGACGCGGCTGTTCTACACGCGCAAGCCGTGGAAGCGCGTCATCGTGATGTTCGCCGGACCGTTCATGAACCTGGTCCTGGCGGCGGCGCTGTTCTTCGGCTCGATGATGACGATCGGCACCGCGGGTCAGACGACCTCGGTCGCCGGCGTCCAGAAGTGCGTCATCGAGCAGAGCGAGAAGCGCGAGAAGTGCGCGGCGGGCGACCCCGTCTCCCCGGCGTTCAAGGCCGGCCTGAAGGAGGGCGACAAGATCGTCGCCTTCAACGGGACCCCGGTCGGCGACTGGGACACCCTCTCGGACCGCATCCGCGACACCATCGGCCCCGCGACGGTCACCGTCGAGCGCGGCGGCCGGCGCCTCGACCTGCACCCCACCCTCGTCCCCAACGTCGTCCCGAAGAAGGACGCGGACGGGAAGGTCGTCCAGCCGGTGCAATACGTCAAGGCCGGTTACCTCGGCTTCGCGTCCAAGACCGAGGTCGCGCCGCTCACCTTCGGCGAGACCACCGAACGGATGACCGACCTCCTGGAGAACGGCGTCCACTCGGTCATCGCCCTCCCCGGCAAGATCCCCGGCCTCTGGGACGCCACCTTCGGCGACGGCGAGCGCGCCGACGACTCGCCCGTCGGCGTCGTCGGCGCCGCCCGCATCACCGGCGAGCTGATGACCGTCGAGGCCCCGCCCACGACGATCCTCGTGTGGTTCATGAACCTGCTGGTCATGTTCAACGTCTCGCTGTTCCTGTTCAACATGCTCCCGCTGCTGCCGCTCGACGGCGGACACATCGCGGGAGCCCTGTGGGAGTCCGTCCGCCGCCACACGGCCCGGATCTTCAAGCGCCCCGACCCCGGCCCGTTCGACGTGGCCAGGCTGATGCCCGCCGCCTACGTGGTGGCCGGCGTCTTCGTCTGCTTCACACTGCTCGTCCTCGCCGCCGACATCGTCAACCCGGTGAAACTGACGTAGCTCCCGGAGGGGCCCGACCCATGGTGTCGGGCCCCCCGCCGCCGGGGCGGTAACCTCGGAGACCTGAGCCCGCCGACGCACAACCTTGAGGTTGCACTTCAGATGACCGCGATTTCTCTCGGTATCCCGACCGTTCCGACCCGGCTCGCCGAGCGGCGCAAGAGCCGCCAGATCCAGGTCGGCAGCGTGGCCGTCGGCGGTGACGCGCCCGTCTCCGTCCAGTCGATGACGACGACCCGCACCTCCGACATCGGCGCCACGCTCCAGCAGATCGCCGAACTGACCGCCTCCGGCTGCCAGATCGTGCGCGTGGCCTGCCCCACCCAGGACGACGCCGACGCGCTCGCCACGATCGCCCGGAAGTCCTCCATCCCGGTCATCGCGGACATCCACTTCCAGCCGAAGTACGTCTTCGCCGCGATCGACGCCGGCTGCGCGGCCGTCCGCGTCAACCCGGGCAACATCAAGCAGTTCGACGACAAGGTCAAGGAGATCGCCAAGGCGGCCTCCGACGCCGGCACCCCGATCCGGATCGGCGTCAACGCCGGCTCGCTCGACGCCCGGCTCCTGAAGAAGTACGGCAAGGCCACCCCCGAGGCACTCGTCGAGTCCGCCCTCTGGGAGGCGTCCCTCTTCGAGGAGCACGGCTTCCGCGACATCAAGATCTCGGTCAAGCACAACGACCCGGTCGTCATGGTCGAGGCCTACCGCCAGCTCGCCGCCCAGTGCGACTACCCGCTGCACCTCGGCGTCACCGAGGCCGGCCCCGCCTTCCAGGGCACCATCAAGTCGGCCGTCGCCTTCGGCGCCCTGCTCTCCCAGGGCATCGGCGACACCATCCGCGTCTCGCTCTCCGCGCCGCCGGCCGAGGAGATCAAGGTCGGCATCCAGATCCTGGAGTCGCTGAACCTGCGCCAGCGCCGCCTGGAGATCGTCTCCTGCCCGTCCTGCGGCCGCGCCCAGGTCGACGTCTACAAGCTCGCCGAGGAGGTCACCGCCGGCCTCGACGGCATGACCGTCCCGCTGCGCGTCGCCGTCATGGGCTGCGTCGTCAACGGCCCCGGCGAGGCCCGCGAGGCCGACCTCGGCGTCGCCTCCGGCAACGGCAAGGGCCAGATCTTCGTCAAGGGCGAGGTCATCAAGACCGTCCCCGAGTCGAAGATCGTCGAGACCCTCATCGAAGAGGCCCTCAAGATCGCCGAGCAGATGGAGAAGGACGGCATCGCCAGCGGCGAGCCGACGGTCGCCGTCGCCGGCTGACCCTCACACGCCGAAGCGCACGTGAAGCCCCTCCACCCCACCGGGCGGAGGGGCTTCACGTGCGCGACGGGACCCGCCGCAGGGCACGGGGGTACAGTGCGGAGACCAGCAGATCCGTACCGTGAGGCCCCCTCGTGCTGACAGAGACCACCACTCGGGTCCTCGAACCCGCCGACCTCGGCGCCGCACTCGCCGTCCTGGAGAGCGCCCCCGTCGAGAACGCCTTCGTCGCCGCCCGCGTCCAGGTCGCCGGGCTCGATCCCTGGCGCCTCGGCGGCGAGATGTGGGGCTGGTACACCGAGGGCCGGCTCCGCTCGCTCTGCTACTCCGGCGCCAACCTGGTCCCCATCTGCGCCACCCCCGCGGCCGTCCGCGCCTTCGCCGACCGGGCCCGCAGGATCGGCCGCCGCTGCTCCTCGATCGTCGGCCCCGCCGAGGCCACCGGCGCGCTCTGGCGGCTCCTGGAGCCCAGCTGGGGCCCCGCGAGGGACGTCCGCGCCCGCCAGCCGCTCATGGTCGCCGAGGAACCCTCCGCCACGGTCACGCCCGATCCGCTGGTGCGCCGCGTCCGCAAGGACGAGATGGAGGTGATCATGCCCGCCTGCGTGGCCATGTTCACCGAGGAGGTCGGGATCTCCCCGCTCGCCAACGACGGCGGGCTGCTCTACCAGGTCCGCGTCGCCGAGCTCGTCGGCGCCGGCCGCTCCTTCGCCCGCATCGAGGACGGCAAGGTCGTCTTCAAGGCCGAGATCGGCGCCGCCACCCGGCACGCCTGCCAGATCCAGGGCGTCTGGGTCGCCCCCGAACACCGCGGCAAGGGCCTCTCCGAGACGGGCATGGCCGCCGTCCTCCGGTACGCGCTCGCCGACATCGCCCCCGTGGTGAGCCTGTACGTGAACGACTACAACACCCCCGCGCGGGCCGCGTACCGCCGCGTCGGCTTCCGCGAGACCGGCGCCTTCATGAGCGTGCTGTTCTGACCGTACCGATCCGGACACGCTGTCCTGGGACGGGCGGGCACTTGTAGGGTGCGCCGCATGGATGACGCAGAGGTCGGGATCGGACCGGTCAATCTCGCCGCCCGGGTGGACGAGGCCCTCGCCGTGCAGGCGCTCGCCTTCGGCCTGGACGCGGGCGAGGTCGCCGTACGCCGCCACATCGTGCTGCGCCACCTCCTCAGCCCCGGCGCCCGCGCCCACGGGGCCACCACCCCCGACGGGCGGCTCGTCGGATTCGTGTACGGGATGCCCAACGACCGCACCCACTGGTGGTCCACCGTCGTCGAGACCTACCTGCGGGCCACCGGCACCGCCGACTGGCTCGACGACTCCTTCGTCATCACCGAACTCCACGTCCATCCCGACTTCCAGGGCCGGGGTGTGGGCCGCGAGCTGATCACCACCATCACCGACGGCGCCGCCGAGCCGCGCTCGATCCTCTCCGCGATCGACACCGACAGCCCCGCCCGCGGCCTCTACCGGGCCCTCGGCTACGTCGACCTGGCCCGGCAGGTCCACTTCCCGAGCGCCCCCCGCCCGTACGCGGTCATGGGCGCCCCGCTGCCGCTCAAGCGCCGGAACTGATTTCACCTGCCAGGGGCGGCCCGGCTAACCTCGGGGCCATCACGCCCCCGAGCTCTCGGCTCCGCTCGAGCAGGGGGGACCCCCTTGTCCCGGCACAGGAGTACGACAACCATGGCCAACGCACCGGTCCAGCGCATGTCCCAGTTGATGGCGAAGACGCTGCGCGACGACCCGGCGGACGCCGAGGTCCTCAGCCACAAGCTCCTCGTCCGCGCCGGCTACGTCCGCCGCACCGCCGCCGGCATCTGGAGCTGGCTGCCCCTCGGCAAGAAGGTCCTCTCCAACGTCGAGCGCATCGTCCGCGAGGAGATGGACGCCATCGGCGCGCAGGAGGTCTCCCTGCCCGCGCTGCTGCCCCGCGAGCCGTACGAGGCGACCGGCCGCTGGGACGAGTACGGCGCCGAGCTCTTCCGCCTCCAGGACCGCAAGGGCGGCGACTACCTCCTCGGCCCCACGCACGAGGAGATCTTCACCCTCCTGGTGAAGGACCAGTGCTCGTCCTACAAGGACCTGCCGGTCATCCTGTACCAGATCCAGACGAAGTTCCGCGACGAGGCCCGGCCCCGCGCCGGCATCCTGCGCGGCCGCGAGTTCCTGATGAAGGACTCGTACTCCTTCGACACCGAGGACGAGGGCCTCGCCCAGTCCTACGCCCTGCACCGCCAGGCGTACGAGCGCGTCTTCGAGCGCCTCGGCCTCGACTACCGCATCGTCGCCGCCACCGCCGGCGCCATGGGCGGCTCGAAGTCCGAGGAGTTCCTCGCCCCGGCCGAGGCCGGCGAGGACACCTTCGCCGACTGCCCGAACTGCGACTTCGCGGCCAACACCGAGGCGGTCTCCTACGAGCTGCGGCCGGTCGACGGCTCCGGCGTCGCGGCGGCCGAGGAGATCCCCACCCCCGACACCCCGACGATCGAGACCCTCGCGGCCTCCCTCGGCGTGCCGGCCTCCGCGACCCTCAAGAACCTCCTGGTGAAGGTCGACGGCGAGATCGTCGCCGTCGGCGTCCCCGGCGACCGCGAGGTCGACCTCGGCAAGGTCGAGGAGCACTTCGCCCCCGCGACCGTCGAGATGGTGACCGAGGCCGACTTCGCGGGCCGCCCCGACCTCGTCCGCGGCTACGTCGGCCCCCAGGGACTCGACAAGGTGACGTACGTCGCCGACCCGCGCGTCGCCCCCGGCACCTCCTGGATCACGGGCGCCAACAAGGAGGGCACGCACACGAAGAACGTCGTCGCGGGACGTGACTTCGAGGTCGACGCGTACGTCGACGTCGTCGTGGTCGAGGAGGGCGACCCGTGCCCCAGGTGCGGCACCGGCCTGAAGCTGGACCGCGCCATCGAGATCGGCCACATCTTCCAGCTGGGCCGCAAGTACGCCGACGCCCTCAAGCTCGACGTCCTCGGCCAGAACGGCAAGCCCGTCCGCGTGACCATGGGCTCGTACGGCATCGGCGTCTCCCGCGCGGTCGCGGCCCTCGCCGAGCAGACCGCCGACGAGAAGGGCCTGTGCTGGCCCGCCGAGGTCGCCCCGGCCGACGTCCACGTCGTGGCGGCGGGCAAGGCGCTCCAGACGGAGTTGGCCCTCGAGGTCTCGGAGAAGCTCTCCGCGGCCGGCCTCCGCGTCCTGGTCGACGACCGCGCGGGCGTCTCCCCGGGCGTCAAGTTCACCGACGCGGAGCTCATGGGCGTCCCGAAGATCCTCGTCGCGGGCCGCCGGGCGGGGGAGGGCGTAGTGGAACTGAAGGACCGCCGCACGGGCGCCCGCGAGGAACTCACGGTGGAAGAGGCCCTCGCCACCCTGACGGCCTGACCGCCGGCCCCCGTACGGGCGGCGCCCACCGCCCGTGCGGGGGCCGCGCCCGCGGGGGGCGGTGGCCCCGCCCACACGCCCCGTCTGCCCCGCGCTCGCCGGGGCGGTGCCCCCCCCGCCATGTGGGCAGGCGTCCCGCAGGGCGGGACGGGTGGGCACACGGGACGGCGCCCCTTGCCGGGCCCAGGCTTCCGTGCCTGGACCCGCATCCGGCGTGCGGGCTTCGCTCGAGCGGGGGACCCCCATCGCCGTGCGGAACGCCTGCCCGCAACCGGGCCCGGCCCGGTCGCGCCCCGCAACCCCGGCGCCCCGCAACCCGGCGCCGCCCGCAAGCGTCAGGTCGAGGGCTCCCGGGGCGTCGGTTCGACCGACGTGCCCGTCAGGTCCTCGATCGCGCCCTCCGCCGCCGCCCGGCCCATCAGGTACGCCTCGCCGGGCGGCACCGGCGGCACCTCCGGCAGTGACTGTGCCGCCTCCGCCGGCGTCGCGCGCTCCAGGAACCGCAGCAGTTCGACCGGAATCGGCAGCACCAGCGTCGAGTTCTTCTCGGCGGACACCGCCATCACCGTCTGCAGCAGCCGAAGCTGCAGCGCCGCCGGCTGGCCCGACATCACCCCCGCCGCCTCCGCCAGCTTCTTCGACGCCTGGAGCTCCGCGTCCGCGTTGATCACCCGCGCCCGCCGCTCCCGGTCCGCCTCCGCCTGCCGGGCCATCGAGCGCTTCATCGTCTCCGGCAGCGACACGTCCTTGATCTCGACCCGGTCGATCGCGACGCCCCAGCCCATCGCCGGGCTGTCGAGCATCAGCTCCAGACCCTGGTTGAGCTTCTCCCGGTTGGACAGCAGATCGTCGAGGTCGCTCTTGCCGATGATCGACCGCAGCGAGGTCTGCGCCATCTGCGAGACCGCGAACTTGTAGTCCTCGACCCGCACCACCGCGTCCGCCGGGTCGACGACCTTGAAGTACACGACCGCGTCCACCCGCACCGTCACGTTGTCCCGGGTGATGCCCTCCTGCGCGGGCACCGGCATCGTGACGATCTGCATGTTCACCTTGTGCAGGCGGTCGACGAACGGAACGATCATCGTGAAGCCGGGGCCGCGGACGTCACGGCGCAGCCGGCCGAAGCGGAAGACCACGCCGCGCTCGTACTGCTTCACGACGCGGGCCGCCGCGCCCGCGTACACCGCGACCGCCGCAGCCGCGCCGGCCGCCGCCACCAGCAGCTCTTCGATCATCACGGCTCCCTGCGTCGAGCCGAACAAGTACAAAAAGGGTATTCCCCTACAGCCAGCTCGCGAACTCGAGGAGCAGCTCGGCGTCCTGCCGACGTCCCGCCGTCAGCGCCCGCGTCCCCGACTCGACCGCGCGGAACAGGGTCCAGCCGCGCAGACGCTCCCGGTCCAGGTCCAGGGAGTCGGCGAGCTTGTTGACCCGCCGCCGGGCGGCCGAGGCGCCCGAGGACGCTGCCACCAGGTCCTCGACCCGGTCCCGTACGAGCCGAGCGAGGTCATAGGCGCGCTCGCCCACCAGTGGCTCGGGGCCGACCGCCAGCCAGGGCGTCCGGTCGCCGGCGAGCACTTTGCCCTGCCGGAAGTTCCCGTGCAGCAGCACCGTCTCCGTGTCCGCGGCCACCAGCTCCTCGCGGGCCGCGAGCGCCGCCGCCGTCAGTTCCCCGGCCGCCGGGTCCGTGCGGTACGGCTCCATGGCCTCCGCCTGCCGGGCCGTCCGCTCCGCCGCCGTCTCGAAGCGGTGCCCGGCCGGGGGCTCGACCCACAGCTTCCGTACGGTGCCCGCCGCCTCCAGGAGGGCCTTCGCCTCCGGCAGGGAGCGCAGGGAGACCTCGGGGTGCAGCCGCTCCAGGACGAGCGCGCCCTCCCCGGCCTCGTCGAGGAGCTGGACCGCGCCCCAGCCGTTCCAGTGCGCGAGCGCGTCCCGCTCCAGGTCGGGCCGGGCGAACGGGGGTGCGATCTTGAGCGCGGCGGGGGAGCCGCCGGGTTGCCGGACGAGCACGACGAGGCTGCTCCGCCCGCCGGGGGCCATCACCCGCTCGGTGTCCAGGGACGCGTGGGCGAGCGCCCGCTCGGCGAGCTCGGGCAGCGTCCCGAGCCACGCGGCCGCCGCGGCGTCCCCGTACGTCTCACCGAGCGTCCTGGCCAGTCGCTGCGGCGGTTCGAAACCCATGCGTGCGTTGTTCCTTCGGTCGGGGCGGGACGCGGTCGTGGCGGGACCAGGGCCTTATCCGGTCCTGCTCCCCCGGATCGGCCCTACCCGCTCGGCGAGCCCAGGAAAGGTTACGTCGCTGCCGCGCCAGCGGACGGCCCGTACCGCCGCCTCCCGGAGCGCGGCGGCGGCCTCGCCCCGCGCGGGGCCCTCGGTGGCCCGTACGAGGTCGGAGTACACCCCGGCCACCCGGTCCTCCAGGACCACCGCGAGCCGCACCGCGCCGGCCGGGTCCGCGACCCGGAACGGCAGCTCGTACGCGGCCTCCGCCGCCACCGGCGTCCCGCCGAGGTCCCGCACGGCCCGGCGCAGCGCGTCCCGCCGCGCCTTGTGCGCCTCGTACGCGGCGGTGGCCTCGGGCCGCCGCTCGGTGCCGATCCGGCCGCCGACCACCCCGTACCCGTACACCGCGGCGTGCTCGGCGGCCAGCGCGGCCTGGGTCGCGTCGAGGGCGCTCATGCCCGCGCTCCTTCGGTCAGCAGGTAGGCGTGGGCGGCGCCCGAGGCCGCCACCGAGGCGAGCAGCCGGGCGTACTCGGGCGGGGCGGTGAGCAGGGCGGCCGTGTGGCCGTCGGAGGCGGTTCGCTCGGCGGCGGCGAGCTCCGTGAGGGCGGCCCGGGGGTCGGCCGCCACCCGGACGGGCGCGGGGGAGGCCGTGGGCTTCGCGGTGGCGGGAGCGGACGGTTCCGCGGCGGGCCGCACCGTCGTCCCGCCCTCGCCGAGGGCCTCCGTGTGCGCGGCCACCGCGTGCCGCAGCGGGGTCAGCCGGGGGGCCAGGGCGGGGTGGGCGGCGAGCATCGCGTCGTAACGTTCCAGCAGGTCGCGGGCGACGGTCACCGACCGCAGCCGCAGGGCGGCCTCGGCGCGCGCCACCCGTTCGGCCTCCAGCCGGGCGGCGCTCGGCCGCCGGGCCTGCTCGCCGGGTGAGGAGGTGCAGCCCGCGAGGGCGGTCACGCCCGCCGCCGCACCCGCCACGAGGAGTGCGCGTCTGCCCGTCGTCGTCACGCCTTCTCCCTCGGCTGCCGTCCGTCGTCGAAGATCGTCGAGATCACCGCAGGCGAGCGTACCCGCGGGCCCCGGGGCGATGGACGGCAACACCCTCCCGGACCGGATACCCTTTGGTCTGACACGCGACGAAACCACAACAGCACACGCGGCCGAGGAGTCACCCGGATGAGCACCACCCAGAGCGACAGGCTGCGCGGACTCGTGGAGCCGCTCGTCGCCGCGAAGGACCTGGATCTGGAAGAGATCGAGGTGTCCCGGGCCGGCCGCCGCGGACTGCTGCGGATCGTCGTCGATTCGGACGAGGGCGTGGAGCTGGACGTCTGCGCCGAGCTGAGCCGCGCGATCTCCGAGAAGCTCGACGAGACCGACGCGATGGGCGAGGGCGAGTACGTCCTCGAAGTCAGCTCCCCGGGCGCCGACCGCCCCCTGACCGAGCACCGCCACTACGTGCGCGCCACCGGCCGCCTGGTGAAGCTCCAGCTCGCCGAGGGCGAGGACCTGGTCGCGCGCATCCTCGCCGTGGACGAGGACGGCCTCGACATGGAGGTGCCGGGTGTGAAGGGGCGCAAGCCCACCGCCCGGCGGGTCGCTTTCGCCGACATCGCCAAGGCGCGTGTCGAGATCGAGTTCAACCGCAAGGACAAGAAGGAAGAGGAGGCGTAGCCGTGGACATCGACGTGAAGCTTCTGAAGGGCTTGGCGCAGGAGAAGGAAATCTCCTTCGAGATGCTGGTCGAGGCGATCGAGTCGGCCCTCCTCATCGCGTACCACCGGACCCCGGACGCCCGCCGCCACGCGCGCGTGGAGCTGAACCGGGCCACCGGTCACGTGACGGTGTGGGCGAAGGAGGACCCCTCCGAGCTGGAGGAGGGCCAGGAGCCCAAGGACTTCGACGACACCCCGTCGGACTTCGGCCGGATCGCGGCGAGCACCGCCCGCCAGGTCATCCAGCAGCGGCTGCGGGACGCCGAGAACGACGTGACCTTCGGCGAGTACGCCCGCCGCGAGGGCGATGTCGTCGCCGGTGTAGTGCAGCAGGGCAAGGACCCGAAGAACGTCCTCGTCCGGCTGGACGACAAGCTGGAGGCCATCCTTCCGGTGCAGGAGCAGGTGCCGGGCGAGGAGTACACGCACGGTCTGCGGCTGCGCACGTACGTCGTCCGGGTGGCGAAGGGTGTCCGCGGTCCGTCCGTCACCCTCTCGCGCACCCACCCCAACCTGGTGAAGAAGCTCTTCGCCCTGGAGGTGCCGGAGATCGCCGACGGCTCGGTCGAGATCGCGGCCATCGCCCGTGAGGCCGGTCACCGCACCAAGATCGCCGTCCGTTCCACCCGTTCGGGCCTGAACCCCAAGGGCGCCTGCATCGGCCCCATGGGCAGCCGCGTCCGCAACGTGATGGCGGAGCTGCTCGGCGAGAAGATCGACATCGTCGACTGGTCGGACGACCCGGCCGAGATGGTGGCGAACGCGCTCTCTCCGGCGCGGGTCTCGAAGGTCGAGGTCGTCGACATGGCGGCCCGTTCCGCGCGCGTGACGGTGCCGGACTACCAGCTGTCGCTGGCGATCGGCAAGGAGGGCCAGAACGCCCGCCTCGCCGCGCGTCTCACCGGCTGGCGGATCGACATCCGTCCGGACACGGAGCAGGCCGAGCCGCAGGACTGAGATCGTTTTTGGCCAACAACTGTTCGATTCTTGCCCCAAACGGGTGGGGTCGGTACGGGGAGGTAGACTTAAGCGTGTCTGGCCGGACGCATGCCTGCGCGTGCCCTGAGCGAACCTGTGTGGGATGCCGGGAGCGAGCGGCCAAGAGCGATCTGCTGCGGATCGTGGTGAACAAGGACGAGTGCGTTCCTGATCATCGCGGTACGCTGCCCGGCCGGGGTGCTTACCTGCACCCCGCCGTGGTCTGTCTCGACCTGGCGGTCCGTCGCCGGGCCTTTCCGAGGGCCTTCAAGGTCCAGGGACCGCTCGACACGGAGGCACTCCGCCACCATGTCGAGCAAGCGGCACCGCAGTGAAGAAAGAAGTACGGCACGGAACACCGTGCGGTCAGGTACCTCGCGAGTTGGAAGTAGGTCGAGATTGCGATGAGCACTCGATGAGTACGCGATGAGTACGCCCATGAAGTAGCGACGGTCCGGCGGTAACCGGACCTCACAAAGGAGCAAAGTGGCTAAGGTCCGGGTATACGAACTCGCCAAGGAGTTCGGCGTGGAGAGCAAGGTCGTCATGGCCAAGCTCCAAGAACTCGGTGAATTCGTCCGTTCGGCGTCCTCGACGATCGAGGCGCCGGTCGTGCGCAAGTTGACTGACGCTTTGCAGGGTCCCGGCGGCAACGCCGGCAAGACCGCTGCCAAGCCCGGCGCGCCCCGCAAGGCAGCGCCCTCCCCCGCCGCGCCGAAGCCGGCGTCGGCATCCGCCGCGCCGTCCCCGGCGCAGGCTGCTCGTCCCGCCGCCCCGAAGCCTGGCGCGCCCACCCCGGCGCCCAAGCCCGCGGCTGCGGAGAAGCCCGCGACGCCGGCTCCCGCCGCGCGTCCCACCCCGGGTCCGAAGCCCGCGGCCGCGCCGAAGCCGGCGCCGGCCTCCCCGGCTCCGACGACCCCGGAGTTCACCGCGCCTCCGTCGGCTCCCGCCGCCGGTCAGCAGCGTCCCGCCGGCGCGACCCCGGGCCCCCGCCCGGCCGCCCGTCCGGGCCAGCAGGCGCCCCGCCCGCAGGGCCAGGGTGCTGCGCGCCCCGGCGGCCAGCAGGCCCCCCGTCCGGGCGGTTCCCGTCCGGCCGGTCCCCGTCCGGGCAACAACCCCTTCACCTCGGGTGGCTCCACCGGCATGGCGCGTCCGCAGACGCCCCGTCCGGGTGGTGGCGCTCCCCGTCCCGGCGGCCCCGGTGCCGTTCCGGGCGCCCCGCGTCCGCAGGGTGGCCCCGGTGGCGCCCCGCGTCCGCAGGGTCAGGGCGGTGCCCGTCCCACCCCCGGTGGCATGCCTCGTCCGCAGGCTCCCCGTCCGGGCGGCGCGCCCGGCGGTAACCGTCCGAACCCGGGCATGATGCCGCAGCGTCCCGCTGCAGGCCCGCGTCCCGGTCCCGGCGGCCGTGGTCCCGGTGGCCCCGGCGGCCGTCCGGGTGGTCCCGGCGGTGGCGGCGGCGGTCGTCCCGGCTTCACCGGTCGTCCGGCCGGTCCCGGCGGTGGCGGCGGCGGCTTCGCCGGTCGTCCCGGTGGTCCCGGTGGCGGCGGCGGTCGTCCGGGTGGTCCCGGCGGCGGTGGCGGCGGCTTCGGCGGTCGTCCCGGTGGCTTCGGTGGCCGTCCCGGCGGTCCGGGTGCCCGTGGTGGCACGCAGGGCGCCTTCGGTCGCCCCGGCGGTCCCGCGCGTCGTGGTCGCAAGTCGAAGCGTCAGAGGCGCCAGGAGTACGAGGCCATGCAGGCCCCGTCCGTGGGCGGCGTGATGCTGCCTCGCGGCAACGGCGACACCATTCGCCTGTCGCGCGGTGCGTCCCTCACCGACTTCGCCGAGAAGATCGGCGCCAACCCGGCGTCGCTCGTCGCGGTGATGATGAACCTCGGCGAGATGGTCACGGCCACGCAGTCCGTGTCCGACGACACGCTGCAGATGCTCGGCGACGAGATGAACTACCAGGTTCAGATCGTCTCGCCGGAGGAAGAGGACCGCGAGCTCCTCGAGTCCTTCGACATCGAGTTCGGCGAGGACGAGGGCGGCGAAGAGGCTCTGGTCTCCCGTCCGCCGGTCGTCACCGTCATGGGTCACGTCGACCACGGCAAGACCCGACTTCTCGACGCGATCCGCAAGACGAACGTCGTCGCGGGCGAGGCCGGTGGCATCACCCAGCACATCGGTGCCTACCAGGTCGGCACCGAGGTCAACGGCGAAGAGCGTCGCATCACCTTCATCGACACCCCGGGTCACGAGGCGTTCACCGCCATGCGTGCCCGTGGTGCGAAGTCGACCGACATCGCGATCCTCGTGGTCGCGGCCAACGACGGCGTCATGCCGCAGACGATCGAGGCGCTCAACCACGCCAAGGCCGCCGGCGTCCCGATCGTCGTCGCGGTCAACAAGATCGACGTCGAGGGCGCGGACCCGACCAAGGTCCGTGGTCAGCTGACCGAGTTCGGTCTGGTGGCCGAGGAGTACGGCGGCGACACGATGTTCGTCGACATCTCCGCCAAGCAGGGTCTGCACATCGACTCCCTGCTGGAGGCCGTGGTCCTCACCGCGGACGCCTCGCTCGACCTGCGGGCCAACCCGAACCAGGACGCGCAGGGCATCGCGATCGAGTCCCACCTCGACCGTGGTCGTGGTGCGGTCTCGACCGTCCTGGTCCAGCGCGGAACGCTGCGCATCGGCGACACCGTGGTGGTCGGCGACGCGTACGGCCGTGTCCGGGCGATGCTCGACGACAAGGGCAACAACGTCGAGGAGGCGACTCCGTCGACTCCCGTCCTCGTCCTGGGTCTCACCAACGTCCCGGGTGCCGGCGACAACCTCCTGGTCGTCGACGAGGACCGTACGGCCCGCCAGATCGCCGAGAAGCGCGCTGCGCGTGAGCGCAACGCCGCCTTCGCCAAGCGCGTCCGCCGGGTGTCCCTCGAGGACCTCGACAAGGTGCTCAAGGCCGGTCTCGTCCAGGAACTCAACCTCATCATCAAGGGCGACGCGTCCGGTGCGGTCGAGGCCCTCGAGGCCTCGCTGCTCCAGCTCGACGTCGGCGAAGAGGTCGACATCCGCGTCCTGCACCGCGGTGTGGGTGCGGTCACCGAGTCGGACATCGACCTGGCCATGGGCTCCGACGCCATCGTCATCGGCTACAACGTCCGTGCGGCCGGCCGCGCCGCGCAGATGGCGGAGCGCGAGGGCGTCGACGTCCGGTACTACTCGGTCATCTACCAGGCGATCGAGGAGATCGAGGCGGCGCTCAAGGGCCTCCTCAAGCCGGAGTACGAAGAGGTCGAGCTCGGCACGGCGGAGATCCGCGAGGTCTTCCGCTCGTCCAAGCTGGGCAACATCGCCGGTGTCCTCATCCGCTCCGGCGAGGTCAAGCGCAACACCAAGGCGCGCCTCGTCCGCGACGGCAAGGTCATCGCCGAGGACCTCACGATCCACGGTCTGCGCCGCTTCAAGGACGACGTCACCGAGATCCGCGAAGGCTTCGAGGGCGGTATCAACCTCGGAAACTTCAACGACATCAAGATCGACGACGTCATCGCGACGTACGAGATGCGCGAGAAGCCGCGCGCCTGATCGCGTCCGATCGCAGCACTGAGTCGGGGCCGGTCGGCGGAAGTTATTCCGTCGATCGGCCCCGGCCGTTGCGTGTACGGTTCTGGTGTCCCTGCCAAGCGACGGCGTGGCAGGCCACCGAACCCGAACCGGCGGGACATCCGGCACCACATGTACGTGGGGACTCTGTCCTTCGACCTGCTCCTCGGCGACGTTCATTCGCTCAAGGAGAAACGCTCCGTCGTCCGGCCCATCGTCGCCGAGCTCCAGCGCAAGTTCTCCGTGAGCGCGGCCGAGGTGGGCGACCAGGACCTTCACCGCAGGGCCCTGCTGGGCGTCGCGCTGGTGTCCGGGGACCCGGGGTTCGTATCGGACGTGCTCGACCGCTGTGAGCGGCTCGTCGCCGCACGTCCCGAGGTGGAGCTGCTTTCGGTGCGCCGCAGGCTCCACACTGATGAAGACTGATTTGAGCAAGGCAAAGAAGGAGAAGGACCAGTGGCCGACAACGCGCGGGCGAAGAAGCTGGCAGACCTCATCCGGGAGGTGGTCGCCGAGAAGCTGCAGCGCGGCATCAAGGACCCCCGCCTGGGTACGCACGTGACCATCACGGACACCCGCGTCACCGGTGACCTGCGGGAGGCCACGGTCTTCTACACGGTCTACGGCGACGACGAGGAGCGCGCGAGCGCCGCGGCCGGCCTGGAGAGCGCCAAGGGCATCCTCCGTTCGGCCGTGGGCCGGGCGGCGGGGACCAAGTTCACCCCGACCCTGACCTTCGTGGCCGACGCCCTCCCGGAGAACGCCAAGACGATCGAGGACCTCCTCGACAAGGCGCGGGCCTCGGACGCCCAGGTGCGGGAGGCGTCCTCGGGCGCCGCCTTCGCCGGCGAGGCCGACCCGTACAAGAAGCCGGGCGAGGACGAAGCCGCCGAATGAGCACCGCACAGAAGACGCCCGACGGGCTTGTCATCGTCGACAAGCCGTCGGGCTTCACTTCGCACGACGTCGTGGCCAAGATGCGCGGGATCGCCAGGACCCGGCGCGTCGGCCACGCCGGCACGCTCGACCCCATGGCCACGGGCGTCCTCGTCCTCGGCGTGGAGCGGGCGACCAAGCTCCTCGGTCACCTCGCGCTGACCGAGAAGGAATATCTGGGCACCATCCGCCTGGGCCAGACGACGATCACCGACGACGCCGAGGGCGAGATCACGGCGTCGGTCGACGCTTCGAAGGTCACCCGGGAGCAGATCGACGCGGGTGTCGCCGAGCTGACCGGCGCCATCATGCAGGTGCCGTCGAAGGTCTCCGCGATCAAGATCGACGGCAAGCGGTCGTACGCGCGCGTGCGCGGCGGCGAGGAGTTCGAGATCCCGGCCCGGCCGGTCACCGTCTCCTCCTTCCGGGTGTACGACGTCCGCGAGGCGACGGCCGAGGACGGCACCCCCGTCGTCGACCTGGTCGTCTCCGTGGTCTGCTCGTCCGGTACGTACATCCGGGCGCTCGCCCGGGACCTCGGCGCGGGTCTCGGCGTCGGCGGCCATCTGACCGCCCTGCGCCGCACCCGGGTCGGCCCGTACAAGCTCGACTCGGCGAAGACGCTCGACCAGCTCCAGGAGGAGCTCACGGTCATGCCGGTCGCCGAGGCGGCCGAGGCGGCGTTCCCGCGCTGGGACGTCGACGAGAAGCGGGCCAGGCTGCTGCTCAACGGCGTCCGCCTGGAGATGCCGGAGTACCCGAAGGGGCCCGTAGCGGTCTTCGGACCCGAGGGCGGGCTGCTCGCGCTGGTGGAGGGCCAGCGGGGGAAGGCCAAGAGCCTGGCGGTCTTCGGCTGAGCCGACGGTTCTCGGTTCAGTCGTGGGGGGGAAAAGGGAGGGGGGGTGGCGCCCAAGATTTTGCCCCACGTTCTCCCGGAG
>NZ_JBVISK010000004.1:710257-746199 GCF_055575535.1 Streptomyces sp. NPDC034084
GAGTCTTTCCACGCGCCAACCTTTCCTGTTTCAGTCGGGGGGGCCAACACCCGCCTCCCCCCCCCCCACGACGTTCCCCCCGGTTTCCCCCGGGAGTACCTGTCCGGCACAGCCGCCGAAATTCACCCCATCGGGGAGGCGCTCGGAGCGAACGGGGGAGTGTCAGGGGGCGCGTTTCCCCGTGAGCGCCTCCGGGTGATCACCGGCCGCCTACCGTCGACACCATGGGACGCGGGGACCTGGCGACGCTGGTACGGATCTGCGATCTGGCGGGCCGGCCGCGCGGCACCGGTTTCCTCGCCGACCACCACGGAACGGTCGTCACCAGTCACGAAGCCGTCGACGGGCTCAGCCGTGTCGTCCTGCACGCCCCCGGCGACCGCAGCTGGCTCGCCGAGGCCGAGGCCGTCACCCCGCTGCCCGAGAGCGGCCTCGCGCTCGTACGGACCGAAGGACTCGGCGGCCGTCCACTGCCGCTCGCGACCCGGCCCGAGATCGAACCCGGCACGTACGTACGGATCGCCGCCCAGGGCTGGCGGGAGGCCCGCGTCCTCGGCCCCGCCGCCGTCACGTACACCGCCACCGACCGCTTCCACGCCCTCGCCGACGCCCTCGAACTCGCCATCGGCACGGAGGGCGCCGAGGCGCTCCGCCGCGGCGGGCAGGCCGCCGGCGGCCCCGTCCTCGACACCGTCACCGGCACCGTCCTCGCCGTCCTCGGCACCGCCCTGCGCGGCGACCGCCGGGCCGCCGGATACGCCGTGCCGCTCCGGCCCGCCGGACCGCTCACCGCCCTGCTGCGGCGCAACGCGGCCACCGTCCCCGCCTACGGACCCGACCTCAACCTCGCCGCGATCCTGGAGCTCACCGCCACCTCCACCGGACCCGTACGGGACCCCGGCCCCTGGCCCGAGCCGGTCGAACGGCCCGACTGCGTCCGCGAGTTCGCCCGCTTCACGGCAGGCGACACCCCCGTCCTCGCCCTCGTCGGCGCCCCCGGCACCGGCCGCACCACCGCCCTCGCCGCGCTCTGCGCCCGCCGTGCCCGGGGCGCCGCCCCCGCCCCCACCGTCCGCCTCCGCGGCGCCGACCTGCGCGCCGAGGACCGCTCGCTCGCCGACGCCGTCGGCCGCGCCCTGCACCAGGCCGGCCGGATCGTCGCCGCCTCCGGCGCGCTCGGCGACACCACGGCCGCCACCCCGGAGCGGGCCGCCGCCCTCGCCCGGGACGCGGGCCGCCCGCTGCTCGTCGTCCTCGACGGCCCCGAGGAGATGCCGCCGCTCCTCGCCCACCGGCTCGCCGACTGGACGACGGCCACCGAGCGGTGGCTCCGCGCCCACCACGCCCACCTCGTCACCGCCTGCCGCCCCGAGCACTGGGAGCAGGCCGGCGCGCTCTACACCCCGGGCGCCCTGCACCGCCCGGCGACGGCAGTAGGCGAGGGGCTCCCCTCCGCCGTCGTCCTCGGGCCGTTCTCGGAGACGGAGGCCCGTGCCGTACGGGAGGGGTACGGGATCGGGGAGACGGACCTCGCCGAGGCGGACGCCCGGCACCCGCTCGCCCTGCGGCTGCTGGCCGAGGTGCGGGCGGCGCTGCCCGGGGAGGTGCCGGGGCGGCCCGGACGCGAGGAGATCTTCACCGCCTACCTGGACCTGGTGTGCCTGCGGGCCGCCGTCCGGATCGCCGCGGGCTCCCGGCCCCTCCTCCGGGGGACGGCCGTGCGCCGGCTCGCCGCGCGGGTGACCGGCCGGCTGCACGAGGCGGCCCGCCGGTGCCTGGGCCCCGGGCACGGCCTCCTCGACCGGGCCTCCTTCGAGGAGCTGTTCCCCTGGCGGGAGGGCTGGGCCCCGGCCGTCCTCACCGAGGGCCTCCTCGTCCCCGCGGGCTCCGGCTACCGCTTCGCCCATGAGGAACTCGCCGACTGGGTCCAGGCCACCCACCTCGACCTGGACACGGCACTGCACGCCTTGGTCCACCGCGAGGAGACGCAACCGGAGCCGGGCCACGAGGACGCCCGCGAGGCGGCCGCCTCGGGTACGCCCGCCGTGCAGCCCGCCTCCGACGGCCCCCTCCTCCACGTTCCCCGGCAGCGCGACGGTGAGGACCGGGCGGCGGGCGGACCGCTGCCCGTGCCCCGGCATCGGATCGGGCCCGTCCTGGAGGCCCTGCTGCACCTTCACCGGGAGCGTGGGCCCGCCGGGCTCGCACCCCGGCTCGCCCGGCTCGCCGAGGCGCTCGGGCGGTTCGCCGGGGAGGAGCAGAGCGGGGACGGGGCCTGGTGGGCCGCGCGTCTCCTCGGGGAGACCGTGCGGCGGCTGCCGGACCCGCGGCCGTACCTGCCCGTCCTGCGGCTGCTCGCCGACCTGATCGGGGCCCGCCCGGAGCGGCACCCGGTCTTCGCCTCCTTCGGGCCCGCGTTCTGGCTGGGCCTGCCGCTCGGTGAGGACGAGCGGATCGACCTTCTGCGGCGCCTCCTCCCGGCCGAGCCGCACCCCGGCGGCCTCGACGCCGTCACGGCGATGCTCGCCGCCGACCCCAGGGGCGTGCAGCCCCTCCTCTGCCGCTGGTTCGGCGACGACCGGCCCCTCCCCGCCGCCCCTCACGCCACCGTCGCGACCGCCGCCCAGGCCCTGCTCCACACCCACCGGGGGCTCGCCGTCGACGACCTGTGCGAGGCCCTCGTCGCCACCGCCCACCCCCTCGCCGACGGTCTGCTCGCCGCGCTCGCCGAGGACGAGCCGTCCGCGCTCTGCCGGGCCGTCGACCGCTGGGCCCACGACGACGGGCGCCCTGAGCGGCGGGTCGCGGCGGCAGCGTACGGACACCTGGTCGCCGGACGCGCCATCCAGTCCGCCGACCGCGAACTCCTCCGCTACGCCGCCCTCGCCCTGCTCGCCCGCCCCGGCGACCAGACCCTCCACGGCGCCGCCCTCGGCCTCCTCGTCCGCGACCCGCACAGCCGCGCCCGCCACCTCCCCCGCGCCCTCGCCGAGCCGCAGGTCCCCGCGGCCGCCCTCGCCGAGGCCCTCGCGAGCCACCCCGAGGAGGTCCTCGCCGCCTTCCGGGCCCGGCTGCACGGTGCCGGCGAGGCGCCGGCCGCCGCCCTGCGGGCCCTCGCGGAGGTCGACACGCCCGCCCTCGCCCGCCGGATCGCCGCCCTCGTCCGCGACTACGCCGCCCGCCACCCCGAGGGCGCCCCGCTGGTCGCCGCCTTCGTCGACCGGCGCCTCGAGGACGGCCCGGCGGCCAGAGCCGTCCTCTTCCCGCTGGTCACGGGCCTCATCCGGGGCCGCCCCGCCCCGCTCCGGCGCGCCCTCGCCCCCGTCCTCGCCGCCCCCGGCACCGGCGCCTCCCGCCATCTGCGGGGCGAGCTGCTCGACGTACTCCTGGAGCACGAGCGGTACGAGGCCGAGGCCGGGGAGCTCACCGTCCTGGAGGCGCTCCTGCGGGCCGCCGCCGAGGGGGCGGAGCGGCGCAGCGCGCCCCGCACCCGGGACCTCACCCGACGGGCCGGCGCGCTGTGCGTGCGTACCCCCGAAGGCGCCTGGCGGCTCGACCGGGCCCTCGCCGGAGCCGTCCGTGAGCTGCCCGCCTTCGCCGTGCTCCTCGCCGCCTGGACGGTCGCCGCCCCCTCCGACTGGGCCCCGCTGCTCGGCCCGGAGACCCTTCAGGCGCTGCGAAGTCCCGGCACTGCCATGCCGATGCGTACCGACGGCCGTGGACATGGCAGTCTTAGACCTGCGTAAAGGCGAACAGGGCGAACAGGCGGACGAGGAGCGGTCACAGTGCAGCGCTGGCGTGGCTTGGAGGACATCCCCCAGGACTGGGGACGCAGCGTCGTCACCATCGGCTCCTACGACGGTGTGCACCGCGGGCACCAGCTGATCATCGGGCGGGCCGTCGAGCGCGCCCGGGAGCTGGGCGTCCCCTCCGTCGTCGTCACCTTCGACCCGCACCCCTCCGAGGTCGTGCGCCCCGGCAGCCACCCGCCGCTGCTCGCCCCGCACCACCGGCGCGCCGAGCTGATCGAGGGGCTGGGCGTGGACGCGGTGCTGGTGCTGCCGTTCACCGCCGAGTTCTCCCAGCTGTCCCCGGCCGACTTCATCGTCAAGGTGCTGGTCGACAAGCTGCACGCCAAGGCCGTCATCGAGGGCCCCAACTTCCGCTTCGGGCACCGGGCCGCAGGCAACGTCGCCTTCCTGACCGAGCTCGGCGCCACCTACGACTACGAGGTCGAGGTCATCGACCTGTACGTCAGCGGGGCCGCCGGCGGCGGCGAGCCCTTCTCCTCCACCCTCACCCGCCGCCTGGTCGCCGAGGGCGACATGGCCGGCGCCGCCGAGATCCTCGGCCGCCCGCACCGGGTCGAGGGCATCGTGGTCCGCGGCGCGCAGCGCGGCCGCGAGCTCGGCTTCCCGACGGCCAACGTCGAGACCCTGCCGCACACGGCGATCCCGGCGGACGGTGTCTACGCCGGCTGGCTGACGGCCGCGGGCGAGCGGATGCCGGCGGCGATCTCGGTCGGCACGAACCCGCAGTTCGACGGCACGGAACGGACGGTCGAGGCATACGCGATCGACCGCGAGGGACTCGATCTGTACGGACTGCACGTGGCCGTGGACTTCCTGGCGTACGTGCGAGGCATGCTCAAGTTCGACACCCTGGACGACCTGCTCCAGGCGATGGCGGGCGACGTGAAGCGCTGCCGCGAGCTGACGGAGGAGTACGACCGGGACTGACCGGGCCTCTGCCCACCCCCCGTGATGGGCTCAACCTCTCGTCACCCAGTGGCAGGCCACCGCCTGCTCCCCGGCGCCACCAAGCACCGGCAGGTCCTCGCCCCGGCAGCGGTCCGCGACCGCCGTCGCCTCGCCCGAGGCGAGCAGCTGGCAGCGGGCGTGGAAGCGGCAGCCCGACGGGATGCGCGACGGGTCCGGCGGCTCGCCGGTCAGCACCACCGGCGCGCCTTCTGATTCCGGCAGTACCGACAACAGCGCCCGCGTGTAGGGGTGCTGAGGGTTCGTCAGTACGGACTCCACCGTGCCGGTCTCCACGACCCGGCCCAGGTACATCACCGCCACCCGGTCCGCGATGTTCCACGCGAGCCCCAGGTCGTGCGTCACCACAAGCGCGGACAGGCCGAGTTCGTCGCGCAGCCGCAGCAGCAGCGCCAGGATCTCGCCCCGTACGGACGCGTCCAGGGAGGCCACCGGCTCGTCGGCGACGATCAGTTCGGGCTCGAGGACGAGCGCGCCCGCGATGACCACGCGCTGCCGCTGTCCGCCGGACAGCTCGTGCGGGTAGCGCAGGAAGAACCGCTCCGGAGGCCGCAGCCCCGCCCGCGCGAGGGCCTCGGCGACGGCCGTCCGCTCGTCCCGCTCCGACCGGTGGACCCCGTGGATCCGCAGCCCCTCCGCCACCGCGTCGTACACGGTGTGCCGGGGGTTCAGCGAACCGCTCGGGTCCTGGAGGACCAGCTGCGCCCGCTTCCGGTAGGCCCTCAGCGCCCCGGAGGAGTACGCGAGCGGCTTCCCGTCGAAGGCGACCGCCCCCGACGTGGGCCGGACCAGGCCGAGCAGGGAGCGGGCCAGCGTCGTCTTGCCACAGCCCGACTCGCCGACCAGGGCCACGATCTCGCCGGCGCCGATGTCCAGGTCCACGCCGTCCACCGCGCGGGCGGGCGGCGCGCCCCGCCGCCCCGGGAAGGTGACGTGCAGTCCGCGCGCCGAAAGCAGTGACCCCGTGCTCATGACGTGCTCCCCACGTGTACGCAGGCGGCCCGGCGTCCCGCGCCCGCCTCCCGCAGTTCCTGATCGAGCTCTGCGCAGGCGTCCACCGCCACCGGGCAGCGCGGATGGAAGGTGCAACCGCCGGGCAGGTCCGCCGGGTCCGGCGGGTCGCCCGGCAGACCGCGCGGCGCCCGCCGGGACGCGAGGTCCCCGATGCGCGGGAACGCCGAGGACAGCGCCCGCCCGTACGGGTGCGCGGCCGCCTCGTACACCGCCCGAGCGGGCCCCTCCTCGACGACCCGGCCCGCGTACATCACGGCGAGCCGGTCGCACGTGTCGGCGAGGACCGCCAGGTCGTGGCTGATCATCAGGAGGCTGATGGACTGCTCGGCGACGAGCTGCTCGATCAGCCGCAGGATCTGCGCCTGGATCATCACGTCGAGCGCGGTCGTGGGCTCGTCCGCGACGATCAGGCGCGGGTCGCAGGCGAGGGCCATCGCGATCATCACACGCTGCCGCTGCCCGCCGGACAGCTCGTGCGGATAGGCGGTGGCCCGGCCTGCCGGAAGCCCGACGTGTTCGAGCAGCTCGCCGGCCCGGGTGCGGGCCGCCGCCGGGGTCGCCCGGCCGTGCACGAGCAGCGGCTCGGCGATCTGGTCCCCGATCCGGTGCACCGCGTTCAGCGAGTGCATCGCGCCCTGGAAGACGATCGAGGCGCCCGCCCAGCGCACGGCCCGCAGACGCCCCCAGGACATGGCGAGGACGTCGTCGCCGTCGAGCAGGATCTCGCCCCCGATCCGCGCCGAGGCCGGAAGCAGCCGCAGCAGCGCGAGCGCGAGCGTGGACTTGCCGCAGCCCGACTCGCCGGCCACGCCCAGCTTGGTCCCCGGCTCCAGGGTCAGGTCGACCCCGCGCACGGCGGGCACGGCGGTTGCGCCCGAGCCGTAGGTGACCCTCAGGTCCCGCACCTCCAGGAGGCTCATCGCCCCACCCCCAGCTTCGGGTTCAGCACGGATTCCACGGCCCGGCCGCACAGCGTGAACGCGAGCGCGACCAGGGCGATCGCGATCCCGGGCGGCGCCAGGTACCACCAGTGCCCGGAGGAGACGGCTCCCGCCTCCCGGGCGTCCTGGAGCATCCCGCCCCACGACACCACCGTCGGGTCGCCGAGCCCGAGGAAGGCGAGGGTCGCCTCGGTGAGGATGGCGGTCGAGATGCCGAGGGTGGTCTGCGCGAGCACCAGCGGCATCACGTTCGGCAGCACGTGCCGGGTCATGACGTGCCGGTGGCCCCCGCCGAGCGCGGTCGCCCGCTCGATGTACGGGCGGGACTCCACGGCGATCGTCTGCGCCCGTACGAGCCGGGCGGTGGTCGGCCAGGAGGTCACGCCGATCGCCAGGACCACCGTCCACATCGACCGGGACATGACGGTCGCCAGGACGATCGCGAGGACCAGCGTCGGCATCACCAGGAACCAGTCGGTGATCCGCATGACGACGGTGGAGTACCAGCCGCCGTAGTGCCCGGCGATGATGCCCACGAGGGTTCCGATGGCGACCGAGAGGGCCGCCGCGAGCAGCCCGACGAGCAGCGAGATCCGGGCGCCCCAGATCAGCAGGCCGAGCAGCGAGCGCCCGAACTGGTCGGTGCCGAGCGGGAACCGGGCGCTCGGCGGCTCCAGGGCCGTGCCCGGAGCCCGGGTCACCGACTGCACGTCGGAGCCGACGACCATCGGGGCGGCGAGCGCGAGCAGGGCGATCAGGACGAGGCCGGCGAGACCGTACAGCCCGGCGCGATGGGTCCGGTACGACGTCCAGAAGCGCGCGACCGAACCCTTGCGGCGCTCCCACGTGAGAGAGGTCATCGGCCCACCCGGGGGTCGAGCAGCGGATAGAGCAGGTCGGCGATCAGGTTCATCAGGATCATCGCTCCGGCGAAGACCACGAACAGGCCCTGCACGAGCGGCAGATCGGGCACGCTCAGCGCCTGGTAGAAGAGCCCGCCGAGCCCCGGCCAGGAGAACACCGTCTCCACCAGGATCGAACCGGCCGCCACGTGACCCAGGTTGATGAAGACCATGGTGACGGTCGGCAGGAGCGCGTTCGGCACGGCGTGCCGGCGCCGCACGGCGTCGTCCCGCAGCCCCTTCGCCCGCGCCGTCGTCAGATAGTCGCCGCCCATCTCGTCGAGGAGCGAGGAGCGCATCACGAGAAGGGTCTGCGCGTAGCCCACCGCGACGAGCGTGACCACGGGCAGGACCAGGTGGTGGGCGACGTCCAGGACGTACGCGAAACCGGTCTCGCCCGTGCCCGACTCCATGCCGCCGGTCGGGAAGAGCCCCGGGATCGGCCCCATGCCCACCGAGAAGACGATGATGAGCAGCAGCCCGAGCCAGAAGGACGGCACCGACCACAGGGTCAGCGCGATCCCGGTGTTCAGCTTGTCGCCGAGACCGCCGTGCCGCCAGGCCGAGCGGGTGCCCAGCCACAGCCCGAGCGTCGAGTAGATCACCACGGCGACCCCGGTGAGCAGCAGCGTCGCGGGCAGTTTCTCCGCGATGAGGTCCCCGACGGGGGCGCGGAACTGGAAGGAGGTGCCGAGGTCGCCGCTCAGCGCCTTGGCGCAGTAGTCGGTGAACTGCTGCCACAGCGGCAGGTCCAGTCCGAACTGGCGGCGCAATGTCGCGAGTTGCTCGGCGGAGGTGGGGATGCCGTGGGTCATCGCCTTCACCGGGTCACCGGGGATGATCCGGAAGAGGAAGAAGCTGGTGACCAGCACGGCGAAGAGCGAGACGAGCGCGCCGCCCAGCTTCCCCGCCGCGTGGCGGAGATAGCCGAGGGAGGAACCGGTGCGGGGTGCGCCGTCCGTGACGCGGGCCTTCTCGGCCCGCGTCAGGTCGGCGGGGGTGCTTGCCGTCGTCACGTCCTACTCGCGGTCGTCGGCGGTGGAACGGCGGCGCAGACCGAGGAAGACGCCGAGGCCGAGCACGACCACCACGGCCGCGGCGATGCCGACGATCACCCCGGTGGACGAGCCGCCGCCGGAGTCCTCGGCCGGGTCCGCGGGCACGGCCGACCACCAGCTCCAGTAGCCGTCCTGGCCCCACAGGTTCCC
Organism: Streptomyces sp. NPDC034084; assembly: GCF_055575535.1. Lineage (NCBI taxonomy): Bacteria > Bacillati > Actinomycetota > Actinomycetes > Kitasatosporales > Streptomycetaceae > Streptomyces > Streptomyces sp. NPDC034084. Next base: position 719,101 of record NZ_JBVISK010000004.1, read on the forward strand.
GGCGGCCTCGGGCATGGTCGTGATGGACCGGATCTGGTCCGTGCGGTACGCCTCCAGGGCGTTCGGGTAGGCCATGATGTTCATGTACCCCGTGTCGTACAGCCGGGACTGCATCCGCTTGACCAGATCCGCCCGCTTGGCGGCGTCGTACTCCACCGCCTGCCGCGCGTAGAGCCCGTCGAACTCCTTGTCGCAGATGAAGTTGTCCGTGGCGCCGGAGTCCTTCGGGGTCGCCGGGAGCGTGCCGCAGGTGTGGATGGAGAGGACGTAGTCCGGGTCGGGGTTGACCGACCAGCCGTCGAACGCGAGGTCGTAGTCGCCCTTGACCCAGGGGTCGGAGACGCTGTCCAGGCACTCGACCTTCAGGCCGATGCCCAGCTTGCCCCACCACTCCTGGAGGTACTTGCCGACCGCCTTGTCGTTCGGGTCGGTGGCGTGACAGAGGATCCGGAAGTCCAGCGGCCTGCCGTCCTTGCCGACCCGCTTGCCGTCGGCGTTCTTCCGGTACCCGGCGGTGTCGAGGACCTTCTCCGCCCCGGCCGGGTCGTACGCCCGCTTCTGCGCGCCCTCCGGCTTCCAGAAGTACGAGCCGAAGCGCGGCGGGATGTACCCCTCGCCTTCGACGGCGTGTCCCTGGAAGACCTTGTCGACGAGGGTGGCGCGGTCGACGGCGAGGAAGAGCGCCTTGCGCACCGCAGGGTCGAGCAGCGCCTTGTGCCCGTTGCCGAAGGTCTTCCCGTCCTGGGCCTTCGCGCCCGGGTTGGTGGCGAGGGCGTAGAAGCGGCGGCCGGGGGCGTCGTTGACCCTGATGTCCTTCTGGGTCTTGAGCGCGGCGGCCTGGGCGGGCGTCAGGTTCGGTACGAAGGACACCTCGCCCTTCTGGAGGGCGGCGACGGCGGCGTCCCCGTCCTTGTAGTACTTGAAGACCAGCTCGTCGAACTTGGGGGCGCCCCGCCAGAACCTCTTGTTCGGCTTGAGCTTGATGTACTGGTCGACCTTGTAGTCCGTGATGACGAAGGGGCCGTTCCCGACGATCGGGAACTGCTTGTCGTTGTTGAACTTCGAGAAGTCGGTGACCTTCTCCCAGACGTGCTTCGGCACGATCGGGACGTCGAGGGCCGTCATCGTCGCCTGCGGCTTCTTCAGCCGGATGACGAGCGTCTGCGGGTCGGGCGCGGTGACCTTCGCGAAGTTGGCCGTGAAGCTGCCGTTGGCGGTGGCGGCGTTCGGGTCGGTCATCATCTTGTTGAAGGTCCAGGCCGCGTCCTCGGCGGTGGCCTGCCGCCCGTCGGACCAGGCCGAGTCCTTGCGGATCGTGTACGTCCACGTCAGCTTGTCGGGCGAGGACGTCCAGGCGGTCGCCAGACCCGGGACCGTGCGGGCGTCCTTCGGGTCGTAGTTGGTGAGGTACTCGTACGCCAGCCGGTGGATGCTCGTCGAGGTGAGCTTCTGGGCGAGGAACGGGCTCAGCGAGTCGATGCTCTGCGAGACGGCGACCGTGAGGGTCGTGCCGCCCGACTTCCCGTCCTCCGCCTGCGCGGTGCCGGGGACGACGACGAGGGAGCCGGTGGCGAGACCGGCGGCGAGCAGCAGGGGGAGGGCTCTTCGGGCAGGGGTGGGGCGGGGTGGAACCTTCGTGACCATGACCATGGGACGTGACCTCGCGTCGGAGTTACTGTCGTGGATCTTGGGCTGACGATGGGTGAAGCGAAGGTGTATCAGCGGTGGTCTGCCGTCGTCAACGATCGCTCAAACCCCTTGTGGTCTGCGGGAACGCCAAGAGGCCCCGTATCGGTGAGCCGATACGGGGCCTCATTGGTCTCAACCTGTGACGCCCTACTGCTGAGGGGCTGGCGGCGCCTGCGGAGCGCCCTGCGGGTCCGCCTGCGGAGGCAGCGGCTGCCCCTGCTGCGACTCGTTCCCGTCCTGCGGCTGCTGCCAGGACTGCGGAACCCCCGGCTGACCGGGCTGCCCCGGCTGCTGCGCGTACGGCTGACCCGGCTGGGGCGCGTACGGCTGACCGGGTGCCGGCTGGCCGGGCGCGAACTGACCCGGCATCGGGCCGGGTGCCTGCGCCGGCATCTGACCGGGCATCTGCCCCGGCATCGGCGGGCCCTGCTGCGGGTACCCCTGGGGAGCGTACGGCTGACCCGGCTGCGGCGGCTGGGGCGCGTACGGCTGTCCGGGGGTCGGCTGACCGGGCGCGAACTGGCCGGGCAGGGGCTGTCCGGGCATCGGACCGGGCGCCTGCCCCGGCGCCTGGCCTGGGATCTGACCGGGCATCGGCGGGCCCGGCTGCGGGTGTCCCTGGGGCGCGTACGGCTGCCCCGGGCCCTGCTGGACGGGCATCGGCGGGGCCATGTGCGGGGGCATCGCGCCCTGGCCGTCACCGGTCCACAGCCCCTGCACCTGCTGCGCCCGTACGAAGTCCTCGGCCACCATCGCCGAGAGGTGGAAGTACGCCTCCCGGGTCTTCGGCCGCATCATGTCGAGGTCCACCTCGGCGCCCGCCGCCAGGTGCTCGTCGAAGGGCACGACCACGACACCGCGGCAGCGGGTCTGGAAGTGCTGCACGATGTCCTCGACCTTGATCATCTTGCCGGTCTCGCGGACCCCGGAGATGACCGTGATGGAACGCTGCACCAGGTCCGCGTAGCCGTGCGCGGACAGCCAGTCCAGGGTGGTGGAGGCGCTGGAGGCGCCGTCCACGGAGGGCGTGGAGATGATGATCAGCTGATCGGCGAGGTCGAGGACCCCGCGCATGGCGCTGTACAGCAGACCCGTGCCCGAGTCGGTGAGGATGATCGGGTACTGCTTGCCGAGGACGTCGATCGCGCGCCGGTAGTCCTCGTCGTTGAAGGTCGTCGAGACGGCCGGGTCCACGTCGTTGGCGAGGATCTCCAGACCGGAGGGCGCCTGCGAGGTAAACCGGCGGATGTCCATGTACGAGTTCAGGTACGGGATCGCCTGCACCAGGTCGCGGATGGTCGCCCCGGTTTCGCGCCGCACCCGTCGGCCGAGCGTGCCGGCGTCCGGGTTGGCGTCGATCGCGAGGATCTTGTCCTGCCGCTCGGTCGCGAGGGTGGCGCCGAGCGCGGTCGTCGTCGTGGTCTTGCCGACGCCGCCCTTGAGGGAGATGACAGCGATCCGGTAGCAGGAGAGGACCGGCGTCCGGATGAGGTCCAGCTTCCGCTGACGCTCCGCCTCCTCCTTCTTGCCGCCGAGCTTGAAGCGGTTGGCGGCGCCGGGATTCCGGCTGGACTTGGGCTTCTGCTTGTTGTTGCGCAGCAGCCGGTCGGAGGAGAGCTCGACGGCCGCGTTGTACCCGAGCGGGGCGCCCGGCACGGACCGTTCCCGCTGGTCGTGCGTCACCGGCGAGGGCCAGGCGGCTCCGGTCCGCGGATCCACCGGCGGCCGGCCGTCGTACGGCGGCTGCGGGGCCTGGGCCGCCTGCGGGGGTACGGCTCCGGGGTGCGGGTAGCCGTAGCCGCCGGGCGCCTGCGCCTGCGGCGGGACGCCGCCGGGCTGCTGCGGGTAGCCGTAACCGGCCTGCTGCGGAGGCGTCCCGGGGTGGGGGAAGCCGTAACCGCCCTGCGGAGCCGGAGCCGGAGCCGGGGCAGGGGGCTGCTGCTCTTGCGGGATCTGCGGGGCCTGCGGGTAGCCGTAGGCGCCGGGCGGCTGGGGCTGGGCCTGCGGCGGCACGGGGCCGGGCGCGCCGGGCGCGGGCGCCGGCGCCGGCCAGGTGGCGGTGGGCGGCAGCGGCGCGGCGGGCGGCGCCGGCTGGGCGCCCGGGGCGGGCTGCGCGGGCCACTGCTGCGCGGGCTCGGGGGCGGCGGGCTGGAAGGACGGCGGCAGCGGAGGCAGCCCGGCCCCGGGCTGGGCGCCCGCGGCCGGGTAGGGCGCGGGGTACGGGCCCGGAGCGGCCGTGGTGCCGGGGATGGGCCCCGGAGCGCCGCCGGCGGTGTCGTACGGACCGGGAACGGGGCCGAAGCCCTGCGGCGCGTCGGCGACCGGCTGTGCGGCGGGGAGGGGGGCGGCGCCGGGAGCGGTCTCCGTGCCGGTCCCCGCGTCCTGCGCGGCAGGTTCGTTCTCCGGGGCTGTGGTGTCGTCGGCGCCCTGCGCCTTCTCGACGCCGTCCGAGCTGTCGGAACTGCCGGGGTCGTGCGGGTCGTCAGAGTCGTGCGGGGCGTCCGACGGGCGTGCCGCCTCGGCGTCGTGGGTGCCCGTCGCGCTGTCGGCGGCGGTTCCGGCGGGGGGGTCCTGGACGGCGTCCGCCGAAGCGACGGGCTCTGAGGTCCTCTCGCCCGGGGCGGCCTCCGCCGCGTCGTCGGCGGCGGGCGCCGCGGAGTCGGCGGAGCCCTCGGCGTTCGCCGCCTTCTCGACGTTCTCCGCGCTCTCCGACTGTTCTGCCGAGCGCTCGGCGATCTCACGCGGGAGCTGGGCGGGGGGGAAGAGCATCGTGGCGCCGCTCTCGACGTCCCCGCCTCCGGACGAGGCGCCGGGCGAGGGCGCCTCCGGCGCGGGTGCCGGGACGGAAGGGGCGGGCGCCGGGGCGGAAGGCGCGCCGGCCGGCGGCGGCGAGGCGTCGCCCGCCGGCCCACCCGGCACACCTGGCACCGGCGCGCCGGGCGCGAAGGCGGGCGCGGGAACACCGGCGGCAGGGGTGCCGGGACCGGGCGTGACAGGAGCGGCCGCGGGCGCGCCCGGCGCGCCGTACGGAGGAACCCCCGCCGGAGGCACCGCGCCGGCCGGGTGCGCCGGAGCGGGGGCGGCGGGCGCGACCGGCTCGATCCCCGGAACAGGCGCGGGAGGCGTCGGCGGCGCGACGTTCCAGCCGGGTTCGAAGCCGCTGCCCGACGGGAGGCCCGGTACGCCGACCGGCGCACCGCTCGGCGGCGGGGGAGTGGCCCCGCCCGCCCCCGTACCGCCGGACGCGTTCTGCGTGTACCAGGCGGGCGGGGTGTAGTCGATGGTGAACTCACCCGTCATCTCGGCGGGATCCGCGTCGGACTGATCGTCGGCGGGCGGATTCCAACCCCCGTGGATCTCGTCGCGATCGCCGTTCACTTTGCCTCCTGGTGTGGTCGAGCACCCGTGTGCCGTTGTGGGCGGGGCCCTTCCACCCTAATCGCCGCGGGCCGCCCCCGGACGGGGCCGACGGGCCCTCCGCGCCCGCCTCCGTGACCCGGTCCGGGCCCCAAGTGACCCGGCCGCGCCGCAGAGTGAGAACACCCACCGTTCAAAACGATGCAAAAACGGACGTACATGCGCGAGTTCGCGCCCTGGCGTCGCCGCTCAGTCGATCCGGCGGGCGCCGCCCAACAATCCGGTCTCGGCGTCCGTCGCCTGCGTCATGACGAACTGGCGGTCGTTCGGCGTGCACCAGAGGGTCACCCCGTCGGCGAGCGTGGACAGCGCCTCGTACTCGTGCTGCGGAAGGCTCATGATGCGGCCGATCTGGGCCGCCTCGTCGGGAGACACCCGCTGCACGCCGACCAGGGAGGACTTCTCCAGGAGCCGGGGCGCGACCGGGCTCAGATAGGGCAGCAGCGTCACCACCGACTGCCAGGGCGCCGACACGACACGGCCGCGCGGCGGCCGCATCCCGCAGTCGCGCACCACGACCACCGGACTGCCCGCCGACGCGCCCTGCGGCGGCACCCGGCCCACGTCGTGCAGCGTGATGCAGGGCTGCCCGCCGCCCGCGGCCTGCGCGAGCGCCGTCCACGCCTGCGCGCGGCCGGTCTCGACGGCCACCCGGGCGCCGGTCGCGGCCGCGCGCAGCGCCAGCACCTGCGCGGTCCACAGACCGCCGATGAGCGTGACGTCGTACGGCACGGGCCGGTTGATGCCGAGCACGGCCGGCCGGCCCTCGGCGTCCACGCCGATCACCATGCCGTCGTCACCGACGGGCAGGGCCAGCGCGTCCAGGTGTTCCAGGGGTACGGAGTGCCGGTCCCGGCGCGGCCCGACGAGCCCGAAACCGAACCGGGGCCGGGTGACCCGCCCCGGGCGCCGGGCGGAAGGCGCGCCCGAGGCCGGTGACGTACCGAAGGATGCGGTGGACATCAGCGCGCACCCCCCAGCGGAAGCGTCGCCAGGATGCCGGGCACCTGTTCCCGGTCAAGGCGCACCAGACCCGTCCTCACCCCGCGCGCCGCACGCTCCAGCTCGTGCCGCGCGGCCACCAATTCCTCGTCGCTGCGCCCGGTGATCCGCACGTGTCCGGTCACCGTCACCTCCTGCCGGTCCCCGCCGCTCAGCGTCAGGCTGAACGTCGTCGCGAGCGCGGGCAGCGAGGTCAGCAGGGCGACCAGCTGCGGCATCGACGCGCCCGCGCCGCCGCTCCGGCCGCCCAACTGGGGCCAGCGCTGCACCCAGTACGTCGTGTGCCGCCGGTCGTCCACCCGCCAGGTCCGCGCGGTCTCCTGGGTCCGGCGCCCCTGCGCCTGCCCCCGGCCCGCCTGCGCGATCGCCATCGGACTGGCGCAACTCGACGTGGCCAGCGCCGAGGTCAGCTCCTGCTCCGTCAGCACGCTCGCCCGGAACCCGGCGCCCGCGAGCCGGCTCGCCAGCTGGTCCGCCGCCCGCACCACGCACTTCTGCGCGCCGGTCATGCCGCCGCCGCGCGCGGCGACCGCCTCCGGGCAGAGCTCGGGGTCGAGCTTGAGCGCGATCCAGGTGATCCGCACCGCGGGCGAACCCGTCTGCGCCTGGAGCGGCCCGTAGTTGCGGGCGGCCATCGACTGCGCGGGCAGGTGCGGCGCGGGCGCCGGCTGGGTGTGCTGCACGATCTGCGCCGACTCCAGCCGGATGCCGTCCACACTCAGCACGTCCCGGACGAGCCCCACGGGCAGCGGACGCGCCGCGCGGTCCGGACGCAGCGCCGTGCCGTCCGCCTCGACCCGCAGGACCGCCGTCAGGAAGGTGCCGTCCCCGACCATCCCGACCGGACGCCGGTCCCGGTCGCTGTACGCGTAGGTCCGCAGCGCGGGATCGCACTCCACCAGCGGCGCCAGCCCCGGCTCGGTGCCCTCCGGCACCGTGAACGAGGAGGCCCGGCGCGAACGGGCGCGCAGCGCGAGGAAGGTGCCGAGCCACTCGGGCAGCGAACGCCGGTGCCGGCGCACCACGGCGAGCAGCACCAGCACGACGGCGACCACGCCCGCGGGCACGAGGAGCATCGGCTCGACGACCCAGGCGAGGAGCAGCAGCGCCGCCGCCACCTCTATCAGTACGAGCTGTTGCAATCGGAACGAACCGAAGTGTCCGGGACGTGCCTGGAGCCTCGGTGACACCGAGGGGACGGGTCCCGTGGACGGAGGTGTGGAGGCAGCGGCCGCGGCGGGCCGCCTCCGCCTCGCGGAAGCCATGATGGAGAATCCCCCTCAATTCGTCCCGATGACCCTGGCCCGCCAGGGCTTTGGCGGCCGGATCACCCTACCCGCCCCACGAACCCCACGGGACAGCAGGCATAGTAGGGGGCCGGTCCGAAGGCCGGGGCCCGGGTGTCATCACCCCGGGGCCCCGCGCGAAGATCGAGCCTGACGAGAATGGGGACTCATGGCATCGCGGCGGGACGAGCTCAACGCGTACACCTTTGCGAAGAAGCGCACGGTGGCGGCATTCCTCCAACCCTCGCCCTCCGGCACGGAGGAGGGAGCGCCGAAGCCGCTGCGCGCGGTCCTCCCCGGTCTGATCGTCTCCGCGCTCGTCGTCGCCGGATTCGGCGCCTGGGGCATGTTCAAGCCCACCGCCCCCAAGGGCTGGGACACCCCCGGCACGCGGGTCATCGTCGGCAAGCAGTCGACGACCCGGTACGTCGTCCTGGAGACCGTCAAGGGCAAGGACAAGAAGACGCTGCTCCACCCCGTCCTCAACCTCGCCTCCGCCCGGCTGCTGCTCAACCCCGACCAGTTCCAGGTCATCCAGGTCGACGACAAGAAGCTCGACGAGGGCAAGCCGCCGCGGGGCCCCATCCTCGGCATCCCGTACGCCCCCGACCGGCTGCCCGTCGCGGAGGACGCGGGCACGGAGAAGCGCTGGGCCGTCTGCGAGCAGCCCGGCGGCGGCAAGGGCGCCAGCGTCCAGAAGGCGACCTTCCTCCTCGCCCAGCGCGACGCCGGCCGGACCGAGGGCGCGAACAAGCTCAAGGACGGGCAGGTCCTGTACGTCAAGGGACAGAAGGGCAGCGCCCAGTTCCTCGTCGACCACACCGGCACCAAGTACCCGGTGAAGGCCGACCGCCCCGGGCTCCTCACCGCCCTCGTCGGTCTCGGCAAGGAGCCGCAGGCCGTCACCGACGACTGGCTCGCCACCCTGAAGACCGGTGACGAGATCGACTTCCCGCACATCGACGGCACGGTGGGCGCCTCCGCCGGCATCCCCGGCAACACCCTGACGGGGACCGAGAACCGGATCGGCATGGTCCTCCTCGCCCAGACCGGCTCCGGCCCGCAGTACTACGTCGTCCTCGCCGGCAAGGTCCAGCCCGTCACCCCCTTCACCGCGTGGCTCCTCATCAACTCCCCGGAGACCGGCAACCTGGACATGGACGGCAAGGCCACCACCGTCGACGCCTCCTCCTTCGTCCCGGACCCCACCGTCTTCCACGACGGCGTCCGCTGGCCGACGCTGAAGTCCACCCAGATCAACGCCACCACCGGCGAGGGCGCCCGCGACACCGTCTGCAGCGTCCTCACCGACGTCGACGAGAAGGGCGACACGACGCTCACCACCTGGGCCGGCACCGAGTACCCGGCCGACATCACGGCCGGCGGCTCCAGCACGTACGTCACCCCCGGCACCGGCCTCCTCTACACCCAGATCCAGGGCAAGCAGAAGACGCCCGACGGCTCCCTCTTCCTCGTCACCGACACCGGCCTGCGGTACGCCGTCCAGGCCAACGGCGACAGCGACTCCGCCCGCTCCGAGATCGGCGCCGGCGAGCAGAAGCAGACCGACGGACGGCCGGAACCCAGCGACGCCCAGAAGCGTCTCGGGTACGAGAAGGTCCAGCCGGTCCTCGTCCCGATCGAATGGTCGGAGTTCCTGTCGAAGGGCCCGCGGCTGGACACCAACAGCGCGCGTCAGCCGCAGGGTTCCTAGGGGGTGGCACCGGTGACGACGACGTACCGCGCGGCCGCCCTGCTCGCCGCGGGCACCCTCGCGGCCCTCCTCGCCGCCCCCGCGGCGGCCGCCGACCGGGTGCCCCACGACGGCCCCGCCCTCGACGGCAGCGGCGAGTGCACCTTCCCCATGAAGAAGCAGATCGAGGGCACCCCCTGGCCGCTCCAGCGGGTCCTCCTCGACGAACTGTGGCAGGACACCAAGGGCAAGGGCGTCCGGGTCGCCGTCATCGACACGGGCGTCGACGACGTCAACCCCCAGCTGCGCGCCGCCGTCGACGCCAAGGCGGGCAAGGACTACCTCAAGCCCGACAAGAAGAACCCCTCCTTCGGCGACGAGAAGCGCGGCAAGACCGACGGCACCGTCGACGAGGTCGGCCACGGCACCAAGGTCGCCGGCATCATCGCGGCCCGCCCCCGCAAGGGCACCGGCTTCGTCGGCCTCGCCCCCGAGGCCACGATCATCCCGATCCGGCAGAACGACGAGAAGAACAGCGGCAAGTCCGACACCATGGCCCAGGCGATCGACTGGGCCGTCGCCAAGGGCGCGGACGTCATCAACATCTCGCAGGACACCACCCAGCCGCTCGGCCCGGACTCGCCCATGGCCAAGTCCGTGGCCAAGGCGATCAGGAACAACGTCGTCGTCGTCGCCTCCGCGGGCAACGACGGCATGGACGGCACCTTCAGGAACACCTACCCCGCCGCCTTCCCCGGGGTCCTCGCCGTCGCGTCCTCCGACCGCAACAACGAGCGTGCCGCCTTCTCCCAGCCGGGGAACTTCGTGGGTGTCGCGGCGCCCGGCGTCGACATCGTCTCCACCGTCCCCGGCGGCGGCCAGTGCGTCGACAACGGCACCAGCTTCTCCGCCCCGTACGTCGCCGGCGTCGCCGCCCTGCTCCGCGCCAAGTACCCGAAGTGGACCCCCGCCCAGGTCGTCGCCCGGATCGAGCAGACCGCCGTCCGCTCGATCAACGGCCGCGACGGGTACGTCGGTTGGGGCGTGGTCGACCCGGTGCGGGCGCTCGCCGACGTCCCCGGGACGCCCGCCTCATCGCCCGTGCCCGACCCGGGTCCGCCCAAGCCGCCGGCTCCCGAGCCGGCCCGTCTGGCGCTGTCGGAGACGCCTCAGGAGCGCTCCGAACGGCTCGCCACCTACACGTTGGGGATCGGAGGTGTCCTGGTGGCCGTCGTCGCCGGGACCGCCACCGTGATCCGCGACAGCCGCCGCAGGAGGGAGGTCCGGTGACGCGCGTATCGGTCAAGTATCGGGACCTTCCTTTGCAGTTGGAACTGCCGCCGTCAATGACTACAGTGACCGCTGGGGGCACGGCAGTGCGAACCCAGCACGGGGGCGGCATCAGAAGATTCCCGTCCGCATCACGACCGGAAGGCCCGACGGCCCGACCGTCGCAGCCACCGAAGGAAGAAGGGGCAAGATGTCGAAAGACCTGAACGTAACCAGTGCCGAACAAGTCAAGCTCGCCGGCCGGATCCAGGACTTCTCCGACGAGCTCCAGGCCCGCATCACCTCCCTCAACGGCGTGGTCGACCGCGTCCAGGCGGGCTGGCAGGGCGCTGCGAGCAAGGAGTACGACCGGGTCCAGAACGACCTGAACCAGCGTCTGCGCAGCATGCGTGCCGAGCTCTCGAGGCTCGAGGAGATCATGCGTATGAGCGCCGACGGGTTCTCGCAGGAGGAGGAGGACCGTCTGCGGTCCTTCCGTCAGATGGACAGCAGCTCCGGCGGTGGCCAGAGCGCCATCCTCGGCGTCTGAGCCGTCCGACCCGACCAGACCTCCGCGCCACTCTCACTCCAGGAGTCATCACCATGACCACTGCGGTCAATTACGACACCGTGACGCAGGCGGCAGCCGACACCCGCCTCACCTCCAGCACGCTCACGCAGAAGCTCGACGACCTCATGGCCGAGGTCAACCGCGTCGCCTCCAACTGGGAAGGTGAGGCGAAGATCGCGTACCGCGAGAGCCAGGACCGCCTGACCCGCGACATGGCCGGCATGAACCAGGACCTGGCGCGCATCGCCCAGCTCCTCGACGAGTCGGTCGCCGGTTACCAGGACACCGACAAGGGCAACGCGGCTCGCTTCCGCATGATGTAAGTCCTTGCAGACACACGTGAGGGGGTGGCCCGTTCCGACGGGCCACCCCCTCACACGTCTGCCTCACCGCAGGTCGAACTCGCCGTCCCTGGCGCCCAGGACGAACGCGTCCCACTCGGCCTTCGTGTAGCGCAGCACCGTCTCCTTGTCGAGGGACGAGCGCATCGCCACCGCGCCCTCGGGCAGCCGCGCGATCTCCACGCGCTCCTCGTCCGGGCTCGTGCCGGGGGCGCCCTCCCACTCGACGCCGGAGATGTCGAGCGCGTACAGCTCGTCCTTCTGGCGCTGCTTCTCGGCGGCCAGGGCGGCGTCCGCGCTCTCGGTGCTGGTCTCGTGGGCGTCGGTCATCGGCGCGTTCCCTTCGCGGTGGTACGACGGTCCCTCCCACAGTAGTGGGAGGGACCGCTCCGCTCAGTGCTGTTCCGGCAGCCAGCCCAGCTGCACCAGGGGCGTCCCGCGCTTCCGCGACACGAACGTGCCCCGGCCCGGAGGCATCGGCCGCGCCCGGACGCTGCCCAGGATGTCGCCCTCCTGCGGGTCGCCGGAGAGGATCACGCCCTGCGCGCCCAGCTCCCGCATCCGCTGCATGAACGGCTCGTACATCGCCCGCGAGGCGCCCGCCTGGTTGCGCGCCACGATGAACCGGATGCCGACGTCGCGCGCGAACGGCAGGTTCTCCACCAGGACCGCCAGAGGGTTCCCCGAGTTGGTGGCCACCAGCTCGAAGTCGTCGATCAGGACGAACAGTTGCGGCCCCGACCACCAGCTGCGGTCCCGCAGCTGCTGCGGCGTGATGTCGGGCTTCGGCGCCCGCTTCGTCATCACCGTGTTGATCGCGTCCATGTGCATCTGCATGGCCGAGGCCATCGGCGCGTACTCCAGGAGGTGTGAGGGCGCCACGGCCTCCAGCATCGTCCGCCGGTAGTCACCCACCACGATCCGCGCCTGCTCCGGCGAGTACCGCTCGCACAGCTGCTTGGCGATCAGCCGGAGCAGCGCCGTCTTGCCGGACTCGCTCTCACCGAAGATCAGGAAGAACGGATCCGACTCGAAGTCGACGAACACCGGCTCCAGGTTCGTCTCGTCGATGCCGATCGCGATGCCGTGCTGCGGGTACTCGAAGCCCTTCGGCAGCTGCTCCGCGGGCAGCCTGCGCGGCAGCAGCCGCACCGCCGGCGCCGGAGCCCCGGTCCAGCTCGCCTTCACGGCCTGCACGAACGCCGCCGTGCCGTCCGACAGGTCCGCCGAGGAGCTCGAACCGTCGATCCGCGGCAGCGCCCCCATGAAGTGGAGCTTCTCCGGCACCTGGCCGCGGCCCGGCACACCGGTCGGCACGTTCGCCGCGACCTTCCGGTCGAACTCGGAGTCCATGACGTCACCGAGCCGCAGTTCGAGCCGGCCCAGCATCTGGTCCTTGAGCGCCGCCCGCACCTCCATGTACCGGGCGGCGGTGATCACCACGTGGATGCCGTAGCCCAGACCGCGCGCCGCGATGTCGGCGACGATCGGCTCCAGCATGTCGTAGTCGTTGCGGAAGCCGCCCCAGCCGTCCACGATCAGGAAGACGTCGCCCCAGGCCTCGCCCGGCAGTTCACCCGCGGCCCGCTTGCGCCGGTAGGTCGCGATCGAGTCGATGGAGTGCGAGCGGAAGAACTCCTCCCGCCGGTTCAGGACGCCCATGACCTCCGCGACCGTGCGGCGCACCCGCTCCGGGTCGAGCCGGGACGCCACCCCGCCGACGTGCGGCAGATCGGCCAGCGAGACCATGCCGCCGCCACCGAAGTCCAGGCAGTAGAACTGCACTTCGGCCGGGGTGTGGGTGAGCGCGAACGACGAGATCAGCGTCCGCATGATCGTCGACTTGCCGGACTGCGGACCGCCGACCACCATCATGTGACCGGCCGCGCCCGAGAAGTCCCGGTACAGCACCTCGCGCCGCTGCTCGAACGGCTTGTCGATGAGCCCGAGCGGCACCGTGAGCCCGCCCTGACGCGTGTACTCCGTCGCCGTGAGCCCCCGGTCCGCCGTCTGCGCGAGTCCCGGAAGCAGCTGGTCCAGCGAGGGTGCCTGGTCGAGCGGCGGCAGCCACACCTGGTGCGCCGGCACGCCCTGGCCCTCCAGCCGCCGCACGATCACGTCGAGGACCGTGTCCGCGAGCGCGTCGTCCTCCTCGGCGCGCTGCGCCGTCAGATAGGCCGGGTCCGGCGCCGCGTACACCACCGGTACCGGCGCCGCCGTGAACAGCGCGGGCCGCCGCTCCACCGGCAGCTGCCCGATCTCCAGCCGCGGCCCGCCCGTCCGGTACGTCCCCGAGACGTACGCCGCCTTGAAGCGGGTCATCTCGTCCGTACCGAACTTCAGATAGCCCGAACCGGGCACCGAGGGCAGGTGGTACGCGTCCGGCACGCCGATCGCCGTCCGCGACTCCGCCGCCGAGAAGGTCCGCAGACCGATCCGGTACGAGAGGTACGTGTCCAGGCCGCGCAGCTTGCCCTCCTCCAGGCGCTGCGAGGCGAGCAGCAGGTGCACGCCCAGGGACCGGCCGATGCGGCCGATCTGGATGAACATGTCGATGAAGTCCGGCTTGGCCGTGAGCAGTTCGGAGAACTCGTCGATCACCAGGACCAGCGAGGCCAGCGGCTCCAGCGGCGCACCCGCCGCCCGCGCCTTCTCGTAGTCGTGGATGTTCGCGTAGTTGCCCGCCGAGCGCAGCAGCTCCTGCCGCCGCTGGAGCTCGCCGCGGATCGCGTCGCCCATGCGGTCGACCAGCGTCAGGTCGTCCGCGAGGTTGGTGATGACCGCCGCCACGTGCGGCATCTGCGACATGCCCGCGAAGGTCGCGCCGCCCTTGAAGTCCGCGAGGACGAAGTTCAGCGTCTCCGAGGAGTGCGTCACCGCCAGACCGAGCACCAGCGTCCGCAGCAGCTCCGACTTGCCGGAACCCGTCGCGCCGACGCACAGTCCGTGCGGGCCCATGCCCTCCTGCGCGGCCTCCTTCAGGTCCAGCATGACCGGCTGGCCGTCCTCGCCGACACCGATCGGCACACGAAGGCGCTCGGCCACCGACCGGGGCCGCCACGTCCGCGTCACGTCCACCGACGCCGCGTCGCCCAGGTTCAGCAGATCCGTGAAGTCCAGATTGGCGAGCAGCGGTTCGTCGTCGTCCCCGCCGCCCATCCGCAGCGGCGCCAGCTGCCGGGCCAGCGCCTCGGCCGCCGGCAGCGAGATGCCGTCCGGCAGCCCCTCGTACGCGTAGCCGCCACCCGACTCCAGACGCAGCCGCCCCGGCCGTACCACCACCGAGAGGCCACCGCGCGGCTCCTCGAGCTCACCGGAGACGACCTCCACGATCGTCACGCCCTGGAGGCCCTCGGGCGCCGCGAGCAGCGAGTCCGGCGGCACCATCCCACCGTCCAGGACCACCACCACATGCGGCTGGTCCAGCACCGGCTGGCTCTCCCGGGAGAACCGCGTGCGCCCGTCCAGCTTCGAGCGGACCAGCTGCTCCAGCTCACCGAGGTCGTCGCCGAACAGCCGCTTCGTACCGGCTCCGTCGACCTGCCCCGGCACCTGGGTGTGCGGCAGCCACTTCGTCCAGTCCCAGCGCTCCTGCGCCGGCCGCGCCGCCACCACGGCGAGCATCAGGTCCTCGGGGGAGTGCAGCGTCACCAGCTGCGCCACGAGCGCCCGCGCCGCCGCCTGCGCCGACTCCGGGTCACCCGACACCGTCACGTGGTAGAACGCCCGCATCGAGACCGCCATCGGCAGCCCGTCCAAGGTCCCGTGCACCGCAAGGAACTGCTGCATCGCACCCGCGCACAGCGGCTCCAGCTCGTCCACCGGCGCCGTGTCCGGCGCCACCAGCGGCGTCGCCAACTGCTGCGCACCCAGGCCGATCCGCGCCTGCCCGAAGTCGTGGTCGCCGACCCGGCGCTCCCACACCCGGGAGCCCTCGGCCACCACCGACCACAGCTGCTCGGGCGAGGGGTGCAGGTACAGCTGGGCGTCCCGCTGCTTGCGCGCCGTGCGCCGGACCGTACGCCGGGTCTGCGCGAGGTATTTGAGGTAGTCGCGGCGGACATCGGCCATTTGCCCCTGCGTACCGCGACGGAATCTCACGAACTGGGCGATGGCCATGCCGACCGTCGACGCCAGCATCAGCGTGCCCATGATCCGCATGATCGGCGACGGCGTCATGAAGAAGAACACGACCGACGAGCCCATGCCGAGCATGGGCAGGAGCTGCATCAGCGCCGACTCCTGCTGCCCCCGCGGAAGTTCCGGCGGAGGCTCCAGGACCAGTTCCTCACCGGGCACTTCCGGAGGAAGGGACCTCGGCGGGCGTTTGACGACGATCTGGCTCACCGGCGCATCAATCCCTCGTTGGAGGCGGGCTCGTGGCGGGAGCATCCGCACGCCACCCCTGTCGGCAGCCGGGCGCGCGGACTTCCCCCATGGGACGGCGATCCTACTTGCAGCCCCCACCGGCCGTCCCCGGTAGGGTGGCGCGCGCATCGTGCGCAACCGCGAATCAGAACGGCGCAACCGCGAATCCGACGGGCGCAACCGCGAATCAGGGGGTCCACACACGTGAGTACGACCGCAGCGACCGGCTTCTGCCGTGTCACCGTCGTGGCGCCGGACAGCCGCATCGACGTCGCGCTCCCCGAGGACATCGCCGTCGCCGACGTCTACCCGGAGATCCTGCGCCTCACCGGCCAGACCCAGGCGGCCGGCACGCCGACCGGCTACCACCTGGTCCGCCGCGACGGATCCGTCCTCGACGGCGCCCGTACGCTCGCCGCCCAGCAGGTCCTCGACGGCGAGGTGCTCTCCCTGCGGCCCTTCGCCCAGTCCCTCCCGCCGGCCGTCTACGACGACGTCTCCGACGCCGTCGCCTCGGCCGTCACCCGCGACCGGCACCTGTGGAGCGACGAGCTGCTGCGCGGCGCCGGACTCCTCGGCGGCATGCTCCTCCTCGTCCTCATGGGCTTCGTCCTCTGGTTCGCCGACCCGGTCCGCCACGACATGCACAGCCTCCCCGGGATCATCGCGGGCGCCGCCGGCCTCCTCCTCACCGCCTTCGCGGGCGTCCGCGCCCGCGTCTACGCGGACCGGGTCACCGCCGTCGCCCTCGGTCTCGGTGCCCTGCCCCTGCTCCTCATCGCCGGTTCCGGCATCATCGCCGCCGACCCCGGCCAGGGCCCCGGCCGCCTGCAGTTCCTGCTCGGCAGCGTCACCGTCCTCGTCGCCTCCGTGGCCCTCGTCGCCCTCACCCCCAGCGGCGACGCCCCCTTCGTCGCCGCCACCTTCCTCGCCGGCGTCGGCACCCTCGCCACCTTCCTGATGATCCTCACCGAGGCCACCGCCACCGAGGCGGCGGCCGCCTGCGCGCCCGTCGCCATCGGCCTCGTCGCCTTCCTGCCCGGCCTCTCCGCCCGCTTCGCCCGGCTCCCCATCGGCTACGCCGCCCCGCGCAGCGCCGCCGACGACGAGTTCCAGGGCGACCCGCAGCAGGGCGAGGAGGCCCAGCCCGTCGACGGCGAGCGCATCGCGCTCCAGGCCCGTCGCGGCCACGAGATGCTCCTCGGCCTGGTCGGCGGCTGCGCGGCCGTCGTCGTCGGCTCCGCCGCCGTCCTCGGCTTCGCCGGGAACGTCTGGGGCCAGCTCCTCGCCCTCGCCGCCGGCCTCGCGATGCTGCTGCGCGCCCGCCTCTTCCGGTACACCTCGCAGGTCGCCTGCGTCCTCGTCGCCGGCATCGCCGCCATCGCGCTGCTCGTCCTCGGCCTCTCGCTCAACCCGCCGGCCGACCTGGTCAAGGACCTCCTCATGTACGGGGACCGGGGCGGACTCGACATCCGGACGATCTGGCTCACCGCCGCCGTCGCCGCCGGCGCCGCGCTGATCACCGCTATCGGCCTGATCATCCCGAAGAAGGGCCTCTCGCCCTTCTGGGGCCGCCTCCTCGACCTGGCCGAGGGCTTCGTCCTGCTCTCCCTCGTCCCCCTCACCCTCGCGGTCCTCGACGTCTTCAGCCAGGTCCGCTCCCTCACCAGCAAGTAGGGCGGGGTCCGGGGCGCTCCGGCGAGCTGGTACGCTGTGTGACGGCCGTTTGTGTACGCGCTTCCGGAAGCCTTCCCAGGATCTGGAAGCTGCGCCCATCGGACCTTCGCCCGCCGAGTCACGGAAGCTTCCCCTGAGAACTGGACCAGGGGCACTCGCGGGCGCACGAACACCAAAGAGGAGATCCGCGTGGCTCTCGACGCCGCTGTCAAGAAGCAGATCATGGCCGAGTTCGGCACCAAGGAGGGCGACACCGGCTCCCCCGAGGTCCAGGTCGCGATGCTGTCCCGTCGCATCTCGGACCTCACCGAGCACCTCAAGCAGCACAAGCACGACCACCACTCCCGCCGTGGTCTGCTGATCCTGGTCGGCCAGCGCCGCCGCCTGCTGCAGTACCTGGCGAAGAAGGACATCCAGCGCTTCCGTACGCTGGTCGACCGCCTCGGCATCCGCCGCGGTGCGGCCGGCGGCGCCAAGTAAGACGCGTGGAGGGAGCGGTTCCCACTTTCAGGGGGCCGCTCCCTTTGCTGTACGTGCGCAAAGTGCGCATCGGCACTTAGTCTGGTCGCACAACCCCATACGACGAGCGCGAAGCCGCCGGCGAGCCGCCGGTCCTCGGTAGTGGCCCCCGGAACGAACAGCCGGGTGCTTCGATCGAAGACCGGCCCGCCCCCAGGGCGAGCTTCTCCGCCGCCGTCGCACACCGTCCCCGGCCACACGGGCCGAAGGACGCAAAGACGAACACGTAGGAGAAACCCATAGTGGAGAACGAGACCCACTACGCCGAGGCCGTCATCGACAACGGCGCCTTCGGTACCCGCACCATCCGCTTCGAGACCGGCCGTCTCGCCAAGCAGGCCGCCGGCTCCGCCGTCGCCTACCTGGACGACGACACGATGGTCCTCTCGGCGACCACCGCCTCGAAGCGCCCCAAGGACCAGCTCGACTTCTTCCCCCTCACGGTGGACGTCGAGGAGCGGATGTACGCGGCCGGCAAGATCCCCGGCTCCTTCTTCCGCCGGGAGGGCCGCCCCTCCGAGGACGCCGTCCTCACCTGCCGCCTGATCGACCGCCCGCTGCGCCCCTCCTTCAAGAAGGGCCTGCGCAACGAGATCCAGATCGTCGAGACGATCATGGCGCTCAACCCCGACCACCTGTACGACGTGGTCGCGATCAACGCCGCCTCCTGCTCCACGCAGCTGGCCGGCCTGCCCTTCTCCGGCCCGATCGGCGGCACCCGTGTCGCCCTGATCAAGGGCCAGTGGGTCGCGTTCCCGACGCACACCGAGCTCGAGGACGCCGTCTTCGACATGGTCGTCGCCGGTCGCGTCCTCGAGGACGGCGACGTCGCGATCATGATGGTCGAGGCCGAGGCCACCGAGAAGACCATCCAGCTCGTCAAGGACGGCGCCGAGGCCCCGACCGAGGAGGTCGTCGCCGCCGGTCTCGAGGCCGCGAAGCCCTTCATCAAGGTCCTCTGCAAGGCCCAGTCGGACCTCGCCGCCAAGGCCGCCAAGCCCACCGGCGAGTTCCCGGTCTTCCTCGACTACCAGGACGACGTCCTGGAGGCGCTCACCGCCGCCGTCAAGGGTGACCTCGCCAAGGCGCTCACCATCGCCGGCAAGCAGGAGCGCGAGACCGAGCTCGACCGCATCAAGGAGCTCGCCGCCGAGAAGCTCCTCCCGGCCTTCGAGGGCCGCGAGAAGGAGATCTCGGGCGCCTACCGCGCGCTGACCAAGAAGCTGGTCCGCGAGCGGATCATCAAGGACAAGGTCCGCATCGACGGCCGCGGCATCACGGACATCCGTACGCTCGCCGCCGAGGTCGAGGCCATCCCGCGCGTGCACGGCTCGGCGCTGTTCGAGCGTGGCGAGACCCAGATCCTGGGCGTCACCACCCTCAACATGCTCCGCATGGAGCAGCAGCTGGACACCCTCTCCCCGGTGACCCGCAAGCGCTACATGCACAACTACAACTTCCCGCCGTACTCCGTCGGCGAGACCGGCCGCGTGGGCTCGCCCAAGCGCCGCGAGATCGGCCACGGCGCCCTCGCCGAGCGCGCCCTCGTGCCGGTCCTCCCGACCCGCGAGGAGTTCCCCTACGCGATCCGCCAGGTGTCCGAGGCCCTCGGCTCCAACGGTTCGACGTCGATGGGCTCGGTCTGCGCCTCCACCATGTCGCTGCTGAACGCCGGTGTGCCGCTCAAGGCCCCCGTCGCCGGTATCGCCATGGGTCTGATCTCCGAGGAGATCGACGGCCAGACGCACTACGTCGCCCTCACCGACATCCTCGGTGCGGAGGACGCCTTCGGCGACATGGACTTCAAGGTCGCCGGTACGAAGGAGTTCGTCACCGCCCTCCAGCTCGACACCAAGCTGGACGGCATCCCGGCCTCCGTCCTGGCCGCGGCCCTCAAGCAGGCCCGCGACGCCCGCCTCCACATCCTCGACGTGATGATGGAAGCGATCGACACGCCGGACGAGATGTCCCCCAACGCCCCGCGGATCATCACCGTCAAGATCCCCGTGGACAAGATCGGTGAGGTCATCGGCCCCAAGGGCAAGATGATCAACCAGATCCAGGAGGACACCGGCGCCGAGATCACGATCGAGGACGACGGCACCATCTACATCGGTGCCCAGGTCGGCTCGCAGGCCGAGGCCGCCCGCGCCACGATCAACGGCATCGCCAACCCGACCATGCCGGAGGTCGGCGAGCGCTACCTGGGTACGGTCGTCAAGACCACCACCTTCGGTGCCTTCGTCTCGCTGATGCCCGGCAAGGACGGCCTGCTGCACATCTCGCAGATCCGCAAGCTCGCCGGTGGCAAGCGCGTGGAGAACGTCGAGGACGTGCTGGCGATCGGCTCCAAGGTCCAGGTCGAGATCGCCGAGATCGACCAGCGCGGCAAGCTCTCCCTCGTCCCGGTCATGGCCGACGACGAGAACGCCGCCGACGACAAGGGCGACACCGACCAGTGACGTCCCGTAGTTCCGTGACGACGGCCCGCCCCTCTTCGGAGGGGCGGGCCGTCGCCCGTACCCAAACGCTTCTCCCGGGCAAGGACGGCATCGGCACGGTCCGCCGCACGACCCTTCCCGGCGGCCTGAGGATCGTCACCGAGACCCTCCCCTCCGTGCGCTCCGCCACCTTCGGCATCTGGGCGCACGTCGGCTCCCGTGACGAGACCCCGACGCTCAACGGCGCGACCCACTACCTGGAGCACCTCCTTTTCAAGGGCACCCGCAAGCGGTCCGCCCTCGACATCTCCGCCGCGATCGACGCGGTCGGCGGCGAGATGAACGCCTTCACGGCGAAGGAGTACACCTGCTACTACGCCCGGGTCCTCGACACCGACCTGCCGCTGGCGATCGACGTCGTCTGCGACATGCTCACCGACTCGCTCATCCTCGAAGAGGACGTGGACGCCGAGCGCGGTGTCATCCTCGAAGAGATCGCGATGACCGAGGACGACCCCGGTGACGTCGTGCACGAGCTGTTCGCGCAGACGATGTTCGGCGACACCCCGCTGGGCCGACCGGTCCTCGGCACCGTCGACACGATCAACGCGCTCAGCCGCGGTCAGATCGCCCGCTTCTACAAGAAGCACTACGACCCGACCCACCTGGTCGTCGCCGCCGCGGGCAACGTCGACCACGCCACGGTGGTACGCCAGGTCCGCCGCGCCTTCGAGAAGGCCGGCGCCCTCACCCGTACCGACGCCGTCCCCGTCGCCCCCCGCGAGGGCCGGCGGACCCTGCGCGCGGCGGGCCGGGTCGAGCACCTGAACCGCAAGACCGAGCAGGCTCACGTGGTCCTCGGCATGCCGGGCCTGGCCCGCACCGACGAGCGCCGCTGGGCCCTCGGCGTGCTGAACACCGCCCTCGGCGGCGGTATGTCCTCCCGCCTCTTCCAGGAGGTCCGCGAGAAGCGCGGCCTGGCCTACAGCGTGTACTCGTACACCTCGGGCTTCGCCGACTGCGGCCTCTTCGGGGTGTACGCGGGCTGCCGGCCCGGCCAGGTCCACGACGTCCTGAAGATCTGCCGCGACGAGCTCGACAAGGTCGCCTCCGACGGCCTCACGGACGAGGAGATCACCCGCGCCGTCGGGCAGCTCTCCGGCTCGACCGTGCTCGGCCTGGAGGACACCGGCGCGCTGATGAACCGCATCGGCAAGAGCGAGCTGTGCTGGGGCACCCAGATGTCGGTCGACGACATGCTCGGCAGGATCGCGGCGGTCACCCCGGACGAGGTCCGCGAGGTCGCCCGCGATGTACTGGAGCAGCGGCCCTCGCTGTCGGTGATCGGCCCGCTGAAGGACAAGCAGGCGGACCGCCTCCACCAAGCGGTCTCCTGACCCACGAGTCCCTTTAAGGAAGAGCAATGAGCAAGCTGCGCGTCGCGGTCCTCGGAGCCAAGGGCCGCATCGGCTCCGAGGCGGTCAGGGCCGTCGAGGCCGCCGAGGACATGGAACTGGTCGCGGCCCTCGGCCGCGGCGACGACCTCGAGACGCTCACCGAGGCGGGCGCCCAGGTCGTCGTCGAGCTGACCACCCCGGCCTCCGTGATGGACAACCTCGACTTCTGCGTCCGCCACGGCATCCACGCGGTCGTCGGCACCACCGGCTGGACCGAGGACCGTCTCGCGCAGCTGAAGGGATGGCTCGCCGCCTCCCCGGAGACCGGCGTCCTGATCGCGCCGAACTTCTCCATCGGCGCGGTCCTCACCATGAAGTTCGCGCAGATCGCGGCCCCGTACTTCGAGTCGGTCGAGGTCGTCGAGCTGCACCACCCGAACAAGGTGGACGCCCCCTCCGGCACCGCCACCCGGACGGCCCAGCTGATCGCCGAGGCCCGGTCGAAGGCAGGCTGCGCCCCGCAGCCCGACGCCACGACCACCGCCCTCGACGGCGCGCGCGGGGCGGACGTGGACGGGGTGCCCGTGCACGCGGTACGCCTCCGGGGCCTGCTGGCCCACCAGGAGGTGCTGCTCGGCGCCGAGGGCGAGACCCTCACGGTCCGGCACGACTCCCTGCACCACTCCAGCTTCATGCCGGGCATCCTGCTCGGCGCCCGCCGCGTGACCACCACTCCGGGTCTCACGTTCGGCCTGGAGCACTTCCTGGACCTGGGCTGACGGTCATGGGCGGAAAGATCACGTACGTCTTCCTGGCCACCGTGCTGGTGCTCGTCTTCGGTGTGGTGGCCATGGAGGGCGTCCTGCTCCTCCTCACGGGCGAGCCGGCCGCCATGGGCATGGGCGCGGTGGCGTTCCTGCTGCCCGCCGTGGGCGGCTGGTTCCTCTGGAAGAACACCAGCTTCGCGCGCCGGGCCGGCCGCCTCGCCGCCGAGCTGGAGGCCGAGGGCGGCCTGCCCGTCGACGAGCTGAAGCGCACCCAGGGCGGCCGGATCGACCGGGAGTCGGCCGACGAGGTCTTCGCCCGGCGCAAGGCCGAGACGGAGGACTCGCCCGAGGACTGGCGCTGCTGGTTCCGGCTCGCCGTGGCGTACCACGACGCCCGGGACACCCCCCGGGCGCGCAAGGCGATGCAGCGGGCCATCGCGCTCCACGAGGGGCGTCCGGTCAGCGCGTAGCGGCCGGGACCGTGCCGTACTCGGCGTTCCAGGCCTCGACCGTGTCGGCCGCCCGGTCGAAGGCCTCGACACGGGAGAGGAAGTCGGCGTTGTGGTCGGTGAGCAGCAGCAGCTGCTCACCACCCTGCCGGTCGAGCACCAGGGCCTGGCCCTGGACGGTCCGGGGGAGCCCCAGCCAGCGCACCGGCTGCTGGACGGTCCGGACGGACGCCACCTTCGCCCAGGGCACGGTGACGGTCGAGAGGAAGCGCACGCGCCGCAGCCCGGCGCGGCTCACCCAGGTGCCCATGCGGAGCATCCGCAGGGCGGCCAGGATGGCGAGCAGGGCGATGCCGAACGTGGCGCCCGCGCCGCCGAAGGCACCGGCCACCGCGATGATCACGGCTGCGAGCAGCACGAACGAGGCGAGCAGCAGCGCGAGCGCCGCCGTCCCCACCCGCCACGACCCCGGCCGGTACGGACGGCGCCACTGGTCGTGGTCGTCGAACGGCAGGGCGACATGGTCGGTCGTGTCAAAAGCACGGTCGGCCGTCAGGAAGGGCAGGGGCACGACAGGTCCTCACTCACAAGCACGCTCGAAGGGGCAGTGCCCGGTGAGGCTACCTCAGCGGTTGTCGGAGGCCTCGGACTGCTGCTGACGAGTGGCCGAGTCACCCGACTGGAGCGAGGGCATCCCGAAGATCAGGGACCCGGCGAGGCCGGCCACGACGGTCAGCCCCAGCAGGGCGCGGCCCACGACCTGCGAGGCGCTGAGGCGCTCCCGGGGCGGTGGAGTGACGTTACTGCGGAAGTGGTCGGCCTCCGCGACGAACGCGAACGGGACGGCCTCTTTCCGGCGGAACATCAGAGCCACTCTCCTTCTTCTTCGTGGTGCGTCACAGGTACAGACGACGGAACCACCGTTTTGGTGCCCTTTTTCATCACAGCGGCCGAATCTCCTCCTCGGGTAGGACACCGTGAGATGGAGTGATCTCCGCCGCGCCCTGGCCATATGGCCCCGTGGGGCACACATGTCCGAACCTACGATGAGAAGTGTCCGTATTGCGGCGTTTCACGAAGTTCATCTAGGCTGATCAAACGGACCCGGCGCTGCCTGAACCCCCGAGCAGACAGCGCCGGGCTCCTTTCTCCTGTCCCCCTCAGGGACGCCCGGCGCTGAGCAGCGAGTAGCGTGTTACCCATGGCTCCGATCTCCACTCCGCAGACCCCCTTCGGGCGGGTCCTCACCGCCATGGTCACGCCCTTCGCGGCGGACGGCGCACTCGACCTCGACGGTGCCCAGCGACTCGCCACCCACCTGGTGGACGCAGGCAACGACGGCCTCGTCGTCAACGGCACCACCGGCGAGTCCCCGACCACCAGCGACGCGGAGAAATCGGAGCTCGTACGAGCGGTACTGGAGGCGGTCGGAGACCGCGCCCACGTCGTCGCCGGCATCGGCACCAACGACACCCGCCACTCCGTCGAACTCGCCCGCGCCGCCGAGCGCGACGGCGCCCACGGCCTGCTCGCCGTGACGCCGTACTACAGCAAGCCCCCGCAGGAGGGCCTGTACCGGCACTTCTCGGCCATCGCCGACGCCACCGGCCTCCCCGTGATGCTGTACGACATCCCCGGCCGCAGCGGCGTCCCCATCGACACCGAGACGCTCGTCCGCCTCGCCGAGCACCCGCGCATCGTCGCCAACAAGGACGCCAAGGGCGACCTCGGCCGCGCCAGCTGGGCCATCGCCCGCTCCGGCCTCGCCTGGTACTCCGGCGACGACATGCTCAACCTGCCGCTGCTCTCCGTCGGCGCCTGCGGCTTCGTCTCCGTCGTAGGCCACCTCGTCACCCCGGAGCTCCGCGCCCTCCTCGACGCCCACCTCGGCGGCGAGGTCCAGAAGGCCACCGAGATCCACCAGAAGCTGCTCCCGGTCTACACCGGCATGTTCCGCACCCAGGGCGTCATGACCACCAAGGCCGCCCTCACCCTCCAGGGTCTCCCGGCCGGCCCGTTGCGACCGCCGCTCGTCGAACTCTCCGCACAGGAGACCGAGCAGCTCAAGGTCGACCTGGCCGCCGGCGGGGTAGAACTCTGACACCGACTTCACAACTGAACACTGACACCAGCAAGTGCACGATTGTCATGCGCGCCACGTGCCCGACAGGTACGTGGCGCGCATGGTGAGGAGAGTCTTTTGAGTCATCCGCATCCTGAACTCGGCGCCCCGCCGAAGCTGCCCAAGGGCGGGCTGCGCGTCATCCCGCTCGGCGGTCTCGGCGAGATCGGCCGGAACATGACGGTCTTCGAGTTCGACGGCCGTCTGCTGATCGTCGACTGCGGCGTTCTCTTCCCCGAAGAGGAGCAGCCGGGCGTCGACCTGATCCTGCCGGACTTCACCATCATCCGGGACCGCCTCGACGACATCGAGGGCATCGTGCTCACGCACGGCCACGAGGATCACATCGGCGCCGTCCCCTACCTGCTCCGGCTGAAGCCGGACATCCCGCTCATCGGCTCCAAGCTGACCCTCGCCCTGATCGAGGCGAAGCTCCAGGAGCACCGGATCCGCCCCTACACCCTCGAGGTGAAGGAGGGCGACCGCGAGGTCCTGGGCTCCTTCGACTGCGAGTTCATCGCGGTCAACCACTCCATCCCGGACGCCCTGGCCGTCGCCATCCGCACCCCCGCGGGCATGGCGGTCGCCACCGGCGACTTCAAGATGGACCAGCTCCCGATGGACGGTCGCCTCACCGACCTCCACGCGTTCGCCCGGCTGAGCGAGGAGGGCATCGACCTCCTCCTCTCCGACTCGACGAACGCCGAGGTCCCGGGCTTCGTCCCGCCGGAGCGGGACATCTCGAACGTCCTCCGGAACGTCTTCGCGAACGCCCCCAAGCGCATCATCGTGGCCAGCTTCGCCAGCCACGTGCACCGCATCCAGCAGATCATCGACGCCGCCCACGAGTACGGCCGCCGGGTCGCCTTCGTCGGCCGCTCGATGGTCCGGAACATGGGCATCGCCCGCGACCTCGGCTACCTCCGGGTCCCGGCCGGCCTCGTCGTGGACGTCAAGACCCTCGACGACCTGCCGGACGACGAGGTCGTGCTGATCTGCACCGGTTCCCAGGGCGAGCCCATGGCGGCCCTGTCCCGCATGGCCAACCGCGACCACCAGATCCGCATCGTCCCCGGCGACACGGTGATCCTCGCGTCCTCCCTGATCCCGGGCAACGAGAACGCGGTCTACCGCGTGATCAACGGCCTGACCCGCTGGGGCGCGAACGTGGTCCACAAGGGCAACGCCAAGGTCCACGTCTCGGGCCACGCCTCGGCCGGCGAGCTGCTGTACTTCTACAACATCTGCAAGCCGAAGAACCTCATGCCGGTCCACGGCGAATGGCGCCACCTGCGCGCCAACGCCGAGCTCGGCGCGATGACGGGGATCCCCAAGGACCACATCGTCATCGCCGAGGACGGCGTCGTCGTCGACCTGGTCGATGGCCGCGCCCGCATCACCGGCAAGGTCCAGGCGGGCTATGTGTACGTGGACGGCCTCTCGGTCGGCGACGTCACCGAGACCCACCTCAAGGACCGCCGCATCCTCGGTGAGGAGGGCATCATCTCGGTCTTCGTCGTCGTGGACTCCTCCACGGGCAAGATCGTGAGCGGCCCGAACATCCACGCCCGCGGCTCCGGCATCGAGGACTCGGTGTTCGACGCCGTGATCCCCAAGGTCGACCAGGCGCTGAACAAGTCCGCCCAGGACGGCGTGGTCGAGCCGCACCAGCTCCAGCAGCTGATCCGCCGCACAGTGGGCAAGTGGGTGTCCGACACCTACCGCCGACGCCCGATGATCCTCCCGGTCGTCGTCGAGGTCTGACAGGCCTGACCAGCGCGGTACCGGAGCGGGGCCCCTCGATTTGCATCGGGGCGCCCCGCTCCAGTACGTTTACGGCTCCGCCAGAACGGGAAGCCCCGGCGCCTTCGTGCGCCCGGAGGGTGAACCGGGAGGCGGGAAATCCGACTCAGAACTTCTGATAAAGTCGAGACGCGCCGGAAGGCCTCGAAGAAATCAAATTCGAGACCGGAAAGCACCGAGGAAATCGGATCGAAAAGATCTGATAGAGTCGGAAACGAAGGAAGCGCCCGGAGGGCCTGGAAACAGGAACGAAGGAAGCGTCCGCACCTTGAGAACTCAACAGCGTGC
>NZ_JBVISK010000005.1:0-163564 GCF_055575535.1 Streptomyces sp. NPDC034084
GCTGTTGAGTTCTCAAGGTGCGGACGCTTCCTTCGTTCCTGTTTCCAGGCCCTCCGGGCGCTTCCTTCGTTTCCGACTCTATCAGATCTTTCCGACCCGATTTCCTCGGTGCTTTCCGGTCCCGTTCGCTTTCGCTCCGGGCCCTTCCGGCGTTTCCGACTCTATCAGATCCTTTCGGCGTCTGATTCCCAGTCAGGGGGGTTTGTCTTTCCGGCTGTTGGGCCGTTCCGACGTCTCGAACTCTAGCGGTTCTCCCCGGCGACTCATAATCGAGCCATTCGAAATGAATTTCGGCATGCCGAAATTCATCCCGGTGGGGAGTTCGTGCTGAGTAGAGGTGCCGCATCAGCGGCGGGAGTGGTCGACGCAGAACCGTTCCGGCTCCGTGACAACTCGGAGAACACTACGCATCGGGGAAGGGTGTGTCAACCCTCGCCCAGGGGCCCTCGCAGGAGGTCAGTCCAGATCCGTCAGGCGGCCGCCGGCGTCCGGTTGGGTGAGCTCCACGCGGCGGAGGAGACGGATGAGCACATCGCCGAGGACGCCCTTCTCCTCCGTCGTCAGGTCCTGGAGCAGGTCCTCCTCGAAGCCGGTGGCCATGCGCATGGCCTCGAGCCACTTCGAACGGCCCTCGTCGGTGAGCTCGACGATCACGCGGACGCGGTTGTTCTCGTCGCGGTCGCGGGTGACCAGGCCCTCGCCGGCCATGCGGTCGATGCGGTGGGTCATCGCGGCCGGGGTGAGGCCAAGACGCTTGGCGAGCTCGCCGGGGCCCAGGCGGTAGGGCTCTCCGGAGAGGACCAGGGTCTTGAGGACCTCCCACTCGGCGTTGCTGATGCCGAGGTCGGCGAGTTGGCGGCCGTACGCCACGTTCATCCGGCGGTTCAGCCGGCCGAGGGCGGAGACGACCTTCTCGACCTGGGGGTCGAGGTCGCGGAACTCGCGCTGGTAGGCGGCGATCTGCTCGTCGAGGCTCGGCTCCTGTGGAGCCTGCGGGCCGGACCGCTCGGGGTTGTCGGACATGCGGGCGAGTATCCCACGGTGGCGTTGGCGTTGAAGTCCTTCGGTGTGTACTGTTAAGGATCGAACTTTAGTGTTGAAGTCTTGAGGGTTCAGGCGTACAGCTCTGAACTCGCTACCGAAGTGGGTGAGTGTGACCAAGGCGAGGGGCGCTGCGATGCGCCGGATTCAGACAGGCAGCGCGCTGAGCGCGTTCGGACTCGGCTTCACCGTGCCGTACCTCTACGTGTACGTGGCGCAGGTGCGGGGTCTGGGCGCGGCCACGGCAGGGATCGTGCTGGCCGTCTTCGCCATGGCCGCCCTGGTGGTGCTGCCCTTCAGCGGGCGGGCCATCGACCGACGGGGGCCCGTGCCGGTGCTCCTGGTGGCCTCGGTCGTCGCCGCCGTGGGGGCGGTGGCGATGGGCTTCGCCTCCAGCGTGCCGGCGGCCGTGGGGGCCGCGGCGCTGCTCGGTGCCGGTACGGCCGTGCTCCAGCCGGCCCTCGCGACGATGATCGTCTGGTGCTCGGAGCCCGTGGGTCGGACACGGGCGTTCGCGATGCAGTTCTTCCTGCAGAACCTCGGCCTCGGCATCGGTGGTCTGATCGGCGGCCTGCTGGTCGACACGAGCCGGCCGGGCAGCTTCATCCTGCTGTTCTCGATCGAGGCGGCGATGTTCCTCGTGCTGGCCGCGGTCGTCGGGACCGTCCGGATGCCGGGTTCGCCGGCGCTCCAGGACACCCGTCCGTCCGGGGCGGGCGCCGGCGGCGGTGTCCGCGCGCTGCTCGGGCACAAGGCGATGGTGCAGCTGTGTGTCCTCGGCTTCGTGCTGTTCTTCGCCTGCTACGGGCAGTTCGAGTCGGGTCTCGCCGCGTACGGCACGGAGGCCGCAGGCATTCAGCCGTCGGCGCTCGGGATGGCGCTGGCCGCCAACACGGCGGTGATCGTGGTCGCCCAGTTCCTGGTGCTGCGGTTCGTCGAGCGCCGGAAGCGGACCCGGGTGATCGCGGCCGTGGGTCTGATCTGGACCGTGGCGTGGCTCATCGCCGGGTACGCGGGCCTCGGGCACGGCAGCCAGACCATGGCGACGGCGGCCTTCGTCGCCACGTACGCCCTCTTCGGGCTCGGTGAGGCGATGCTGTCGCCGACGGTGGCCCCGCTGGTGGCCGATCTGGCGCCGGAGTCGATGGTCGGGCAGTACAACTCGGCCTTCGCCCTGGTGAAGCAGCTGGCGCTGGCCGTCGGTCCGGCCGTGGGCGGGCCCATGGGGGCCGCGCTGCACGGTCCGTACATCCTGACCTTCGTGTTCTTCTCGCTCGGGATCACGTTCCTGGCCGTCCGGCTCGGCAAGCGGCTCACCCCCGAGCAGAACCAGCCCGCCCTCGCCCTCAAGCCGTCGAAGGTGGTCGCCCGGCACGAGCCGGTGCGCGAGAGCGAGACCGCGACCGCCTAGTCGGGATCGGTCCGGACGCGTCCGGGTCAGTCCGGCAGGGCGAACTCGCACCAGACCGCTTTGCCGCCCCCGGGCGTGCGGCGGCTTCCCCAGGACGAGGCGATCGTCGCGATGATCGAGATTCCGCGACCCGCCTCGTCCTCCGTCTCCGCCCTGCGGCGGCGCGGCAGATGGTCGTCGCCGTCGGTGACCTCGATGATCAGGCGGCGGTCGGTACGACGCAGGCGCAGGCGCATGGGCGGGGTGCCGTGCTGGAGGGAGTTCGCCACGAGCTCGCTGGTGGCGAGGACGCCCAGGTCGCGCAGCTCGACCGGGAAGCGCCAGGACGACAGCACCCCCGAGGCGAAGGCACGCGCGCGGGGAGCGGCCTCCACTCCGCCGAGCAGTTCCAGGGCGGCGTTGTGGAAGAGCTCGGCGTCCGCGCCTTCGCGGGAGGGGTGCTGGACGACCAGGACGGCGACGTCGTCGTCGTGCTCGGCGGTGACCCCCAGGGCGCGCAGGAGCCGGTCGCAGACGACCTGCGGGGTGCCGTCGGCGCCGGCCAGGGCGCGGGCCAGGGCGGCGACGCCCTCGTCGATGTCCTCGCGGCGGCGCTCGACGAGGCCGTCGGTGTAGAGGACGGCGGTGGAGCCGGGCGGCAGGGCGATGGAGCCCGAGGCGTGCAGCCAGCCGCCGGTGCCGAGCGGCGGTCCCGTCGGGCCCTCGGCGCAGCGGACGGTGCCGTCCTCGTCCCGTACGAGGATCGGGAGGTGGCCGGCGGAGGCGTACACCAGCTTGCCCTCGCTGGGGTCGTGGATCGCGTACACACAGGTGGCGATCTGGCTGGCGTCGATCTCGGCGGCGAGGCCGTCGAGGAGCTGGAGGACCTCGTGCGGGGGCAGGTCCAGGCGCGCGTAGGCCCGGACGGCGGTGCGGAGCTGGCCCATGACGGCGGCGGCCCGGACGCCCCGGCCCATCACGTCGCCGATGACGAGCGCGGTGCGGCCCGCGCCGAGGGTGATCACGTCGTACCAGTCGCCGCCGACGGCCGCGTCCGCGACGCCGGGCTGGTAGGTCGCGGCGATCCGGAGGTCGTCGGGCTGCTCCAGCTCCTGCGGGAGCAGGGAGCGCTGGAGGGTGACGGCGGTCTCGCGGTGTCGGCGCTCGCTGGCCCGGAGCCGCTCGGCGGCCTCGGCGTGGTCGGTGACGTCGGCGGCGTGGACGAGGACTCCGCCGCCGTCGACGCGGGTGCTGTCGACGGGCAGGCAGGTGACCGTGTACGAGCCGCCGTCGCGGGTGCGGCGGGACTTGACCGTGCGGGGCTTGCCGCTGCGCAGCACCTGGTCCATGAGGGGCAGCAGGCCGAGCTCCTCGGCCTCCGGGCAGGTGTCGGCGACGGTGGTGCCGGCGGGGCGGGGGCCGAAGGCGGCGGCGTACGCGTCGTTCACGTACGCGATGCGGTGCTCCGGGCCGTACACGAGTGCCACGAGGCCGGGGAGGCGGCCGAGCAGCTCCCGTACGGAGAAGTCCTCCAGGGCGGGGACGTCGGCGGTCTCCCCGGCGCTGTCGGTGAGCTGCTCAAGCTGCTGACCGTACTCACCGCGGGCGGCGGGCACGGAGCCTTCGGGCCCCCGCGCCGCGCGGCGCTGCGTGCCGGGGAGCCGGGCGCTCCAACGGGTGAAGTTCACGGATGTGTATGCCTCGTGGTGTCGGTGCCGTGCAGAGTCACGCTGTGCAGGTGTGAGCCCACCTATGGTCACACGTCCAGTGTGGACGAGTGCACTGACAGTGATGTCAGGACCGCGGCTTGTCGCCGTCGCCGGGGGGTGGCGCGGCGGCGAGTTCGAACTCGGCCCTGGGGTGTTCGAGCGAGCCCAGGGAGACGATCTCGCGTTTGAACAGGCCGGAGAGGGTCCATTCGGCGAGGACCCGGGCCTTGCGGTTGAAGGTCGGGACGCGGCTGAGGTGGTAGGCGCGGTGCATGAACCAGGCCGGGTATCCCTTGAGCTTGCGTCCGTAGACGTGGGCGACTCCCTTGTGGAGGCCGAGGGAGGCGACGGAGCCGGCGTACGCGTGCGCGTACTCCTTGAGCGGCTGCCCGCGCAGGGAGGCGGCGATGTTCTCGGCGAGGACCTTGGCCTGGCGGACGGCGTGCTGGGCGTTGGGCGCGCACTCCTTGCCGGGCTCGTCCGCGGTCACGTCGGGGACGGCGGCGGCGTCGCCGGCCGCCCACGCGTGCGCGACGCCCTCGACGGCGAGGGCGGCCGTGCAGCGGAGCCTTCCGCGCTCGTTCAGCGGCAGGTCGGTGGCGGCGAGGAGGGGCGCGGGTTTCACGCCGGCGGTCCAGACGACGGTACGGGTGGGCAGGCGGGTGCCGTCGCTGAGGACGGCGACCCGGTCCTCGCAGGAGTCGAGGCGGGTGCCCAGGCGCACGTCGATGTTCCGGCCGCGCAGCTCGCGGATGGCGTACCGGCCCATCTCCTCGCCCACCTCGGGGAGGATCCGGTCGGAGGCCTCGACGAGGACCCAGCGGAGGTCCTCGGGCTTGACGTTGTGGTAGTACCGCGCGGTGTAGCGGGCCATGTCCTCCAGCTCGGCGAGGGCCTCCACGCCCGCGTAGCCGCCGCCGACGAAGACGAAGGTGAGGGCGGCGTCGCGGATGGCGGGGTCGCGGGTGGAGGAGGCGATGTCCATCTGCTCGATGACGTGGTTGCGCAGGCCGATGGCCTCCTCGACGGTCTTGAAGCCGATGCCGTGGTCGGCGAGGCCGGGGACCGGGAGGGCGCGGGAGACGGAGCCGGGCGCGATGACCAGCTCGTCGTACGTCATGTCGACGGCGCCGGTGCCCTCCTCCTCGGTGGCGAGGGTGGAGAGGGTCGCGGTGCGCTTGGCGTGGTCGACGGACCGGACCTCGCCGATGACGACGCGGCAGCGGTCGAGTACCCGGCGGAGCGGTACGACGACGTGGCGCGGGGAGATGGAGCCGGCCGCGGCCTCCGGCAGGAACGGCTGGTACGTCATGTACGGCTCGGGCGTGACCACCACGACCTCGGCGGTGCCGGCTCTGAGCTCCGCCCTGAGCTGCCGCTGGAGGCGCAGCGCGGTGTACATGCCGACGTAGCCACCGCCGACCACGAGAATGCGCGCAGGTTCGGTCACTGTCCCATGACGCACTCCCGTCCGCGGTTTGTCCACAGCCCCGGCAAATTGTGTGACCGGAGGGATACGGAGGCGCGGGGTGGCGCGCGGCGGGCGCACGGGGGAATCCGCGCAGGTCACGGCGGCCGGAGAGGGGCGGGAGAGGGGTCGGAATCGGGAGTCTTCCGGTCCTTGCTCCGATCGGGGGGCGCACCGTACGGAACTTCCCCTTCTGAATTGACCCCGACTCAACTATGTTCGTACTTCGTCGGGGTGTCGGATCGGGGCGTGCGCGTGGACCGAAGCGCTCGTCCGCCCGGGGTCCCGTGTCAGGGCGGGGAGTCTCCGGGGGGAGACATCATGAGCGGGGGAACGCTTATGCATATTCAGGATTCACGGTGGCAGTCGGGCGCCGGGACGGTGACCGTCGACGACGGGCACGTCCCGGGGACGGCCGAGTCGCGGGGCGGTACGGCGGTGGTGGGCGGCAGGTCCGCGCCGCTTCGGGTGGACGCCCAGCGCAATCTGGAGCACGTGCTGCGGGCCGCGCGCGAGGTGTTCGGCGAGCTCGGCTACGGGGCGCCGATGGAGGACGTGGCGCGCCGGGCCCGGGTCGGTGTCGGCACCGTCTACCGCCGCTTCCCCAGCAAGGACGTGCTGGTGCGGCGGATAGCCGAGGAGGAGACCTCCCGGCTGACCGAGCAGGCGCGGGCCGCGCTGGGCCAGGAGGAGGAGCCGTGGTCGGCGCTCTCCCGGTTCCTGCGGACGTCGGTGGCCTCGGGTGCGGGCCGTCTTCTGCCGCCGCAGGTGCTGCGGGTGGGCGTGGACGAGTCCGGGGTGCCGCTCGTCGCGGACGACGCGGGCGAGGCGGCGCGGGTGCCGTACCAGCGGGGTGTCGCCGAGCAGGCCGACGCGCGCGTGGTCGCGCCGCGCGGTGTCCCCGCGGAGGAGCGGGACGACGCGGGGACCTCGGAGCTCCTTGAGGTCGTCGGACGGCTGGTCGACCGGGCCCGTGAGGCGGGTGAGCTGCGGGCGGACGTGACCGTGGCGGACGTCCTCCTCGTCATCGCCACCGCCGCCCCGGCCCTGCCGGACGCGGTGCAGCAGGCGGCGGCCTCGGCCCGGCTCCTCGACATCCTGCTCGAGGGCCTGCGCTCCCGGTAGGACCCTTCGGCACCCTTTCGGACGGCTGTCTCCGTGGTCCGGACCCGGTTCGGGCGTGGCCGGGCGGGGTGAGCGGGTGGTCCGGGCGGGGTGAGCGGGTGGTCCGGGCGGACCAATGATCATGACACGAACGTGTGAGCGGTTACGCCCGGATACACGAAGTCGCCCCGGACGAGTGGTAAGTGGACGCGGCGCTTCGGCGTGCCCGCGCGCTGTGGCACTCTGGCCCCCTATTCGGGTCTGAGCGTGCGTACGGGGGCTTCCGCGATGAGCGGTGACAGTCGGGACGATCCGCTGGGCGGCGGTGGCGCGGACACCGGGGGCCTTCCCTCCCGGCAGGTGCCGAGCCAGGGCGGGCCGACAGGGCACGCCGGGGCGCCGGCCTCGCCCGGAGCGCCTGGGGCCTCGCAAGCGCCCGGAGCGCCTGGGGCCTCGGAAGCGCCCGGAGCGCCGGCCTCGTCGGGAGCGGCCGGGCCTGGAGCGTCGGCCGGAGAGGCCGAGTCGCTCGACGCGAGCGTGCCGCAGCAGCGTGAGGGCAAGCCCGCCGGACCGGGTGCCGGAGCCGGGGCCACCGCGGGGGCGGCCGCCGAAGCCCTCGGGAGCGGACCCGGCGAGGAGCTCGGCCCGGGTGCCGACCTCGACGACCTCGACGAGCCTGACGGCGTGCTCCCGCCGCCGCTCGAACTGCCGCCCTCCGACGCCGAGCTCGTCCAGCTCATGCGGGACGGCGACGACTCCGCGTACGAGGAGCTGTTCCGCCGCCACTCCGAGCCCGTCCGCCGGTACGCCAGGACCTGCTGCCGGGACGCGCACACCGCCGACGACCTCACCGCCGAGGTGTTCGCCCGCACCCTCCAGGCGGTACGCGGCGGCGCCGGGCCCGAACAGGCCGTGCGCGCCTACCTCATGACCACCGTCCGGCGGGTCGCGGCGAACTGGGCCAGGACCCAGAAGCGCGAGCACCTCGTCGAGGACTTCGCGCTGTTCGCCGCGGACGCCGCCCGCTCCTCCGAGGTCTCCGACCACGACACGATGGACCTCGGCGCCGACGTCCGGGCCATGCACGAGGCCGAGCAGTCCCTCGCCATGCAGGCCTTCCGCTCGCTGCCCGAGCGCTGGCAGGCCGTCCTGTGGCACACCACCGTCGAGGAGGAGTCCCCGAGCGAGGTCGCCCCGCTCTTCGGACTGACCGCCAACGCCACGGCCGTACTCGCCAGCCGCGCCCGCGAGGGCCTCAAGCAGGCCTACCTCCAGGCCCACGTCAGCCAGTCCCTGACCGCCGGCGGCGACTGCGCCCGCTACGCGGACCGGCTCGGCGCCTACGCGCGCGGCGGGCTGCGGATGCGGGCCGAGCGCGGCCTGCGCAAGCACCTCGACGAATGCGCCAAGTGTCGGCTCGCCGCAGGGGAGCTGGCCCAGGTGAACGCCGGGATCCCCGCGCTCCTGCCCGTCGCCGTCATCGGCTGGTTCGCCGCCGGGTACTCGCTCAAGGCGGCCGGCGTCGCTGCCGGGGGCACCGCCGCCGCGGCCGGCGCGGGCGCGGCGGCCGCCGCCACCGGGTCCTCCGGCGGTGCCGCCCCGGGCGGTGCCGCCGCCGCGGAGGGGCTCGGCGCGCCCGCGAAGGCCGGTATCGCGGCGGCCATAGCGGTCGCCGCGGCCGCCGGCCTCGTCTGGGCTATGGCCGGGGACCCGCAGCCCGTGGCCGCGCCCAAGCCCACGCAACCGGTCGTCACCCCGATCGCACCGCCGGAGCCCGCGCCGTCGGCGAAGCCCTCCCCCAAGCCCGCGCCACCGGCCCCGCCCGTCACCTCCGAGCCGCCGGCGCCCACGCCGCCGCCTCCCCCGCAGCCGACGCCGACGCCCAAGCCCGTACCGAAACCCAGCCCCGAGCCGGCTCCGAAGCCCAGCCCCGAGCCGACGCCGAAACCCACGCCGAAGCCGGCGCCTCCCCACGAGAAGCCCAGCCCGAAGCCGGCGCCGCCGCCCGCGCCGCCGTCCGTCTACCAGGTCGACGAGCTGCAGTACGGGATCCTCGGCGACGGCACCGAGCCCGAGGTGTCCCTCTCGGACAGCAGTTGGATGTGGCAGCGCGACGACCTGTCCATCGGCGGCACCTCGTACGCGCACGGAGTCAGCGTCACCGCGCCGTCCTCGCTGCTCATCGACCTCAACCGGCCGTGCACGAGTTACGACGCGACCGTCGGCGTCGACGACCTGAGCGCCCGGCTCGGCGTCGGCGGCGTCCGTTTCTCCGTCTACGGCGACGGAGAACGGCTCTGGCGCTCCGACGTCGTCCGGGCGGGCGACCCGCCGGTCCCGGTGCACCTCGACCTCTCGGGCCTCTCCACGATCACGCTCGTGGTGGAGGAGCACACGCCGTTCGGCCTGGCCGCGGTCGCCGACTGGGCGGACTCCCGGATCAGCTGCTCCTGACGGCCTTCCCGGCCTCCGGCACGGCGCGCGCGAAGGGCTCGGCGAGGGCGAGGACCTCGTCGAGGCCGAGTCCCGCGCCGGCCGCGCGGGCGGCGGCCACCCCGGGCGCGCCGAGCTGGGCCAGCGCGCGGTCCGTCACGGACTCGACGTCCCGCAGCTCGGGGACCGAGCGGGGCGTGTCCCGGCGCCAGTGGTCGACGGCGGCCATGATCCGTACGGCGAGGTCGGCCTCGCCCGCCTCGGCCAGGGTGACGGCGAGCCCTTCCCCCAGGCCGGTGGTGATGAAGTCCGCGCACTGCGCGTCCCGGGCGGTGCGGAGCGCGGAGACGGCCGTGGCGACGGCGGCGGCGCCCTTGCCCTCGTACGCCTCGACGCGGGCGCCGATTCCGGTCACCACCGCCTCGAAGTGCGGGGGCGCGGTGCCGAGCGCGAGCGTGCGGCCCGCCTCCTCCAGCTGGGCGCGGGCCTCCCCGATGTCGCGGCGGTGGAGGGCGAAGGCGGCGCGGAGGAAGCAGACGAAAGTCTGGGTGTCCCGTACGTGGTAGCGGTCGGCTTCCCGCGCGGCCTCGTCGAGGGTCCGCTCGGCGGCCTCCAGGTCGCCGGTTCGGTAGGACAGTTCGGCCAGGCGGGCGAGGAGGAAGGGGGCCTCGGCGTGGGCGCCGACCTCGCGGGCGAGACCGAGGGCCTCCTCGTACGCCTCGCCCGCCTCCGCGTGCCGGCCGCGCATCGTGTGGGCCTCGCCCGCCGCGCTCGCGATCTGGGCGGCCATCCAGCGGTCGCCGACGCGGCGGGCGATGTCGCGGAGTTCGGCCAGGGCCTCGTCGACACCGGGCATGCCGCCGGGCATGTCGACGACCATGTGCGTACGGAACATGAGGGTGACGCCGACCTCCCAGTCGCCGCCGTGGCGGCGGCAGTTGTCGACGGCGGTGTCGAGGAGGGCGCGGATCGCGGCCGGTTCCTCGGTGAGGTACGCGGTGAAGGGCCAGAGCAGACCGGGGAAGCGGGCCGCCTCGGGGCCGGGGTCCTTGCCGAACGCGTCGCGCACGCGCTGCGCGAGCGCGAGACCCTCCGGCTGATGGAAGTCGCCCATCGTCTGGCTCTCGACGGCGAGGAAGAAGTGGAGCATGCGCAGGTGCATGCGGGGCCAGTGGCGGGGGTCGGCGGGGTCGTCCGGATCCTCGCCGAGGGCGAGCGCGCGCTCCACCCAGGACAGGCCCTCGGGGCGGTAGTTGCGCAGCCACCAGAACCAGCCCATGGCGAAGACGAGCCGGAGCGCGGCGGCCTCGTCGGGCGGGGATCCCCCCTGCCCGGGTGAGGCCGGGGGCTTGGGGGAGGTGCCGAGGGTGCGGTGGAGGGCGGCGCGGATGTTGTCGAGGTCGCGCTCGATCCGGTCGATCCAGGGCAGCTGCTCGGCCGAACGGAGCCGGGGCTCGGCCCTCTCGGCGAGGGCCGTGAAATGGGCGGTGTGGGTGGCCTCGGCGGCGGCGAGCAGCTCCGGTTCCTCGGCGGCGCGCTCGGTCGCGTACTCGTGGATGGTCTCCAGGAGCCGGTAGCGCATCTCGCCGTCCTCGGTGGGGGTGGCGACGACGAGGGACTTGTCGACGAGGGCACCGAGGGCGTCGGCGGCGTACGGGGAGAGGGCCTCGGCGGCGGCCAGGTCCCAGCCTCCGGCGAAGACCGACACCTGGCGGAGGAGGGTGCGCTCGGCCGGGTCGAGCAGGTCCCAGGACCAGTCGACGACCGCGCGGAGGGTCTGCTGGCGGGGCAGGACGGTCCGCGAGCCGGAGGTGAGGAGGAGGAAACGGTCGTCGAGGCGGTCGGCTATCTGGCGCGGGGTGAGGAGGCGCAGCCGGGCGGCGGCCAGTTCGATGGCGAGCGGCAGGCCGTCGAGGCGGCGGCAGATCTCGTCGACGGCGTCACCACCGTCCCGGGCGAGGTCGAAGGAGGGCCGCACGGTGCGGGCCCGCTCGGCGAAGAGGCGGTGGGCGGGGTCGGGCGGGAGGGGCTCGACGGGGCGGACCGACTCGCCGGGGACGCCGAGGGGTTCGCGGCTGGTGGCGAGGATGCGGAGCCGGGGGCAGTGGGTGAGGAGGGTCTCGGCGAGGGCGGCGGCCGCGCCGATCACGTGCTCGCAGTTGTCGAGGACGAGGAGGAGGGGGCGACGGGCCAGGTGCTCGACGAGGTGGGCGGTGGGGTCGTCCTGGAGCGGTACGCCGTCGCGGGTCAGGTTGATCTCGCGGAGGCGGAGCGCGGAGAGGACGGCGCCGGGGACGGCGCCCGGGTCGTCGAGCGGGGCGAGTTCGGCGATCCAGGCGGCGGGGCCGACGGCCCGGAGCGCGGCCTCCTCGGCGAGCCGCGTCTTGCCGGAACCGCCGGGTCCGGTGAGCGTGACGAGCCGGGAGCCGCTCAGGTCCGCTTGGAGCGCGGCGAGCTCGGGCTCCCGGCCGACGAAGGACGTGAGCCGGGGGCGGATGTTGCCGGGCTCGGGGGTGTCGGCGGGGGCGGCGGCCGGGGCGGGGCGCTCGGGAGCGGGCGGGTCCGGAATCACCTCCGGCGCAGGGGCCGGGGTGGCGCCGGTGAGGAGTTCGTGGTGGAGGGCGGTGAGTTCGGGGCCCGGGTCGGCGCCGAGGGCGTCCGCGAGGGTGCGGCGGGCCGTCTCGTACGCGGTGAGGGCGTCGGCGTGGCGGCCCTCGGCCCGCAGGGCGCGGATGAGCTGGGCGCGGAAGGTCTCGTCGTACGGGTACGTGGTGGTGAGCTCGGTCAGCTCCGGTACGAGTCCGTCGGTGGCGCCCCGGCGCAGGTCGGCCTCGACGCGCTGCCGGAGCGCGGCGAGCCGCTGTGCCTCGGGCCGGACGCCCGCCGGGTCGGACAGGTCGGCGAGGGCGGGGCCCCGGAAGAGGCCGAGGGCCTCGCGGAGGAGGGCGGCGGCGGTGTCGGGGTCGCCCGCGTCGAGGCGGGCGGCGCCGTCCCTGACCTTGCGCTGGAAGACGTACAGGTCGATGTCGTCGGGACAGGCGGCGAGCCGGTAGCCGGGGCCGGGGGTGGAGGCGACGGCCTCGCGGCCGAGGGTCCTGCGGAGGCGGCCGACGAGGGCCTGGAGGGCGGCGGGGGCGTCCTGCGGCGGCTCGTCCCCGTACACGTCGTCGGCCAGCTCGCCGACCGAGACGGCCCGCCCGCCGCGCAGGGCGAGGGCGGCGAGCAGCGCGCGCAGCCGGGCACCGCCCAGAGAAAGGGGGGTGCCGTCGGGCCGGAGGGCCTCGGTGGTGCCGAGGATGAGATACCGCACCGGCCCATTGTGTCGGGTGGGCCCGGGGGGCGCCTCGGGGTTTACCCCGGTGCGTCCCTCAGAAGGCGCCGGAGTCCAGGGCGAAGCCGAGCGGCGCGGGGAGGGGGACGACCGTCCCCGGCTTGTGGATGGATCTGTGGCTGTGGTCGTCCCCGTCGGGTTCGGAGCAGACGACGGCCTCGCCGGCCTCGCGGTCGATGAGCAGATAGAGGGGGATGTCGGCGCGGGCGTAGGCCCGGATCTCCTGGACGCGGCCGCGGCTCGCGGTGGACGAGGAGGTCACCTCGGCAACGAGGAGCACGGGGTCGGGAGCGTGCCACTCCCGTTGGTCGTCGAAGCTGTCCCTGGGAGCGATCACGAGGTCCGGGATGACGCGCACGGTGCCGGTGGCTCCGGGAAGGCGCAGGCCGATGCCCGTGGAGTTGCGCAGTTCCTTGTCGACACGGTGGGCAATGACCTGTTCGGCTTAGGTCCGGCGTCGAGTCGAATCCCAGGACGCATTCACTCGAACGAGCGTGCGGTGACGTTTCACCCGAAGGCCGCCGTCGGCCTCACGCCGGGAGCGACCGCCTGGAGGCCGGGATCAGCGGTCCCTGGGCCGCGCGGGGGGCGCGCGGGGTGGTGGTGTCCGTCCAGCAGGAGCCCCTGCGGGCGAGGAGGCGGCGGAGCC
The DNA here is from genome assembly GCF_055575535.1 of Streptomyces sp. NPDC034084. Taxonomy (NCBI): domain Bacteria; kingdom Bacillati; phylum Actinomycetota; class Actinomycetes; order Kitasatosporales; family Streptomycetaceae; genus Streptomyces; species Streptomyces sp. NPDC034084. The sequence continues at coordinate 13,126 of NZ_JBVISK010000005.1, forward strand.
AGAGTTCGGTGGAGACGAGGTCGGCGAGGCCGTCGAGGGGGACGGGGGCGCCGTCGGCCGCCGCGCGCAGCGCCTTGCGGACGACACGGGCCTCGATCAGGCCCGCGTCGGCGAGGAGCGGCGCGTCGAACAGGGCGAGGAGCTGCGGGAGCGCGACGCGCAGCCCCGCGCGCGTGGCGGCGGCCGGGACGGCCGGGTGGGGGGCGCCCCAGCCCGGCGGGAGCTCGTGGACGCCGGCGCCGGAGAGGACGGTGCGCAGGACGCCGGCCCGGGCGTCCGGCTGGACCCGCAGCGATTCGGGGAGCGCGCGGCAGGCCCGTACGACCTGGTTGTCGAGGAAGGGGGCGTGCAGCCGCTGTCCCCGGATCTCCGCGGCCTGTTCCAGGACCCGGTGGTCGGCCGCCGCGCGGACGAGGGCGGCACGCGCGCGTGCCTCGCCGGGGCGCTGCACGGAGGCCGGGAGGGTCGCCGCCCGGTTCAGGCGAACCGATACTTCAGCCAGCGCCTCCCCCGTCAGCCAGCGCGCCGCCGGCCCCGGCCTCGACCAGGCGAGGGCGGAGAGCGACGCCTCCAGGGGCCCGAAGCCGTCGGGGGCCGCGCGATTCGCCTCCAGGACCCGCCGGGCCGCCGCCTCCAGACCCGTCCGGTACGGGGTACGGGCCAGCTTCCGCGCCGCCCGGTAGACGGTCAGCGGCACCAGGAGCGCTCCGGCCGACGGCCCAGAGGCCTTGGCGAGCGCCGTCACGGGACGCACCAGGGAACGGCGTCTGCGATCCATCAGGAGGTCGGCGAGGCGCGCCGGGTGCGCGTCCAGGACCTGCTTGGCGCCCATGCCGGTGAAGTGGTCGGCGCTGCCGCCCGCGAGCCGTCTGCGGTGCCGCTCGGCCGTGACGAGCACGGGACCCGGCTCGTCGGTGAGCGGCCCGTCGAGCGCCGCGTACGGCAGGGCCTCCTCGCCGCCCGCGACGACGACGTGGTGCAGCCGCGGGTCTGCCGCTATCGCCCGGGCCCGCTCCAGCTCCGCCGTCCGGCGGGAACCGGCCCGGGTCGCCAGGTCGTTGAAGGTGACGGCGAGCAGCCGCTCACCCGCGCCCGTGCCGTGTCCGGTGATCGTGCCCGGCACCCCGGGGAGGCCCGCCGCGAGCAGGGCGAGGGTGCCGGAGGCGCTGCCCCCGGACAGGTCGGCGCCGATGCCGGGCGCCGGGCCCGCGCCCCGGGCCGCGCGCCGGTCGGCAGGCCCCATGCCGGGGACCGGGCCCGGGTCGGGGAGCGGTGCCTCGGGCGCGTGCCGGGGGGCGGTGAGCCGGGCGCGTACGGCCTCGACCAGGGCGTCCCGTACCCCTTCGACGGCCTGCCGGGGGTCGGCCTGGGGCGCCGCGACGGCGAGCGAGGCCACCTGCTCGTAGCCGGTGATCTCGCGCGAGCCCTCCCGCAGGATCAGCGCGTGGCCGGGCGGCACCCGCCGGACCCCCTCGTACGGGGTGGAGTCGCGCAGGGCCTCCGGGGTCTCGGGGCAGGCGAGCAGGGCGGCGAGGTGGCCGATGTCGAGCTGCGCCTCGACGAGGTCGGCGAGCGGCAGGGCGGCGGTGGCGTACGCGGTGCCGCCCGCCCACGGGGTGTGGAAGACCGGCCGGGCGCCCGCGAGGTCGCCGGTGACGATGACGCGGCGGCCGGTCCTGACGACGGCGGTGTAGCTGCCGGGCCAGGCGGTCAGATGCCGCAACGCGCCCCCGCGCGCGGTGAGCAGGCCGATCCGCAGCTGCTCGTCGCTCGCGGCGCAGCAGCCGAGCACGGCGATGCGGGTGTGGTCGTCGACGGCCAACACGCGGACCTCGTCGGGGCGCCAGTCGCCGACCGCCCAGAGCGGATCGGGGTCGCCCCACAGGAGTTGTGCGCCCACCGGTTGCACCGTGCGCCCCTCGGCCGCGCGGTCGGGACCGTACGGGGAGTGGGAGGCCGAGTCGTACGGAGAGCCCGGACCGTACGCGCCGTTCACCGACTCCGCCCGGCCCCCCGCGGTCGTTGCGAAGCTCGCGGCGACACTGCTCCAGCCCACCAGCCATCGCATCGGCGCCTCCACATCCGTTTCGGTGGAGGACATGCTGCCACGACAACCGCGCGGGGGGCGGAGTCCGGGCGCACGCGCGCGAAAGCCGAATGCGCCCCTGGCATGGGCCGGTTGACCCCACGCGGCACACCGGCGTCATTCGGCCAAATATCGATCCCCGCCGGGGGTTTCGGCCGCCTCCCGGGCGGAAAACCGGTCGCCGGTGGTTGCGGCGGACGACCGGGGACCGGCGGCCCGGGAGGCGCTTCCGCCCCCCGGCGCCGTCCGCCGCCCGCGGGGAATGGGGCGGCGGTGTCCCCCGGCCCACTGGTCCGGGACACCGTTCCCGGGCGGGCGGGCCGACCCACGCGGTACTCATGGAAGCGCTCCCCCACGGGCCGGACGAGAGCGCACGACTGGGCGCACGGCCACACGGCGGGAGCGCGAGCGGCGCCGCCGGGACCGCCCGTCGGGCGTTCACACAACAATCCCGCCATACGGAACACCGCCCCTTAACGGTAGGGATGCGGCGAACTACGCTGTGTTTACGAATGCCGCACGCCTATGCCCGGCGTCGTGGCGGCCGTCTGGGTGGTCGAGGGGTGGCGTCATGTCCAGGGAGCAACGCGGGCCGAACGAAAAGCTCGGCACGGTTCTCGCCCTCGCGGGAATCAGCAACGCCGGGCTCGCCCGGCGCGTCAACGACCTCGGCGCGCAACGGGGTCTGACGCTTCGTTATGACAAGACCTCGGTCGCCCGGTGGGTGTCCAAGGGCATGGTGCCGCAGGGCGCGGCCCCGCATCTGATCGCCGCCGCGATCGGGCAGAAGCTGGGCCGGCCCGTGCCGCTGCACGAGATCGGTCTCGCGGACGCCGACCCGGCGCCCGAGGTCGGGCTCGCCTTCCCCCGGGACGTGGGCGAGGCGGTCCGCTCCGCCACCGACCTGTACCGGCTGGATCTCGCCGGGCGGCGGGCCGGCGGGGGCGGCATCTGGCAGTCGCTCGCCGGTTCCTTCGCGGTCAGCGCGTACGCGACGCCCGCGTCCCGCTGGTTGATAACCCCGGCCGACCCGTCGGTGGAGCGCGAGACCCCGCGCCCCGGGGCGGGCGCCGGCACCTCGGGCCCGGAGCACGCGCGCGTGGGGCACAGTGACGTCGCCAAGCTCCGGGAGGCCGCCGAGGACGCGCGTCGCTGGGACTCCAAGTACGGCGGCGGGGACTGGCGTTCGTCGATGGTGCCCGAGTGCTTACGGGTGGACGCGGCGCCGCTGCTGCTCGGCTCGTACTCGGACGAGGTCGGCCGGAACCTGTTCGGCGCGACGGCCGAGCTCACCCGGCTCGCCGGCTGGATGGCCTTCGACACCGGGCAGCAGGAGGCCGCCCAGCGTTACTACATCCAGGCCCTGCGGCTCGCCCGCGCCGCAGCCGACGTGCCCCTCGGCGGCTACGTCCTCGCCTCCATGTCCCTCCAGGCCACCTACCGGGGCTTCGCCGACGAGGGCGTCGACCTCGCCCAGGCCGCCCTCGAACGGAACCGGGGCCTGGCGACCGCCCGCACCATGTCCTTCTTCCGGCTCGTCGAGGCCCGCGCGCACGCCAAGGCGGGCGACGGGGCCGCCGCCGCGGCCGCGCTCAAGTCCGCCGAGGGCTGGCTGGAGCGCTCGCGGGAGGGCGACGCCGACCCGACCTGGCTCGGCTTCTACTCGTACGACCGGTTCTGCGCCGACGCCGCCGAGTGCTACCGGGACCTGCGGATGCCGCGCGAGGTGCGGCGCTTCACCGAGCAGGCGCTGTCCCGGCCGACGGAGGAGTTCGTCCGCTCGCACGGGCTGCGGCTCGTCGTCTCCGCCGTCGCCGAACTGGAGTCGGGCAACCTGGACGCGGCCTGCGCGGCGGGCACGCGCGCGGTGGAGGTGGCGGGGCGGATCTCCTCGGCGCGGACGACCGAGTACGTACGGGACCTGCTGCACCGGCTCGAACCGTACGGGGACGAGCCGCGCGTCATGGAGCTGCGGGAGCGGGCGCGGCCGCTCCTCGTCGCCCCGGCGTGACACGCGTCCCACGACGTGGGCGTTTAGCGGCATTGTCAGTGGGCCAGTGCACTATCGGGGGTGGGAGGTGGCGCTGGTGTTTGACTGTGACGTGCTGGTGATCGGCGGCGGGATCGTCGGCCTGTCGACGGCGTACGCGCTGACGCGTGCCGCCCCCGGCACCCGGGTCACGGTCCTGGAGAAGGAGCACGCCCTCGCGCGCCACCAGACGGGGCGCAACAGCGGGGTGATCCACAGCGGGATCTACTACCGGCCCGGTTCGCTCAAGGCGCGGTTCGCGGTCGAGGGCGCCGCCGAGATGGTCAAGTTCTGTGCGGAGTGGGACATTCCGTACGAGGTGACGGGGAAGCTCGTCGTCGCCACCGCGCGCGAGGAGCTGCCCCGGCTGCACGCGCTCGTGCAGCGCGGCCGGGAGAACGGCATCCCGGTGCGCGAGCTCGGCCCGGCGCAGATCAGCGAGTACGAGCCGCGGGTGCGCGGGCTCGCCGCGATCCACGTCGGCACGACCGGGATCTGTGACTACGGGGCGGTGGCGGAGCGGCTCGCCGAGTCCTCCGGGGCCCGGATCCTGTACGGGGCGGAGGTCACCGTCGTCGACCGGCGGCCGTTCGGGGTGGCCGTGCGGACCGCCGACGGGCGCGTGGTGCGGGCGAAGGTCCTGGTGAACTGCGCGGGGCTGCACTGCGACCGGGTCGCGCGGCTCGCGGGCGACGACCCGGGCATGCGGATCGTTCCCTTCCGGGGGGAGTACTACGAGCTCGCGGACCCCTCGCTCGTGCGGGGCCTGGTCTATCCGGTGCCCGACCCCGCCTTCCCCTTCCTCGGGGTGCATCTGACCCGGGGCATCGACGGCGGCGTCCACATCGGGCCGAACGCCGTCCCCGCGCTCGCGAAGGAGGGGTACGGCTGGTCCGTCGTGCGCCCGCGCGAGCTGGGGGCCACCCTGGCGTGGCCCGGCTCGTGGGCGATCGCCCGTGAGCACTGGCGGTACGGCGCGGGCGAACTGCACCGGTCGCTCTCGAAGCGGGCCTTCACGGAGGCGGTGCGGCGACTCCTTCCGATCGTCGAGGAGTCCGACCTGCGGCGGGCGGCGCCGGGGGTGCGGGCGCAGGCGGTGCTGCGGGACGGGACGCTGGTCGACGACTTCCTGTTCCGGGAGGCGCCGCGGACGGTCCACGTGCTGAACGCGCCTTCGCCCGCGGCGACGGCATCCCTCCCGATCGGCCGCGAGGTCGCCCGCCGAGCCTTGGCCCAGCTGTAGCGGCGTCGCCCCGTCGGCCCGGCCCCGTAGACTTGGTCGCATTGTGTCTGAGCAGATTGAGAGCGGGCCGCAGCCCGTCGACGACGTCGGTCAGCCCGTCGCGCGCCGGGGCAGTCGGATGTTCGCCCCCGGTGAGGGGCCCATGCCCGACCCCGCCGGGGCCCATCACGAGCGCCGGATCCGGAGCTTCCAGCCGCGCCGCAGCCGGGTCACGTACGGGCAGGCCGAGGCCATGCTGAAGCGGTGGCCCGACTGGGGCCTCGACATCGACGGCAAGCGCGTCCTCGATCTCCACGAGATGTTCGGGGGTCTCCCGGTCGTTCTCGAGATCGGCTTCGGCATGGGCGAGGCGACCGCGCAGATGGCCGCCGCCGACCCCGGCACCGGCATCCTCGCCGTCGACGTGCACACGCCCGGTCAGGGCAACCTCCTCGGTCTCGCCGACCGCAACGGCCTCACCAACGTCCGGGTCGCCAACGGCGACGCGGTCATCCTGCTCCGCGAGATGCTCACGGACGCGTCCCTCGACGGCTGCCGGGTCTACTTCCCGGACCCCTGGCCCAAGGCGCGCCACCACAAGCGGCGGCTCATCCAGCCCGAGTTCCTCAGCCTCCTCGCACCGCGGATGAAGCCCGGGGCCGTGCTGCACTGCGCCACGGACTGGGAGGAGTACGCCGAGCAGATGCTGGAGGTGCTCTCGGCGCATCCGGACTACGAGAACACGCAGCCCGACGGCGGCTACGCCCCCCGCCCCGACTTCCGGCCCCTCACTCGCTTCGAGGGCCAGGGGCTCGACAAGGGGCATGTCGTGCACGACCTGCTCTTCCGGAGGAAGTGACCGGAGGAAGCGGCCCGGAGGAAGTGACCGAGAGCGCTTGACCGCGTCGACCGCTGTCGGTGCCGGTCGTTAGGGTCGCTCACGTGTCGAATCCAGCCCCCAGCGACCTGACGGACGCCGCTCCCGTCCCGCACCGGGACACCGAGGAGCCGGCCTTCCCCGCCGCCGCCGACCGATCCCAGTGGCGCTACCGGCCCCGCCGGGCCTTCTGGCGCAGCCGGGTGGTCCGCGCGGTCGCCGTCGTGACGCTGCTCGCGCTCTGCGCCCTGGTCATCCTGGCGCTGGTCCGCGAGCAGACCGGCACGCAGGGCTTCCTCGTCGGCCTGGGCCTCGCCGTGCTTCCCGTACCGCTGCTGATGTCGGCGTTCCGCTGGCTCGACCGGGTCGAGCCGGGTCCCTGGAAGAACCTGCTGTTCGCCTTCGCCTGGGGCGCCTTCGCAGCCGCGCTCGTCGCGATCCTGGCGAACTCCTTCGCGGTCCGCTGGATAGCCACCGCCACGGCCGATCCGGACTCCGCCGACACCCTCGGGGCCACCCTCGTCGCGCCGGTGGTGGAGGAGAGCGCGAAGGCCGCCGCGATCCTGCTGCTGTTCCTCTTCCGCCGGAGGAACTTCGGCGGTCTCGTCGACGGGGTCGTGGTCGCCGGTTTCACCGCGACCGGCTTCGCCTTCACCGAGAACATCCTCTATCTCGGCAACGCCTTCGGCGAGGACCAGGAGTTCGGCTCCTCCGGCATCGGCTCGGTGACCGCCGCGACCTTCTTCGTACGGGTCGTGATGTCGCCGTTCGCGCACCCGCTGTTCACCGTGCTCACCGGCATCGGCTTCGGCTTCGCCGCCCTCGCGCCGCGCGGCAAGCGGCTGCGCCGGGTGCTGCTCCCGCTCGCCGGGCTGCTGCTCGCGATGGGCCTGCACGCCGCCTGGAACGGCTCGGCCACCTTCGGCGGCCCGCTGGCCTTCTACGCGGTGTACGGGGCGCTCATGGTCCCGGCCTTCGGCCTGCTGACCTGGCTGGCGGTCTGGAGCCGGCAGCGCGAGCTGCGCACGATATCCGGGGAGCTCCCGGCGTACGCGGCGGCCGGCTGGCTCGCCCCCACCGAGCCGCTCGCGCTGTCGTCGATGCACGCCCGGCAGGTGGCCCGCTCGTTCGCCGCCCGGACGTACGGCCCGCCCGCCGCGCGCGCGGTCGGTGAGTACGAGTCCTTCGCGACGACCCTCGCGTTCCTGCGGGACCGGGCCCGGCGGGGCACGGCGGGACCCGATTTCCCGGCCCGGGAGCAGGAGCTGCTGCACCACCTGTGGCAGCGCCGCGCGGTCGCCTCCCCGGCCCTGACGTACGCGGCGCGGGCGACGGGCCGGGCCTGGGCTCCGCCGCAGTACCTGGACTACGACGGCTACAACCCGTACCGAAGTTAGACCGCGGAGGCCTCGGTGAGGAGCGTCAGCTCGGCCTCCGTGAGGGTGAGGTCAGCGGCCGCGACGAGGGCCGGGAGCTGTTCGACCGTGCGGGCCGAGGCGATCGGCGCGGCGACGGTCGGCCGGGCGGCGAGCCAGGCGAGGGCGACGGTGGCGAGCTCCGCCCGGTGCGCCTCGGCGACCGTGTCGAGCGCGGAGAGCACGGCCCGGCCCCGCTCGGTCTCCAGGTGCTTGGCGGCGCCGGAGGCCCGCACGCTGTCGATGTCGGCGCCGGGACGGTACTTGCCGGTGAGGAAGCCGGCGGCGAGCCCGTAGTACGGGACGGCGGAGAGCCCGGCCTGCTCGACGGTCTCCAGGAGCGGGCCCTCGTAGGTGTCGCGGGAGACCAGGTTGTAGTGCGGCTGGAGGGCGACGTACCGGGCGAGGCCCTCCGCCTCGGCGAAGTCGAGGGAGGCGCGCAGCCGCTCCGCGGAGATGTTGGAGGCGGCGACGGCGCGCACCTTGCCGTCCTTCACCAGCTGGTCGAGGGCGGTGACGATCTCCTCGACCGGGACGGTCTCGTCGTCGAAGTGCGTGTAGTAGAGGTCGATGTGGTCGGTGCCGAGACGGCGCAGCGACTCCTCCGCGGCCGCCTTGATCGTGGTGGCGGACAGGCCCTTGAAGTGGGGGTGGGCGCCGACCTTGGTGGCGACGACGATGTCGGAGCGGTTGCCCCGGGAGGCGAGCCAGCGGCCGATGACCGTCTCGGACTCGCCGCCCTGGTTGCCCTCGGCCCAGGCGGAGTAGACGTCGGCGGAGTCGACGAAGTTGCCGCCGGCGGCGGCGTAGGCGTCGAGGACGGCGAAGGACGTGGCTTCGTCCGCAGTCCAGCCGAAGACGTTGCCGCCGAGGGCTACGGGGAAGACGTGCAGGTCGGAGCTGCCCAGCGGGCGGAGAGACGTCATGCGTCGGTCAACGGTCTCCGCCGCCGGGCCTATTCCGTACGGGCTGCGGGGATCAGAGCGAGAGGCCCTTGGAGCGGAGCCAGGACGCCGGGTCGATGCCGTCGCCGCCGGGCGTGTGGACCTCCATGTGGAGGTGGGCGCCCGTGACGTTGCCGGTGGCGCCGACGCGGCCGATGGTCTCGCCGGTGCCCACGGTCTGGCCGGCGCCGACCGTCATGGACGAGAGGTGGCAGTACCAGACCTCGGTGCCGTCCTCCAGCTCCAGGACGATCCGGTAGCCGTAGGAGCCCGACCAGCCCGCCGACTTGACGGTCGCGCCGTGGACCGCCTTGAGCGGGGTGCCCGTGGGGGCGGCGAAGTCGAGGCCGGTGTGGTAGCCGGAGGACCACATCGAGCCGGACTGCATGTAGGTGGCGGTGAGGGTGTACGAGGAGACCGGCAGCGAGTAGCTGGCGGCGAGCTGGGCGAGGCGCTCGGCCTCGGCCTTGGCCTTGGCCTCCGCTTCCGCCTTGGCCTTGGCCTCCGCCTCGGCCTTCGCCTTCGCCTCGGCGGCTGCCTTCTCCGCCGCGGCCTCCTTGGCCTCGGCCTCCGCGGCGGCCTTCTCGGCGGCGGCCTTCTCCGCCGCGGCCTTGTCGGCGGCATCAGCGGAGGCCTGCTGCTGCTCGGCCTGCTGGAGGATGCGGGCGCGCAGGGCCTCGCCCGCGGCGGGGGCGGTGGCCGCGGTGGCGGTGGCCTGCTCGGCCCGCCCGGTGTGCTCGTCGGCGGCGGTGGCGTAGGTGGCGGCGGTGAGCGGGTTCGGGTTGGCGCGGGCCGCGGAGACGGGCGCCGCCTCCTCCTCGGCGAGGAGGGCGCCGACGCCGGGGAGGTCGCCGGCGTCCGGCAGGTCCAGGTCGGGGAGGTCCGGCAGCGAGATGGTGACCGGGGGCTTCTCCTGCGCGGTGGCGAGGCCGCCCGCGCCGACGGCCGCGATGACGCCGACGCCGAGGACGGTGGAGGAGCGGGCGAAGTTGGAGCGTTGCTTGACGACCCGGTGCCGGCCGCCGGCGCGGTTCTCTGCGCGGAGGGATCCCTCGGTGGGGTTCCACTCGGTGCCGGGGGCGGAGGGGGCCGCACCGCTACCGAAGGCATCGAAGGGGGCTTCGGGTGCGGGGGTGTTGGACGCCACGTGGGCGCGCTCCTTTCCTTCCTTCTCGCCTACCGGGTTAGCTGACGGGTTCGGAGCAGGAAGGTCTCCTACGGGCTCGACCGCACGGGTGCGTGACACGCACGGGTGCGGAGGGGCCCGATTCACCCCAAGTGGTGGTTCCCCGGTTCCTTTTCAGGATTCGGCGCGTGCGCACGGTGCCGTCTCTTGCGACGGCTGGGACGACCGCGCTGCGTTATCGAACGTTAATAGACACGGGGTCCCGATTCCAAGCCGTTCCCCTTGATCATCTACTGAATTAGGGGGCTATCGCCCGAGTTGAGGCCCCTTCAGTGAGACCGGTCGCGGATTCGACGAAACCCCCGAGATCTGACGTTAAGTCAATTGTTATCGCAGGGACACCTTTCGACTACGCCTGGTGACGGGGCCGGCCCGGGGGCACCACCGGCATCGTCCGGCGCCGCTCGGGCTGCCCCGTCGCCGGGCGGCTCAGCGCGAGCAGCGCCATGTCGTCCGTCGACCCGCCGCCCGTGTGGAGCCGTACGTCGCCCACGAGCGCGTCGAGCAGCTCCTCGGGACCCGGGAAGATCCGGCCGGCGAGCCGCGCCGCCGGATCGTAGAAGACGCCCTGCGCGTTCCGCGCCTCCGAAAGTCCGTCCGTGTAGAAGAGTAGCGTCGCGCCCGGCGGGAACGGCCGCGCCTCGGCCCGGTCCGGCCACGCGGCCAGCTCGCCCATCCCGAGCGGCAGCGCCGCCTCGCCCGGCTCCAGCGGGTCCAGCCTCCCGTCCGCGTACAGCATCAGCGGTGGCGGATGCCCGCGGTTGACCACCCGTACGAAGCCGTCGAAGGTCCCGCTCCCGTCGGAGCGCGGGATCTCGGCCAGGACGGCGGTGGTGAACCCCTCGACGGCGTCGAGCCCGTCCCGCCGGGTGCCCTCACGGGCCAGCGCCCGTTCGAGGCGCTGCGCCACGCCCTCCAGGGTCCGCTCCTGCTCGGCCGCCTCCCGGAAGGCCCCGATGACGACGGCGACGGCCTCGACCGCGTCCATCCCCTTGCCCCGCACGTCCCCGACCACGAGCCGCACGCCGTGCGGGGTGTCCTGGACGGCGAACAGGTCGCCGCCGATGAACGCGTCGGCCTGCGCCGCCTCGTACCGCGCCGCGCACTGCAGCCCGCCGATCCGCTCGGCGGGCGTCGGCAGCACCGCCTTCTGCGCCGTCTCCGCGATGACCCGCGCCGAGGCGAGCCGTTCGCCGCTGCGGCGCACGACCCGGTTGATGAGGAGGGCGAGCGCGGAGACGGTGAGGACGGTCAGGGTCTCCGTGAGGGAGGCGATCTCGTCGACGGTGCCGTTGTAGACGTGCAGCCCGACGGAGGCGAGGACGGCCGCGATGCCGGTGAGCAGCGTGGTCAGCAGCGAGAAGAGGGGCGCGGCGATCAGCGGAGCGGCGGAGAAGAGCGGGGCCGCTGTGTACGCGGGCGGTGTCGACAGGTCGAAGACGACACCGCCCGCGATGACCAGCGGAGGCAGCGCGCGGATGAACCGCCGGGCACCGCCGTACGCGGGGCGGCCCTCACCGCCCCGCCGTCCTCCGCCCACCGTTCCTAGGGGGTGCCCCACCTGTGCTCTCCTGCCCGGTCCGACCGGCCGCGGTCCGCACCGCGCCCTCCCAGGGTCACCGCCGCCGCCCGGGGCGGCGACCCCGGGGGGCCGAGTGGCGTACGGGAAGGGCCGAGCGCCCGGCGCACGCCCCCAGCCGCCGCCCCGTACACCCCCGCCTCGGTCCCCGCCGTACGCCCCCGCCTCAGCCGCCGCCCGCCTCCGCGAGCCGGCCGCCCCGGGCGAGCAGGGCCATCGCCGCCGCGCACCCCAGGCCCACCGCGCACAGCGCGAGCCACGGCGCCGCCGACCAGCCGGTCACGTCGAGGAGCGCGCCCGTCCCCAGGTTCCCGAGGGTGATCCCGACCCCGCACACCGTGTTGTAGAGCCCGTAGTGGGTGGCCACCCAGCGCCCCCGGGACAGGGCGACGACGGTGTCCATCTCGTACGGGTAGAGCACCGCGTTCGCCACGGACAGGACCGCCGCGCACAGCAGCAACGCCACCACCCCCCGGCCGAGGACCGCGGGCACCAGGAACGCCCCGCCCATCAGCCCGAGCCCGAGGACGAGACAGCGCTCCCTGGTGAGGCGGCGCCGGCACCAGGCCGTGATCCGCAGCTGCCCGGCGAGCGCGACGAGCGCCGAGACGACGAACAGCGCGGTCGTCACCCCCGTACCGCCGGCCGCGAGCGGCAGCGCCAGATAGACCTGGAAGGACAGCACGTACGAGCCGGTCATGGCGAGCGAGAAGAGCCAGAAGGTGCGGTGGGCGAGGACCGTACGGAACTGCCCCCGCTCCCCCTCCCCGGCCGCACCGGACACGGCCCGTACGGGCAGACGCCGGAGCTGTACGAGGGTCAGGCCCGCGAACAGCACCGCTGCCACCGCGCAGGTCAGCCGGAACGACACCCCTGTCAGGGCCACCCCGACGAGCGGCCCGAGCAGAATGCCCGCCTGGTAGTACGCGTTGAACAGCGCGAAGGCCTCCACCCGCCGCTCCTCGCCCGCCTCCGCCGCGAGGCATGCCCGCACGGCGGGGTTGAACAGCGCCCCCGCGAGGCCGGTGGCGAGCGAGGCGGCGATCAGCATCGGCAGCGACTGGGCGAAGGCGAGCGCCCCGAAGCCGACCGTCCGCAGCGCGCAGCCGGCCACGATGAGCGGCTTGAAGCCGAACCGGTCGGCGAGCGCCCCGCCGACGAGGAACATGCCTTGCTGGGAGAGGTTCCGGGCGCCGAGGACGAGACCGACGGCCCAGGCGGCCATGCCGAGCCCGTCCGCGAGATGCGCGGCCAGGTACGGCATGAGCATGTAGAAGCCGAGGTTGATCGTGAGCTGGTTGAGGAAGAGGAGCCGTACGGCCGGATCGAAGGTACGGCTCTGCTTCCAGACGCCGCCCGCGGCGGACGTGGTCGCCGTCGTCACCGGGCACGCTCCAGGACCCGGCGGGTCCAGCCGCTGACCGTGTCCTCGGAGACGTACGCGGCGGGGTTCTCCCGTACGGGCCCGTCGAGCAGCCCGTGCGCCGCGCAGAACTCGTCGTTGAAGACCGTGTCGAAGTACCGCTGCGGCCCGTCCGGGAAGACGGCCGCGATCCGGGTCCCGCGCGGCCGCGTGCGGGCCAGCCAGCCGGCGACGAGGGCGACCGCTCCCACGCTCCAGCCGCCGGTCGCGAACTGCCGCGAGGCCAGTCGGCGGGCCGCCCTGACCGCCTCGGCCGGGCCCACCCAGTGCACCTCGTCGAAGGCCGCGTGGTCCACGTTCCCCGGGTGGATGGAGGAGCCGAGGCCGCGCATCAGCCGTTCCCCGGCCGGAAGGCCGAAGACGGTGGAGTTCACCGAGTCCACCCCGACCAGCTCCAGGGCCGGGCTGCCGGTGGCGCGCAGGGCCCGGGAGATCCCGGCCGAGTGGCCCCCGGTGCCGACCGCGCAGACGAGGACGTCGATCCGGCCGAGCTGGGCGGACAGTTCGGCGGCGAGCCCCGTGTACGCGGCCGGGTTGTCGGGGTTCCCGTACTGGTCGGGCCACCAGGCCCCGTGGAGGGTGCCGAGCAGCTCGGCGACCCGGTCCATCCGGGCCTGCTGCCAGCCGCCCTGCGGGCTGGGCTCGGGGACGACGTGGACGCGGGCGCCGTGCGCGACGAGCATCCGCTCGACGATCGGTTCGAGACCGGGGTCGGTGACGACGTGCACGGGGTGGCCGTGGAGCACTCCCGCGAGGGCCAGGCCGAGGCCGAGGGTCCCGGAGGTGGACTCGACGATCGGGGCGCCGGGGCGCAGCTCGCCGCGGCGGCGGGCCTGCTCGACCATGTAGAGGGCGGCGCGGTCCTTGATGCCGCCGAAGTTGAAGCCTTCGAGCTTGGCCCAGTAGCCGTCGTCCGTCCACAGGACGGGGGTGTTGCCGACGGTCTGCCCGTCGGCGGGGAGCGTCAGTGGTGCGGTCATGGGGGTACGTCCTCGGGGTGATACGCGAAAGGGAACCTGGTCACGCGGGTGCGGGACCCGGTTCAGTTCCGGTCCACCCCGAGGGCGATCAGCAGTCGGCCCGGCTCGGGTCCCGGGCCCGCCCGGCCCCGGACGCAGCGCGCGCGGGGATCGGCGCGGTGGTCCGCCGCGTACGGCAGGACGGCGGCTCCGCCGGCGTCGGGCGCGGCGAGCGGTGAGGCGGCGGCCTGCGCCGGGAGGTGGGCGTCGAAGGTCCAGGACTCCCCGGAGCGCTCGCAGCCGTGCGGGAGCGCGGGGGCCGAGACGGTCGCGGTGCCGGAGGCCGGCAGCACGTGCCCGTGGGGGCCGTGGCAGACGCTCACGAGCAGGGCGAGGAGCGCGAGCAGGACGAGCACGGCGGGCGCCCGCCGGCTCAGGTCACTCACACGCTCGTCACTCATGGTGTGCGTGAGACTACGGTGGGAGAGGGCGCGCCCCCAAAGAGGCGGGCACGGTTTCGGCCACCGTTTACTTCAGACGGGCACCGCTCACGTCAGACCGGCTGTCAGAGGTTCCGCTCGGCGTAGACCTTCATCGCGTCCCGGACGAGGATCGCGGTGCCCTCGCCGTGCTTGTCGTAGTTCGCGGTGAAGCGCGGGTCGTCGACGTACATGCGGCCGAGACCGATCACGTACTCCCTGGTCGGCGTCGTGGTCCTCGACAGCCAGACGACCTGGCGCCGCGCGATCGCCTGCACCTCGTCGCTGCCGGCGGCCAGGCCGTCCCGCGCCGCCCGCCCGAAGTCGCGGGCGATGCCGGCCTGCTCTTCCATGAACGCCTTCTTCTGCGCGTCGGTGAGCGAGCGCCACCAGCGGTCGCCCTTCTCGTACGCGTCCCGGCCCCAGCGTTCGGTGACCTCCTCCTCGTACACCGTGTGGTCGAAACCGTCGAACACTTCGTCGGCCATGAGCTCTTCTCCGTTCTCGGTCTTGTGGAGGGTGGTCCGCACGGACGCGATCTGGCGTCCGATGCGCTCGCGCTCCTGCTCCAGGAGGGCGAGATGGGTGCGCAGGGCGGCGGACGTGTCCCGCTGGCCCGCGAGGACCTCGGCGATGGCGGGCAGCGAGAGCCCCAGCTCGCGCAGCAGCAGGATCCGCTGCAGCCGCACGAGCGCCGCCTGGTCGTAGTACCGGTAACCGTTCGCGCCGATCCGGCTCGGCTCCAGCAGTCCGCGCTCCCCGTAGTGGCGGAGGGTGCGGCTGGTGGTACCGGCCTTCTTGGCGATCTCCTGGATCGACCACTCCATACCGAGAACGCTAAATCTTGACGTCGCGTCAAGGTCAAGCGAAGCGCACGGGGAAACGATGAAGCCCGCGAGCCGCGATGAAGTGGGCACACGACGAAGGCCCGGATCGTTTTCACGATCCGGGCCTTCGTTGCTACTGAGTAGCGGGGACAGGATTTGAACCTGCGACCTCTGGGTTATGAGCCCAGCGAGCTACCGAGCTGCTCCACCCCGCGTCGGTAAACATGACTGTACGGCATGACCGGGGCGATCACGAAATCGGTTTACGTCAGCAACCGCAGTCGTCCGAGTCGACCGGCGCCGTGAGGGGGTCGGCGGCCTTCTCCGCGGGCCCCTCCCAGGTCTCGTACGCGAAGCCCTCGCGCACCCAGTACTCGAAACCGCCGAGCATCTCCTTCACCTGGAAGCCCAGCTCGGCGAGGGCCAGCGCGGCGCGCGTGGCGCCGTTGCAGCCGGGGCCCCAGCAGTACGTGACGACCGGGACGGAGCGGTCGAGCAGCTGCTCGGCCTGCTCGGGGACGAGCGCGGTCGGCAGGTGGATCGCGCCGGGGACGTGGCCCTGGTCCCAGGAGGCGGTGGACCGGGAGTCGATCACGACGAAGCCCGGGTCGGTGCCCTCGGCGGCGGCGGTGGCGAGCGCGGAGGCCACATCGGAGACGTCGGCGTGGAAGGCGAGGCTGGCGGAGAAGTAGGCGGCCGCGGCGGCGGGGGAGGCCGGCGGGGTGCGGAGCACGGGGTTGACCTGCGTCGTTGTCGTCGTCATGGTGATCAATCTACGGACGAGGATCACCGGGCAGAAGCGAGGAACCACGGCGGTCGGCACCTTCGACCGGGGAATCCCCGGCGTTCGCCGCGGGAGGCCGGGGATCTCACGTAGCGGGACCTTCCGGCCTGGTCCCGCCGCCGGTGGACGTGTCACATCGGCGGGGTTTCATCCGTCATGACGGCATGACGGGACGCGAACGGGGAGATCGACGAGTGGACCACGACAAGGAATTCCTGGCCCGGCGCTTCGAGGCCGACCGCGGTCATCTGCGGGCGGTGGCCTACCGGATGCTGGGCTCGCTCAGCGAGGCCGAGGACGCCGTCCAGGAGGCCTGGTTCAAGCTCAGCCGCAGCGACGTCAGCGGCGTGGAGAACCTCAGCGGCTGGCTGACCACGGTCGTCGGCCGCGTCTGCCTGGACATGCTGCGCTCGCGCGGCTCGCGCCGCGAGGACCCGCTGGAGTACTACGTACCCGATCCGGTCGTCCGCGTCGTCGACGGCACCGACCCGGAGAACGCGGCCGAGCTCACCGACTCCGTCGGGCTCGCGCTCCTCGTCGTCCTGGACACCCTGGGGCCCGCGGAACGGCTGGCGTTCGTCCTGCACGACATGTTCGCCGTCTCCTTCGACGAGATCGCGCGGATCGTGGACCGCACGCCGGCCGCGACCCGCCAGCTCGCCAGCCGCGCCCGCCGCCGGGTGCAGGACGCGGCGCCGGCCCCCGGTCCGGACCCGCGGCGGCAGCGGGAGATCGCCGACGCGTTCCTCGCCGCGGCGCACGGCGGGGACTTCGAGGGGCTGCTCGCCGTCCTCGACCCGGACGTGGTGCTGCGCGCGGACGGCGGCAGGACGCTCGCGGAGGTCTCCCGGGTCGTCCGGGGCGCGGAGGCCGTCATCGCGCAGGCCCTCATGTACGCGAAGTTCCGTGCGGGCGCGCTGCGGGTCGTGGCCAACGGCCAGCCGGCCGTCCTGTCGGTCATCGACGGGCGCCCGGGGTCGCTCATGACGTTCACGATCGCCGGGGACCGGATCGTCCAGCTGGACGTCCTGGCGGACCCGGAGCGCATCGCGGCGCTCGGCTTCTCGGAGGAGGACCTGGCCGGGGCGACGTACTGAGGTCCTGGCCCTGGCCGGACACCGGAGGGGTCACCTCTTCCTGGCGGACCACCACCTGTCGGCCGCCAGGGAGACGCCCGCGCTCGCGACGCCGAGGAGGCCGCCCGCGGCGACGTCGCCCGGGTAGTGCACCCCGGTGTGGACCCGGGAGTAGCCCACGGTCCACGCCAGGGCCGCGAGGGGCAGCGCGGCGGGCGGCAGCACCGACCCGACGGCGGTGGCGAAGGCGACGGCCGACGCGGTGTGCCCGGAGGGGAACGACGCCGAGGCCGGCATGGGCACATGACGGCTCACCACCACCCGGGCCGCCTCCCGGTCCGGCCTGCGCCTGCGGACGAGCCGCTTGCCCAGCAGGTTCGCCGAGGCCGAAGCCACCGCGACCGCTCCGACGCCGACGAGCGCCGCCCGTCGCGGCCGGCCCGGCACGAGCGCCAGCGCCGCCGCGACGGTGAACGAGATCTTGGAGTGGTCGGCCGCCGCGGAGAGCCGCCGGAACGCCGTGTCGAGCGTGGGCGTCGAGGTGGCGGCCACCGCGGCGTACACCGCGCCGTCGACGGCCCTGATGTCGTGCAGGACCGCCCGGAGGGTCCCGGTCGTCGTGTCGTCCGTCATACGCCGCTCCTAGCAGGTTCAGTGGTGGTGGTACGGGGATGTCAAGGGGTGCGGGAGTCCCAGGGGTTGTCGCGGCCCGGCCCCTCGGGGAAGGCCAGCCGGACCAGGCGCCGCCAGTCGAGGGGCGGCGGGGGCAAGGGCGAACCCGGCCGGCCGCGGGGCACGAGGACCCGTAGGGCGCGCGGGCGGAGGGTGCAGACGACCGGCGTGGGCAGGGTCAGCGCCTCGCCGTCCACGGCGACCGATATGGGGGCGCCGCCCGCGCCGCCGGGACCGCCCCCGACCTCCACCCTACGGGCCGTCAGGACGTTCAGCCCGGTGGCCTGGGTCCCCAGCACGGCCAGTTCGGCCGCCTGGGCGGCGCCGTCCACCCGGATGCCTATGACCCCGAGCAGGCCGCCGTCGAGCCGCGGCCTGCGGGCGGCGACCGTACCGAACGGATCGGGCGTCGCGTACGGGTTGTTGCTGACCAGGAGCGCCTGCTGCGCGGTCAGCGGGGTGGAGTCGGCGGTCGCGTCGAGACGCTCGCCCTCACCGCCCTGGAGCAGATCGGGCAGGACGTCGAGCGCGGTGCCGGCCTTGTCGTCGCGGTACTCGGGGTGCTGGACGACGTCCGCGTACACCCCGAAGGAGACGGTGTTGACGAAGGGCCGCCCGGCGACGTCGCCGAGGTCGACCCGGAGCTCCTCGCCGTCCCTCAGCGCGTCGAGGCAGCGGGACGGGTCGGTGCGGTCGAGGCCCAGGTCCATGGCGAAGTGGTTGCGGGTGCCGGCGGAGACGACGAGGAACGGCAGGTCGTGCTCGGCGGCGACGTCGGCCACCAGCGCCTGCGTGCCGTCGCCGCCGGCCACCCCGAGCAGATCGGCGCCCTCGGCCACCGCCGTGCGCGCGAGCCCGGCGACATCGGCCTGCTCGGACGGATCGATGAGGATCACCCGGGCGCCGAGGGCCTCGGCCCGCTCGACGAGCCCGAAGAGCCCGACCTTCCCGCCGCCGGACTTCGGGTTCATGATCAGGACGGGCCGGCGGGGCCGGGAGGCGGGCGCGCCCCGCATCAGCGCCTCCCGCTCGTCCTCCGGACGGCGCAGGGCGGACCGGCCGCAGGACAGCGCCAGGCCCCACATGCCGAGGGCCACGAGGGCGTTCACCCAGACGCCCCCGACGACGAACAGCACCAGGGTCGCGAGGGGCGCGGCCACCGCGAGCAGCGCCCCGAGCAGCCGCAGCGGCCCACGATGCGCCAGGAGCCACCAGACGCCCACGGCCGACACGGCGAGCCCCACGATCCCGCTCAACAGGATCAGCAGCCCGCCACCGAGGGCGGCGGTCACCACGGCCACGACGGCGGCCGCCATGCTGAACAGCGCGTAACGGGCCGCCCGCTGAGCCTCCCCCGCCGGATCCCCGGAACCGCTCGCCGCCACCGACCCCACCTCACCCTCCGCGTCCACGTTCCCCCGAGCTCCCCGAAGACACCCCCGGAAGGACCCGTTCGGGCGACCGAGTCCGAAGGGTACGACGGAAGCGACGAAGCGCCCCGTCCGGTCGAAACCGGACGGGGCGCTTCCAGCGGTCCGAAGGGTCGCCCCTCCCCCGCTCGCGGTAGGCCGTGTGGGACTCGAACCCACAACCAATGGATTAAAAGTCCACTGCTCTGCCAATTGAGCTAACGGCCCGTGGACGAACACACCTGTGCAGCATAGCCCGAGAGGGCCGGGGAACCGATCGGGTATCCGACACCGGCCGCGCCGCAGGGGCGGTCGGGCGGTTCGGTCGGTGGGCTGGTGGGCGTGGGCCGCCGGGGGCGGGTGCGAGACGGGGCCCGTACGGCACCGAAGTGTCGTGCGGGCCCCGCTCTTTCAGATCAGCCGGTCTCAGCCGTTGCGCTTCCAGCGCGGCTTGTCGTCGCGGCGGCCGAAGGAGCCGCCGGTCGAGCCGGTGCCGCCGGTGCCGCCGCGGTGGTCGTCACGACGGCCGTACGGGCGGTCGCCGCCCGAGCGGAAGCCGCCGGCGGGGCGGTCGTCGCGACGGTCGCGGTTGAACGGACGGTCGCTGCCACGGTGACCGCCGGTGGTGGGGCGGTCGTCGCGGCGCTCGAAGGGACGGCCGCCACGGTCGTCACGGTTGAAGCCACCCGACGGACGGTCGTCACGGCGGAAGCCACCGGACGGACGGTCGTTGTCACGGCGCTCGAAGGGACGGCCACCGCGGTCGTCACGGTTGAAGCCACCCGACGGACGGTCGTCACGGCGGAAGCCACCGGACGGACGGTCGTTGTCACGGCGCTCGAAGGGACGGCCGCCACGGTCGTCACGGTTGAAGCCACCCGACGGACGGTCGTCACGGCGGAAGCCACCCGAGGGACGGTCGTCGCGGCGGAAGCCGCCACGGTCGCCACCGCGGTCGTCACGGTTGAAGCCACCCGACGGACGGTCATCGCGGCGGAAGCCACCGGACGGACGGTCGTTGTCACGGCGGAAGCCGCCACGGTCACCGCCACGGAAGCCACCGCGGTCACCGCGGTCGTCACGGTTGAAACCGCCGCGGTCACGGCGCTCGAAGTTGCCCCGCTCGTCGCGGGACGTCGTCCGCTCCTCGCGGCGCTCCTCGGCCTTCGCGGCGCGCTCGGCCTCCACAGCGGCGGCGGCGACCTCGGCCTCGGCGGCCTCGGTCACCTCGGCCACGGCGGCGTCCGGGTCCTCGCCGCGCTCGCGGGCGGCGCGGGCGACCAGACGGTCGGCCTCCTCGCGGAGTTCGACGGCGCGGCGCTGGAGGCGCTCGAGCTGCTTGGTCAGCTCGACGACCTCGCGCTCGGCCTGCTTGGCCGCGTTGTTCGCGGAGTCGGCCTGGACCTCGGTCAGGGACCGGGCACCGGTGATCTCGGCGACCTCCGGCTCGAAGGCGCCGGCGCTCTGGATGATGTGGCGCGAGGCGTCGACGCCCGCGTCCTCCATCAGGCGGAAGATCTGGCGGCGCTGGTGCGGCAGGGCCAGGGAGACCACGACACCGGAGCGGCCGGCGCGGGCGGTACGGCCCGAGCGGTGCAGGTAGTCCTTGTGGTCGCCGGCCGGGTCCACGTTCAGGACCAGGTCGATGCCGTCGACGTGGATGCCTCGGGCGGCGACGTCGGTCGCGACGAGCGCGTTGACGTAGCCCTTCTTGAAGTCCTCGAGGACGCGGGTACGGGCGCCCTGCGTCATGCCGCCGTGCAGCGCGTCGGCCTTGACGCCGGTTTCCTGGAGCTGCTCGGCGATGCGGTCGGCGCCCAGCTGGGTGCGGACGAAGATGATCGTGCGGCCCTTGCGCGCGGCGATCGCGGCCGTGACCGGCGCCTTGTCCTTCGGCTTCACGACGAGGACGTGGTGGGTCATGGTCGTGACGTTGCCCTGCGCGCTGTCGACCTCGTGCGTGACGGGGTCGGTCAGGTAACGCTTGACCAGGGTGCCGATCTCGTTCTCCATGGTGGCGGAGAAGAGCATGCGCTGGCCGCCGCCGGGGATCTGGTCGAGCAGCTCGGTGACCTCGGGCAGGAAGCCCAGGTCGGCCATCTGGTCGGCCTCGTCGAGGACGGCGATCTTGACGTCCTCGAGGGAGCAGGCGCCGCGGTTGATAATGTCGCGCAGACGGCCCGGCGTGGCGACGAGGACGTCGACGCCACGCTCCAGGGCGTAGATCTGGTTGCCCATGGACGTACCGCCGCAGACGACCTTCATCTTGAGGCCGAGCACGTCGCCGTAGGGCTGGAGGGCGTCCGCGACCTGCATCGCGAGCTCACGGGTCGGCGTGAGGATGATGCCGCGGGGCTTCTTCTTGGCGGTGTGACCGTCCGCCAGGCCGGCCAGCAGCGGCAGACCGAAGGAAAGGGTCTTGCCGGAGCCGGTGCGGCCGCGGCCGAGGATGTCCTTGCCGGCCAGGGCGTCCGGGATGGTCGCCGCCTGGATCGGGAAGGGGCTGGTGACGCCGTTCTGCGCGAGCTTGCGCACGACGCCCTCGGGCAGACCGAGGTCGCCGAAGGTGACGGTGGGCTCGGCGGGCTCCTCGACGGAGGCCTCGGCGGCGTCGGTGTCGTCGGCCTCGATCTCGACGATCTCGACGATCTCGGTGGCCTCAGCGGCCTCCATGGCCTCTACGGCCTCGACGATCTCGTCGTTCTCGGGCATGACGGCGTGGTCAGAACTGAAAATGGACATGCGAAATGCGAAACCTTCCGGAGTCTCGGCACGCGCCCGTCAACTCCGTGATTTCGCAAATCGACCGCCTCAATGCGGTCAGCCACGGCTAGGGAGAGTACGCGCCACACGGCGCTCTTCTGTGTCGGCGCCGGGCAATGGGATCAAACGATCTACTACCATACGCACCCTCCCCCACGCCTGGCAAATCGGACTCCGTCACACCGGTCCGACCTGCGGCGACGCCGTCGGCTCCGGGGGCGCTCCGGACCCGTCCGCCGCCCGCATCGCGCCCATCTGGGTGTCGGTGCCGGACGTCGGCGGATCGGTGGGGTTGGAGGTGGGCTCGGGGGTGGGCTCGGGGGTCGGGACCGTCGGCTCCGGGGTCGGTTCGGGGCTCGCCACGGTCGGCTCCGGCGTGGGTGTGGCCCCGCCGCCGTCCGGACCTCCGGCCCCGCCGCCGCTGCCGCCGTCCCCGCCGCTGCCGCCGGACCCCCCGCCGCCCACGCTGCCGCCGTTCCCGCCACCGCCCGAGCCGCCGCCCGGTTCCTGGTGGCCGCCGCCGGAGGACTGCGAGGTCGACGGCCCCCCGGACCCGCCCGGGCCCTGCACCGGCAGTACCGCGCCCGGCGAGGGCTTCGCCGTGCCCGACGGCGAGCCGCTCGGGACCGGGGACGCCTTGCCCGCACCGGCCGCGGCCGGCCCGCCCTTCTCCGGCCGGCCGTTCCAGGCCCCGCCGTCCCCGCCCTGGACGCCGCCGCCCGCGTCGGTCTCGGCCGCCACGCCCCGCTTTCCCCCGGACGCGCCGGGCGCCGGCTTCGACCCCTCGTCGCTCACACTCATACAGCCGCTCAGACCGGCACAGGCCGCGACGGCCAGCGCGGTGGCGGCCCATCTCACCGGGGTGGGCAAATGGCGCACGGGGGCACCTCCAGGGACACAACGGGCAGGAACGGAACGCGTCACCCTGCCCAACTCCCCGGGCACCACAAGGGACACGGCCCCCGCGCCCCCCACCCGGCCCCCGACCGTGACCGGGCGCCCGCCTCAGCCGTAGCCCAGCGCGTGCAGCCGCTCGTCGTCGATGCCGAAGTGGTGGGCGATCTCGTGCACGACGGTGATCTCGGTCTCCGCGATCACGTCCTCGCGCGACGCGCACATCCGCAGCGTCGGCCCCCGGTAGATCGTGATCCGGTCGGGCAGCACCCCGGCGTACCACTCGCCGCGCTCGGTCAACGGCGTCCCCTCGTAGAGTCCGAGGAGCTCGGGATCGTCCGGGGAGGGCTCGTCCTCCACGAACACGGCGACGTTGTCCATCAGCCGTGTCAGCTCCGGCGGGATCCGGTCCAGGGCCTCGGCGACAAGCTCCTCGAACTCCTCGCGCGTCATCTCCAGCACGGGCCCATTCTCCCCCGCCGGGCAACCGTTTTGGCGATAGCGGCCGGGATCCCATATGCTTCTCACGTCCCCGACGCGCTGAGAAGCGCGCAGGTGAGCCTCTAGCCCTCATCGTCTAGTGGCCCAGGACGCCGCCCTTTCAAGGCGGTAGCACGGGTTCGAATCCCGTTGGGGGCACGTAACACCGTGTGCGAGACTAGTGCTCGCACACAACGCAAGGTCCTGTGGAGCAGTTGGTTAGCTCGCCACCCTGTCAAGGTGGAGGTCGCGGGTTCAAGTCCCGTCAGGATCGCTGAGGTCGGCAATGGCCTCGTGGCTGGGTAGCTCAGTTGGTACGAGCGATCGCCTGAAAAGCGATAGGTCGCCGGTTCGACCCCGGCCCCAGCCACAAAAGAGAAGGCCCCGTTCGAAAGAACGGGGCCTTCTTCGTGTACGCCGGAAGTTCCTTGTACGCCGATTGCAGGAGTACGCCGAAGGCGGCGGTACGGGGAAAGGGCCCGCGCCCCCGAACCGACCCGAAGCCCGGAAGCGCCCGCGCCCCTCCCCCGTACCCCTCAGACCTCCTCGCGCCGTCGCGCCCTGCGGCCCCGCACCGCGAGCGCCGTCGCCACCGTCGCCACGACCGCGACCAGCAGCGCCCAGTCCGGCACCGACCGGCCCAGCGAGGCGACCCGCTCCTCCACGGCGAAGGAGTCGTCCACCGACAGCAGGCCCGGCAGCGCCGTCGTCCCGTCGAAGACCAGGAAGAGGGCGCCGAGGGCGATGAAGAAGAGGCCCGAGAGCAGCGAGGTGGAGTGGACCTCGAAGCGCCCGAGCCGGAGGGGGCGGCCGCGCAGCCAGCGGCGCCGGCCCAGCTCGTAGCGCTCCCAGAGCAGCGCCAGGACGAACAGCGGGACGGCCATGCCGAGGGCGTACACGGCCAGGAGCAGTCCGCCGTACGCCGGGCTGCCGCTCAGCGCCGCCACCGTCAGGACGCTGCCGAGGATCGGGCCCGCGCAGAAGCCCGCGAGGCCGTAGACCAGGCCGAGGGCGTAGACGGAGACCGCCGACGTGGGCCGGATCCGGCCGCTCGCCTCGGCGATCCGCCGGGACGTGAAGCCGAGGCCGAGGATCTGGAGGAGACCGAGCCCGATGATCAGCCAGCCCCCGGCGGTGACCAGGAGGTCCCGGTGGCCGTAGAAGAACCGGCCGGCGAGGGAGCCGGCCGCACCGAGGGGGACGAGAGTCGTCGCCAGACCGGCGTAGAGGATGCCGGTCCGGGCCACGAGCTTCGCGCGCGTGTCGATCGAGTACGCGAAGAAGGCGGGCAGGAGCAGGGCGCTGCACGGGCTGAGCAGAGCGAGGAGGCCGCCGAGGAAGGCGGCGAAGTAGCCGATGCCGGAGGTCACCGGCCGGCCTTCTTCGGGGCGGTCTTCTCGGGGGCGGCCTTCGCTGCGGCCTCGATCGCCTCCGTGAAGGTCTCCAGGGGCTGGGCGCCCGCGATCGGCCGGCCGTTGACCAGGAAGGACGGGGTGGAGGCGACGCCGAGCGCGTACCCCTGCTCCTGGTCCTTCCGTACGGCCTCCCGGGCGGCCGCGCCGTCGCTGTCCCGGCCGAACCGGGCGAGGTCGGGGACACCGGCCTCCGTCGCGAGTGCGGTCAGCCGCTCCTTGCCGAAGCCCTTCTCCTTGGCGCCCTCCGCGTAGGCCGCCTTGTGGAACTGCCAGAACCGGCCCTGCTGACCGGCCGCCCAGGAGGCGCGGGCGGCGGCCTCCGACTCCTCGCCGAAGATCGGGAAGTTCCGCCACTCGATGCGCAGGTTGCCGTTCTCGACGTACTTCCTCACCAGGACGGGCTCGGTGTCGCGGGCGAACTTCCCGCAGTAGCCGCACTGGAAGTCGGCGTACTCGATGAGCACCACGGGCGCGTCGGCGCGGCCGAGGGCGAGCTTGTCGGAGGCGTCGCGGCGGGCGTACGCCTCCAGTTCGGCGTAGACGCCGGCGGAGGGGTCGACGGAGACCTCGGCGACGGACGAGGAGCCGGAGGCACCGGGGGACGAGGGCTTGGTGGCGGTGTACGAGACGACGCCGAGCAGCACGGCGGCGGCGGCCACCCCGGAGACGATCACGGCGGACTTGGACGTGGACATGCGGAAGCGCTCCTGGAGGGAGGGGAAGAGGAAGGACGGCGGAGGACGGCCGTCCGCCTACACCCTCAGGACCGACAGCTCCACCGGAGACGGCGGTACGCGCGCGGGTGGCTCCCGGCCCGGCGACGCGGCCGGGCCGGCCGGCTCCGGCTGCCGGACCCCGGGGGCCACCCGGTCGGCGGCCAGGGCGGGCAGCAGCTCGGCGAAGCCGTGCGCGCGCGGCGGTACGGATGGACCGGCGGCCCCCTCGTCGGCGAGGTGGGCCGGGTCACAACCGGGGACGGCGGCGCCCATGACGACCGGGGCGGCCCCCGGAGCCGTACCGCCGGAAGCGGAAGCACCGCAGGCCAGGAGGCCGAGCACCAGACCCAGGAGCGCGGCGAACGTCGCCGGCGCGCGGCTGGTGCAGAACATGCGAAACCTCTCCGGTCCGTGCCAGATGCCCGAAATACTATGCACGGCCGCCCGCCCCGCCTCGTAAATCGGTTCGCCGCTTCTCGTCCGCAGGTGCGATCCTGGATCCCGTATGTCTACTTCCTTCGCCGCCCTCCAGTCCGTCCTGGCCGAGGTCTCGCTGCGGGACTCCCACCGGCTCGGCCGCCGTCTCGAGGGCGCCCGCCGCATCCGCAAGCCCGAGGCCCGCGCGGCCGTCCTGGACGAGATCGCCGTCGAGGCGGCCAAGGCCAAGGAGCGCGTCGACGGGCGCGCCTCCCGCGTGCCCCCGGTCACGTATCCCGAGCAGCTGCCCGTCTCGCAGAAGAAGGACGAGATCCTGGAGGCGATACGCGACCACCAGGTCGTGATCGTCGCCGGTGAGACGGGTTCCGGAAAGACCACGCAGATCCCGAAGATCTGTCTGGAGCTCGGCCGGGGCGTCCGGGGCATGATCGGGCACACCCAGCCCCGCCGGATCGCCGCCCGCACGGTCGCGGAGCGCGTCGCCGAGGAGCTGAGGACCCCGCTCGGCGAGGCCGTGGGCTGGAAGGTCCGCTTCACCGACCAGGTGAACCCCGACGCGACCTTCGTGAAGCTGATGACGGACGGCATCCTGCTCGCCGAGATCCAGACGGACCGCGAGCTGCGCGCGTACGACACGATCATCATCGACGAGGCCCACGAGCGGTCCCTCAACATCGACTTCCTGCTCGGCTATCTGGCCCAGCTGCTTCCGAAGCGCCCCGACCTCAAGGTCGTGATCACCTCCGCGACGATCGACCCGGAGCGCTTCTCCCGCCACTTCGGGGACGCCCCGATCGTCGAGGTCTCCGGCCGCACGTATCCGGTCGAGGTCCGCTACCGGCCCCTCCTGGAGGAGGACTCCGAGGAGTCCGACCGGGACCAGATCACCGCGATCTGCGACGCCGTCGACGAGCTCCAGGCCGAGGGGCCGGGCGACGTCCTGGTCTTCCTCTCCGGTGAGCGCGAGATCCGCGACACGGCCGACGCGCTGCTCAAGAAGCAGCTGCGCAACACCGAGATCCTGCCGCTCTACGCCCGGTTGTCGCACGCCGAGCAGCACCGGGTCTTCCAGGCGCACTCCGGCCGCCGGATCGTCCTCGCGACGAACGTCGCCGAGACCTCCCTGACCGTTCCCGGCATCAAGTACGTGATCGATCCGGGCACCGCCCGCATCTCGCGCTACTCGCACCGGACCAAGGTGCAGCGCCTCCCGATCGAGCCGGTCAGCCAGGCCAGCGCCAACCAGCGCAAGGGCCGCTGCGGCCGTACCTCCGACGGCATCTGCATCCGGCTGTACTCGGAGGACGACTTCCTCACCCGTCCGGAGTTCACGGACGCCGAGATCCTCCGTACGAACCTGGCCTCCGTCATCCTCCAGATGACCGCCGCCGGCCTCGGCGACATCGAGAAGTTCCCCTTCATCGACCCGCCGGACCACCGGAACATCCGGGACGGCGTGCAGCTCCTCCACGAGCTCGGCGCGATCGACCCGAACGAGAAGGACCCGAAGAAGCGGCTCACCCAGCAGGGCCGGAAGCTCGCGCAGCTGCCCGTGGACCCGCGCCTGGCCCGGATGGTCCTGGAGGCCGACAAGAACGGCTGCGTCCGCGAGGTCATGGTGATCGCGGCGGCGCTCTCCATCCAGGACCCGCGCGAGCGGCCGGCGGAGAAGCAGGCGCAGGCGGATCAGATGCACGCCCGGTTCAAGGACGAGACCAGCGACTTCCTCGCGTACCTCAACCTCTGGCGCTACGTCCGCGAGCAGCAGAAGGAGCGCGGCTCCAGCTCGTTCCGCCGGATGTGCAAGCAGGAGTACCTGAACTTCCTGCGGATCCGCGAGTGGCAGGACATCTACGCCCAGCTGCGGACCGTCGCCAAGCAGATGGGGATCCACCTCAACGAGGAGGACGCGCCGGAGCAGTCCGTGCACGTCTCCCTGCTCGCCGGTCTGCTCTCCCACATCGGCCTCAAGGACGTGAAGGAGAGCAAGGAGAGCCGGGACCCGAAGCGCGAGGGCACCCGGAACGAGTACCTGGGCGCGCGGAACGCCAAGTTCGCGATCTTCCCCGGCTCCGCGCTCTTCAAGAAGCCCCCGCGGTTCGTCATGTCCGCCGAGCTGGTGGAGACCTCGCGGCTCTGGGCCCGGGTAAACGCCCGGATCGAGCCCGAGTGGATCGAGCCGCTCGCGCAGCACCTGGTGAAGAAGACGTACAGCGAGCCGCACTGGGAGAAGGACCAGGCGGCCGTGATGGCCCTCGAGAAGGTGACGCTGTACGGCGTCCCGATCGTCGCCGACCGCAAGGTGAACTACGGGCGGATCGACCCGGAGGTCTCCCGCGACCTGTTCATCCGGAACGCGCTGGTCGAGGGCGACTGGCGCACCCACCACAAGTTCTTCGCGGACAACCGCAAGCTCCTGACCGAGGTCGAGGAGCTGGAGCACCGGGCCCGCCGCCGGGACATCCTCGTCGACGACGAGACGCTCTTCGACTTCTACGACAAGCGCGTCCCCGAACACGTCGTGTCCGGCGCCCACTTCGACTCCTGGTGGAAGCGGAAGCTCCGCGAAGGGGGCGCTGCGGCGGAGTTCCTCGACTTCGAGCGCGAGATGCTCATCAATGAGAAGGCGGGGGCGGTCACCAAGGACGACTATCCGGACTCCTGGCGCCAGGGCGCGCTGAAGTTCCGGGTGACGTACCAGTTCGAGCCGGGCGCGGACGCGGACGGCGTCACCGTCCACATCCCGCTCCAGGTGCTCAACCAGGTGACGGACGAGGGCTTCGAGTGGCAGATCCCGGGGCTGCGCGCGGAGGTCGTCACGGAGCTGATCCGCTCCCTGCCGAAGCCGATCCGCCGCCACTACGTGCCCGCGCCGAACTTCGCGAGCCGCTTCCTGGACGCGGTCGTGCCCGTCCAGGAGCCGCTCACGGGCGCGCTGGCCCGGGAGCTCCAGCGGATGGTCGGCGTCCCGGTCACGGCCGAGGACTTCGACTGGGCGAAGGTCCCCGAGCACCTCAAGATCACGTTCCGGATCGTCGACGAGCGGCGCCGGAAGCTGGCCGAGGACAAGGACCTGGAGACGCTGCGGCTGAAGCTGCGCCCCAAGGCCCGTCAGGCGCTCTCCAAGGCCGCCGCGGCGGCGACGGGCGGCCCCGACGGCTCCGGGCCCTCCCTGGAGCGCACGGGCCTCAAGGACTGGACGATCGGGACGCTCACGAAGGTCTTCGAGACCAAGCGGGCCGGTCAGCCGGTGAAGGCGTACCCGGCTCTGGTGGACGAGGGCGATTCCGTAGCCGTGCGGCTCTTCGACTCGGAGGCCGAGCAGGCGCAGGAGATGTGGCGGGGCACCCGGAAGCTGATCATGCTGAACATCCCGGTGAACCCGGCGAAGTTCGCCTCGGACAAGCTGACCAACCAGCAGAAGCTGGCCCTGTCGTCGAACCCGCACGGCTCGATCCAGGCCCTCTTCGACGACTGCGCCACCGCCGCCGCCGACAGACTGATCGCGGATCACGGCGGCCCGGCCTGGGACGAGGAGTCCTTCCGGAAGCTGTACGACAGGGTCCGCGCCGACCTCGTCGACACGACGGTGCGGACGGTGGGCCAGGTCCAGCAGATCCTGGCGGCCTGGCAGGCCTGCGAGCGCCGGCTGAAGTCGACGAACAGCCTGGCCCTGATCCACAACCTGGCCGACGTGCGGGCGCAGCTCGCCTGGCTGATGCCGGCCGGCTTCGTCACCCGTACGGGCCTGAAGCGGCTTCCGGACCTGATGCGTTACCTGGTGGCGGTGGACCGGCGGCTCCAGCAGATGCCCACCGGGGTCCAGCGGGACACCACCCGGATGGAGAAGGTCCAGGAGATGCAGGACGAGTACGCCTGGCTCCTCGAACAGCTCCCCAAGGGACGCCCGGTGCCGTCCGAGGTCACCGACATCCGCTGGATGATCGAGGAGCTGCGGGTGAGCTACTTCGCGCACGCGCTGGGGACGGCGTACCCGGTGTCGGACAAGCGGATCGTGAAGGCGATCGACGCGGCGGCCCCGTGAACGCCCGCCTTTCGGCCTGGCCGGCCCCGTGCGCGGGACCTCGCCGTCGGTGAGTTCGACCTGACCCCCTGACCTGCTGTACAGTCTGACTCGCAACGAGGTCCTGTGGAGCAGTTGGTTAGCTCGCCACCCTGTCAAGGTGGAGGTCGCGGGTTCAAGTCCCGTCAGGATCGCCTCTGTGAAGGCCCGCATCGCGAGATGCGGGCCTTCGTTGCGTTCCCGTGTCTTGACGGGGCCGCGCGCCCGCCGGTACCCCGGACTTCAGGGAATCGGGGGCCCACACCGGAGGTGGTCGCGCATGGCCGCGGCGTCCGCAGCACGACACGACACTCGGGCACTGCTGCGTGCCCATCTGGCGGCCGCGTCGCGGTACGGACACCTCACCCGCGACTGCGTGGTCTGCCATCGCCTCCTGAGGCTCGCCATGGAGGCTCCGGAGGTCGAGGAGCCGGCGGAGTCCACGGAGGACGAAAGTCCCACCGACCCATGACCAACGGCGGGTTGGGGGCACTCCGCGAAGTGGGAGGCTGTTCCTTGGCAAGACTTCCGCGATGTGACGGGAGTCACTGAAAGCGTTTCAGAAACCCCTGCACTTACACCCTCCCTACACCGGCCCGATTTAATATGTGCAATTGCACCAGAGTTCACGGGGTGGCGCCGGACACAACCCGGCGGCGGGGGACACGACCGGCCGGCGCCGGACACAAAAAGAAGATCGCGCTGGACCCGGCGGAGTCCAGCGCGATCGTTGACGAAGACCTGTTGGGGCAGGAGTCCGTCGGCAGTACTAGGGGTGGGCGGCCGGATTGGGGGATCCGGACGGGCCCGGTGTTACGGGGTGTTGCAGGTCATGCTGGGTATCGCGCGACCTCAGGCCTCGCTGCGCTGCTGCGGAATGCCCGCCAGCAGCGCGCGGACCTCGGCCTCGCGGTACCGGCGGTGCCCACCCAGGGTGCGGATGGACGTGAGCTTGCCCGCCTTGGCCCAACGGGTCACCGTCTTCGGGTCCACACGGAACATCGTGGCAACCTCGGCAGGGGTCAGCAGCGGCTCGGCATCAGGGGTGCGAGCGGTCATGAGCGGCCTCCTCGGGAGAACCGAACCAATCTCGGTTCTTTCCTCTAAATTCTGCACCTTGACCCGCCTTGCCCGAAATGGCAGAAGCGGGTCGAGTCGGTTATAGGACGAACGGCTTGTCCTCGGCACTACAACTACACCATCCGTCCAGCCGCGTCGGCCAAACCGATGGAATTGCCCTCGCAGGTGTTCATCAGCGGCGGAAGTCGACTGACCATGCCATAACGGACAGTCACGCCACTGTGACGATCAGTCACAGGACGATCAGGAGCCCTCAGACCCCCCATAGAGTGCAATGCTGAGCATTCCGCCCGAAGATGGACGGAAGGAACCCTCCCCGGACTCCTTGTCCTATTTTGGCACGAGGGTGGGCGATGGGCGCAAGGGGGCGTTACGTGCTGTCCGTCACGCTTGAGCCAAAGGCCCGGATCGGGACCAACGTCCCTGCGCGGCGTCTCCCACCCGCATGAAGATCATTTACACCCGCCTGACATGTCTTGTCGATACCGACCTGACGAATCTGTCCGACTGATGTCAATTCGCGAAGCGAAGGTCCCTCACCGTCCGCCAGCGCTCCGCGAGCCGCCCGTACACCTCGCCCGCCGCCTCGCCGTCCCCGGCCCGCAGCGCCGCGATCCCCTCCGCCAGCTGGGCCGCCGACCGGTCCTCCGCCAGCCACCGGGCCGGCACGGCGTGCACCAGACCGCCGAAGTCCAGCTCCACGAGCGCCCGCGGATGGAACTCCTCCAGCCAGCGCCCCACCTCGACCAGTCCCTGCGTCATCGGACCGTCGTCGATCGACTCCCGCAGGGCCTTCAGTGCCCGCGCGAGCCTCCGCCGCGCCTGCGCCATCGTCGTCCGGTAGCGCAGCACCGGCGCCCGGCCCCCGTCCCCGCCTCCCGGGTCCCCCGGCTCGTACTCCCGCTCCTCGTCGCCGAAGAGCGCGAACCAGCGCAGCGGCACCTGCCAGACGCCCGTACGGATCCACGGCCGCGCGTCCGGGTTCCTGCTCAGCCACCGCTCGTAGTCGCTCGCCACCTGGGCGCGGACCACCGGCGGCAGCATCGCGTCGAGCACCGGCGCCGGGTACGAGCCGGCCGTCAGCTCCTCCAGGGCCAGCCAGCCGCGCAGCCGGGTCCGCCACGGGCAGATCACCACCGCCCCGTCCAGATGCGCGACGAAGGCCTCCCCGCTCTCGTGGACCGGCACCGGCACCGGGGGCGTCGGCAGCAGGTCCGCTAGCGAGCGGCGCAGCTCCTCCTGCGCCCCCGGGACGCGGGCCCGGCGGGCGTACCGGGCCCAGTGGGACCGCTCCGGCTCGGGGAACGCGGCCAGCGGCTCGTACACCCGGAGATAGGACGCGTAGGGAACGGGGACCGTGGAGGCGACCGACATGTCGCAAATCCTTCCACGGAGGTACTCCCGGAGGGGGTGATCCTCAGCACTGCGGCCGATCTACGCACAGGTAGGACTTACTCTCTTGCCGAACTGGTCCTCCCCCACCCGCAGGGAGGTCCGCCACCGCCGCTTCGTACTTGGGAGTCACCACCGTGACCGATGTGACCGGCGTTCCTGCTGACGTACTGCACACCCTCTTCCACTCGGAGCAGGGTGGCCACGAGCAAGTCGTGCTGTGCCAGGACCGCGCCACCGGCCTCAAGGCCGTCATCGCCCTCCACTCCACCGCCCTGGGCCCCGCCCTCGGCGGCACCCGTTTCTACCCGTACGCCACCGAGGCCGCGGCGATCGCCGACGCGCTCAACCTGGCGCGCGGCATGTCGTACAAGAACGCCATGGCCGGTCTCGACCACGGCGGCGGCAAGGCCGTCATCATCGGCGACCCGGAGAAGATCAAGACGGAGGAGCTCCTCCTCGCCTACGGGCGCTTCGTCGCATCCCTCGGCGGCCGGTACGTGACGGCCTGCGACGTCGGCACCTACGTCGCCGACATGGACGTCGTCGCCCGCGAGAACAAGTGGACGACCGGCCGCTCCCCCGAGAACGGCGGCGCCGGCGACTCCTCCGTCCTCACCGCCTTCGGCGTCTTCCAGGGCATGCGCGCCTCCGCGCAGACCCTGTGGGGCGACCCGAGCCTGCGCGGCCGCAAGGTCGGCGTCGCGGGCGTCGGCAAGGTCGGCCACTACCTCGTCGAGCACCTCCTGGAGGACGGCGCCGAGGTCGTCGTCACCGATGTGCGCGAGGAGTCCGTGCGCCGGATCACCGACAAGCACCCGCAGGTCGCGGTGGTCGCCGACACGGACGCGCTCATCCGCGTCGAGGGCCTCGACATCTACGCGCCCTGCGCGCTGGGCGGCGCCCTGAGCGAGGAGACCGTGCCCTTCCTGACCGCGAGCATCGTCTGCGGCGCGGCCAACAACCAGCTCGCCCACCCGGGCATCGAGAAGGACCTCGTGGAACGCGGGATCCTCTACGCGCCCGACTACGTGGTCAACGCCGGTGGCGTGATCCAGGTCGCCGACGAGCTGCACGGCTTCGACTTCGACCGCTGCAAGGCGAAGGCCACGAAGATCTTCGACACCACCCTGGAGATCTTCGCACGTGCGAAGGCCGACGGCATTCCGCCGGCGGCGGCGTCCGACCGGATCGCCGAGCAGCGCATGGCGGAGGCCCGCCGCGGCTGATCCGGGCGCCCGGCAGCACGGGGGCCGGCCCGCCGCCGGGGCGCCTGAGCGGGGTCCTCAGGGAGACTTCGCTCACGCCCCTCGGCGGGTCGGCCGTCGAGAAGAGGTTAAAATCGCGATTGACCAGCGAGGAAAGGGCTCCTCGAAGGTTCTGTACCGGGGTATGTGATGCGCGCGGCGTACCGTAGACCCACGGAAACAGGTACCGTTGAAGCCCTACGGACCGGTCTCTCTGTCGAGAGTCCGTTCCGAACCATGAACGCGTGTCAAGACTCTGGGGCCGACGAGCCCCGTCACCGAGGGGGTCGAGCCATGGGGCGCGGCCGGGCAAAGGCCAAGCAGACCAAGGTCGCCCGCCAGCTGAAGTACAGCAGCGGCGGGACGGACCTGACGCGTCTGGCCAATGAGCTGGGCGCTTCGACTTCGAGTCAGCCGCCGAATGGCGAGCCGTTCGAGGACGACGACGAGGAAGACGACCCGTACGCCCAGTACGCGGATCTCTACAACACGGACGACGAGGACGAGGACGACCAGTCCGGTCCGAGTGCGTCCCCGCGTCGCGCTTGACCTTCTGAATCACCGAAACCCGGACCGGGGTCACCCGGCCGGGTTTCTGTGCTGTCCGCGCGCTGACGGCGCGGAGAGCGGATACGCCGACGGGGCGCCCCGCAGGAGCGCCCCGCCTCGTACGTCTCGTGTTTACCTCTGGTAGTCCCCGACCAGCTCCGCGCCGGTCGTGTGCGCCCCGCGCTCGGTGATCTCGCCCGCGACCCAGGCCTCGACCCCGCGGTCCTCCAGCGTCGCCAGGGCCACGTCCACGGACTCGGCCGGCACGACGGCCATCATGCCGACGCCCATGTTCAGGGTCTTCTCCAGCTCCAGGCGCTCCACCTGGCCGGCCTTGCCGACCAGGTCGAAGATCGCGCCCGGCGCCCAGGTCGAACGGTCGACCGTGGCGTGCAGCCCGTCCGGGATCACCCGCGCCAGGTTGGCGGCGAGACCGCCTCCCGTGATGTGGCTGAAGGCGTGGACGTCCGTGGTCCGGGTGAGGGCCAGGCAGTCCAGCGAGTAGATCTTCGTGGGCTCCAGGAGCTCCTCGCCGAGGGTCCGGCCGAGCTCCTCGACCCGCTGGTCGAGGGTCATGCCGGCGCGGTCGAAGACCACGTGCCGGACGAGCGAGTACCCGTTGGAGTGAAGGCCCGAGGACGCCATGGCGATGACCGCGTCACCCGTACGGATGCGGTCGGCGCCGAGCAGCCGGTCGTACTCCACGACACCCGTGCCCGCGCCGGCCACGTCGAAGTCGTCCGGGCCGAGGAGGCCCGGGTGCTCCGCCGTCTCGCCGCCGACCAGGGCGCAGCCGGCGAGGACACAGCCCTCGGCGATGCCCTTGACGATGGCGGCGACCCGCTCGGGGTGGACCTTGCCGACGCAGATGTAGTCGGTCATGAAGAGCGGCTCGGCGCCGCAGACGACGATGTCGTCCATGACCATCGCGACCAGGTCGTGGCCGATCGTGTCGTACACGCCCATCTGTCGGGCGATGTCGACCTTCGTGCCGACGCCGTCGGTCGCCGAGGCGAGCAGCGGGCGCTCGTAGCGCTTGAGGGCGGAGGCGTCGAAGAGGCCGGCGAATCCGCCGAGGCCGCCGAGGACCTCGGGGCGCTGCGTCTTCTTCACCCACTCCTTCATGAGCTCGACGGCGCGGTCGCCCGCTTCGATGTCGACGCCCGCGCTCGCGTAGCTGGCGCCGCCTTCGGCACTGAGGGACTCAGACATGCTGGGAACTTTCGTGTCGTACTGCGGTTGCAGCGGTTGCGGCGGGGTCTTACGGACGACGGAGCGCGTCGGAGGCCGCGGTGGCGGCCGGGCCGGCGGCCAGCTCGGTCTCCAGGAGCTGCTTGCCGAGCAGCTCGGGGTCCGGGAGCTCCATCGGGTACTCGCCGTCGAAGCAGGCACGGCAGAGGTTCGGCTTCTGGATCGTGGTCGCCTCGATCATCCCCTCCAGGGAGATGTACGAGAGCGAGTCCGCGCCCAGCGACTTGCCGATCTCCTCGACCGACATCCCGTTGGCGATCAGCTCCGCGCGGGTCGCGAAGTCGATGCCGAAGAAGCAGGGCCACTTGACCGGCGGCGAGGAGATCCGGATGTGGACCTCGGCCGCACCGGCCTCGCGGAGCATCCGGACCAGGGCGCGCTGGGTGTTGCCGCGGACGATCGAGTCGTCGACGACCACGAGCTTCTTCCCCTTGATGACTTCCTTGAGGGGGTTCAGCTTCAGCCGGATGCCCAGCTGGCGGATGGTCTGGGAGGGCTGGATGAAGGTGCGCCCGACGTAGGCGTTCTTCACCAGGCCGGCGCCGAAGGGGATGCCCGAGGCCTCGGCGTAGCCGATGGCGGCCGGGGTGCCGGACTCCGGCGTCGCTATCACCAGGTCGGCCTCGACGGGCGCCTCCTTGGCGAGGCGACGGCCCATCTCCACGCGGGAGAGGTACACGTTCCGGCCGGCGATGTCCGTGTCGGGTCGGGCCAGGTACACGTACTCGAAGACACAGCCCTTGGGCTTCGCTTCCGCGAATCGCGAGGTACGCATGCCGTTCTCGTCGATCGCGATCATCTCGCCCGGCTCGACCTCGCGGACGTAGCTGGCACCGCAGATGTCGAGAGCGGCGGACTCGGAGGCGACCACCCAGCCGCGCTCCAGCCGACCGAGGACCAGCGGGCGGATGCCCTGCGGGTCACGGGCCGCGTAGAGCGTGTGCTCGTCCATGAAGACGAGGGAGAAGGCGCCCCGGACCTCGGGGAGGACCTTCGCGGCCGCCTGCTCGATGGTGAGCGGCGTGCCGTCCTCGTCCACCTGGCCCGCGAGGAGCGCGGTGACCAGGTCGGTGTCGTTGGTGGCGGCGACCTGGGTCGCGCGGCCTTCCTTCTTGGGCAGGTCGGCGACCATCTCGGCGAGCTGCGCCGTGTTCACCAGGTTCCCGTTGTGGCCGAGCGCGATCGAGCCGTGGGCGGTCGCCCGGAACGTCGGCTGCGCGTTCTCCCACACGGAGGCCCCGGTGGTCGAGTAGCGGGCGTGACCGACCGCGATATGACCTTGGAGGGAACCGAGAGAGGTCTCGTCGAAGACCTGGGACACAAGTCCCATGTCCTTGAAGACGAGGATCTGGGAGCCATTGCTGACCGCGATTCCCGCGGATTCCTGACCCCGATGCTGGAGGGCGTAGAGCCCGAAGTACGTGAGCTTTGCGACCTCTTCACCCGGAGCCCAGACACCGAAGACGCCACAAGCGTCCTGGGGGCCTTTCTCTCCGGGAAGCAGGTCGTGATTGAGTCGACCGTCACCACGTGGCACGTTTCCGAGTGTAGACGGGCTCGACCACTGGTCCGAATTGAGGAAATGCGGGGGTGGTCGCACTCGTGCGATCGCACGAAATGATCGATTCGGGGTTGGAGAGGGCCACAGAGCAGGCGGGGTAAGGGATTCCGGCCCCCGGGCCCCGGCGAGCGGACGCTCGTACCAGGCCCGGGGCGGCCCCGCGATGTGACGGACGCCGCAGTCGGCGTCCGCTCAGCGGGCGGTCGCGGTGGCCGTGAGGCCCTTGCCGGAGGCGTCGGTGAGGGTCAGCGTTCGGTGGTTCAACCGATAGGTGAGCGGCCCGTCGAGGAGCTCGTACAGCTCCGTCTCCAGCTTCATCTGCGGGCTCGTGCACATCATCCGGGTCGTCGCGGCCGGGCCCTCGACGGTGAGGGTCCTGGCCTTCTCGTCGAGGCGGGCGGTGGCGGAGAAGTCGTTGCAGCCGAGGTTGCCGGTGATCCGGCCGTCGGCGCCGAGGACGAGCCGGGCCTTGCCGCCGCTTCCGGCGGGCAGGGAGGACGCCGTCTCCTTCGAGACCAGCCCGTCGACCTTCCAGGTGGTGCCGCGGAGCGGGGCGGCCGGTTCGGCGGTCAGCTCCAGGCCGTTCCGGCCGTCGGCGGAGGCCAGCCGCAGGTCCTCGCCCTTCAGCGTCCCCTTCAGCGGACCGGAGAACGCCTTGAGCAGCTCCTTCTCGAAGCGCTGCCGGTCGGCGGGGCACCCGATCTCGGTCACCCCGTCCGGGGAGACGGTGAGGGTGTCGCCCTTCAGCTCGACGCCGGCGTCGAAGGTGTTGCAGCCGGTGTTCCCCCGGGCCCGGCCGTCCTCGAAGGCGACGCGCGCGCCGTCGGGCGCGGTGGACCTGCGGCCGTCGACGGTGACGGCGTCGACCGTCCAGTGCGTGCCGGCGACCGGCAGGTCGGGCTGTCCCGCGCCCCCGCCGCTCCCCGCCCCTCCTTCCGTACCGCAGGCGGTGAGCAGGAGGAGGGGGACCAGGACGACGAGTGCGCGTGGCTTCGACATGTGGATGGGACGGAGCGGGCCGCCGTACGGTTCCTGGGTTAGCCCATCAGGGGCAGCAGGGCCTCCAGATCCGCCCGTTCCCCGCTCGCGCTGACATGCGCCGCGTCCCGTTCCGCCGACCACTCCGTACGGCCCGTCGCGAGCCTGATCCAGGTCAGCGGGTCCGTCTCCACCACGTTGGGCGGGGTGCCCCGGGTGTGCCGGGGGCCCTCCACGCACTGCACCACCGCGTACGGCGGGATCCGCACCTCGACCGCCCCGCCCGGCGCCTTCGCCGCGAGCGCGTCGGCGAGCAGCCGGGTGCAGGCGGCGAGGGCCTGGCGGTCGTACGGGATGCCGGCGCCGGTCGCCGCGTTCAGGTCGTCGGTGTGGACGACGAGCTCGACGGTGCGGGTGACGAGGAAGTCCCCGAGGAGCATCGCGCCGAAGCGGGTCGGGACGAGCCGCTCGTCGGAAGCGGCCGCGACCGCCTCCTCGTACCGCGCGAGGGTCTCCGCGTACAGCGCCGGCAGGTCGCCCGTGTCGATCGCCCGGGTGTCCTCGTCGATGCTCCCCGCCGCCGTCGCCGTGGCCAGAGGCCAGTCGACCAGGGCGAGTTCCCGCCGCGCGGGCTCCGGCTCCGCGAGCTTCCGGGACAGGGACGCGAGCACCATCGTCACGTGCGCCACCAGCTCCCGCACCGTCCACTCCCCCAGCCTGGTCGGCCCGTCCAGCTGCTCCGGCGTGAGCGCCACCACCGCCTCCCGTACGTTCCGGAACTGGGCCAGGACGGCGGCCCGGGTCCTGGCGGAGTCGTAGCTGCGGGTGCGCTTCTTGGCAGGTGGCATGGCCAGAGGCTAGCCCCGAGACTGGAAGGAACGGAGCCGATCCGCAGCGAAAGCAGGCGACGGGACCATGACCCACCACGAGCACCCCGACGCGGCGCTGGTGCGCCGGGGCTACGAAGCGTTCACCGCCGGCGACATGGAGACGCTCATCTCCCTGATGACCAGCGACTGCACCCACCATGCGCCCGGCGACAGCCAGATGTCCGGACACTTCAAGGGCCGGGACAACGTCCTGGGCCATTACGCGAAGCTCTCCGAGCTGACCGGCGGCACCTTCCGCGTGGAGCTCAAGGGCGTCTACCCGGACGGCCGGGGCCACGCCATGTCCGTCCACAAGTGGCACGCCGACCGGAACGACCGGGGCATCGAGATGGAGGGCGGCCTCTTCTTCACGATCATCGGCGGCAAGATCTCCGACATCGACGAGTGCATGGCGGACATCACGGAGTCGGACGCCTTCTGGGGCACCGGCTGAACGCGGACGGCCCCCGCCCGGAAGGGGCGGGGGCCGTCGTACGACGGAACCTCAGGCCAGCAGGGCCGGGATCGTCGCCTCGTGGGCCTCGCGCAGCTCCGTGAGGGAGAGCGTGAACTCGCCCTGGACGTCGATCGCGTCGCCGTCGACGACACCGATCCGGGTCGCCGGGAGACCGCGCGCACCGCACATGTCGGTGAAGCGGAGTTCCTCGCTGCGCGGGACGGCGACGACCGCACGGCCGGCCGACTCGCTGAAGAGGAACGTGAAGGCGTCCAGGCCCTCCGGAACGACCAGCCGCGCGCCGTTCCCGCCGCGCAGGCAGGACTCCACGACCGCCTGGACGAGACCACCGTCGGACAGGTCGTGCGCCGCGTCGATCATGCCGTCGCGGGAGGCCGAGATCAGGATCTCGCCGAGCAGCTTCTCCCGGTCGAGGTCCACGGCCGGCGGCATGCCGCCGAGGTGCTGGTGGATCACCTCGGACCAGGCCGAACCGCCGAACTCCTCCTTGGTGTCGCCGAGCAGGTAGAGGAGCTGGCCCTCTTCCGCGAAGGCGATCGGGGTGCGGCGGTTGACGTCGTCGATCACACCGAGGACGGCCACGACGGGCGTCGGGTGGATGGCGGTCTCACCGGTCTGGTTGTACAGCGACACGTTGCCGCCGGTCACCGGGGTGCCCAGCTGGAGGCAGCCGTCCGCGAGACCACGGGTGGCCTCGGCGAACTGCCACATCACGGCCGGGTCCTCGGGAGAACCGAAGTTCAGGCAGTCCGAGATCGCCAGCGGCTTGGCGCCGGAGGCGGCGACGTTGCGGTACGCCTCCGCCAGCGCGAGCTGCGCGCCCGTGTACGGGTCGAGCTTGGCGTACCGGCCGTTGCCGTCGGTCGCCATGGCCACGCCGAGGTTGGTCTCCTCGTCGATGCGGACCATGCCCGCGTCCTCGGGCTGCGCCAGGACCGTGTTGCCCTGCACGAACCGGTCGTACTGGTCCGTGATCCAGGACTTCGAGGCCTGGTTCGGGGAGGAGACGAGCCTGAGGACCTGGTCCTTCAGCTCGGCGCCGTTCTGCGGTCGGGGCAGCTTGCCGGCGTCGTCGGCCTGGAGCGCGTCCTGCCAGTCCGGGCGCGCGAACGGCCGGTGGTAGGTCGGGCCCTCGTGGGCGACGGAGCGCGGCGGCACGTCGACGATCTGCTCGCCGTGCCAGAAGATCTCCAGCCGCTCGCCCTCGGTCACCTCACCGATGACGACCGCGATGACGTCCCACTTCTCGCAGATCTCCAGGAAGCGGTCGACGTGCTGCGGCTCGACGATCGCGCACATGCGCTCCTGCGACTCGCTCATGAGGATCTCCTCGGGCGAGAGCGTCGCGTCGCGCAGGTGCACCTTGTCGAGGTCGACCCGCATGCCGCCGGAACCGGCGGAGGCCAGCTCGGACGTGGCGCAGGAGAGCCCGGCGCCGCCGAGGTCCTGGATGCCCGCGACCAGCTTCTCCTTGAAGATCTCCAGGGTGCACTCGATGAGGAGCTTCTCCTGGAAGGGGTCGCCGACCTGGACGGCGGGGCGCTTCGTCGGCTTCGTGTCGTCGAAGGTCTCGGACGCGAGGACCGAGACGCCGCCGATGCCGTCGCCACCCGTGCGGGCGCCGTACAGGATGACCTTGTTACCGGGTCCCGAGGCCTTGGCGAGGTGGATGTCCTCGTGCTTCATCACGCCGATGCAGCCGGCGTTGACCAGCGGGTTGCCCTGGTAGCAGGAGTCGAAGACGACCTCGCCGCCGATGTTCGGGAGGCCCAGGCAGTTGCCGTAGCCGCCGATGCCGGCGACGACACCGGGCAGCACGCGCTTGGTGTCGGGGTGGTCGGCCGCGCCGAAGCGCAGCGGGTCGACGACCGCGACCGGGCGGGCGCCCATGGCGAGGATGTCGCGGACGATGCCGCCGACGCCGGTGGCCGCGCCCTGGTAGGGCTCGATGTACGAGGGGTGGTTGTGCGACTCGACCTTGAAGGTGACCGCGTACCCCTGGCCGACGTCGACGACGCCCGCGTTCTCGCCGATGCCGACGAGCATGGCGTCGTTGGCGGGGACCTTCTCGCCGAACTGCTTCAGGTGGACCTTGCTGCTCTTGTACGAGCAGTGCTCGGACCACATGACGGAGTACATGGCGAGCTCGGCGCCGGTGGGACGGCGGCCGAGGATCTCGCGGATGCGCGCGTACTCGTCCTCCTTGAGGCCGAGCTCCTTCCAGGGCTGCTCGCTGTCCGGCGTCTCGCTCGCGTGCTTGACGGTGTCGAGAGATCGGGGGGACGGGGGTCGTCCCCCGGAAGAAGGCAGCATCAGGCGTTGACCAGCTTCTTGAGGATCGAGGTGAAGAAACCGAGGCCGTCCGTCTTGCCGGTGCCGACCAGCGGCTCGACGGCGTGCTCCGGGTGCGGCATGAGGCCGACCACGTTGCCCGCGGCGTTGGTGATGCCCGCGATGTCACGCAGCGAGCCGTTGGGGTTCATGTCCAGGTAGCGGAAGGCGACCCGCCCCTCGGCCTCCAGCTCGTCGAGCGTGCGCTCGTCGGCGACGTACCGGCCGTCCATGTTCTTGAGCGGGACCTCGATCTCCTGGCCCTCGGTGTAGTCCGAGGTCCAGGCGGTCTCCGCGTTCTCCACCCGCAGCTTCTGGTCGCGGCAGATGAAGTGGAGGTGGTTGTTGCGCAGCATCGCGCCCGGCAGCAGGTGGGCCTCGGTGAGGATCTGGAAGCCGTTGCAGATGCCGAGGACGGGCATGCCCGCCTTCGCCTGCTCGATGATGGTCTCCATCACCGGCGAGAAGCGGGAGATGGCTCCAGCCCGCAGGTAGTCGCCGTAGGAGAAACCGCCGGCCAGGACCACGGCGTCGACCTGCTTGAGGTCCTTGTCGCGGTGCCAGAGCGAGACGGGCTCGGCGCCCGCCAGGCGGGCGGCACGCAGCGCGTCCTGGTCGTCGAGGGTTCCGGGGAACGTGACGACGCCGATGCGTGCGGTCACGACTCCACCTTCACGACGAAGTCTTCGATCACGGTGTTGGCAAGGAAGGTTTCGGCCATCTCATGGATGCGGGCGAGGGCGGCGTCGTCGACCGGTCCCTCCACCTCCAGCTCGAAGCGCTTCCCCTGACGGACGTCGGCGATTCCAGCGAATCCCAGGCGGGGCAGTGCACGCTGCACCGCCTGCCCCTGAGGGTCGAGGATCTCCGGCTTGAGCATGACGTCGACTACGACGCGTGCCACTGGCACTCCCGGTGGTGTGTTGCGTGGGCGGTTCCCTCAGCGTACCTGCCTCCAAATTCTACGCGGGTAGAGATCTGAAGGATCCTACAAAAGTCCGGTTCGGAGCGGTGTGCGTCACACGGACGACCTCCACGCGCCCGACACACGCCCCCGCCCAAAATTCGAGTGAAATATTGCGGACCGCATTGCACCGGGACACGCTGAAACAATTGACGGGGCTTCACAATGCGACACCCGCCGCTGTACAAAGGAATCCAGAAGAAAGCAGTATTGTCCCGACACAGCCGTACGGTCGGCATCGTCGCACGTCAGGGGCGCCACAAGCGCCCTCCCGGCCTCGACGGCCGCAGGAAAGGACCGATATCCGTGGCTCAACGTGTGGTGGTCACTCTCTCCGACGACATCGACGGCGGAGAAGCGGCTGAAACGGTCGCGTTCGGCCTCGACGGGAAGATGTACGAGATCGACCTGAATGCTGCCAATGCAAAGAAACTCCGCAAGGCCCTCGCGCCCTACCTCGCCGCCGGCCGCAAGCTGCCGGCCCGGGCGGCGTACGGAGCGGGCGGGACGGCGGGCGGCCGGCGCGCCTCGGCGGACTCGTACACGCACACCGCTCTCGCCCCCGATCCGGCGGCGGTCCGCGCCTGGGCCCAGTCCAACAAGATGGACGTACCGGCCCGGGGCCGGATCCCGAAGCGCGTCTACGAGGCCTTCCGCGCCGCGAGCTGAGGGTGGCCGGCGAGCGGCCGGCCGCAGGGGGCCGAGCGGGTCGGCCGAGCCGATTTGCATTGCACCCCCCATGATCCGCTAGAGTCTGGATCACGCCGAGGGGCGAGGCCGCAGGGCCGAACCCCACGCAGCGTGCGGGTGTAGTTCAGTAGCAGAACAGCCCCCTTCCAGGGGGAAGGCGCAGTGTGCAATTCCTGTCACCCGCTCTGCATCGCGTTACCGAGCACTCCGGTGCATCAGGTAGAGTGGTGCTCGCACCGCCCAGTGAGAGCTGAGCGGCAGCAATGCGGACGTGGCTCAGTTGGTAGAGCATCACCTTGCCAAGGTGAGGGTCGCGAGTTCGAATCTCGTCGTCCGCTCAGGAAGTGCGAAGGCCCCGGTTCTCAGGAACCGGGGCCTTCGTCGTATCCGCGCGCCGGGTGTGAAGGGCCCCACACGATGACGTGCCACAAGCACCCGGGACGTTGGGTATAGTTAGCAGCGCGCTACGGCGCATGCGGACGTGGCTCAGTTGGTAGAGCATCACCTTGCCAAGGTGAGGGTCGCGAGTTCGAATCTCGTCGTCCGCTCCATGAAGAAGCCCCCGGTCGAACCGACCGGGGGCTTTCTCGTTCCCTAGGACCAGGCGTGCCCGGTCAGCAGCTCGTACGCCTCGATGTACTTGGCGCGGGTCGCCTCCACGATCTCCTGCGGGAGGGGCGGCGGGGGCTGCTCGCTCTTGCGGTCCCAGCCCGAGGCCGGGGACGTCAGCCAGTCCCGTACGAACTGCTTGTCGTACGAGGGCTGGGCACGGCCCGGCTGCCACTGGTCGGCCGGCCAGAAGCGGGACGAGTCCGGGGTGAGGACCTCGTCGGCGAGGACGAGCCGGGGGCCCTCCGGGGTGCTCTCGAAGCCGAACTCGAACTTGGTGTCGGCGAGGATGATGCCCCGGTCGCGGGCGATGTCACGGGCCCGGCTGTACACGGCGAGGGTCATCTGGCGCAGTACGGCGGCCGTCTCGGCGCCGACCTGGCGGGCGACCTCCTCGTACGACACGTTCTCGTCGTGGTCGCCGACCGCGGCCTTGGTGGCCGGGGTGAAGATCGGGGCGGGCAGCTCGGAGCCGTCGCTGAGGCCCTCCGGAAGCGCGAGGCCGCAGACCGTACGGGACTCGTCGTACTCGAGGAGGCCGGAGCCGGTGAGGTAGCCGCGGGCGACGCACTCGACCGGGACCATGGTCAGGGACTTGCAGATCAGCGTGCGGCCCTCCCAGTCGGCGGGGGCGCCGGCCGGCAGCTCGGTGGAGAGCACGTGGTTCGGGACGAGGTCGGAGAGCCGGTCGAACCACCAGAGGGAGAGCCGGGTGAGGACGCGGCCCTTGTCGGGGATCTCGGTGGGCAGCACCCAGTCATAGGCCGACATGCGGTCGCTCGCCACCATGACGAGGTCGCCCGCCTCGTTCCGGTACAGGTCGCGGACCTTGCCCGTGTGGAGATG
The DNA here is from genome assembly GCF_055575535.1 of Streptomyces sp. NPDC034084. Taxonomy (NCBI): domain Bacteria; kingdom Bacillati; phylum Actinomycetota; class Actinomycetes; order Kitasatosporales; family Streptomycetaceae; genus Streptomyces; species Streptomyces sp. NPDC034084. Next base: position 57,707 of record NZ_JBVISK010000005.1, read on the forward strand.
GGTGAGGCCCGGGACCTGGGCGGGCTCGGGCTTTTCTACGAATCCGGACACGGTTCCTCCGCGTAGGTTGATCCAGGAGCGAGTCCGATTCTCTCGCACACGCGGACGGAGACGGCGGTCGGGCCCGGCGACCCCTCATCCGGTCGGCCCCGCTGGTCGGTCCTCGTGGTCAGTCCCTCTTACAGATCCGGTCGAGGAGGTTCGCGGTGGCGCGCTGGACCCGGGCGTCGACATGACCCGGCCGGTCCAGCGCCGGCGACCAGGCGAAGGTGCCGGAGGCGAAGACCCAGGCGCCCGAGGGAGCCCGGTAGAGGGAGGTCTCCTGGTGGCGCAGGGCCCCCTCGCCGTCGCGGTAGGGCGAGTGCGCGAGCAGGATGCGGCCCTCGTGCTCCGGCAGCGCCGTGCGCGGGAAGTAGCGGTCGGCCTCGCCCGCCACCAGGCCCGGGAGCTCGTCGCCGTCACCCGCGCCGGTCGCCTCCCAGAGCCAGTGGTCGGCGTTCCGCACGACCAGCGGGTGCGGTTCGGGCACCCGCCCCGCGTACTGGATGCCGAGGAGCTGCTGCTCGGGCCGGTCGACCTCGCGCCAGAGCGCGGGGCGGCCGGGGCCGCGCCGCTTGCGGCACGTGAGGAGGCGGTCCGGCACCCCGGACGGCGAAGGGCCCAGCTCCACCTGCCAGTACATGGTGTTGGCGGAGAGGAAGACGAGGGACGTGCCCTGGTCGCGGGCGAGTTCGGCGGTCCTGCGCATCGGCACCGACCAGTACTCGTCGTGGCCCGGGAAGACGAGACCCCGGTAGCGGCTCGGGTCGACCCGGCCCGCGTGCAGGTCGCGGGTCTCCGCGTACGCCAGGTCGTAGCCGTAGCGCTCGGCCCAGCGGATGAAGTCGTAGGCGTGCCCGACGTGCAGGGGCAGCCCCGCGCCCGCGTACGGCCGGTCGAAGGAGACGGTGACGGCCGCGTCCTCCTCGCCGAGCAACCGGCCCTCCTCGTCCCAGGCGTGGTAGAGGCTGGCGCCGGTGCGGCCGTCCTCCGGGTAGAGGTTGTACGCCTGCCAGGTCACGTCCGGGAGAAGGAGGAGCAGATCCGCCGGGTGGTCGTCGCGGACCGTGAAGGGGATGTGCGAGCGGTGGCCGTCGGCGGTGGTGAGCACGGCGACGTACGCGCCGACCGACCAGTACGTGGGGACCTGGAGCCGCCAGGACTGCCACCAGTGGTGACAGGAGACCGTGCGGTCGGCGGTGAGGGGCGCCGGCTGGACGATCCCGGAGAGGCGCGGGCTGGTGGTGATCTTCGCGGCGCCGTCGCCGCCGTAGTGCCCGATCCGGTAGACATCGACCGAGAACTGCTGCGGCGGGTCCACGGTGATGTGGAAGTCGATCGACTCGCCCGGCGCGACCGCGCCGTCGGAGGCGAAGCCCTTGATCTGGCGCCGGACGTCGTCGGCCGTGCGCGGGCGGCCGCTGCCGCCCCGGGCCAGGATCTCGTCCGCGTACCAGGGGACCATCTGCCCGGTGTCGTCGAAGTAGTTCTCCGAGCCGCGCAGCCAGGGCAGCGGGCCCTGGCCGAAGGGATCGGAGACGGCGTGCGCGAGCGCACCCGACTCCCACCGTCTGATCTGCTCCGCCCCCATGTGCGCCCCTCCCTCGACTCCCCCGGGTCGGCTGGTCAGTGCCTTTGGATCCTGCTTCTGTCAGTGACGGTCCCAGCACATCACATAACGCACGCGTTCCGTCACCGTTCGTCGTGAATCGGTGAGAGTGGAAGCCAAGCCTCCGGGTAGGGCCGCCGCGAGAGCCCCTCAGACCAGGCGTACGGGCTTCTCCGGCCGCACTCCGGTGCGGGTGAGCCAGGCCCGCAGGGGCTCCGGGTCGCCGTCTTCGACGAGCGCGAGGACGCGGGGGCCGAGGTCCGCCGCCCGCTCGCCGCCGACGAGGAGGGCCGGTCCGTCGAGCCAGTCGAGGCCGGGCACGGCCTCGGCGGTGTCCACGGCCGCGCAGCAGACCATCGCGGTCACGTGGTCGGCGAGGAGGTCGCGCCCGGTACGGGGCGGCTGGAGCGGGAACAGCGGCAGGGGGCCGTCGGGACCGCTGACGGGGGGGTGAGGGGGTGCGGGGGGCGGAGGGGTGGGGCTGGGGGCGTGGGAGGTGCTGGTGGGGCCGGTGGGGTCGGCAGGGCCGGTGGGGCTGGCGGTGCTGGTGCCCTCGGCGCGGCCCGCGGGGTCGGAGGCGCCGGTCCCGCCGCCCTTCCTGGTGGTACGGGCCGTCGCGGCCGCCGCGGCGACGCGGGCCTCCCTGGCCGCCTCCTCCCGCGCGAGGAGCGCGCTGAGCGCTCCGGCGAGGGCCTCGGCGGCGGGGTTGACCGGATCGTCCGCGTCCTCGCCGGCCGCGTCCTCGCCGGCCGTGTACTCGTCGGCCGCGTACGTGGCGGCCGTGTACTCGTCGGGGGCACCCTCGAGCGCGGGCCCGGCGGCGGAGGCCGGGGCGGGCTGGGTCGTCGTCAGGTGGGCCATCACGCGGGTCAGGGTCGGGCCCGAGGCGCCCGAGGGCCGGCCGTCGCCCGCGTCGGCCACGCCGAGGCCGTCGAGGACCCGGTGCAGGCGCGCCGCGTCGGTCCGCCACTTCCGGTCGACGACCTCTTCCGGGTACTGGCTCCACTCCACCGGGGCCCAGTCGGGGCCGGGCTCGGCCGGGCCGCCGTGGAAGAGACGGGCGGCGAGCAGCGAGGTGGCCTCGTCGACGGCGCCGGGCTCCTCCAGAAGATCGCAGGCGGGCCGCTCGCCGAGCCGGGAGGAGAAGCCGTCCGCGAGCCGGTCCCGGCGGGAGAGCTCGGTCAGGGCGGAGACCACGCCCGCGTCGAGCTTGGCGGGCCAGCGACCCATGCGCCAGGCGGGCAACGCGACCCGGGTGAGGAGCCGGTCCCAGCCCGCGTAGGCCAGGCCGACCTGCTCCTGGGCCACGATCCGCACGCCGTAGTCCACGGCCTGGGCCCGCTCCGAGCCCGCGGCGGCGACCCCGCGCTCCATCTCGGCGGCGTGCCCGCGGCAGGCCCGCAGCAGCACGCGGGCGACCTGCCCGACGCCGTGCGCGCCGAACCGGCGGAGCGGGTCGAGGCCGGGGTCGCGGGGCACGGCGACGGCGGCGTCCAGGCCGCGGACGAAGCGGCGGGCGGCGGCTATGTCGGGGTGGGCGGCCGGTCCCGTACCGGCGACGACCGGGGCGAGGACCGCCCGCAGCTCGCCGACGCGCATCCACCACAGGAAGGGCGACCCTATGACCAGGACAGGAGCGCCGTCGCCGCCGGAGGTGCGGTGCGGGCGGTGGGCCCGGTGGGTGCGGTCCTCCAGCCAGCTGTCGCAGTCCGGGGTGAGGGCTATCGCCGCGGGCGCCGGGACACCGAGCCGGTCGGCCAGATCACGGACCAGCCGGTACAGATCGGGGGCGGCGGTCTCGGCGAGCTCCACCGTCGGCGTGGCCGCCGGACGGGCCCGGGCGACGACGAGCGCGACGGCCGCGGCGGCCAGGAGGACGAGGACGGCGAGGACGGTCACGATCCAGCGGGCCGTGTCCCAGACCGCCCCGGTGAAGTGGCCGGTGACCCCGCCCGCGTACAGGACGACGGCCACCGCGGCGGGGAACACCGCGAGGCCCAGCGCCCTGCCGCGGACGCGGAGGACGGCGAGGGCCCGGGAGCGCGCGGCGCGCGCACCCCACTCCTCGCCGACAACGGAACCGGTACCGGACACGCCGTTCATCACCCCCTCCTGCCCTCGACGGGACTGCCTGTGGCGGTGTTGCTCACTCCCCCACTGTGGCACCCGCCACTGACATCGCAATGCCGGTGGGCCAAGTGCCGGAACGCCTTCGCCGCACCCTAGTTGGGGCTGTGGCGGGCGTCATCCGTATGGCCGAGCCGTCACTCGATGGAATGGCTTTGGGTAAAGGTGATGGCGCTCAGGTGGCCGTGTGGTTCACCACTTCCGCACCACACGGCCACAAGAGGAATCAGGGAAATCAGGCGGAACCGAGCGGGATCAGGCCTCGGCGGCCTTCCGCGCGATGTCCGTGCGGTGCTGCGAGCCGTCAAGGCGGATGCGGCCGACCGCCGCGTAGGCACGCTCGCGGGCCTGCGCCAGGTCCGTTCCGGTGGCGGTGACCGAGAGGACGCGGCCGCCCGCGCTCACGATCGCGTCGCCGTCCCGCTTCGTGCCGGCGTGGAGCACGTACGCGTGCGGGGCGTCCTTCTCCGCGACCTCGTCCAGGCCCTCGATCGGGTCGCCCGTGCGCGGGGTGTCCGGGTAGTTGTGGGAGGCGACGACCACGGTGACGGCGGCCTCGTCGCTCCAGCTCAGCGGCGCCTGGTCCTCCAGGGTGCCGCTGGCGGCGTTCAGCAGGACGCCCGCGAGCGGGGTCTTCAGGCGGGCCAGGACGACCTGGGTCTCCGGGTCGCCGAAGCGCGCGTTGAACTCGATGACCCGCACGCCACGGCTGGTGATCGCCAGACCCGCGTAAAGGAGGCCGGAGAACGGCGTGCCGCGGCGGCGCAGCTCGTCGACCGTCGGCTGGAGGACGGTCTCCATGACCTCGTCGACCAGCTTCGGGTCGGCCCAGGGCAGCGGCGAGTAGGCGCCCATGCCGCCGGTGTTCGGGCCCTCGTCGCCGTCGAGCGCGCGCTTGAAGTCCTGCGCGGGCTTCAGCGGGAGCACGGTCGTGCCGTCGGTGATCGCGAAGAGGGAGACCTCGGGGCCGTCCAGGTACTCCTCGATGACCACGCGGTCGCAGGCGAGCGCGTGGGCGCGGGCCTTCTCGACGTCCTCGGTGACGACGACGCCCTTGCCGGCGGCGAGGCCGTCGTCCTTGACCACGTACGGAGCGCCGAAGGCGTCGAGCGCCTCGTCGATCTCGGCCGGGGTGGTGCAGACGTAGCTGCGGGCGGTGGGGACCCCGGCGCCGGCCATGACGTCCTTGGCGAAGGCCTTGGAGCCTTCCAGCTGGGCCGCCTCCTTGGACGGGCCGAAGACGGGGACGCCGGCCGCGCGGACGGCGTCGGCGACGCCGGCGACGAGCGGGGCCTCCGGGCCGACGACGACCAGGTCGGCGCCCAGCTCGGTGGCGAGCGCGGCGACGGCCGCGCCGTCCAGCTGGTCGACGGGGTGCAGCTCGGCGACCTCCGCGATTCCGGCGTTGCCGGGCGCGCAGTGCAGAGCGGTGACGTCGGGATCGAGGGAGAGAGAGCGGCACAGGGCGTGTTCGCGGGCGCCGCCGCCGATGACGAGGACCTTCACGCCTGCCAGGGTAGCCCGCGGGGCGGGATGCCCTTTGTGCGGGCCACCGAGCGAGACGCCCCTACTCGTTCGTGTATTCCTCCACAACCGTGGCTCCGAGCTCGCGCACGATCAGGTCGTGGCCGGAGAGGGCGGAGTCGACGAGGTCCGGATCGTCCTCCTCAGGGACGTCGTCCTCGGGCGCCACGGGCTGCGGCGCCGGAGGCGTGTACGCGGACGCGGGGCTCTGCGCCGGGGCGGACGCCTGGGCCTGCGCCTGCGGGAAGGAGGGCGGGGCGGCGGCGGGCTGCGCCTGTACGGGGGCGGGCGGAGGGGCCTGCTGGAACGCGGGGCCGGACGCGGCCGGCCGCCCGCCACCTCCGCCTCCGAAGCCGCCGGTGCCGCCGGAACCGCCGAAGCCGGTGGCGGCGGGCGGGGGCGTGGCGCCGCCCGAGGGGTCGATGATCGCCTCGATCTTCCAGTTCACGTTGAACTGCTCGGCGAGGGCCTGCTTGAGGACGTCCTCGCTGCCGCTGCTCGCGAAGTTGTCCCGGGCGCCGGCGTTGAGGAAGCCCAGCTGGAGCGTCGTGCCGTCGAACCCCGCCACCTGGGCGTTCTGGCTGAGCAGGATCCAGGTGAAGCGGCGCCGGTTCTTGACGGCGTCGAGGATCTGCGGCCACAGGTTCCGCACCTGGGCCGTGTCCCCGCCGCCGCCCGTGGCGGCCGGCGCCGGCTGGGCCTGCGCGGGCGCGGGGGCCGGGGCGGGGGTGGGTGCCGCGGCCGCGCCGGGCCAGGCGCCGGGCGCGCCGCCGCCGGGAGTGGCGGCCCCCGGCCAGGCACCGGGCCGGGCCGCGGCCGGCTGCTCCTGTACGGGGACGGGGCTCGGCTGCTGCACGGGCGCGGGCGGCTGCTGTACGGGGGCGGGGGCAGCGGCCGGCGGGGGCGGGGGCGGGGCCATCGGGGTGTGGGCGTCGGGCCCTGGCACGTACCCCAGGGCGGGCGCCGGGGGTCCGGGCGTGAAGACGGGCGCGGGCGCGGCGGCCGCCCCGCGCTCCAGCCGGTCGAGCCGCGCCTGGACGGAACGCTCGTCGTCGAAGGCGGCGGGCAGCAGCACGCGCGCGCAGATCAGCTCCAGCTGGAGCCGGGGCGAGGTGGCGCCGCGCATCTCGGTCAGTCCGGCGTTGACGAGATCGGCGGCACGGCTGAGCTCGGCGGCCCCGAACACGGACGCCTGCGCCTGCATGCGCTCGATGACGTCGACGGGGGCGTCGATGAGCCCCTTCTCCGCGGCGTCGGGCACGGCGGCGAGGATCACGAGGTCCCGCAGCCGCTCAAGGAGGTCGGCGACGAACCGCCGGGGGTCGTTCCCGCCCTCGACGACCTGGTCCACGACCTCGAACGCGGCGGCGCCGTCCCCGGCCGCGAAGGCGTCGACGACGGAGTCGAGCAGCGACCCGTCCGTATAACCGAGGAGGGAGGTCGCCATGGCGTACGTCACACCGTCCTCGGCGGCGCCGGCGAGCAGCTGGTCCATCACCGACATCGAGTCACGCACGGACCCGGCACCGGCCCGGACGACGAGCGGCAGCACCCCGTCCTCGACGGGGATCCCCTCGCGCCCGCACACCTCGCCGAGGTACTCCCTGAGGGTCCCCGGCGGCACGAGCCGGAAGGGGTAGTGGTGGGTACGCGAGCGGATCGTCCCGATGACCTTCTCGGGCTCGGTCGTGGCGAAGATGAACTTCAGATGCTCCGGGGGCTCCTCGACCACCTTCAGGAGGGCGTTGAAGCCCGCCGAGGTGACCATGTGGGCCTCGTCGATGATGTAGATCTTGTACCGGCTGGACGCGGGCCCGAAGAAGGCCTTCTCCCGCAGGTCACGGGCGTCGTCCACGCCACCGTGCGAAGCGGCGTCGATCTCGATGACGTCGATCGACCCCGGCCCGTTCCGCGCGAGGTCGCGGCAGGACTGGCACTCCCCGCAGGGCGTGGGGGTGGGACCCTGCTCACAGTTCAGACACCGCGCGAGAATGCGCGCACTGGTCGTCTTGCCACAGCCGCGGGGCCCGCTGAACAGGTACGCGTGATTGACCCGGTTGTTCCGCAGGGCCTGCTGCAACGGGTCGGTGACATGCTCCTGCCCGATGACCTCGGCGAAGGACTCGGGACGGTAGCGGCGGTACAGCGCGAGAGACGACACGTATACGAGGTTATAGGCGCCCACCGACAACCCGGGAAAACGGAACGGGGGCGGGAACGCAAGCGCCCCCCACGCACCTGCCAGAGCCGACCTACCCTTGCTGCCTTCCGGCCCTGGGGGAGTTCAGTCAGATAGCACCGCGTGAGGGGCTCCGCCCAGCGTACCCGATCCCGACACCTCCCCGACCCGCCCTCCCCCACCCGAACCCCTCCGCCGACCCCCGGCCGACCCCTCCCCGGATCGGGTTCGCGAGCACCCCTCCAGGTCATGTAATGTTCGCGGCGGAGGATTCGCCTAGAGGCCTAGGGCGCACGCTTGGAAAGCGTGTTGGGGGCAACCCCTCACGAGTTCGAATCTCGTATCCTCCGCCATTGCTCTCACCGGGCAATTCGTTGAAGGGCCCCACCGTTCGCGGTGGGGCCCTTCGGCGTTCTCCGTCTCAGTGACCGCCGACGGCCTGTTGCGGACGGTCCGGCAGGCGCTGCGGTACTCGGCAGCGCTCGGCCCGTACCGCCCCCCTCCCGGGAGACCGACGGTCGCGCCAGGGCGCGACCGTGGACGCGGTCGGGGGGCGGTTCAGACCCGGAGGGCCGCTTTCAGGACGGCAGGGAGATGATCTGCCAGGCGACCATGCCCGTGGCTCCGGCCCCCGCGGTGATCTCGATCGGCAGTTGCGCCGGAGCGTTCTCGACCCGCCGGCCGGCGGGTACTCCGTCGCAGGGCACGGATTGCGGTGCCTTGTCGGCAAAAACGACCTTCACCTCCCCTGTGCCGACACAGGCCACGGTGACCTTGTAGGCCTGCCCCTTCTTGAGCGGCGAGCGCGTGTGCACGCCGTCCCGAACCCGCTCCAGTCCCGATTCCACGAACTCCGGGTCATCCGGCGAGACGGTCTCCAGCGCGGCCTTGGCGCGCCGGCCCTGGTCCATCTCGGTGTCCCCCTGGGATGCCTGCGTCCCCGCCGGCTTCCCCGGCGCCGACGTCGGCGAACTCCCTGACGGCGTTCCCTCGTCAGTGCAGCCGGTCGCCAGAAGAGAAACGAGAGCGACGGCGGCGGCCGCGGTCAGCGACAGCTTCGCGGTCCCGCTCCTGCCGGGCTTGGCGCCGACGACCCGCGGAGACCGCGAATCCGGCGGGACAGCAGTCCCGGGTGTTGTAAAAGGCATGGCCCCCACTTTGCGTACTGATGGTGAGGCCACCTGTCAGGTCGGTGAGGTGGCCACGCGCCGCGCCTCGCGCGCGACGTGAAGAGAACGTAGCCCGTAAGGCGTTCCAGACCTCCGACTGCAGGGCCTGGCAGAAGATCGGCTAGCCGACCTTGCGGCCGCCCGCAGGGCTGAACGCAAGCCCTGACAGGGCTTATTCACCGGATCGGGGGGTCATCTGGTGGAGGGACGTTCCTGCTTCCACCTGTCTGTAGCGATGCCGATACTTTCCGTGATGACCAGTCGATGACCAGTCGGCACGAGCAAACAGGGGACATCCATGAGGAAGTTGGCGGCAGTAGCGGTGGCTGCGGGGTTGTTCATCGGAGGGATGGGGGTGGCGGCGGCCGATTCGTGGCAGCGCCTGGCGCCCTTCAACACGGGCGGAGCGCAATTCGCGGAAGGAATGTACGCGTGGGAGCCCCCTGAGGAGCACCAGGGCGCGTTCCACATCAAGGGGGAGCTGCGTGACGTCGGCGTCCACGACAACCACAACGTGTACCTGCAGGTGAAGGTGCACGGCTACGCGTGGAATCGCTTCAACGGCGTGCAGAAGAAGAACGTGTGGCTCGACAAGTTCGTCTACGACGGGGCCAGCCGGTACACGAACACGGCGGAGGTACGCGTGTGTCAGAACCGCGGTTCCTTGCACCCCGACAACTGCTCTCCGACCAGGTACTTCAAGCGTAAGTAGGGCAGTTGGCGATGTCCGCGGGAGCCGCTCACCAGCGGCTCCCGCCCTCATAGGAGTGCGCATCACGATGGACGTCATCCTCCGCGCCGAGGGCGTGGATCTCTTCTACGGCACGCAACAGGCCGTAACCCGTGCCGATTTCACGCTCAAGCGCGGTGAAGTGGCCGCCATCATGGGCAGCAGCGGTTCGGGGAAGTCGTCGCTGCTCTACTGCCTCGCCGGGGTTCTGCCGCCCACCAACGGCACCGTGACCTTCGACGGGGAACGGCTCTCGTCTCTTCCCGACGGGGAGCTCAGTGCCCTGCGCCGGACGCGCCTGGGTTTCGTCTTCCAGTACGGAGAGTTGTTGCCGGAGCTCACCGTCGAGGAGAACGCGGCGCTTCCCCTCCGGCTCGCCGGGATCAGCAAGACCCATGCGCACGCCATGGCCGGCCAGATCCTGGGGCGGCTGGGGATGGGCGACCTGCTACGACGCAGGACCTCGAAGCTTTCCGGGGGCCAGAGCCAGCGGGTGGCCGTGGCACGGGCTCTGGTCCACCGGCCGGACGTGGTGTTCGCGGACGAGCCGACCGGAGCACTCGACAGCGCCAACGCAACTGCCGTGCTTGATGAATTCCTTCGGCTGGCGCGAAGGCAGAAGACCGCCGTCATCATCGTCACCCACGACGCCGAAGTCGCCGCGAAGGCCGATACCCAGTACACGATGTCGGACGGCGTGCTGGCCCAACGGGTGGCAGTGTGAACGCGTTCGTCCTCGGCCTGCGCCTGCTGTGGGGAAGCGGGCGCAGGGCGCGGGCCCGCTTCCTCCTGATGGCGCTCGGGTCCGCACTCGGCGTTTCTTGCCTGGCTGCCGCGCTCACCATTCCGACGATCATCGCCGCCAACGATGCCCGGGTGACGAGTCGCGCGGTTTTCCCGGGTGTGAGCAAGAACGCCGTGTACCAGGAATTTCTGGACCCGTACGGATCGCGGCCCCTGCGGCGGGTCTTCATCGGTCACAGAAGCGAGGGCCCACTACCTGTTCCGCCGGGAATCAAGGCCCTCCCTCGCAGGGGGGAAGCGATCGTTTCGCCGAAGTTGAAAGAGATCCTGGCAGCGAATCCACGCGCCGCAGGCCTGGTGCCCGGTCGCTTGATCGGCACGATCGCCCCGGAGGGCTTGGCCGGCCCCGACGACCTGTACGCCTACATCGGCATCAGCGCCGATGAACTGAGCGAGGCTGCCCCCCTCGGCCACTTCGGTGCCAAGTACACGCAGCACGAGGTGGTGGATCCCTCCACCTTGGACATCCTGCGGTTCACTCTCGGCTGCATCGTGCTGCTTCCGCTCGTCATCTTCCTCTCTGTCTGCGCCCGCCTGTCTGGGGAGTCACGTGCGCGCCGGCTCGCCGCGCTGCGACTCGTCGGCCTCAGCGTGAGGGACACCCTGCGGGTCAATGCCGGGGAGAGTGTGGTCGCGGCGTTCGTCGGGGCTGTGGCCGGGCTCATCGGTTATCTCGGGGTCAATGAAGTCATGGCTCGGGTCGGTTTGCCCGGGTTGCGCTGGTACCCGGTGGATGGGCGGCCGGAGGGGGCGACCGTCGCCATCTGTCTGCTGGGGTGTCCGGCACTCGCATGGGTCGTCGGACAGTTCAGCGCGCGGCGCGCGGCCCAGTCGCCCATCAGCGTGCGCCGGACCGGCGAGTGTAAGCCTCCGAACAAGTACGGGACGCTGTTGTTGATTCCCGGGCTCGGGGTCATCAGCGGCTATTGCTTGCTCAGCGCGATGGGAAGGGATTTGTCGGGCGGATCTGCCAACGCCGTGCTGGTTCCTGTCGCCGTACTGATGACCGGAGCCGGGCTCGTTTTCGGTCTGGCGCCGATCACGGCCTGGCTCTCGCGACTCCTGGCAAAAGCGTCGCAATCTCTGCCTCTGTCGCTGGCCATGAGGCGCACGGAGGTCGATCCAGGGAGCGCCCTGCGGGTGGTCGCCGGGCTCGTGTTGCTGGTTTTCGGTGCCTCGCTGACGCAGGGGGTGCTCATCGAATTGGACCAGGTCAGCCGACGGACGGCTCCGGTGCAGGAGTACAGCCTTTCGGCGGCAGCGCTGAGTATGCGACAGCGCGCTGAAATGACAGCGTTGAGTGGAGTTCAAGCCCATGGCCTGGCCACCCAGTCATGGGCGGCCAGCCTGGAGGGGAACCCAGCCAGGATCCAAGCCGTCTCCGCTACCTGCGCTCAACTGGCTGCCTTCGCTGAGACGACTCGCGGCTGTGTCGACAACAAGGTGCTGCGGATCGAGGATCCCACCTTCCCGTCTGACGAAGACGCCCGTCCCGGCACGAGCTTCCCGTTCCTGCTCAGCAACGGGCGCAAGCTGCTCGTCTCGCTGCCTCAGGACGCTGTCACGATTCGGACTTACCAGCCCTCGGAATTCGCCGGCCCAAGCCTCCTCATCCCCCCCTCGCTGCTCCCCCCGGGCGCCCAACTCGCAGACTCCCGCTTCGTTCTCGTCAGTCGTTCCGACCCCGACACCATCCGCGCCGTTCTCGACGGCATCGGGGCAGTAGCGCCCACCGCCTCTGTGGAGCCCGTCGGGATTGTCATCGACTCGCTCGCCCAGTTGACCGTCATTCGGAGTCTGCTGGTCGTCGGGATGGTGCTCGGGCTGGTGATCGGGGTTTCCGCGTTTGTCGTGTCCGTGGCCGATCGGGCCATGGAGCGGCGGGGGCAGGTGGCCGCGCTGGTGTTGTTGGGGGCTCGGGCGGGGACCTTGCGGGTCGTGCAGGTGGTGCAGGTGTTGCTGCCGTTGGTCGTGGGGCTGGGGGCGGCGATTGTGGCCGGGTGGCTTGCCGAGTCCAGTTATCTGATCACCGGGGGTGGGGCGGTGCACTGGGACTGGGAGGGGTTGCCCGTACTGTTCGCCTCCGCGCTCGGGGTCATGCTGGCCGCCGCGGTCGCCTCCGTTCCCATGGTGCGGCGGCATGTCGATCCCGAGCACATTCGGCGGGACTGACGCTTCAGGCCGCCAGGGTGTGGGTCGTGCGGCTCGTGATGCGGGTCCTCAGGGTCAGCGTGGTCGCCGCCGTGGCCGTGCCGGCCAGGAGGGCCGTCCACCACAGGACCGACGGGCCGAGGGTCGTGTAGGTCGTCACGCCCAGGGTCAGGGCGCCGAAGCGGGCCACTCCCCAGGTCCAGCTGAAGGCGCCCTGGTAGCGGCCGCGGGCGTGGGCCGGGGCCAGGTTCGCGAAGATGCCGGCCGCGATGCCCGCGACGACCACCTCGCCGAGCGACCAGACGACGACCGACACCGTGTAGCCGGCGACGCTGTCGGCGACGCCCGTCAGCGCGACGCCCAGGGCGATCAGCGCGCTGCCCGCGCTCTGCACCACGAGCTGCGGCAGCCGGGCCAGCCAGGCGGTCACGAACGGCTGGAGCGCGACGACCATGATCGCGTTGACGGCCGCCATCGCCCCGTACACCGCCGGCGAGAGGCCGCTGTCGCGGACGGCGAGCGGGAGGGCCACCTCGGTCAGCGAGTACACGAAGAGCTGGACGCCGAAGAGCGGGAGCAGGAGCAGGGCGAGGCGGTCGCGGAGGACCACTCCGTAGCCGATTCCGTCCTTCGTCGGACCCGCCGGGGCGGCCGAGCGCTTCGGTTCCGGCAGGCGCACCGCCACCACCAGGGCGTACACGAGCATCGAGCCCGCGTCCACGGCGAACAGGAGCCAGTAGCCCTGGGCCGCCAGGTAACCGCCCAGGACGCCCGACACGGCCGTGCCGATGTTCACGCCCCAGCCGAAGAGGGCGTACGCGCGCTGGCGCCGCTCGCTGTCGACGGCGTCGGCCAGCAGGGCGTACGCCGCCGGGGAGACCGTGCTGCCCGCCGCGCTGATCAGCAGCGCCGCCGCGGCCATCGTCCACACCCCCGGGGCCATGAAGAGGGCGCCCTGGGCCGCCGCCGCGCCGACCAGGCCGATCAGCATCGTGGGGCGGCGGCCGATGCGGTCGGCGAGGATGCCGCCCACGGCCGGGCCGATCAGGTTGCCCGCGCCGAGCGCGCCGAGCACGTACGAGGTCTCCCCGCCGGTCACTCCCCGCGAGGCGAGGAAGAAGACCAGGAACGGGGTGACGAGGTAGCCGAGGCGGTTGACGATCGTTCCCGCGAAGATCGTCCAGACCACGGAGGGAAGGCCCTTGAAGGCGGCGGAGGAAGCTGTCCGAGGAGGCATGGGAGGAGCATGCTTTCCTTCCCTCACCCCCCACCAATGATTAAGGTCAGAGCGAATCCATCCTCGACTCCAGGACGTGGACGCATGGAAGCCGGGCTCAGTTTCTCCGCCGCCGACCTCGCCCAGACGCGCTTCGCCGTCTCCCCCATGTGGGAGGTCGTCACCAGCTACCGGATCGTCGCCCACCAGCCCGACGCCGCCCCGCACGGGCGCTGGGCCGCCCAGGTCCGGCCCCGGATCGTCCGCGCCGGCCTCGACCGCGGCTGGCTCGCCGCCCTCATCCCGGGCGGCGGATACCTCGCCGACTTCCTCAACCCCACCCCCGCCGGCCCCTTCCCCACCCTCGACGCCGAGCTCGACGCCATCCGCCGCGCCCCCGCCGCGCAGGTACGGGACGACCTCGACACCCTGGAGGCGAAGGGCGGCGACGAGCCCCGGCTGCGGCTGCTGCGCGAGGACCCCGAGGCCGTCCTCCCCAAGGTCACCGACGAGATCGAGACGTACTGGGAGATCGCCCTCGCCCCCTACTGGGCCCGCATCCAGAAGGTCCTGGAAGCCGATGTCTTCCACCGGGCGCGGCAGGTCGCCGAGCACGGTTCGGCGCGGGTCCTCGGCGAGCTCCACGAGACCGTACGGTGGGACGACGGCACCCTGAGTCTCGTACGGCGGCACTGCGCGCTCACCCGCAACGAGGCCGGCTCCGGGCTGCTGCTCGTCCCCTCCGTCTTCGCGTGGCCCCGCGTGCTCACCCGCTCCGTCCACCCCGATCCGCCCCAACTCGCCTATCCGGCGAGGGGTTTCGGGAGCGTCTGGGAACCCCGTACCGCCGCCACCACGGACGCCGTCGCCGCCGTCCTCGGCCGCTCCCGCACCCTGCTCCTCACCGAGCTCGACACCCCGGCCTCCACCACCCAGCTCGCCACGCACTGCGGCATGTCCGCCGCCGGCGTCTCCCAGCACCTCATCGCCCTCCGGAACGCCGGCCTCGTCACCGCCCACCGCAGCGGCCGCTCCGTCCTCTACGCCCGCACCGCCGTCGCCGACCAGCTCCTCAACCCGTAGGGGAGGATCGGGAGATGGTCTTCTTCTCGTCCTCGTGGTCGGAGCGGGTCGTGGTACGTGACGGGGTACGGCTGTCCTGTCGCGACTGGGGCGGCTCCGGACCCGACACGCTCCTCCTCCACGGCCTCGCCGGGCACTCCGGGGAGTGGGACGCCGTCGCCCGGCTGCTCCGCGACGCCGGCCACCGGGTCGTCGCCTTCGACCAGCGTGGGCACGGGCGCAGCGAGCGGCTCCCGGCCGACGTCTCGCGCGCCGCGTACGTCGCCGACGTCCACGCCGTCGTCCGGGAACTCGGCCTCGTACGGCCCCTGTTGGCCGGTCAGTCGCTGGGCGGCCACACCGCGCTCCTCACCGCCGCCGCCCACCCCGCCCTTCCGCGCGCGCTCGTCCTCGTCGAGGCCGGGCCCGGCGGCGCCGACCCCGGCCTGCCGGAGCAGATCGGGGGTTGGCTGCGGGCGTGGCCGGTGCCGTTCACCTCGCGGGAGACGGCCGTCGCGTACCTGGGGAACGGGAAGCGGGTCGTGGGGGAAGGGTGGGCCGACGGTCTGGAGGAGCGCGACGGGGGGCTCTGGCCCCGCTTCGACCCCGGCGTCATGGTCCGGTCCCTCGACGAGAACGCCCGTCGCGCCTTCTGGGACGAGTGGGCCGCCGTCCGCTGCCCCGGACTCGTCGTCCTCGGGGAGGGCGAGCAGGGCGGGATCATCGGCGGCGACGAGTACGCAGAGATGGTCAGGCTCCAGGCCGGTCTCCACGGCGTGAGCCTGCCCGGCGCCGGGCACGACGTGCATCTGGAGCGGCCGGTGGCGCTGGTCGGGGCGATCCTCGGTTTTCTCCGTTCTCTCGACCATCAAGACCCTTGCCTTCGAGTGCACTCCACTTCCTAGAGTGCGCGCATGCGCTATCGGATACTCGGCGGGACCGGGATCGACGTCAGCACCTACTGCCTCGGCACCATGATGTTCGGGGCGGTCGGCAATCCGGACCATGAGGAGTCCGTACGGATCATCCATGCCGCCCTCGACCAGGGCATCAACTTCGTCGACACGGCCGACATGTACTCGGCGGGCGAGTCCGAGGAGATCGTCGGCAAGGCGCTGCGCGACCCGCGGCGCCGCGAGTCGACCGTCCTCGCCACCAAGGTGTACTTCCCGATGGGCGGCGAGGGCCCCAACAAGGGCGGCTCCTCGCGGCGTTGGATCACCCTCGCCGTCGAGAACAGCCTCAAGCGGCTCGGTACCGACTGGATCGACCTCTACCAGGTGCACCGGCCCGACCACCGGACGGACATCGAGGAGACCCTCGACGTCCTCGGCGACCTCGTCACCCAGGGGAAGATCCGGGCCTTCGGCTGCTCCACCTTCCCCGCCGAGGAGATCGTCGAGGCGCACGCCGTCGCCGAGCGGCGCGGGCTGCGCCGGTTCCGCTCCGAGCAGCCGCCGTACTCGCTGCTCGCGCGCGGCATCGAGGCGAACGTGCTGCCCACCGCCCAGAAGTACGGGATGGGCGTGCTGACCTGGAGCCCGCTCGCGTCCGGCTTCCTCACCGGCAAGTACCGGAAGGGGCAGGCGATCGACCTCACCAGCGGGCGGCCCGCGCTCACCCCGCACCGCTTCGACCCGAGCCTGCCCGTGAACGCCGCCAAGCTCGACGCCGTCGAGGAGTTCGTCGCGCTCGCCGACGAGATCGGGTGCTCCCTGCCCGAGCTGGCGATCGCGTTCGCCGCCGCGCACCCGGCCGTGACGTCCGTGATCATCGGGCCCCGGACGATGGAGCAGCTGGAGGGGCTGCTCAAGGGCGCGCCGGTCGTCCTCACCGACGAGGCCCTCGACCGGATCGACGCGATCGTGCCGCCGGGGACCAACCTCTACCAGCCGGACGGCGCCTGGCGTCCGCCCGTCCTCACCGATGCGGCCCTGCGGCGGCGTCCGCTCGGGGAGCGGGCCGCCGGGTGAGCCGGGTCGGTGCCGCGGGGTGTGGTGCCGGGCGCGCGTGCTCCCCTGCCGGGTAGGCCGTACGGACCGCCGGGTCGGCGAACCAGCGCCAACCACGTGCCCGTGGCGGGGTGGGCGTACACCGAGGGCGACGAGTACACGCGGCGATCGCCGGCGGCGCGTACACGGAGATCGACGCCGGTCACGTCGTGTTCTTCGAGAAGGAGGACGAGTTCGTGAAGACGGTGGCCGACTTCCTCCGCCCGGCCGCGTCCTGAATCCATCATGGGACCCATGGGAGACACCAGGTTCATCGACGCTGAGGAACGCCGGGCGCGGCTCGCGGTGCGGCACCGGCTGGCCGGGGGTGCGCGGGCGGGGTCCGCGGCGGAGGTCGGGGGCGCGCTCGTGGCGCTGCACGGGACGGATCCGGCGACCGTGTTCCTCGCGGTGGCGGTGCGGCTGGCCGAAGGTGTCGAGCCCGTCGGAGCGGTCGAGCGGGCGCTGTACGAGGACGGGTCGCTGGTCCGGATGCACGGCATGCGGCACACGGTCTTCGTCTTCCCGGCCTCCCTCGCCGCCGCCGTCCAGGCCTCGACGACCCGGCCGGCTGCCGTCCGCGAACGCGCCACGCTCCTGAAGCACCTGGCGGCCGGCAGCACCTTCGACGCGGCCTGGCTGGCGGAGACCGAGCGGCTCGTCCTCGCCGAGCTGGCCGTACGGGGCGAGGCGACGGGCGCCGAACTGGGCACCGCCGTACCGAGGTTGAGGTCGACGTACGTGTACGGTCCGGGCACCCGCCAGGAAGGGGTGCAGTCCGTGGCGAGCCGGGTGCTGCGGGTGCTCGGGATGGACGGCCGGATCGTACGGGGCCGGCCGCAGGGGACGTGGACGTCGAGCCGCTTCCGGTGGGCGGTCGCCGACGCCCATCCCGAACTGGATCCGGCCGAGGCACGGGCGGAGCTCATGGGGCACTGGCTCGGGGCGTGCGGGCCGGCGACCGAGGCGGATCTGACGTGGTGGACGGGGTGGAAGGTCACGGACGTGCGCAAGGCGCTGGCGGCGGTCGGGGCGCTGCCCGTGACGGTGGACGAGGGGGCCGGGTTCGTCCTGCCGGACGATCTGGGGCCCGTACCGGAGCCGGAGCCGTGGGCGGCGCTGCTGCCCGCGCTCGATCCCACGCCCATGGGGTGGCAGGGCCGTGACTGGTACCTGGACCCGGCCCATCGGGCGGCGCTGTACGACCGCAGCGGGAACATCGGGCCGACGGTCTGGTGGAACGGCCGGATCGTCGGCGGCTGGGCGCAGCGCGCGGACGGCTCCGTCGCCCACAGGCTCCTCGCCGACGTGGGCGCGGAGGCGGCGGGGGCGATCGAGGCGGAGGCGGCACGGCTCGCGGACTGGGTGGGGGACGTCCGGGTGACGCCCCGCTTCCGGACCCCGTTGGAGCGGGAGCTCAGCGCCGACTGACCGTGGCCGGTGCACCCGTCAGTGCTCGTCGTGCCTGTCGACGACCGGGACTCCCAGGTCGGAGAGCCCGTCGAGGACGAGATCGACGCCGACCGCGGCGAGCAGCAGACCGAGCAGGCGGCCGAGGAGCTCGATCGTGGCGTGGTGGGTGCGGCGCAGGATCCGGGTGAGGAGCAGGACGCAGAGCAGGTCGAGCGCGATCACCGCCACGTACGCGCCGACGACCGTCGAGCGCCAGGTGAAGGAGTCGCGCTCGGCCGCCTCGATGAGGACCGCGGTCATGGCGAGCGGGCTCACGACGTACGGCATGAGCAGCTCGCGCACCCCGCTGACCAGGCCGGGGGCGTCCTGGTGGGCGGTGTCGGAACCGAGGTGGAGGCCGAGGACGAGACCGACGGCGTAGAGGAAGAAGATGACGCCGCCCGCGAGCTGGAGGGCGGGCGTACTGATGTGGAAGACGTCGAGCAGCCAGGGTGACGTGATGCCGGTGAGGAGGCCGACGAGCACGGCCGCGCCGGAGGAGACGAGTGCGATGGTCCGCAGCTGGCGGGGGTCGTGGACCTGGGCGAGGCCGGCGAAGGCGAGGAGCACCTTCGGGGGGCCGACGACGGAGAAGAAGGCGATGAAGGCGGCGGAGAAGGTGAGTGCGTTCACACCGGAATCATGGGACGGTCGAGTGATTTCTCCCGTTTTCCTGGTTCCCGTCCGCGCGGTGTCGAGAACGGCGGACCGGCTCCGACTGTGCTGCGAGAGGCAGTGACCGCAGAAGCAGAACGAGCGAGGAGCACGTCATGAAGTACCTGGTGATGGTCCAGGGATCGCAGGCCGACTACGAGGCGATGAAGGGCCGCGGCTCCGCGCAGAGCCCCGCCTGGGACAAGACGCAGCTGAAGGCGATGTTCGACCACATGAACGCGGTCAGCGAGGAGGTGTCCGCGAGGGGCGAGATGATCGACGCCCAGGGCCTCGCCGCCCCGTCCACGGCCCGCTTCGTCACCGTGGACGCCGAGGGGCAGCCGGTCGTCACGGACGGCCCGTACGCGGAGACCAAGGAGGTGCTCGCCGGCTACTGGCTCCTGGACTGCGCGTCCCTGGACCGCGTCACCGAGATCGCCGCCCAGGTCGCCCGCTGCCCGGTCCCGCCCGGCTCCCCGGACCACCCGGTGGTCATCCGCCCGATCGACGAGACGGGCCCGACGCAGGACTGATACCCGGCCGGAGACCCTCAGTGGATCCCGTGGGCCCCGCCGGTCGGGCGGGGCCTGCCCTTCGGGATGAGGAAGGGGGCGGTGAGGGCCGCGGTGGTGGCCGTGAGGGTGGCGAGGGCGAAGGCGGTGGTGAAGCCCGTCGGGGTGGGGCCGAGGGCGAGGGTGGAGGCGACGGCCACGCCGATGGTGCCGCCGACCTCGTGGAAGGTGTTGACGATGCCGGAGGCGAGGCCGGCCTCGTGCGGGGAGATCAGGCCGAGGGCGGTCGTGGTCGCCGTGACGAAGACCGCGCCCAGGCCGAGGGCGGCCGTGGCGAGGGACGGCAGGAGGGTGGTCCAGGGGTCGGCGGTCGGGGTGAGGAACGCCAGGGGCAGGCAGCCGGCGGCGGCCAGGGTCATGCCGCCGGCGGCGCAGACGCGCGGGCCGGCCGTCGTGACCAGGCGGGAGCCGAGGTGCGCGCCGATCGCCGTGGTGAGCGCGATCGGGAGGAAGAGGATCCCGGTGTGGAAGGCGTCCAGGCCGTGGACGTGCTGGAGCCGCATCGAGCCGAGGAAGAAGAACGAGATCAGGAGCGCGGTCGCGACCAGCATGAGCAGGGAGCCCGCGACGACCGGCCTCCGGGTCAGCATCCGCGGGTCCATGAGCGGGACGCGGCTCCTCCGCTCCACCGCAACGAATACCGCGTAGAGCGCGACCGCGCCCAGGAGCGGCAGCAGGGTGGCCGGGTCGGTCCAGCCGGAGTCGCCCGCCCGGACGAGGCCGTAGACGAGTGCGCCGGTGGCGGTGGTGACGAGGAGGGCGCCCGGGACGTCCAGATGTCCGCTCCCTTCCGTGGTCGTGTCCCGCGGGAGGAGTTCGGGGAGGGCGGCGAGGAGTGCCAGGCCGATCGGGACGTTGACGTAGAAGATCCAGGGCCAGCCCGGTCCTGACGTGAGGGCGCCGCCGAGGAGGACGCCGACGGCGGAGCCGGTGCCGCCGACGGCCGCCCATACGCCGAGCGCCCTGGCCCGGTCGGGGCCGTGGAAGGCGGTGCTGACGAGGGCGAGTGCCGCCGGGGAGAGGAGCGCGGCGCCGATGCCCTGGGCGACGCGGCCGGAGAGCAGGAAGGTGGCGCTCGGCGCGAGGCCGCAGGCCAGCGAGGCGGCGGTGAAGAGGGCGAGTCCGGCGAGCAGGACGCGGCGGGCGCCGAGGGCGTCGGCGAGCCGTCCGCCGAGGAGCATCAGCCCGCCGAAGCAGAGGGTGTACGCGGTGACGACCCAGGTCAGGGCGGTGCGACCGAGGTCCAGGTCGGCGGCGACGGCGGGCAGGGCGACGTTCACGACGGTGACGTCGAGGATCAGCATGAACTGGGCCGCGCAGAGCAGCGCGAGGGCCGTCCAGCGGTGGGGGTGGACCGGGGCGTGGGTGAGTACGACGGTGCGGAGGGGCATAACTGAACTGTACGGCACAGTACAGATGAACTCAAGAGTACAGTTTCGTTGGTACCCTGCGTCCATGGACGTTCCGCCGCCGCACCCCGCTCCCACCGGCGCCCGCGCCGCCCGCAAACGGCAGGCGATCGTGCGGGCCGCCCGCGACCTCTTCCTCCGCGAGGGCTTCGGCGTCGGGATGGACGCCATCGCCGCCGAGGCAGGCGTCTCCAAGGTGACCGTCTACAACCACTTCGGCAGCAAGGAAGCCCTCTTCACCGCCGTCGTCGCCGGCGCCCTCGACGAACCGCTGTCGGCCGGGGACACCGGAGGGCCCGACCTCTCCCGGCTCGCCGACGCCGAGGACCTGCGCGCCGCCCTCACCGAGGCCGGCCGCGCCTGGGCCCGGGCCATACGCGCCGACGAGGAGGCCCGCGCCCTGCGCACCCTCGTCGCCACCGAGCTCCACCGCTTCCCCGAACTGGGCCGCGCCTGGCGCGCGCACGGCCCGGCCGGCCACCACCCCGCCGTCGCGGACGCCCTGCGCACCCTCGCCGACCAGGGGCGGCTCGCGGTCCCGGACCTGGAGGTCGCGGTCCTCCAGCTCTACTCACTGCTCGTCTTCCCGCAGATGGTGTTCGAGCAGTACGGGACGGAGCTCACCGACGAGCTGAGCGAACGGCTCGTCGTCGACGGAGTCGAGATGTTCCTCCGCCGGTACACCGCCTGACGGGTGCCATCCTTGGTCTTCGACGGGGCCCCGCGTCGGGGAGTCGATCACCCCTGGGGATCTGTGGAGGAGTGACAGTGGAACTCGATCTCGCGGGCGCCGAGCTCAAGGCCGTCCTCAACCGACTGCGCCGGGCGCAGGGCCAGATCGCCGGCGTGATCCGGATGATCGAGGAGGGCCGGGACTGCGAGGAGGTCGTCACCCAGCTGGCCGCCGCCTCCCGCGCCCTCGACCGGGCCGGGTTCGCGATCATCGCCACCGGGCTGCAGCAGTGCTTGACCGACATCGAGGGCGGGCGCGCGAACGGCGAGGACCCCGAGGCGATGCGGGCCCGCCTGGAGAAGCTCTTCCTCTCCCTGGCGTGAGACGAGATCAGAGCAGAGTGCCCCCGGGGTTTCCCGGGGGGCACTCCGCTGTCTGCCGGCGCCGTCAGGCGTCCGCCAGGCCCTTCAGGCGCTTCGCGATGCGCGTCAGGCGCTCGCCCTGGTAGCGGGCGGCCTGGAGGACCTCCTCCGACGGGGCGCCGTTGGCGCCGGGGTGGGCCGTGCCGTACGGGTTGCCGCCGGCCGCGTACACCGCCGGGTCGGTGAAACCGGGCGAGACGATGATCGAGCCCCAGTGGTGGAAGGTGTTGTAGAGCGCGAGCAGCGTCGACTCGTTGCCGCCGTGGACGTTGTGGGCGCTGGTGAACGCGGTCGCGGGCTTGTCCGCCATGACGCCGCGCTGCCAGAGGCCGCCCGTCGTGTCGACGTACTGCTTCAGCTGCGCGGACACGTTCCCGAAGCGGGTCGGGGAGCCCAGCGCGTACGCGTCCGCCCACTCCAGGTCCTCCAGGGCGGCGACCTCCACGTCACCGGTGGCCTCGACGTGGGCACGCCACGCCGGGTTCGCGTCGATGGCGGCGTCGGGGGCGAGCTCGGGCACCCGGCGCAGGCGCACCTCGGCGCCGGCCTTCTCGGCGCCCTCGGCGACGGCCTGGGCGAGCTGGTGGACGGCTCCCGTGGCCGAGTAGTAGATGACGGCGACCTTGACGGACATGGCGAACTCTCCTCAGCCGGACACAATCGATCACTGGCAAGCGGATCACTTTCCGCTTGACCCCTCCGACAGTAAGCGGATGACTATCCGGTTCGCAAGGGGAACGGGTATGCTCGCCTCAGGAAGCGAGAAAGCGACCGAGGGGGAGACGGAGCTCAGGGCAGCCCAGGGACAGGAGTCGGCAGATGAGCACGGAGAACCCGCAGGCCGGGGAGAAGGCGGCGGCGCCGGTACTCGACCTGCTCCCCGCCGTCGACGCCCCCGCCCCCGAGCGCGCCGACGCGGCCCGCAACCGGCGCAGGATCCTCGACGCGGCCGCCCGGATCGTCGCCGAGGAAGGGCCCGACGCCGTCACCATGAACCAGGTCGCCCACGCCAGCGGCATCGGCGTCGGCACCGTCTACCGCCGCTTCGGCGACGTCTCCCAGCTCCTGTGGGCGCTCCTCGACGACCGCGAGCGCCGGTTCCAGGAGGCGTACATGAGCGGCCCTCCCCCGCTGGGCCCCGGCGCCCCGGCCGCCGAACGGCTCGACGCCTTCCTCGACGCGCTCGTCGACCGGGTAGGCGCCCAGCGCGCCCTGCTGCTCGCGGCGCACTCCGCCGCGCCCCGCGCCCGGTACCACAGCGGCGCCTACCGGGTGATGCACACCCACGTGGCCCTGCTCCTCGGTCAGCTCAGGCCGGGGAGCGACCACACGCTCCTCGCACACCTGGTGCTCGCGCCGTTCTCGCCCGACGTCATCCACCACCTGACGGTCGAGCAGGAGCTGTCGGCCGAGCGGCTCAAGGCCGGTGTGCGGGAGCTGCTGACCCTGCGCGCCTGAAGGCCCGTGGACCGCTCCGTGGACAGCGGTGGACCGGCGGGCTCCGGCGCCGCAGGATCCAGCCATGACCACGTACCTGATCCTGCACGGTTTCCAGAACCACCGTCCGCCCGCCCACTGGCAGCACTGGCTCGCCGGGCGGCTGCGCGAGCACGGCCACGAGGTCCGCTACCCCCAGCTGCCCGCGCCCGACGCGCCCGTCCTCGACGACTGGCTCGACGCCCTGGAGGAGCACGGGAAGCGCCCGGCCGAGGGCGAGTTCGTGGTCGTCGCGCACAGCCTGGCGGTGCTGCTGTGGCTGCGCGCCGGGGACCGGCGGCCGGACGCCGACCGGGTCCTCCTGGTCGCGCCGCCCTCGCCTCCGGTCACCGCCTCGATCCCCGAGATCGCCGCCTTCGCCGACGGCCTCGACCTGACGGAGGCGGGGCTCGAGGCGCGCCTCGTGTACGGGGAGGGGGACCCGTACTGCCCCGGGGGCGCCGACCGGCACTACGGCATCCCGCTCGGCCTCGACCTGGACCTCGTACCGGCCGGTGAGCACCTCAACCCCGATACGGGGTACGGGGAATGGCCCTCGGTCCTGGAGTGGTGCGAAGACCCGTCGGTGCGGGTGAGGGCCAACCAGGGCCTGTCCGGCGGATCATGGCCGCACAGGCCCTAGGCTCGGCGCAATGCATGCTGAACCCGCACCGTACGACCAGGGCCTGCTCGACGTGGGCGACGGCAACCGTATCCACTGGGAGGTCTCCGGGAACCCGGACGGCAAGCCCGCGCTCGTCGTGCACGGCGGGCCGGGCTCCGGATCCTCCCCGCGCAGCCGGCGCTGGTTCGACCCGGAGGCGTACCGGCTCGTCCTCTTCGACCAGCGAGGCTGCGGACGCTCCACCCCGCACGCGAGCGACCCGGCCGCCGACATGACCGTCAACACCACCGCGCACCTGGTGGCCGACATGGAGCGGCTGCGCGAGCACCTCGGGATCGAGCAGTGGCTGCTGTACGGGGGTTCCTGGGGCTCCACGCTGATCCTGGCGTACGCGGAGGCCCACCCCGAGCGCGTCTCGGAGATCGTGAGCCCGGCCGTCACGACCACCCGCCGGTCCGAGATCTCCTGGCTGTACGAGGGCGTCGGACGCTTCTTCCCCGAGGCCCACGAGCGCTTCCGGGCCGGGGTGGACCACGCGGACGACCTGCTCGGGGCGTACGCCGCACGGATGAACCACCCCGACCGGGCCGTACGCGAGAGGGCGGCGGCCGACTGGTGCGCCTGGGAGGACGCGGTCCTCTCCATGGAGGGCATGGGAACCCCGTACACCGACCGCGTCGACGACACCCGGCTCGGCTTCGTCCGGATCTGCTCGCACTACTTCGCGCACGGCGCCTGGCTGGAGGAGGGTGCGCTGATCCGCGACGCGCACCGGCTCGCCGGCATCCCCGGCGTCCTGATCCACGGCCGGCTCGACATGGGCGGCCCGCTCACCACCGCCTGGGAGCTGGCCCGCGCCTGGCCCGGGGCCGAGCTGCACGTGGTGGAGAAGGCGGGACACCTGGGCGGCGAGGAGACCGGAAAGCTGATCCTGGCGGCCCTCGACCGATTCGCGTCGGGGTGAACCCACCGGGCGCCCGCCCCGCGCGCGCGTGATGATCGGAGCATGAGTCCCCAGGTCCCCGAGATCCACCTCGCCCAGGCGCCCGAGGCCGACGCGCTCCTCGGCCGGTCACCGCTCGCCGCGCTCGTCGGCATGCTCCTCGACCAGCAGGTCCCGATGGAGTGGGCCTTCTCCGGCCCGTACACGATCGCCTCACGGCTCGGCGCGGACGATCTCGACGCGCACGACATCGCCGCCCGGGACCCCGAGGAGTTCGCCGCGCTGCTCTCCGCGAAACCCGCCGTGCACCGCTATCCGGGGTCCATGGCCGGCCGGATCCAGCAGCTGTGCCGCTTCCTCGTCGAGGAGTACGGGGGCGACGCCGCGGCCGTCTGGGCGGACGCGGCGACCGGGAAGGAGCTGCTCGCGCGGCTCCAGGCGCTGCCCGGCTTCGGGAAGCAGAAGGCTCAGATCTTCCTGGCCCTGCTCGGCAAGCAGTACGGGGTGCGGCCCGAGGGCTGGCGGGAGGCGGCCGGGCCGTACGGCGAGGAGGGCTGCCACCGCTCGGCGGCCGACATCACCGGGCCGGAGTCGCTCGCGAAGGTGCGCGCCCACAAGCAGGAGATGAAGGCGGCCGCGAAGGCGGCGAACGCCGCCAAGGCGCCCCAGGACCCCCCGGCCCCGTAGCTTCCAGGCCTTCCAGGCCGTCCGGTCGGCACTGGAGGCAAAAGCGGCGAAAGGTGGCGAGCAGGCCGGGAATTGATAATTCCGCATTTCATTCCTGTGTGTCCTGACAGGAATTACGACGGATCTGTTCACAGAACGCCCCCGAGATCGCTAACTTCCCCTCAACCTCGTCCGTACCGGGAAGGACTTCTGTGAACGCATCCCAGCGCCGGGCCGCGGCCATCCTCGCCGCCGCCGCCCTCGTCACCCCGCTGGTCCTTGCCTCCCCCGCCACCGCGGGTCAGGACCCCACGGCCGCACCCGCCCGCGATGCCGCCAGGCTGGCGAAGAAGCTGGTCCGCGAAACCACCGCCCAGGACGCCTACAAGCACCTGCAGAAGTTCCAGGCGATAGCCGACTCGGCCGGTGGGAACCGCGCGGCCGGCACCCTCGGCCACGACGCCTCGGCCGCGTACGTGTACACGCAGCTCAAGAAGGCCGGATACGACGTCCGGTACCAGCAGTTCGACTTCATCTACACCCAGACGCTCGCCGAGAAGGCCTCCGTCCTCGCGCCCGAACCCCGGGCGCTCGACATCAAGGCCATGACGTACACGAAGTCCACCCCGGTCGGCGGCATCACCGCCGAGCTCGCGGCCGTGCCCGTCGACGCCGACGGCTCCACCGGCTGCGAGCCGGGCGACTTCGCCTCCGGCACCTTCACCGGGAAGATCGCGCTGATCAAGCGCGGCGTCTGCTCCTTCGCGGTCAAGCAGCAGAACGCGGCCGCGGCCGGCGCCGTCGGCGCGGTCGTCTACAACAACGTCGAAGGCGCCCTCTCCGGCACCCTCGGCGACCCTGCCGCCGGAAAGATCCCCACCGGCGGGATCAGCCTCGCCGAGGGCACGCGGCTCGCCGCCGACCTCGCCAAGGGCCCGGTTTCGCTCTCCTTCGAGATCCGCCAGCTCCAGGAGAAGCGCACCACCAACAACGTCATCGCGGAGACCAGGGGCGGGAACGCCGCCAACACGGTGGTGCTCGGCTCCCACCTCGACTCCGTCACCGCGGGCCCCGGCATCAACGACAACGGCTCCGGCTCCGCTGGTCTCCTGCAGACCGCCCTGGAACTCGCCAAGTCGAAGGACAAGGTCCGCAACAAGGTCCGCTTCGCCTGGTGGTCGGCCGAGGAGGTCGGCCTCCTCGGCTCCGAGCACTACGTCACCCACCTGTCGGAGCTCGACAAGAAGGAGATCAAGCTCTACCTCAACTTCGACATGATCGCCTCGCCGAACTACGGCCTGTTCGTGTACGACGGTGACAACTCCGACGGCGTCGGCGCCGACGCGGGCCCCGAGGGCTCCGCCCAACTGGAGCGCGACATCACCGACTTCATGGACAAGCGCGGGGTCCCGCACGAGGGCACCGACTTCACCGGCCGCTCCGACTACGGCCCGTTCATCAAGGTCGGCATCCCCTCCGGCGGCACCTTCACCGGCGCCGAGGGCATCAAGACCGCCGCCCAGGCCGCCAAGTACGGCGGCACGGCGGGCGTCGCCTACGACGTGAACTACCACGCCAAGGGCGACGACCTCCGCAACATCGACATGACGGCCTTCGACGTCAACATCGACGTCATCGCCAACGCCGTGGGCACCTACGCCCACGACATCTCCTCCCTGCGCAAGCCGGTCGTCTCCACCCCGACCACGGGCGACGCCGGCAGCGGCGGCGGCCTGCACGGCGACCACGACGAGGTGACCGCCTAGCCGGCGCTCAGCGCCTCCGGCGGGCGGTCCCGAAGAGCGAACGGCTGATCTCCCGGCCCACCTGGGTGCCGATCGACCGGGCCAGGGACGTGAAGACCCCGCTGCCCACCACCTTTTCGGCGAGCGAGGGCTCCCTCCTCCGATCCTCCGGATCCTCGGGATCCTTGGGAGCGGGAGCCCTCGCTGTCTCCTTCTCCCGCGCCGCCTCCAGCGCCGCCGCCTCCGCCGCCTTCTGCTCGGCGCTCAGCTTCTCGTACGCCGACGCCCGGTCCACCGCCTCCGCGTACCGCCCGTACAGCGGCGAAGCCCGCACCGCCGCGGCCAGCGCGGCCGCGTCGACCGGGCCCATCAGCGACTCGGGGGCCCGCAAGCGGGTCGCCGCCACCGGCGTCGGCGCGCCCTTCTCGCTCAGTACGGTGATCACCGCCTCGCCCGTACCGAGCCCGGTGAGCACCTCCTCCAGGTCGTACGGCGAGTTCGGGAAGGTCCGCACCGTCGCCTTCAGGGCCTTCGCGTCGTCCGGGGTGAAGGCGCGCAGCGCGTGCTGCACCCGGTTGCCGAGCTGGGCGAGCACGTCCGAGGGGACGTCCTTCGGGGTCTGCGTCACGAAGAAGACCCCGACGCCCTTCGAGCGGATCAGCCGCACCGTCTGGGTGATCGACTCCAGGAAGGCCTTCGAGGCGCCGCTGAACAGCAGGTGCGCCTCGTCGAAGAAGAAGACCAGCTTCGGCTTCTCCAGGTCGCCGACCTCCGGCAGGTCGTGGAAGAGGTCCGCCAGCATCCACATCAGGAACGTCGAGAACAGCTGCGGCTTGTCCTGCACGGCCGGCAGCTCCAGGACCGAGACGATCCCGCGCCCGTCCTCCGCCGTCCGCAGGAAGGCGGCCGTGTCGAACTCCGGCTCCCCGAAGAAGTCCCCCGCTCCCTGCTGCTCGAAGGCCGTGAGCGCCCGCAGGATCACCCCGGCCGTCACCGTCGAGAGGCCGCCGATCCCCTTGAGCTCGGCCTTCCCCGTGTCCGAGACCAGGAAGGCGACCACCGCCCGCAGGTCCTTGAGGTCGACCAGCTCCAGGCCCTTGGCGTCGGCGTAGTGGAAGATCAGGCCGAGCGACTGCTCCTGCGTCCGGTTGAGCTGGAGCACCTTGGAGAGGAGCACGGGACCGAAACTGGTCACCGTCGCGCGCACCGGGATGCCGGTGCCGGCGCCCCCGAGCGCGTAGAACTCGCAGGGGAAGTCGCGTGACCGCCACTCCTGGCCCACCTGCCCCGCGCGCTCCCGGACCTTCTCGCCGTCCTGGCCGGGGGCCGAGATGCCGGACACGTCCCCCTTGATGTCGGCGAGGAAGACCGGCACGCCGTGCGACGAGAGCTGCTCGGCGATCAGCTGGAGCGTCTTCGTCTTGCCGGTGCCGGTGGCTCCGGCGACGAGACCGTGCCGGTTGAGCACCGGCAGCGGGACGCGGACGGGCGCGTCCGGGTGACAGACGCCGTCCCAGAGCAGAGCCCCCAGTTCGAGTGCGGGTCCGTCGAAGGCGTACCCGGCGGCGATCTCGGCGGCGGGCCCCGCCAGGGAGGCGGGTGGCGGCTCGCTCACGCTCATGACGGCACCCCGATTCCGGTTTTCTCACGGTTTGCACCAGCATCCCACCGGCCTCGCGTGGCTGCGCCGGGAGCCGCTCGCCCGGTAGGCTTTCCGTGTGATCTTCAAGCGCATCGGAAACGGAAAGCCGTATCCCGACCACGGCCGGGAAAGCACCCGGCAGTGGGCGGACGTCGCGCCGCGCCCGGTCCGCCTCGACCAGCTGGTGACCACCAAGGGCCAGCTGGACCTGGAGACCCTGCTCGCCGAGGACTCCACCTTCTACGGCGACCTCTTCGCGCACGTCGTGAAGTGGCAGGGCGACCTCTACCTCGAGGACGGACTGCACCGCGCCGTCCGCGCGGCGCTCCAGCAGCGCCAGGTGCTGCACGCCCGCGTCCTGGAACTCGACTGACCGTCGCTCCGCTGACCCTTTCGAGGGCAGTTCACCCCCATCCGGACGCGATCACATGATCATCAAGTAGGCATCGCAGACGGGCGGCATTACGCTGCGTTCATGAGCATGCTCACTCCCCCCGGCATGGGCGGAAAGTACCGCATCACGGGCGATGTCTACCCCCGTATGCGGCGCCCCCACCGCCGGCGCAGGATCGTCCTCGCGTCCGCCGCCGCCGTGGTCGTGCTCGGCGCGGCCGGCTGGGGGACGCTGCAGCTCGTCGACGTCTTCTCCGGTGACGGCACGAAGACGACGGCCGGCAAGCAGGCCGACTGCAAGCCGGCCCCCAAGGCGACCGCCGCGCCCGCCGCCGCGTTCCCCAAGCCCGCGCAGATCACGGTCAACGTCTACAACGCGACCCCGCGCAGCGGGCTCGCCAAGACGACCGCCGACGAACTCAGGAAACGCGGCTTCAAGATCGGCAAGGTGGGGAACGCGCCCGCCGCCTTCGACAAGAAGGTCCCGGGCGCCGGCCTGCTGGTCGGCGCGCCCGCGGCCACCAAGGGCGCCTTCCCGGTCCTCGGCACCCAGCTCGCGGGCGCCACGACCAGGACGGACACCCGGGACACGGCGGACGTGGACCTGATCATCGGGACCGCGTTCAAGACGCTGTCCCCGAAAGCGAAGGCGGACGCGGCCCTGGTCACCCTGACCAAGCCCGCGCCCGCGGTGAAGCCCTGCCGGTAGGGAGCGCCGGCTCTGCGGAGCCGGCTGTGTCCTGCTCGGCGGAGCCGGCTGCGCCTGGTTCGGCGGAGCCGGCTGTGTCCTATTCGGCGGGGCCGGCTGTGCCTTATTCGGCGGAGCCGTACATGCGGTCGCCCGCGTCGCCCAGGCCCGGCACGATGTAGCCGTTCTCGTTGAGGCGCTCGTCGACCGAGGCGGTCACGACGGTCACCGGCGTGCCGGCGAGCTCGCGCTCCATGACCTCGACGCCCTCCGGGGCGGCGAGGAGCACGACCGCGGTCACGTCGTCGGCGCCGCGCTTGATGAGCTCCTGGATCGCCGCGACCAGCGTGCCGCCGGTCGCCAGCATCGGGTCCAGGACGTACACCTGGCGGCCCGAGAGGTCCTCCGGCATCCGCGTCGCGTAGGTCGACGCCGCCAGCGTCTGCTCGTCGCGGATCATGCCGAGGAAGCCGACCTCGGCCGTCGGGAGCAGCCGCACCATGCCGTCGAGCATGCCGAGCCCGGCGCGCAGGATCGGGACCACCAGCGGACGCGGGTGCGACAGCTTCACGCCGGTCGTCGGCGTGACGGGGGTCTCGATGTCGACCTGCTCGGTCCGCACGTCCCTGGTGGCCTCGTAGGCGAGCAGGGTGACCAGCTCGTCGGCGAGACGGCGGAAGGTCGCGGAGTCCGTGCGCTTGTCGCGCAGGGTGGTGAGCTTGTGGGCGACCAGAGGGTGGTCGACGACGTGGAGACGCATGACTCAACAGTAGCCCGCCCCGCACTGGCATCGACCCACGCCGCCGGGGGAAGGTGGGGACACAGGGACCCAGCGATGGGGTGGTGTGGCAGATGCCCGACCTGGAAGAACCGGCAAAGGGAGCCGCCGAGGGGGCGGCCCGCACGCCGGCACCGGAGACCGACGCGGAGCGGCGCAGGCGCCGCGCCCAGTTCCTCCGCGAACTGAACGAGGCCAAGGCGCTGCGCGAGCGCGTGCAGCCGCGGCGCGCCCGGGCCGCCCGGATGCGCCAGGCCATGCGGATGCGGACCTTCCGGTGGTGAGGTGCCGGACGGCGGACCCGCCGTGCGCCCCCGTCGTGCGCCGGGGTCGCACGCCCGCCCGATCGCGGGGTCGTTCAGACTGATGCACGACGCAAGAGCCGAAGACCTCTCCAGATGGCGTCGTTTCTGTCACGATGCCGATTGGGCGGGCATCAGGAGCGCGCCGCCGGAACGTCACACCTCTGATCAGTGGGAGAGAGTCAGGTGTACTTCGCCGCACTGCTCGCGCGCACCGAAGACGGGTGGGAAGCGAGCGACACGGAGCTCGACGACGTGGAGACCCTGTCGGATCTGGCCGAGCTCGCCCGTGAGGCCTCGGACGACGACACGGTGATCGTCTACATCGAGCAGGAGGACGCGTGGTTCGGGATCGTCCGGATCGAGGGTGAGGAAGACCCTCGTATCTACGTCTCGGACGCCGCCGCCGCCGCCCGTTCCTCGTACGGGGAGATGCTCAC
Organism: Streptomyces sp. NPDC034084; assembly: GCF_055575535.1. Lineage (NCBI taxonomy): Bacteria > Bacillati > Actinomycetota > Actinomycetes > Kitasatosporales > Streptomycetaceae > Streptomyces > Streptomyces sp. NPDC034084. The sequence continues at coordinate 89,188 of NZ_JBVISK010000005.1, forward strand.
CCGGGAGATCCTCGGCGACGACCTGGACGACCTGGACGTCCTGGTCGACGACCTGGAGGCGCTGGACCTGGACGGCACCGAGGACGGGGAGCCGCTCGACGCCGAGGCGGACGAGGACGACGAGGCGGGCTCCGTCGCCGCCGAGGCCGTCCCGGCCGCTCCGGTGGGCGACCGGCTGATCCTGGCGGACCTCGGGATGTCGGCCGAGGACCTGCTGGCCCTGGACAGCGACGCGCTCGCGGAGATCGCGGACACGCTGGGCGCCGCCGAGGTTCTGGAGGCCGTCCGCTAGTGGCACCCGCGGTACCTGTTCCCGACCCCGCTCCCGACGCCGTTCGGGACCCGGTGCGGGATCCCTGGCGGGACGTCATGCGGCTCGCTCTCGCCGAGGCCGACGCGGCCGCTCCGGCCGGTGACGTACCGGTCGGGGCGGTCGTGCTCGGGCCGGACGGCACGGTGATCGCCCGCGCGCACAACGAGCGGGAGGCGACCGGGGACCCCACGGCGCACGCCGAGGTGCTCGCCCTGCGCCGGGCGGCCGCGGTGACCGGCGAGTGGCGGCTGACGGGGTGCACGCTCGTCGTGACCCTGGAGCCGTGCGTGATGTGCGCCGGCGCACTCGTCCAGTCGCGCGTCGACCGGGTGGTGTTCGGGGCGCTCGACGAGAAGGCGGGCGCCACCGGTTCGCTCTGGGACCTCGTGCGGGACCAGCGGCTCAACCACCGCCCCGAGGTGATCCAGGGCGTCCTCGGCGAGGAGTGCGCGGAGCAGTTGACGGCCTTCTTCCGCAGCCGCTGACCCCTGCTCCGACCTGGGCTGCGATACGGATTTCATCGCAGCGCCAGTTTCGGCTAAGCTCTCTCTCGGTAGCGTGTCCGAGCGGCCGAAGGAGCTCGCCTCGAAAGCGAGTGTGGCGCAAGTCACCGAGGGTTCAAATCCCTCCGCTACCGCTTCGATCGAAGGGCCCGGCGCATCAGCGCCGGGCCCTTCGGCGTATCTCGCGTGGGTACGGAGAGGGGTACGCAAAAGGCCCCGGGCCACGCTCGTGGCGCGGGCCGGGGCCTTCTTCCGCAGGACGGGGGGAGCGGCATCGGGGGGACAAGCCGCCCCCCCCCCGATGAGAACCGGACCTGCAAGTCCTGCGCCGCCTCCGGGGGAAGCCAGCGGCGCGGACCCCGCAGTGCGGGCCGGTTCCTTCGAGCCCCGCGCATTCCTGCCAGATCCGCCGGGCTCGACATTCATCCTGCTCGCCCGTCACCCTTCCGGGGGGGGGCGGCGAAAGGCCCCGGTCGCCGGGCCCTTGGTCCATAAAGGCTCGGTTAGAGTGGCGCGGTCGTTCGGCGGGGGAACAGGGGAGGGCTGGGCAGATGGCGCAAGCGAAGAAGGTCGCGCTGTACGCGGTGGTGGTCTTTGTGCTGTACACGATCGTCACCTCCCCGGCCCGGGCGGCCGACCTCGTCCAGGTAGGGTTCGAGGGCATTTCCAGCGCTGCCCAGGGAGTCGGCCAGTTCATGACCGAACTCGTCAACTAGGAGCTTTTCGTGATCCGCCATCTGGTCCTCTTCAAGCTCAACGACGGCGTCTCGCGCGACGAGCCGCAGGTGGTCGCCGGTGTCGAGGCGTTCCGCGCGCTCGGCGACCAGATCCCGGAGCTGCGGTTCTGGGAGTGCGACTGGAACATCACGGACCGGCCGATCGCGTACGACTTCGCCATCAACTCGGCCGTCGAGGACACGGACGCGCTCCAGCGCTACCTCGACCACCCCGCGCACCAGGCGGGCGTCGCCCAGTGGCGCGAGTTCGCCACCTGGGTGATCGCGGACTACGCCTTCTAGCCCCGCTTCACCCCGAGGCCCCCTGCTCCTGCGGCAGGGGGTCTTTTCCGTGTGTGACCTCCCCTTTTCCACCGTTATGCCCTCAACACGTCACTTTGCGGTGCTTGCACACAGTGGACATGTCTTGTGATGCTATGACCGCTTTTGACGGATGAGTTGACCGTAGTTGACCCAGTCGACCAGCAAGACCAGCCAAAGGGGTGGCGTGAACGTGCCGGCCAGTACAGCACCTCAGGTCCCGCCCCAGCACGAGGCAGGCGGCCCGGAGGCCCCGCGTCCCCGCCCCCAGAGCACCCGTGGCGCCGACACCCGCGCCCTCACCCAGGTGCTCTTCGGGCAGCTCAAGAACCTGGAGCCGGGCACCCCCGAGCACGACCGGGTGCGCGGGGCCCTCATCGAGGCGAACCTGCCGCTCGTGCGGTACGCGGCGGCCCGCTTCCGCTCCCGCAACGAGCCGATGGAGGACGTCGTCCAGGTCGGCACCATCGGCCTCATCAACGCCATCGACCGCTTCGACCCCGACCGGGGCGTGCAGTTCCCCACCTTCGCCATGCCGACCGTCGTCGGCGAGATCAAGCGGTACTTCCGCGACAACGTCCGGACCGTGCACGTGCCGCGCCGGCTGCACGAGCTCTGGGTCCAGGTCAACGGCGCCACCGAGGACCTGACGACCGCTCACGGCCGCTCCCCCACGACGGCGGAGATCGCCGAGCGGCTGCGGATCGGCGAGGACGAGGTGCTCGCCTGCATCGAGGCCGGCCGCTCTTACCACGCCACCTCCCTGGAGGCCGCGCAGGAGGGCGACGGACTGCCCGGACTGCTCGACCGGCTCGGCTACGAGGACCCCGCCCTGGCCGGCGTCGAGCACCGCGACCTCGTCCGGCACCTGCTCGTCCAGCTGCCCGAGCGGGAGCAGCGGATCCTGATGCTGCGCTACTACAGCAATTTGACCCAGTCTCAGATCAGCCAGGAACTCGGCGTCTCCCAGATGCACGTGTCAAGGCTCCTCGCCCGCAGTTTCGCCCGCTTGAGATCCGCAAACAGGATCGAGGCGTAACCAGAACGGGTAGACCGGTTCGGAGCAGTTCTCCGAGGGACCAAATGCCGTACACCCCTTGTTTCCTGCGGAAATGCAACCTCGCTGTGTCGACAAGTCACTACAGCGTGTTGCCGACATGTGACATTCTGCTGGAACCGAGTTTGCCGCAGCCCCGCCGCCGGTATTCAGGTGGAGGCTGCGTTCCTCAGATGGTCGCGGCCGCCGCGACCGTCCGCGACCTCAAGGGGGTGGCATGTCCACAGAACTGGGCAGCTCGAAGGTGCTCACGCTCACGCCCGTTCCCGTGCCCGCGCAGACGACGGCGCCGACCGCGACCGACAGCGAAGTCCGGCCGGCCCCGGAGGTCACGCAGCCGCCGATGACGGTCACGTCGGGAGCCCTCGACACCCGCACCCTCTCCCGCTCCCTCTTCCTGCGGCTGCGCGCCCTCGACACCGAGGGAGCCGCGGCCGACAGCCCGGAGCGGACCTACGTCCGCGACACCCTCATCGAGCTCAACCTCCCCCTCGTGCGCTACGCGGCGGCCCGCTTCCGCTCCCGCAACGAGCCGATGGAGGACATCGTCCAGGTCGGCACCATCGGCCTGATCAAGGCGATCGACCGCTTCGACTGCGAACGGGGCGTGGAGTTCCCGACGTTCGCCATGCCGACCGTCGTCGGTGAGATCAAGCGCTTCTTCCGCGACACCTCGTGGTCGGTCCGCGTCCCGCGCCGGCTCCAGGAGCTGCGCCTCGCCCTCACCAAGGCCAGCGACGAGCTCGCGCAGAAGCTCGACCGCTCCCCCACCGTCCCCGAACTCGCCGCCGTGCTCGGGGTGTCGGAGGAGGACGTCGTCGACGGCCTCGCCGTCGGCAACGCGTACACCGCGTCCTCGCTCGATTCCCCCTCGCCCGAGGACGACGGCGGCGAGGGCTCGCTCGCGGACCGCCTGGGCTACGAGGACACGGCCCTCGAAGGCGTCGAGTACCGCGAGTCCCTCAAGCCGCTGCTGGCCAAACTGCCGCCCCGGGAGCGGCAGATCATCATGCTCCGCTTCTTCGCCAACATGACCCAGTCCCAGATCGGCGAGGAGGTCGGCATCTCCCAGATGCACGTCTCGCGCCTCCTCACCCGCACCCTGGCCCAGCTGCGCGAAGGCCTCATCTCCGACTGACTTCCCCAAACTGCCACCCCGTTGACGGCTCGTCAGCCACACTGGGGCGCATGCGGCGAAGGAAGCCCGGACTCGTGGCGGTGGCGCTCTGCCTCGGCGGAGCGCTGACCGCGTGCGGTGGCGGCGGAGACGGCGAGGGGTACGCGGCGGTCGGCGCCGGCCCCTCCCCGAAGGGCGCGGTCGCCCCTTCGGGGGTGGTCACCCTCGTCCCCCTGGAGAGCCCGTCCGCGAGCGGGACGACATCCAGCACGTCGTCCCCGTCGCCGGCTCCCCCCGGGACGTCCGGCGCGCCCTCCAGCGGTGCCTCTCCGGGCCCGTCCGGTGCGCCATCGACTTCCGGGACCTCCGGGATTTCCGGTACCTCCGGGTCTTCCCGTACGGACACGGGTACGGGATCGAGTACGGCTCCGGCGACCGCGCCGCCCGCCCGTGACGGGTCCGGCACCGGCTCCGGGGGCGGCACCCCGCCCCGTACCCCCTCCGCGACTCCCGGCACCACCGCACCCGGCACCGGCACGCCCCCGTCCTCCCCCGCGCCGACCCCCGCTCCCGGGCCCGCCGTGCTCACCGTCTCCGCGCCCAGCATCGCGGACGGCGACCGGCGCTGGTGCCAGCGCGTGACCGTGACCTTCCGCAACACCGGTGGTTCCGCCGCAACTTCGGGCACGGCCGGCTTCTCGACGCACATCATCGGTCTGCTCGGCACCGACTGGGGGACGGTCCCCTCCCGTCAGCCGCTCCCCACGCCGATCGCCGCCGGTGCGGCGCGGACGCAGACGTACACCGTGTGTGTGGACTCCTGGCGGGTGCCGCTCGGCATGCGGATCGAGACCCGTGAGGTCACCGCCGTATGGCGCTGACCAGTACCTCCGCGACCTCCGCCGGGTGCTCCACGCAGCCCACGTGGCCGCCGGGGAACTCGACGGTCTCCGCCCCGGTCAGCTCCGCGATCCGGCGGGACGGCCCGGTCAGCGCCTCCTGACCCGCCGCCTCCCGCCCGACGCCCAGGACCGGCTTCCCGGCGGCGGCACGCAGCCCGCCCAGGCCCGGGCGGCGGAGGAGGAGAAGGGGAGGAAGACGGCGGTGTCCGCGACCTCGGTCGGCTCGATCCGCTGCCGGGTGGCCGCGAGCCGCACCCGCAGGTCGCGGAGGTTTCTGATGTGCGAGTACGGGCCGGGGAATCAGGGCCTGTCCGGGGGATCTTGGCTAGGCGCCGGGGAAGCGCACCCCCGTCAGGCGCTCCGACTCCTCCCACAGCCGGCGGCCCGTGCCGGGGTCGGCCGCCGCGTCCGAGAGGCGCACGCGGGTCGGGGCGCCCCGCAGCTCGCCCAGGCCGTCCGGGCCGATGAACTCGCCACCCACGACGGACGGATCGGTGGCCGCGTACAGCTGGGGCAGCGCGCCCTGCTCCGGCCGCTGGGCGAGCAGCGGGTTGCCGATGCGCCCGAAGAGCAGCTTCACCAGACCGGCGGTGTCCTTCATCTGGAGGCTGGTGGCGGTGTACCCGGGGTGGGCGAGCACGCTGCGGACCGGGCTGGCGCTCGCGGTCAGACGGCGGTGCAGCTCCAGGCCGAAGACGGCGTTGGCGAACTTGGACTGGTTGTAGAAGGCCATCGGCGCGTACCCGCGCTCGCCGCTCAGGTCGTCGAAGCGGAGGCCGCCCTGCCGGTGGTTGATCGAGCTGACCGTGACCACCCGGGGGTCCTTCCCGGCCGCGAGCGGGTCCAGCAGGAGGCCGGTCAGCGCGAAGTGGCCGAGGTGGTTGGCGGCGAACTGGAGCTCGTGGCCCTGGGGGCTGAGCGTGCGGGGCGGTGCCATCACGCCGGCGTTGTTGACGAGCACGTCGAGGCGCGGGTGCTCCGCGCGCACCCGCTCGGCGAAGGCGCGCACCGAGTCGAGGTCGGCGAGGTCGATCCGCCGGACGGAGAGCAGACGGGCGTCGACCTCCAGGGCCTCGACGGCCCGGCGGCCCTTCTCCTCGTCCCGTACGGCGAGGATCACGCGCGCGCCCCGGCGGGCGAGTGCGCGGGTGGTGGCGAGGCCGAGGCCGCTGTTGGCTCCGGTGACGACGACGACCCGCCCGGACTGGTCCGGGATGTGGTCGGCGGTCCAGCGCTGGTTCCTGGTCATGTGGCACACGCTGCCCTTCGTGTCACCGGGTGTCAAGCATGACTCTGCGCGCCACGGAGGTCACCCGCTACCATCGGATCGTGACCACCGGCCCCGAGGTCTCCCTCGCCCAGCGCAAACGCCAGCTCGTCGCGACCGAGCTCACCGAGGCGGCGCTCCAGCTGCTCGCCCTCCGGGGGTTCGACGCCGTGACCGTCGACGAGATCGCGACCACCGCGGGGGTCTCGAAGCGGACGTTCTTCCGGTACTTCGCGTCGAAGGAGGACGTGGTCGTCCAGTTCCTGGCCGGCATGGGCGCCGACATGCGCGCGGGGCTCGCCGCGCGGCCCGCCGGGGAGCGCCCCTCCGAGGCGCTGCTGCACACCGTCTCCGTACCGCTCACCATCTGCGGCGACCACGCCGAGCGCGCGCTGCCGGTGGTCCGGCTGATCCTGCGGACGCCCGCGCTGCTCGCCCGCTTCCTGGAGCACCAGGCGCGGTGGCGCGAGGAGCTGACGCAGGAGCTGGCGGCCCGGCTCGGGCGCGACCCCAAAACCGACCTCCGTCCCCGGCTCGCGGCGGGCATGGCGCTCGCCGCCTTCGACGCCGTACTGCACCGGTGGAGCGGGGGCGACGGCGGCGAGGACCCGGCCGCGCTGATCACGGAGGCTTTCGCGGTGCTCGCGCCCGCCTTGGACGGGCCGGCCTCCCCGGAGGCGTAAGAGACTTCCCGGAGATGCAGGAGACCTCGCCGGAGCCGCGAAAGAGGCCTCCCTGAGGCGTAAAGACAGGCCTCCCGGAGGCGTAAAGAAAGGTGGGCCGGTCCGCGGGATGCGGATCCGGCCCACCCGGGGCGTAGGGAAGTACGGAGCGGTCAGCCCAGCGCCAGCCAGGCGACGGCCGCCAGGACGACGATCACCGCGACGACGCCGACGATCAGGCCGACCCGCGGGCCGCCCGACGCGGTCGCGGCCTGCGGCTGCTGCCGCTGGGGGGTGCCCTCGTCGACGAAGGCGCGGAACATCTGCGTGCTGCCGGCGGGGTCGTAGCCCTCAGGACCCTGAGGGGTCTGGCCCTGGCCGTACGGTGCTTGGGGGTTGTGTGCCATGGGCCAGGACCCTAGCGAAGTCGGGGTGGGGGGCCCAAGCCCCGGCGCCGCCGATCCGGCTTTGCCGATTCTTTAGGGCCGTTTGACCGATTTAGTTTGCCTGAAGCAACCATCCATCTCTATGGTTGCCCTAAGCAACAAGATGTACGGGGGTGCCCGATGGCGACGCCGAACAGATACGAGGAGCTCGCCCGCTCGGTGAGCGCGATCGGAGCCGTGAAACGTGGCCTCGCCCGCGCTCTGCCCGTCGAATGCCAGGGCGGCTCGGCGGCCGTGCTCGCCCTGGTCAAGCACCACGGCGACATGCGGACGAGCCGGCTGGCCGAACTCATGGCCGTCGACATGTCCGTGTGCAGCCGCCATGTGGCCCACACCGTGGAACACGGCTGGATCGAGCGACTGCCCGACCCGGACGACAGACGCTCCCGCATCCTGCGACTCACGGGACCGGGCCACGCGATGCTCGGCGAACTCGACCGCCGAGTGACCGAGGCCTTCTCCCGTCACCTCGCGGAGTGGTCCGACGACGACGTCGAACTCCTCACCCACCTGCTCGCCCGCCTCCGCGACTCCTTCGGGGACTGCCGGGCCCACCACGCTTGAGAAGAAGGAAGTTCATGCCTACGACCACGCCCGACACCGGTGCGCGGGACGGCGTCACCGGTACCGGCGGTGGCGGCGCGACCGCACCGATGACGCACCGGCAGATCATGGAGGCACTGTCCGGGCTGCTGCTCGGCATGTTCGTCGCCATCCTGTCGTCGACGATCGTCTCCAACGCCCTGCCCCAGATCATCACCGACCTGGGCGGCGGCCAGTCCGCCTACACCTGGGTGGTGACCGCCGCGCTCCTCTCGATGACCGCGACCACCCCGCTCTGGGGCAAGCTCGCCGACCTCTTCTCCAAGAAGCTGCTCGTCCAGATAGCCCTGATCGTCTACGTCGCGGGCTCGATCGTCGCCGGTCTCTCGCAGAACACCGGCATGCTGATCGCCTGCCGTGTCGTCCAGGGCATCGGCGTCGGCGGCCTGACCGCCCTCTCCCAGATCATCCTGGCCGCCATGATCGCCCCGCGTGAGCGCGGCCGGTACAGCGGCTACCTCGGCGCGACCTTCGCCGTCGCCACCGTCGGCGGCCCGCTGCTCGGCGGCGTCATCACCGACACCGACTGGCTCGGCTGGCGCTGGTGCTTCTACGTCGGCGTGCCCTTCGCGATCATCGCCCTGATCGTCCTGCAGAAGACGCTGAAGCTGCCCGTCGTGAAGCGCCAGGTCAAGGTCGACTGGGCCGGCGCCCTCTTCATCAGCGCCGCGGTCTCCCTGCTCCTCATCTGGGTCACCTTCGCGGGCGACAAGTACGACTGGATGTCCTGGCAGACGGTCGTCATGGTCCTCGGCGCGCTCGCCCTCGGCGGGATCTTCCTGCTCGTCGAGTCGAAGGCGAGCGAGCCGATCATTCCGCTCCGCCTGTTCCGCAACCGGACGATCACGCTCGCCTCGCTCGCCTCGCTCTTCGTGGGCGTCGCGATGTTCGCCGGCACGGTCTTCTTCAGCCAGTACTTCCAGCTGGCGCGGAACGAGTCGCCGACGATGTCGGGCGTCCTCACCATCCCCATGATCGCGGGCCTGTTCGTCTCCTCGACGGTCTCCGGCCTGATCATCACCAAGACCGGCCGCTGGAAGGCCTGGCTGGTCAGCGGTGGCGCCCTCGCGGCCGGCGGTCTCGGCCTGCTCGGCACGATCCGCTACGACACGACGTACTGGCACATCGCGCTCTTCATGGCGGTCCTCGGCCTCGGCCTCGGCATGATGATGCAGAACCTCGTGCTCTGCACCCAGAACCAGGTGGCCCCCGCCGACCTCGGCGCCGCCTCCTCCGTCGTCACCTTCTTCCGCTCGCTCGGCGGTGCGGTCGGTGTCTCGGCGCTCGGCGCGGTCATGGCCCACCGGGTCACGAACTACGTCAAGGAGGGCCTGACCGAGCTCGGCCCGAAGGCCGCGGGCGCCATGGGCAAGGGCGGCTCGGGCGGCGGCATCCCCGACATGGACAAGCTGCCGGCCCCGATCCGCACGGTCATGGAGGACGCGTACGGGCACGGTGTCGCCGACGTCTTCCTCTACTCGGCGCCGTTCGCGCTGCTCGCCTTCGTGGTGACGCTGTTCATCAAGGAGGTCGCGCTGAAGAGCCACGCGACGAAGGCCGACGACAAGGCCTAGGAAAGACTCCCGGCCGTGCTTCGAGCGGAGGCACGGCCGGGTCGGGAACGGAGCGGCGGGCAGGGGACGGCCCGCCGCTCCGTCATGTCCAAGCCATCAGGCGCCCCCGGCCCCACCGCTCCATAGGTGTCGTCAGGTGCCTTCGGCTCCGGCCTCGCGGGCGACCATCGCCTCGATGCCGGCGACCAGGACGTCCAGGGCGTAGGAGAAGTCGCGGTCCCAGACGGCGCTGACGCTGCCGTGCGAGGCGCGCTCGTCGAGGAGCTCCTTCATCTCCGCGGCCTGCTTCTCGAACTCCGGGTCGTCCCGGAAGGCCTTGATCGCGTCCACGTAGAACTGGTCCTGCGACATGCCGGCCTCCGCCGCGCGCCGGCCGAACTGGGACTCGATCGTCCCGTAGCCGTACACGAACTGGAAGACGGCCGACATCGCGCTCGGCCGGCGGTCCGGCGAGAGACCGGTGTCCGCGATCGCCTCGTGGATCTTGCTGCCGACGGCGATCGCGTTCGGGCCGATGTTCAGGTACTGGCCCGCGCTCGGCGACATCCACGCGTGACGGACCAGCATCCGCCGGTACTCCAGGGCGAGTACGCGGATCCGCTCCCGCCAGTCCCCGGCGGCGTCGACCGCCGCGAGGTCGAACTCGCCGTAGACGCTGTCCATGGCGAACTCGATGATGTCGTCCTTGGTGTCCACGTACCAGTAGAGGGACATCGCCGTGACGCCCAGTTCGGCCGCCAGCTTGCGCATCGACAGTTTGGCCAGGCCCTCGTCGTCGAGCATCCGGATCGAGGCGGCCACGATCCGGTCCCGGTCGAGCCCGGCCGGGCCGCCGCCACTACGGGTGGCCCGCTTCTCCAGCCAGACGCTGGAACGCGCCGGGTTCTTGGCCCGATCGGCTGCCTTGACCATCGCGTTCCTCCGTCTGTCAGCTGTCCGTCACCATGCTAGGCAGCGACCAGCTGCTCAGGCCTCACGGCCTGCTCCGCGCGCTCGGCCCGCTTGAGCAGGGCCGCCGCGAGCAGTCCGCCGGCGAACACGGCGATCGCGCCGACCAGCTGGCTGGTCTGGAGGCCGGAGGCGAAGGCGTCGGAGATCTGCTGCCGCTCGGCCTCGCCGCCGGCGGCGGCCAGGGCGGCGGGGAGCGACGTCGCGGTGACGGCGACGAGAGCGGCGAAGCGGGCGTTGAGTACGGCTCCGAGGACGGCGACGCCCAGGCCGTTGCCGAACTCGGCCAGGGTGCCGTTGATCCCGGCGCCCACGCCCGCCTTCTCCGGCGGGATCGCGCTCATCACCGCGTTGGCCATGGCCGGGGAGGAGACGGCGATGCCGACGCCCATCAGGACCAGGCCCAGCAGCATCCCCCCGTAGCTGCCGTCCGTGCCGCCGCCGAGCAGCGCGATCGAGCCGAGGCCGGCGGCGACCAGTGTCATGCCGAGGACGACGGTGGGCGGGGTGCCGAGCTTCACGACGATCCTCGGGCCGACACCGGTCAGGTTGAGGCCGACGATCGTCAGGGCGAGCGGCGCCATCCGGAGACCGGCTTCGAGCGGCTCGTAGCCGAGGACGAACTGCAGGTGCTGGGTGAGCAGGAAGAGCGAGCCGCCCATGCCGAAGACGACCAGGATCGAACCGCCGATGGCGCCGATGAACTTCTGGTTCCGGAAGAAGTGCATGTCGAGCATCGGGTACGGGGTGCGCAGCTCCCACAGCGCGAAGGCACCGAGGCCGAGCAGGCCGATGGCCGCCGGGACCAGGACCTGGGTGGAGATCCAGCCGTGCCCGGGGCCGCTGATGATCGCGTACACGACGGCGGTCATGCCGATGGTGGAGAGCAGCGCGCCGAGCAGGTCGGGGCGGTCACCCCGAGGGTTCTTGGACTCGGGGACGAGCTTGAGGACGGCGACGAGGGCGACGGCCGCGACCGGGATGTTGATCAGGAAGATCATTCCCCACCAGAAGTGGTTGAGGATCACGCCGCCGATCAGCGGGCCGCCGGCGAAGCCGAGCGACGCGACCGTGGACCAGAGGGCGATGGCCTTGACCCGCTCCGAGTCGTCGAAGATCTGCATGACGACGGCGAGGGTGGTGGTCATCAGGAGCGCGCCGCCGACGCCCATGCCCGCGCGGGCGGCGATCAGCTGCGCGGTGGAGCCGGCGAGGCCCGCGGCGAGCGAACCGAGCCCGAAGAGCGCGAGGCCGGTGGCGAGGAGCTTCTTGCGGCCGTAGCGGTCGGCGGCGTTGCCGGCGGTGAGCAGCAGGCCGGACTGGACGAGCGAGTACGCGTTGATCATCCACTGGATGTCGGAGGTGGACGCGTGGAGTTCGGAGGTCAGCGAGGGGATGGCGACGCTGAGCACGGTGTTGTCGAGCAGGACGGTGAGCTGGGCGAGACAGATGACGCCGAGGATGAGCCAACGCTGTGGGTGGCGGCCGCCGGTGGCTGTCATGGGGACATGCTCCTTATACGGTGTACGAGGTCAAGGCTCGTACACCGTACAAGGGCTCTCATACGCTGTATAGGGGTTTTATTTCCTGTCGGTCAGGTCGTAGAACGTGGCGCCGCCGATCGTGGTCTTCTCGAAGGTCTCCGAGACCCAGGTGGAGATCGCCGAGTTGCCGCCGGGGCCCCCGCGACCGCCTTCACCGCCGTCACCGCCTTCACCGCCTTCGCCGCTTCCGAGGAAGTAGTGGATCCTGCCTTCGGCCACGTACTGCTTGAACTGGGCGAGGGTCGGGGACGGGTCGCTGCCGTTGAAGCCACCGATCGCCATGACCGGCTTCTCCGTGGCGAGTTGGTAGCCGGCCGCGTTCTGCGCGCCGACCGTGGCCGCGACCCAGGTGTACGCGTCGGCGTCCGCGAGGAGGGCGGCCTTGGCCTCCGCACCGACACTCACGCCGTTGAGCAGGCCGCCCATGCCGCCGCCACCGGGCCGCTCGCCCCGGGTGAACCCCTGGGGCAGGGCGCCGCCGGGCATCTGGCGCCCCGGGGACGGAGCGCCGCCGGGCATCTGGCCGCCGTTCGGCAGCTGACCGCCCGGCATCTGGCCACCCTGGCCGTTCGGCAGCTGACCGCCCGGCTGGCCACCCTGGCCGCCCGGCAGCTGACCGCCCGGCGGCATCGTCCCGTCGCCCTCGAAGAGCCGGCCGCCGCCGCCCGGGCCCCGGCCGCCCATCGCGCCGCCCGCCGGGCCCGCCGTCACGATCGAGCCCTGGTGACCCGCGTTCACCGTCTCCAGGGTGTACGCGAACGGCCCCGCGAGTCCCGCCGCCAGGCCGAGGCCCGCCGCCGCGAGCCCGAGGCGCCGGTCGGCCCGGCCCGCGAACAGCAGCCCGAGCGCCGCCACCGCGCCTGCCACCAGGACCGTCCAGCGCAGCCACGGGAGCCAGTCCGGCGTACGGCCCAGCAGCGACCAGGCCCACCAGGCCGTCACCGCCACCGAACCCGCGAGCGCCGCCGAGGCGAGCCACCGGGTGCGCTCCTCCCACAGCACGGCCGCGCCCATGCCGACGAGCGCCGCGAGGTACGGGGCCAGGGCCACCGTGTAGTACTCGTGGAAGATGCCGGCCATGAAGCTGAACACGGCGAGCGTCATCAGGAGCGCACCGCCCCACACCAGGAACGCGGAGCGCGCCGTGTCCGTGCGGGGCGCCCGCCAGGTGACGACGACCCCCGCGACGAGCAGGACCAGCGCGGCCGGCAGCAGCCAGGAGATCTGGCCGCCGACCGAGTCGTTGAACATCCGGGCGATCCCCGTATCGCCCCAGCGGCCCCCGCCCGTGCCCCCACCGGGGCCACCGCCGCCGACGCTGCCGGTCTCCTCGCCGTTCAGGCGGCCGAGGCCGTTGTAGCCGAAGGTCAGCTCCAGGAAGCTGTTGTTCTGCGAACCCCCGACGTACGGACGGGAGGACGCCGGCCACAACTCGACGAGGGCCACCCACCAGCCCGCCGAGACGAGCATCGCGAGCCCGCCCAGGGCGAGCCGGCCGAGCCGCCGCCCGAACCCGCCGGGCGCGCAGGCCACGTACACGAGCGCGAGCGGCGGCAGGATCAGGAAGGCCTGGAGGGTCTTCGCGAGGAACGCGAATCCCAGCGCCACCCCCGCCCACACCAGCCACCGCGCCGCACCGCCGTCCAGCTCCAGAGCGCGCAGCACGCAATACACCGCGACCGTCATGAGCAGCGCGAGCAGCGCGTCCGGGTTGTTGAAACGGAACATCAGCGCGGCGACCGGAGTGAGCGCGAGGACCGCGCCCGCGATCAGGCCCGCGCCCGCGCCGAACCGGCGCCGGACGGCCGCGTAGAGCACGGCGACCGTGCCCACGCCCATGAGGACCTCGGGCACGAGGATCTGCCAGGAGCCGAGCCCGAAGAGGCGGACGGAGAGGGCCATCGGCCAGAGCGCGGCCGGCGGCTTGTCGACGGTGATGGCGTTGGACGCGTCGAGGGAACCGAAGAAGAAGGCCTTCCAGCTCTCGCCGCCCGCCTGGACCGCGGCGGAGTAGAAGGAGTTGGCGTAACCGGAGGCACTCAGGTTCCACAGGTAGAGCAGCGCCGTGGCGGCGAGCAGGCCGAGGAAGGCGGGCCGGACCCAGGGGGCGTCCCCGGCGCGTCCGCGCCACAGCCGGGCGGCCCGGCCGGCGGGGGGTGCCGCGTGGACCGCGGTGGACAGGGTGGTCATCGTTCGTTCCTTGCTGAAGCGCGGTCCGGGAAGACCCAGAGCCGGAAGAGGAGGAAGCGGAGGACGGTCGCGGCGAGGTTGGCGACGATCAGGACGGCGAGCTCGGTGGAGTGCGCCGGATCGCCGGTCGCCGCGCCGAGGGCGGCGAGCGAGCCGCTGGTCAGGGCGAGGCCGATGGCGAAGACCACGAGCCCCTGCGCCTGGTGGCGGACGGCCCGGTCGCGGCCCCGGACGCCGAAGGTGAGGCGCCGGTTGGCCGCCGTGTTGGCGACGGCGGAGACGAGGAGGGCGGCGGCGTTGGCGAGCTGGGCACCCAGGCCGAGGCGGAAGGCCGAGTACAGCGCGAGGTAGAAGAGCGTGGACAGCGCCCCGACCGCGCAGAAGCCGACGAGCTGGCGGGCGAGACCGCCGGGCACACCGTTCAGCTCGCGGTCCCGGGGGTCGTCGCCGAACGGCCGGGCGAGCCGGTCGAGGGCCAGCGAACCGGTCGCGAGGGCCCGCCCCACCCGCCACACGCCCTTGAGGTCGTCGGTCGCCGTCCGCACGATGTGCACGGTCGAGTCGGGATCGTCGACCCAGTCGACCGGCACCTCGTGGATGCGCAGCCCGGCCCGCTCGGCGAGGACCAGCATCTCGGTGTCGAAGAACCAGCCGGTGTCCTCGACCATGGGCAGCAGCCGCTCGGCGACCTCCCGCCGTATCGCCTTGAAGCCGCACTGCGCGTCGGAGAACCGGGCGGCGAGCGAGGAGCGCAGGATCAGGTTGTAGGCACGTGAGATGAACTCCCGCTTCGGCCCGCGCACCACCCGCGAGGAGCGGGCGAGCCGCGATCCGATCGCCAGGTCCGAGTGGCCGGAGATGAGCGGCGCGACCAGCGGGAGCAGCGCGTTGAGGTCGGTGGACAGGTCGACGTCCATGTAGGCGAGGACGGGCGCGTCCGAGGCCGACCACACGGTCCGCAGCGCCCGCCCGCGCCCCTTCTGCTCGAGCCGTACGGAGCGCACCTCGGGCACCTCGGCGGCGAGGGCCGCGGCGACGGCGGGCGTCGTGTCGGTGGAGGCGTTGTCGGCGACGGTGATGCGGAAGCCGTACGGGAAGGTCCGCAGGAGGTGTTCGTGGAGGCGGCGGACGCACGGCTCCAGGTCCTTCTCCTCGTTGTAGACGGGGATCACCACGTCCAGGACGGGCCGTCCGGGGACGCTCACCGGCAGGTGCTCCCGGGCGGGGAGGGCTTCCCCGAGGGTTTGGGTTCGCATGACAGGGACCCTCCCGGGCCCCGCTGTCACGGCTGTGTGATGCGCCTGTGCCCCGCCTGTGAGTCCTGTGCGGCGTTGTCCGCGGCAGGCAGTCGGACGGTGAAGAGGGTGCGGCCGGGGGCGCTCTCGACGCCCACCTGTCCACCGTGGGCGAGTACGACGGCGCGGACGATGGCGAGGCCGAGGCCGGTGGATCCGGCGTGCCGGGAGCGGGAGGCGTCGCCGCGGGCGAAGCGTTCGAAGACGGACGGGAGCAGCTCGGGCGGGATGCCGGGTCCGTCGTCCTCGATCTCGGCGAACGCCGCCGAGGCGTCCGTACGGAGCCGGGCGGTGATCTTGGTGCCGGGTGGGGTGTGGGTGCGGGCGTTGGCGAGGAGGTTGACCAGGACCTGCTGGAGCCGGGCGCCGTCGGCCCGTACGAGCGCGCTGTCCGTGGGCAGTTCGAGGCGCCAGTGGTGGCCGGCTCCGGCGGCGCGGGCGTCGCTGACGGCGTCCACGACGAGCGGGACGAGGTCGGTCGTCTCGTACGCGAGGGGTCGGCCGGCGTCGAGCCGGGCGAGCAGCAGGAGGTCCTCGACCAGGCCGGTCATCCGGGTGGCCTCCGCCTCGATCCGTCCGAGGGCGTGCCGGGTGTCGGGGCCGCACTCCTCGCGGCCTCGCCGGGTGAGCTCCGCGTATCCCCGGATCGAGGCGAGCGGGGTGCGCAGTTCGTGGCTGGCGTCCGCGACGAACTGGCGTACCCGGGTCTCGCTCTGCTGGCGGGCGTCGAGGGCCGAGCGGACGTGGTCGAGCATGCGGTTGAGGGCCGCGCCGACCTGGCCGACCTCGGTGCGCGGGTCGGCCTCCGCCTCCGGGACCCGCTGGTGGAGCGCCACCTCCCCGCTGTGCAGCGGGAGGCGGGTGACCTGGCGGGCGGTGGCGGCGACCCGCCGCAGCGGGCGGAGCGCGACCCGGACGAGCACGGTCCCGGCGAGCGAGGCCGCGACGAGCCCGGCGCCGGTGACGCTCAGCTCGACGAGGACGAGGGTGGAGAGGTCGTCCTCGACCTCGGTGAGCGGGATGCCGGTGAGGAATGTGCCGTGGATCCCGACGGTGTACTCGACGCGGTACGAGCCGAGCCCGCCGGGCAGTTCGACGGTGTGCGGCCGGCCGTCGCGGGGGACGGCGGCGAGCGCGGCCCGCTGGGCCTCGTCGAGCGCGGTGGTCCGGACGTTCCGCCCCCACGTCCCGCTGTCCTCGGCCTCCGCCGAGTACCCGGCCGTGGTCACCTCGCCGTGCTGGAGGACCGCGCCGAGGGTGCCGAGGGGCGCGCCCTGGATGAAGGCGAGCGGTTCCTTCAGGCGGCCCGGGGCGGGCAGGCCGGGCGGGGGCGCCGTGGCGGCAGGCGGGCCCGCCGCCCGGGTCGCGACGGTGTGGACCTGCTCGTCGGCCTGGTCGTACAGGTAGGAGCGGAAGGCGATCGTCGTCACCGTCCCGATCACGGCCGCGACGACCGCGATCAGCGCGACCGCCGAGACGACGAGCCGCGTCCGCAGCGCCCACGGCCGCCCCCGTCCTCCGCGCACGGGTGCTACTCGCCGGGCTTGATCAGGTAACCGGCCCCGCGCCGGGTGTGGATCATCGGTGAGCGGCCGGCGTCGATCTTCCGGCGCAGGTAGGAGATGTAGAGCTCGACGACGTTGGCCTGGCCGCCGAAGTCGTACGACCAGACCCGGTCGAGGATCTGCGCCTTGCTGAGCACCCGGCGCGGATTGCGCATGAGGTAGCGCAGCAGCTCGAACTCTGTCGCGGTGAGGTGAATGGAGTCACCGCCCCGGGTGACCTCGTGGCTGTCCTCGTCGAGGGTCAGGTCGCCCACCACGAGCAGGGACTCGCTGCGCGTCTGCGCTGCCCCGGACCTGCGGATGAGGCCGCGCAGCCGGGCCACGACCTCCTCCAGGCTGAAGGGCTTGGTGACGTAGTCGTCGCCGCCGGCGGTGAGCCCGGCGATGCGGTCCTCGACGGCGTCCTTCGCCGTCAGGAACAGCACGGGCACGTCGGGCAGTTCACGGCGGATCGAGCCGAGCAGGCTCAGTCCGTCGACGTCCGGGAGCATGACGTCGAGGATGACGACATCGGGCCGGAACTCGCGTGCGGAGCGCAGGGCGGCGGCCCCGTCCCCGGCGCTGCGGACCTGCCAGCCCTCGTAGCGCAGGGCCATGGAGAGCAGCTCGGAGAGCGAGGCCTCGTCGTCGACGACGAGGACCCGGACGGCGGTTCCGTCGGCGCGGAGCATGTCGGCATGGGTGCCGGCGCGGCGTGTGGTGACGGTCATGGCCCCACGGTGGCGGCCGCCGCTGAGAGGCCTCTTGCCCTTTCCTGTGAATTCCCTGAGAAAGAGCCTTCAGGGGGTCACGGGCTCCCTGTTTCACGTGAAACAGCCCCGCTCCGTTTCACGTGAAACAGCGCGGCTCCGTTCTCGTACAGGACCCGCCGGAGCCAGTCGTCCCCGAGCCCGAGGCGTTCGAGGGCGTGGAGCTGGTGGACGTACGGGTACGGGATGTTCGGGAAGTCCGAGCCGAGGAGGATCCGGTCGCCGAGGTCGAGGAGCCGCCGGTGCTCGGCCACGGGGAAGGGGGCGAGCCGCTCGCTGAAGTCGGTGAAGGCCATGGTGGTGTCGAGGTGGACGCCCGCGTACCGCTGCGCCAGATCGAGGAAGTCGCTGTACTCCGGCATCCCCATGTGCGCGACGATCACCCGCAGCCGGGGGTGCCGTGCGAGCAGCCGCCTCATGGGGCCGGGGCCGGTGAAGTTTCCCGGGGTGGGCCCGGAGCCGCAGTGCACGACGACGGGGGTGCCACTGTCGGCGAGGGCTCCCCAGGAGCTGTCGAGTTCGATGTCCGTCGGGTCGAAGCCGCCGACCTGGAGGTGCACCTTGAACACCCGGGCGCCGGCGTCGAGCGCCTGGTGGACGTACGTGGTGACGCCCGGCTCGGGGAAGAGGGTCGCCGTGTGCAGGCAGTCGGGGGTGCGGGCCGCGAAGTCGGCGGCCCAGGAGTTCAGCCATGCGGCCATGCCGGGCTTGTGGGGGTAGAGCATCGCGGTGAAGGCGACCACGCCGAACCCGCGCAGGAGGGCGAGCCGGCGGTTTTCCTCCTCGCGGTAGGTGATGGGCCACTCCACGCCGGTCAGGGGTCCGACGGCGTCGAAGTACGCCCAGACCTTGTCGAGGACGTTCTGCGGCATGAAGTGCGTGTGCACGTCGACGAGCCCGGGGACGCCGAGCCGCGTCAGCAGCCCTTCGATGTCACGCGCGCTCAAAGCTGTAACTCCGCTCGACCTTGCCGATGTGGACGCTGTAGCTGTCGTACCAGTGCTCCCGCCCGTGCGCCTTGGCGGCCTGGTGCTCGGTGTGGAGGCGCCAGGCGTCGAGGGCCTCCAGGTCGCGGAAGTAGGCGACGGTGATGCCGATGCCGCCGGGGGTGCGGGCGGACTCGTAGCCGAGGAAGCCGGGGATGTCCTGGACGAGCTCCCGCATCCGGGCGGCGGTCTCGGCATAGCCCTCGGGGGCGTCGGGACGGACGGAGGTGAACACGGCGGTGTAGTAGGGCGGTTCGAGGCCCGCCACCAGCTTCGGAGTCATGTGATCACCCTCGCCGGGGTCGCGGTGGGATGTCCACGGCGGGCGGGGAAAGGGATCCAAGACTTTACGAAGCGGGTTCCGGGGTTCAGAAGAGCCCCTCCTGAGCGCTCTCGGCCACGGGAGGAGCCGCCATCACCGGCACCGAGAACTGATCCGCCTCCCCGGCCGCCTCAAGGATCCATCCACCCATGAGCCGGGTGTCGAGGGCGAGACAGCGCCCGTCGGGGGCGAGGAGGTGCAGGTCGGGCCCGGCGGCGGCGAGGAGCCGCCCGGTGACGACACCGCCGCCGACCAGCTCGGTGACCGTGCCATCGAGGCGCGGCAGCCCGTCGAGGTGGAACACCTCCGCATGGTCCCGCGCGGCGAACTCCAGCGGTTCCAGGGTCTCCGTCCAGCCGCCGACCGCCCGCGCGCGCCGGTACAGCTCCTCGACCTCGCGGGCCCGGTCCCCGGCGGACGGCAGGGCGTGCCGGGCGGCCCGCTTCCGCTCGTACGCCACCCGGTCGGGCACGCCGAGGGCCTGCCGCAGCACCTCCTCGGTGCGCCGGGCGGCCATGAGCGGCCCCCGGCCGAGCCAGCTGAAGGCGACGGCCCCCTGTTCGAGGAGCCGGGCATCGCCGCGGGCCTCGGCGGTGATGCCCACCTTGGTCATCCCGGGCCCGAACCAGGCCAGGTAGACGCGGTACGGCTGCGGGTCGTCCGCGACGGTGTCGGCCGCGACGGAGTGGGCCCGGTCGAGCCGCGCGCACCCCGGGCACCGCCCGCCGGTGGCCCGGCCGGGCACGACGGCCTCCAGGGGGCAGGGGTTCCCGCGGGCCCCGGGACACCGCCGGACCCCGACCGACCGGAAGGCGAGCCGCTGCCCGTACGTGAGCGGGCTGACCCGCCCGCCCCTCCACCGCAGTCCGGGCGTGCCGCCGCCCCAGCCGATCCCCCGGCACCACCACTCCACGCCGCCGCGCCTCCCTATGCTCCCCGGATGTCGTCCAGTCTCCGCCACATCCGCTTCCAGTCCCCGGTCCCGGGCCCCAGGGGCCATCACCCCGGCGTCTTCGGCCTGGCCAACGCGCTGGCCCGGGAGGGAAGACTCTCGCCTGAGGAGTGGGCGGTCTGGCGCGCCTCGAACGACTGGTACGACGCGCACTTCCCGGACCCGACGGCCGTGGACCCGACGGTCTACGACCCGGCGGTGAACCCGGGGGCCGCCGCCTGGTTCCGGCCGACGGCGACCGAGGCACTGGCCCGGGTCGCCCCGTACCTGCGGATCCTGCGGGACCACGGCGTGCCCTGCGTACGCCTGGAGTCGGCGGACCCGGGCAGGATCGTGTACGCCGACGCGTACCAGGTGGTGGCGGTGGGGCGGGCCGGCCACAGCGGGGCGTAGGCGCTCAGGGCAGCACGTAGATGCGGGTCCCGTCCGCGGCCGGGGTCCCCACCTCGCGCATGCAGCCCCGTTCGAGGAGGAGCCGGACGCAGTCCCGGACGCGTTCGCCGGAGAGGCCGGTGCGCCGGGTGACGTCCTGGGGCCGGTAGCGCACCCCGCCCCGTACGAGCGCGGGTGCCAGGCAGGAGGCGACCGTCCGCATGTCCCCGCTGACGGCCCAGGACTCGACGAGCTCCTGCGGGGTGAGCGGGACGGCGGAGCCGGTGCGCTGGCGGGGAACGGCGAGCCGCTCCAGGGAGTCGGCGACCCTGGAGAGACTCTGCCGGACCTCGCGGAGCAGCTCCGCGTGCTCGATGTGCTCGGCGTACGCGAAGGCCCGCTCGTCGAACCGGCCCTCAAGGCGTACGAGAACGTCGACGAGCTCCGGCGGCAGCAGGAACCGGGCGTGCACCGGCGAGGGTTCGAGCCCGTACCCGCCGTATCGCTGGAGCGCCGCGACGACCCCCGCCGTCCACGCCCGGAACGGCCCGGCCTCGGGTCTCCGGCACGCCCCGACGAGCTGGACGAGCCCCTCCAGGCTCACCATCCGCGTCGAGGCCCGGATCCCGGAGGAACGGCCGGGGAATCCCTCGACCCCGCCGAGCTCCCGCGCGGCCGCCAGGCACTCCGGGGGCAGTGACACGGTCCGCAGCGCCTCCCGCGTGCCCCCGTACCCGAGCTGTTTCGCCACGTCCACCACCGGGAACCAGTGGGTCCCGTCCGGGGCGGTCAGCCGCCTCAGCGGCGCTCCGGTGGCGGCGTACACCAGGTCATCGATGTCGATCGCGTCCATCGATCATCACCTCCGCCACGCAAGCTAGGCCGAGGGCATATTCAACTGACATGCACATCAGCCAGGTTCACCCAAAAGGGGAGGGTTCTCGGCGATTCTGCCGAGAACCCTCCCCTCCGTACGCCTACTTGGCGACGAACTGCGTGAGGATCGCCTGCACCTCGTAGATGTCGACGCCCTTCGTGAAGGTCTTCTGGACGGGCAGCTGGCTGCCCGAGATCCAGATCTTCAGCTCGGCGTCGAGATCGAAGGTGCCGGCCGTCTCGACGGCGAAGTGCGTGATGCTGCGGTACGGGATCGAGTGGTACTCGACCTTCTTGCCGGTGATCCCCTGCTTGTCGACGAGCACGAGCCGCCGGTCGGTGAAGAAGATCGTGTCGCGGATCAGCAGGTACGCGGCGTGCACCTGCTCCCCCTGGCCGAGCAGCCGCGCGTAGTCCTGCTGCGCCTGCGCCGGATCGATCGCGTGTGCGTTCCCGAAGAGCGCCATGCCCATACCCCCACGTCTCATGAGAAAGAAAGATCATCCGACCCTAACCCCCGCCGTGAAACCCCCGCTACGGCCGGGCCCGCACGGATAGGATCCGGACCATGGCTCTGACCATGGACGACGTGGACCGCTTCGAGGCCTCCCGCCCCCGCCTGGAGGCGATCGCGTACCGCCTCCTCGGCTCGGCGAGCGAGGCCGAGGATGCCGTGCAGGACACGTTCCTGCGCTGGCAGACCGCGGACGTCGACCGCGTCGAGGTCCCCGAGGCCTGGCTGACGAAGGTCCTCACCAACCTGTGCCTGAACCAGCTCACCTCGGCCCGCGCCCGGCGCGAGACCTACGTGGGCGAGTGGCTGCCCGAACCGCTCCTCGCCGGCGACCCGATGCTCGGCCCCGCCGACACCGCCGAGCAGCGCGAATCCGTCTCGTACGCGGTGCTCGCCCTCATGGAGCGCCTCTCCCCCAACGAGCGCGCGGTGTACGTGCTGCGGGAGGCCTTCGACTACCCGCACCGGGAGATCGCCGAGATCCTCGACATCTCCGAGGCCGCCGCCCAGCAGATCTACCACCGCGCCAAGAAGCACGTCGCCGCGGGCAAGGCGCGCACCGAGATCGACGAGGCCGAGGCCCGGCGGATCGTCGAGGAGTTCCTCGCGGCCGCCACCAGCGGCCGCACCGAGCCGCTCGTACGGCTGCTCACCGGAGACGCCGTCGCGATCGGCGACGGCGGCGGGAAGGTCCCGGCGCGCGCCAAGGCGTTCGAGGGCGCCCTCGCGGTCGCGACGTTCATGCGCGGCCTCTTCAAGCCCAGCCGGGCCAAGCGCGCGATCGTCGGCGGATCGCCCGAGGTCTACGCCACGACGGCCAACGGCGCTCCGGCCGCCGTGGCGGTGCTCGACGGCCGGGTCATCGGCATCATGTGCCTGGAGGTCACCGCCGAGGGCATCACCGCCTTCCGCAACCAGGTGAACCCCGACAAGCTCGCACGCGCGACGAGGCTCTGGGCGACCGCGGACCACGGCACCCCCGTCGTGGAAGCAGCCTTCTGAACTCTTGTGACCCACGTCACATCCACTTCCTGTCAGGAATCGTCGGGCTGCCCGGTTCAAGAGGCGAAACCGCGACGCGAGACAGGAGAAGGCACATGCAGCAGCACCGCATCATCGTCCTCGGAGCCGGCTACTCCGGAGCCGTCGCCGCCGGCCGCCTCGCCAAGCGGCTCCACCGCGAGGACGTCGCCATCACCCTCGTCAACGCCGAGGCCGACTTCGTCGAGCGCGTCAGGCTGCACCAGTTGGCGGTCGGCCAGGAGCTCGTCCACCGGCCCCTGAGCGAGATGTTCGCGGGCACCGGCGTCGAGCTGAAGCAGGCGACGGTGACGGCGGTCGACGCCGACCGGAAGACGGTCTCCGTCACGGCCGGAAACGGCGCCGAGGAGCTGGAGTACGACACCCTCGTGTACGCCCTCGGCAGCGGCTGGAACCCCCAGGGCGTCCCCGGCACCGCAGAGCACGCCCACGAGATCTCCAGCCGCCCCGGCGCGCTCCGGCTGCGCGAGCGCCTGGCCGCCCTGGAGGCCGGACAGTCCGTGGTCGTGGTCGGCGGCGGCCTCACCGGCGTGGAGGCCGCGACCGAGATCGCCGAGGCCCGCCCGGACCTCGACGTCGCGCTCGCCGCCCGCGGCGGACTCGGCGACTGGCTCTCGCCCAAGGGCCGCGCGCACGTACGGAAGGTCTTCGCCGACCTCGGCATCACGGCACACGAGAGCACCGAGGTCACGGCGGTCGAGGCGGACCGGATCGCCACCACCGCCGGCCCCGTCCCGGCCGCGGTCACCGTCTGGACTGCTGGCTTCGCGGTGCACCCGATCGCACGGGCCACCACCCTTGAGGTCACCGACACCGGCCAGATCGTGGTCGACGGGACGATGCGCTCGGTCTCCCACCCGGACGTGTACGCCGTCGGCGACGCGGCCCTGGCCATGGGGCCGGGCGACAAGCCGCTGCGGATGTCCTGCGCCACGGGCACCCCGATGGCCTGGCAGGCGGCCGACGCCATCGCGGCCCGCCTGACCGGCGGAAAGCTCCCGAAGACGCCGCTGCGCTACTTCAACCAGTGCATCTCGCTGGGCCGCAGGGAGGGCCTGATCCAGTACGTCACCGCCGACGACCGCGCGGTCAGCGCGGCCCTGACGGGCCGACTCGCCGCCCGCTACAAGGAACTGATCTGCAAGGGCGCGGCCTGGGGCGTCAGCAACCCCAAGCCCCTCCCGACCCGCCGCCGCCACCTCGTCCGCACCCCGGCCACCCTTGCCACCCCTACCAGGGCCACGGCCTGACCACCGCCCCGGGCGCCCTCCCTGAGGGCGCCCACGCGCTCTGAACCGGCCCCGGAGCGGGAACGGCGGACGTTGATGTCACCCATTGGTGTCAGAAGCCCCTCGGATTGATGCCGAGGGGCTTCTGGACTGCGTGACCACTGATCAGGGAACGGAAGTTGGCCGGTGCGCCGTGTCAGGACAAGCTGCCCGATGCCACGGGCGATCCGTCACCGGCCTACAGCGGTCGGCGGCGATCAGCGCGGTCGCTGTACTTCGCTGCTGTACGCCCAGGAAACGCAAGAGGCCCGGACTCTCGTCCGGGCCTCTTGCCTGTGTGCACTCGGCAGGATTCGAACCTGCAACCTTCTGATCCGTAGTCAGATGCTCTATCCGTTAAGCTACGAGTGCTTGTTTTCAGTTCTTGTCTTCGCTCCCCGGTCTTTCGACCCGCTCGCGGCGACAGGAAGAACATTACATGACTGCCGCCGTCATGTGAAATCCGTTCCCCCCACCCCTTGTGACCTGCGAAAACGCCCTGACAGGGGTGGAGCGCGGGTCGGCGGGCGTGGCGCGGTGGAAGGGGTCAGGGCGGGGGAAATCCGTGGAAAGAGACCGGGGTCACATCCGTCGCGCCTGGCCGGTCCGGGAACGGCCGAAGCCCCGGCCTTGGGGGCCGGGGCTTCGGTGTGGGGCGGAGGCGGAGGGATTTGAACCCTCGATGGGCTTTAAGACCCAAACCGCATTAGCAGTGCGGCGCCATAGACCGGACTAGGCGACGCCTCCTCGCACCGTGCGCATACGCGGGTGGTGCGTGCAGATGATGACACAGGCGAACCGGGTGTCACCAATCGATTCTCACCGTACTAGTCCTCCGGGGTCCAGGGCAAAGCCCCACGGCCTCCTGTCCCCCCGTCTCCGGAGCCCCCTCGCGAGGCCGTCACGGCCGGCGCACCCCGCTTGCGCAACGCCGGGGCGCCCGGAGCGTTAGAGGAGGCGGGTGCGTCATGCGCCCCTGCCCGTCGTACTTCCCGTGCTTCTGGAGATCCGCATGCTGCGCAGTCTCGTCCTCGCGACCCTCGCCACCGCCGCTACCGGCGCCGCCGGTCTCAGCCCCCTGCCGCCGCTGAACCTGTTCTCGTCGCCCGACACGCTGACCGTGACCGTCGAGAAGAGCGGCTACCCGAAGGCCGACGGCACCTTCGAGCTGAGCTGTGAAGACCGCGCCTCGGGCAGCCACCCGGCCGCCGAAGACGCCTGCAAGCGGCTGGGACAGCTGGCGAAGGAGGGCGGCGACCCGTTCCTGCCCGTCCCCGAGGACCGGATGTGCACCCAGGTGTACGGCGGGCCCGCCCTCGCCCACGTCACCGGCACCTGGCAGGGCCGTCAGGTCGACGCCCGCTTCTCCCGCGCCAACGGCTGCGAGATCGACCGCTGGGAGAATCTGGAGCCCGTGCTTCCCCTCGTCCGGGGGTGATGCCCGGAGGCTCCCTTAGACTCCCCTCAGTGACAGGCTGCGGCCCGAGGGGCAAGATGGGGCCGGCCGACCGATAGGCAAGCAAGTGCAGTGCGTCTGGGAGGAAGCGTCGTCGTGAGCAGCAGGCCATCCCGAGGCGCTGCTCGCCTCGCAGCCATACTCGACGCCCTCCCCGACGGCCTCGTGCTCGTCAACTGCAACGGCACGGTCGTCAACGCCAACACCATCGCCCTCGGCATGTTCGAGACGCCGGGCACCGCGCTCGTCGGGCGCGGGCTGCTCGACCTGCTGCCCACCTTCGACTCGCGCCTCATCCCCGGCTCCATGCGCCGCCCCGACGGCACCGACGAGCGCGGCCGCACCAAGCCGACGCGGATGATCGCCCGCCGCACGGACGGCTCCGAGTTCCCCGTCGAGGTGACCAGCGCCAGCCTGGAGGACGGCCGCGAGGCCTACGACTCGTACGGCGGCTACACCGGCGACGAGCTGCTCATGCTCGTCGTACGGGACCTCACCGGGACCCTCGACACCGAGGCCGAACTCGCCCGCTCGCAGCGCCAGACCGAGATGATCCTGCGTGCCGCGTCCGAGGGCGTCGTCGGCACCGACACCGACGGCCGGGTCGTCCTCGTGAACCCCGCCGCCGCCCAGATCCTCGGTTACCGCGCCGGCGAGCTCGGCGGTCAGGAGCTGCACCCGCTGATCCTCGCCAGGCGCGCCGACGGCGAGCCCTTCCCGTACGAGGAGTCCGCGCTCGCCGACACCCTCAAGTCCGGGCGGAAGCACCGGGTCCGGGGGCAGGTCCTGTGGTCCAAGAAGGGCGAGCGGGTGCCGGTCGACCTGACGACCGCTCCGGTACGCGACGGGGACCAGCTCGTCGGCGCGGTGATGACCTTCGCCGACCGCAGGCCGTACGAACAGCTCGCCGAGGAGCACGCGGCCGAGCTCGCCGACCGCGCCGAGCGGCACGCGGCGGAGCGCGAGGTGCAGGCGGAGAAGTACGCCTCCCTCGCTGCCCGCCACGAGCAGCTGACCGCCGTCCTCGCCGAGTCGCTGCGCGGGCCCCTGGAGGAGCTGCGCACCCAGCTCGGCACCCTCGCCGCCGACGACGCCGGGCAGCTGTGGCCCGAGGCCAACCAGGTCCTGCACCACCTGGCCGCCGGATACGCCCGGATGACGGCGCTCGTCGACAACGTCCTCGGCTACCAGCGGCTCGACGCCGGCGCGGAGCAGCTCGACAAGGCCGTGGTCCTGCTCGACGGGATCGTGGCCGGCGGCATCGACGGCGCCGTGGAGCTGATCGGTCCCGGCCGCGCCCAGTTCGCCGTCCACGCGCCGCCCATCGAGGCCGAGGTGGACGCGGCCCGCCTGGCGACCGCGCTCGCGCACCTCGTCGCGGACGTCGCCGGCGTCGACGCGACCGGCAAGAGCAAGGCCGAGCGGACCCCGAGCGATTCCACGATCGTCGTCGCGGCAGCGCAGCGCGGTGACGTCGTACGGATCGAGGTCCGCGGCCCGTACGCGGGCGGCGACCCCGTGCACGGGCCCGTCGTCCGCGGGATCGTGGCGGCGCACGGCGGTGTCGTGCAGACCCATGAGGTGCCGGGGACGAGCGGCGGCGCGTACGTCCTCGAGGTGCCGCTCGGCGCGGGCCGGGGCACGGTCCCCGCGGCGCCGCGGGACCCCGCGCCCTCGGGCGGCCGCCAGGCCCTCGCCCTGCCCGCCCAGGCATCCGGCCCGACCGGGACCCCCACCCCCGCCCCCGCCCCCGAGACACCGTCGGTCGCGGCTCCGGGCGGGATCCCCGACGTCGGTACGAGCAGGGGCTCGGGCGTGGCCTCGGGCATGGGCTCCGGCTCCGGCTCCGGTACGGCTGGCGCGGCTTCCGGCGTCGTCCCCCCGGGCGGTATCCCGGCGGCGCACCCGGCCTCCGAGGCCGGCGAGACCTCCGGTGGTGGGCGGCGGCGGGCCCGGCGTGGCTCGACGGACGCGTTCCTGGAGAGCGCCGTCGCGTCCGAGGCCGATTTGCCGGGCGGTGCCGAGCCGAGTGGGCGCCGCCGTGCCCGTACGGGAGAGCAGGCCGGTCCCGCCGACCTGATCCCCGCCCAGCAGAACGCCGCCGTGGACTCCGCCCTCCCGGCGCCCTCCACCCCTGTGGAGCCCACCGGGCGCCGTCGCGGCCGGCCCGCCGAGGGCTCCGTGGTGACCGCCGCCGAGGGGGCGCAGGGGCGTGCCGCGCTCGGCGCCGCCGTACCGCCGCAGGGTGTCGCCGTCGAGCCGACGGGCGCCCCCGCACCGGCCCGTGCCCTGCCCGCCGTCGCCTCCGCGCCCGAGGAGGCTCCGGCGCGGCCGAGCGGGCGCCGCCGACGCGCGCTGGCCGCCGCGCGGGAGCGGGCCGCCGCGGCCGAGGCCGGGCCCCGCACCCCGTTCGCGCTCGGGCCCGCCGACGCCGATCGTGACGGCGAGCCGGACCTCCCGGCCGCCGCTCCCGTGGCCGGCCCGCTGCCGGTCTCCGACGAGGGACAGCACGAAGCCGTACGGAGCGTCCCCGGCGCCGGTCACACGCCCCCACAGCCTCATCCGCACGCGCCGTCCCAGGCCGGGGGCGCGACCACGGTCGAGCCGACCGGGCGGCGCCGGGCCGTGACGGCTCCCCGGCCGGAGCCCGCTCCGGAACAGGCGCCGCCGCAGCCCACGCTCCGGAACGGGACCGGTTCCGGGACGGGCACCGGTTCCGTACCGCTGCCGCCCGAACTGCCCATGCCGGCGCCGATGCCGGCACAGTCATCGGCTCCGACGCCGATGGGCGGGTCGAAGGACTCGACCCAGGGGCGGGCGTTCAGCGTCCGTACGCTCGGGCAGGGCGTTCCGTTCGTACCGCCGGCCCCGACGGCCACCCCCGCCGCGCCCTCCAACGGTTCCGGGCGGCGGCGCAGGCTCGCCACCCCGCCCGAGGCCGACCCGCCGGTCCCGGGCCCGATCCCGGCCCCGGCCGAGGCCAAGCCGCACCCGCAGCCGACCGCGCCGGCGCCTTCGCGGCACGACACTCCGCCGGAGGGCCGTGCGTACGCCATAGGGGCGCCCGCCGAGGGCTCCGCCGAGGGGCCCGAGCCGCTCGACGGCCCGGGCGGCGCGGTCGAGGTCGCCAACCGGCCCGCCCCGCGCCCCGTCGACGACGAGCTGCCCCCGGAGCCCCTCGACAACCCGCGGCGGCTGCTCGTCTGGCCCGCCCCCGACGTCTCCACGCAGCAGGCGCTGAGCGACCGCGGCTACCGGCCGGTGATCGTGCACTCCCGCGAGGAGGTCGACGCCCAGATCGCCGCCTTCCCGGCCGCGCTCTTCGTCGACCCGCTGACCGGCCCCATCACCCGGACCGCGCTGCAGTCGCTGCGTCAGGCGGCCGTCGCCGCCGAGGTGCCCGTGCTGCTCGCGGCCGGGCTCGGGCAGGCGACCCGGGAGGCGGCGTACGGCGCCGATCCGGCCGTACTCCTCAAGGCGCTGGCGCCGCGCGACAGCGAGCAGCACCCGTCCCGGGTCCTGCTCATCGAGGAGCACGAGTCGATCGCGGAGGCGCTCGCGGCCACCCTGGAGCGGCGCGGGATGCAGGTCGCGCGGGCGGCCACGGACACCGAGGCGGTCGCGCTGGCCACCCAGACCCGGCCGAACCTGGTGGTGATGGACCTGATGCAGGTGCGCCGCCGCCGGGCCGGGATCATCGACTGGCTGCGCGCGAACGGGCAGTTGAACCGCACTCCGCTCGTCGTCTACACCTCGGCCGGCCTCGTCGAGGAGGAGCTGCCGAAGCTCGACTCCGGGGAGACGGTCCTGTTCCTCGCCGAGCGGTCGAACAGCGCCGAGGTCCAGGCGCGGATCGTCGACCTGCTCGCGAAGATCGGCACCAACTAGCCCAGCGGGGCCAGTTGGTGCCGGTGGTACCGCAACAGGGGCAGGGGGACGACTACAGCTGGGTCACGTCCAGCTCGCCCTGCGCGTACTGCCTGCGGATGACCTTCTTGTCGAACTTGCCGACGCTCGTCTTCGGCACCGCCGGCACGATCGCCCACCGCTCCGGCAGCTGCCACTTCGCGATGCCGCCCTCGTCGGCGAGGAAGGCCCTCAGCGTCTCGTAGTCCGCCGTCGCGCCCTCCTTGAGGACGACGGTCGCGAGCGGCCGCTCGCCCCACTTCTCGTCCGGCACCGCGACGACGGCGGCCTCGGCGACCTCCGGGTGCGCCATGAGGGCGTTCTCCAGCTCGACACTGGAGATCCACTCGCCGCCCGACTTGATGACGTCCTTGGCGCGGTCGGTGAGGGTGAGGAAGCCGTCCGGGCTGATCACGCCGACGTCACCGGTCTTCAGCCAGCCGTCCTCGCTGAACTTGTCGGCGGGGCGGAGCGCCTCGGCGTCGATCCCGCCGAAGTACGAGCCCGCGATCCACGTGCCGCGCACCTCCAGCTCGCCCGCCGACTCGCCGTCCCACGGGAGGTGATCGCCGCCGGGCCCGACGAGACGCGCCTCGACACCGGCGGGGAAACGTCCCTGCGTGACGCGGTACGGCCACTCCTCCTCGGCCGTGAGACCGGCCGGCGGGTGGGCCATCGTGCCGAGCGGGGAGGTCTCGGTCATGCCCCAGGCGTGGCAGAGGCGGACGCCGAGCCGGTCGTAGGCCTCCATGAGGGAGGGCGGACAGGCGGCGCCGCCGATGGTGACCTGGGTCATGGAGGAGAGGTCGCGGGGGTTCGCGGTGACCTCGGCGAGCAGGCCCTGCCAGATGGTGGGGACGGCGGCCGCGTGGGTCGGCCTCTCGCGCTCGATCATGTCGGCGAGTGGGGCCGGCTGGAGGAAACGATCCGGCATGAGCATGTTGATGCCGGTCATGAAGGTGGCGTGCGGCAGGCCCCAGGCGTTGACGTGGAACTGCGGGACGACGACCAGGGTCGTGTCCTCGGCGGTGAGCCCCATCGACTCGGTCATGTTCACCTGCATGGAGTGCAGGTAGATCGAACGGTGCGAGTAGACGACGCCCTTGGGGTCGCCGGTGGTGCCGGAGGTGTAGCACATGGCGGCGGCCGAGCGCTCGTCCAGCTCGGGCCAGTCGTAGGTGGTGGGGCGGCCGGCGATCAGCTCCTCGTACTCGTGCACGCGCGGGGCCGCGCCGTCCAGGAGGGAACGGTCGCCCGGTCCCGAGACGACGACGTGCTCGACCGACGGCAGGTGCGGGAGCAGCGGGGCGAGGAGGGGGAGCAGGGAGCCGTTGACGAGCACGACCCGGTCGGCGGCGTGGTTGACGATCCAGACCAGCTGCTCGGCGGGCAGACGCAGGTTGAGGGTGTGGAGCACCGCGCCCATGGAGGGGATCGCGAAGTACGCCTCGACGTGCTCCGAGTTGTTCCACATGAGGGTGGCGACGCGCTGGTCGCCGGTGACCCCGAGTTCGTCGCGCAGGGCGTGGGCCAGCTGGTGCGCGCGTGCTCCGGCCTCCGCGAACGTGCGGCGATGCGGCTCGGGCTCGCCCGTCCAGGTGGTGATGGTGGACTTTCCGTGGATCGTCATCCCGTGCTGGAGGATGCGGCTCACGGTCAGTTGTACGTCCTGCATGGTGCTGTACACGGGGCGTCCTCCCGGTGGGCGCTACGTGGCAGAAGGGGTGGGGAGATTCTGCGCACGTACCGCGCGGTATGTCACTACCCGAGAGTACGTAGATTGCCAGTGATTGCTGGCGGAAGCGGCCGGGTGGGCCCTGATTCCTACCGTACGGGGGTCAGCTCCGGGTCCTCGCGGAGCTTGCCGAGCGCCCGGGACACCGCGCTCTTCACCGTCCCGACCGAGACCCCGAGCACCTCGGCCGTCTGGGCCTCGCTGAGGTCCTCGTAGTACCGCAGCACCACCATCTGACGCTGCCGCTCCGGCAGCTTGAGGACCGCCCGCCACATGGCGTCGTGCAGCACCTGCCGCTCGGCCGGGTCCGGCTCCGGGAGACCTGCGGGCTCGGGCAGCTCCTCGCAGGCGAACTCGTCGACCTTGCGCTTGCGCCACTGCGAGGTACGCGTGTTCAGCAGCGCGCGACGGACGTAGCCGTCCAGGGCCCGGTGGTCCTCGATGCGCTCCCAGGCCATGAAGGTCTTGGCCAGCGCGGTCTGGAGGAGGTCCTCCGCGTCCGAGGGGTTGGCGGTGAGGGAGCGCGCGGTGCGCAGGAGCACGGGTCCGCGCGCCCGCACGTACGAGGTGAAGGTCGGGTACGACGCGTACTGCGAGGCACCGGCGCAGACGGGGCCAGAGGGTGGCGGAGTCATGGCTCCACGCTAGGAGGGCACGGGCCCCCGGCGGATCGGCCCCAGGTCCCGAACCGCCGTCCGCCTCAGGTTGTAGGGGTGGGGATGCCTCCACCTCCTCTGGGTGGAGACCCCGGGCCACCGGCTCAGGGTCGCCGGGGGCCGGAGCGCCGTGCCCCGGCTCGGGGCCGGAGGGCTGCGGGGGCTTGCGGACGCCCCGGGCTCGGGGGCGGCGGGCAGCGGTGGGGCTCGGGGCCGACGGGCAGGAGCGGGCTCCTCAGGGGCCGGAGGGTTCGGCGAACGACAGGGGGACCGGGAACCGGGTGGAGGGGGTCACGCGGGCGACGGGCGCGTCCATCGCGTTCCGGTCGATCGCGAGGGTGCGCCCGCCGTACGTCTCGGTGACGTTGCCCGCGTACTGGTGGAGCCGGGCGTGCGGCGTCCAGGCCTGCGGGTGCAGCACCGACTCGGTGAGCAGCGCCGGCTGCCCCCGCCAGCGCGCGAACCACATCACGTCCGGCAGGTCCTTCGTCCCCGCCTTCCGCTGCGCCTCCATGTCCCGCACCCCCGTGTCGGCGCTGCTGTAGAAGCCCGGGAGGTAGCCGAGCCGCCGCACCTCCCGGTTCCAGGCGCGGACGAAGGAGAGGGTGGTCGCGGCGCAGCTCGCGTCACCCCGCCGGTAGGCCTCGATGTCGAGGTAGAGCGGGCTGCTCGTGCCGATCCCGAGGGCACGCGCGGCCTTCACCGCGTCGCCGCCCTCCTTGGTGCCCTGGGTCACGGGGGCGCTGCCGATGGCGAAACGGCGCTTGGCGAGGGAGTCCACGCACGGCGCCTGGGAGCCGACGAAGAGGGGCAGCAGTCGCCAGCCCATGGCGTGGGCGGAGGCGACCCAGGCGGGGGTGAGCTCCTTCTGCACGGGGCAGCCGCGCCCCCGGCCGCCGAAGTAGATCCCGACGGCCCCGTACGGTGACGCCCGCCAGGCCTTCATCACAGTGAGGGACGGCGCCACACACGTGTCGAAGGCCTTCCCGGCGAAGGTCACGGGCGCGGAGAGGGCGGGGGCGCCGGGTGCGCCGAGGGCGGGGGCGCCGGGGGCAGGGGGTCCAGGCGCGCCGGCCCCGATCGCGGCGGCTCCGGGGCCAGGGCCGGTCCCGGTGGTGGAGGCTCCCGTGGCGGCGGCTCCGGCGCCGGCCCCCGTGGCGGAGGTCGGCGTGGTGGACCGGTCGGGACCGGTGGTGGGGAGGGGCGGGGTGTTGAGGAGGGCGGTCGCGGCCAGCGCCACCATCACGGCGGCGACCACGGCCCGCGCACCGGGAGGCGGCGCGGACCGGGGGCGGGCCCGGACGGGTGCGGGGGCGGCTTCGGAGGAGGGCGGCGTACGAGTGCTCATGCCGCGAGTGAAGAACCGCCCGCCCCGCCCGGCCACCGCTGGGGCCGTCGCCTCAGCCGTCCGTGCCCAGGATCAACCCGGACGTGGGAACCCCGGTGCCCGCCGTGACCAAGGTCCGGGTCGCGCCGGGTACCTGGTTCACCGAGGTGCCCCGGATCTGCCGCACCGCCTCCGCTATGCCGTTCATGCCGTGGAGGTAGGCCTCGCCGAGCTGCCCGCCGTGGGTGTTCAGCGGCAGCGCGTCCGCCGCGACGAAGTCGGCCGCCTCACCGGGCCCGCAGAAGCCGAACTCCTCCAGCTGCATGAGGACGAACGGGGTGAAGTGGTCGTAGAGGATGCCCACGTCGATGTCGGCGGGCGCGAGCCCCGACGTCCGCCAGAGCTGACGGGCCACCACGCCCATCTCCGGAAGGCCGGTCAGATCGTCCCGGTAGAAGCTGGTCATGGCCTCCTGCTTCCGGCCGGCGCCCTGGGCCGCCGCCAGGATCACGGCGGGCGGGCGGGGGAGGTCACGGGCGCGCTCGACGGAGGTGACGACGATCGCCTGCCCGCCGTCGGTCTCCTGGCAGCAGTCCAGGAGGCGGAGCGGCTCCACGATCCAGCGGGAGGCGGCGTGGTCGGCGAGGGTGATCGGCCTGCCGTGGAAGTACGCGGCGGGGTTGCGGGCCGCGTGGCGCCGGTCGGTGACGGCGACGTGGCCGAAGGCGTCCGGGGTCAGCCCGTGGGCGTGCAGGTAGCGCTGGGCTGCCATGGCGACCCAGGAAGCCGGGGTGAGCAGCCCGAAGGGCAGCTGCCAGCCGAGCGCGACGCCCTCGGCGGAGGGCTCGCGTTCCTTGACGCCCGCGCCGAAGCGGCGCCCCGAGCGCTCGTTGAAGGCCCGGTAGCAGACGACGACCTCGGCGACCCCGGCGGCGACGGCGAGCGCGGCCTGTTGCACGGTGGCGCAGGCGGCGCCGCCCCCGTAGTGCACGCGGGAGAAGAACGACAGCTCGCCGATGCCGGACGCCTGGGCGACGGTGATCTCGGGGTTGGTGTCCATGGTGAAGGTGACCAGGCCGTCGACGTCGGCGGGGGCCAGCCCGGCGTCGTCGAGGGCCGCGCGCACGGCTTCGACGGCGAGGGAGAGTTCGCTGCGGCCCGAGTCCTTGGAGAACTCGGTCGCCCCGATGCCCACGACGGCCGCCCGCCCGCCGAGCGTGTCCCGGTCGCGGAGGCTCATGGCGCCACCTCCACGGTGACCGTCCCGGTGACGTGGTGCCCGAGCCCGTTTACTCCGACGACCCGGACGCTCGCCGTGTCCCCGTCCACCCCGGTGACCTTCCCGGTCAGGACCATGGTGTCCCCGGGATGGTTGGGGGCGCCGAGCCGGATGGCGACCCTGCGGAGGACGGCCCGGGGGCCGAAGTGGTCGGTGACGTACCGGCCGACGAGCCCGTTGGTCGTGAGGATGTTCATGAAGATGTCCGGGGAGCCCTTCTCGCGCGCCAGCTCGGCGTCGTGGTGCACGTCCTGGTAGTCGCGGGAGGCGACGGCCCCGGCGACGATCAGGGTGCGGGTGATCGGGATCCGCAGCGGCGGCAGCGCGTCACCGGCCTTCATGACAGGTCTCCCTTCGCGAGCAGGTCGCCGAGTTCGGCGAGGAGTGCGGTGCCGCAGCCCAGGTAGGCGTCGAGCTGACGGCCCCACAGGAAGTGCCGGTGGACGGGGTGGTCGAGGTCCGCGCCCATGCCGCCGTGCAGGTGCTGCCCGGCGTGCACGACCCGTTTTCCCGCCTCGGAGGCCCACCAGGCGGTGGTCAGGGCCGCCTCGGCGGCGTCGAGGCCCTCGTCGAAGCGCCAGGCGGCCTCGTAGGCCGTGACCCTGATGGCCTCGGTGTCCATGTGGGCGTCGGCGGCCCGCAGTTGCACCGCCTGGCGGGTCGAGAGCGGCCTCCCGAACTGCTCCCGTACGGACGTGTGCTCCACGGCCCTCGCGAGGGACCCGGCGCACACCCCCGCCTGGAGCCCGGCGAAGGCGATCCGCGCGGCGGCGAGCACGTCGTCGTAGGGGCTCGTGTCACCCTCCCCGAGCCGTTCGCCCGGCGCTCCGTCGAGTACCAGCCGTGCGGCGGCCCAGGGCGCCGTGAGCTCGACGGCCTCGACGGCGGCCGCGTCCTCAGTGCGGACCAGCCACAGCGCGAGGTCCTCGTCCGGCACGAGCACATGGGTGGCGTCCCTCAGCCACGGCACCCACTCCACGACCCCGCTGAGCCGCCCACCGGCTCCCCCGGCGCGCGAGGTGACCGTTCCCGGCGCCGGGAACGCGCCCGTCACCACTTTCGTACCGTCGCGGAGGCCGGGCAGGAGCCCGGCGCGCTGCTTCTCTGTACCGTGCCGGGCGACGGCGAGGATCCCGTACACACAGCTCGCGGCGAACGGCACCTGCGCCGTCCGGCGTCCCTGCTCCTCCAGGAGGAGGACGAGCCCGAGCAGGCCGGTCTCCTCGACGGCGCCCGGCAGCCCGGCCGCGCAGAGCGCCTTCCAGAGCTCGCCGTCCGTCCCGGTCCCGGCGGCCCGGAGCCGCTCGTGGGTGGCGAGGTCGGCGAAGATCCGCCCGGCCAGGTCCCGGGCGGCCTCCTGCTCCTCGGTGGGGGTGAAGTCCACGTCAGCTCCCCCCTCCCGCGCGGAAGACGGGAAGCTCCAGCTCCTCGTCGACCCGCAGGAACTCCAGCCGCACGGGCATCCCGATCCGCACCTTGTCGTACGGCACCCCCACCACGTTGCTGATCATCCGCACGCCCTCGGCGAGCTCGATCAGCCCGACCGCGTACGGGGGGTCGAAGGCCTCGAAGGACGGGTGGTGCGCCACCACGTACGAGAAGACCGTCCCGGAGCCGCTCGCCTCGACCGTGTCCCACTCGCGCGAGCCGCAGTCGGCGCACCCCGGCAGCCAGGGGAAGCGCAGGGCCGCGCAGGCGCCGCAGCGCTGGATCAGCAGCCGGTGCGCGGCCACTCCCTCCCAGAATCCGGCGTTGTCCCGGTTGACGACGGGCCGGGGGCGGCGGGGCCCGGGTTTCGCGGGGCGCGCGGCCGGCGCGTACTTGAGGATGCGGAAGCGGTGCGTGCCCGCGAGTTCACCGCCCGCCCGGACGTCCGTCCGCGTCGTCACGAAGTGCCCGGTGCCGAGCTTGGTGGTCTTGCGCTCCGACACGGACTCGATGACGGTGTCGAAGCCGATCTCGTCACCCGGGCGGAGCGGCCGCAGGTACTCCTGCTCGCAGTCCGTCGCGACGACCGAGGTGTACCCGGCGCCGTCGAGGAGGGCGAACAGCTCCTCGTACGCCGACGAGCGGTCCGGGTGCCCGGAGAGGCCGCCCATCGTCCACGCCTGGAGCATGGTCGGGGGCGCGACGGCGTCCGGCCCCCGGTAGGCGGGGTGGGCGTCCCCCATCGCCTCGCACCAGTGCCTGATCATGGGCAGGTTGACCGGGTCCTTGCCGGTTCCGCCGGTGGCGGCGGGCCGCCCCTCGTAGGCCACGAGCTGTTCGTACAGCACGTCCGGGCCCCCCGCCGCGGACCGCTCCGTACCGCTCATCGCCGGGCCCTCCCCTGCATGCCGAGCCGCATCCTCGCGACGATCTCGCGTTGCACCTCGCTCACGCCTCCCCCGAAGGTGTTGATCTGGGCGGCCCGGTTCATGCGTTCCAGCTCACCGCCGTCGAACTCCCCCGGCGATCCCGCTCGCACCGTCCCCGGCCCACCCGCGATCTCCTGGCATATGCGATACACCTCGACCGCCGATTCGGTTCCCGTGAACTTGACGCCGCTCGCGTCCCCCGGGGCAAGCCGGCCGGCCCCCACGTCGCCCACCAGACGCCAGTTCAGCAAGCGTGTCGCGGCCAGCCGGGCGTGCGCCTCGGCGGCCCGGATCCGCATCCACGGCTCGTCGATGCGACGCCTCCCCGTCCCCGGTTCGGGTGTACGCGCCCGGTCGAGGACGGCCGCGAAGAAGTCCTCGGCCTGCATGCCGATCGCGGCCAGCGCGACCCGCTCGTGGTTGAGCTGGCTGGTGATGAGGCCCCAGCCGCCGTGCTCGGGCCCGACGAGGTTGCCTGCGGGGACGCGTATCCCGTCGTAGTAGGTGGCGGTCGTCGTCAGTCCGCCCACCGTCTCGATCGGGGTCCAGGAGAAGCCGGGGGAGTCGGTGGGGACGAGGACGATGGAGATGCCGCGGTGCGGCTGCGCGTCGGGATCGGTGCGGCAGGCGAGCCAGATCCAGTCGGCGTTCTGGGCGTTGGAGGTGAAGACCTTCTGTCCGTCGATCCGCCAGGAGTCCCCGTCCCGTACGGCCCGGGTCCGCAGGGAGGCGAGGTCCGTGCCGGCCTCGGGCTCGCTGTACCCGATGGCGAAGACGCACTCGCCGCGCAGGATCCGGGGCAGGAAGAAGGCCTTCTGCTCCTCGGTGCCGTACGCCATGAGGGTGGGGCCGACGGTGTTGAGGGTGACCATCGAGACGGGGGCGCCCGCACGGTACGCCTCGTCGAAGAAGACGAACTGCTCGTCGGGGCCGCGCCCCTGCCCTCCGTACTCCTCCGGCCAGCCGAGACCGAGCAGTCCGTCGGCACCGATCCGGCGGAGCAGCCGGCGCTGGGCGGCGGCGTCGGTGGCGCGCGGTGGGCCGTCGGGCATCACGTCCCGGAAGTACGCGCGGAGTTCGGCGCGCAGCCGCAGCTGCCGCTCGGTCGGGGCGAGGTGCACGGCGACGACCTCCCGTGGGACGACTGAGATTTCTGACTGTCCGTCAGATTCTGCGTCCCTGTCAAGGTCGTCGACACCGGGGAGGTCCCACGGGCGAGCGCGAACGCCCGCGCGCCGGTACCGAAGTCCGTTACGAGGCGTCGTCCGCCACGGCCGCCTCGAAGGCCTCGTACGCCGCCGCGTCGAAGAGGACGAAGCGGACCTCCTCGACATCGGTACGGGCCGCCCGTACCGTCTCCACGGCGATCCGGGCGCCGTCCGCCATCGGCCAGCCGTAGATCCCGGTGGAGATGGCCGGGAAGGCGACCGTGCGGTCCCCCGACTCGTCGGCCACCCGCAGTGCTTCGCGGTAGCAGGAGGCCAGGAGCTCCGAGCGGTCCTCGTCCCGCGACCAGACCGGTCCGACGGTGTGGATCACGTGCCTGGCCGGCAGGCGCCCCGCCATGGTCGCCACGGCCCGCCCGGTCGGCAGGCCCTTGCCGTACTGGGAGCGACGAAGGTCCTGACAGGCGGCGAGGATCTCCGGGCCGCCCTTCCGGTGGATGGCGCCGTCGACCCCGCCGCCGCCGAGGAGCGAGGAGTTCGCGGCGTTGACGATCGCGTCCGCCGCCTCGGCGGTGATGTCTCCCTGGACAAGCACGATGCGCACCACGAGAAGAGCCCTTTCTCCGACCGTCCGTCTCGGCCCATCAGATCATCCGAACCGACCGGCCGAAAGAAGGGAGGGGTGCCCCGGGACGACCCGGGGCACCCCTCTCCGACGTCTACGCCGCTACTGCGGCGGGGGGCCGTCCTGTCCCTGGCCGCCCATCTGCCGCTTGAGCCTCTCCTGGGCGGTGTCGACGTGGCTCGCGTACTTGCTCTGCGTCCTCTCGTCGACCTTGTCGCCCGCCTTGTCGATGCCCTTGGACGCCTGGTCCTCGTGGCCCTTCAGCATCCCCTTGAGCTTGTCGAACACAGACATACTGGCCCTCCTAGCAGCTGTTCCAGCCCCTCCAGCATCACGGCGCATCCCCGAAACCGCATCCGGAGCAGTTCAGAGGAGGCAGCATGGGCGCCGGTTCACGAACAGACCGAAACGGGAGAGCCTCCGACCGATCATGCTGGTCGGAGGCTCTCATCCGCTGCGGTGGGTGTGGGATTTGAACCCACGGTGACTCGCGCCACGACGGTTTTCAAGACCGTTCCCTTAGGCCGCTCGGGCAACCCACCCTCGCCCCGGCCCACCTGGGGTGGAGCGGGCTACAGCGTACCGGCTGCGAGGGTGGGGCGGCGATGGGCCGGGTCAGCTGTCGCCGGTGCGTTCGCCGAGGGTGACGGTGGCCGTGGCGGTCTTGCCGTCGCGCTCGTAGGTGATCTCCACCGAGTCGCCCGGCTTGTGGGTCCAGATCTCGCTGATCAAGGTCGGGCCGCTGTCGATCGGGTGGTCGCCGAAGCCCGTGATCACGTCGCCGGCCTTCAGGCCCGCCTTCGCCGCCGGGCCGTCGGGCGTGACCGAGGCCGTCCCGCCGGAGCCCTGGGAGGCGATCGTCGCGCCCTGGCCCTTGTCGTTCATGTTCACGGTCGCGCCGATCACCGGGTACACCGGCTTGCCCGTCTTGATCAGCTGCTGCGCCACGTTCTTCGCCTGGTTGACCGGGATCGCGAAGCCGAGGCCGATCGATCCCGCCTGGGACTGGCCGAAGCCGCCGCTGGTCGACTGGATCGCCGAGTTGATGCCGATCACCGCGCCGCTCGCGTCGAGCAGCGGGCCGCCGGAGTTGCCCGGGTTGATCGAGGCGTCCGTCTGCAGCGCGCTCATGTACGAGTTGCTGCCGCCGGAGCCGTCGCCCGAGGCGACCGGGCGGTTCTTGGCGCTGACGATGCCCGTCGTCACCGTGTTCGACAGACCGAAGGGGGCGCCGATAGCGATCGTCGAGTCGCCGACCGCCACCTTGTCGGAGTCCCCGAGCGCCAGCGGCTTCAGCCCCTTCGGGGCGTCCTTCAGCTTCAGGACCGCCACGTCGTACCCCTCTGCCCGGCCGACGACCTCCGCGTCGTACGTCTTGCCGTCCGAGAACGACACGGACAGCGTGCCCCCGTCCGCCGCCGACGCCACCACGTGGTTGTTGGTGACGATGTGGCCCTCCTGGTCGTAGACGAAGCCCGTGCCCGTCCCGCCCTCGCCCTCCTGGCCGCCGGACTTCGCCTGGATCGTCACCACGCTCGGCAGGGCCTTCGCCGCGACCGCCGCGACCGTCCCCGGTTCGCGCTTGAAGGAGGCCGGGGCGTCGCCGGAGGAGACCGTGGTCGAGCCGGTGCCGTTGTCGCCGCGCTCGGCCGCCCAGTAACCGATGCCGCCACCGATGCCGCCCGCCACGAGCGCGGCGACGAGGACGGCCGCCACGAGGCCTCCCGTCCGCCTGCGCGGCGCGCCGGGGGCGGGCGGTACGGGCGCGTGCGGGGCGCCCCAGGCCGGGACGGTCGGCGGGGGCGGCGGCCAGCCACCGGCGGGCGCGGCGGCCACGGGCGCCGGCGTGTGCGCGGGCGTCGGCGTGGGGTGCTGGGCCGGGGTCGGCTGCGGCGCCTCCGCGGCCGGAACCGCGGGCCGGACCGTCGTCGGCTCGTCCGTCCGCGGGACCGCCTGCGGGGCCGTCTCCCCGGCGGGCCGGTCCATCGGCGTCGGGGGAACGGGAGGCGTCGGAGGGGCGGAGGGGGCAGCCGGGTCCGCCGGAACCGGCGTGCCCTCGTTCTCGGTGCTCACAGCTCGCTCTCCTCGTTGACTGCGCGGGATCGGGTACCTATGGGTTCCATCGGGTACCTATGGGTTCCAGAGTGCTGCACCAGCTTTTCCCACCGGGCGTCAGGCCGCGGTAAGGCGGAGCTGTGCGTTCGCACCTCATCCTTTATATACGGACAGAACGGACGCCTTCCGGGGTGCCCGCGCCGCCCCGCCAATGGCACCATGACGCCGTGACTCACGCACGGCAGCACCAGAACCGCGTACCCCTCCAGGTCGTCGCCCACCGTGGAGCATCCCAGGACGCACCGGAACACACCCTGGCCGCCTATGTGAAGGCCATCGAGGACGGCGCCGACGCCCTCGAGTGCGACGTCCGGCTCACCGCCGACGGCCATCTCGTCTGCGTCCACGACCGTCGCGTCGACCGCACCTCGAACGGCCGTGGCGCCGTGTCCGCGCTCGAACTCGCCGATCTCGCCGCACTCGACTTCGGCACCTGGAAGGGCCGGGACGAGTCCGGCGAGATCCCCGACTGGGGAGAGCCCGGGTCCACCTCCGTCCTCACCCTGGAGCGCCTCCTCGAGCTGGTCTCCGACGCCGGGCGCCGGGTCGAACTGGCCATCGAGACCAAGCACCCCACCCGCTGGCGCGGCCAGGTCGAGGAGAGGCTGCTCGAGCTCCTCAAGCGTTTCGGCCTGGACGCGCCCGCGTCCCCCGACGACTCCCCCGTACGCGTCATGAGCTTCTCGGCCCGTTCGCTGTACCGGATCGCCGCCGCGTCGCCGACGCTGCCCACCGTCTCGCTCGCCCAGTTCGTCTCGCCCCGGCTGCGCGACGGGCGCCTCCCTACGGGCGTGCGCATCGCCGGTCCGTCGATCCGGATCGTCCGCCACCACCCCGCCGTGATCCTCCGGCTCCAGAAGGCCGGGCACCAGGTGCACGTCTGGACCGTGGACGAGGCCGAGGACGTCGAGCTCTGCGAACGCCTGGGCGTGGACGCGATCATCACCAACCGGCCGAAGCAGGTACTCGCCCAGCTGGGCCGCGGCTGAGCGCCCAGACACCTCTCCCGTCCCCCCAATTCCTTTCCGTCACAGGGGAGAAGAGCCCTCCCAGGGCGTGCACCGGCGCGTTCCGTGCGTACGCGATCGTCACGAGTGCCTCATCCCACGTGGATTGGCCGGTTTCCGGTCCAGGCCATTGGGGCATCCACACCGTGGCGTGGGGCAAAGGAGGTCTCGGGGGTGGCGTTGGTGGTGGCACAGGAGGTGCCCACGTCGTCGAGCATGGCCGTACCCCATGGCCCTGCGGGCGTGGGTGAGGCGCGACACCGGATGCGGGACGAGCTGTACCGCAGCGGGTTGGCCGAATCGGTCGTCGACGACGCGGTACTGATCCTTTCCGAGCTGCTCAGCAATGCGTGCCGGTACGGCAGGCCGCTGGGTCACGCGGAGCGGGGCGAAGGCGATGTGCGGGCGGCCTGGCGGGTCGACCCGGCGGGCGGCCTGCGGGTCGAGGTGACGGACGGCGGTGGTCCTACCCGGCCCGTCCCATCGACGCCCTCGGTCACCGCACGGGGCGGCCGTGGGCTGAACATCATCGGAGCCCTGGCCCAGGACTGGGGCGTACGGGACAGCGCGACCGGTGAGGTCACCGTCTGGGTGGTGGTCACCGAGGGACACCGTCGCGAGGACTTCGCGGCGCGCGTCGGCGGCGGCTCGGGCTTCGAGTTCCTGGACGCGTACGAGGATCTCGACTGAGGCCTGAGCCGGGGCCTCGCATGGGGCTGAGCCTGGCGTGAGGCTGGAGCCCGGCGTCAAGCTGGGCCGGGACCTGGCGTGGGGCCGGGGCAGAAGCCTGACGTGGGGGCCGAGCCTGGGGTCTGGCGTAGGGCCGCGGACTAGGGCTGGGAGTCCCGCCGGCGCTGCGACCCGGGCCGGGGCCCCGCCCCGCCTGAACGGCGTCGGCGGGCGGGGCGGCTAGGCTCGCGGCCGATACAGCACCGCACACCGCACAGCCGCGATCGGGAGAAAGCCACACCATGGCCAAGAAGCGCCCCCAGACGAAGGCCGGCAAGGCCGGCCAGGCACAGGTCACGAGCGGGGAGATCCCGGTCGTCGGCGCGCGCGAGCCGTGCCCGTGCGGTTCGGGCCGCCGCTACAAGGCGTGTCACGGCCGCGCCGCCGCGCACGCCGTGACCGAGCTCGTCCAGCGCCCCTTCGAGGGCCTGCCCGGCGAGTGCGACTGGGTCGCGCTGCGCGAGCTGGTGCCGGCCGCCACCGTGCCGCTCACCCTGAAGGGCGGGCTGCCCGAAGGCGTGCCGTCCGTGACCCTGGCGACCGTACTGCCGATGGCGTGGCCCGCGCTCCGCCGCGACGACGGCTCCGTCCTGCTCGCCCTGCAGAACGACTCCACCTCCGGCGACCTGGCCCGCGATCTCGCCGACACCCTCCAGCGCGCCCTGGAGGTCGAGCCGGGCACCCCGGTCCCCGCCCGTCGCGTGCCCGCCGAGGGCCCGCGCCTCCAGGAGCTGCTCGACGCGGACGCCCCGTTCGTGCCGGAGGTCCACTCGGGCTTCGAGTTCTGGATCCCGCAGTCCACGGACGGCGCGGACCCGGAGGTCGCGGCCTCCCTGGAGCGTGCCAACGCGGCCGCGATCCCGACCGTCAAGCTGACGGGCGTCGACTCCGCGTACTGGTGCGAGACCCCGGACAAGAACCACCTGCGCTGGGTCATGCCGCACCCGGAGGAGAAGCTCCTCGACGCGCTCGCCCGCCTCCAGGCCGGCGAGGGCACCTCGCTCGGCGCGGACACCCGGCTCGTCGGCTCCTTCCGGGCCCACGGTCTGATGGTGCCG
This sequence comes from Streptomyces sp. NPDC034084, assembly GCF_055575535.1. Taxonomy (NCBI): domain Bacteria; kingdom Bacillati; phylum Actinomycetota; class Actinomycetes; order Kitasatosporales; family Streptomycetaceae; genus Streptomyces; species Streptomyces sp. NPDC034084. The sequence goes on from NZ_JBVISK010000005.1 coordinate 132,707, forward strand.
GTGTGGGACCTGCCGACGTCCATGACGGCCGAGGAGTGCGAGAAGCCGGCGGCCGAGTTCGCCGAGCGGCTGGCCGCGGCGCTCGCCTCCGACGCCCCGCTGACGGCCGAGGAGCGCCGGGCCCGTGGCGGCCTCACCAACCGCCAGGTGACTCTCAGCTGATACCCCAGGTGGTATCGGTGACTGACAGACCGACCGGTCGGTGACTTCCACCACAAGACGAGTCGGCGGGCGGATAAATCCCTGTCCGAATAACTGAGATCGAATTTGCGAACCGCAGATCTCTTGTTACCGTTCTTGAAGCCCGGTCGCTGGTGCATCCCCCGTCGCCAGCGACCGGGCCTTTCCATGTCCGCTTCCGGCCGGGCCGGAGCGTTCGACGCTCAACTTCCTTCGCCGTCCGCCGTGTTGCTCCCCGCGCGGAGCAGCAGCGGAGTGCTGCCGCCCTCGCCCGCTCCCGCGAATTCCGCGACCGCCGTATAGGCCGTGGCCGCGCCCCGAGCGCGCTCCCTCGGCGTTTCACAGGTTCCCGGTTCATCCTGCGCCAGGACCGGACAGTCCACTTGTACGGTGCGCCCGCCGGGGCCCATGAGGGTCAGAAACGCGTCGATCTGCCGACGCGTGGCGTTCCGGTAGTACGTACGCGCCCAGACCTCGGAACCCTCGCTCAGGACACAGGTCTGCGCCTCGGCCCCCTCGGGAGAGGCGAGTTCCGGCCCACACCGCGTGACCCGCTCGGGTGAGACCGGCGCGGGGGACACGGATGCCGGAGCGGCGGGGGTGGCGGAGTCGGCGGAGACCGGTGTACGGCTTCCCGGACCGAGGTCCCTCAGCAGGCCCCCGGCCTCCAGGCCACCGGCCCTCAGCACCCCCGCCTTCGCGTCCCCCTCGGCGCTCGCGCCGGCCGCCCGTACGGGATCCCCCGTCGGGCCCGCCGTCGCGACGAGGGGCAGCAGGACGGCGACCGTGACGGCGGCCCCGAGTCCGACCACGCGGAGGTTCACCGGGCTCATGGGACCCACCTGCTCCTGCTAGATCTTGGACGGTGGGCTGAACATAGCGGCGGCGGCCGGGCGCCCGGCCGGCCGCGCGCGCGTTTCCCGGAGAAGTGAGGCCGGGACACACCCGTTCGGGTGAACGCGTCCGTCCCGTGCGGCAGCCCTCAGTACGCCAGCCTGCTCCCGCCGCCCGGGCTGCTCGTGCTCGCCTCGACCAGGGCGTCCACCACCGCCTCGACGTCCGGCAGCCACGGCCTGGCCGAGCCCGCGAGCGGCGCCCGCTCCCAGCGGACCTGCCCGGTCCCCGCGGCCGACGGCGGGAGGAGCAGATAGCCGCCCTCGCCGTGGAACCGCAGCGAGCTGGGCACGCTGTCCTTCGCGTACAGGAGCTCGCCCAGCCGTTCGAGGTCGTACGGGGCGACGAGGATCGACCACCGGGTCGGGGTCGCCACCACCGGGCCGAGCCGCATGCCCGACGCGTCGAGCGCGGCGAGCGCCCGCGCGCCCGCCGGCGCGGGGAGGCTGACCGCGCAGGGCGCGCGGCCGCCCGTGGCGAGGACCACCGGGGCGTCCGGGCGCCGGCTCCACCACCAGCGGACCATGCGCTCGTCCGTGGTGGCCGCGAGCAGTCCCGGGTCGTAGGGGTGCGCGCCGGGCACCACGCAGTCGGGGTCGGGGCAGGAGCAGGCCACTCCCGTGGCCGTACGGGTCGTCGCTCTCAGGCCCGCGCCCGGCAGGACCGGCCAGTTCCACGCGGTCGCGAAGGTGACCGCGGCGTCGAGCCGGGCGGTCCTCTCCTTGCGCCGGAACCGGAGCCTGCGTCGCCTTCCGAGGATCTCGCGCATGAGCGCTCGTTCCTTTCCGTTGAACGCCGAATCCACATCACACCATGTGCAGATCTCTTCACTGTGCGTACCAGCGCGTGCCGGCTCGGCCGGGTGGCCGTACCCCCGAGGAGCGGGGTGGAACGGGCCGGTGCCGGGTGGGTCCCGGGGGAACCGGGTGGAGCCAGGTCAGAGCCGAAGCGGGTCAGAACACGTTCCCCGCCACTCGATGACGGGGTGCGGCCTGCGGCGGGAAAGACGCCGGGGTTCCGCGGAACGTTCCGGGGCGGTGTCAACTGCCCCTGCCTGTCACCGATTACGTACCCAGCACGCTCGCGATGACGCGCCTTCAAACGTCGCCAGTCGACCGCAAAAGGTGCACACCGGGGGTAATTTTCGGCCAACTTCGCGCGCAGTTCAACCCTCTCGCACGACCTCACGGACACCACAAGTCCCGTGGGGACAATGCTGGACATCGTTCCTCTTGTACGTGTACATGTGGAGCATCGAGCGGCTCAGATTGACATGGGGGTTTGCGATGCTATGGCGTCAAACGCACCGGTCGGAAAGCCGACTGACATGAGCGCCCCACACATGCCGAAAGTGGCCGGAATCGATTCCACGGTTCCCGGGCCCCCGCACACTGCGCCGCCCCTCCCCGGGGTCCCCGCCGCGGCGAGTCCCTCCGACGAGGCCCTTACGCCCGGAGTCCTGATCCAGGACCGGCTGGCCTCCTGGGTCTCCGACCTCACCACCCTCCACGAACTCACCGAACGCCTCATCAGGACCGCCTCCCTCGACGAGGCCCTCCGCGAGGTGCTCGGCGCCGGCGCCGCCCTCGTCGGCGCCCGCCGCGGCATGGCCGTCCTCGAACCGGCCGACGGCCACGGCCCCGCCAGCACCATCGGCCTCGGCCTCGCCCACTGCGACCTCGGCACCATCGAGACCGTGCCGCGCGGCGCCACCAGCTACGGCCGCCTCCTCGACGGCCTCCCCGACCCCGGGCACCCCGAGCGCGTCCCCGACCCCATCGCCATCCGCGACGTCCGCACGGAGGAGGGCCTCGACCCGCGCCACCGCGAGGTCGCCGCCCGCCTCGGCTACGCCGCCAGCTACGCCCTCCCCCTCGCCACCGAGGCGGCCGGCCGGCTCGGCGCGGCCGTCTGGCTCTACGACGAGCCCGCCGAACCCGACCAGCGCCGGCGCCACCTCATCGGGCTCTACGGCCGCTTCGCCACCGAGCACCTCGCCCGGCTCCTCCAGGTCGAGCGCGCCCGCGTGCAGGTCTCCACCGTCGCCGAGGAGCTGCTCCCCAGCCGCCTCCCCCGCGTCCCCGGCGTCCAGCTCGCCGTACGTCACCGCACCGGCCCGCTGGGCGGCGGCGACTGGTACGACGCGCTGCCGCTGCCCGAGGGCGCCCTCGGGCTGTCCGTCGGCTCCGTCTCCGGCACCGGACCCAGCGCGCTCGCCGCCATGGGCCGGCTGCGCGCCTCCCTCCGGGCGTACGCGGTGATGGAGGGCGAGGACCCCGTCGCCGTCCTCTCCGACCTGGAACTCCTGCTCCGGCTCACCGAACCCGCCCGCTCGGCCACCGCGCTCTTCGCGTACGCCGAGCCCGCGCAGCGCCGGATCGTGCTCGCCGGCGCCGGGCACGCCCCGCCGCTGGTCGTCGGCGAGCGCCGCACCGAGTTCGTCGAGACCTCGCTCTCGGCCCCCCTGGGGATGCTCTCCTGCTGGGAGGCGCCGAGCGTGGAGCTGTCCCCCGCGCCCGGAGAAACGGTGCTTCTCTACACGGACGGGCTGCTGCGCCGTACCGGCGACGCCACGGACCGGGCCTTCGCACGGCTCCACGCGGCCGCCGCGAGCGTGCCGAGAGCGGACCGGGGCGACCCGGGAGCCGTCGCCGACCACGTCCTGCGGACGCTGCTCCCCGAGGGCCTGGACCCGGCCGTGGACGGGGAGGACGTGGTCCTGCTCGCCGCCCGCTTCGAGTGAGTCACGGGTGACCCTGCGGTGACTCAGCGGTAACGGGTCTTCCGGCCCTGGGCCCCCTTCCGTACGACCGTACGATGGTGGGGGTTCAGTGTCGTACCAAGAGGAGGCAGACCCGTGGCCGAGGAGCTCACGCCGGAGACCCCGGAAACTGAGTTGGACCTGGCTGCTGACGCAGCGGGCGAAGAGCAGGCGATCAAGCAGCGGAAGAACGGCCTGTACCCGGGCGTGTCCGACGAGCTCGCCGAGAACATGAAGTCCGGCTGGGCCGACACGGAGCTGCACGACCTCGCCCCGATCGCGCAGGCCGACAAGACCGCCGCCCGCCGCGCCGCGCTCTCCGCCCGCTTCCCGGGCGAGCGCCTGGTGATCCCCGCGGGGAACCTCAAGACCCGGTCGAACGACACCGAGTACGCCTTCCGCGCCTCCACCGAGTACGCGTACCTCACCGGCGACCAGACGCACGACGGCGTCCTCGTCCTGGAGCCGGTGGAAGACGGCCACGAGGCCACGATCTACCTGCTGCCGCGCTCGAACCGGGAGAACGGCGAGTTCTGGCTCGACGGCCAGGGCGAGCTGTGGGTCGGCCGCCGCCACTCCCTCGCCGAGGCCGAGCAGATCCTCGGCATCCCGGCGAAGGACGTCCGCGAGCTCGCCGCCGCCCTCAAGGAGGCCACCGGCCCCGTCCGCGCCGTCCGCGGCCACGACGCGGGCATCGAGGCCGCGCTGACCGACAAGGTCACCGCCGAGCGCGACGAAGAGCTGCGCGTGTACCTCTCCGAGGCCCGCCTCATCAAGGACTCCTTCGAGATCGCCGAGCTGGAGAAGGCCTGCGCCTCGACCGCCCGCGGCTTCGAGGACGTCGTCAAGGTCCTCGACAAGGCCGAGGCCACCAGCGAGCGCTACATCGAGGGCACGTTCTTCCTGCGCGCCCGCGTCGAGGGCAACGACATCGGCTACGGCTCCATCGCCGCCGCCGGCCCGCACGCCTGCACCCTGCACTGGGTCCGCAACGACGGCCCGGTCCGCTCCGGCGACCTGCTGCTGCTCGACGCCGGCGTGGAGACCACCGAGCTCTACACCGCCGACATCACCCGCACCCTGCCGATCAACGGCCGGTACACCGAGATCCAGCGCAAGATCTACGACGCCGTGTACGAGGCGCAGGAGGCCGGCATCGCCGCGGTGAAGCCCGGCGCCGCCTACCGCGACTTCCACGACGCCGCCCAGCGCGTCCTCGCCGAGAAGCTCGTCGAGTGGGGCCTCGTCGAGGGCCCGGTCGAGCGCGTCCTGGAGCTCGGCCTCCAGCGCCGCTGGACCCTGCACGGCACGGGTCACATGCTCGGCATGGACGTCCACGACTGCGCCGCCGCGCGCACCGAGAAGTACGTCGACACCACGCTCGAGCCGGGCATGTGCCTGACCGTCGAGCCCGGTCTGTACTTCCAGGCCGACGACCTGACCGTGCCGGAGGAGTACCGCGGCATCGGCGTCCGGATCGAGGACGACATCCTCGTCACGGAGGACGGCAACCGGAACCTGTCGGAGGGGCTGCCGCGCCGCTCCGACGAGGTCGAGGCGTGGATGGCCGCGCTGAAGGGCTGAATTCCGCGTACGTTGGTACCGAAGGGCCCCCGCCGACCGACCGGCGGGGGCCCTTCCCCTTGCCCGCCGGTCTCACGCCGCTTCTACGCCGGTCTCACGCCGGTCTCACGCCAGGAGGAGCGACGGGCTGTCCCGCCACTTGAGGATCTTGTCGAAGCTGACCACCGCGCCGCCCCGGCCCGAGCGGTTGCCGAACTGCACGTGGTCGGCCAGTTCCTCGATCAGCCGCATCCCCCGGCCGTGCTCGGCGTCGTCCGACGGGGCCGCCGGCGCCGTCGCTCCCGGGAAGCCCGGACCCGAGTCGGCGACCTCGATACGGCAGGTCTCACCGTCCAGGTACGCCGTCACCCGGTAGGCCCCGCCCGGCTCGCGGGAGCCGCCTCCGCCGCCGTGCTCGACGGCGTTGGCGCACGCCTCGGTCAGTGCGACCGACAACTCGTACGACACGTCGGGGTCGACACCCGCCGTCTCCATCGTCCCCATCAGAAGCCTTCGCGCGAGCGGCACGCTCGCGGCCTCGCGCCGCAGATGGAGTGACCACCAGATGCTCATGCTCCAGCCTCCCGGCAGCGGCTCGACATACCGATACGTATTGCCGCCCTGGACACTCCGTAAGCGCCCGGGGGCGTCAAGAGCGCTCGTTCGGCGGATGCAGTGGGCGCGCGGGCCGGTGTATGTCACGGCGTGGGCGGAGCCGGGTCACCGCTGAAGGCCGGGCCATCTCGTCGCGAAGGCGCCCAAGAACGACCTTCCGGACCTGGCTCATGCCGGTGGGGGGCGTGGTGCGATGATGGGCCCGCCATGACTGCCCCCGCGCTCGCTCCACGGCTGCTGAGGGCCGCGGTGTTCACCGCGGTCTGCGTCGTGCTGTCCGCGTTGGGACACGCGCTCGCCTCCTGCGCGGGCATCGCCCCGTGGACCGTCGTCGCCGGTTTCCTCGGCGTCTTCGGGGTCACCGTGCTCCTCGCCGGCCGTGAGCGCTCACTCGGCCTCGTCGTCGGCGCCCTCGCGGGAGGGCAGCTCGGGCTGCACGTCCTCTTCGGGCTCGGACAGCGGCAGCTCGCCCTGAGCGACCAGGCCGACGACGTCCTCGTCCGGATGGCCGCCCGGCTGGTCTGCGGAGCGGGGACGGCGTCACTGAGCCCCGCCGACGCCACCCGGATCCTCACCGACGCCGGACTCGACCCGGCCGCCGCGCACGCCCATCTGGGACACACGGCCGCCACGGCGACCGCGCCCGCCGGTGAGCTGCTGCCCGGCCTGCCCATGCTCCTCGGCCACCTCCTGGCCGCCCTGGCCACGGGCTGGCTGCTGCGTCGCGGCGACCGCGCCCTCGGCCGGCTCGTGGAGCTCTCCGAGCAGGGCGCGACGGAGCTTGCCGAGTACACGCTCGTGCGCTCCCTGCGGGCCGCGCTCCGTCTCGTACGGACCCTCCTCGCCGGGCTGCCGGCCGCGCCGGACACGGGACCGCGGCGGACCCTCCGTACAGCCGCCGACTCCTCGCCGCCGGTGGCCGAGGCCCTTCAGCACACGGTGATCAGGCGCGGCCCTCCGGCCGCCGACTGCGTCCTCGCAGCCTGACGCGGACCGCTCGACGTGAGCGGGCCGCTCGTCCGCACGCCTGTACGGGACTCCCGTCCCGGGCGTGCCGGCTTCCTCGCCTCACACCGAATCTTCCGAGCTGGAGTGTCTTCCGCCATGAGCGTTTCCCGTACCCGTACCGCCACCCGCGCCGCCCTCGCCGGCGGCATCGCCCTCTCCTCCGTGGTGCTGCTCTCCGGCACCGCCTTCGCGCACGTCAGCGTGCAGCCGCAGGGCGAGGCGGCCAAGGGCGGCTACGCGACCGTCAACATCAAGGTCCCGAACGAGCGCGACAACGCCTCCACCGTGAAGCTGGAGGTCAACTTCCCGCTCGACCACCCGCTGGCCTCCGTCATGCCGCAGCCCGTCCCCGGCTGGAAGGCCGAGGTGACCAAGAGCAAGCTCGACAAGCCGCTGGAGCTGCACGGCAAGAAGATCAACGAGGCCGTCTCCAAGGTCACCTGGACCGCCGACGGCTCGAAGATCGGCCCCGGCCAGTTCCAGCAGTTCCCGCTCTCCCTCGGGCAGCTGCCGGAGGACACCGACGAGCTGGTCCTCAAGGCGATCCAGACGTACGACAACAAGGAGGTCGTGCGCTGGATCGAGGAGCAGAAGGAGGGCGCGGAGGAGCCGCAGAACCCGGCTCCCGTCCTGAAGCTCTCCGCCGCCTCCGCAGACCACCACGGCGGCGCCGCCGCTCCGACCGCCTCCGCCACGACGGACGACAAGGCGACCGGTCACGACGGTGCGCGGGGCGACCACGAGGAGACCGCCTCCGCGTCGTCCGCCACCGACACCACGGCCCGTGTCCTCGGCGTCATCGGCATCCTCGCCGGTGTCGCCGGTGTCGCCTTCGGCGTCCTCGCCGGCCGCCGCCGCTCGGCCTGACGGCCGCGTCCTCACCGAGATCCGGAAGAAGCACCATGTCTGAACAGAAGACGCCCGGGGCGGCCACGCCCCGCCCCGGGCGGCGCACGCCGCTGGTCATCGCGACCGCCGCGATCGTCGCCGCGATCGCCCTCACCGTCTCCGTCGGTCTCGGCGGCAACGACGACAAGCCCTCGGGCTCCGGCTCCGCGGTCGCCGAGGTCTCCGGCGGCACCGACTCCACCAAGGCCGCCACCGTCCTCGACCGGCCGTTCACCAAGCCCGCGCTCGTCCTCACCGACACGAAGGGCCAGAAGTACGACCTGCGGGAGCGGACCAAGGGCAAGCCGACCCTCATCTACTTCGGCTACACCCACTGCCCGGACGTCTGCCCCCTGACGATGAGCAACATCGCCATCGCCAAGAAGCAGCTCCCCAAGGCCGACCAGGACAAGCTCCAGGTCGTCTTCGTCACCACCGATCCCGAGCGGGACACCTCCGCCGAACTCGCCAAGTGGCTGCCCGCCGCCGGCGACCCCTCCTTCACCGGTCTCACCGGCGACTTCTCCGCCATCCAGGCGGGGGCCCGGCAGATCGGCATCGGCATCGACCCGCCGAAGAAGGAGAAGGACGGCACGGTCGTCTCCATGCACGGAGCCCAGGTGATCGCCTTCTCGCCCACCACCGACCAGGGCTACGTCCTGTACGGCGAGAACACGAGCGTCGACGACTACGCCAAGGACCTGCCGAAGCTCGTCAAGGGGGAGAACCCGTGAACCGCCGCACCACCGCCCTGTCCGCCGCCGTGGCGCTCGCCGCCGCGCTCGCGCTGACCGGGTGCTCGTCCTCCGAGAGCAAGCCCGACCTGGAGGTCAGCGGCGCGTACATGCCCCAGCCGGTGATGGACATGGCCGGCGGCTTCCTCACGATCAGGAACGACGGCGACACGGCCGACAAGCTGACCTCCGTCACCAGCCCGCTCTCGGACGACATCACGATCCACGAGACGAAGGACCAGAAGATGCGGGAGGTGGCCTCCTTCGACATCCCCGCGAACGGGGAGCTGAAGCTCGAACGCGGCGGCAACCACATCATGTTCATGGAACTGAAGTCGAAGCCGAAGCAGGGCGACAAGGTCAGCATCGAGCTCCACTTCGAGAAGGCCGACCCCATCAGGGTCGACGTCCCCGTCGAAGCGCCCAACCACGACCCGCGGCAGCACTGAGCTCGTTGACGGAGTGACACAGAGATGACAACCACCGCCCCGCGCCTCGGCAACGCCCTGGCACGGCTGCTGATCCTCGCGGCCGCGCTGCTCGGCACGCTGCTCGCCGGCGCCGCCCCCGCCTCCGCGCACGCGGCGCTCACCGGCAGCGACCCGAAGGACGGGGCGGTGGTGGCCACCGCTCCCAAGGAGGTCAACCTGACCTTCTCCGAGCAGGTCGCCATGAGCCCGGACTCCATCCGGGTCCTCGACCCGGCGGGACGGCGAGCCGACACCGGCGAACTCCGCGACCTGTGCAGCGGTTCCGTGGTCCGGTACGGGGTGGGGCTCCGCGCCGGACTGCCCGACGGCACGTACACCGTCGCCTGGCAGACCGTCTCGGCCGACAGCCACCCCATCGCCGGTGCCTTCACCTTCTCCATCGGCGCCCCCTCCACCACTTCCGTCGCCCTGCCCGACCGGACGCCCGGCGGGGGCCTCGTCGGCACCCTCTACGGCATCGCCCGCTACCTCTCGTACGCCGGATTCGCCGTCCTCGTCGGCGGCGGCGCCTTCGTCCTGGCCTGCTGGCCGCGCGGCGCGAGCGTCCGCCCCGTCCAGCAGACCGTGGTCCGGGGCTGGCTGACCCTCACCGGCGCCACCCTCGCGATGCTGCTCCTGCGCAGCCCGTACACCGGCTCCGGAGAGCTCTCCGACGCCTTCGACCTGGCGGGCCTCAAGGCCGTCCTGGCGACGAAGACCGGCGCCGCGCTCACCTCCCGGCTGCTGCTCCTCGGCGCGGCCGCGCTCTTCGTGGCCGTCCTCTTCGGCGCCTACGCCCGGCGCACCGACCCGAAGGAGAGAAAGGACCTCGCTTTCGGGCTGGGTCTCGGCGGAACCGTCGTCGCCGCAGGGATCGCCGGGACCTGGGCCCTGGCCGAGCACGCCTCGACCGGTCTCCAGCCGGGTGTCGCCATGCCCGTCGACATCCTGCACCTCCTCGCCGTCGCCGCCTGGCTCGGCGGCCTCACCGTGCTGCTCGTCGCCCTCTACCGGGCGCCGTCCGTCGAACGTTCCGCCGTCGAGCGCTTCTCCAAGGTGGCCTTCGGCTCCGTGTCCGTCCTCGCGGCGACCGGCCTCTACCAGTCCTGGCGGCAGGTCGGCTCCTGGTCCGCGCTGACCGGGACCCGGTACGGACAACTGCTCCTGGTCAAGATCGGCCTCATGGCGGTCCTCGTCGGACTCGCCTGGATCTCCCGCCGCTGGACCCGACGCCTGGCGGACCCGGCGACCCCGGACGCCATCCCCGACGTGGCCGCGTCCGTGGACGCGAACACGGACGTGGACGCGACCGCGGACGCGGCCCCGGGTGCGCCGAAAGAGACCGGCGAGACCGGCACGACCGGAGTGACGGTCCAGGCGTCCGAACCCGAAGAGGCGACCGACCCCGAGCGGGCCGCGCAGCTCGCCCGGCAGCGGGCCGCCGTCGCCACCGCCCGCCGCAAGCGGGAGCGTGACGCCGACCCCGAGCGGACCGGTCTGCGCCGCTCGGTGCTGACCGAGGCCGCCGTCGCCGTCGTCCTCCTCGCCGTGACCACCGTCCTCACCTCGACCGAGCCCGGCCGCACCGAGGAGGAGGCCGGACGCGCCACCGCCGCCTCCGGCCCGGCCGCCGTGCCCGACCGGCCCGTCGACATCCGGCTTCCCTTCGACACCGGCGGCGTCGACGGCAAGGGCGTCGTCCGTCTCAGCCTCGATCCCGGCCGCACCGGCGCCAACGCGCTCCACATCTTCGTCGAGCGCCCCAACGGCAAGCCGCTGGACGTCCCCGAGATCAAGGTCGCCTTCACCCTGGAGGCGAAGGACGTGGGCCCGCTGCCCGTCGCACCCGACCGGATCCAGACCGGGCACTGGAGCGCGAGCGGCGTCCAGATCCCGATGCCGGGCGACTGGAAGATCCAGGTCACCGTCCGTACCTCCGAGATCGACCAGACCACCATCGACAAGAACGTGAAGATCGGCTGAGCCTCGTGACCCACAGCGACAACCTTGAGCTCTCCCGGCGGCGCCTGCTCGGCACCGTCGGCGCGGCGGGCGCGGCGGGCCTCGTCGCCGGTGCGGCCGGCGGCGCCGGGATCTCCGCCGCCCTCTCCGGAGACGACACCTCGGGTGCCGGAGCCGGCGGCGCCCCGGCCCTGACCACCGTCGGCTCGACCGCGGTGATGTTTCACGGGAAACATCAGGCGGGCATCACCACTCCTCTCCAGTCCCGTGGACACCTGATCGCCTTCGACCTCGCCCCGGGCGCCGGGCGCAAGGAGGCGGCGGCCCTGCTGCGCCGCTGGTCGGCCACGGCGAAGGTGCTGATGTCGGGCGAGGCCCCGGCCGAGGACACCGGTGTCGCACTCGACGCGGGTCCCTCCTCTCTCACGGTCACCTTCGGCTTCGGCCGTACCTTCTTCGACCGCACCGGGCTCACCTCGCGCCGTCCCGCCGGTCTCGACCCGCTGCCCGCCTTCTCCTCCGACGCCCTGGACCCCCGGCGCTCGGAGGGCGATCTGTGGGTGCAGATCGGCGCCGACGACGCGCTCGTCGCCTTCCACGCGCTGCGCGCCGTCCAGAAGGACGCGGGGGACGCGGCCCGGGTGCGCTGGCAGATGAACGGCTTCAACCGCTCCGCCGGCGCCACCGCCAGGCCGATGACCGCCCGCAACCTGATGGGCCAGGTCGACGGAACGGGCAACCCGAAGCCCACCGACCCGGACTTCGAGCGGCGGATCTTCGTCCCGGAAGGAGCGTCCGGGGCGGGCGGCGCGCAGGAGTGGATGGCCGGCGGTTCGTACGCGGTGGTACGCCGGATCCGGATGCTGCTCGACGACTGGGAGAAGCTGCCGCTGGACCGGCAGGAGAAGGTGATCGGCCGCCGGAAGTCCGACGGGGCCCCGCTCACCGGCGGCTCCGAGACCACCGAGCTCGATCTGAACAAGCTCGGGCCCGACGGGAAGCCGGTGATCCCGGACAACGCCCACTCCCGCATCTCCGCCCCCGAACAGAACGGCGGGGCGGCGATGCTGCGCAGGCCGTTCTCCTTCCACGACGGGATCGGTCCGGACGGGACGCCGGACGCGGGCCTCCTCTTCATCTGCTGGCAGGCGGACCCGCTCAGGGGCTTCGTCCCCGTGCAGCGCAAGCTGGACCGGGGCGACGCGCTGTCCGCGTTCATCCGTCACGAGGCGAGCGGGCTGTTCGCGGTCCCGGGCGGCCCCGCCGAGGGCGAGTACGTGGGCCAGCGCCTTCTGGAGGCCTGACAGCAGGGACCGGAGCCGGTCCCCGATCGGGCGGCGGCTCGCGGCCACGGCGAGCGCGGCGAGCATTAGGGTGACGGTATGTCCGCCACCCGGTACACCTATCTCGGCCCCGAAGGCACCTTCACGGAGGCGGCGCTGCGCACGCTGCCCGAGGCGGCGACGCGGGAACTCGTCCCCATGGTCTCGGTCCCGGCCGCCCTCGACGCCGTGCGGAACGGGGAGGCCGCCGCCGCGCTCGTCCCGATCGAGAACTCGGTCGAGGGCGGGGTGACCGCGACCCTGGACGAGCTGGCCTCCGGCGAGCCGCTGATGATCTACCGCGAGGTGCTCCTCCCGATCGCCTTCGCTCTGCTCGTCCGGCCCGGCACCAAGCTCTCGGAGATCAAGACGGTCACGGGCCATCCGGTGGCCCAGCCCCAGGTCCGGAACTGGCTGCGGGCGCACCTTCCCGAGGCGGTGTGGGAGTCGGCGGCCTCCAACGCGGACGGGGCGCGCCTGGTGCAGGAGGGCCGCTTCGACGCCGCCTTCGCGGGGGAGTTCGCGGCGGCGACGTACGGCCTGGAGGCGCTGGTCACGGAGATCCATGACGCGGAGAACGCCGAGACGCGGTTCGTGCTCGTGGGTCGCCCGGCCCGGCCGGCGGCTCCGACGGGCGCGGACAAGACCTCGGTGGTGCTGTGGCTGGGTGAAGATCATCCGGGTGCCCTCCTCGAACTGCTCCAGGAATTCGCGGTGCGCGGGGTGAACCTGATGCTGATCCAGTCCCGGCCCACGGGAGCGGGGATCGGGAACTACTGCTTCGCCGTGGACGCCGAGGGCCATATCGCGGACCGCCGGGTGGGCGAGGCGCTGATGGGCCTCAAGCGGATCTGCCCCAACGTGCGGTTCCTCGGCTCGTACCCGCGGGCGGGTGTGGCGGTCGAGGACGTGCGGGCGTTGCGGCGGGGGACTTCGGACGAGGAGTTCATGGCGGCCTCCGACTGGCTGGCGAGGGCCCAGGACGGTCGGGCCTGACTCGATGGTGACGGACCGCTCCCGGGGGTGGGAGCGGTCGTCCACAGGCACGAGCCACTAGTACGACCTGCATACTTTTCAGTTACCCACAGAAGTTATCCACAGGATCGCGCCAGACCTGGGGACAAGTCGACACCGCGCCGAGACAAGGTCGACAAATCGTCCCACTCACCCCCCGCCCCTCCGTGCGCCATCCACAGCGCCCTACGGACGCCCTCGTCAGCACCCTTGCGGGGACCCACTCGTTGGAGCGAGCAATTCCCACCCAAATGAGTGCGTCAATGATGTTTGATCACGGAATTACCAGGCGCCCTCAGGGAAATCCGCCGCAGCCTTCCCCGTAGTCCACAGATCTTCCGCACAGCCTGTGGATAAGTGAATGGGACGGGCCCGCCCGCGACATTTCCCGGCGTCTCAATTCGGGCAAAACAACACGCTCGCCGTTATCCGGTGGGGGCACGCGAACGCGCACCGGTAGCCTGGTGGGGTGATTGACCTTCGCCTGCTCCGTGAGGACCCCGACCGTGTTCGCGCCTCCCAGCGCGCCCGTGGAGAGGACGTCGCGCTCGTCGACGCCCTGCTCTCCGCCGATGAGCGGCGCAGGTCGTCCGGCGTCCGCTTCGACGAACTCCGCTCCGAGCAGAAGGCGCTCGGCAAGCTGATCCCCAAGGCCTCCCCCGAGGAGCGTGCCACGCTCCTGCAGAAGGCCGAGCAGCTCAAGACCGACGTCAAGGCCGCCGAGGCCGAGCAGAACGAGGCCGACGAGACGGCCCGCGCGCTGCTGCTCCAGCTGGGGAACATCGTCCACACGGACGTTCCGGTCGGCGGCGAGGAGGACTTCGTCGTCCTCGAGACGCACGGCACCATCCGTGACTTCGCGGCCGAGGGCTTCGAGCCCAGGGACCACCTGGAGCTGGGCGAGGCGCTCGGCGCCATCGACGTCGAGCGGGGCGCCAAGGTCTCCGGCTCGCGCTTCTACTACCTGACCGGCGTCGGCGCCCTGCTGGAGCTCGCCCTGGTCAACGCCGCCATCGCGCAGGCCACCGAGGCCGGCTTCATCCCCATGCTGACCCCGGCGCTGGTCCGTCCGCGCGCCATGGAGGGCACCGGATTCCTCGGCCAGGCCGCGGAGAACGTGTACCACCTGGAGAAGGACGACTACTACCTCGTCGGCACGTCCGAGGTCCCGCTCGCCGCGTACCACATGGACGAGATCATCGAGGCCGACAAGCTGCCGCTGCGCTACGCGGGGTTCTCGCCCTGCTTCCGCCGCGAGGCCGGCACGTACGGCAAGGACACCCGGGGCATCTTCCGCGTCCACCAGTTCGACAAGGTCGAGATGTTCTCGTACGTCGCTCCGGAGGACGCCGAGGCCGAGCACAAGCGGCTCCTGGAGTGGGAGAAGCAGTGGCTGACCGCGCTGGAGCTTCCCTTCCAGGTCATCGACGTCGCCACCGGTGACCTCGGCGCCTCCGCCTCCCGCAAGTTCGACTGCGAGGCGTGGATCCCGACGCAGGGCAAGTACCGCGAGCTGACCTCCGCGTCGAACTGCGACGGCTTCCAGGCGCGCCGTCTCTCCGTCCGCATGCGCGACGACAAGGACGGCAAGAAGGTCGTGCAGCCGCTGGCCACCCTGAACGGCACGCTGTGCGCCGTCCCGCGCACGATCGTGGCGATCCTCGAGAACCACCAGCTGGCCGACGGTTCGGTGCGGGTGCCCGAGGTGCTCCGGCCGTACCTCGGCGGCCGTGAGGTCCTGGAGCCGATCGCCAAGTGAGTCTCTTCCCCTACCGCCTGGTGGCGACGGATCTCGACGGCACGCTGCTGCGGTCCGACGAGTCCGTCTCGGACCGCACGCGGGAGGCGCTCGCCGCCGTGACGGCGGCGGGTGCCGCGCACATCGTGGTCACCGGCCGGGCGGTGCCCTGGACCCGGCACATCCTCGACGACCTCGGCTACGACGGGATCGCGGTGTGCGGACAGGGCGCGCAGGTCTACCACGCCGGTGAGCACCGGCTGCTGACCTCGCTGACCCTGGACCGGCAGCTCGCCGGGCTCGCGCTCTCCAAGATC
Organism: Streptomyces sp. NPDC034084; assembly: GCF_055575535.1. Taxonomy (NCBI): domain Bacteria; kingdom Bacillati; phylum Actinomycetota; class Actinomycetes; order Kitasatosporales; family Streptomycetaceae; genus Streptomyces; species Streptomyces sp. NPDC034084. The sequence goes on from NZ_JBVISK010000005.1 coordinate 148,173, forward strand.
GAGGCGGAGGTGGGCCCGCTGGCGCTGGCCGCCAGCCGTGACGGTCTGGAGGGCGAGGTCCTGATGGGCCCCGGTTACCGGGCCCAGGAGGGACCCCTGCCGTACGTGTCGTACGAGGATCCGGCGGAGCTGTGGTCGGCGCCGCTGACCAAGCTGTACATCCAGCACCCCACCCTGACCGACGACGAGCTGACGCGGTCCGCGCGGGAGACGGTCGGCGGGCTCGTGGACGTGGTCATGGCGGGTCCCGGCATTGTGGAGATCCTGCCGCTCGGCCTGAGCAAGGCGACCGGTCTGTCGCTCGCGGCGCGCCGGCTCGGGGTGAAGGCCGCGGAGACGATCGCCTTCGGCGACATGCCGAACGACATCCCGATGTTCGCCTGGGCGGCGCACGGCGTGGCCATGGGCAACGCGCACGACGAGCTGCGGGCGGTGGCGGACGAGGTGACCGCCTCGAACGAGGAGGACGGCATCGCGCTCGTCCTGGAGCGCCTGCTGTCCGCCTGACGCACCCGACTCCCGTACGAAGGCCCGCTCCCCGAGGGGAGCGGGCCTTCTCGGGTTCACGGCCCGCGCGGACCGGAGTCCTCGCGCTCGAAGCGGCCGCACCCGGGGGATCCCCCGTGTCCCCCGTACAACTAGTCTGCGCCGGGCGGACGTTCGACTGCGACTGATTTTCCGCGGGCTCTGTCCCCGCCGGTCGGCGTCCCGCGGGTCAGCGGGTAGCAGGCCAGGCCGACCGCCAGCGAGATCGCGTGCCCGAGGTCGGTGTAGGTGCGGTCGGTGGCGAGCGGTACGAGGAAGAAGGCCGCCACCGCCACGAGGTAGAACCAGCGCCAGGGGTTGGGCAGCCGGTAGGTCAGGATTCCGGCCGAGGCGGCGAGGCCGTAGCTGACCCCGATGTCGACGACGTGCGCCATGCTCCGCGGCACGTCCTGGAGCTGAATGGCCGCCAGGACCACCTGCTGGCTGATGAGCGTGGCCGCGATGTGGGCGGTGGCGACGGTGAACAGCCATTTCGGGGTGCCGAGCCAGCGTTCCACGGGGGCGTGGAAGACCTCGAAGAGCACCGCGTAGAGAAGGAGGTCGGACGGGTTCTCGATCCAGAAGGCGCTGCCGAGCAGGGCTCGCATCGGGTGGTGCGCGAGCTGGTGGAGATTGCTGCTGTTGCGGTGGAGGAGATAGGTCTCCAGGCCGTCGGGGGAGAGTGCGATGACGAGGCTGGTGATCGCGATGACCGCCAGCCACACATGCGTACCGGGTGACGAACGCACCCACGACCTGATCGGTCGGGACGGTTCGCCACCCGGGGAGGTTCGACTCGGCACCTCTCAGTGCCTATCACCCGAAGCTGGGAGAAACCTCAGAAATTGATCATGTGTCCGGCAATACCGTGAATCGCTTCCTTCACGGCCTCGCCCAGCGTCGGGTGCGCGTGCACGTTCCGGGCGACCTCGTGGACCGTGAGGTCCCACTGCTGGGCCAGCGTCAGCTCGGGCAGCAGCTCGGTGACGTCGGGGCCGATCAGGTGGGCGCCGATGATCTCGCCGTACTTCGCGTCGGCGACGATCTTGACGAAGCCGGTGGCGTCGCCGAGGCCGTGCGCCTTGCCGTTCGCCACGAACGGGAACTTCGCGACCTTGACGTCGTAGCCCTTCTCGCGGGCCTGCGCCTCGGTCCAGCCGAAGCTGGCGATCTGCGGCTGGCAGTAGGTCGCGCGCGGGATCATCGGGTAGTCGAGCTCCATCGTCTCGGCGTCCCCGATGGTCTCGGCCGCGATGACGCCCATGGCCTCGGCGGTGTGCGCGAGCATGAGCTTGGCGGTGACGTCACCGATGGCGTAGATGTGCGGCACGGAGGTGCGGCAGCGGCCGTCGACGTCGATCGCGCCGCGCTCGGTCAGGGCGACGCCGGTGTTCTCCAGGCCGTAGCCGCTGACGTTCGGGGCGAAGCCGATGGCCTGGAGGACCTTGTCGGCCTCCAGGACCTTCTGGGCGCCGTCCTTGCCGGTGACCGTGACGCGGACCTGCGGGCCGGACTCGTCGATGGCCTCGACCCGGGTGGAGGTCAGGACGTCGATCCCGAGCTTGCGGTACTGCTTCGCCAGCTCCTTCGACACCTCCTCGTCCTCCAGCGGGGCGATCCGGTCGAGGAACTCGACGATCGTGACCTTGGTGCCGTAGTTGTTGAGCACGTACGCGAACTCGATGCCGATGGCGCCCGCGCCGGCGATGACGATCGACTTCGGGGCGTCCTCGGCGAGGATCTGCTGCTCGTACGAGACGACGCGGTCGCTGAGGGCCGTGCCCGGGAGCAGTCGCGGGGTGGCGCCGGTCGCGATGATGCAGTTGTCGAAGGTGATCGTCTCCGAGGTGCCGTCGGCCTTGGCCACCTGGAGGGTGTTCGCGTCGACGAAGGTGCCCCGGCCGCTGAACTCCGTGATCCCGTTCTTCTTCATCAGGAAGTGGACGCCCTTGACGCGGCCGTCCGCGACCGAACGGCTGCGGCGGAACGCCTCGCCGTAGTCGAAGGAGACGGTGCCGTCGACCTTGATGCCGAAGGTCTTCGCCTCGTGGTTGAAGATGTGGGCGAGTTCGGCGTTGCGCAGCAGCGCCTTGGTGGGGATGCAGCCGACGTTCAGGCAGACACCGCCCCAGTACTTCTCCTCGACGACCGCGACCCGCTTGCCCAGCTGGGCGGCGCGGATGGCGGCGACGTAGCCGCCGGGGCCAGCTCCGAGTACGACGACGTCGAAGCGGTCTGACATGACTGACTCCCGAAGGTGGTGAGGGTGTTCGGTCCGCGTACGGCCCCACAGTAGTCCGCCGCCCTCGAGGGAGTCAGTTGTAGGATGACTGGGCAACCGGGCGAATGGAGAGGTACGAGCGGCATGGCGGCACTCAAGGCGGCGGGGCGGACCTCGCTGGTGGACTCCGTGGTGGAACAGCTGCGCAGGCAGCTCACCGAAGGGGAGTGGGCGGTCGGCGACCGCATCCCGACCGAGCACGAGCTCGCGCAGCAGCTCGGCGTGGGCCGCAACACCGTCCGTGAGGCGGTCCGGGTCCTCGTCCACGCCGGCCTCCTGGAGTCCCGCCAGGGCAACGGCACCTTCGTCAGGTCGACCGCCGATCCGGCCGCCGTGCTCCGCGGCGTCCGGCACGCGGGCGCGGCCGACGTCCTCGAACTGCGGGTCGCCCTGGAGGCCGAGGCCGCCCGGCTCGCGGCCGCCCGGCGGGACACCCACGACCTGCTGCGGCTGCGGGCCGCCCTGGCCACCCTGAGGGAGGAGGGCGACCGGGACGCGGACGCGGACCTCGCCTTCCACCTCGCGATCGTCGGCGCGACCCACAACGCGGCTTTCGTCGAGGTGTACCGCTTCTTCTCGGCGCAGGTGCACGAGGTCCTGGTGGAGGCCCTCGGTGACCGTGAGATGCCACCGGTCGACATCGACGCCCACGAGGCCCTGGTCGCGGCCGTCGAGGCGGGCGACCCGGAGGCGGCGGAGCGCCAGGCCCGCGAGCTGCTGCGGGTGCCGATGGAGACGGTCGCGGCGCTGACGGAGCGGGAGCAGGACCAGTGAGCTCGGGGACGCGGACGGGTACGAACTCGGGCGCAGGTACGGGCTCGGGCGCAGGTACGGGCCCGGGTGTGGACTCGGGCGCGGACTCGGGTGGGGGTGCGGGTTACGGCGCCGTTTCTCGTACGGGCTCCGGCCCGCGCACGGAAGAAGGGGCGTGTCCGCTCGTCGACGCCGAGGCCGGGGTCCGGCGGTCGGCCGAGGGGGCGGCGGCCCGGCGGGCCCTGCTCGCGCACCCGGCGGTGCTTCTCGTCGGCATCGTCCTCGCCTCGCTCAACATGAGGGTCGCCCTGGCGAGCGTGGCGCCGCTGGTCGGCGAGATATCCGCCGCCTTCGGGCTCTCGGCGACCGCCAGTTCGCTCGTGACCTCGGTGCCGGTGCTGTTCCTCGGTCTGGGCGCCCTGGTCGCGCCGTGGCTGGGCCGCCGGTTCGGCGCCGAGCGCGTGCTGTTCGCGGCGCTTCTGCTGCTCGCCGTCGGCATCCTCGCGCGCGTACTGCCGTCCGTGTACGCGCTGTACGGCGGCGGGATCCTCGTCGGCACCGCGATCGCCCTGCTCAACGTGCTCATGCCGGGACTGATCAAACGCGACTTCCCGGACCGGGCCGCGTCGATGACCTCCGTCTACACGGGCGCGATGATCGCCGGTGCGACGGTCGCCGCGGCGGCCGCGGTCCCGCTGGAGAAGGCTCTGGGCGGTGGCTGGGAGGCCTCCCTGGGCTTCTGGTCGCTGCTCGCCGCCGTCGCGGCCCTCGCCTGGCTTCCGCAGGTACTCATCGCCCGGGGCCGTACCGGGCACGAGGTACGGGCCGTGCCGGCCGGCGGCGCCCGCCCGGTGAGCGTCTGGCGCTCGGCGCTCGCCTGGCAGGTCACCCTCTTCATGGGGCTGCAGTCGCTGTGGTCGTACGTGCTGATCGCGTGGATGCCGACGATCTTCACCGACCACGGGATGAGCCGCTCCACGGCCGGCGTGGTCTTCGCCTTCAACAACCTGATCCAGGTCGCCGGCGCCTTCGCGGTCCCGCTGCTCGCCGGCCGCATGCGGAGCCAGCGCCCGCTGATCGTGCTGGTCACGACGCTGGTCGCGGCCGGTTACGCCGGGCTGATGGTGGCGCCCGTGGAGGGCGCCTGGCTCTGGTCGGCGGTCCTCGGCGTGGGCCAGGGCGGCGCCGTCGGCCTCGCCCTGACCCTGATCGTGCTGCGCTCCGGGGACGCGGTGACGGCGGCCGCGCTGTCCGGGATGGCCCAGACGGTCGGCTATCTGCTCGCCGCCGCCGGGCCGCTGGCGGCCGGTGTCCTCCACCAGGCCACCGGCTCCTGGACCCTGCCGGTCTGCGGCGTCCTCTGCGTCTGCGCGGCGGCCCTCGCCGTCGGTCTGCTCGCGGCCCGCGACCGCACGGTCTGAGCCGCCGCCTCCTACTCCTCGCCGGCCAGGGTCAGCCCGCGCAGCTTCTGAGCGGCGAAGCCGGTGGCCACGACCGTGACCGCCACCAGGAGCGTCACCGCGGTCGTGAGCCCGACCTCGGAGGTGACCAGGCCGCCGTCGCCGGTGACCTTCTGCGCCAGGGCCAGCGCCCACTGCTGGACGCTCAGGGTCCGGGCGCCCGCGACCAGGGAGCCGAAGAGGGCCTCCCACACCAGGGCGTACACCAGGCCGATCACCACGGCGTGCCGGCTGACCGTGCCGAGCAGCAGGAACAGGGCGCTGTAGGCGATGGAGGCGACGAGCGCCGCCACCGTGTACGCGACGGCCACCTGCTGGCCGTTGCCGTTGAGGATGAAGCCGGCGATCAGCGTCGGGACGGCCGAGAAGACCATGGTGACGGCGATGGCCACGACCAGCTTGGTGGTGATGATCGTGGACCGCTTCACCGGCTTGGAGAGCAGGTAGACGATGGAGCCGTCGTCGATCTCCGGCCCGATCGCGCCGGTGCCGGCGATGACGCCGATCAGCGGGACCATCGTGGCGAGCGCGAAGCCGCCGAGGAGATCGGCCGCGACCTGGTCGTCCGCGCCGTTGAGCAGGCGGACGACGGCGGCGATGAGCACGAGCAGGGCGGGCAGGAGGAAGAGGATCGCCGCCCGTCGGCGGCCGAGGAGGGCCCGGTAGGTGAGCCGGGCGACCGTGGGGTCGTACATCGGGTCGTGCTCCTTTCAGGCCGCGACGAGATACGAGAAGACGGATTCGAGGGACTCGTCGGAGGGCGAGACCGTCAGCAGCCGGATGCCCCGCTCCCGCGCGACCACCGGCAGCAGCTCGGTGAACCGTCCGAAGTCGACGGCCTGGATCCGCAGTCCGCCGTCCACCGCGTCGACCTCGATGCCGGCCGTGGAGGGGTCGGCGATCAGCGCGGCGGCGAGCGCCCGGTCGTCGCTGGAGCGGACGAGGTAGCGGTGCGGCCGGTCCGTCATCAGCCGGCGGATCTTGCGGAAGTCACCGGAGGCCGCGTGGCGTCCGGCGACGATCACCTCGATGTGGGAGGCGAGCTGCTCGACCTCCTCCAGGATGTGCGAGGAGAAGAGCACCGTGCGCCCGTCCGCGCCCATGCGCCGCAGCAGGTCCATCAGCTGCATGCGCTGGCGCGGGTCCATGCCGTTGAACGGCTCGTCGAGCAGGAGCACGGACGGCTCGTGGACGAGGGCCGAGGCCATCTTCACGCGCTGGCGCATGCCCTTGCTGTACGTGGCGATCTTCCGGTCCTGCGCGTACTCCATCTCGACGGTCGCCAGGGCCCGCTGGGCCTCCGCCGCGCCGAGGCCCTGGAGCTCCGCGTTGGCCACGACGAACTCGCGGCCGGTGAGGAAGTCGTACATCGCCTCCCGCTCGGGGACGACGCCGATGGACCGGTAGACCGACTCGTTGCGCCAGACCGGCTCGCCGTCGAGGGTCACGCTGCCGGTGGAGGGGTCGAGGAAGCCGCCCATCATGTTGATGAGGGTGGACTTCCCGGCGCCGTTGGGGCCGAGGAGGCCGGTGACGCCGGGGCCGATCGACATCGTGACGTCGTTGACCGCTACGACGTTCCCGAACCAGCGCGAGACGTGGTCGATGTGCAGGGTGCTCACAGTCCGACCTTTCGGTAGCGGGCCATCAGGATGCCGTAGCAGGAGGCGACGAGACCGAGGACGACCAGCAGGTAGACGACACCGGCCCCGGCTCCGACCTCCATCTCGGCGGGGAAGGAGGCGGGAGCCCCGAGGAAGGCGTTCTGCAGGCCGACGATGAGGGTGACGGGGGAGAAGAGACCGAGCCAGACGATGGCGCCGGTGTTCTCGGTGGCGTAGGAGATGCCCTGGAGGGTGGAGACCGCGCCGTAGGAGACGGTGAGGACGGCGATCACGGCGGCGACGCCGAAGCCGCGGCGCGGGGTGAGCGCTGCCATGACCAGGCCGATGCCGCCGAAGAGCACCGAGAGGATCGCGACGGAGACGAGGCCCTGGCCGAACATCTTGGCCTGCTCGGCGAAGTCCATCTTGGCCAGCATCGAGCCGAGCCACAGGATCACCAGCGGGGAGGCGGTCAGGACGAAGAGCGCCGACGCCATCGCCCCGAACTTGGCGAGCACGTAGTCCACGCGCTCGATCGGACGCGAGAAGTACAGCGGGACCGTCCGGAACCTCAGGTCGCGGGAGACCGACTGAGGGGCCTGGGAGGCCAGGAAGACGGCGATGACGAGCTGGAGGAGGATCGCGTACTGGGTGTACTCCACGAAGAGCTTGTCGGCCTTGGTGTAGACCGAGATGGCGACGATGATGAGCGCCGGGACGCACATCACCGCGAAGAGCAGCATCGGCAGCACCTTGGACTTGGCGCTGCGGCCCAGGCCGTACGCGCCGCGCAGCGACTGCGAGAACAGTGACCTGCGCGCGTACGCCCGGCCGAGGCGCGGACCGTCGTAGGACCGGTAGCCGATGTTGTGGATCTGGGTGGTCTCGGGGGCCTGGGAGCTCATCGAGCCGGCACCTCCTCCTGGTCCGTCGCCTTGAAGACCTCGGCGATGTGGTGGCGGCGCTGCTCCATGCGGACGAGGCCGAGGCCGAGGCCGGCGACGGTGTCCCGCACGAGGTCGTACGTCTCCTCGCCGGCCGCCTCCAGGAGCAGGACGTGCCCGGCGCCCGGCAGGCCGTCCTCCACGCCCGCGTGGATCGTCACGCCGGCGGTGGTGAGGGCCGCGCGGAGCGCGCCGGTGCCGTCGGGGTGGCGGTCGGAGTCGGTCACCTCGACCGCGAGCGTCGTGGTGGTGCGGGTGAAGTCGCTGGTGGAGCTGGAGCGGAGCAGCCGGCCGCCGTCGATGACGACGACGTGGTCGCAGGTGCGCTCCAGCTCGCCCAGGAGGTGCGAGGTGACGAGGACGGAGATGCCGAAGTCGGTCCAGACCCGGCGGATCAGTCCGAGCATCTCGTCCCGGCCGACCGGGTCGAGGCCGTTGGTCGGCTCGTCGAGGAGGACCAGCTTCGGGTCGTGGACCAGCGCCTGGGCCAGCTTCACCCGCTGCTTCATGCCCGTCGAGTAGCCGCCGATGGGGCGGTAGCGCTCCTCGTAGAGGCCGACGTGGCGCAGGGTGTCGGCGGTCCGCTCCCGGGCGGCGGTCGCGGGCAGCCCGGACATCCGCGCCATGTGGACGACGAACTCGGTGGCCGAGACGTCCGGCGGAAGGCAGTCGTGCTCCGGCATGTACCCGACGCGCTCACGGATCTGGGGGCCGTGGGTGCGGACGTCGAGTCCCAGGACCGCGGCGCTGCCCTCCGTGGCGGGCGAGAGTCCGAGCAGGATTTTGATCATCGTGGACTTACCGGCTCCGTTGGCACCCACCAGTCCGGTCACACCGGGCCCGATGTCCAGGGAGAGCCGGTCGAGAGCGGTCACCCGGGGGAACCGCTTGCTGAGGCTTTCGGTGGCGATCACAGTCACGCTTCGACGGTAGTGGTGTGCGCCACAGGGGTCGTCAGCCCAACGGCTCGTTGTCTGTCCGACTTCAGGAGTACAAGCCCGTAGGGGCGTCGCGACCAAAGTCTTTTTCCACAGGCCGCCGACTGTGCTTTCCCCAGGCCGCCGCCGTGCTCTTCACCAGCCCGTCGGCCGTGTTCCGGACCTTGCCGTCGGCCCCGGCCTCCCCCAGGCCGTAGCCCGGGCTTTTCCACAGGCCGCTGTCCGACCCCTTGACGCAGCCGCCGGGCATTGTCACATTCATCGGTGTCAAGTTACGGACGCGTAGCGCAGTCGGGCGCTCACACGGGACGGCGGGTGGCATGGCCTCAGCAGTGACAGGCGAACTCTCCGCGGAGCTGCGGGGGTTCAGGAAGGTTCAGCGGCTCTCCTACGAGTGCGCGGAAGCCGTCGCGGCCCAGCTCAAGCCGGGTGTGACCGAGCGGGAGGCCGCCCGGATGCAGCGGGAGTGGCTGTACGAGCGGGGGGTGCGGGACTGGTTCCACCGGCCCTTCGCCTGGTTCGGGGACCGCACGGCCTTCGTGGACTTCAAGGTCCCGTTGCAGTTCTTCCCCACGAACCGCCGCCTCGAGGCGGGGATGCCCTTCATCCTCGACATGGCGCCGGTCCTCGAGGGGTACACGGCCGACATCGGCTACAGCGGCTGCCTGGGCCTCGACCCCCTGCACGACAAGCTGCTCGCCGACCTGGAGGCGCACCGCGAGCTGATCCTGCGCGAGGTGCGCGAGCGCCGCACGCTGCGCGAGATATACGAGGACGTGGACCGGCTCATGGTCCGCCAGGGGTACGCGAACCGGCACCGGGCCTATCCTTTCGGCGTCATCGCCCACAAGATCGACCGGGTGAAGGAGCGCCGCTGGGCGCCGACGCTCTTCGGCTTCGGGACCCAGTCGCTCAAGGGCCTCGCGAGCGACGCCCTGCGCGGCCACCGGGACGGCTGGTCGCCGCTCTGGTCGCCGTACACGTTCTCCGACCACCCGCCCATGCCGGGGCTGTGGGCGGTCGAACCGCACCTCGGATTCCGGGGGACGGGCGCGAAGTTCGAGGAGATCCTGGTCGTCACCGACTCCCGGGACCCCGAGCAGAGCGCTTTCTGGCTGGACGACGATCTGCCGCACGTGCGGCGCTGGAACGAGGGAGCGGTCTGATGGCGGGAATCGCCGGGCTTGAGGCGGCGCGGGAGCGCCGGGTCCGGACGGGCGGAATCGAACTGTGCGTCGCCGAGCTCGGCGACGAGGCCCGGCCGACCGTCCTCCTGGTGCACGGCTATCCGGACTCCAAGGAGGTGTGGTCGGAGGTCGCGACCCGGCTGGCCGAGGAGTTCCACGTGGTGCTGTACGACGTCCGGGGCCACGGCCGGTCGACGGCACCGGCCCCGCTGCGCGGCGGCTTCACCCTGGAGAAGCTGACGGACGACTTCCTCGCGGTCGCCGACGCCGTCAGCCCGGACCGGCCGGTGCACCTCGTCGGCCACGACTGGGGGTCGGTGCAGGCCTGGGAGTTCGTCACCGTGCCGCGCACCGAGGGCCGGATCGCCTCCTTCACCTCGATGTCGGGGCCCTCGCTCGACCACTTCGGGCACTGGATCAAGCGGCGGATGACCCGGCCCACCCCGCGCCGGATCGGCCAGCTCCTCGGGCAGGGCGCCAAGTCCTGGTACGTGTACCTGCTGCACACGCCCGTGCTGCCGGAGCTCGCCTGGCGCGGGCCGCTCGGCAAGCGCTGGCCGAAGCTCCTGGAGCGGGTGGAGAAGGTCCCGACCGGTGACTATCCGACGCCCTCCCTGCCGAACGACGCGGCGCACGGCGCCTGGCTCTACCGGGACAACGTCCGGGCCCGGCTCGGCAGGCCGCGCCCCGACGCGTACGCGCACGCGCCCGTGCAGCTGATCACCCCGACCGGGGACGCGTTCCTCTCCGAGCGGCTCTACGACGACCTGGGCACCTGGGTGCCGGACCTGACCCGGCGCACCCTGCCGGCGAAGCACTGGGTGCCGCGCACCCGGCCGGACCAGCTGTCCGCCTGGATCGCGGAGTTCGTCCGGGCCAACGAGGACGCGGCGGCCAAGGCGTCGGGTCTGCGTCGGCCCGTCACGGCGCCGACGGCGAAAGGCGGCGTGAAGCCGGAGTACGCGGAGCGGTTCGGCGGCCAGCTCGTCCTGGTCACGGGGGCCGCCAGCGGCATCGGCCGGGCCACCGCCTTCGCGTTCGCGGAGGCCGGCGCCCGGGTGGTGGCCGTGGACCGGGACGCCGAGGGAGCGGCCCGCACGGCCGAGATGGCGCGTCTGATCGGCGCCCCGGAGGCCTGGGGCGAGACGGTCGACGTCGCCGACGAGCAGGCGATGGAGAAGCTGGCCGCGAAGGTGGCGGGCGAGTACGGCACCGTCGACGTCCTCGTCAACAACGCGGGCATCGGGCTCACCGGCTCCTTCTTCGAGACCTCGGCCGAGGAGTGGAAGCGGGTCCTGGACGTCAACCTGTGGGGCGTGATCCACGGTTGTCGCTTCTTCGGCGCGCAGATGACCGCTCGCGGTCAGGGCGGCCACATCGTCAACACCGCCTCGGCGGCGGCGTTCCAGCCCTCCCGGGCGCTGCCCGCCTACAGCACGTCGAAGGCGGCGGTGCTGATGCTCAGCGAGTGCCTGCGCGCCGAACTGGCCGACCAGGGCATCGGGGTGTCCGCGATATGCCCCGGCATCGTCAACACCAACATCACGGCGACCGCGCGGTTCGCCGGGGTCACGGACGCGGCGGAGGAGAAGCGCCGGCAGCAGAAGGCCTCCCGGCTGTACGGCCTGCGGAACTATCCGCCGGAGAAGGTCGCGGACGCGATCCTGGGGGCGGTCCTGCACGACCGGGCCGTCGTCCCCGTGACCCCCGAGGCGCGGGGCGCCCACTTCCTGTCCCGGCTCAGCCCGGGAGCCCTGCGGGCGCTGGCCCGCTGGCAGCCGCCGTCGTAGACGGCGGGCCGCGCGGGGAGCGGGCCGGGACCCGCGGTCGTACGATCCCTCCCAGGAGGGGCCCCGCGGCGGCGGGGTGGAGCATGCGGTCGGTGGGAGCGGGTTTGTCCGAGCAGTCAGCACAGCCGGAGTACCGGATCGAGGATCTCGCCCATCACAGCGGGGCCACGGTCCGGACGATCCGCGCCTACCAGGACCGCGGTCTGCTGCCCCGCCCGGAGCGGCGGGGCAGGTCGAACGTGTACGGGGACGCGCACCTCGCGCGTCTCCGGCAGATCGCCGACCTCCTCGACCGGGGCTACACCCTGGCCTCGATCAAGGAGCTCCTGGAGGCCTGGGACACCGGCCGGGGGCTCGGCGGGGTCCTGGGCCTGGTCGCGGAGGTCCACGGGCCGTGGACCGACGAGGAGGCGGACCGGATCTCCCGCGCGGAGCTGGACGCCCGCTTCGGCGGCACGCCGGACGAGGAGGCCATCCGGGAGGCCGTCGAGCTCGGCGTACTGGAGCGGTTGCCGGGCCGGGAGACCGAGGAGTACCTCGTCCCGAGCCCGCAAGAGCTGGCGGTGGCGGCGGAGCTGTACGCGGCGGGGGTGCCGCTGCCCGCGATCACCGGTCACCTGAGGGAACTTCGCGATCAGGTCGAGCACATCGCATCCCGTTTCCTGGAGTTCACGACCGAGCACGTCTTCGCGCGCTACCTGGAGCACCGGCCGCCGACGGACGCGGACGCGACCGAGGCGGCGACGATGGTGCGGCGCCTCCGGCCGCTCGCCCAGCAGACCGTGGACGCCGAACTGGCGCGGGCCATGCGCTTGTTCGCCACCCGCCATCTCCAGATCCACCTGTCGCCGGATCCGCCCCGGGTGAGGGACGACCAGCCGCGCGCCGTGTCGCTCCCGGCCGGGACGATACGGGCCGTGCAGAGCCTGGTCGGCGCGGAGGGCGTCGAGGCCTTCATCGCGGCGGCCGCGGAACGAGAGGTCAACAAAAGGACATTGGACGCGCTTGCCGCAAGGCAGTCCAAAGTCGAGGAAACCGAATAAATGCCTTGACCTGGCAGCCCCGTTGTCCACAGAATCTCAAACTCACTTGTGGATAACTCCACTTGCTTGTGGATCAAACCTGAGCGGGGAAGAAATCGAGATGGATGAACGACGCACCGTGAAGGTGTCGAAGTACCTCTCCAAGCATCTGCGCCACCAGCCCGAGCGCATCGGGCTCGTCCTCGACGCGCACGGCTGGACCGAGATCGACGCCCTGCTCCGGGCCGCCGCGGAGCACGGCTTCCCCTTCACCCGCGAAGAGCTGGACCACGTCGTCGCGACCAACGACAAGAAGCGCTTCGCCATCGAGGGCACCCGCATACGGGCGAGCCAGGGCCACACCGTCGCGGTCGACCTCGACCTGCCGGTCGCGGAACCACCCGCGTACCTCTACCACGGCACGGTCGCGAACCGGATCCCCGCGATCCGGGCGGAAGGGCTGCGGCCCATGGCCCGCCACCACGTCCACCTCTCCCCCGACCGGGAGACGGCGACCCGGGTCGGCGCGCGGCGGGGGCGGCCCGTCGTGCTGAGCGTCGACGCCGGTGCCATGCGGCGGGCCGGACACGTCTTCCGCGTCAGCGCCAACGGGGTCTGGCTGACCGACGCCGTCCCGCCCGAATTCCTCCGCTTCCCCTCCTGAGCCCGCGCCCGAGGGGCCGTGTGGCATGTTCGATGCCATGGCTCACCCGCATCTGCCCACCACCGAAGCCGCCGTCACCGCGATCCGTGAGATCGCCCGGGAGTTCCACCTGGAGATGACGGTGACCGACGACATCGGCGCGGACCAGACCTCCCGGCGCACCTCCTCCGGGGCGTTCACCGTTCTCGACCCGGACGGGTCGTTGCCGCACGAGGCCTACGTCGAGCTGGGCGGCTCCCCCTCCGTCACGGTCCAGGTCTTCCCTGAGGGAGACGCCAGGATCACCGTGGACGGGATCGAGTTCGCGGACGTGCCCCGCGACGCCGTCCCCGCCTTCCTGCGTTCCGTCCACAGCGGCCTCGCCCATGTGAAGGGCCGGTTCTTCCCGCCCGGCTGGTGGCTGGTCGTCCCGGTCCCCGGCGACGAGACGTACAAGGAACTGGCCCCCGGCGCCTCGCTCACCCCCTGGATGAACAGCAGGGTGCGCTGATCCCCCGGCCCCGGACCCGGCGCGCAGGTCAGCGGCTACTCTGACCCACCGCATCCGACATGGTGAGAGGAATTCCAAGTGGTGGCTCCGACTGCGCTGAACTCGGTGATCGACGGCAAGGAGGTCCCCGGCGGCGGTGACACCTACGCCTCCCTCAACCCCGCGCGCCAGAGCGATGTCGTCGCCGAGGTCCGGCTGGCCGACTCGGCGACGTTCCAGGACGCCTGTGCGGCGGCGCGGCAGGCCCAGCGCGAGTGGGCGCGGGTACCGGCCCCCGTGCGCGGTCAGGTCGTGGGGGCCTTCGGGCGTCTCGTGCAGGCCAACAAGGAGAGCCTGGCGCGCCTCGTCACCCGCGAGGTGGGCAAGACGTACGCCGAGGCGCTGGGCGAGGTCCAGGAGATCATCGACACCTGCGACTTCTTCCTCGGCGAGGGCCGCCGCCTGTACGGGCAGACGGTCCCCTCCGAGATGTCCGACAAGCAGTTGTTCACCTTCCGGATGCCGGTCGGCGTGTCCGTCATCGTGACGGCGGGCAACTTCCCGGTGGCGGTGCCGTCCTGGTACATCGCCCCGGCGCTGCTCTGCGGCAACGCGGTGGTGTGGAAGCCCGCCGAGTACGCGGCGGCGACCGCGCGCGCCCTCGCCGAGCTCGCCTGGCGGGCCGGCGTGCCGGCCGGCGTCCTGAACCTGGTCTACGCGGACGGCGAGACGACCTTCGAGGGCCTGGACGCCGCTCTGGGCCGCGGCCTGGTGGACAAGGTCGGCTTCACGGGCTCGACGCTGGTCGGCCGGCGGATCGGCGAGCTGTGCGGCCGCCACCTCCAGACCCCGTGCCTGGAGCTGGGCGGCAAGAACCCGATGGTCCTCGCGCCCGACGCGGACCTGGACCTGGCCGTGCAGGCCGCGCTGTTCTCCGGCTACGGCACGGCGGGCCAGCGCTGCACCTCGCTGGGCACGGTCATCGCGCACGAGGACGTGCACGACGAGTTCGTCCGCAAGTTCGACGAGGCGGTGCGGGCCGCGGCGGTGGGCGAGCCGTCCGAGGGCGTCGTTTACGGCCCGCTGCTCGACGAGAAGTTCGCGCGCTCCTACGAGGAGGCGCTGAGCTGGATCGAGGAGCACCACACGGTGCTCGGTTCGAGCGCGGTCGGCAGGATCACCGCCGAGTCGCCCCGTGAGGGCTTCGTCGGCGACCCCTCCGACGGCCTGTACTACCACCCGGTGCTCGTGGACGGGGTCCGCCCGACGGACCGGATCTTCCTGGAGGAGACCTTCGGGCCGGTCGTCGGCGTGACCACGTACCGGACGCTCGACGAGGCGATCGAGCTCGCCAACACTCCGGGCTACGGCCTCTCCGCCGCCGTCTGGACGAGCGACCCGGCCACCGTGTTCCGCTTCCGGCAGGGCGTCGGCGCGGGCATGATCAGCGTGAACAACTCCACCTCGGGCGCCGAGGCCCACCTCCCGTTCGGCGGCAACGGGAAGTCCGGCAACGGCAGCCGCCAGTCCGGCGTCTGGGTCCTCGACCAGTTCACCCGCTGGCAGTCGATGAACTGGGACTTCTCCGGTTCGCTGCAGAAGGCCCAGATGGACGTGACGACCGTCGAGGCCGACCTCGACTACCGCCTGCCGGCCGACTGGACCGAGGGCGCCTGACACGGCGAGCGGGGCCGGGGGGGGGGGGTTTGGTGGGCAAAACACCACACCCCCCCCTTTCTTTTTGCCTCCGAACCC
>NZ_JBVISK010000005.1:163574-665953 GCF_055575535.1 Streptomyces sp. NPDC034084
GAGGGGGAGGGGAAGACTGTGAGGACGGACCTAGATGACCGCTGCCGGACCGATGGGATGGGGGGCGCGGAAAAGGGAGAGGGGGGCCGGGGCGGTGTTTCACGTGAAACACCGCCCCGGCCCCGCTCTTCTGGTGGCCCTCAGGACTTGTACGTGTGTGTGACGACCGTCCTCGCGTGGCCCACCGTCCAGTCCGGCAGCACCGCCAGGACCCGTTCGGCGTCCTCTCCGGTCTTCAGGAAGACCTGGTCGACCTGGATCTCGACGGGACCCGAGCGGTCGACGGTCAGCGTGTGGCCGTCGAAGCGGCCGACGACGTCGATCACCGCCTCCTCGCTCTCGAAGGGCCGGCCGCCGATGGAGAGGCCGGGGCCCGTCACCGTGATCCTGACCAGCTCCGCGCGGTTCGCGCCGAGCGTGATCCGGACGGGCGCGGTCGCACCGGCGGTGCGGACGGAGACCTTCCCCTCCCGTACGGACACCTTCCGCGCGGCGAGCCCGCCGTCGCGGACCCGCAGACCCGTGTCGCGGGCGACCCGGTCGACGACACCGAGGCTCTCCGGCGTGAGGTGGTCGCGGCCTTCGAGCACGATCCGCGGGTCCTTGCCGTCGGTCTGTTCCTGGAACGCGCTGACCAGCTTGGGGTGCGCACTGTCGTACGGCTGGACGAGCCCGACGACCAGGAGCCCGCAGGCGGTGTATGCGAGCACGGCGAGGCCGGACCGGCGCGGCGGGCGCCCGGCGTGGGCGGCGAACGGCGCGAGGACCAGCGCCAGCGGGACGGCGACCAGGACGCCCGCCACGGCGAGGGCCGCGTCCATGGGAATGGCGGTGGGCAACCGGCCCATCATCGGGACGGCCAGCTCGAACAGGTTCCGGGTGAACTGGGCGATCAGCACGAACGACACGAACGCGCTCACGAGCAGCGGCACCGCCCGCGAGCGGCCCGGAAGCACCAGGTAGCCGCCGATGGACAGGACGGACAGGGCGGAGCCGATCCACAGCAGATAGCCGGGTCCGACGCCGAGCCAGGCGGTGAGCACTCCGAGCACTCCGACCGCCCAGGCGTTGCCGAGCAGGGCGGCACGGGCGTCCGGCCGCCCGGCGCCGTCCGGGGCGCGGCGCCGGCGCCGGCGCTCCAGGAGCAGCTGCGGGGCGAGCCCCCCGAGGACGGTGAGGGGCAGCGGCACCAGGTACATCAGCCAGGGGTGCGCGTACCAGGCGTGCGGACCGACCAGGGACTGGGCGGCACCCACCAGCGCACCCGTGAGCACGGCCGCCGGGAGGCCGAGGAGCGCGGCCCCGGCCGTGGCCGCCACCCGGCCGGGACGGAGGTCCCAGACCCGGCCGGCCCGCCAGGTCAGCGCGGCCAGCGCGAGGAGCAGGGCGAGGGTGCCGGCCTTCACGAGCAGCGGGTCCAGGGTCACCCACCAGCGCGACAGCACGTCGAAGTAGTACGGGGCGGGCTTCCGGCCGGCCGGGTCGGCGGTCCCTGTGACGTCGGAGGCGAACCGGACGGTCAGGTCGGTGACGGCCTGCGCCGAACCGTCCCCGATCGCGGCGACCCGGTCGTTGGGCGTGTGGTACTGGTAGCCGTCCTCGAAGAGGGCGTAGTCGAGGCCCGACCAGCCCTGGGCGCGCCACACCCGGCTGTCGGTGTCGGAGTTGATGAGGCCCGCCTGGAACAGCCACTGGCCGAGGACCGAGCCGTACGGCCGCGTGGTGTCGCCCGCGAGCTCGATCAGCCGGCCGTCGTCCTCGCCCGCCTGGAACAGGATGGGCAGTCCGCCCGAGCCGACGGCCTCCAGGTTCAGGAACCAGCGGACGTCCTTCGCCCACGGATGCCCGGTGAAGGCGTCGGCGCCGGTGAGGCCGACCTCCTCGCCGCCGTTGAAGAGGTAGACGACCGTGCGGTGGTGGTCCGCGCCGGCCAGCTGCCGGGCGGCCTGGAGCACCGCGCCGACGTTGATGCCGTCGTCGGCGGAGCCGGGGCCCTCCATCGCCGAGTCGACGTGGACGTTCACCAGGAGGGCGTCCTTGCTGTCGCCGGGCTGGCGGGCGATCACGTTCTCGACGGCGTAGTCGACGGCACGGTCGTGGAAGCGGTACGAGCCGGTGGCGCGCTGCCGCTCCACCTCCAGGCCCGGGATCGCCTCCAGCTCGCGGGAGACGAGGTCGAGCCCCTCCGCGAGCTGCGGGCTCGCGGCGACGTGCGTGCCGAGGTCCTCAAGACGCTGGGCCGTGGCCAGCGCGCCCCGGCCCGCCTCCCCGTCGGGTGCCGGACGGGTCGCCCCGTAGGCCAGCGAGAAGGAGACGGCCAGGAGCAGCACCAGGACCGCCCAGGTCCCGGCGAACCGCCGTCCACCGGACGGAGCTCCGGACCGTCCACCGGACGGAGCTCCGGACCGGCCGCCGGACGGACCGCCGGACGGACCGCCGGACCAACCGCCGAACCAACCGCCGAACCAACCGCCGAACCGGCCTCCGGTCCCGGCGCCGGGACCGGAGGACCCGAGGTCCTCCGCCGGCCGCGCGTCGGCCGGGTTCGGCCGGGACTTCAGCATGCTCACCGCAGAGCCCTTTCCTCGGTCATTCCCCGGGCTGCGGCAGCTGCCGCAGTTCCCGCCACCACGTGCGCAGTTCGCGTACGACCGTCTCCTCGCGCTCCAGCGTGAGCGCGTGCGCCGCGTCCGGGACGCGGACGAGCGAGGCCTGCGGGACGGCGCGCTCGATCTCCTCGGCGGTGGCCCGCATGCCGAGCGTGTCGGCGTCGCCGACGAGCACCCGGACCGGCACGTCGAGCTTCGCGAGACGGTCGGCCGCGGGCTCGGGCCGCGTGAAGTCCGGAGTGTCCTTCTGCTGCGTGTAGTTGAGCCGCAGCATCTCGGCGACCGCCTCGCGCACGGCCGCCCGCTCGGGCGCCGCCTCGCGGCCGGGGCCGTCGACGAAGAGCCGCACCTCGAGTGCGATCAGCTCCTCGACCGTCCGGGGGACGTCGGCCTCCTCGGCGGTGTCCCAGGCCTCCTCGGCCGCCCCGACGGCTTCGAGCAGCGGGCGCTCCTCGTCCGCGACCGGGGAGTCGAAGCCCGAGACGTCGGGCGCGAGCAGGAAGAGACCGCGCACCCGTTCGGGGTGCTCAAGGGCGAAGTCGATCGCGAGTCGCGCGCCGCGCGACTCGGCCACCAGCACGGCGGACTCGAGACCGTAGGCGTCGAGGACGCTCCGGAGGTCGGCGAGGTCGGAGAACTCGCCGTCCAGCGTCGTCGTCGACCGGCCGAAGCAGCGGCAGTCGTAGGCGACGGAGAACATCTCGTCGCTCAGCGCCTCCATCAGCGGGTGCCACATCTGCCCGTGGGCGATGCCGGAGTGGACCAGGACGGCGGCGGGGCCGGCCGGGGCGCCGCCGCTCACGGCGTGCAGGGTGCCGCCGGGGACGGTGAGGGTACGCGTTTCCATGTTCATCCTTCGATTGACTGCAGGGGGCGGGTGCCGGATCGCTGATGACAGCCGACCACGAACGCGGCGACTTCTTCCACGTGGTGCAGGAGGAACATGTGACCGCCCTCCCACATCCGGGTCGGGCAGTCGCCCTGCCCGTGCGCCGCCCAGGCCGTGAGGCTCTCGACGGGCACGCCGGGGTCGTCGGTGCCCCCGATCGCGAACACCCGGGCGGAGAGTTCTGGGCCCTCCGCGTACCGGTAGCCCATCGCCATCCGGTAGTCGGCGCGCAGGCCCGGCATGACGAGTTCGAGGAGGTCGGGCTGGGTGAAGAACTCCGGGGGCGTCACCCCGTGCGAGCGGAGGCTGGCGAGGATCTCGGCGTCCGTCGGCACCGGTCTGGGCGGCAGCACCTTCGGCGCCACCATCCCGGACGCGATCAGGCAGTCGACCGGGAGCGAACGCTCCTGGAGCAGACGGGCCAGTTCGAACGCGACCAGCGAGCCGAAGCTGTGCCCGAACAGGGTGGTCGGCCGCCGGTCCGCGCCGAGCTCGTCGGCCAGGGTGCGGACGAGCAGCCCCATGTCCTCCAGGGGCTCTTCGAGCATCCGGTGTTCGCGTGCGGGCAGATGCGGTGCCCACAGCTCCACCTCGGGGGGAAGCCATCCGGTCCAGCTCTCGTAGACCGTGCCGTTGCCGCCCGCGTAGGGCAGGCACACGATCCGGCTGGTTCCTTCACCGGCGCTGAGCCGTCGGAGCAGGGTCATGGCGGACGATCAGCTCCGCGCGCAGCGCGGACGCATGTCGGTCCACACGGTCTCGATGCGGTCGAGGCACTCGTCCTTGCTCGCGGCCGGACCGTCGGCCTCCCAGCCGGCGGGCAGCTCGCGGTCGCTCCGCCAGATCGAGTACTGCTCCTCGTCGTTGACCACGACGACGTAGTCGGGCTCTGCGGTGGTCACGCTCATGGGGTCACCTCTTCGGGTGTCGGAAGTACGGGTTTCGGAAGTACGGGGGCGGGTGCGGCGGCGGACGGCGCGGCCGCCGCGGAGAGCCGGCGGCCGTAACCGGCGAAGGCGAGGCTGATCGCGAGGGAGGAGACCGCGATCACGGCCAGGGTCGCGGAGCCGGAGGTCGCCTCCAGGGCGATGCCGGCCGCCAGGACGGACAGGGGTTTCAGGCTGAACGCGGCGACCTGCGCGGTCGTCGTCACCCGGCCGAGGAGCTCGTCCGGGGTGAGCCGCGCCCGCAGCGTGCTGTAGACGATCGCGGAGAGCGACTCCCCGCCGCCCGCGAGCAGGACGACGCCGAGGGCCAGCGGCAGCGACGCGGTGCCGCTCAGGACGAGCAGCGCGACGCTCCCGAGGACCGTGCCGGCGCACATGGCCGCCACGGTGGCCGTCCTGATCCGCCCGGCGAGCACGGCGCCGGCGATCGCCCCGACCGCGTAGACCGCGATGATCGCCCCGAGGACGCCGGGCGACCAGCCGAGGTCCTCGCGGATGAAGTACGTGGCGCAGATGACGACCGGCGAGGTGAAGAAGGTGACCGCCGCCCAGTAGAGCAGCGCCGCCCGCAGCAGCCGGTGCCCGGCGATGAACCGGAAGCCCTCCAGGACCTGCCGGCGCATCGGCGCGGGCGTCTGCTCCCGCGCGGTCTGCATCGGGCGGCGGATCAGCATCAGGGAGACCGCCGACACCGCGAAGGTCAGCGCGTCGACCCCCAGGGTGCCGGCCCCGCCGATGCCCGTCACCAGGACACCGGCGAGCGCGGGACCGGCGATGTAGCCGAGCGCGTTGCCGATCGACAGGAGCGAGTTGGCCTCGCCGAGCCGGTCGCGGCCGACCAGCGAGGGCACGCAGGACAGGCAGGCCGCCTCGAAGACGGCGTACAGCACACCGACCGGCACGGCCACCGCGTACATCACCGGAAGCACCGGCAGACCCAGCCAGGCGGCCAGCGGCACCGCGCCAACGAGCAGCGCGCGCCCCACGTCCGACCAGAGCATCATCCGTCGCCGGTCGAGGCGGTCGGCCCAGGCGCCCGCGGGGACACCGAGCAGCATCATGGGCAGCGCCGACAGCATGGCGATCAGGCCCATGTGCAGTCCGGAGCCGGTGAGGGCCAGGACGAGGAGCGGCAGGGCGGTCTTGCTCAGCGCGTCGCCGAGTGCCGAGGCGCCCTGGCCGCCGGCGAACAGCAGGAAGTCGCGGTCCCGCAGCAGGTTGTGGCCCGCGGGGGTGGCCGTGCTCGCAGGTGTGCTCATGGTCAGGCCCAGTCGTCCCAGTCCTTGGCGCCGGTCACGTTGCGCAGGCCGCCCTGGGACTTGAAGTACATCTGCGCCAGGTAGCGCTCGGGGATGCAGGTCAGCCAGCCCAGCGCGTTGTCCTCGCCGACGATCTGGTGGCTGTACGAGATCGAGGTGTCCATGGCCTCGATGGCGTGCCAGTAGCCGCTGGGGACGTACAGCGTCTCGCCCGGGTGCAGGACGGTCTCCTCGACGACCACGTCCTTGAAGCGCGGGTGGCGCGTCAGGTCGGGGCGGCGGTAGTCGACCTGCGCCATGCCGAACTGGCGGCGGAACGGGCGCGGGTACAGCTTGGCGTGCTGGTCCGGGGAGACGAAGTAGCAGCGCTTGCGGCCGACGACCTGGCTCAGGTAGGCCGCGGTCTGCATGCCGTCGCTGTGGAACGGGGTGACGGTGCCCTTGCTGCCGACGAACATCACGGACGCGACCCGGGAGGACACGGTGGAGCGCGACGCCGGCTTGCCGCTGCCGCGGTTGAGGAAGAGCTTGGCGAGGTACAGGCCGAGCAGCTTGGCCGGGTTGACCGTACCGGCCGGCAGCTTCGCCTTGAAACGGATGTCGGCCCAGTTCGGCGCCAGGTCCGGGAGGTCGTAGTCCTCTTCGAGGCCCGGGTAGTGCTCGACCATCCGGTGGACCGGGTAGGCGCGCAGGTAGTAGGCGCGGCCCTCGTCGGTGTTCTTCTCGATCTCGTCGAGGAGCGCGGACAGCTTCATCCCGCGGAAGCCGCCGACGTTGCCGAGGATCAGCTCCTTGTCGAGCAGCTGGAGGTTGGCGTGGATGTCCAGGTCGCCGAAGTGCTCGCGGAAGTAGTCCAGGCTCCAGCGCTCCATGGCCGGCCAGTCGTCCATCAGGCCGGTGACGATGGCGGGCTTGCGCTTGTAGACGTACTCGCGCTTGAACATCTCGGGGTCGGGGTTGTGGAGCCGGTCGATCGCGTCGACCTTGACCGTGGCCTCGGGGAAGATCGTGCCGGCGACGGTCGTGTCCTGCTCGGCCTGGTGGATGGTCATCGTGGGTCCTGTTCGTGAGTCTGTGGGGCGACGGATGGGGGGGACTGCGGGCCGCGTCAGTGGGAGAGCGCCGTGAGCAGGCCCTCGTGGATCAGCTCGCAGCCGTACCGGAGCACGTCGAGCTCCATGGTCAGCGCGGGCAGCAGCTTGAGGACCGCCTTGTCGCGGCCGGTGGACTCGACGATCAGGCCGCGCTCGAAGCACCAGGCGACGACCTCGTCGGCGGCCCGGCGGCCGCCGGCGTGCGTCAGGTCGATGCCGATCGCGTGGCCCTCGCTGCGGATCTCGACGCCGGGCAGCGGGTTGCTCTCCCAGAAGGAGCGGAGCAGTTCGGCGCCGTTCCGGGCCTGGTCCAGGAAGGCCTCGCTCTGCCAGAGGTCGAGGGCGGCGCAGGCGGCGACGAACGCCAGCTGGTTGCCGCGGAAGGTGCCCGGGTGGTCACCGGCCTGCCAGGAGTCGAGGCCCTCGCGGATGAGGAGGATCGACATCGGCAGGCCCAGGCCGCCGATCGACTTCGAGACGGTGATGAGGTCGGGGACGACCCCGGCCTGCTCGAAGGAGAAGAAGCCGCCGGTGCGGCCGCAGCCGGCCTGGATCTCGTCGGCGATCAGCACGATGCCGTACCGGTCGCAGAGGTCGCGCAGGCGGCGCAGGTCCTCGTCGGGGATGCGGTAGACGCCGCCCTCCATCTGGACGACTTCGAGGATGACCGCGGCGGGCACGTCGACGCCGGACAGGTCGTCGCTCAGGAACTGCTCGAGGAGGTCGACGGTCGGGAAGTGGCCGCGCGGTCCGACCGGGAACGGCAGGTGGGTGACCTCGCCGAGGGCCGTACCGGCCACCTTGCGCAGCGAGTTGTCCGCCGTCGCCGCGAGGCTGCCGCGGCTGACGCCGTGGTACGCGCCGGAGAAGGCGATCACCTGGGAGCGGCCGGTGTGCTTGCGGGCCAGCTTCAGCGCGGCCTCGACGGCGTCGGTGCCGGTGGAGCCGCAGAACTGGACGCGGTGGTGCAGTCCGCGCGGCTCCAGGATCTCCTGGCCGAAGCGCTCCAGGAACTCGCGCTTGGCCGCCGTGTGGAAGTCCAGGGCGTGCAGCAGCCCGTCGCCCTGGAGGTAGGCGAGGACCTGACGCTTGATGTGGTCGTGGTTGTGACCGTAGTTGAGGGCGCCGGCGCCGGAGAAGAAGTCGACGTACTCCGTGCCGTCCTCGGCGACCAGCGTGGTGCCGTGCGCCGAGGCGAGCAGCGTGGGGAACGCCCGGCAGTACGACCGGACGGCGGACTCCCGGGTCTCGAACACATCGGTGGAAGGGGCGAGAGCGGAAGGGACGAGCGGGGAAGCGACGCGTTCTGCCATGACCGTCATCGGGGGTCTCCAATCGGGTGGGAGGCGAGCGGGAGCACCTGGCCGACGGTGGCGGCAGGTGTACGGGCGACCGAGGCGAGCAGCGCGAGGTAGTCGTCGAGCAGCTGCCGGGCGTCGGTGTCGGCGACGCGGTCGCCGTAGTACGAGAGGGCGATACGGGGTTCGGCGTCGTCGGTGACGTCGAGGCGGAGCGAGAACTCGGTCTGGTTGCGGGTGCCGTCGCTCTCGGCGCCCTCGTGGACGCTCGCGGCCTGCTGGGCGCGCAGCGCCGAGGAGACCGGGTAGTTGGCGACGACGACGACCGAGTCGAACAGCGGTCCTTCGCCGGCCCCCATCCGCTGGAGCGCGCCGGTGGGGACCGAGGTGTGCTCGGCGCCCTCGACGCGGGCCAGCTGGAAGCGGTCGAACAGTGCGGTCAGGCTCTCGTCCCGGTCGATCTCCACCCGTACGGGCAGAGCGGCGATGAACAGGCCGACCGCGCGCTCCAGGCCGTCGACGGCCCGGTCGCGTCCCGCCGAGACCACGCCGACCGTGACGTCGGCGCGCTCCAGGCGGGCGGCCGCGAGGAGCGACCAGCCGGCGCAGGCCAGGGTGGAGAAGGTGTGCCCGTGCTCGGCGGCCCGTTCGCGCAGCGCCTGGGCGACCGTCGGGTCGAGCCGGCCGGCCACCCGGGCGAAGCGGGACGGGCCGAGGAGGCCCGGCTCCGCCGCCAGCCGGGACGGGAGGGCCCCGGTCAGCTGGTTCCGCCAGAAGGCGGTGTCCGCCTCCGGGTCGGTGTGCTCGGCGTCGAGCTCGGGGACCGGCGGGAGGCCGGCGTCCCGTCCTTCGAGGGCGGCGACGTAGAGCGCGAGGAGTTCGTCGAGCAGCACCAGGTTCGACCAGCCGTCGGCCAGCAGATAGCTCTGGATCTGGCCCAGCCACCAGGTGTTCCGGCCGCGCACCAGCCACACCCGCCACAGGGGCGGCTCGGAGACGTCGAAGGGCGCGGCCCGCTCGGCCTCCAGGAGGGCGATCAGCTCGTCGGCGACCGCGTCCGGCTCGTGGTCGCTCCAGTCGAGGACCTCGATCACCGGGGCGAGCTCGTCGGCGACGACCGGGGTCCAGGCGCCGTCGCCGTCGCGCCGGAAGCCGGTGCGCAGGGCGGGGTGGCGGTCGCCGAGCGCCTGCCAGGCGGCCCGGAAGCCGTCCGGGTCGATCTCGAAGGGCAGCTCGGTGGTGGACTGCATCTGGTACAGGCCCGGCACCCAGTCGCTCTCCAGGACGTCCAGCATGTGCTGCTGGCTCGGTGTCACCGAAGGTCCTTCGCCACCGGTCCTGGCGGGCCCGGCGGCCGGGGCGGCCTCCCGCTCGTCGACGGCCTTCGCGAGCGACTCGATCGTCTGGTGGGCGAAGACCATGCGCGGGGTCATCTCCAGGCCCGCGCGGCGGGCCGCGCTGACCATGCGGATGACGGCGATGGAGTTGCCGCCCAGGGTGAAGAAGCCGACGTCGACCGGGACGTCGTCGCGGCCGAGCGCCTCGCGCCACAGCTCCACCAGGGCCCGCTCGGTGTCGGTGCCCGCGGCCCGCCCGGTGACGGCGGCGACCGTGGGCGCCGGCAGCTCGCGGCGGTTGATCTTGCCGTTGTGGGTCAGCGGGAAGGCGTCCATGCGGACGAAGGAGCCGGGCACCATGTGCTGGGGAAGCCGCGCCGCCAGCTGCCGCTTGAGCTCTGCGTCCTCGGGGATCTCCCCACCGGGCGGCGCCACCAGGTAGGCGACGAGCGTCTTCGCGCCGTCGCGCGGGCCGTGTGCCGCGACCAGGCAGGAACCGCCGCCGATCACCTCCCGCAGGGCCGCCTCGATCTCACCGGTCTCCACCCGGTAGCCGTTGATCTTGATCTGGAAGTCGATGCGCCCGAGCAGCTCCAGGTTGCCGTCCGGCAGCCAGCGGGCCCGGTCGCCCGTGCGGTACATCCGCGCCCCGGGCAGCGGGCTGAACGGGTCCGGCAGGAACTTCTCGCCGGTCAGCCGGGCCCGGTTGTGGTAGCCCCAGCCGACCCCGACACCGCCGAGGTACAGCTCGCCGGGGACGCCGACGGGCAGCGGGGACAGCGAGGCGTCGAGGACGTACGAGGTCTGGTTCGCCATCGGGACGCCGTACGGGATGCTGCGCTGCTCCGGCAGGACCTCGCCGATCAGGTGGATCGTCGAGTCCATGGAGACCTCGGTGGCCCCGCCCATGCTGACCAGCTGCGCCGACTCGACGAGCCGCGCCGCACCGCGCTGTGGCAGCGCCAGCGGGATCCAGTCGCCGCCGAGCAGCACCAGCCGGATCGGCAGCCGCTCGCCGCCGCGCACCTCGGCCTCCTCGACGAGCAGGCCGAACAGTGCGGGGACCGAGTGCCACACGGTGACGGACTCGCGCTCGATCGTCTCGATCCAGCGGTGCGGCGAGCGCTCGTCCTCGGGCGTCGGGAAGACCACGGTCGCACCGGCCATGAGCGTGCCGAACACGTCGTACGCGCTCATGTCGAAGGCCAGCGCCGAGACGCCGAAGACCTTGTCGCCGGGACCGACCAGGAAGCGCCGGTTGAAGTCGGTGAAGTTGTTGACGCGGCCCCGGTGGTCGAGGAGCACGCCCTTGGGCAGACCGGTCGAGCCCGAGGTGTAGATCAGGTACAGCAGGTCGTCGGGACGGACCTCGCGCTCCGGGCGGGTCGCGGGGAAGTCCCCGGCGGAGGACGGGTCGACGGCCGTGACGCCGTCGCCGGCGAGCCGGTCGTCACGGGTGACGACCAGGCGGGCGCCGGAGTCCGCCAGCATCCACTGGAGACGCTCGGCCGGGTAGCCCGGGTCCAGCGGCACGTAGCCCGCACCGGCCTTGGCGATGGCGAGCTGGGTGACGACCAGGTCGATGCCGCGCTCCAGGCAGACGCCGACGCGCTCGTGGCGGCCGGCGCCCCGCTCGACGAGCAGGTGGGCGAGGCGGTTGGCGCGGGCGTCGAGTTCGGCGTAGTCGACCGCCTCGTCGCCGCAGACCACGGCGGTGACGCCCGGGTCCACGTCCGCCCACTGCTCGAACAGACCGTGCGCGGTGGCGTCCTCGGGGTACTCCTCGCCCGTGCTGTTCCACTCGTCGACGACGAGCTCCCACTCGGCCGGGGTGAGCAGGTCCGCGTTGTCGACGTGGACGTCCGGGGTCTCGCACAGTCCGGTGAGCAGCCGCCGGTAGTGGCCGAGCAGGCGTTCGGCGGCGTCGGCGTCGATCACCGACTCGTCGAACTCCAGCGACACCATGACCTCGTCGTCCGTCACCGCGCAGGACAGGTCCAGCGGGAACTTGGCGGTGCCGGAGTGCAGATGGGTCGGGGTCAGCGACAGGTCGCGCAGCCGCATCTCGTGGCCGGGGCCGTTGTTGAAGACGAACATGGCCTCGAAGAGCGGGCTCTCGGCCAGGGTCCGCTGCGGCGCGACCTTGTCGACCAGCACGTCGAAGGGGATCTGGTGCTCTTGCGCCCACAGCGACTCGCGGGTGATCCCGGCGAGCACGTCGCCCAGGCTGCCGGCCCCGGCGGACAGGTCGGCGACCACGGGAACGGTGTTCGCGAAGTAGCCGACCAGTCGCTCGGTCTGCCGGTTCCGGTTGGCCATGACCGTGCCGACGGCGAACCGGGAGGTGCCCGTGTACCGGTGCAGGAGCACCGCGAACGCGCTGAGCATCACGTTGAACACGGTCGTGCGGTGCGTCTCGGCGGTGCGCTGGAGCTCGCGGCCGAACTGCCCGTCCCACTGGCAGCGGATGCGCCGCCCGGTGCGGGCCGTGCCCCGGTCGCCGCTCGCCGACAGGCCGAGCGGCTGGACCCAGGCCAGCTGCTCGCGCCACTGCGCGACCAGCCAGTTGTGGTCCGCGGGCTCCTGGGCCCGCTCGTGCACGGCCGCGTCGGCGTAGTCGATGCCGAGCTCGGGCAGCCGGGGCGAGCGGCCCTCGCGGGCCGCGTCGTACAGCTCCGCGAGGTCCTCCAGCAGGACGCCCACCGACCAGGCGTCGGTCGCGATGTGGTGCACGACCAGCGCGAGCAGGTGGTCGTCGGCGGCGATCCGGAACAGCCGGCCGTGCATCACGGGCCCGGCGGCCAGGTCGATCGGCCGGGCCGCCTCGCGCTGCGCGGCGGCCATCGCGGCCTCCTCGCCGCCGGTCTCCTCGACCGGCAGCGGCACCGGCTCGGCCTCCCGCACGACCTGCTCCAAGCCGCCGTCCGGCAGCTGCCGGTAGACGGTGCGCAGGACCGAGTGCCGGGCGACGAGCCCGTCGAGCGCGGTGCGCAGCGCGGCGACGTCGAGCGCGCCGCGCAGGCGCACGCCGTACGGCACGTTGTACAGCGGGCGGCCGTCCGCGAGGGACTCGGCGACCCACAGCTGCTCCTGGCCGCGGGAGAGCAGGACGGGCGCCGCGGGGTCGCGGCGGCGGATGGTGCGCGCCGCCGCCCGCTGCTTGCCACGGGCCAGCAGCAGCTGGGCCATCAGCTCCCGCTTGGCCGCGGACAGGCCCTTGACGGCCTCCCGCTGGGTGGAGACTTCCCCGATCATGCGTCCCTCTCCTCGCCGGCCGCGAGCAGCTCGCGGGCCTGGTCGTCGGTCACGCCGTCGAGCAGCACCTCGAGTTCGAGGAGCTCGGCCTCGCTCAGCCCGGCCATCTGGAACTCCTCCAGGGCCTGTGCGACACCGCGCACGGTGGGCTGCTCGAAGACGGTGCGCAGCGGCAGTTCGATGTCCGTCTGCGCGGCCAGTTCGGCCACCAGACGGGTGGCGAGCAGCGAGTGGCCGCCCAGGGTGAAGAAGTCGTCCAGCGCGCCGACCGCCGGGGTGCCGAGCAGTTCCTCGAAGACCGAGGCCACGAGCCGCTCGGTGGGGCCGGACAGCGCCTCGAAGCGCTGCCGGACCCGCTCGACGGTGACGTCGTCGCGCTGGAGCGCGCCCCGGTCCACCTTGCCGTTGGCGTTGCGTGGCAGCCGGTCTGCGAAGACGTAGCCGGTGGGGACCATGTAGCGCGGCAGGCGGGTGCCGAGCGCGGCGGCCAGGACGGCCGGGTCGTGCTCGGTGCCGACCACGCAGGCGACCAGGGTGGGTTCGCCGTCGCAGTCGCGCAGGACGACCGCCGCCTCCCGTACGGCCGGCAGCTCGCACAGCGCCGTCTCGACCTCGCCGGCCTCGATGCGGAAGCCCCGGATCTTGAGCTGGTCGTCGAGGCGGCCGAGGAACTCGAGCCGGCCGTCGGCGTGCAGCCTCACGCGGTCGCCGGTGCGGTAGAGCCGGGCGCCGGGGACCGTCGCGTACGGATCGGGGACGAAGCGGTCCGCGGTGGCCTTCGGGTCACCGAGGTAGCCGCGGCCGACCACCGGGCCGCCGATGGCGAGCTCGCCCGGCACGCCGAACGGCACGCGCCGTCCCTGCGCGTCGAGGACGTACGAGCTCACGCCGGCGACGGGACTGCCGAGCGGGACCGGGCGGTCCTGCGGCGGCGGTGTGGACAGCACCGCGAGGTGGGTGTCGTCCGAGCACTCCGCGGGGCCGTAGGCGTTGACCATCGGGATCCCGGGGAAGCGGCGCAGCCAGTCCGCCGCGAGGTCCGGCGGCAGCGCCTCGCCCGTGGCGATCAGGAACCTGAGGCTCGCCAGGTCGTCGCCCGCCGCGTGGTCGAGCAGCGCCCTGATCATGCCGGGCACCAGCTGGAGCACGGTGACGCCGCGCTCCCGGACGAGGGCGAGCAGCGCCTCTGCGTCCCGGCTGGTGGCGTCGGAGCTGATCACCGTGGTCGCACCGCGCGTCACCGCGACGAGCATCTGCCAGACGGAGATGTCGAAGGACTGCGAGGCGGTCTGGGCCACGACGTCGCCCGAGGACAGCTCCAGGTCATGGGCCATCAGTTCGAGGTGGCCCAGGAGTCCGGCCTGTTCGATCTCCACGCCCTTGGGCTCACCGGTCGTACCGGAGGTGAAGATGACGTACGCGCGCCGGGACGGGTGCGCACCGGCGGCGTCGAGCGGACGGTCCGCCGCGGAGTCGTCGAGGACGAGGTGGCTGCCGCGGGCCCGTGAGTCGGCCTCGCCGCGGGCCCGGCCGTCGCCGAGCAGGGCGGCGACACGGTCCGCCTGCTCGTCGTCGGTGACCGCGACGACCTCGCCGAGCCGGTCGAGGATCGTGGCGATCCGCCGGTCCGGTACGGCCGGGGAGACCGGCACGTACGTGGTGCCGGCCGCGCCGCAGGCGAGGGCGGCGGCGATGTGCCGGGCGGAGCGCTCGGCACAGACCACCACGGCCGGCTCGGGGCCGGTGGCCGCCGTGGTCAGCCGCTCGGCGAGTGCCGCGACCCGGTCCCGCAGTTCCCGGTAGGTCCAGACGGTGGTGCCGTCGATGACGGCGGGGGCGTCCGGGGTGTGCCGCGCCCAGTGTTCGAGCGCCTCGGAGGTGGTCCTCGGCGTCAGGGCGGCCGGTCCGGCGCTCAGGGCGTCCTGGGCCGCGGCCTCGGCGGCCGAGCGCAGTTCCAGGTCGGCCACGGCCCGCGCCGGGGCGGCGGTGATGCTGCCGAGCAGGGCCTCGAAGTGGTCGAGGAGCTGCTCGCCGGTCTCGGCGTCGAACAGGTCGGCGTTGAGTTCCAGGGTCGCGTGCAGGCCGTCCTTCTCCTCGGCCAGGTCGAGGCTGAGGTCGAACTTGGCGGAGCCGACCGGGGCGTGCAGCCGCTCCAGCCTG
Source organism: Streptomyces sp. NPDC034084 (assembly GCF_055575535.1). Classification (NCBI taxonomy): domain Bacteria; kingdom Bacillati; phylum Actinomycetota; class Actinomycetes; order Kitasatosporales; family Streptomycetaceae; genus Streptomyces; species Streptomyces sp. NPDC034084. Next base: position 178,423 of record NZ_JBVISK010000005.1, read on the forward strand.
AGGTCGCCGAGGTCGATCTCCGAGTAGGGCGCGTTGTGCAGGGTGAACATGACCTGGAAGAGCGGGCTCACGCTCAGGTCGCGGTTCGGCTGGAGCGCGTCCACCACCCGGTCGAAGGGGACGTCCTGGTTGGCGTAGGCCGCCAGGGTCGTCGCGCGGACGCGTTCGAGCAGCTCGGTGAAGGACTCCTCCGCGGAGAGCTTGTTGCGGAAGACGATCGTGTTCACGAAGAACCCGACCACGTCCTCGATCTCGACCGAGCGGGTGCCCACCGGGGTGGCGACCGCGATGTCCGCCGCGCCGCTGTAGCGGTGCAGCTGGGCGTTGAAGGCCGCGAGGAGGGTCATGAACAGGGTCGCGTTGTGCTCGCGGCCCACGTGCCGGACGCCGTTGACCAGTTCGGTGTCGAGGATCCGGCGCACCGTCAGGCCGCGGTTGGTCATCGCGGCCGGCCTCGGCCGCTGCGCGGGGAACTCGAGCACGGACGCCGGATCGGCCAGCGTCTCGCACCAGAAGTCCAGCTGCCCCTGGTAGTCGCCGCCCTCGACCCGGTCGCGCTGCCAGCTCGACCAGTCGGCGTACTGCACCTCCAGCTCGGGCAGCGGCGAGGCCGTGCCCTGGCGTCGTGCCTGGTACAGGGCCGCGAAGTCGCGGACCACGATCTGCAGGCCCCAGCCGTCGGCGACGACGTGGTGCACGGTGAGGACGAAGACGTGGTCCTCGTCGGAGAGCCGGATCAGGGTGGCCTGCTCCAGCGGCGCCTGGGCCAGGTCGAAGCGGTGCCGGGCGGCCTCGTCGACGAGCTGCCACATGCGCCGCTCGGCGTCCTCCTGCGGCGCGTCGCTCAGGTCGACGACCGTGAGCGGCATGGTGACCTCGCCGGCCGGCTCGACGATCTGGCTGACCCGGCCGTCGCCCATGACGATCCGGGTGCGCAGCACCTCGTGCCGGGCGACCAGCTCGTCCAGGGTGGCGGCCAGCGCCTCGGTGTCCAGCGGGCCGCGCATCCGCACGACCGTCGGGCTGTTGTAGGCGCCGGTGTCGCCCTCCAGCTGGTCGAGGACCCACAGGCGCTCCTGGCCGTACGAGGCGGGCAGGGAGCCGGTGCGGGGCAGGGCCACGATCGGCGCGGGGACGGCGGTGCCGCCGGCGACGCCGTCGATGTGCGCGGCGAGGTCCCGCACGGTCTGCTTCTCGAACAGGGTGCGCAGCGCGATCTCGCAGCCGAAGACCCGGCGGATCCGGGACACGACCTGGGTCGCCATCAGCGAGTGGCCGCCGAGGTTGAAGAAGTTGTCCTCGGGGCCCACCTGGTGGGCGCCGAGCACGTCCTGCCACAGGCCGGCCACCAGTTCCTCGGTGGGCGTCAGCGGGGTGCGCGGTCCGTCCTCGTGGACGCCGGTCGCCGCGGAGGGTTCCGGCAGCGCCGCGCGGTCGATCTTGCGGTTCGGGGTGAGCGGGAAGGCGTCGAGGACCACGACGAACGCCGGGACCATGTAGTCCGGCAGCCGCTTGCGGACGTACCCCTTCAGCTCGTTGCCGGCCACCTTCCGGCCGGGCCTGGCCACCACGTAGGCGACGAGCGCGGTCTCGCCGCTGGCGTCGGCGCGGGCCATGACCAGGGCGTCCTGGACCTCCGGCGCGGAGCAGATCACGTGCTGCACCTCGTCGGTCTCGACGCGGTAGCCGCGGATCTTCACCTGGTTGTCGGCGCGGCCGAGCGGGGTGACGGAGCCGTCGGCGAGGTAGCGGCCGAGGTCACCGGTCCGGTACATGCGGTCCTCGTCGGACGCGCCGAACGGGTTGCGCACGAACTTGGCGGTGTTGAGCTGCTCGTCGGCGTAGCCGAGGGAGAGGTGCGGGGAGCGGATGACGATCTCGCCCGGTTCCCCGACGCCGGCCTGCTGCCCCGCCTCGTTGAGGACGAGGAGCTGGACGTCCTTCATGCCTCGGCCGAGGGGGTACGTGACCCCCGGGTCGGTCTCGGCGGTGCCGTGGGCCGCGGGGACCACGTAGTAGCCGACCGCGCGCTGCGTCTCGGTCGAGCCGTACAGGTTGACGCAGGTCGCCGAGCCGGCCATGCGGGTGATGGCCCGTACGTCACGGCTGGTCAGCGTGTCGCCGAGGAAGAACACCCGCTCCAGGAGCGGCAGCGTGCCCGGGGCGACCGACAGCTGGTCGAACAGCCGCGCCATCGGGGGCGTCATGTGGCTGACCGACACCTGGGCCGTACGGAACCACTGGGCAAGACGGCCCGGGGTCTCGACGTCGAGGCGGTCGGGCACGCAGATCATGGCGCCCGTGACCAGCGGCGTGAACACCTCGCGGTGCAGCGGGTCGTGGCTGATGCCGGAGAGCAGGCTGTAGCGGTCGGTCTCGCGGAGCCCGAAGGTCTCCACCATCCACGGCACGAAGTGGGTCAGGGACCCGTGCGCGCCCCGGATGCCCTTCGGCTTGCCGGTGGAACCGGAGGTGAACGCGACGTACGCGCAGTCCCGCGGGCCCACCTGGACCGCCTCGGCCGGTTCGGCGCCCTGCGGCACCAGGTGCCGGGCGTCCGAGAGGCGGGACGGCAGCTCGAAGCGGCAGCGGAGGGAGAGCGCCTGGAGCGCGGTGTCCACCGCGAGCGGCACGGCACCGGCCCCCTCCAGCTGGAGGAAGGCGCTCGGGCGGGCCACCGCCAGGCAGTCGGCGATGCGGTCGGCCGGGTAGCTCGGGTCGAGGATGGCGAACGAGGCTCCGGCGCGCATCACCGACAGGATCGCCCAGACCAGGGAGGCACTGCGCTCGCCGTAGATGGCGACCACGTCGCCCTTGGCGACGCCCTGCCGGCTCAGCAGCCCGGACATGGCGGCCGTCGCCCAGGCGAGGTCGCCGTAGGTGAGTTCCTGGCCCGGCTCGCTGATCGCGATCCGCTGCGGCTCACGGGCGGCCCGCCGCTCGAACTGCTCGACCACCGACCCGTACCAGGTGGTGTCCAGCGGTGCGGCCGGGTCGGGCAGCTCACGGCGCGCCTGCGGCGTGTCGAGCCGCAGTGCGTCGATCGGGCTGCCGCTGTCGGCGACGGCCTGCTCGATGACCCGGATCCACTGGGCGAGCAGCTCCCGCGTCGTGGCCTCGTCGAACTTCTCGCCGGCGTACATCAGGTCCAGCGAGAGGCCCGGACCCGCGGGGTCGACGTAGAAGGTGAGGTCGAACTTGGCACCGAGGTCGGGGACGGCGAAGGTGTCGACCTCGATGCCCGGCAGCTCGGACCGGTGCGGCGGGATGTTGAGCAGGTTCAGGTAGACCTGGAACAGCGGCGTGGTGTTCAGGTCGCGCTCGGGGGCCAGCTTTCCGACCAGCGTCTCGAACGGGACGTCCTGGTGCTCGTACGCGTCGAGGGTGGTCGTGCGGACCCGGTCGAGAAGCTCGGCGAAGGTCGGGTCGCCGGACAGGTCGGCGCGCAGCACCAGCGAGTTGATGAAGAAGCCGATCAGGTCCTCCACCTCGCGGTGGCCACGGCCCGCGATGGGCACGCCGATCGCGAAGTCGCGCTGGCCGGCCAGCCGTCCCAGGGTGAGCTGGAGGGTGGCGGCGAGCACCATGAACAGGGTCGCCCCGGACCCGGCGGCGAGCCGCTCCATCGCCTCGCGCAGCTCCGGTGCGACGGTCGCCCGCACCCGGTGGCTCCCCTCGTCGTCCGCCGGGGCGGAGCCGCCGCGGGCGATCGGGAGGGTCAGCGAGGGCAGCGCGTCGAGCTGCTCGCACCAGTACGCGACGGAGGCGTCGAGCGCGCCGGAGTCCAGCTGGTGGCGCTGCCAGCGGGAGAACTGCTCGTACGTGACCGGGAGCGGCGGCAGCGGGGCGGCGGGCTCGTGGCCGGTCTCCTCCGCGTAGAAGTGCGTCAGGTCCCGCTTGAGGATCTCCATCGACCAGCCGTCGCCGACGATGTGGTGCAGCGTCAGGACGAGCACGGCGTCGTCGCGGCCGAGGTCGAGGAGCCGGACCCGCAGCAGCGGTCCTGCCGACAGGTCCATCGGCTCGGCGGCCTCGCGGTCCACCAGGGCGAGGGCCTCGGACACCCGCTCCTCGGCGGTGACGCCGGTCGGCGGGGTGCGCGCCAGGGTGACGTCGGCGCTGTCGAGGACGGACTGGGTCAGGACGCCGTCCCGGTGGGCGACGACCGTGCGCAGCGTGGTGTGCCGGTCGACCAGGCGGCCGACGGCCCGTTGCAGCGCGGCCTCGTCGAGGGCGCCGGTGAGCCGGATCGCACCGGCCAGGTGGTAGCGGCCGGTGAGGGCGTTCTGGCCGGAGCCGTTCTCGATCTCCTCCAGGAGCCACAGGCGTTCCTGCATCACCGACAGCGGCGCGTCGCCGCCGACGGCGTGGGCCGTGATCCCGCCGGAGGTGTCCCGGGCGGCCGCTTCGTCGCACAGGGCGGCGTAGTCGCGGAGCACGGGCGCCTCGAACAGGGCGCGCAGCGGGACCTCACGGCCCAGCTCCTCGCCCACCTGCGAGGTGATCACGGTGGCGAGCAGGGAGTGTCCGCCGATGGTGAAGAAGTCGTCGCCGGCGCCGACCGCGTCGACGTCGAGGACCCGGGCCCAGACCCGGGCGACGGTCCGCTCGGTCTCCGACTCCGGCTCGGCGAAGTCGGCGTGCGCGAAGTCGGCGCGGCGCGGCCGGTCGAGACGGCTCGGGTCGATCTTGCCGCCGGGCAGGCGGGGCAGTTCCGTACGGGTCACGAACGCGGCCGGAACCATGTGCGGCGGCAGCTCCGCCGCGCACTGCCTGGCCAGCGCCTGCGGGGTCAGCTCCGGGTCGGCGGTCTCGACATGGGCCACCAGGACACCGTCGAGGCCGCGCACCACGGCCCGCTTCACCCCGGCCAGGGCGAGCAGCACCGACTCGATCTCGGCGGGCTCGACGCGGTAGCCGCGCAGCTTGATCTGGCTGTCGCCGCGGCCGCAGTAGTCCAGCGTCCCGTCGGCCCGCAGCCGGACGAGGTCGCCCGTGCGGTACATGCGGGCGCCGGGGACGGCGGAGAACGGGTCGGGCAGGAAGTGCCCGGCGGTCAGCGCGGGCCGGCCGTGGTAGCCGAGGGCCAGACCGGCACCGCCGGCGTACAGCTCGCCGACCGCGCCGGCGACCACCGGCCGCAGGTCCGCGTCCAGGACGTACGCCGTGCCGCCCGGCAGGACCGCGCCCAGCGAGGCGGGCTGCCCCGGCTCGAGGGCGGCGGCCGTGATGGCGACGGTGCACTCGGTGGGGCCGTACGCGTTGACGAAGCGCCGACCCGGCTGCCACCGCTCGACCAGCTCGGCGCGGCAGGCCTCGCCGCCCGACACGAGGGTCTTCAGGAGCGGCAGTTCACGGGCGGGCAGGGAGGCGATCACCGACGGCGGCAGCAGGCAGACGCTGATGGCGCGCTCGGCCAGGACATCGGCCAGTGCCTCGCCGACGAGGGCGTGCTCACGGCCGACGACGCACAGGGTGCCGCCCGCGGCGAGGGTGGAGAAGATCTCCCAGACGGAGGCGTCGAAGCTCAGGCTGGCGAACTGGAGCATGCGCGAGCCGGCGTCGATCCCGAAGACACCCGCCTGGGCCGCCGTGAGGTTGGCGAGCGAGCGGTGGGAGACGAGGACGCCCTTGGGGCGGCCGGTGGAGCCCGAGGTGTACAGGAGGTACGCGGGAGCGTCCGGGTCGGCCTGCGGCAGCGCCACGGACTCGGCCGGGGCCTCGCGCAGCGCCTCCTCGACGAGTTCGCGGGTCACCAGACCGCGCGCCCCCGAGTCGGCCAGCATGAAGTCCTTGCGCTCGGCCGGGTAGGCGGGGTCGACCGGCAGGTACGCCGCTCCGCAGCGCTGCGCCGCGAGGACGGCGACGACCGCCTCGACGGACGGCTCGACCGACACGGCGACGACGTCACCGGGGCGCACGGCGAACCGGTCGGCGATCACCCGGGCGACCTGCTCGACCCGGGTGCGCAGCGCGTCGTAGGTCAGCGCGCTGTCGGCGCCCTCCAGGGCGATCGCGTCGGGACGGCTGTCGACGGCACGCTCGAACTGCGCCCAGAACGTGTCGGGGTGCGGCTCCGCGCCGGCCTGGGCCGGCCAGTGGCCGAGGGCCGCGGCCGCCGAGGGGGTCTCGACGCGCTCGTCCGGACGCTGCGCCATCGCGCGGGCCGTCTCGGCGAACAGCCGGGCGACGAGCTGCGCGGTCTCGGGCCGGAAGAGGTCCGTGTTGAACTCGAGCCAGCCCGTCAGCGGGCCGCCGTCGTCGGTGATCTCGAAGGTCAGGTCGGTCTTGGCGGTGCCGGTGTACAGCGGGGCGGTCTCGACCCGCAGGCCGGGCAGGGCCGGCGAGGGCAGGGCGCCGCTGCGGACGTCGAGGATCACCTGGAAGAGCGGGCTGCGGCTGGGGTCGCGGTCCTGGCCGCTCGCCTCGACGATCGCGGAGAACGGCACCCACGTGTGCGGCATCGTCTCCAGGGTGGTGGCGCGGACCCGGGCGACGAGGTCGCGGCCGGTGGCGCCGCCGGGCACCTCGAAGCAGAGCGGGACGGTGTTCACGAAGAAGCCGACGACGTCGTCGTAGGCGCCGTCGCCCGGACGGTTGGCGTCGGGGACGCCGATGACCACCCGCTCCTGGCCGGTCAGCCGGGAGAGCGTCGAGGACAGGCAGGCGGCCAGCGTCATGAACACGGTGGCCCGCTGGTCGCGGGCGAGCGAGCGCAGCAGGTCCGAGTCGGCCTGGCCGAGCGTCAGCGGGACGCGCGCGCCGTCGAAGGTCTGCACGGCCGGACGGGTCCGGTCGAAGGGCAGGTCGAGGGCGAGCGGAGCGCCGGCCAGGTGCCCGGACCAGAAGGCCAGACCCTGCTCTCCCTCCGCGGAGTCGAGCCGGACGCCCTCGTCGAGGGCCCACCGGGCGTACTGGTGGACGACCGCGGGCGGCTCGCCGGCACCGGTGCCGGCACCGTGCGCGTACAGCTCGGCCAGCTCTCCGGCGATGACCTCCATCGAGCGGCCGTCGGAGACGATGTGGTGGAAGGCCAGGAGCAGGGCGTGCTCGTCGGGCCCGAACTCCACCAGGGCGGCGCGCATCAGTGGCGGCGCATCGAGGTCGAAGAGCTGCCGTACGTGCTCGCCGACGAGCACGGAGAGCTCCGCCTCGCGGCGGGCGGGCGCGATCGAGGTCCGGTCGAGGGCCTCGAAGGGGCAGGTCAGGCCGGTGTGCACGAAGGGGACGGGCCGACCGCCCTCGTCCTTGAAGCCGGTGCGCAGCGCCGGGTGCCGCTCGACGATCGCGTCGAGCGCGCCGCGCAGGACGTCCCGGTCGAGCTCGCCGTAGAGCCGGAGCACACCCGGCACGACGTAGGCGCGGGAGCCCGGGGCGAACTTCTCCAGGAACCACAGGCGGCGCTGGCCCAGCGACAGGGTGGGCTCGACCTCGGCGGCGACGGCCGCCGCGGCCTCGGTCTCCACCGGCTCGGCGGCGGCCAGTTCGGCGATCCGCGCCGCCTGGGCGCGGACGGTGACGGACTCGAAGAACATCCGCAGCGGCGGCTGGACGCCGAACTCCCGGCGCACCCGGGTGTTCAGGTCGGCGGCGCGCAGCGAGTGGCCGCCGAGCGCGAAGAAGTCCTCGTCGGGACCGACCCCGGCGACTTCGAGGACCTCGCACCAGAGGGCGGCGAGCCTGCTCTCAAGCGGCGACATGTCCGCCGCCCCGGTGGAACGGGACACGTCGAGGGCCAGCTCGCGCAGGGCGTGCGCGTCCACCTTGCCGTTCGAGGTGAGCGGGATGGCGTCCAGGACGAGGAGGCGGCTCGGGACCATGTAGCTGGGCAGCTCGCGGTTGAGCCACTGGCGCAGCCCGTCGGTGCTCACGCCCGCGCCGGTGACGGCGGCGATCAGCTCGGTCTCGCCCGCGCCGCGGGTGGCGACCACGGCCGCTTCGGCGACGTCGGGGTGCCGGCGCAGCACCACGTCGACCTCGCCGAGCTCGATGCGGTAGCCGCGCACCTTGACCTGCTGGTCGGCGCGGCCGACGTAGCGCAGCTCGCCGTCGGCGGCGCGGCGCACCAGGTCGCCGGTGGCGTACAGGCGGCGGCCCGGCTCGGTCGCGAACGGGTCCGGGACGAAGCGCTCGGCGGTCTTGCGGGGCTCGGAGGCGTAGCCGCGTCCGACGCCGATGCCGCCGATGTACGCCTCGCCGACGACGCCGTCGGCGACGGGCCGCAGCTCGGCGTCGAGGACGTGGACGACCGCGTCGGTCATGTCGGCGCCGATGGACACGTCACGGGCGCGGGAGACCCGGCCCGACTCGGGGCCGAGGTGGGCGACGGTCGAGCACACCGTGGTCTCGGTGGTGCCCCAGCGGTTGTGGAGGTCCACGTGGGCGCGGTCGGCCGCGAACCACTGGTCGAGCTTGTCGGGGTGCGCGGCCTCGCCGCCGATCAGGATCGAGCGCAGCGCCGGCGGCACCCGCACCCCGGACTCCAGGGCGGTGACGAGGACGTGGAAGAAGGCCGTGGGGATGTCGACGAGGGTGAGCCGCTGCTCCTCGCACCAGGCCCAGAACCGCTCGGGCGAACCGAGCACCGACTCGTCGCGCAGCACCAGGGCGGCGCCCCGGGTCCACGCGGAGAAGATCTCCTCCAGGCAGGGGTCGAAGGTGAGCGGCGCGAACTGCAGCACCCGGTCGCCCTCGGCGACGTCGAAGGCGTCGAGGAAGGACAGCAGGTAGCTGACGAGCGAGCGGTGCTCGATCTGCACGCCCTTGGGGCGGCCGGTCGAGCCCGAGGTGAAGATGACGTACGCGAGGTTGTCGCCGGTGACGGCGAGCGCGGGACGGTCCTCGGGAAGGTCCGCGCCGGACTCCTCGTCGACCCGGGTCGCCTCGCCCAGGGAGGCCGCGAGCGCGGCGGTCGCGCCGTGGCAGAGGATCCGCGCGCACCGGGCGTCGCCGACCATGTCGGCGAGGCGGTTCTGGGGCAGCGTCGGGTCCAGGGGGACGAAAGCGGCCCCGGACTTCATGACCGCGAGCATCGCGACGATCAGTTCGGGGGAGCGTTCCAGGCACAGGCCGACGGTCTGCTCGGGACGCAGGCCCTCCTGCCGCAGCCGGTGCGCGAGACGGTTCGCCGCGGCTTCCACCTGGGCGTACGTCAGCTCCTCGGCGCCGGCCACGAGGGCGGTCGCGTCGGGGGTGCGGTCGGCCGTCGCCTCGAACAGCTCGTGGACGGAGGTGATGCCCGGCAGGGTGCGGGCCGGGACGTCGGCCCGGGTGAGGGACTCGGTCGCGCCGGTCAGCCGCAGCGCGGAGACCGGGGACCCGCCGTGGACGACGATCTGCCGGAGCAGCTCCAGGAACTGCTGTCCCAGCTGCCCGGCGAGGGCCTCGTCGAAGCGGTCCGCGCGGACCAGCATGTGCGCGAGGAGGCCGCCGTCGGCCGGGATCGCGTGCAGGGTGATGTCGAACTGGGTGGCCAGCTCACCGGCCGGGAACGGCTCCAGGGTGAGGTCGCCGAGGACCGCGCCGGTGCTGCCCGCGCCGAAGAGGACCGAGGTGACGTCGTCGGCGATCGCGTTGTGCGGCCGCTCGAAGACGACCGCCGTGTTGATCGCGGCCGAGGTGTTGCCCTGGGCGCGCAGCAGCTCGACGAGCCGGCTGACCGGGAAGTGCTGGTGGCCGAGCGACCGGCGCAGCTGCTGTCCGGTGCTGCGGATCAGCTCGGTGACGGTCGGGTGGGCGCCGGGCTCGGCGCGTACCGGGATGGTGTTGGCGAAGTAGCCGAGGGTGTTGCGGAAGCGGGCCTGTGGGCGGCCGGCCGTGGTGGCGCCGACGACGAAGTCGCGCGCGCCGCTGTGCGCGGCGACGAGGACCTCGAAGGCCGCCATCAGGACCGAGAAGACCGTCGTGTCGCTCTCGCCGGCGATCCCCTCGAGCGCGGCGAGCAGGTCGGCGTCCACCGTCACCCGGTGGCTCGCGATGCCCTGGTCCGGCCTCGGCACCTCCCGTACGGGGAGCGACGGCGCCTGGACGTCACCGGCGAGGAGGTCCAGCCAGTAGCGCTCGTCGGCCTGCCACTGCGGGGAGCGCTCGTAGTCCTGCTGCCAGCGGACGAACTCCTCGTAGCCGACGGCCACCGGAAGCTCGGGGGCGCGCTCGTGCAGCAGGTCGCCGTAGACGGTGGTCAGCTCGTCGAGCAGGGTCACCACCGACCAGAAGTCCGTGATGGCGTGGTGCTGCGCGAGCACCAGGACCGGTGCGCCGCATCCGGTGAACAGCTTCGCGCGGGCGACGTCGCCGTGCTCGATGTCGAAGGGGTCGAGGGCGCACGCGTCGACGCGGGCCCGGAGCACCTGCTCCGTCTCGCCCGTCAGGGCGACGACGTCGAGCTCGAACGGCACGGCGGGGTCGACGATCTGCACGCGCCGGCTGCCGTCGACGCCGAAACCGGCGGTGAGGATGGGGTGGCGGGTGCCGATGTGGCGCACGGCGGCGGCAAGCACCCCGGCGTCGACCGGCTCCGACAGCCGGACCGCGACGGAGACGTTCTGCCGGCAGTCCGGGCCTTCGAGGTCCCGCATGAACAACAGCGACTGCTGACCGGCCGACAGCGGTACGGCTCCGCCGCGCTGCCCGGACGTCTGCTCGGCCGGCGCCTCGGGGGCGGACTCCAGGCGCTCCTCGACCGCGACCGCGACCTCGCGCAGGCTCGTCGGCTGCAGCAGCAGGCCCGGGTCGGTGACGACGCCGGTCTGCTCCTCGATGCGGAAGGCGAGGTCGACCGCGGCCAGCGAGTCGAGGTCGAGGTCGGCGACCATCGTGGCGGGCGCGTCGCCCTCCCCCCGGCCGACCAGGCTCAGGGCGCGCTCGATCGCGTCGACGCGCTCCTCGCGGGAGAGCGGGAGGAGTTCGGCGCGCGAGGGCAGGGTGAGCTCGCGCCGCTCGCCGCGGGCGACGGCGGTGGTGGAGCGGCGGTGGATCTCGCCCTCGACCTGACCGGCGATGTACGCCGTGCGGCCGGCCAGGCGCTGGATCTTGCCGCTGGAGGTCTTGGCCAGGCTGCGGGCGGCGAGCAGGACCACGTCGTGCAGGGCGATGCCGTGCTCCTGCTGGACGGCCGCGGCGATCGCGTCCGCGATCCCGGGGAGGTCCTTCTCGCCGGCGGAGACGGCGACCTCGTGGAGGATCACGCACTCCTCGCCGTCCCCGGTCTCCACCGAGAACGCCGCGCCGCAGCCGGGGCGGGCCAGGGAGGAGGCCGCGACGGCGGTCTCCTCCAGGTCGTGCGCGTACAGGTTGCGGCCGCGGACGACCATCATTTCCTTGAGGCGTCCGGTGACGAAGATCTGCTCGTCCAGCACGAAGCCGAGGTCGCCGGTGCGCAGGTACGGCTCGGGGTCGTCCGCGAGGCGGGCGCCGAAGGTCGCTTCGGTCGCGGCCTCGTCCTCCCAGTAGCCGGAGGCGACGGAGCTGCCGCGCACCCACAGCTCGCCGACCGTGCCGGGGGCGACGCGCTCGCCGGACTCCGGGTCGACGACGGCGAGTTCGTGGCGGTCCGCGACGAGGCCGGAGGAGACCAGGTGGTCGCCGTCCGCGAGCTCCTCGGCGCGGCCCTGCTCCAGGGCGGGGCGGTCGACGCGGATGCCGTGGGCGCCGTTGCCACGGCCGCTGCCCGAGACGAACAGGGTCGCTTCGGCGAGGCCGTAGCAGGGCAGCAGCGCGGACCGGTCGAAGCCGCTGACGGCGAAGGCGTCGGCGAAGCGCTCCAGCGTGCGGCCCCGGACCGGCTCGGCGCCGCAGAAGGCGACCCGCCAGGACGACAGGTCGAGGTTCTCCCGCTCGGCGGGGGTGCTCTTGTTGACGCAGAGGTCGAAGGCGAAGTTGGGGCCGCCGCTGACGGTGGCGCCACGGCTGGAGATGGCCTCCAGCCAGCGCATCGGCCGGCGCATGAACTCCAGCGGCGACATCAGGACGTTGGACAGGCCGGACAGCATCGGCTGCAGGACACCGCCCAGCAGTCCCATGTCGTGGTAGAAGGGCAGCCACGAGGCGACGACGTCGCCGTCGGCGAGGCCGAAGGCGCCGGCGATCGCGGAGCCGTTGGACAGCAGGTTCCCGTGGGTCACCACGACACCGCGCGGGGTGCCGGTGGAGCCGGACGTGTACTGGAGCAGGGCGACCGAGTCGGGGGCGACGGCCGGCATGCGCCAGTCGTCGGCGCCCTCCAGCATCGCCTCTTCGGTGACGATCCAGGGCAGCCGGGCCACCTCGGGCGCCTGCTGCTCGAACAGCTCACGGGTGAAGGCCTGCACCAGGCCGTCCGTGAGGACGATCTCGGCGCGGGAGCTCTTCACCACCGCGCGCAGCCGGGGCAGCGTACGGGCGACGCGCATCGGGTCCGGCGGGTAGACCGGGACCGCGACCATGCCGGCGTACAGCGTGGCCACGAAGCCCACGACGAAATGCTCGCCCGGGGGGTAGAGCAGCATGACCCGCGCACCCGGCTTCGCCCGCTCCAGCAGGGAGACGGCTATCGCCCGCGCACGCCTGTCGATCTCGAGCATGGTGAGCTTCGTGTCGACGCCACCGGTGTCGGCGAGGAATTCGTAGCTTGCGTCGGCGCCGCGTTCAAAGACGTTCCGGCGGATGACATCAACGACAGAATTGTTTGCGTACATAGACCGTTCTCACATCGGCGTGGAGTTTCGGAGCCCGGGCGGGCGGAGTGGCCCTGAGGGCACACCGCGGGGGCGGGCCGGCGTCATGGGGGCGCGCCGGCCCGCCGGGGAATCGCGGTCAGTAGCCGGCGACCGGCCGGCGGTGGCAGATGCTGCGGATCCGCTCCTGGACGCGTGCCCGCAGGGCGTGGTCGAGGGCGTAGGTGTTGTTGGACGTGTTCTCGAGGTCGGTCAGCACTTCGTGGACGAGCTCCGCGACCTCCGCGACGTCGGCCTCGTCGAAACCGCGGGCTGCCATGCTGTTGCTGCCGAACCGCACTCCCGACGTGACGAAGGCGGAGTGCGCGTCGCCGACGATCCGGTTCTTGTTGACGAGCACACCGCACTGCTCGAGCGCCTTCTCGGCGTTGACACCGGTGACGCCGTACGACGTGAGGACGTCGGCCACGACGATGTGGTTGTCGGTCCCGCCGGAGATCACCCGCACTCCGCGCGCGACGAGCTGCTCGGCGAGCGCGGCCGCGAGGTCGCGGACCCGGTGGATCCGGGCGGTGAACTCCGGCGTGGTCGCGGCCCCCAGGGCGTAGGCCTTGGCGGCGATGCTGTTGACCACCGGCGCGCCCTGTATCAGCGGGAAGAGCCCGCTGTTCAGCGTCTGCTGGAGCGTGCGGCCGCTGGGGAGCACCAGGTCGGCCGAGTCGCCGAGCATGATCAGGCCGCCGCGCGGGCCGTAGAGCTGCTTGTGCGTGCACGTGGTCACGACATGGGCGTGTGCCAGCGGCGAGGGGTGCAGCCCGGCCACCACGAGACCGGCGATGTGGGTGATGTCGGCCAGCAGGTACGCGCCGACCTCGTCGGCGATGGCGCGGAACGCGGCCCAGTCGAGCGTACGGGGATAGGCGGTGGTGCCCGCGATGATCAGCTTCGGCCGGTGCGCGAGCGCCTGGGCGCGGACCTCCTCGTAGTCGATCAGCCCGTCGGCCCCGAGGCCGTAGCTGTGCGCCTCGAAGATCTTGCCCGAGAGGTTGACCTTGGCACCGTGACTGAGGTGGCCGCCGGCGTCCAGGTCGAGGCCCAGGATCGGGTCGCCCGGCTTCAGGAGCGAGTTCATGACGACCTGGTTGGCGGTGCTCGCCGAGTGGGGCTGGACGTTCGCGTAGCGGGCGCCGAAGGCCTGCTTGGCGCGCTCGACCGCGAGCTCCTCGACCTTGTCGACGTTCACGCAGCCGGCGTGGAACCTGCGGCCGGGGTAGCCCTCGGCCGTGACGTTGGCGAAGAAGCTTCCCTCGGCGAGCAGCGCCGCGGGGTTCACGGGGCTGCAGGAGGCGACCAGGGCGAGGGTCTCGCGCTGCCGGTGCAGCTCGTCGTCGAGGAGCCCGTACAGGGCCGGGTCCCCGAGCTCCATGGCGTGCAGGGCGTTCTCGTAGAAGGCCGAGAGCGGGGCGGTCGGAGGGGTGAGCGTGGGCAGTCCGACGGCTTGGGTCATGGGGCCGAATCCAAACTGTGAGGGGTGGGGGTCAGAAGTTCGGCGTCGAGAGCATCGCCGCGACCTTGCGGTCGGGGTCCTCGAAACCGCGCCGGCCGTGCATGACGCGCTTGTTGTCGATCATGACGATGTCGCCGGGCTCCCACTGGAGGTCGACCCGCACCTCCTCGGTGGCGTCGAGCGCGTCCCAGCGGCAGTGCTGCGGGATGGACGATCCGTCCTCGAAGGACACGAGCGCCCCCGAACCCAGGTAGCTGTTGCACAGCGTGGGCGCGTCCACGTAGGGGGCCTGCGGGACCGCGGAGACGGTCCACTTCCAGTTGAGGTTGCCGACCTCGTCGAAGTCGTACTCGAAGTCGTCGAAGGTGGCGAACAGCGCCTCCAGCTCGGCCCGGTCGGCCGTGCCGAAGACGCGCTCCTGGTGCTCGGGGGCGGTCGGGAACGGCAGGCGCCAGGTCAGCCGCAGCCGGTCGAACAGCTCGCGGGTCTCCGGGGCGAGCCGCTTGTACGCCTCGACGCCGTCGTAGACCGTCGTCTCGCCGTCCTCGTCGGCCGGCCGCACGCAGTAGAACCACTGGAGGCCGGGGTGCAGCGGGCAGTAGCTCATCTCGGAGTGCGCCGGAATGGGATTCCGGTGCGCGTCGACGAGGAGCACGGCGCCGTCGTCGGAGATCGTCTCCCGGTTGGGATTCTGGTGGAAGAAGAGCTTCGACGAGAACTTCTGGACGAGCGCGCGGAAATCGTCGGCGGTGGCGCCGAATCCACGGAACATCAGCGTGCCGTGCTGCTTGAAGAGTTCGGAGATCTCGGAGTGCGGGAGTTCGGCGAGGGGGAGATCTGCGCTTTCGATCACCAGACCGTGGTGATCGGAAAGGGGAGAGGTTTTGAAAGGGGTTGTCGCCATGAGAATTCCTACGTGGGTGAGAGGCCCTGGCTTTCCATCACGGTCGTGACGTTAGGCGGGCGTTCATACGGTGGGCAATATCGGGATCCTGGACTGATCCGGTCATTGCAGGGGGTGTCCAATTCCGTCCACGGGGCGCGGTGCGCGGTGTCCCGTGGACGGCGTGCGCGGTGTCCCCGGAACAGGTGTCACGGCTTTCGGGGGCGTGTGTTCGCGCCGTCCTGCCGCGAGCATGGGAGGCCTACCGGTACATGCGGTACCTCCCCGTCCCGACCAGCGGAACGGCGGCGACCGGCAGGGGAAGGCAGGCGGTGGACGATGAACTCGTGCCCGACGCCGTACGCGGCCGGCTGCCGGATCGACCAGTCCCCGGCGGTCCCGGTGCTCGGCCCGGCCGACTGCCACATCTGGTGGGCGGATCCGGCCACGGTCACCGACGACTGCCTCGACCTGCTCGACGAGACCGAACAGTCCCGGCTCCCGCAGCTGCGCCGGACGGAGGACCGGCAGCGGTTCATCGCCGGACGGGCCCTGCTGCGCACCGCGGCCGCCGGCTATCTCGGCCTGCCACCCCAGTGGGTCGAGGTGATCGCCCGCTGTCCCGACTGCTCAAGGAACCACGGAAAGCCCGAACTGCCGGGCACCGGGCTCCAGGTGTCGGTGTCGCACTCCGGCTCCCGGGTGGCGGTCGCCGTCACCCGCACGGGTCCCGTCGGCATCGACGTCGAGGAGATCAGCGCCTCCGTGGCCCCCGCGGAACTGCTCCCCCACGTCCTCGGTCCCGCGGAGCCCCGGTCCCCCGCCCACACCACCATCGGCGGCTTCCACCGGATGTGGACCCGCAAGGAGGCGGTGCTCAAGGCGACGGGCCTGGGACTGCGGATACCGCTGTCCGAGGTCGGGGTGTCGGCTCCGGAGGAGGACCCGAGGGTGCTGTTCCTGGGCGGTCCGGCGGCCAGGCCCGCCGAGGACTTCGTCCTGGCCGATCTGGAGGCCGGTGCGGGCTGTGCGGCCGCGGTCGCCGTGATCGGCGGCGGACGGCCCGTCTTCACCGCCTACTCCCGGAGCCACCCCTCGGCCGCCGCGTTCAGTGCGGGGCCGCCGCCGGCTGCGGGGCCCGGGCGCTGAGCGGCCGCATGTCCGTCCACGTCCGCTCGATGTGGTCGAGGCACTCCTGCCGCTCGCCGCTGAAACCCTCCGGCTCCCAGCCGGCCGGCAGCTCGCGGTCGGCGGGCCAGAGCGAGTACTGCAGTTCGTGATTGCGGACCACGAGCTGGGTGCCGGTGCCTTCGGTCGTCATGTCTCCACCTGCTGTCGTTGTCGGGGTTCGGGGTGCGCGGCCGGTGCGCGCGGGGTGGTCAGAGCGGCACGGACCAGCTGCGCCTTGTTGTGTGCGCCGAGCTTGGAGCGGATGCGCTTCACGTACGTGTCGACCGTGTGCTGGCTGATGCCGATCCGCCGGGCCGCCTGGACGTGGGTGCAGCCCTCGACGAGGTGCCCGAGCACTTCGCGCTCCCTCGGGGAGAGCGTGGCGACGCCCTGCCGTGCGGGAACCGGTCCCGGCGCCGCCACCCGCCGGATGGCGTCCACGAGCATCAGGGGCGCGTCGTCGAACGGAAGGGTCGCGCCCGCCCGTTCGGAGCCCGCGCCCCGGCCCTTCTCCGGCCCTTCGGTCAGGAGGACCGTCCGGGCGGCGGGGACGGCCGGCGGCAGCTCGCCGAGCAGGTCCCGGTCGACCACGAGGCAGTCGACCGACCCGGGCACCACCGCGAACGGCGTGCTCAGGGCGAACGCGACCTGGATGTCGGCCTCCGCGTCGAGCAGATAGCGGATGCCGAGCAGGGCGAGCTGATTCTCGACGAAGATCCCGGCACGCGTCATGTCGACTCCTCGTCTGCGCTGGGTCCGGTCCACTCCGGTTCCACAGGACCAATCTCCGTGATGGGACCGCTCATCGGAAGGCGACTCCGGTGGCCCGTTGAGGCCCTGGACACAAGGGGACACCGGGGCGCGGGGAACGGAGTTACGGGGCGTGGGAGTAAGGGAATCCGGGGCGGGAGCACGGGGATACGGGGCGCGGGAGCACGGGAATACGGGGCGCGGGAGCACGGGAATACGGGGCGCGGGAGCACGGGGATACGCCAAGGGGACCGGCCCACGAAGGGCCGGTCCCCTGAACGTTCACGGCGTCAGCTCTACTCGGGAATCCAGCCGTTCTGCGCGGCGCGGACGCCCGCCTCGAACCGGCTGCGCGCCCCGAGCCGGGTCATCAGCTCGGAGGCCAGCCGTCGCGCGGTCCGCGGCGACACCCCGAGCCGCTTCGCGATGGTCTCGTCCGTGTGGCCCTCGGCCAGCAGGACCACGACCGTGGCCTGCTGGTCGGTGAGGCCCTGCTCGTCGGCCCTGCTCTCCTCGTTCAGCGGCCGGGCGTCGTTCCAGACGCTCTCGAAGAGTGCGCACAGCGCGGTCAGCGTGCCCTGGCCGGTCAGCACCACGGCGCCCTCGGCGCTGTTGTCGCTGTTCACGGGGATGACGGCGGTCTTGCGGTCGAAGACGATCATCCGGGTCGGCAGGGTCGGCACGGTGCGCACCTCGCCGCCCAGCTTGGACAGCCAGCTCACGTACTGGAGGGTGTGCGGGCTTTTGCGGGCGCTGTTGAGGTAGACCGTCCGCATCCGGACCCCCCGGTCGAAGAGCTCCTGGTTGAGCGGCTTCGCGGCCTCGATGTGCTCCGGCCGCTGGGGCCCGTCCGGGGCGAAGGTCATGACCTCCTCCCGGGTGTCCCGGGTGAGGGCGGCGAGCCCGTCGCGGATCTGGTCGATCCCGGTGAGTCGCTCGCCGTGCGGGTGGGTTTCCGCCGGCCGTATCTCCTCGTACTCCGCGATCAGCTGGGCCGCGGCCGCCCGCGATTCCTCCAGCTGTTTCTGGTGCGTCGCGAGCTCGGCCTGCTGGCGCGCCATGAGCATTTGGAGGCCGACCTCGGGCGACACGGGCCACGGCGTGCCCTCCTGGTCATAGGAGGGACGCAGCAACGCCAGTTCGCTCAGGGTGTCGAGACCGTACCGGACCTGCTCGGGAGTGAGCCCCAGCCGCTCCGCCAGATCCGCCACGCCGTCGCGCGGCCGTGCCAGGAGACCCCGGTAGACGGCCTCGGCGATGGAATCAAGACCAAGCGCCTTGAGCACGGCACATCTCTCCCCCCGGAGATTTCGCGGTTTAGGGGCTCCATCATCACACGCGTGGCCAGTTTTCTACAGAAGGCGGACTGGACTGTACCGGCCATTGCCGGAATGGGACTTCTGGTCTTCTTCTTCCTGGTTCGTCCTTTGGGGAAAATGCCGGGTGTGTATCTCGTTCACACCGAACTTCTCAACAAGAAGGCGGAGTTGTGCATCCCTCAGAACCTCGCGGATCTCCTCCGTGACCTGGCGCTTCCCGGCGACGGTGTGGAGCACGTGGTCGTCCACCCCCGTCCGGGCCACGGAGTGACAGTGGGGGTCTATCTGCTCGCCGACCGTCTCCGGGTCGCGGAGGAGACGGCGGCGCGGCTGTGCCTGCGCGCGGTCACCGAGATCGGTCCGTTGCCGGGGTGGCGGGTCGGCTGCTCGGAGGCGCCGCTGCTGGCGCCGTACGGTTTCGACGGATTCGTGGGCTGAGGCCCTGGACGTGGCCCGCTGACCTCTTCGGTCCAGGGCCCGTTCCGTCCACCGGAATTCCCTTCCGAACATCTTTCGGCTTGACGAAGCTCTGTCCCACCGAAGGAAAACCCCCACCGACTCGTAAGGGACTCATACCTTGCTGCGCTTCCGTTCCGCCCGCTGGGCTGCAGTCCTCCTCACGGCTCTCGCTCTCCTGGTCCCGGCTTTCGACGGGGCCGGTGACTCCGCCGGCACCGTGGTCACCGCCGCCGCGCTGGACGACGTGATCTGGGGCTGACACCCACCCGACGCCTCGGCGTCGACGCACGGAACGGGACGCGGGGCGCCCCGGGCTGCCCCTACCGAACGCCGGACGGCATCGAAGACAGAGTCTTCGGTGCCGTTTCGTCGTACGCGGGGTCTTCGATGCCGTCTCGTCGTGCGCGGCACCTTCCGCAGGGGCCGTTCAGGCCGTCCGCGGCTCGTGGCTCCGCCACAGGGCGAGCAGGACCGGGGAGTCGGCCAGGACGTCGCCCACCAGCACCGGATCCCGCGAGGGGTGCGCCGCTCCGGCCCGCTCGCACTCCGCGCAGAGGGCCATGCCGAGGCTCGCGACCCACGTCCCGTACGGCGCACCACAGGAGTCGCACTCCGCGCCTCTCCGGCCCGCGACCATGCCACGCCCTCCCTGAAGACGCCGTCAGCTCCCAGGGGTCTTCCCCGTCACGTCGAAAACGAACGGGTGTTTACGGCCACGTCCTGGCGCACACCGGAGTGCGCCGATTCCGCGCCGACTCCGCGTCGGCGCCGCGCGGTTCCTCGCTCAGCCCGGACGCTTGGGCAGATGGCGGTAGCCCGGGTGCACCCCCGGGGGGCCCTGCTGTCCCGCCCGGGTCCCCGTCGAGGACCCGGGGACCGGGCTGACCGCCTCCCCGGCGACGCGCTCGTCCCCGAGACCTGGCGGGAGGCGGTCGCCGGCCACGACGCCGTCCTCTCCTGCCTCGGCAGCACCGACCGCAAGCGCCCCACGACCGTCCACTCGCAGGGCACGCGGAACATCGTCGAGGCCATGCGCGCCTCCGGCGTCGGCCGGCTGCTCTGCCTCTCGTCCGCGGGCTCGGAGACCACCCCGGAGGTGCCGCTGCCGCAGCGGCTCCCGCGCGATCCCTCACACACATCCACCCGTGCGATCCCGCGTACTCATATGTGCGGCTCCTCGCACGCCCGTGCGTCCGGTACGGAAGAATGGTGCGGTGACCTCTCCCCGTTCCCCGCGCCCTTCCGCCCCGGTGGCCCGGCTGATCGCCACCGACCTCGACGGCACGCTGCTGCGCGACGACAAGTCCGTCTCCGAGCGCACCGTCGCCGCCCTCGCGGCCGCCGAGCAGGCCGGCATCGAGGTCTTCTTCGTCACCGGCCGCCCGGCCCGCTGGATGGACGTCGTCAGCGACCACGTCCACGGGCACGGCCTGGCGATCTGCGCCAACGGCGCGGCCGTCGTCGACCTCCACTCGGGAGGCACCTTCCTGGAGGTCCGCCCGCTGGAGCGGCCGGTCGCGCTCGACGTGGTCCGCGCCCTGCGCGCCGCCGCGCCGGGGACGTCCTTCGCCGTCGAGCTCACCACCGGCATCCACTACGAACCGCACTACCCGCCCTTCTTCCTCGACCCCGGCGCCACCGTCGCCACCGCCGAGAAGCTCCTCTTCGAAGAGGAGCCCGGCTCGGCCGCCCCGGTGCTCAAGCTGCTCGCCCAGCATTCCGAGCTCGACCCCGACGTGTTCCTCGCGCTCGCGAGGGACGCGGCGGGCGACCTGGCGGCCTTCACCCGGTCCAGCCCGACCGCCCTCATCGAGATCAGCGCGCTCGGCGTCTCCAAGGCCTCCACCCTGGCCCTGTGCTGTGCCGAGCGCGGCATCGCGGCCGAGGAGGTCGTCGCCTTCGGCGACATGCCGAACGACATCGAGATGCTGAGCTGGGCCGGCCGCTCGTACGCCATGGGCAACGCCCACCCGGACGTCATCACGGCCGCCTCGGGCCGGACGACCGGCAACAACGAGGACGGGGTGGCCGTCGTCATCGAACGCCTCGTCGCCGACGCCCTGGCAGCCCGGCCCTGAGGTCAGAGCGGCGCCTCCCACACCACCGTCGTCCCGCCGCCGTCCTCGCCCAGGCCCGGCCCGCACCAGCTCGCGCCGCCCAGTGACTCGGCCCGGCGGGCCAGATTGCGCAGGCCGCTCCGCCGCCCGCCCGCCGGAATCCCGATGCCGTCGTCGGCGACCGAGAGGCGGACCCCGGCGGAGCCGTCGGGCAGGGTGACGCCGGCGTCGACGACCACCTCGATACGACCCGCCTCCGCGTGCCGGAACGCGTTGGAGAGCGCCTCGCGCAGGGCGGCGATGAGGTTCTTGCCGGTGAGTTCGCCGACCGTCGAGTCGATCGCGCCGAGGAAGCGGTGTGCGGGCTTGAAGCCGAGCGGGACGGCCGCCATGTTGATCTCCCGCAGGACGCGGGTCCGCAGCCCCGACGGCGCCTCGGCGGGGCCCTGCTGGAGCGCGAAGATCGCCGTACGGATCTCCTGGATGGTCACGTCCAGCTCGTCCACTGCCTTGCCCACGCCCTCGCGCACGGCCGGCACGATCGACCTCCGCTGGGCGCTCTCCAGCATCATGCCGGTGGCGAAGAGCCGCTGGATGACCAGGTCGTGCAGGTCGCGGGCGATCCGGTCACGGTCCTCGAAGACGGCGAGACGCTCCCGGTCGCGCTGCGCGTCGGCCATCATCAGGGCCAGGGCGGCCTGCGAGGCGAACTGGGTGGCGAGCGTCCGCTCCGCCTCCGTGAACTGCCGGCCACCGCGCACCCGGGGCGTGGCGAGCGCGCCGAGGACCCGTCCGCCGCTCTGCAGCGGAAGGATCATGCTCGGCCCGTACGAGGAGGTCAGCCGGCTGGACGTGCGCGGGTCGATCGAGGCGTCGGCCACGAAGACCGCCTCGCCCTCCAGGAGCTCCTTCACGAGCGCGCTCTCGGGCGGGATCACCATGCCGAGGGACTTCGTGGGCCGGGGCGAGGACACGGCGACGATCTCCAGGCCGCCGTCCTCCGCGGGCAGCAGCACGATCCCGGCGTCCGCGTCGGCGAGCCGGCGGGCCTGTTCGGCGACGACCGTGAGGGCGTCGTCCGCGTCGCCGCCGGAGAGCAGCGCGGTGGTGACGGCGACCGAGCCGTCGATCCACCGCTCGCGCTGCCGGGCCGCCTCGTACAGGCGGGCGTTGCCGATCGCGATACCCGCCTCGGTGGCGAGGACCCGGACCATGTGCACGTCGTACTCGTTGAACTCGCCCCCGCCGTGTTTCTCCGCGAGGTAGAGGTTGCCGAAGACCTCGCCCTGGACCCGGATGGGGACGCCGAGGAAGGTCCGCATCGGTGGGTGTCCGGGCGGGAAGCCCGCCGCGCGCGGGTCGGTGGACAGATCGGTGAGGCGGATGGTCTGCGGGTCGCGGATCAGCGCGCCGAGGAGCCCCGCGTGGCCGTCGGGGCGGCGGCCGATCCGACGGGCCACGTCCTCGCCGACGCCGAAGGTGACGAAGTCGGAGAGGCCCTCGCGGTCCTGGTCGACGACGCCGATCGCGGCGTAGCGGGCGTCGGCGAGTTCGGCGGCGGTCTCGCAGATCCGGTCGAGGGTGGAGTGCAGCTCCAGACCGGTGCCGACCGAGCGCATGGCCTCCAGGAGCTGCGGGACGCGGGCGGTGAGCTCCGTGGACAGCCCCTGGAGGCTCCGGGTCGCCCGGGTGGCGGCTTCCAGGGGATCCTCCGAGGGGTCGGGTGCGGCTTCCTGAGGGTGTGGAGGGTCGGACGCGGCGGCGGTCATGGACCCGAGCCTAGTAAGTCCTATTTGGCGAGAAAAGTCGGCCGATCGCCGGCGGTGAGGAGCAGATCGGTCGCCCGCTCCTGCTCCAGCATCCGGCGCAGCGGTCCGTCCGCCGCCGCGAGCTCGGCGTACGGGCCGCGCTGCACGGTCCTGCCCTCGTCGAGGACCACCACCTCGTCGACGGCGTCGAGCCCGTGCAGCCGGTGGGTGATGAGGACGGTGGTGCGGCCCTCGGTGGCGCGGAGCAGATCGTCGGTGAGGGCGTCGGCGGTGGCCAGGTCCAGGTGCTCGGCGGGTTCGTCCAGGACGAGGACCGGGAAGTCGGCGAGGAGGACCCGGGCGAGCGCGAGGCGCTGCCGCTGGCCTCCGGAGAGCTGCGAGCCGTGCTCGCCCACGAGCGTGTCGAGTCCGGCGGGCAGCCCGTCGACCCAGTCGAGCAGCCGGGCCCGGCGCAACGCCTCCCGCAGCTCGTCGTCGTCCGCCCCGACCTTGGCGAGCCGCAGGTTCTCGCGGACGGAGCTGTCGAAGAGGTGGGCGTCCTGGGCGCAGAGGCCGACGAGCCGCCGGACCGCGTCGCCGTCGAGCTCCCGGGCCGGTACGCCGCCGATCCGGTACGTGCCCCGCTCCACGTCCAGGAACCGCAGCAGCACCTGGGCGAGCGTGGTCTTGCCGGAGCCGGAGACGCCGACGACCGCGACCCGCCGCCCGGCCTCCAGGGTGAGCCCGAAGCCGTCGAGCGCGAGCCGCTCCTGCCCGGCGTGCCGGGCCGAGAGCCCGGCCAGCTCCAGCGGGAACGGGTCCGCCGGGGGAGCTGCGGGCGTCCGAGGTTCGTGTACGGGGACGGGCGCGTCGAGCACCTCGAAGACCCGCTCGGCGCTGCGCTTGACGCGCTGGCGGTACTGGACGGCGAGGGGCAGGCCGGTGACGGCCTCGAAGGCGGCGAGCGGCGTCAGGACGACCACGGCGAGGGCGACCCCGTCGAGCCGCCCGTCCCGTACGGCCTGGATGCCGGCGAGCGCGGCGGCCACGACGGTCAGGCCGCACACCAGGGCCGAGAGCCCGGCGCCGAGCGCGGCGGCGGCTGCCTGCCGGGAGGCGATGGAAGTGAGGGTGCGGTCGGCGTCCCGGGTCCGCTCGATCCGGCCCCGGAGCGCTCCGGCGACGGTCAGTTCGGCGCAGCCGCGCAGCAGATCGGCCACGGCGGTCGCCAGGGCGCCGCGTGCGGGGGCGAGGCGCCGCTCGGCCCGGCGGGCGAGTGCCCCGCCGGCGGCCGGCACGGCGATCCCCGCGAGCAGCAGGCCCACGGCGAGGACGGCACCGGCCTCGGGCAGCAGCCAGGCGGTGAAACCGGCCGACGCGGCACCCACGAGGAGGGCGGCGCCCACCGGGAGCAGCCAGCGCAGCCAGTAGTCCTGGAGCGCGTCGACGTCCTGGACGAGCCGCGCGAGGAGGTCGCCGCGGTGGGTGCGGCGCAGTCCGGCCGGGGCGATCCGCTCCAGGCGCCGGTAGACGGAGACCCGCAGGTCGGCGAGCATCCGCAGGACGGCGTCGTGCGAGACGAGCCGCTCGGCGTACCGGAAGACGGCCCGGCCGATGCCGAAGGCGCGCGTGGCGGTGACGGCCACCATCAGGTGGAGCACGGGCGGCTGTTCGGAGGCGCGCGAGATGAGCCAGCCGGACACGGCCATGAGCCCGACGGCGGACCCGAGGGCGAGGCTCCCGAGCAACAGCGCGAGCGCCATCCGCCCCTTGAGGTCCCCGGCCATGCCGCGCACCCGCCGCAGGACCGGCCCACGGGCGGTGGGCATCGGCTCCGGCCGGGTGGTGAGCGCGCTTTCCGCCAGGGGCGAGGGGCTGGGCGAGAGCTCGGAGGAGGGCGGGCTCGACACCTCGACGGACCCGGCACCTCCCGCCGCACCCGCACCCCGGGGGCCCGTGACCGGCACGGCACCGCCCACCGTCACCACCCGGTCCGCCACGGCGAGCAGCGCCGGCCGGTGCACGACCAGCAGTACGGTCCGCCCCGCGGCGAGGCGGCGAACCGCGTCGACCACCCCCGCCTCCGTCGAACCGTCAAGCGCCGCCGTCGGCTCGTCGAGCAGCAGCAGCGGCCGGTCCGCGAGGAACGCCCGGGCGAGCGCGAGTCGCTGCCGCTGGCCCGCCGAGAGCCCCGCGCCGTCCTCGCCGAGCGGGGTGCCGAGTCCCTGGGGCAGCCCCGTGACGAAGCCGTCCGCCCCCGCCGCCCGCAGCGCGTCCCGTACCTCCTCGTCCGAGGCGTCCGGACGCGCCAGCCGTACGTTCTCGGCGACCGTTCCCGCGAAGAGGTACGGGCGCTGCGGGACCCAGGCGATCCGGGACCGCCACTCCTCCAGGTCGAGTGTCGCCAGATCGACGCCCCCGACCCGTACCGAACCGCCCTCCTCCGGCACCGCGAACCCGAGGACGACGTCGAGCAGGGTCGACTTCCCGACCCCGCTCGGCCCGACCAGGGCCACCGTCTCGCCCGGCTCGACCACCAGCGTCGCCGCGTCGAGCGAGGGTTCGGCACGCCCCGCGTGACGTACGGTCACGCCGTCGAGCTCAAGCCGTACGGACTCCGGCACGGCCACCGTGCCCGCGTCCCGTACCGGCTGCTCCAGGACGTCGAAGATCTCCTCCGCCGCCGCGAGCCCCTCCGCCGCCGCGTGGTACTGCGCCCCCACCTGCCGCAGCGGAAGGTACGCCTCGGGCGCCAGGATCAGGATGACGAGCCCGGTGTACAGGTCGAGCTCGCCGTGGACGAGACGCATGCCGATGGTCACGGCGACGAGCGCCACCGACAGGGTCGCGAGCAGCTCCAGGGCGAAGGAGGAGAGGAAGGCGATCCGCAGTGTGCGCATCGTCGCCTGGCGGTACTCCGAGGTGATCGCGCGGATCGACTCGGCCTGGGCCTTCGCCCGGCCGAAGATCTTGAGGGTGGGCAGGCCGGCCACCACGTCCAGGAAGTGGCCGGAGAGCCGCGAGAGCAGCTTCCACTGCCGGTCCATCCGGGCCTGGGTGTACCAGCCGATGAGGATCATGAAGACCGGGATGAGCGGCAGCGTGACCACGATGATCGCCGCCGAGACCCAGTCCTCGGTGACGATCCGGGCCAGGACCGCCACCGGCACGACCACCGCGAGACCCAGCTGCGGCAGATAACGGGCGAAGTAGTCGTCGAGGGCGTCGACGCCCCGCGTGGCGAGGGCGATCAGCGAACCGGCCTTCTGGCCGCTGAGCCACCCGGGGCCGAGTGCGGCCGCGCGGCCGAGGAGCCGGCCGCGGAGTTCGGACTTGACCGCCGCGCTCGCCCGGTGGGCGGCGAGCTCGGTCAGCCAGGAGACCAGACCCCGGGCCACCGCGACTGCGGCGAGCAGCACCACGGGGGTGGTCAGGTCGAAAACCGACTGGGCCTTCTGGAAGGCCCCCACCACGATCTCGGCGATGAGCATCGCCTGGGCGATGACGAGCACCGCCCCGACGAGGCCCAGCACGACCACCGCGGCCAGGAAGAGACGGGTGGCCCTGGCGTACCGGAGGAGGCGTGGATCGATCGGTTTCACGTGAAACATGCCCTCTCGTGAGCGTGGGCCTCAGTGAGCGTCGGCGATGTGCTGGGTACCGATGCGCTTGCGGAACACCCAGTAGGTCCAGCTCTGGTAGAGCAGCACCAGCGGGGTCGCGATCGCCGCGCACCAGGTCATGATCTTGAGCGTGTACGGGCTCGACGACGCGTTCGTCACGGTAAGGCTCCACTCCGGGTTGAGCGAAGACGGCATGACGTCCGGGAAGAGGGCGAGGAAGAGCATCGCCACCGCGGCGGCGATCGTCACGCCCGAGAGCGCGAACGACCAGCCCTCCCGCCCCGCCTTGATGGTGGCGATGGCGCCGAGGAGCGCCACCACGGCCACCAGCATCGCCGCGAGGCTCCAGCTGTCTCCGGTATGGACCTGGGTCCACATCAGGAAGCCGAGCGCGAGCACGGCCGCGACCAGACCCAGCTTGAGCGCGAGCGCCCGCGCCCGCTCCCGGATGTCCCCGACCGTCTTGAGAGAGGTGAAGACGGCGCCATGGAATGTGAAGAGGGTGAGCGTGACCAGGCCGCCGAGAAGCGCGTACGGGTTGAGCAGGTCCAGGAGGGTGCCGGCGTACTCCATGTCGCCGTCGATCTTCACGCCCCGGACGATGTTGCCGAAGGCCACGCCCCAGAGGAACGCGGGGATCAGCGAGGTCCAGAAGATGGCCTTCTCCCAGTTGCGCTGCCAGTTCTCCTCGGGCCGCTTCACCCGGTACTCGAAGGCGACGCCCCGGATGATCAGGCAGACCAGGATGATCAGCAGCGGCAGGTAGAAGCCGGAGAACAGCGTCGCGTACCACTCGGGGAACGCGGCGAAGGTCGCGCCGCCGGCGGTGAGCAGCCACACCTCGTTGCCGTCCCAGACGGGTCCGATGGTGTTGATGAGGACCCGCTTCTCGGGCCGGTCGCGGGCGAGCAGCTTGGTCAGGATCCCGACCCCGAAGTCGAAGCCTTCGAGGAAGAAGTAGCCGATCCAGAGGACCGCGATGAGTACGAACCAGACGTCGTGGAGTTCCATGCCTCGATCTCCTGAGCCTCAGTACGAGAAGGCCATGGGGCGGTCGGGGTCACGAGTGTCCCCGCCGATCCTGGTGGGCGGGTTGAGGTCGTCCTCGGTGAGCTCCGGCGGGCCGGCCTTGATGTACTTCACGAGGAGCTTGACCTCGATCACGGCGAGGACGGCGTAGAGCGCCGTGAAGACGATCATCGAGGTGAGCACCTCGCCCGTGGTGGTGCCGGGAGAGACCGCGTCCCGGGTGCGCAGCACGCCGTAGACGACCCAGGGCTGGCGGCCCATCTCGGTGAAGATCCAGCCCCAGGAGTTGGCGATCAGCGGGAACGCCATCGTCCAGAGGGCGACGATCCAGTACCACGTGGCCAGGCGGGGGCTGAGCGCCTTCCGCTTGAACAGGACCAGGTTCGGCACCTCGTCCTCACCGGTCCGCAGGCCGGGTGCCAGCATGAACTTCTTCCGGGTCAGCCAGAGACCGAGCATGCCGATGCCCAGCGAGGCCATGCCGAAGCCGATCATCCAGCGGAAGCCCCAGTAGGCGACGGGGATGTTGGGCCGGTAGTCGCCGGGCCCGAACTTCTCCTGCTCGGCCTTGTTCACGTCGTTGATGCCCGGGACGTACGAGCTGAAGTCGTCGTTCGCGAGGAAGGACAGCAGGCCGGGGACCTCGATGGCGACCTTGTTGTGGCCCTTCTCGACGTCGCCGTAGGCGAAGATCGAGAAGGGTGCGGGCGCCTCGCCGTCCCAGAGCGCCTCGGCGGCGGCCATCTTCATCGGCTGCTGCTTGAACATGACCTTGCCGAGCAGGTCGCCGCTGATGGCGGTGCCGAGACCGGCGATGATCAGCGTGACCAGGCCGAGCCGCAGCGAGGTCCGCATGATCGGGATGTGCTTCTTGCGGGCCAGGTGGAAGGCGGAGATGCCCACCATGAACGCGCCGCCGACCAGGAACGCCGCCGTCATCGTGTGGAAGAACTGGGTGAGGGCGGTGTTCTGGGTGAGCACCTGCCAGAAGTCGGTGAGCTCCGCGCGGCCGCGCTCCTCGTTGATGCGGTAGCCCACGGGGTGCTGCATCCAGGAGTTGGCCGCCAGGATGAAGTACGCGGAGAGGATGGTGCCGATCGACACCATCCAGATGCAGGCGAGGTGGATCTTCTTCGGCAGCTTGTCCCAGCCGAAGATCCACAGACCGATGAAGGTCGACTCGAAGAAGAAGGCGATGAGCGCCTCGAAGGCGAGCGGGGCACCGAAGATGTCACCGACGAAGCGCGAGTAGTCGGACCAGTTCATACCGAACTGGAACTCCTGCACGATTCCGGTGACCACGCCCATGGCGATGTTGATCAGGAAGAGCTTGCCCCAGAACTTCGTCGCCCTGAGGTACTTCTCGTTCTCCGTCCGCACCCAGGCGGTCTGGAGTCCGGCGGTGAGCGCGGCGAGGGAGATCGTCAGGGGGACGAACAGGAAGTGGTAGACGGTCGTTATGCCGAACTGCCAGCGCGCCAGAGTCTCCGGCGCCAGAGCCAGGTCCACGTCGTTTCTCCTTACATCGCCGAGGTCCGGTCGGCAGCTGGCCCTCCTTATCACCCCATAGGGGGACAAGAAGGACGCGCTTGTGAACGCGTTCACATTCACAAGCATTATGGCTCATACGAAATCCGTACCGTCAACCGGGGGCCCCTCCATCGAAGGCCACCCCTTCCCAGGACCTTCAACATATTGTTGAATCCGGGGCATGACTCTTCGGATACGCATCAGCTGGCCGGCCGGGCACACCACGGCCACCCTTGAGGAGACCCCCACGAGCAAGTCGCTCGCGGGAGCCCTCCCGCTCTCCTCCACCGCCCGGACCTGGGGCGAGGAGGTCTACTTCGACACACCGGTCTCCGCCGCCGTCGAGGACGACGCACGCCAGGTCGTCGAGCCCGGCACCGTGGCCTTCTGGACGGAGGGCGACGCACTCGCCCTCCCCTACGGCCCGACCCCGATCTCACGGGGTGACGAGTGCCGGCTCGCGAGCCCGTGCAACCTGCTGGGCGGGCTCGACGGCGACCCGCGGATCCTGGCGAGCGTCAGGGACGGCGACCCGATCCGCGTGGAACTCGTCTCGGACTGATCAGCCCTTGCGGAAGCCCTCCGCCGCCTTCAGGAACAGGTCGTTCGCCTCGCACTCACCGATCGTGACGCGCACGCCCTCGCCCGCGAACGGCCGCACCACCACGCCGTGCCGCTCGCACTCCGCCGCGAAGTCCATGGTCCGCTCGCCGAGCCGCAGCCAGACGAAGTTCGCCTGGGTGTCCGGCACGGTCCAGCCCTGGGCCACTAGCCCCGCATGGACCCGCTCGCGCTCGGCCACCAGCGAGCCGACCCGGCCGAGCAGTTCGTCCTCCGCCCGCAGCGAGGCCACCGCCGCGTCCTGCGCCAGCTGGCTCACCCCGAACGGCACCGCCGTCTTGCGCAGCGCCGCCGCCACCGGCTCGTGGGCGACCGCGAAGCCGACCCGCAGCCCCGCCAGGCCGTACGCCTTGGAGAAGGTGCGCAGCACGGCCACGTTCGGCCGGTCGCGGTAGAGCTCGATGCCGTCCGGGATGTCGGCGTCGCGGACGAACTCCCGGTACGCCTCGTCAAGGACGACCAGGACGTCGGAGGGCACCCGGTCGAGGAAGCGCTCCAGCTCCGCCCGGCGCACCGCCGTGCCCGTGGGGTTGTTGGGGTTGCAGACGAAGATCAGCCGGGTTCGGTCGGTGATCGCCTCGGCCATCGCGTCGAGGTCGTGCACCTCGCCGTCGGTCAGCGGCACCTGCACCGAGGTGGCTCCGCTGATCTGCGTGATGATCGGGTACGCCTCGAAGGAGCGCCAGGCGTAGATCACCTCGTCGCCCGGGCCTGAGGTGGACTGGAGCAGCGACTGCGCCACGCCGACCGAGCCCGTGCCGGTGGCCAGGTGGGAGACGGGCACGCCGAAGCGGTTCGCCAGCTCCTCCATCAGGCCGGTGCAGGCCATGTCCGGGTAGCGGTTGAAGTTCGCGGCGGCGGCGAGCGTGGTCTCCATGACCCCCGGCAGCGGCGGGTACGGGTTCTCGTTGGAGGAGAGCTTGAAGGCCACGGGCCCGCCCGCGGCGGCCGGCTTGCCCGGCTTGTAGGTGGGGACCCCGTCCAGCTCGGCGCGCAGCTTGGGGCTGCCGGTGCTCGTCCCGCTGGTCTCGCTCACAGTGTGGCCTCCTCGACCGTCCGTACCGCCAATACTCCTCACCTTAAGAGGATTCACCCCCGCTGCGAATGGGCTGTGGACAACAGGAGGGACACGCTGTGGATACGGCCCCACTCCCGGTCGTGAAGAGGGGGAGCGCGCGTCCGGGTGGCGTGCGCCGGTGGCGAGCGCCGTGGCGCGCATCCCCCGTAGAGGTGAGTTGAGACCTCTTCGAGACCTCGCCCCCTCGCCAGGCCTAGGGCGTTCGATGGGCCGAGTTCGTACGCCGAACACCCTAACTACCTTGGATTTCCCTCCGGTTG
Source organism: Streptomyces sp. NPDC034084 (assembly GCF_055575535.1). Lineage (NCBI taxonomy): Bacteria > Bacillati > Actinomycetota > Actinomycetes > Kitasatosporales > Streptomycetaceae > Streptomyces > Streptomyces sp. NPDC034084. The sequence continues at coordinate 209,110 of NZ_JBVISK010000005.1, forward strand.
GGGATGTTCGATCATGCAGAAACGTGCCTGTCAACGTCCGCATATGCGACCGCCCCGACCGCCTCTCATCGCCCTACTATCGGCTCGCCATGACAGCAGCAGGGAAGCACCAGGTGAGCCGGGCACAGACCCGGGGAAGCCGGCAGGGCCGAGCAGGCATCCGGGACGTGGCCGCCGCCGCCGGGGTCTCCATCACGACTGTCTCCGACGCGCTCAACGGCAAGGGCCGACTTCCGGACGCCACCCGCCGCCACGTCCGCGAGGTCGCCGACAGGCTGGGCTACCGCCCATCCGCGGCGGCCCGCACGCTCCGTACCGGCAAGTCGGGACTCATCGGCCTGACCGTGACCACGTACGGGGATGAACCTTTCACCTTCACCGAATTCGCGTACTTCGCGGAGATGGCCAGAGCAGCCACATCGGCGGCACTCGCCCGGGGCTACGCCCTGGTCATCCTCCCCGCGACCTCCCGCCATGACGTCTGGTCGAACGTCGCCCTCGACGGCACCGTCGTCATCGACCCCTCCGACCACGACCCGGTCGTCACCGAACTGGTCCGCCAGGGCCTGCCCGTCGTCTCCGACGGACGCCCCGCCGGCACCCTTCCGGTCACCGCCTGGGTCGACAACGACCACGAAGCCGCCGTCCTCGACCTGCTCGACCACCTCGCCGACTCCGGCGCCCGCCGGATCGGTCTCCTCACCGGAACCACCACCGACACGTACACCCGCCTGTCCACCACCGCGTACCTCAAGTGGTGCGAGCGCGTGGGCCAGGACCCCGTCTACGAGGCCTATCCGGCGCACGATCCGTGCGCGGGCGCCGTCGCGGCCGACCGGCTGCTCGCCCGCCCGGACCGGCCCGACGCCGTGTACGGCCTCTTCGACCCCAACGGAACCGACCTCCTCGCGGCCGCCCGCCGCTACGGACTGCGCGTCCCGGACGACCTGCTGCTGGTCTGCTGCAGCGAGTCGACCGTCTACGCCACCACCGAACCACCCATCACGACGCTCTCGCTCAAGCCGCGCCGGATCGGCACGGCCGTCGTCCAGCTCCTCATCGACGCCATCGAAGGGGTCGCCACCGACGGTCCGGTCGAGCAGGTGATACCGACCGAACTCATCGTCCGCACCTCCTCGCAACGGCGTTCGCCGCGCACCACGGTCAGCCCGCCACGGTCACCCGCGAAGGACTGATCCCACGGGCGACGGCGCCCGAACCCGCCGTCATCCGACCCGCCGTCCCCGCCCCTGCCCGTGGGCAGGGGCGGCGAAACCGGTCACCGTACCGGCTTCAACCCTGGACTGGACCTTCTCAATTCGGGCGAAACAACCAGTGAACCCGGAGTGGACCCGGATTCACCACCCCTGGTGCGTCACACAGGAGGACCCTCATTCCTATGATGGGCGGACGACACCGCGGACCACCCCGACCAGGCCGGTCCGCGATGTGCAGGGCATCGCGACGGTGGTGGAGGGGTCGATGACTCAGGGGGCCGGTCAGGAGCCCGTGGTGCGCACGGCGACATTGCGTGACTTCCGCGTACCGCCGTACGCCCGGGTGCCCGTGCAGGGCCACGCCGCCGAACCGCCGTCCCCGGAGGAACCACCGGTGGCTCCGGCGGCCGGTTCCGTACGCGCCGAGGGCGAGGCTCCCACCGAACGGCTGGCTCACGTGCGCCCGGCTGCCGCCGAACGCGAGGCCCCGGCCGAGCACCCGGCGTCCGCCGAGCACCTCCCGCCGGTCGCCCCCTCACCGGTCGAGGCGGTCCCGGTACAGACCCGACCGACGCAGGGCCAGCCGGTGCAGTCCCCGCCCGCCGCACCGTCGGCGGTCACGCCCGCCGCTCCGCCCGCCCCCGCGCCCATGCCCGCCGATCCGACCCTCCACCTGGGTCACCGCCTGGCCCCGGCACCCGCCGCCCCGGCCGGCTCCTCCATCGTCTCCGTCGCCACCGGCCACCCGGGCAACGCCTTCCCCGAGGGCGAGCCCGAGGGGTACACCCCGACCGAGCGCGACCTCCCGGTCATCAACCGCGGCGACACGGTCCAGGTCCCCCTCACCCCCGAAGCGGCCCCCGCCCCGGAGCCCGCGAACGGCGACGGGCCCGGCCCCCTCTACGTCGTCGGCGACGTCCACGGCTACCTCGACGAGCTCCTCGCCGCCCTGCGCGCCCAGGGCCTCATCGACGAGAACGGCGGCTGGGCCGCGGGCAACGCCCGGCTCTGGTTCCTCGGCGACTTCACCGACCGCGGCCCCGACGGCATCGGCGTCATCGACCTCGTCATGCGCCTCTCCGCCGAGGCAGCCGCCGCGGGCGGTTACTGCAAGGCCCTCATGGGCAACCACGAGCTGCTGCTGATCGGCGCCAAGCGCTTCGGCGACACCCCCGTCAACTCCGGCGCGGGCACCGCCACCTTCCAGGCCGCCTGGCTGCTCAACGGCGGCCAGAAGCACGACATGGACCGGCTCCAGGACGTCCACCTCCAGTGGATGTCCCGGCTGGACGCCGTGGTGCGCGAGGACGACCACCTCCTCGTGCACTCCGACACCACCGCGTACCTCGAATACGGTCAAACCATCGAGGACGTCAACGACACGGTCCACGAGATCCTCAACCGGAACGACGCCGACGAGGTCTGGGACGTCTTCCGGAAGTTCACCAAGCGCTTCGCGTTCCGCGACGACGGCGGCCCCCAGGCCGTCCAGGAGCTGCTCTCCACGTACGGCGGCCGCCGGATCGTGCACGGCCACAGCCCCATCCCGTACCTCCTCGGCCAGGTCGGCACGGAGGACGGCGAGGACAGCGCGGGCCCTGTCGTCCACGGACCCCACGTGTACGCCGACGGTCTCGCGATCGCCATGGACGGCGGAGTGACCATGGCCGGAAAGCTACTGGTCGTCCAACTCCCCCTGAACGGCTGACGCATCACACTGCGCATCCGGGAAGGGCGATTTCCGGAAACTCCCTGTCAGGCCGCGGTGTCGCCGCAATACCATCGGGTCCATCCGTAGCAGGCTCTCCTCCGTTTCCGCCCAACCGACCGTTTCCCACGGCTGACCGGGCCTACGGAGCATCGGGGGACGCACATGAACGTGGCTCCGCACCTGATGACCGAGGACCGCGCCGAATACGAGCGGGTCCTCGACGACGCACTGAGCACCGCCCACGCACGTCCGGATCTCGCCGGGGTCGGAACGCGGCTCACGGTCGCGCAGCTGCGCGCCATGACCATGAACGCGACAGCGCTCATCACCAGCGCCGCGGCGAGCGAGTACGACCACTTCGTGAAGGTCCGCGAGCAGACCCGGGCGGCCCACGGGGCCCGGACCCCCCTTCCGTACGACCGGCCGGGTCCCGGCGCGGGCGTCCTCGCGATCTTCAGCGTCATGGTGCCCGTCCTCGCGGGCGCGGCCGCCGTCATCTTCCTGCTGGTCGGAGCGGTTCTGCACGCCCTCGCCCCCGGCATGGTCTTCGGCTCGACGCTCCTCACGGCCGGTCTGGTCTTCGGCACCGTCGCCGCGGCCGGTCTGCTCGCCGCGGCCGTCGGCCTCCTGCTGACCGCCCTGCGCAACAGCCCGGCCGCGGCGGGCGGCACCGCCCCGGCCGACGACGAACTCTCCCTCGCCAGGGAGGCCTGGCGCCGCGCCCTCCTGGAGCGCGGCATCCTCCCCTTCCTCCGCGACGCCCTCGCCGCCACGTCGCCCCCGGACGCGACGAGGCCGTGAGCGGCGAGGGAACGGGGAACTACTCGGCCAGTGGCAGGTAGACGCGGTTGCCGCTCGCCGCGAACTCCTTCGACTTCTCCGCCATGCCCGCCTCGATCTCCTGCTGCGTGCCACCGTGTTCACGCCGGATGTCCTGGGAGATCTTCATCGAGCAGAACTTCGGACCGCACATCGAGCAGAAGTGGGCGGTCTTCGCGGGCTCCGCGGGCAGCGTTTCGTCGTGGAACTCGCGGGCGGTGTCCGGGTCGAGCGCCAGGTTGAACTGGTCCTCCCAGCGGAACTCGAACCGCGCGTCGGAGAGCGCGTCGTCCCACTCCTGCGCGCCCGGGTGGCCCTTGGCGAGGTCCGCGGCGTGTGCCGCGATCTTGTACGTGATGACGCCGGTCTTCACGTCGTCCTTGTTCGGCAGGCCCAGGTGCTCCTTGGGCGTGACGTAGCAGAGCATCGCCGTGCCCCACCAGGCGATCATCGCCGCGCCGATGCCGGAGGTGATGTGGTCGTACGCCGGCGCGACGTCCGTGGTCAGCGGGCCGAGGGTGTAGAACGGCGCCTCCTCGCAGATCTCCTGCTGGAGGTCGATGTTCTCCTTGATCTTGTGCATCGGGACGTGCCCGGGGCCCTCGATCATCGTCTGAACGTTGTGACGCTTGGCGATCGTGTTCAGCTCGCCGAGCGTGCGCAGCTCCGCGAACTGCGCCTCGTCGTTGGCGTCCGCGATCGATCCGGGGCGCAGACCGTCGCCGAGCGAGTACGTGACGTCGTACGCCGCCAGGATCTCGCAGAGCTCCTCGAAGTTCGTGTAGAGGAAGTTCTCCTTGTGGTGCGCGAGGCACCAGGCGGCCATGATCGAGCCGCCGCGCGAGACGATGCCGGTCTTGCGGCGAGCGGTGAGCGGCACGTACGGCAGGAGCACGCCTGCGTGCACCGTCATGTAGTCGACGCCCTGCTCGGCCTGCTCGATGACCGTGTCCTTGTAGATCTCCCAGGTCAGGTCCTCGGCCTTGCCGTCGACCTTCTCCAGGGCCTGGTAGAGCGGCACGGTGCCGATCGGCACGGGGGAGTTGCGCAGCACCCACTCGCGGGTGGTGTGGATATTGCGCCCGGTGGAGAGGTCCATGACCGTGTCGGCGCCCCACTTGGTCGCCCAGGTCATCTTCTCCACCTCCTCCTCGATGGAGGAGGTGACGGCGGAGTTGCCGATGTTGGCGTTGACCTTCACCAGGAACCGCTTGCCGATGATCATCGGCTCGATCTCCGGGTGGTTCACGTTCGCCGGCAGCACGGCGCGGCCCGCGGCGATCTCCTCCCGTACGACCTCGGGGGAGACGTTCTCGCGGATCGCCACGTACTCCATCTCCGGGGTGATCTCCCCCCGGCGGGCGTACGCGAGCTGGGTCACCGCCTCGCCGGTGCGGCCCCGGCGCGGCAGCCGGGGGCGGCCGGGGAAGACGGCGTCGAGGTTCTTCAGCCCACCGCCGCGCGGCGAGGTGTGCTTGATGCCGTCGTCCTCGGGGCGGGCCGGGCGGCCCGCGTACTCCTCGGTGTCGCCGCGCGCGATGATCCAGTTCTCGCGCAGCGGCGGAAGGCCCCGCCGGACGTCGGTGTCGATGGCGGGGTCGGTGTACGGGCCGGACGTGTCGTACAGCGTGACGTCCTTGCCGTTGGTGAGGTGCACCTGCCGCACGGGCACCCGGAGGTCCGGGCGCGAGCCCTGGACGTACCCCTTGTGCCAGCCCGGCGTGCGCTCCTGACCGTCGGTCCGGTTCTGGTCGGAGGCAGGCGTGTGCGCATCCTGAATGGTCATGAGACCGATCTCCCTACGCCGGCATTACCCGGTAACAGGTTCGGCGGTCGGCGCAGCCTCTTCCCGTACGTGCGTACGGTGATCAGCGCCCTCTCAGCCCGGTGCTCCGAGCTCCCGCGTGTGCAAAGGTGCCACCACGCTAGCGTCATCCCTGGCGTGCTGAACAGTGGGCCCCCGCCGTTCTTGCGATGATCGGTCGGTGACTTCCCCCCAGCAGACTCCCGAAACCCATGGCCACGGGCACTCCCACTCCCACAGCCACGGCCCCGCCGCACCGGTCTCGCGGCATCTGCGCAAGGTGATCGCGGCGGTCCTGATCCCGTTCGCCACCGCCGTCGTCGTCGGGCTCGCGGTCCTGTGGCCGGGCGGCACCCCCGCGCACGAGCGCACCGGCGTCGGCTTCGACCGGCAGACCCAGCAGGGTGAGGTCGTCTCCGTCGAGCACGTCGACTGCAAGGACGTGAACGCCGCCCAGGTCCCGCCGACCGGCGACACCTCCACTCCGGAAGGGCGCGAGGCGGTCAACGCCCAGCAGGGACAGTGCGCGAAGGCAACGGTCGAGGTCACCACCGGTCCGGACAAGGGGCGCAGGTTCGTCGAGATCGTTCAGCCGGACGCGCCGCGTCAACTGCACGAGGGGCAGGGCGTGGTGGTGGCGTACGCCCCTGACGCCCCACACGACCTGCAGTATTCGGTGACCGACGTGAACCGGAAGCTGCCTCTGACGGTGCTCGCCGCCATCTTCGCCGTCGCGGTCGTGGTGGTCGGCCGGATGCGCGGTGTCATGGCCCTCGTCGCGCTCGCCGCGAGCTTCCTCGTGCTGACGTTCTTCATCCTGCCCGCGATCCTGGAGGGGTCGAACCCGCTGGTCGTGGCGGTGGTCGGGTCGAGCGCGATCATGCTGCTCGCGCTCTACCTGTGTCACGGTCTGTCGGCCCGCACTTCGGTCGCGGTGCTCGGCACACTCATCTCGCTGCTGCTGATCGGTCTGCTCGGCTCGCTCTTCATCGGCTGGGCCTCGCTCAGCGGCAACACCGACGACAACACCGGCCTGATCCACGGCCTGTACCCGCAGATCGACATGTCCGGTCTGCTGCTCGCCGGGATCATCATCGGATCACTCGGTGTGCTCGACGACGTGACGGTCACCCAGACGTCGGCGGTCTGGGAGCTGCACCAGGCCGATCCGGACATGGGGCCGCGCGGCCTGTACCGGGCCGGGATCCGGATCGGCCGCGACCACATCGCCTCGGTCGTGAACACGCTGGTGCTCGCCTACGCGGGTGCCGCCCTGCCGCTGCTGCTGCTCTTCTCCATCGCCCAGAGCAGCATGGGCACGGTGGCCAACAGCGAGCTGGTCGCCGAGGAGATCGTCCGGACCCTGGTCGGGTCGATCGGCCTGGTGGCGTCCGTTCCGGTCACCACGGCGCTCGCGGCCCTGGTGGTCTCCGCCGACCGCCCGGCGTCCGGGGGCGGCAAGCCGGCGGCGGTACGGGGAGGGCGACGGCGCCGCGCCAAGTGAGGCGTGCGTACGGGGGGACGGGCCGGCCCGGCTCGGGGAGGGTCCGGCTCGTGGAGGTTCAGGTTCGTGGAGGTTCAGGCTGCTGGGTCAGGCGGTCCGGCTCGGGCTGCCGGGGCAGGCGGTCCGGCTCGGACGGGCCCGCTCAGGCGGGGCCGGCGTTCTCTTCGGCCAGGATCCGGCCGAGTGCGGCCTCCAGGTGATCCTCGAAGTCACCGAGCGTCCGCTCCTGACCAAGCGGAACCAGCTTGTCCGTTCGGTCGAGGAAGGCGACCAGCGGCGGCGCGCTGGCCCGGAACAGCGCGCGATCGGCGCCCACCTGGAGCCGGATGGAGACGTCCGAGAGTCTCTCCGGCTCCGTGGGGGCGATGTGCACGTCGCCGTCGCCACTCGGCCGGTTGATCCCGTCGAGCAGCAGCTCCCTCCCGAACGCCCAGGTGACGGGCGCGTCGCCGGGCAGGTGGAAGGTCATCCGCACCGCGTAGGGATCCCGGGTCTCGTATCGCAGTTCGACCGGGATCTTGAAGGAGAGCTCCTCGGAGACGAGGAAGCTCATCAGGACCTCGGCCTGAACGGACTCTCGCATCATGTACCCCGCAGTAGATGAAGCAGTTGTGTGAACACGGCTGCTGAAAGCTGTGACCGAAACGGCCAGGAATGATCCCCCGTGGCCCTCTTGACGCAATCGTGCTGTAAGCACTAGCGGATCACAAGGAGTGATTTTTCAGATACTGATAGAGAACGCAAGGGAATTGAAGAGCCTTCCGATCTCACAGCGTAGCCGTTCAACTGCGGGGAGCAACCGTTCTTCCTGGTGAAGGGGGAGAGAAATCGCCATCGCGGCCGCTGCGGACCCCACAGTGATGGGGATGGCGGCACATACCGTGCCGAGCGCATATTCCTGACGCTCCACCAGGGGTTCCATTCGCCCCAAACCTCCCAAACGCTCCAAAAGCACACGGTGGTTACGCACCGTGTACGGAGTGATGGCTTCCACCGGATGGCGGTCGAGGTGGTCTTGACGAGATTTCAGATCGAGTTGACTCAGCAGGCACTGCCCGATCGCGTGGGCGTGCGCCGTCTCGCGGAAATCGGCCCATTCCTCCACCGCGGGGGCGGAGGGGGTGTCGGCGATGGCGACGAGCTCCACCTCCCCCTCGCGGTAGAGGGCGAAGTAGATGGGTACGCCGATCTCGTCCCGCAAGCGGGCGAGGGAGTCTTCGATCTTGATGCGACGATTCTGCACAGCTCCGCCGCCGGCCAGCCGGACGGCGGCGTCGCCCAGGACGAACACGCCCTTGTCGCGGACCAGATAGCCCTCGTGCGTCAGGGTGCGGAGCAGGTGGTACGTCGTGGGCAGCGGAAGGCCCGTCTCACGGGCGAGCTGTTTGGCCGGGGCACCCTCCGCATGGGAGGCGACGGCCTCCAGGAGTCTCAGCGCCCGCTGCACCGAGCCGATCAGGGTAGGCGCAGCCGTCTGCGTAGCCGTGGCCAAAGGTCACCCCCAGGCGTGACGACGGATGCAGTGCACCCGCCCGCGGGGGCCGCCCCCGCGCGCCCGCCGGGCCTGGGAAACCGCTGGTCAGTATGGAGGTCTACGCCTGTAGTCCCCAACACGGCGGAGAGATTCCACTGTAGTGGCAGCCCCAGGGCCCACATCCAGATTCGACCAGCGCGTTCCCCCGCGCGGGCTAATACCCTCCGCCGCCTTCATACCGATAGGTAGCTCGTGCTACCACTCCTCGCGCGATCTGGCGGAGGAGCTGAACTTCCGCACGACGTAGACCAGTCCGGCGACCAGGGCCACGAACAGCAGCGCCTTGAAGAGCAGACCGACCACGAAGCTCAGGACGCTGGTGATCAGCCCCCCGAAGACGAACAGGGCGAGGAGGGGTATGGCGACCCACTTCACCCACCAGGGCATCCCCGCGAGAATCTCCCGTACGGCCATCGTCCCTACCTCGCTCTCGAAGAACCGCTCCGCGCACTCCGCGCCGAACACCCTCAAGGCTAGGGGCGGAAGGAATCCCGTGGGGGCCCCGTGGCCCCCGCTCTCCCCTGATCCACCCCCTAGGGGCTCGGCCCCCACACCAGGGCCCGCTCTCGGGGTCCGGCGCGGAAGGGTCAAGACCCCGGCCCGACCAGACCCCGGCCCGACCAGACCCCAGCCCGACAGACCCCAGGTCCCGCGAGGACCCGGGCCCGTTCAGCCCTCCGGGGGTGAGAAGACCACCATGACCCGCAGGTCCTCGCTGATGTGGTGGAACTTGTGCTCCACCCCCGCCGGCACGTAGACCACGCTGCCGCGCGCCACCTGCGTGGTCTCCGTCCCCACGGTGATCGCCGCCCGGCCGCTGACCACGAAGTACACCTCGTCCTGGCCGTGCGGCTGCTGCGGATCGAGCTCCCCGGCGTCCAGCGCGTACAGCCCCACCGACATGTTCCGCTCACGCAGGAACTGGAGGTACGCACCCTTGTTCGCGGCGCGCTCCGCCTCCAGTTCGTCCAGCCGGAATGCCTTCATCGCCTGCTCGCCCCTGCCCTCGGCCCGATCATGTCTGCCACGATCAGACACATGAAGAATTTCGTCGTCAAGACGCTCGCGAACGCGGGCGCCCTGGGAGTCGCCATCTGGCTCCTCCAGGACATCACCCTGACCGGTGAGAGCACCGGCAAGAAGGTCCTGACCCTCATTCTCGTCGCCCTGGTCTTCGGCCTGGTGAACTTCCTGGTCAAGCCGGTCGTCCAGCTGCTGACCCTTCCCCTCTTCATCCTGACGCTCGGCCTGATCACCCTGGTGGTCAACGCCCTGATGCTGCTCCTCACCTCCTGGCTGGCCGAGCAGGTCGACCTCAGCTTCCACGTGGAGGGCTTCTGGACCGCTGTCCTGGGCGGCCTGATCATCTCCGTCGTCTCGTGGGCACTGAACGTCGTGCTCCCCGACGGCGACTGAGTGGAACGACGGATAGGAACGGAAACCGTGAAGGACGACGAACTCGGCGACGGCACACGGGCGGTGCGGGCCGGACTGCCCGAGCCCGTGAAGTACGAACCGACCTTGCCGGGGCCGGTCTTCGCGGCCCACTTCCATCTGCCGGGCGAGCCGACCGGCCCTTACACGTACGGCCGCGACGAGAACCCCACGTGGACCCATCTGGAGCGGGCGATCGGGGAGCTGGAGGCACCGGGGGAGGAGGGCGTGGAGACGCTGGTCTTCGCGTCCGGCATGGCCGCGATCTCCGCCGTCCTCTTCTCCCAGCTGAAGGCCGGCGACGCGGTGGTACTGCCGGCCGACGGCTATCAGGCGCTGCCCCTGCTGCACGAGCAGCTGCGGGCGTACGGCGTCGAGGTCCGCACCGCGCCGACCGGCGGCGACGCCCAGCTGTCCGTACTGGACGGCGCCAGGCTGCTGTGGATCGAGACCCCGTCCAACCCGGGTCTGGACGTCTGCGACATCCGCCGTCTGGCGGGGGAGGCCCACGCGGCCGGGGCGCTCGTCGCCGTCGACAACACCCTGGCCACCCCGCTCGGCCAGCGCCCGCTCGCCCTGGGCGCGGACTTCTCCGTCGCCAGCGACACCAAGGGCATGACCGGGCACGGCGACATCCTGCTCGGCCATGTGAGCTGCCGGGACCCCCTGCGGGCGGCGGAGGTACGGCGCTGGCGCAAGATCGTCGGCGCCATCCCCGGTCCCATGGAGGCCTGGCTCGCCCACCGGTCGCTCGCCACGCTCCAGCTGCGGATCGAGAGACAGTGCTCGACCGCGCTGACGTTGGCGCGGACGCTCGCCGAGCGCGCGGACGTCACCGGACTGCGTTATCCCGGGCTGCCCGACGACCCCTCGCACGCGGTGGCCGCCCGGCAGATGCGGCGCTTCGGCCCGGTGGTCTCCTTCGAGCTGGCGGACCGGAAGCGGGCCGAGCGGTTCCTGGAGGCGCTGCGGCTCGTCGACGACGCCACCAGTTTCGGCGGCGTGCGTTCCACTGCGGAGCGGCGCGGGCGCTGGGGCGGGGACGCGGTCGCGGAGGGCTTCATCCGCTTCTCGGTCGGAGCCGAGGACCCGGAGGACCTGATCGCCGATGTGCTGCGCGCCCTCGACGAGGCCGCGAGCACGAGCTGAACACACGGAAGAGGGCGCTCCGAGCCTCCCCCCTCGTGGCTCGGAACGCCCTCGGTTTCACGCGCGGAGTCCGCCTGGACAAGGCTAGTTGACCGAGCGTCAGTGTCCAATCACGGTAGCGACAGCGACCTATCGACTTATTTATAGTTGGACGGTCCTGAGGCGTAGTCAGCCGACCGCCTGAGTCGAACGGCCGCCCGGCCGGGAGGGGACCGAGATGGATCTGGCCTTGCTGCGCACGTTCGTCACGGTGCACCGGGCCGGCTCGTTCACCCGCGCCGCCGCGCTCCTGGGCCTCTCCCAGCCCGCCGTCACCAGTCAGATCCGGACGCTGGAACGACAGCTGGGGCGGCCGCTCTTCCTCAGACAGGCGCGCGGGGTCACCCCGACCACCATCGGCGACGAACTCGCCCACCGTGCGGCACCCCACCTGGACGCCCTCGTGGAGATCGCCGAGACCGGCCTCGACGAGGAGAGCGCGGTCCGCACCCTCCATCTCGCCGGTCCCCCGGAGTTCACCGCGCTCCGCGCGCTGCCCGCCCTCACCCCGCTGGTCGGCCAGGGGCTCGCCGTACGGACCTCCTTCCTCGGCAACACGGAGGAGATCCTCGACGGGCTCGCCGCCGGCCACCACGATCTGGCCATCGCCACCGCCCGGCCGCGCGGCGGGCTGCTCGTCTCCACCCCGCTCTGCGACGAGGAGCACGTCCTGGTCGCGGCCCCTCGTTGGGCCGCCCGGCTCTCCCCCGAGGTCCTCCTCAGCGAGGGCGCGGTCGTCCTGGAACAGCTTCCGGTGGTCGAGGTCCACGAGTCGCTGCCCTTCGTCTCCCGCTACTGGGCGAGCGTCTTCGAGACCAAACCGGCGGCCGCCGCCACCGTCATCGCCCCCGACCTGCGGGCCGTACGGGACTCCGCCGCCTCCGGCGCGGGGATCGCCGTCCTGCCGCGCTATCTGTGCGAGGAGGCCCTGCGCCAGGGAAACCTGGTGGCGCTGCTCGACCCGCCGGTCCCTCCCCTCCGGACCTACTTCCTGCTCGCGCGTACGGGGACGCTCGCGCTGTCCCCCCTCGCCCGGGCTCACGAGGAGCTGTTGCGTGCGGCCGGGAACTGGTGAGTTTCAGGACACCTCGGACGGGCCATTTTCTTCCCATGACCGAACGGCCCGTGATCAAGCGCACCGCACGCGCCATCCTGCTCGACGGGGACGACCTGATCCTCATCAAGCGGACCAAGCCCGGGATGGATCCCTACTGGCTCACCCCCGGCGGCGGCGTGGAGCCCACCGACGCCACCGTCGTCGAAGCCCTGCACCGCGAAGTGCTCGAAGAGCTCGGCGCCAAGGTCACCGACGTGGTGCCCTGCTTCGTCGACACCGTCGAGCACATCGTCGACGGCGGGGTCTCCGGGGTGAAGGTCCAGCACTTCTTCGTCTGCCGGCTCGGCTCGATGGACCCCTCCTTGCGGCACGGCCCCGAGATCGAGGAACCGGTCGGCGAGTACGAGATCGTCCGGGTGCCGTTCAGCCGGGTCGGCATCGCCGCCGTGCACCTCGTTCCGCTCTCGCTGCGCCACTACCTCGACGGCAACATCGAGGGCGTCCGCGCGATGCACGCCCCCGATCTGGGCTAGGTACTAGCCGGCAGTCGCGGGGGCGAGCTCCGCGAGGAAGTCGTGGCGGATGCGGTCCGAGGGGACCCCCGCTCCGCGGAGGGCGTCGACCCCGCGGCGGACCATGTCGAGCGGGCCCGAGAGGTAGGCGTCGCGCTCGTTCCACGGGCCGTAGCGGCAGACGGCCTCCGGGAGCCTCCCCTGCTCCTCGGTGACCGGGTGCACGGAGAGCCACGGAAAGGTCTTCTGGAGCCGCAGCATCGTGTCGATGTCGTAGAGATCGTGGCCGCTGCGCGCCCCGTAGAAGACGTCGACAGGACGCCGGTCCCCGTGCTCGGCGACGTCCTCGACCAGCGCCTTGATCGGCGCGATCCCGGTGCCGCCGCCCATGCAGAGCAGACCGGTGTCCGTGGAGTGGTCGACCGTCATCGAACCGGCCGGCGGACCGAGCCGCAGGACGTCCCCGGGGCGCGCCCGGTGGACCAGCGCGTTGGACACCCACCCGGCCGGGACGGCCTTGACGTGGAGCGAGAGCAGCCCGTCCGGCCGGGGTGCCGAGGCGAAGGAGTAGTGGCGCCAGACCCTGGGCCACCACGGGGTCTCCAGCGTCGTGTACTGCCCGGCGAGGAAGGGGTACGGCTGGTCGGGCCTGAGCGTGACGACGGCGATGTCCGGGGTGCGAAGGTCATGGGAGACCACCTCGGCCTGCCACCAGGCGGGCGTGGTCCGCTCGTTCTCGGCGGCGGCGTCGATCATGATCTGGGAGATCGTCGTGTACGTGCGGACCCAGGCCGCCTCGGTCTCCACGTCCCAGCTCCTCTCCGCGTACCGCACCAGCGCGCCGATGAGCGCCTCGCCGACAGCCGGATAGTGGGCGGCCCGGGTTCCGTACTTCCGGTGCCCCCTGCCGAGGTTCTCCAGGTACGCGGTGAGGGCAGGGGTGTCGTCCATGTGCTCGGCCGCCGTCAGGAGAGCCTTGAGAAGCCGGTCCCGCTGGGTGTCCATGGCCACGGGGAACATCTCGCGCAGCTCGGGGTGACGGACGAAGAGCAGGGCGTAGAAGTACGAGGTCACCCGGTCGGCCACCGGGGCGATCTCCGCCAGGGTGCGTCGGACGAGCACGGCGTCGGAGCAGGGTCTTCCGGGTATTCGGGGTTCCTTCCCGCCCGCTTCCGGGGGCTCCCTCTCGTCCGTCGTGGTGGTCGGAGCTTCCATCATGTGCCTCGCCTCGCGCTGGCCGGCTTCCGTGACCGCAGCATGGCGCTTCGTCCGGCGCTTCGGACAGAAAGTGGCGTTCTCGGGCCAAAGGACCGGGTTTCTGGCTAGGCTGCGCTGTTTCGGACCAAGGCGTAGGCCTCGCGCAGGTCCCCCCCGGAGTAGCTGTGGCGGGAGAGCCCGGCGAGATGGTGGTCCGCGTTCACGGCCACGGTCTCGGACACGATCGCGAAGAGCTCGGCGTCGGACATCGAGTCGCCGTACGCGACGCAGTCGTCCGGGCCCACTCCGTACCCCGCGCAGAGTTCCCGGGCAATCCGCACCTTCGCCCGCGCGTCGAGGATGCCCGGCCGGTGGATCGGCGCGGTGAAAGGGACCGCCGGCCAGAGCGAACCGTGGGTCGTGTCGACGCCCCAGTCGAGAAGCCGCTCGACGAAGAAGTCGGGCGAGAGGGAGATGACCGCGCACCGGTCTCCCCGGGCCCGGATGTCCGCCCAGACCTCCCGGATGCCGGCCAGCCAGGGCGCTCCCTCGAAGGCGGCCGCGACCTGCTCCAGGGTGAGCGCGGACCACAGGGCATGGGCCTGGACCGCGAACTCGTCGGGCGTGAGCCCCTTGAGGAACCTCGCCTCAAGGGCGGCTATCTCGTCCACCAGCCCCAACTGCCGGGAGATCTCCACTGCGGCGGCCGATCCTCGGATCAGGGTGCCGTCGAGGTCGAAGAGGTGTAGGCGTCGTGTTCGGCGTTTCACGTGAAACATCGTCTGTGGGACACGAGGCGGAAGCAACGGCGTTCGGGTATCCGCCAGAGGCACCTGTGTCCGTCTGGGGTGCCGACCGTAAGAATCGTCCAGACGAATCGGCCACCACAGGTGCCGACCGGATCCGGTAAAGCGGTGGACGGACGATCACTGTGTCGGAGAGCCTGAAAGGCATGCCGATCTCCCCCCTCGCACACCTCCCGATCCGGCGCCTCGGCCGGGAGGACCTTCCCGCCTGCTCAGACCTCGCCGAGAGCCGGGAATGGCTACGGGAGGAACACAAGTGGGGCCTGCTGCTGACGGCCGGCACCGGCTACGGGATCGACGACCCCGCCGGTTCGGGCCTTGCCGCCTGCTGCGTGGTCACCTCGTACGGTCCGGGGCTCGCAGCGATCGGCATGGTGCTCGTCGCCGAGCGCTACGCACGCCAAGGTGTGGGACGCCGGCTCATGCAACACGTCCTGGCGGAGGCCGGGGACACCCCCCTCACCCTGTACGCCACGACGAACGGGCAGCCCCTGTACGAGCAGCTGGGCTTCGTCGAGACCACCCGGGCGGAGATGGTGCGCGGACGCTTCACCTTCGCCGCGCCCGCCCCGGATGTTCCGGTCCGCCCGGCGACGGCCGAGGACCTTCCCGCGATCCTGCGCCTGGACCACGAGGTCTTCGGACTCGACCGCACCCACGTCATCGCCCGGCTCCCCGCCTTCGCGGACCACCTCCGGGTCGCGGAGGAGGACGGCGAGATCACGGGCTTCGCGGCCGCCTGGCCCAATATGGACACCCATGTCATCGGCCCGCTGATCGCCCGTGACCCGCGCACCGCACAGGCCCTGATCGCCTCCCTGGCGGCCACCACCGACCGACCGCTGCGCACGGATATCGACGTCCGCCACGCCTCCCTGCTGCGCTGGGCCAAGGAGAACGGCATCGACACGATCGCCACCACGTCGCTGATGGTCCGCTCCCTGCCCGACCTCCCCGGAGACTGGCGCCGCCGCTTCGCTCCCCTGACGGTCGCCGCCGGATAGGTTTACTTGCAGACGCCCATTATTGCGTCGCTTCGTCTACCCTGGGTGTCGAGAGCCACTCCGCACCGAGGAGAGACCATGACCGCGACGGACCCCGCACTCACCGCGCTCGCCCAGCGCTGGTGCGCCCTCTCCCTGCTGCACGGCAGGATCGAGTCCCACATCGAGCGTGCACTGGAGTCCGGGCATGGTCTGAGCGTGCGGGAGTACTCGTTGCTCGACGTCCTCAGCCGTCAGCACAGCGGCCCCGGCGGTCACCTCCAGATGAAGCAGGTCGCCGACGCCGTCGTGCTCAGCCAGAGCGCCACCACCCGGCTCGTCACCCGGCTCGAGGACCGCGGCCTGCTCACCCGGTACCTCTGCGCCACCGACCGACGCGGCATCTACACCGATGTGACCGAGGCGGGCCTGAAGCTCCTCGAAGAGGCCCGCCCCACCAACGACCGCGCCCTGCGTGAGGCCCTCGACGAAGCCGCGCGGAACCCGGAGCTCGCACCGCTGGTCCAGGTCGTGGAGGGCGTGGGCGCGCCCGTGTCAGCCTGACAACGACCACGGGGAACTCCCTCGCTACGCTGCGGGCATGAGCGATCTTGATATACGCCCCGCCACCGCGGAGGACCTTCCCGCCATCGTCGCGATGCTCGCCGAAGACCCCCTGGGCGCACAGCGCGAATCCCCTGACGACCTCGCCCCCTACCTCGCCGCTTTCGAGCGCCTCGCGAACGACCCGCACCAGCACGTCGTCGTGGCCGTCCGCGAGGAGAAGATCGTCGGAACCCTCCAGCTGACGGTCATCCCGGGCCTCTCCCGCCGGGGCACCACCCGCTCGATCATCGAGGGCGTCCGCGTTCACGCCGACGAGCGCGGCAGCGGTCTCGGGACGCAGCTCATCGAATGGGCCGTCGCGGAGTCCGGACGCCAGGACTGCCGACTGGTTCAGCTGACCTCCGACGTGACCCGTACCGACGCCCACCGTTTCTACGAGCGCCTGGGGTTCGAGGCCTCCCACGTGGGGTTCAAGAAGAACCTGTGAGGACGTGTTTCACGTGAAACAGCACGGTTTCACGTGAAACAGCTCTCAACGGCTCACAGACCGCGCCAGCCCGCCTCGTCCACACCGCCGGGAACCGCGTCACCCGGCTCGTACGGCTCCCGCGTGAAGACGAACGACCCGAGGTCGAGATGGCTGACGCTTCCGTCGGCGCGCCGAACCGCCCTGAGCGTCTCCCCCGCGTAGTAGCCGTTCAGTCCGACCCAGCCTCCCTCGGGCAGTGCCCGGAAGCGGGCCCGCCGGCCGGCGCCCCGCAGGGGTTCCAGCACCACGCTCCGCTCGGGACCGAGCCGAAGGCCGTAGGCGTACGTGCCCCAGTACCAAGGCCCGGTGAGAGACAGCAGCTCCTCATCGACCTCGGCCTCGGGGAGGGGCCGCCACGGCTCCGGGAACCTCGGCTCCGCCTCCGCCACGATCCGTACGAGATCGGAGGCCACAACCCCCGTCAGCGGGCCTGAGGTGGCATTGGAGAGAGCGATCCCCGCAAGGCCGTCCTCCACGCTCACCCACAGACAGGCGACGAAGCCCGGGAGGGAGCCGGAGTGGCCGATCAGGGTGCGGCCGTCCTTACGCAGCAGCTGGAGACCGAGCCCGTAACTCCCCTCCCAGTCGCCCTCCCCGGCGGGAGAGGCCGGGGCCCGCATCTCCTCCACGGACGCGATGGCGAGCACCCGCTCGTCTCCCGCCGCGAGGAAGGCGGCGAACCGGGCGAGGTCGGCGGCCGTCGACCAGAGCTGCCCGGCCGGTGCCATCAACCCGAGGTCCTCGGACGGCTCGGGCAGCATGACGTCGGCCCAGGGGTGGACCGCCCAGCCACCCGCGTGCGGAGCGACAGGATCAAGCGTCGTACGGCTCATTCCCAGCGGCTCCAGGATCTCGCGCCGCAGCGCCTCCTCCCAGGTCACCCCCCGGACGGCCTCGATCAGTGAACCGAGCAGGGTGTAGCCGGGGTTGGAGTAGTGGTGCCGGCGCCCCGGCGACTGCAGGAAGGGCCGCTCCCCCAGGACGTCGGAGAGCTCCGGCCGCAGCGTGGCGGAGGACCGCTCCCACCACGAGCCGGGCGTCTCGGCCGCGAGCCCGCCGGTGTGGCCCAGGAGTTGGGCAATCGTCACCTCACCGGCGCCCGTCCCCTTCAGATGCCGCTCCAGCGGGTCGTCGAGCCCGAGCAGACCCTCGTCCCGCAGCCGCATCACCAGGACGGCGGTGAACACCTTGGTGATCGAACCGATCCTGAACTGCGTGTCCGCGTCCGGCGCGTGGCCGTCCACACAACTGCGCGCACCGCTCCACACCAACGCACCGTCGCGGACCACCGCCCCCACGAAGGAAGGCGCCCGCCCCTCGGACTGGGCAACCGCGACCCGGTGCAGCAGAGCCCGCTCGGTCCCGGGCAACAAGGCCTCGAAAGATGTAGTCATAGACCCCATCCAACGCGAAAGACCCGGGCGGGACTTCCCGATTTCCCTGTCGGCCGTGTCGACGGCTCGACAGTGCGGGGAAGGGTCGCGATGACGCCAAGGAGCCTCCGCGACGCCGAGAGGTCAGCTGCGCCAGGATGCGATCTGACGACGGGCAGACCTCCAGACTTCCTCGAACTCCTCGGAGGTGAGTTGTTCGAGATCGTGGCAGCGCTCCGGTCAGGTCTGGGCCATGTCCACGAAGCGTGAGTAGTGGCCTTGGAAGGCGACGGTGATGGTGGCCGTCGGGCCGTTACGGTGCTTGCCCACGATGATGTCCGCCTCGCCCGCGCGCGGTGACTCCTTCTCGTAGGCGTCCTCGCGGTGCAGGAGGATCACCATGTCGGCGTCCTGCTCGATCGAGCCGGACTCACGCAGGTCGGAGACCATCGGCTTCTTGTCGGTGCGCTGCTCGGGTCCACGGTTCAGCTGGGAAAGCGCGATCACCGGCAGTTCCAGCTCCTTGGCGAGGAGCTTCAGGTTTCGCGACATGTCGGAGACCTCTTGCTGACGGCTCTCCTGTCGCTTCGAGCCGCCCGACTGCATGAGCTGGAGGTAGTCGATGATGACCAGCTTGAGGCCGTTGCGCTGCTTGAGCCGACGGCACTTCGCGCGGATCTCCATCATCGACAGGTTCGGGGAGTCGTCGATGTACAGCGGGGCCTGGGAGACGTCCGGCATGCGGCGGGCGAGACGCGTCCAGTCCTCGTCGGTCATCGTGCCGGAGCGCATGTGGTGGAGCGCGACCCGGGCCTCGGCCGAGAGCAGGCGCATCGCGATCTCGTTGCGGCCCATTTCGAGGGAGAAGATGACGCTGGGCAGGTTGTGCTTGATGGAGGCCGCCCGGGCGAAGTCCAGGGCGAGCGTCGACTTACCCATGGCGGGACGGGCCGCGATGATGATCATCTGGCCGGGATGCAGGCCGTTGGTGAGCGAGTCGAGGTCGGTGAAGCCCGTGGGCACACCCGTCATCTCGCCGCTGCGGGAGCCGATCGCCTCGATCTCGTCGAGCGCGCCCTCCATGATGTCGCCGAGCGGGAGGTAGTCCTCGGTGGTCCGCTGCTCGGTGACCGCGTAGATCTCGGCCTGGGCCGAGTTCACGATCTCGTCGACGTCTCCGTCGGCCGCGTAACCCATCTGCGTGATCTTGGTGCCGGCCTCCACGAGGCGGCGCAGGACGGCGCGCTCGTGGACGATCTCCGCGTAGTACGAGGCGTTGGCCGCGGTCGGTACCGACTGGACCAGGGTGTGGAGGTAGGAGGCGCCGCCGACGCGGGTGATCTCGCCCCGCTTGGTGAGCTCGGCGCCGACCGTGATCGGATCGGCCGGCTCGCCCTTGGCATAGAGGTCGAGGATCGCCGCGTAGACGGTCTCGTGGGCGGGCTTGTAGAAGTCGTTGCCCTTGATGATCTCCACGACGTCCGCGATGGCGTCCTTGGAGAGGAGCATGCCGCCGAGGACGGACTGCTCGGCGTCGAGGTCCTGCGGGGGAACGCGCTCGAAGCCGGAGAGCCCGCCGTCCCAGGGGCCGTCGCCGCCCCGCTCGTGCTGGTCGTCCCGGCCGCGGCCCCGGCCGCGTCCTTCGCTTCGCGTACGGGTGGGCAGCCGGTCGCTCGGTCCGCTGTCGGCCCAAGGGTCGTCCAAGGGCTCGGAAACGCTCACCGAGACACCTCCTCCCGTCCGCTCCGCGGACCTCGCCATGCCACTCTTTCTTACGCCACGGGCTTGATCAACGAGTGGCTTTGCGACCGCTTCTGGCGCGTCGGGCGCCGGACCACGGTAGGCCTGCGGGGGGCGTCAGCCAATCTGGTTATCCACAGGCCCTGTGGGTGAAGGGCCAGATGCTGTGGAGAACCCCCCGGATCCTGTGCACGGAGCGGGGGACAGTCATGTGGACAAACTCATAAGGCCCCCGGCTTCACGCACCTGACCTGCACTTTCCCCATCCACGGGCTGTGGGGGAGAAAAAGTTTTCCCGCTGGATCAAGATCAGACCAAACGCCCCACGCCCGAAGCCTCACGCCAGCAGAAAGTAAGGATCAGTCAGGCATTGCATGTCTTACCTGTGGAAGATTAGATTGACCCCATGACTCAGGCTCCCGCGGCCACCAAGGCCGTCCGCCGACAGCACGACCGCGAGATCGTCTCCCTCGCCCTGCCGGCCTTCGGTGCTCTCGTCGCCGAGCCCCTGTTCCTCATGGCCGACAGCGCCATCGTCGGGCACCTCGGCACACCTCAGCTCGCGGGCCTCGCGATCGCCGCGGCACTGCTCTCCACCGCCGTCAGTGTCTTCGTCTTCCTCGCCTACGCCACCACCGCCGCCGTCGCCCGGCGCGTGGGTGCGGGCGACCTCCAGGCCGCCATCCGGCAGGGGATGGACGGCATCTGGCTCGCACTCCTCCTCGGCGCCGCCGTCGTCGCGCTCACCCTGCCCACGGCGCCCTGGCTCGTCGCCGTCTTCGGGGCCTCGGACACCGCCGCCGCCTACGCCGTCACCTATCTCAGAATCTCCAGCATCGGCATCCCCGCCATGCTGGTCGTCCTGGCCGCCACCGGCGTCCTGCGCGGCCTCCAGGACACCCGTACGCCGCTCTACGTGGCCATCGCCGGCTTCGCGGCCAACGGCGCGCTCAATGTGGGCCTGGTCTACGGGGCCGGGCTCGGCATCGCGGGCTCCGCCTGGGGCACGGTCATCGCCCAGTGCGGCATGGCCGCCGCCTACCTCGTCGTGGTCGTACGCGGCGCCCGGCGCCACGGCGCCACCCTCCGCCCCGACCCGGCCGGCATCCGGGCCTCCGCTCAGGCCGGAGTCCCGCTGCTGGTCCGTACGCTCTCGCTCCGCGCGGTCCTGATCATCGCCACGGCCGTCGCCGCACGGCTGGGGGACGCGGAGGTCGCCGCCCACCAGATCATCCTGTCCTTGTGGAGCCTGATGGCCTTCGCGCTCGACGCGATCGCCATCGCGGGCCAGGCCATCATCGGCCGCTACCTCGGCGCGGACGACGCCGACGGCGCACGGCAGGTCTGCCGCCGCATGGTCCAGTGGGGCGTGGTCTCCGGGATGGTGCTCGGCGCGCTGCTCATCGTCTCCCGCCCCCTGTTCGTCCCGCTCTTCACCAGCGACATCACGGTGCGGGACGCCCTGCTCCCGGCCCTGCTCGTGGTCGCGCTCTCGCAGCCGGTCTCCGGAGTCGTCTTCGTCCTCGACGGCGTCCTCATGGGTGCGGGAGACGGCCCCTACCTGGCCTGGGCGATGCTGCTCACGCTGGTCGTCTTCGCCCCGGTCGCCCTCCTCGTGCCGACGCTCGGAGGCGGCCTGACGGCGCTCTGGTGGGCCATGACCCTGATGATGTCGGTCCGGATGGGCACCCTGTGGCTCCGTATGCGCTCCGGCCGCTGGATCGTCACGGGCGCCACCCGCTGACGGACCGCGCGCATGTTTCACGTGAAACGTGAACACGAGACGGCAGGCCACAGGCCGCAGACGAGGAACAGCGGAAGGGCCGCACCCCGAGGGGTACGGCCCTTCCTCACTGCTGAGCGCAGACTGCCAAGGGCAGCGTTACGCGGCGACGACCTCGACGCCGAGCTTCGCGGCAACCTCGGGGTGCAGACGCACGGACACCTGGTGCGAGCCCAGGGTCTTGATCGGCGAACCGAGCTCGACGCGACGCTTGTCGACGTCGGGGCCACCCGCGGTCTTGATCGCCGAGGCGATGTCGGCCGGGGTCACGGAGCCGAAGAGACGGCCGGCGTCGCCGGAGCGAACGGCCAGGCGCACCTTCGTGCCCTCGAGCTGGGCCTTGATCTCGTTGGCCTGCTCGATGGTCGCGATCTCGTGGATCTTGCGGGCGCGGCGGATCTGCGCCACGTCCTTCTCGCCACCCTTGGTCCAGCGGATCGCGAAACCACGCGGGACCAGGTAGTTGCGAGCGTAGCCGTCCTTGACGTCGACGACGTCGCCAGCGGCACCGAGGCCGGAGACCTCGTGGGTGAGGATGATCTTCATTTTTCGGTCACCCTTCCCTTATCGCGCGGTGGACGTGTAGGGCAGCAGCGCCATCTCACGGCTGTTCTTGACGGCCGTGGCGACGTCACGCTGGTGCTGCGTGCAGTTGCCGGTCACGCGGCGGGCACGGATCTTGCCGCGGTCGGAAATGAACTTCCGCAGCATGTTCGTGTCCTTGTAGTCCACGTACGCGGTCTTGTCCTTGCAGAACGCGCAGACCTTCTTCTTAGGCTTGCGCACAGGCGGCTTCGCCATGGTGTTTCTCCTGTGTGATCAAGAAGTGGGGTTACGAGCTGCTTCGAGGGCGTGCCCTAGAAGGGGGGCTCGTCCGAGTAGCCGCCGCCGGAGTTTCCACCCCAGCCGCCTCCGCCGCCCTGCTGGCCGCCGCCGGAGGAGGAGCCGCCGGTCGCCCACGGGTCGTCGGCGGGAGCACCGCCACCACCCTGCTGGGGACCGCCGGAGTTTCCACCCCAGGCACCGCCACCGCCGCCGGCGGCCGGCTGGCCGCCGCCGAATCCACCCTGGCCACCGCGACCGGTGGTCTTGGTGACCTTGGCCGTGGCGTTCTTGAGGCTGGGGCCGACTTCGTCGACGTCCAGCTCGTAGACCGTGCGCTTGACGCCCTCACGGTCCTCGTAGGACCGCTGCTTCAGCCGGCCCTGCACGACGACGCGCATGCCTCGCTGGAGCGACTCGGCGACGTTCTCCGCCGCCTGACGCCAGACCGAGCAGGTGAGGAAGAGGCTCTCGCCGTCCTTCCACTCGTTGGTCTGACGGTCGAAGGTGCGGGGGGTGGACGCGATACGGAACTTCGCGACCGCCGCACCGGACGGGGTGAAGCGCAGCTCGGGGTCGTCGACAAGATTGCCGACGACCGTGATGACGGTCTCGCCTGCCATGGGGGAACCTCTCGGCGGGTTTGCTTCTGGCTGCTTTGTTGCTACTCGAACCCGATGACCACTGAGCTAGAAGCTCAGTGGGTCTCGGGACGGAGGACCTTGGTCCGGAGGACCGACTCGTTCAGGTTGAGCTGGCGGTCGAGCTCCTTGACGACCGCAGGCTCGGCCTGCAGGTCGATGACCGAGTAGATGCCCTCGGGCTTCTTCTTGATCTCGTAGGCGAGACGACGACGGCCCCAGGTGTCGACCTTCTCGACCTTTCCGTTGCCCTCACGGACGACGGAGAGGAAGTTCTCGATCAGCGGGGAGACAGCGCGCTCCTCGAGATCGGGGTCGAGGATGACCATCACCTCGTAGTGACGCATGTGGAACCCACCTCCTTTGGACTCAGCGGCCACGGTCGTTCCGTGGCAGGAGGGTCGTGATGCGTAAGCAACGGTATCCGCCACCACTGACAAACCCCCTCGACGAGCGAGGAGAGCTGTCGGGGATCCCGGAGGGACCTGGGCAGACACCGGCGCAGCTGTACAGAGTACCCGCACATCGGCTTCCGGTTGAAATTCCCCGGTGAGGGGACGCAATCTGTACACAACGGATGTGGGCGGCGCTACGATGCGCCGCCTTCCGGCAGGCACGCCAGGAGGTGCCCCATGGCACAGGCAATGCGACCCGACCCCGGCCATTCTCTCTTCGCGACCGACGGCAAACCCCATCCCCTCCAGGACACCCTGGTGGGTGTGACCCTGGTCCTGGGGATCCTCGCCTTCGTCACCGCGCAGTTCCACAATCTCCATCTGCTGAGTTCCTGGTCGGGCCTGATCGGCATCCTGACCGGTGCCTACGGCCAGTTCATCTCCGTGACGACCCGCGAGCGCTTCGCGCTGATCGTCGGACTCGGCGCGGCGGCGGTGGGTTTCTACCTCGGCATGGCCCACGGCGGTCTCTTCGGCTGAGCCCGGCATCCTCGGGCCCGCCCGTCCTCCATGGGCGTGCCCGGCGACCTCGTGCGTGCCCCGACGCCACGTCGGGGCACACACACCCATTCGGGGCGCCTCTCGATCACAGTAGGCTTCGGCGCGAGAGCCGGAGCCCCTGACCGATGGGGACACACCTGCCGAGGAGCGCCCCGCATGAGCCTGACCCTGAGGACCATCAGCCGTGAGCAGCATCTGGCATTCATCCAGAGCCAGCCCTCCGCGAGCCACTGCCAGGTCCCGGCGTGGGCTGATGTGAAGACCGAGTGGCGCTCGGAGAACCTCGGCTGGTTCGACAAGTCGGGTGAGCTCGTCGGCGCCGGCCTGGTGCTCTACCGTCAGCTCCCGAAGATCAAGCGCTACCTCGCCTATCTGCCCGAGGGCCCGGTCATCAACTGGTACGCGCCCAACCTGGACGACTGGCTGCAGCCGATGCTGGCGCACCTCAAGCAGCAGGGCGCCTTCTCGGTGAAGATGGGCCCGCCGGTCGTCATCCGCCGCTGGGACTCGGCGGCCATCAAGGCCGGCATCCAGGACCCGGACGTCAAGCGCCTGAAGGACGTCGAGGCCACCCACATCGAGCCGCGCGCCTTCGAAGTCGCGGACCGGCTGCGGAAGATGGGCTGGCAGCAGGGCGAGGACGGCGGCGCCGGCTTCGGCGACGTGCAGCCCCGCTACGTCTTCCAGGTCCCGCTCGCGAACCGCTCGCTCGACGACGTCCTCAAGGGCTTCAACCAGCTGTGGCGCCGCAACATCAAGAAGGCCGAGAAGGCCGGTGTCGAGGTCGTCCAGGGCGGCTACGAGGACCTGGCGGAGTGGCAGCGGCTGTACGAGATCACGGCCGTCCGTGACCACTTCCGGCCCCGCCCGCTCTCGTACTTCCAGCGCATGTGGACCGTCCTCAACAACGAGGACCCCAACCGCATGCGCCTCTACTTCGCGCGCCACAACGGTGTGAACCTCTCCGCCGCGACCATGCTCGTCGTCGGCGGGCACGTCTGGTACTCCTACGGCGCCTCCGACAACATCGGCCGTGAGGTCCGCCCCTCGAACGCGATGCAGTGGCGGATGCTGCGGGACGCGTACGCCATGGGCGCGACCGTCTACGACCTCCGGGGCATCTCGGACTCGCTCGACGAGACCGACCACCTCTTCGGGCTCATCCAGTTCAAGGTGGGCACGGGCGGCGAGGCCGTCGAGTACGTCGGCGAGTGGGACTTCCCGCTGAACAAGCTGCTGCACAAGGCGCTCGACATCTACATGTCGCGCCGCTGAGCGTTCCGTAGGCTTCGTAGTCTCGTACACACCTTTGATCCACCGCTGCCGTCAGAAAGGTTCCGGGCCGGCCATGGCGCTCTCCCTCTACGTCGACACCGCTCGCTGGCGGGCGCACCAGAAGACCGTCATCGACCAGTTCCCCGGCCTCATTCCGGTGTGCAAGGGAAACGGGTACGGCTTCGGGCACGAGCGGCTCGCGGACGAGGCGGCCCGGTTCGGCGCCGACATGCTCGCCGTGGGCACCACGTACGAAGCCGCGAAGATCAAGGACTGGTTCGGTGGCGACCTGCTGGTCCTCACCCCCTTCCGCCGAGGTGAGGAACCGGTTCCGCTGCCCGACCGGGTGGTCCGTTCCGTGTCGTCGGTGGACGGCGTCCACGCCCTGGTCGGCGCGCGGGTCGTGATCGAGTGCATGAGCTCGATGAAGCGGCACGGTGTGCGCGAGGAGGAGCTCCAGCAGCTCCACGCCGCCATCGAGGACGTCCGCCTGGAGGGCTTCGCCCTCCACCTGCCCCTGGACCGGCCGGACGGCACCGACGCGGTCGAGGAGGTCATCGCCTGGATGGACCGGCTGCGGACCGCCGGGCTGCCGCTGCACACCATGTTCGTGAGCCACCTGCGGGCCGAGGAGCAGGCCCGGCTCCAGCAGCAGTTCCCGCAGACCCGCTTCCGCGCCCGGATCGGCACCCGGCTGTGGCTGGGCGACCACGAGGCCACGGAGTACCGGGGCGCCGTCCTCGACGTGACCCGGGTCGCCAAGGGCGACCGGTTCGGCTACCGCCAGCAGAAGGCCGCGTCGGACGGCTGGCTGGTCGTCGTCGCCGGCGGCACCTCCCACGGCGTGGGCCTGGAGGCCCCGAAGGCGATGCACGGCGTCATGCCGCGCGCCAAGGGCGTCGCCCGGGCGGGCCTCGCCACCGTCAACCGGAACCTCTCGCCCTTCGTCTGGGCCGGGAAGCAGCGCTGGTTCGCCGAGCCGCCGCACATGCAGGTGTCGATCCTGTTCGTGCCGGCCGACGCCCAGGAGCCCCGCGTGGGCGATGAGCTCGTGGCGCATCTGCGCCACACCACGACGCAGTTCGACCGGCTCGTCGAGCGCTGAGCAGGCCCAAAAGAGCAGCGTCCCGGGGGGTGAGTGGTTTCTCGGTCAGTCGGGAGCGCCCCAGGGGTAGCCGGGGTCGTCGGTGGTGCCCCAGCGCACCCGCTGTCCCTCCGTGGCCGGGGCGGCGTGCCGGGCCGGATGCGCCGCCCTGCCCGCCACGACGCGGTCCTCGGCGCCGTCCAGGACGCCCCCCGAGGGGTCGTCCGCGCCGTCCTGCCGGACCGGGTCCTTCTCGGGCGTCAGGATGTCCCGTACGACCATCGCGCACAGGTACAGCGTGCCGAGCAGATGCAGGACGATCGCGAACTGGTAGCCGTCCACCGGCAGGCCCTGCTTGTTGCCGCTGGTCGTGAAGGCCAGGTACATCCAGACGCCGACGAAGTACATGACCTCGCAGGCCTGCCAGATTAGGAAGTCGCGCCAGCGGGGCCGTGCGAGCGCGGCCAGCGGGACCAGCCACAGGACGTACTGCGGCGAGTACACCTTGTTGGTCAGCACGAACGCGGCGACGACCAGGAAGGCCAGCTGGGCGAAGCGCGGTCTGCGGGGCGCCGTGAACGCCAGGAACGCGAGACCGGCCACCGCCGCCGCCATCAGCAGGAGCCCGTACAGATTGGCCCGGCCCGGCGTGATCACGTCGCCCGTCCGCTGGCTGACCAGCAGCCAGATCGAGCCGAAGTCGACGTTCCGGTCCCGGCTGAAGAGGTAGAACTGCTTCCACCCCTCCGGCGCGAGCAGCATCACGGGCAGGTTCACGACCAGCCACGCGCCGCACGCGCCGAGCACCGCGGTCCCGTACGCCCGCCACTTCCCGGCACGCCAGCAGAGCAGCAGCAGCGGGCAGAGGAGCAGTATCGGGTAGAACTTGGCGGCCGTGGCCAGGCCCAGCAGGATGCCGAAGGCCAGCGGCCGGCTCCGCGACCACATCAGGGCGGCGGCGGCGGTCAGCGCGACGGCCAGTATGTCCCAGTTGATCGTGGCGGTGAGCGCGACCGAGGGCGCGAGCGCGACCAGGAGGCCGTCCCAGGGGCGCAGGCGGTGGGTCCGGGTCACACAGACCGCGAGGACGGCCGCGCAGACCATCAGCAGGCCCGCGTTGACCAGCCAGTACCACTGCTCCTGCTGCTTCATCTCGCCGCCGCCCGGCGTCAGCCAGGCCGCGACCTCCATGAAGAGGCCCGTCAGGACGGGGTACTCCAGGAACGGTATGTCGCCGCCCAGCCGGTCGAAGTACGGGACCAGACCGTCCGCGAAGCCCCGGCCGGCGAAGAGGTGCGGGATGTCCGAGTAGCAGGCGTGGGTGTACTGGGAGGTCGTGCCCTGGAACCAGGCCCAGTTGTAGCAGGGCAGTTTCTGCACCATGCCGAGGGCGTACATGCCGAGGGCCACGAGCGCGATCACCCGCACGGGCGTCAGCTGCCCGGTGGCGGCCACCGCCCGGCGGCCGTAGGGGCCACCGATCAGTTCGCTGCCCGCGGCGGCCACCTTGTCCCGGTGGGTGGGGATGACCGTCTGCGAGCGGTTCCGCGGCGCGCTCGACTTCTGGAGGCTCGGCATGGGGGACATCCTGCCGTACGCCCCCGGGAAAACGGCGAGGGCCGCCGCGGCCGGTCCGTACGGAAGGTACGGAGCGGACGCGGCGGCCCTCAGGACGTGCCCGGCGAGGGGGTCGGGGTCAGGGGACCCAGGTCCCGTCGCCGGGTTTACCGCCCGGCCCGTTGCCACCCCCCGAGCTGTCGTCCGTCGGCGTGCCGGTCGCCGTCGGTGTGCTCGTCGTGGGTGGTGTGGTGGTGGGCTGGCCGGTGTTGCCACCCGGGTCACCCGTGTTGTTGCAGTTCCAGTCCCAGACGTCACAGGTCGTCTTGCCCGGCTTCGGCGTCTTGGACGGCGTCGCCGGGGGGGTCGTCGTCTTCGACGGGGTGGCCGGAGGGGTCGTCGTCGGCGTCGTCGACTCGGTGGGCGTCGGGGTGGCCGTCGGGGTCGGCGTCGGGCTGGGGGCGCCACCGCCGTAGACGGGCTTGGCGCCCTCCAGCTTCTCCGGCTTCGGGAAGTCCACGAGCGGCATGTCCTTCACGGCATCCGTCATGTACTCCCGCCAGATCCGGGAGGGGAACGACGAACCGTGGATCGTGGGCTGGTCACCCGTGCCGTACATCGGCAGGAACTCGCGGCCCTTCTTCGTCTCGTCGTCGTCGAAGCGGTACATGTCGATCGCGGTCGCCAGCTGCGCGGTGTAGCCCACGAACCAGGCCGACATGTTGTCGTCGGTCGTACCGGTCTTGCCGGCGACCGCGCGGCCCGGGATGCGGGCCTTGGTGCCGGTGCCCCGGTCGTCGTCCACGACGGACCGCAGCACGTCGGTGACGTTGCCGGCGATGGCCGGGCTGAAGGCCGACTTGGGCTTGGCCTCGTGCTTCTTGATGACGATGCCGCTCCGCTTGACCTTCTCGACGGAGTACGGGTCGTTCTGCTCACCCTTGTTGGCGAAGGTGGCGTACGCGCCGGCCATGCGGATGGCGCTCGGGCTGGAGACACCCAGGGAGAAGGAGGGCACCTCGCCCTTGACGAGGGACTCCTCACGGAGTCCGGCGCTCATGGCCGCCTCGCGAACCTTGTCGATGCCGACGTCCATACCGAGCTGCACGTAAGGGGAGTTGGCGGACTTGATCATGGCGTAGCGCAGGGAGATGGGGCCGTAGCTGGCGTCCTCGTCGTTGCTCTGACGCCACTCCTTCCCCTTGTCGTCGAGCCAGACGTCCCCGTTGTACTTGCGGATCGTCAGGTCGTCCTTGCCGTTGTAGAGGCTCTTGTCCGGGTCCAGGATCGTGCGCTCGGACGCGTCCTGATCAGGACCCAGCCTCGGATCCCGGACTCCGTCCTTCATCGCGGCGGCGAGCACGAACGGCTTGAACGTCGATCCGACCTGGGCTCCGGTGCTGTCGGCGTTGCTCCGGAAGTGCTTGGTGGCGTCGACGCCACCGTAGATGGCGACGATCTTCCCGGTGGCCGTGTCGACGGAAGCGCCGCCGAACTGGACGTGCGTGTCCTCCTTCGGACGCTTCTTCGGGTCGATGTTCTCCTTGATGACCTTCTTGATCGTCGCTTCCATCTTGTCCACCTTCGGCTTCTCGAAGGTGGTGTAGATCTCGTAGCCGCCGCGCTCCAGCTCCGGCTCGGTGATCCCGAACTGGTTCAGCATGTTCTGGTTGGCGGTGCTGACCAGGTAGCCGATCTGGCCGCTCAGGTTGGCACTCTTCCGGAGCCTCTCCACCTTGGGGAAGGTGGTGTACTTCGCCCGCTCCGCGGCGGTGAGATGCCCGTCCTTCTGCATCTCGTCGAGGATCCACTTCCACCGCTCGGTGGCCCGCGCGGTGTTCGCCTCGGGAGTGGCCCGGGGGTCGATGTCGGGGTAACCGGCGGGGTCGTAGTACGTCGCGCCCTTCAGCACCGCGGCGAGCAGCGCCGACTGGCTGGGATCGAGCTTGCTGGCGTCCTTGTTGAAGTAGGCGCGGGCCGCCGCCTGAATGCCGTAGGCGCCCCGTCCGTAGTACGAGGTGTTCAGGTAGCCGGCCATGACCTCGTCCTTGCCGAGCTCGTTGCCGACCTTCATGGAGATGAAGAGTTCCTTCACCTTCCGGGTGAGGGTCTGCGACTGGTCGTCGAGGCGGTTGTTCTTCACGTACTGCTGGGTGATCGTCGAACCACCCTGGGTCTCGCCGCCCTTGGCCATGTTCCACACGGCGCGGGCGATACCCATGGGGTCGATTCCGGAGTCGTCACGGAAGGTCTTGTTCTCCGCGGAGATCACCGCGTTCTGCATGGAGAGCGGGATCTGCCCGATCTGGACGATCTGGCGGTTGGTACCGCTGCCTGTCGCGACCATGCGCGACCCGTCGGCCCAGTAGTAGATGTTGTTCTGCGAGGTCGCCGTGTCGGCGGTGTTGGGGATCTCCACCTTCGAGTACGCGATCGCGGCCGCGCCCATCAGGCTCGCCACGAAGAACAGGAACGTGCCCGTCACGAGCTTCCACGACGGCATCCAGCGACGCCAGCCGTACTTGTTGTGGCGCGGGTAGTCGATGATCCGCTTCTTGCCCGGCGGACGACCGCCGGCGCCGCGCCCCGGACCACTGCCGCGACCTCCGCCACCACCACCGCGCCGTCCCCCACCGGGACCGCCGGGGCCACCGGGGCCGGAGTCGGCGCCCCTGCGACGGCTGCCGCGCTGGGCGGCCCGGCGGGCCTCCGCGCGCCCTCCGTAGGGACGCTGCTCCTCTCCATAGGAGGAGGGAGGTCCGTACGAGGCCGAAGGGGCCCCCGTACCGACGTCATGGGCCGGGGCCGACCTGCGGCCCGGCTGCTGGGCAGCGCGCCGTGCCGCCGCGCGACCGCCCGTCGGCGGCTGCTGCGGCGGCATTTTGCGACGATGCTCGCTCATCGAACGACTACTCCTCGGGCAGGCGCGTACGCCTGGAAGCGGCAGTTGAGTTCCGGTCCCCCCGAAATGCGCACGGCCGGAACCCATCGGAGGCCCCTCCGTACCGCAGCCGGTCACCCGCAGCACTGACGCTCCAGGGCCTCGCTCGGTTCCCGGTGATCTGCATGCCGCACAGACTACGCACGGCCAAAACCCACCGAGAGCCGGACTTCACCCCAAATCAGGCAAGTCGATCGCTGTGAATCGACGATGTGACGCCGGTCACGGTGATCCCGCTTGTCGAGACAGAGGGGCCGTTCTATCGTGCTGATGTATCGAGTCGATACATCAGCACGGCATAAGGGCCCCGAGGGCGGAGGAGGAGGCGACGGATGAGCAGACGCTCCGGAATCCTCGAGTTCGCCGTTCTCGGCCTGCTGCGCGAGGCCCCCATGCACGGGTACGAGCTGCGCAAGCGCCTCAACACCTCGCTGGGCGTCTTCCGGGCCTTCAGCTACGGAACGCTGTATCCCTGCCTCAAGACGCTGGTCGCAAACGGCTGGTTGATCGAGGAGCCGGGCAGCGCCCCGGAGGAGGCCCTCGCCGCTTCACTGGCGGGACGCCGGGCCAAGATCGTCTACCGGCTGACCCCGGAAGGTAAGGAGCACTTCGAGGAGCTCCTCTCCCACACCGGCCCGGACGCCTGGGAGGACGAGCACTTCGCGGCGCGCTTCGCCTTCTTCGGACAGACCGAGCGCGAGGTGCGGATGCGCGTGCTCGAAGGCCGCCGCAGCCGGCTGGAGGAGCGCCTGGAGAAGATGCGCGCCTCCCTGGTCCGGACCCGCGAGCGCCTGGACGACTACACACTTGAGCTGCAGCGCCACGGTATGGAGTCCGTGGAGCGCGAAGTGCGCTGGCTGAACGAGCTCATCGAGAGCGAGCGGGCAGGGCGGGATCAGCGATCCGGCTCCGACGCCCCCGCTCAGCACGACAACGATTCTGGAGAAACGGGCGGCCTGCCCCGGCACGGGGGCAGTACCCGGCCGGATCCGTCCGATGACACCGCCAAGTGAAACCCTGCGCACAGCAGGGCTTCCACGATCACACAGGGAGCAACCGGAATGGGTTCGGTTCGCGTAGCCATCGTCGGCGTGGGCAACTGCGCCGCCTCGCTGGTTCAGGGCGTCGAGTACTACAAGGACGCCGACCCGGCGGCCAAGGTGCCCGGCCTGATGCACGTCCAGTTCGGCGACTACCACGTCGGTGACGTCGAGTTCGTCGCCGCCTTCGACGTCGACGCGAAGAAGGTCGGCCTCGACCTCTCCGACGCCATCGGCGCCAGCGAGAACAACACCATCAAGATCTGCGACGTCCCGAACAAGGGCGTCACGGTCCAGCGCGGTCACACGCTCGACGGTCTCGGCAAGTACTACCGCCTGACCATCGAGGAGTCCGCCGAGGAGCCGGTCGACGTCGTCCAGATCCTCAAGGACCGCCAGGTCGACGTCCTCGTCTGCTACCTGCCCGTCGGTTCCGAGGAAGCGGCGAAGTTCTACGCCCAGTGCGCCATCGACGCCAAGGTCGCCTTCGTCAACGCCCTCCCGGTCTTCATCGCCGGCACCAAGGAGTGGGCGGACAAGTTCACCGAGGCGGGCGTCCCGATCGTCGGCGACGACATCAAGTCGCAGGTCGGCGCGACCATCACGCACCGCGTGATGGCGAAGCTGTTCGAGGACCGCGGTGTCCGTCTTGAGCGCACGATGCAGCTCAACGTCGGCGGCAACATGGACTTCAAGAACATGCTGGAGCGCGACCGCCTGGAGTCCAAGAAGATCTCCAAGACCCAGGCCGTCACCTCGCAGATCCCGGACCGCGAGATGGGCGAGAAGAACGTCCACATCGGCCCCTCGGACTACGTGGCCTGGCTGGACGACCGCAAGTGGGCGTACGTGCGCCTCGAGGGCCGCGCCTTCGGCGACGTCCCGCTGAACCTGGAGTACAAGCTCGAGGTCTGGGACTCCCCGAACTCGGCCGGTGTCATCATCGACGCCCTGCGCGCGGCCAAGATCGCCAAGGACCGCGGCATCGGCGGCCCGATCCTCTCCGCGTCGAGCTACTTCATGAAGAGCCCGCCGGTGCAGTACTTCGACGACGAGGCCTTCGCCAACGTCGAGAAGTTCATCAAGGGTGAGGTCGAGCGCTAAAGCGCCGCACGCTCGTCGATCGAGGGTCCCCGAGGCACTGCCCGGGGGCCCTCGTCGTATGTGAGTCTTGCGCCATGTCCGTCGTACGTGATCTGCGCGTACTCCTGCGCCTGACGAACTTCCGTCGCCTGCTCGCCGTCCGGCTGCTCTCCCAGTGCGCCGACGGCGTCTACCAGGTGGCCCTGGCCGCGTACGTCGTCTTCTCCCCCGAGAAACAGACCTCTCCCACGGCGATCGCCTCCGCCATGGCGGTGCTCCTGCTCCCGTACTCGCTCGTCGGACCCTTCGCCGGGGTACTCCTCGACCGCTGGCAGCGCCGCCAGGTCTTCCTGTACGGGAACCTCCTGCGCGCCCTGCTCGCCTGCGGGACCGCCGTCCTCGTCCTCGCCTCCGTACCGGACTGGCTCTTCTACGCCTCCGCCCTCTCCGTCACCGCCGTCAACCGCTTCGTCCTCGCCGGACTCTCGGCGGCCCTCCCGCGGGTCGTCGACGAGGAGCGGCTCGTCATGGCGAACTCGTTCTCGCCCACCACGGGTACCCTCGCCGCGACCCTCGGCGGCGGTCTCGCGTTCGGTGTGCGGCTGATCGCCGACGACTCCGACGCGGTCGTCGTGGCCTGCGGTGCCGTCCTCTATCTCTGCGCGGCCCTCGCCTCACTGCGGATGTCCCGGGAGCTCCTCGGCCCCGACCCGACCCTTGTGCCGCAGTCCTTCGTCTCTGCTCTGAAGTCGACGGCGCACGGCCTGGCTGCGGGACTGCGACACCTCGCGGAGCGACGCCCTGCCGTCCGGGCGCTCACCGCGGTGGCCCTCATGCGCTTCTGTTACGGCGCTCTGCTCGTCACCGTGCTCATGCTCTGCCGCTATGGCTGGAGCTCCACGGAGTCCGAGGGCCTCGGATTCCTCGGCATCGCCGTCGCCGCGTCGGGCGCCGGCTTCTTCGCGGCGGCTGTCCTCTCTCCCTGGGCAGTGGGGCGGTTCGGGGCCTTCGGCTGGATGACGCTGTGCACGGCCACGGCCGCCGCCCTGGTACCGGCACTCGGCCTGTCCTTCGCCCCGGCACCCTTCTTCGTCGCCGCCTTCCTCCTCGGACTCATCACCCAGGGGGCCAAGATCGCGACGGACACGGTGGTCCAGAGGTCCGTGGACGACTCCTTTCGAGGCCGGGTCTTCTCCCTCTACGACGTGCTGTTCAACGTCGCCTTCGTGGGCGCGGCGGCCGTCGCGGCCTTGATGCTGCCGCCCGACGGCCGGTCGCCCCTGCTGGTCATGCTGGTGGCCGTGATCTATGCGGCGACCGCTGTGGCCCTGCACCGGGAACGCGAAGAGGGGTGATGTTTCACGTGAAACACCACCCCTTCCAGGGCGTCGGTCAGGTCGGTGTTTCACGTGAAACATCGGCCCGGCCGGGCGCCGACTCGGCTCAGTCGCGTGCTGCCCACCACTCCTTGAGCGCGGCGACGGCCTGGGCGTGCTCCATCGGCCCGTTCTCCAGTCGGAGCTCCAGCAGAAACTTGTACGCCTGCCCGATGGCCGGCCCCGGTCCGATGCCCAGGATCTCCTGGATCTGGTTGCCGTCGAGGTCGGGGCGGATCGCGTCCAGCTCCTCCTGCTCCTGGAGCTGGGCGATGCGGTCCTCCAGGCCGTCGTAGGCGCGGGAGAGGGCGCCCGCCTTGCGCTTGTTCCGCGTGGTGCAGTCCGAGCGGGTCAGCTTGTGCAGCCGGGAGAGGAGCGGCCCGGCGTCACGGACGTAACGCCGCACGGCCGAGTCGGTCCACTCGCCGGTCCCGTAGCCGTGGAAGCGAAGGTGCAGCTCCACCAGGCGCGAGACGTCCTTGATCATCTCGTTGGAGTACTTGAGCGCGGTCATGCGCTTCTTGGTCATCTTCGCGCCGACCACCTCGTGGTGGTGGAAGGAGACCCGGCCGTCCTTCTCGAAGCGGCGCGTGCGCGGCTTGCCGATGTCATGGAGCAGGGCGGCGAGCCGCAGGACCAGGTCGGGCCCGTCGTCCTCCAGGTCGATCGCCTGGTCGAGGACGGTCAGCGAGTGCTCGTAGACGTCCTTGTGCCGGTGGTGCTCATCGCTCTCCAGACGCAGCGACGGCAGTTCGGGCAGCACGTGCTCGGCGAGACCCGTGTCCACGAGGAGACCGAGGCCCTTCCGGGGGTGCGCCGATAGCAGCAGCTTGTTGAGTTCCTCACGGACGCGCTCGGCGGAGACGATCTCGATCCGGCCCGACATCTCCGTCATGGCCGCCACGACCTCGGGCGCGACCTCGAAGTCCAGCTGCGCGGCGAACCGCGCGGCCCGCATCATCCGCAGGGGGTCGTCGGAGAAGGACTCCTCCGGCGTACCCGGCGTCCGCAGGACCCGGGCGGACAGGTCCTCGAGACCGCCGTACGGATCGATGAACTCCTTCTCGGGAAGGGCCACGGCCATGGCGTTGACGGTGAAGTCACGCCGGACGAGGTCCTCGTCGATCGAGTCTCCGTAGGAGACCTCGGGCTTCCGCGAGGTCCGGTCGTACGCCTCCGAGCGGTACGTGGTGACCTCGATCTGGTAGCCGTCCTTCTGGGATCCGACGGTCCCGAAGGCGATGCCGACCTCCCACACCGCGTCGGCCCACGGCCGGACGATCTTCAGCACGTCCTCGGGGCGGGCGTCGGTGGTGAAGTCCAGGTCGTTGCCGAGCCGGCCGAGCAGGGCGTCCCGCACCGAGCCGCCGACCAGCGCGAGGCTGAACCCGGCCTCCTGGAAACGGCGGGCGAGGTCGTCGGCGACGGGGGACACGCGCAGCAGTTCACTGACCGCGCGGCGTTGCACCTGGCTCAGTGCAGTCGGGGTGTCTTCGTTGGCGTTCGGCACAACAGAAAAGGGTACGTGCCCCGGCTCACCGCGACGTCCCCGTTTTCCGCGGGGCGGGGGCGGGCGGCTTCCGCCGGGGAGGGGACGGCTTCCGCCAAGGAGGGCGTCCGGCGGCCTCGGCCGGCGACCGGTCGGAGATCGGCTGGAGCAGTCCCCGGCACTTGCCCCCAGCGAGCCTCGTTACCATGCCTGGACACAGCAACCGGGAACCATCGACACCACTGGCACCACAGACAACGACGAGGACGGGCGAGCGCGTGGCCGAGGCGGCAGACATCCAGGGAACCGGCCCCTCACCTGCCCGCCGATGGCTGCGGCGCACGATCACCGTCGCCTTCGGGGCGCCCCTTCTCACCGGCCTGCTCCAGGGCCCCCTCGTCACCTCCCCGGCGGCCGCCGCCGGGGACGCCGCCGTCTCCAAGACCGTTGATGTGTCGCTCGACACGCTGACCCCGGCCGCTCCCGTCGAGGGGGACACGGTCACCCTGAGCGGCACGGTGACCAACCGGAGCAAGAAGACCGTCACCGACGCGACCGTGGATCTGCGCGTTGGACCGAGGATGACGAGCCGCAGCGAGATCGAGCAGATCACAGGGCGCACCGGCTTCCGGAGCGACAGCGACCCCGCTCCCCTCGAGGACGCCCCCACGGTCAGGATTCCCCGGCTCGGCCCCGGTCTCAGCGCCGACTTCTCGATGTCCGTCCCCGTCTCCGAGCTCGGGCTCGACGAGGAGGGCGTCTACCAGCTGGGCGTCTCCCTCAGCGGCCAGACCTCGGACCGGCAGTACGACCGGGTGCTCGGCATCGAGCGGACCTTCCTGCCGTACCAGCCCGAGGCCACCGAGAAGAAGACCCAGCTCACCTACCTCTGGCCGCTGATCGCCCCGGCGCACGTCTCGGCGCAGACCGCCACGGACGACCAGCAGACGCCGGTCTTCGAGGACGACGACCTGGCGGCCGAGCTGCGTCCGGGCGGACGCCTGGACCAGATGGTCTCCCTGGGCAAGTCCCTTCCGGTCACCTGGGTGGTCGACCCGGACCTGCTGGCCTCCGTCGACGCCATGGCGAACGGCTACCGCGTCAAGGACGGCGATCTGGACGTCCCCGGCAAGAACCAGGCCGTCGCCGAACGGTGGCTGGACGCGCTGGAGAAGGCGGTGCAGGGGCACAAGGTCGTCGCCCTTCCCTTCGCCGACCCCGATCTGGCCTCCCTGGCCCACCGGGGCAAGGACGTCCCCGGCTCCCTCGGACACCTCCAGTCGGCGACCTCCCTGGCGGGCGTGACGGTCGAGACCGTCCTCCACGTGCAGGCGTCCACCGACTTCGCCTGGCCCGCCGACGGAGCCGTCGACCCCTCCATCGTGGCGGTCGCGACCTCGGCCGGAGCCGACAAGGTGATCGCCCGCAGCGACAGCGTCCGCGACGACCTCCCCTACACGCCCACGGCCGCCCGCCCGCTCGGCAACGGCAGCACCACGGCCGTGGTGACCGACGCGCTCCTGTCCACCGCCTTCGAAGGGGACATGGTCCGCGAGGAGAGTTCCACGCTCGCCGTCCAGGAGTTCCTCGCCCAGTCCCTCGCGATCACCCTGGAACAGCCGGAGGACCAGCGCAGCGTCGTGGTCGCCCCGCAGCGGATGCCGACCGGCGCCCAGGCCCAGTCCATGGCGACCGCCCTGCAGGGCCTCTCCGACAGGCGCTGGACCCAGCCGACGGACCTCCTGACCGCCGCAGCGGCCAAGCCGGACCCTGACGCCTCCACCACGGTGCCGAGCGGCTCGCGCTACCCGAAGAAGCTCCGCGACAGGGAACTTCCCGTCCAGGCCTTCCGTGACATGAAGACCACGCGCGACGAGCTGAACGACTTCAAGGTCATCCTGACCCAGCCGGAACGCGTCGTGACGCCGTTCGGCAACGCGATCAACCGCGAGATGTCGACCTCGTGGCGCGGTGAGGCCCGGTCGGCCGCGATCTACCGGAACAACGTCCTGGACTATCTGCAGGGCCTCACCAAGGGCGTCCAGCTCATCGACAAGTCGGACCTCACGCTCTCCGGCCGCAGCGCGACGATCCCCGTGACCGTCCAGAACAAGCTGCTCCAAGGCGTGGACCACCTGGTGCTCCGCCTCTCCTCCGCCAACAAGAACCGGCTGGAACTGGACGGCGACGGATTCGACGAGCTTCCGGTGAAGGTCGGCGGCGGACACAGCCAGTCGGTGAAGTTCACCGCCTCGGCGAACGTCAACGGCCAGGTGCCGATGACGGCCCAGCTCTACACCGAGGACGGCACCCCCTACGGGCAGCCGATGAACTTCACCGTGAAGGTCTCCGAGATCACCCCGACGGTGATGCTCGTGATCGCCGGCGGAGTCCTCCTCCTCGTCCTCGCCGGCGTACGCATGTACAGCCAGCGCAAGCGGGTGGCCGCCCGGAACGCCGAGGCGGAGGCGGCCGGCACCGCCGAGGACGACACCGTCGACGACGCCCCTTCGGAGCCCCGGGACGAGCCCCGCGAAGAGGGGCCCGGCGACGAGAAGCCCGGCAAGGAGGAGGCCCGCGACGAGGGTCCTGAGCCGGATGAACCGGTGCAGCCGAGTGACCCGACACCGGACACCGGGTCCGAAAGCGGCGACCCGTCGGGCCCGGGTGAGAAAGTGGACCGTTGAGCGATGTCGTGGCCGGTCGGCCGGGGACGATGAGGTGGGGTAACCATGAACGCGCCGTACGACGGTGACCGCGGCCAGGGCGCGGGCGGCCCGGCGCCGTCCGGTGGGACGCCCGCGGTGCCTCCCGGCGCCGGCCACCCGCCGGTGCCCGCCCCGCAGCAGGGCGCCCCTGACCCGCAGGGGCAGGACCCCTACGCGCAGAACCCGTACGCCCAGGACCCCTACGTCCAGGACGCCTTCACCCACGACCCGTACGGGGCCCAGGACATGTCGGCGCAGGACCCGGTGACCGAGGCGCTCTACGACCGCGCCGCGCACCCGCCGCCCCCGCCCGGCACCTACCAGGACCCCCACGCGCTCTACCAGCAGCCGGCCGCGCCGCCGCACGCGCCCGACCCGCGGGTGTGGGCGCAGACCCCGGCGCCCGAGCCGGACGGTCCCTCACGCCATCTGCCGTACGGCGACGACGCGCGCACGGTCCAGTTCACCGGGGTCGACGACCTGGTGACCCGGGCCGGTGAGGAGACGCCGGAGCCGGACGCGTTCGCGCACCTCTACCGTGACCAGCAGGCGCCCGGGCAGGTGCCCCCGCCCGCGCCGGAGCCGGACCCGCTGCCCGCGCCCGCCCCCAAGAAGTCGGGCCGTGCCTCCGGACTGCTGAAGTCGAGCGCGGTGATGGCGGCCGGCACCCTGGTCTCCCGGCTGACCGGCTTCGTCCGCAGCCTGGTGATCACTGGCGCGCTCGGCGCGGCCCTGCTCGGTGACACCTTCACCATCGCCTACACCCTGCCGACGATGATCTACATCCTCACCGTCGGCGGCGGCCTCAACTCGGTCTTCGTCCCCCAGCTCGTGCGCTCGATGAAGAACGACGAGGACGGCGGCGAGGCCTACGCGAACCGGCTGCTCACCCTGGTCATGGTGGCGCTCGGACTCATCGTGGCCCTGGCCGTCTTCGCGGCGCCGCTGCTGATCCGGCTGATGTCGAACACCATCGCCGACGACGCCGCGGCCAACAGCGTGGCCGTGACCTTCGCCCGCTACTGCCTGCCCACGATCTTCTTCATGGGCGTGCACGTGGTGATGGGTCAGATCCTCAACGCCCGCGGCAAGTTCGGCGCGATGATGTGGACGCCGGTCCTCAACAACATCGTCATGATCGTCACGTTCGGCCTGTTCATCTGGGTCTACGGCACCTCCGCCGAGTCCCACATGGGCGTGCAGACCATTCCGGACGAGGGCATCCGACTGCTCGGCATCGGAACCCTGCTCGGCCTCGTCGTCCAGGCCCTGGCGATGATCCCGTACCTGCGCGAGACGGGTTTCCGCTTCCGGCCCCGCTTCGACTGGAAGGGCCACGGGCTCGGCAAGACGGTCAAGCTGGCCAAGTGGACCGTCCTCTTCGTCCTCGCCAACCAGGCGGGCGTCCTGGTCGTCACCCAGCTCGCCACCGCGGCCGGTGAGGAGTCCGGGAAG
Organism: Streptomyces sp. NPDC034084; assembly: GCF_055575535.1. NCBI lineage: Bacteria > Bacillati > Actinomycetota > Actinomycetes > Kitasatosporales > Streptomycetaceae > Streptomyces > Streptomyces sp. NPDC034084. The sequence continues at coordinate 249,295 of NZ_JBVISK010000005.1, forward strand.
AACGGTGCCGGTTTCCTCGCCTACTCCAACGCCCAGCTGATCTGGGGCATGCCGCAGGCCATCATCACCGTCTCCGTCATGGCCGCGCTGCTGCCGCGGATCTCCCGCGCCGCCCACGACGGCGACCCCGGCGCCGTCCGGGACGACATCTCGCAGGGTCTGCGGAACTCGGCGGTCGCGATCGTCCCGGTGTCCTTCGCCTTCCTGGCGCTCGGCGTCCCGATGTGCACCCTGCTCTACGCCTCCAGCGGCATCGAGGCCGCCCAGGGCATGGGCTTCATCCTGATGGCCTTCGGCCTCGGCCTGATCCCCTACTCCGTCCAGTACGTCGTGCTCCGCGGCTTCTACGCCTACGAGGACACCCGGACGCCGTTCTACAACACGGTGATCGTCGCCGCCGTCAACGCGGCGGCCTCGGCGATCTGTTACGTCGTCCTGCCCGCCCAGTGGGCCGTCGTCGGCATGGCCGCCTCGTACGGGCTCGCCTACGCCGTCGGTGTCGGCATCGCGTGGCGCCGGCTCCGCAAGCGCCTGGGCGGCGACCTGGACGGCACCCACGTGCTGCGGACCTACGCCCGCCTCTGCATGGCGTCCGTGCCCGCCGCGATCGTCGCAGGTGCCGTCGGTTTCGGTCTGCTGAAGCTGCTCGGCGAGGGCGCCCTGGGCTCGCTCGTCGCCCTGTTGGTCGGCGGGGCGGTCCTCCTCGGCGTCTTCTTCGTCGCGGCGAAGCGCATGCGGATCGCTGAACTGAACACCCTGGTCGGCATGGTCCGCGGACGTCTGGGACGCTGAACCGGCACCCGCGCACAACCATCGGCGGGAACCGCGTGTCGTGCATAGCGTCCGACTGTGGGCACAATTGGCTTGGCTGTTGGATGTGGCGCAACGGATGGGGAGGCAGGAACGACGGTGGCGGAACGTAGCACGGCTGCCGTCGACGTGGCCGACAACAGCGGTGACGACCCGCTGACCGCCAAGGCGGACACGGCCGCGACCGACGGGGTGGCGGAAGAGCAGAAGACGGCGGAGAAGACCGCCGAGGCCACGGAGAACAAGGCGGTCGAACGACAGAGCGGCGAACAGCCCCCCATCACGGCACCCGAACTGCACAGCGGCCACAAACTGGCCAGGCGCTACCGGCTCGAAGAGTGCGTCACCCGTCTGGACGGCTTCAGCAGCTGGCGTGCCGTCGACGAGAAGCTCCGCCGTGCGGTCGGGGTCCACCTGCTGCCCGCCGACCATCCCCGAGCCCGGTCGGTCCTGGCCGCGGCCCGCTCCTCGGCCCTCCTCGGCGACCCCCGGTTCGTCCAGGTCCTCGACGCCGTCGAGGAGAACGACCTCGTGTACGTCGTGCACGAGTGGCTACCGGACTCCACCGAGCTGACCGCCCTGCTGGCGACCGGCCCGCTGGAACCCCACGACGCGTACCAGCTCGTCAGCCAGGTCTCCCAGGCCATGGCCGCCGCCCACCGCGAGGGCCTCGCCCACCTCCGGCTCACCCCGAGCGCCGTACTGCGCAGCTCCACCGGCCAGTACCGGATCCGCGGCCTGGCCGTGAACGCCGCCCTGCGCGGCATCACCGCCGAGCGTCCGCAGCGCACCGACACCGAGGCCATCGGCGCCCTGCTGTACGCCGCGCTCACCCAGCGCTGGCCGTACGACAGCGATGCCTACGGACTCTCCGGACTCCCCAAGGGCGTCGGGCTGCTGCCGCCGGACCAGGTCCGCGCCGGTGTCCACCGGGGTCTCTCCGAGATCGCCATGCGCGCCCTCGTCAACGACGGGGCCACCGCCTCGCGTCAGGAGCCGCCCTGCACCACTCCGGACGAGCTGGCCAAGGCCGTGGCGGCGATGCCCCGCGTCAAGCCGCCGGAGCCGGAGTTCACCGCGCCGCCCGAGTACCAGCAGACGACCTACCAGCAGGGCACCTACGGCCGCCCCCAGCCGCGCCCCCCGGTCACCCAGCCCGTCGTCGTCCCGCCGCCCCCGCTGCAGAGCCGCACCGGCAAGGCGCTGAAATGGGCCGTCTCGGCCCTGCTGATCGCCGCCCTGGGACTCGGCAGCTGGCAGATCGCGGACCGGCTGCTCAACCAGGACAGCGCGCCGCCGACGCCGAACACGTCCCCGATGACCGACGACGAGAAGCCCGCGCCGCCGAAGCCGCTCACCATCGAGTCCGCGTACGACTTCGATCCGCTCGGCGGCGACGGCGGAGAGAACCCCGGGGACATACAAAACGCGTACGACGGTGTGCCGAGCACCTACTGGCAGACCAGCAGGTACCGCGGGGACTCGAAGTTCGGCAACCTGAAGGAGGGCGTGGGCGTCCTCCTCGACCTCGGCAAGGACCAGAAGGTCGACTCGGTCGACCTCTCCTTCGTCGGCCAGACCTCCGTGGAACTGCGCACCGCGCCCGTCGGCACCTCGTCAGTCCCTTCCGTGCTCGACGCCTTCACCACCCAGGTTTCGAAGTCCGGCACCGAGGTCACGCTGAAGCCCACCAAGCCGGTGACGACCCGCTACGTCCTCGTCTGGCTGACGGACCTTCCCGCCACCGGCGACGGCGGCTTCCGCGGCATGGTGTCCGAGATCAAGGTCATGGGCTGACGACCGCAGGGGAGGGGCTCACCGTTGGACCGTCCGATAGACGCCGTAGACGACCGGGAACTCCTGGCACGTCATATCACCGGGGACCCGGACGCCTTCGGTGAGCTCGTCCGCCGCCACCGCGACCGCCTGTGGGCGGTGGCGCTGCGGACCCTGGGGGACCGCGAGGAGGCCGCCGACGCCGTCCAGGACGCCCTGATCTCCGCCTTCCGGGCCGCCCACACCTTCCGTGGCCAGTCGGCCGTCACGACCTGGCTCCACCGCATCACGGTGAACGCCTGCCTCGACCGAGCCCGCAAGACCGCCTCCCGCCGGACCTCGCCCGTCGACGACACCGACCGCTTCGAGCAGCTCCTCGACCCCCATGAGTCGGCCGAGGCACCCGTCGAGCGCCAGGACCTCCACCGCCAGCTGCTCTCCGCCCTCGACGCGATCCCCGACGACCAGCGAGCCGCCCTCGTCCTCGTGGACATGCAGGGATACCCGGTCGCGGAGGCGGCCCGTATCCTCGGCGTCCCCACCGGGACCATCAAGAGCCGCTGCGCCCGCGGGCGGGCACGCCTCCTTCCGCTGGTCACCCATCTGCGTACCGACACCGTGGGTAACGCGGCCGCCGAAGGGGGAAGGAACCGGACGCCGGGGACATCCGTCCCACCGGTGCCGGGGTCGACGGATACCGGACCGACAGATCCAGCTGCTGTGAAGGGCGGAGGTGGGCGCACGTGACTTCCACGGCCGGCAAGGCCGACACCACACAGCACCCGGACGTCTCGGAGATCTCCGACCTGACCGAGGGGCTGCTCTCACCGACCCGTTCGGCGGCCGTACGGCGGCACGTGGACGGCTGCCCCCTCTGCGCGGACGTACGGTCCTCCCTGGAGGAGATCCGGGGCCTCCTCGGCACGCTGCCCGGGCCGCCCCGCATGCCCGCCGAGATCGCCGGCCGGATCGACGCAGCCCTGGCCGCCGAAGCCCTCCTCGACGCCACCTCCCCGGAGAGCGACGCCCCCGTTTCACGTGAAACATCGCGCTCTTCGGACGACACCGCTTCTTCCGCACCCTCCGCGCCCGCCGCGGACCGCCCTGCCGGCCGCCCGCGGGCGGCTACCGGCCCCGGCCGCCCCTCCCAGCCCCGCCGTCGCCGGATCGCGCTGCTCTCCTCGATCGGCGCCGCCTTCGGGGCCGTGGTGCTCGGAACGAGCCTGTACCTCAGCCAAGCGGGCAACCTGACCGCCGGGAGTGCGGACAGCGGCGCCAAGAAGGCCGACACCGTCGCGGGAGCGGTGCTCAGTCCCTTCTCCGGTGAACCCGTGGAAGACCGCGTCCACGCCCTGCTGACCGAGAACCGGGCGCCCAGGACGCCCCAGGGGATCGGACCCGAATCCATGTCCGCCGAGGGCGGCGGCGACACCCCCCAGCGCAACAGGGGCAGCGCCGTACCCGCCTGCGTGCTGGCGGGTACCGGCCGCAGCGACGGGGTGCTCGGCTTCGAGCGGGGCGACTACCGGGGAACTCCCGCCTACCTGCTCGTCCTCACCGATCCGACGGACAGTACGAGGGTCCTGGCCTATGTGCTCGACGCCTCCTGCGCCGAACGGCCCACGGAGAGCGGGGGCCCCGCCGCCGATCTCCTGCTCAGCCAGACGTTCCCGCGCTCCTGACCCCTCTCTCTGTCTCACGACGGCGCCGCGCGGCGGTCCCGGGAATGCACGCCCCTTAGGATCCGTTGGGTGGGGTGAGCGACCGAGACAACCGCCCCCGTAGGCAGTGGCAGGCTGCAGAGACGAGGAAGAAACCCGTGAGCGACGTCCGTAACGTGATCATTATCGGCTCGGGGCCCGCGGGTTACACCGCTGCGCTCTACACGGCCCGAGCGTCGCTGAAGCCTCTGGTGTTCGAGGGTGCCGTCACCGCAGGTGGCGCCCTCATGAACACCACCGAGGTCGAGAACTTCCCCGGTTTCCGTGACGGGATCATGGGCCCGGACCTGATGGACAACATGCGGGCCCAGGCCGAGCGCTTCGGCGCCGAGCTGGTGCCGGACGACGTCATCGCCGTGGACCTGACCGGTGACATCAAGACCGTCACCGACACCGCCGGCACCGTGCACCGCGCGAAGGCCGTGATCGTCACCACCGGCTCCCAGCACCGCAAGCTCGGCCTCCCCAACGAGGACGCGCTCTCCGGCCGCGGTGTCTCCTGGTGCGCCACCTGCGACGGGTTCTTCTTCAAGGACCAGGACATCGCCGTCGTCGGCGGCGGCGACACCGCGATCGAGGAGGCCACGTTCCTCTCGCGCTTCGCGAAGTCCGTCACGATCGTCCACCGCCGGGACACCCTGCGGGCCTCCAAGGCCATGCAGGAGCGTGCCTTCGCCGACCCGAAGATCTCGTTCGCCTGGGACAGCGAGGTCACCGAGATCCACGGCGAGCAGAAGCTCAGCGGTCTGACCCTGCGCGACACGAAGACCGGTGCGACCCGCGAGCTCCCCGTCACCGGCCTCTTCATCGCCGTCGGCCACGACCCGCGGACCGAGCTGTTCAAGGGCCAGCTGGACCTGGACGAGGAGGGCTACCTCAAGGTCGCCGCCCCGTCGACGCGCACGAACCTCACGGGTGTCTTCGGCGCCGGTGACGTCGTCGACCACACCTACCGTCAGGCCATCACGGCCGCCGGCACCGGCTGCTCCGCCGCGCTCGACGCCGAGCGCTTCCTGGCCGCCCTCGCCGACAGCGAGAAGCTGGCCGAGACCCCCGCGGTCTGACCCCCGTCTCCCCCTACCCCACACCCCGCGAAATAAGGAGGTCGCCGTGGCCGGCGCCCTGAAGAACGTGACCGACGCAGATTTCGAGGACATCGTCCTCAAGAGCGACAAGCCCGTCCTGGTGGACTTCTGGGCGGCCTGGTGCGGCCCGTGCCGCCAGATCGCCCCGTCGCTCGAGGCCATCGCCGCCGAGCACGGCGAGATCGAGGTCGTGAAGCTCAACATCGACGAGAACCCGGCCACGGCTGCCAAGTACGGCGTCATGTCGATCCCGACGCTCAACGTCTACCAGGGCGGCGAGGTCGTGAAGACGATCGTCGGCGCCAAGCCGAAGGCCGCCATCCTGCGCGACCTGGACGGCTTCGTCGAGGCCAAGGCCTGACACGCCCCACACGTTTCACGTGAAACGGCCCGTCCCCGAGAGGGGGCGGGCCGTTCTCGTGTGCCAGGGCTAGAGCGGCCGTAGGGCAGGTTCCTTCTGGACTGCCCCGAGCAGACGGTCCAGGGCCATCTCGACGTCCTCCTTCCAGGAGAGCGTCGTCCTCAGCTCCAGCCTCAGACGGGGGAAGGCGGGGTGAGGGCGGACGGTCTTGAACCCCACGGCGAGAAGGTGGTCGGCCGGCATCACACAGGCCGGCTCCTTCCACCGGGCGTCCCCGAACGCCTCGATAGCCTTGAAGCCCCGCCTCATCACGTCCTTGGCCACGGTCTGCACCATCACCCGCCCCAGGCCCTGCCCCTGATAGCCCGGCATGATCCACGCCGTCATCAGCTGGACCGCGTCCGACGCCACGGGGCTCGTCGGGAAGGCCGTCGAACGCGGCACATAGGCCGGGGGAGCGTAGAGGACGTAACCGACCGGCACCTCGTCGACGTAGACCACCCGGCCGCAGGAACCCCACTCCAGGAGAACGCCCGAGATCCAGGACTCCTTCTCCAGCTCCGGGCGCCCCGCCTTCACCGCCGCCTCACCGCTGACCGGGTCGAGCTCCCAGAAGACACAGGAGCGACACCGCTTGGGCAGATCCGGAAGGTTGTCCAGCGTGAGCGGTACGAGCCGACGCCCCACGGCTGCTCCTCGTTTCCCTCGCTCTCGAGCACGGATACGCCTCTCGGAATCGTATCGATCGGGCGATCGGGGCGACACCGCTGGCAGGCAAAGGGCGGGCCGCGTTCCGGTGAAGACCGGAGCACGGCCCGCCCTGGGCGGCCTCAGCGAGCGGGAAGGAGATCAGCCCTCGGCGTTCTGATCGGAGTTCTTGGGGTCCATGACCCGTCCCTCGCCGGGAGCCAGGGTCGACAGGATCCGGTCCAGATCCTCTATCGAGGCGAACTCGACGACGATCTTTCCCTTCTTCTGCCCGAGGTCGACCTTCACCCGTGTCTCGAAACGGTCCGAGAGCCGGGTGGCCAGGTCTGTCAGCGCGGGCGAGACACGGGCGCCCGCACGCGGCCCCTTCGGCTTGATCGTTGCGGCAGGCTCCTCGGAGCCCATGAGGCTCACGATCTCCTCGACACTACGTACCGAGAGGCCTTCGGCGACGATCCGGTACGCCAGCTTGTCCTGGGCCTCCGGGTCCTCCACGCCGAGCAGAGCACGTGCGTGGCCGGCGGAGAGGACTCCCGCGGCGACCCGGCGCTGCACCGGCAGGGAGAGACGCAGCAGTCGGAGCGTGTTGGTGATCTGCGGGCGGGAACGCCCGATCCGCTCCGCGAGCTGGTCATGGGTGCAGCCGAAGTCCTTGAGCAGCTGCTCGTAGGCGTGGGCCTCTTCGATGGCGTTCAGCTGGGCCCGGTGAAGGTTTTCCAGGAGCGCGTCCAGGAGCATCTTCTCGTCGTCGGTGTCCCGGACGATCGCCGGGATCCGCTTCAGGCCGGCCGTCGTCGACGCCCGCAGACGGCGCTCACCCATGACGAGCTCGTAGCGGTCGGCCTCGACCTTGCGCACGACCACGGGCTGGAGCAGACCGACCTCCTTGATGGAGGTGACGAGCTCCGCCAGCGCGTCCTCGTCGAAGACCTCACGAGGCTGGTGCCGGTTGGGAACGATGGCATCGATCGGAAGCTCGGTGAAGTAGGCCCCGGCCGGAGGCTCCGGAAGAACCACCGGAGCGGCTTCGGTCCACGTCGGCGCCGACTCCGGAGCCTGCGGGCTCTGCGGCAGCGTCGCCAGCTTCGCGGCGGCCACCCCGCGCTCCACCTGTCGCTCCTGGGGAGCAGCGGGGATGAGCGCACCGAGCCCACGCCCCAATCCCCTACGTCGCTCACTCACTGGATCCCCTCCGACATGCGCTGGTTGTTCTGGTGCCCTACATGGGCGTGCTGCGGGTCGTACTGCACGGCGACCCCCCGCAGGGCGATCTCACGGGCCGCTTCGAGATACGACAGGGCACCGCTGGAGCCCGGGTCGTAGGTGAGGACCGTCTGTCCGTAGCTCGGTGCCTCCGAGATGCGGACGGACCTCGGAATGCTGGTCCGCAGCACCTCTTCGGCGAAGTGGCTGCGCACCTCGTCGGCGACCTGGGAGGCGAGCCTGGTCCTGCCGTCGTACATGGTGAGCAGGATCGTGGAGACGTGGAGCGCCGGGTTGAGGTGTCCCCGCACCAGGTCGACGTTCCGCAGGAGCTGTCCGAGCCCCTCCAGCGCGTAGTACTCGCACTGGATCGGGATCAGCACCTCCGCGCCCGCCACCATGGCGTTCACCGTGAGGAGGCCGAGCGAGGGCGGGCAGTCGATCAGGATGTAATCCAGCGGCTGCTCATAGGCCTGGATGGCCCGCTGCAGACGGCTCTCGCGCGCCACCAGCGACACCAGCTCGATCTCCGCGCCGGCGAGGTCGATGGTGGCGGGGGCGCAGAAGAGGCCCTCCACGTCCGTGACCGGCTGCACCACATCGGAGAGCGGCTTGCTGTCCACCAGGACGTCGTAGATCGAGGGCACCTCGGCGTGGTGGTCGATGCCGAGCGCCGTGGAGGCGTTGCCCTGCGGGTCAAGGTCGATGACCAGGACCCGGGCGCCGTGCAGTGCCAGGGACGCGGCAAGGTTGACCGTCGTGGTCGTCTTGCCCACGCCGCCCTTCTGGTTGGCGACCACCATCACGCGCGTCTGAGCCGGGCGGGGAAGTCCCTCCCCGGCACGACCCAGCGCCTCTACTGCCAGCTGGGCAGCACGACCGATGGGGGTGTCGTCCATCGGGGGCGGTGTTTCACGTGAAACATCCTCCCCCGCCGATTCGGTTCGGGGACCGGGGACCGGATCGGTCATCGGTCCCGCGATGTTGGCGTCGGACCGCAAGGATTCACTCTCCTCGGCTTCAGGCTCGCGATGAGGAGAGCCTGCCATGCTTTCAGGGTCGTGAACCAGCGAGGTCGGTGGTTCTGTGGGTGAATCCACCTCTGTGGACAACTCTGTAACCCTCGCGGGTGGCTTCACACGGGGTCGACGGTCCCGGGGCGTGGCAGCCGCGCGACCGCGGCTGATGATCCCCTGCAGCAGTGAGCGACGTTTCACGTGAAACACCTTGCCCCTGCCGCCCGGCCGGGACCGTTCGACACTCCGAAATGGTACGTATCGGACGCTCAGCGGCGGCGACGGGTCTTGCTCGTACGGGCGGCCTTGGCCCGCTTGGCCGCGAACCGCACACCGCCGGGGCTCTCGCCGACCTCCACCCGAACGACCGTGGACAGCGGATCGACGATGCCCTCGCCCACCTGGAGCACCGAGGTCTCCACCACACCGAGCCGGGAGAGCGCGGCGCGGGCACCGTCGATCTCCTCCTGCGCGGTGTCGCCCTTGAGCGCCAGCATCTCTCCGTACGGCCGCAGCAGGGGGACGCCCCAGCCGGCCAGCCGGTCGAGCGGCGCCACGGCACGGGCGGTCACCACATGGACGGGCGTGATCTTGCCGAGCATCTCCTCCGCGCGCCCCCGGACCACGGTCACGTGGTCGAGGCCGAGCAGCTCGACGACCTCCTGGAGGAAGTTGGTCCTGCGCAGGAGCGGCTCCAGGAGCGTGATCTTCAGATCGGGCCGGACCAGAGCCAGGGGGATACCGGGCAGACCGGCGCCCGAGCCCACGTCGCATACCGTGACGCCCTCGGGGACGACCTCCGAGAGGACGGCGCAGTTCAGCAGGTGGCGTTCCCAGAGCCGCGGGACCTCGCGCGGGCCGATCAGACCGCGCTTCACCCCCGCGTCCGCGAGCAGTTCCGCGTACCGCACGGCCTCCGGGAAGTACTCGCCGAAGACTGTCCGCGCCTGCTCCGGCGCCTCGGGGAGCTCCGCTGCCTCCGTCACGGGAACCGTCCTTCCGTACCGCACGACCCGCGTGCGAGCGCACTGTGGTGGATGACTATCAAGGCTGACAAAGATCGGCCCCGCCTGCGAACAGACGGGGCCGACACTACGTGAGGGGTCAGGCCGGGAGCACGACGACGAAGCGCTGCGGCTCCTCGCCCTCGGACTCGCTGCGCAGACCGGCGGCGGCGATCGCGTCGTGGACGACCTTCCGCTCGAAGGGCGTCATCGGGTCCAGCTTGACCGGCTGGCCGCTGGACCTGACCTCGGCGGCCGCCTTCGCGCCCAGCTCGGCGAGCTCGGAGCGCTTCCTGGCCCGGAAGCCGGCGATGTCGAGCATCAGTCGGCTGCGGTCACCGGTCTCACGGTGCACGGCCAGGCGGGTCAGCTCCTGGAGCGCCTCCAGGACCTCGCCGTCACGGCCCACGAGCTTCTGCAGGTCGCGGCTGCTGGAGTCGCTGATGATCGAGACCGCGGCGCGGTCCGCCTCGACGTCCATGTCGATGTCACCGTCGAGGTCGGCGATGTCGAGCAGGCCCTCAAGGTAGTCGGCCGCGATCTCACCCTCCTGCTCCAGGCGGGTCAGGGTGTCGCCACCCTCGGCGGCGGCGGAGGTGGTGCCTTCCGTCACGGATGGACTCCTTCTTGCTTCGGGGAGGCTTACTTCTTGGAGGACGGGTGCTTGGGACGCTGCTGGCCCTTGCGCTGACCCTGGCCGGACTTGCCCTGCTGGGAGCCTCCCGAGTTGGCGCGGCTCGGACGCTGGGGCTTGTCGCCCTGCGCCTCGTCCTTGGCCTCGGTCTTGGCCGGACCCTGGGGCTTCTTCTCGAGCGACGTGGTCGCCTCTGCGGCGGTCGGCTCGGAGCCTTCCTCGGTCTCCTTGGCCAGGGCCTGCTGGACCGCGGCGGCCTGGCGCTGGGCCTTGGTCTGGCGCTTGGGCTGCTGGCGCCTGGCGGCGGCACCGCCCTCGGCCTCGGCCACGATCGTGTCGCTCTTGATCACGGTGCCGTCCGGCTGGGCTGCGAAGCCGGCCTTGGACAGGCCCGCGAAGAAGCGGCGCTCGTTCTCGTTGCGGTCGCTGCCCTTGGCGACGATCACCTTGACGACGCTCTTCCGGCGGCGGCCGCGGACCTCACCGTGCTGGGTGATGCTCTTCAGCAGACGCTGGAGGTAGGAGTCCTGAGCCTTGCTGCCCGGGGTGGGGTTCTGGTTGATCACGTACATCTGCTGGCCCATGGTCCACACGTTGGTGGTCAGCCAGTAGACGAGGACACCGACGGGGAAGTTGATGCCCATACCGGCGAAGATCAACGGGAAGATGTACATGAGCATCTTCTGCTGCTGCATGTACGGGGTCTTCACCGAGAGGTCGACGTTCTTCATCATCAGCTGGCGCTGGGTGAAGAACTGCGAGGCCGACATCATGACGATCATGATCGCGGTGACGATCCGGACCGACGTGATCGAGGCGTCGAGGGCGGCGGCCTCCGCGGCGGTGTCCATGAACTTCGAGGCGAGCGGGGCGCCGAAGATGTGGGCCTGACGGGCGCTGGCGAGCAGCGGGCCGTCGATGACCCCGATCTCCTTGCCCGAGGCGATGCCGGAGAGCACGTGGTACAGGGCGAAGAAGAACGGCGACTGCGCCAGGATGGGCAGGCACGAGGAGAGCGGGTTGGTGCCCGTCTCCTTGTACAGCTTCATCATCTCTTCGGACTGACGCTGCTTGTCGCTCTTGTAGCGCTCCTGGATCGCCTTCATCTTCGGCTGGAGCGCCTGCATGTTCCGCGTCGACTTGATCTGCTTGACGAACAGCGGGATCAGGCAGATACGGATCAGCACCACGAGGGACACGATGGACAGGCCCCAGGCCCAGCCCGTGTCGGGACCGAAGATCGCCCCGTACACCTTGTGGAACTGGACGATGACCCAGGAAACGGGCCAGGTGATGAAGCTGAACAGACTGGCAATCGTGTCCACTAATCAGGCTCCTTGAGCATTGGGCGAGGTCTCGGCGGCCGGGCTCGTCTCGGCGGGGGACCCGCCCTTGTCGCCGCGCAACGCGTTCCGCAGCATCTCGTGCCAGCGGGGACGCTTGCGCGGGGGGACGTGGTCCACGCCGCCGGGCGACCACGGGTTGCACCGCAGGATGCGCCAGGCGGTCAGGGCCGTGCCCTTGATCGCGCCATGCCGGTCGATGGCCGTGAATCCGTAGTGGGAACACGACGGGTAGTACCGGCAGACGGGGCCCAGAAGAGGGCTGATCGTCCACTGGTACAGCTTGATGAGAGCCAGCAGCGGGTACTTCATCGCGTGCCCCCTCCCAGCAGCCGCTGGAGAGCGGCGTCCAGGTCTCGGGCCAGCTGTGCGTGGTCGGCGTCGCCGGCTCCGGGCAACGCCCGTACGACCACCAGGCTACCGGGGGGCAGCTCGGCAAGGCGGTCGCGGACGAGATGGCGCAGGCGTCGCTTCACCTGGTTGCGTACGACCGCCCCGCCCACGGCCTTGCTCACGACGAAACCCGCACGCGTCGGGGGAGCGCTCTCCCCAGGCGCGTGCGGGTTCGTGGCACCGCTGCGTAGGTGGACGACGAGGAGCGGGCGACCGGCCCGGCGACCTCGGCGTACCGCGGTTGCGAAGTCCTCGCGCCGCCTCAGCCGATTCTCGGTAGGCAGCACGTCATGACCTGTTTAAGCGGATCAGGCGGACAGTGCCGAGCGACCCTTGGAACGGCGGTTCGCCAGGATGGCGCGACCGGCACGCGTACGCATCCGCAGGCGGAAGCCGTGGGTCTTCGCGCGACGACGGTTGTTCGGCTGGAAGGTGCGCTTGCTCACTCGGGGGCTCCAGAAATGATTCGTAGATGGCGGGACATCGCCTGGCTGTCACCGTGCGCCCACGAGTAGCTCGCAATACGCCCGAGTGCACCGCTTCACGATCACTGACCGTGATCTTTGCCCATCGGAGGCAGGCGGCAGCAGCCATCGACAACTCGACCTGGTTACGGTACGCGCGGCTACGCCATCCGGTCAAACCGACCTGTCGTCGCCTCCCATTGTGCACAGGCTGTGGACAACAACTTGAACCACGTCATCCGGCCCGACTACCGTGGACGGTCTCCACAATCTTTTGCCGTTCTGTCCTCACCTGTCCTCAACGGACCCGTCCTCACGGACTTCGACCCACTGTCCCCGAGAACCACACCATCGTGGGACCTGCGAGAAAGCGTGCCCTGTGGCTGACGTTCCTGCCGATCTTGCCGCAGTGTGGCCACGCGTCCTCGAGCACCTCCTCGCCGAGGGCCAGCAGGGAATCGAGCCCAAGGACAAGCAGTGGATCGAGCGCTGCCAGCCCCTCGCCCTGGTCGCGGACACGGCGCTGCTCGCCGTGCCCAACGAGTGGGGAAAGCGGGTCCTGGAGGGCCGGCTCGCCCCGCTGATCAGCGAGACCCTCAGCCGTGAGTGCGGCCGGCCGATCCGGATCGCGATCACCGTCGACGACTCCGTCGGCGAGCCGACGCCGCCGGCGCCCCCGGCGCAGCAGTCCCGCTACGACGAGCGCGGGCAGGCCGAGCCGTACGAGAAGTACGAGGGCTACGGACACCGGCCGATGCCCGACGACGGGCTGCCCACCGCCCGCCCGGCCTATCCGGACTACCAGCAGCAGCGGCCCGACCCCGGCGCCTGGCCGCGCACCCAGGAGGACCTCTCCTGGCAGCAGCCGCGGCTGGGCGGATACCAGGAGCGTGCCCCGTACACCGGTCCTGAGCAGTCCCGGCAGAGCCGCTACGACGAGCCCGGCCGCGGCTACGAGCAGCAGCGGCCCGAGCGCGCCGAGCTGCCCGACCCGCAGAACCACGGCCCCCGGCCCGGTCCCCGCCCCGGCGGTCCGGGCCCCGGCCCCGGCGGCGGCCACGGCTCCTCGTCCACCGGGCAGGGCACCGGCGCACCGGGTGAGCAGCACGCGCGCCTGAACCCCAAATACCTCTTCGACACCTTCGTCATCGGTTCCTCGAACCGGTTCGCGCACGCGGCGGCCGTCGCGGTGGCCGAGGCGCCGGCGAAGGCGTACAACCCGCTCTTCATCTACGGGGAGTCGGGCCTCGGCAAGACCCACCTGCTGCACGCGATCGGGCACTACGCGCGGAGCCTCTACCCGGGCACGCGCGTGCGGTACGTGAGCTCGGAGGAGTTCACCAACGAGTTCATCAACTCGATCCGCGACGGCAAGGGCGACGCCTTCCGCAAGCGCTACCGCGACGTGGACATCCTGCTCGTCGACGACATCCAGTTCCTGGCGAGCAAGGAGTCGACGCAGGAGGAGTTCTTCCACACCTTCAACACCCTCCACAACGCGAACAAGCAGATCGTGCTCTCCTCGGACCGGCCGCCCAAGCAGCTGGTCACCCTGGAGGACCGGCTCCGCAACCGCTTCGAGTGGGGTCTCACCACCGACGTGCAGCCGCCGGAGCTGGAGACGCGTATCGCGATCCTCCGCAAGAAGGCGGTGCAGGAGCAGCTCAACGCCCCGCCGGAGGTACTGGAGTTCATCGCCTCCCGGATCTCGCGGAACATCCGTGAGCTGGAGGGCGCCCTGATCCGGGTGACGGCCTTCGCGAGCCTCAACCGGCAGCCGGTGGACCTCGGGCTCACCGAGATCGTCCTCAAGGACCTGATCCCCGGTGGGGAGGACAGCTCGCCGGAGATCACCGCTCCCGCGATCATGGCGGCCACCGCCGACTACTTCGGCCTGACGGTGGAGGACCTCTGTGGGTCCTCGCGCAGCCGCGTCCTGGTGACGGCCCGGCAGATCGCCATGTACCTGTGCCGTGAGCTCACGGACCTGTCGCTGCCGAAGATCGGTGCGCAGTTCGGCGGCCGCGACCACACGACGGTGATGCACGCGGACCGCAAGATCCGTGCCCTGATGGCGGAGCGGCGCTCCATCTACAACCAGGTCACCGAGCTCACCAACCGCATCAAGAACGGCTGACGCGGGCCCGCCACAGGGCTGCGGACAAGGGCCTTCAGAGCCTCTTCAAGGGCGCTCCGGGACACCTCCCGGGGCGCCCTTCGGCGTTCCCGGGCACCGGCGGCGCCCTGGGGACGGACATCCGCTGTTCGATTACTCCGTTCCGGTGGCGGGTTCTCCACAGATTGGGGGATGATCTCCCGTCCACAGGGTGGGGACTGTCGAGTTATCCGGATTGTGTCCACAGGCTGGCCTGGTGACAGATCATCACCCCAGGTCAGACCCTTGTGGAATTGTTGGCAAACGATCTCCACAGGCTGTGGATGAATCTTTCGTCCACAGGGGGCCCAGGAAGTTGTCCACCGGCCGCCCACAGGGGACGGTCGGTTGCCCACAGCTTCTCCACACCGCTGTCCACTGTTCGGCAACGAAACACCCCCGCTCACTGGCCCGAGTGAAAACCGTCACACCAAGGGAGACGTTTGGGCTGTGGGGAACCGGGGGAAAGCTGGGGACAGCGCTGGGGAGAACTCCCCATGGCCTGTGTACCGGCTGTGCAGAACTTTCGGGTGTCCACAGAAAGCCCTGGTTGTCCACGGGCTCCACCCACAGGGTCGGTGGACAAAAAAACGGGTCTGACCTGCGAAAACGACGTTATCCACCGTTTCCACAGGCCCTACTACTACTCCCACATAGAGTTAGCCCGGAATTCGCTTCGAAGTGGGACCTGTGCACAACTCGGCGCCGGAGCTCCGACGCGCTCTTCTCGCGACTTGACCCCGAGCAGCACCGAGTGTCGGCGGCGTACGTCAGACTGGTTCCCGCAGTCGACGAAGAGCCAGCAACAGCAGGAGGCGGTTCCGGTGAAGATCCGGGTGGAGCGCGATGTACTCGCGGAGGCGGTGGCCTGGGTGGCCCGCAGCCTTCCGGCCCGTCCGCCGGCGCCCGTGCTCGCGGGCCTTCTCCTGAAGGCCGAGGACGGCGCCCTGAGCTTCTCGAGCTTCGACTACGAGGTCTCCGCCCGGGTCTCGGTCGAGGCCGAGGTGGAGGAGGACGGCACCGTCCTCGTCTCCGGCCGGCTGCTCGCCGACATCTGCCGCGCCCTCCCCAACCGACCGGTGGAGATCTCCACAGACGGTGTACGGGCGACCGTGGTCTGCGGCTCCTCCCGCTTCACCCTCCACACCCTGCCTGTGGAGGAGTACCCGGCGCTGCCGGAGATGCCCACCGCGACCGGCACCGTCCCCGGTGAGGTCTTCGCCTCCGCCGCCGCCCAGGTGGCCATCGCCGCCGGCCGTGACGACACGCTGCCCGTCCTCACCGGCGTGCGCATCGAGATCGAGGGCGACACGGTCACCCTGGCCTCCACCGACCGCTACCGCTTCGCGGTCCGCGAGTTCCTGTGGAAGCCGGAGTCCCCGGACGCCTCCGCGGTCGCCCTGGTGCCCGCGAAGACCCTCCTGGACACCGCCAAGGCGCTCACCAGCGGCGACACCGTGACCCTGGCGCTCTCGGGCTCCGGCAAGGGCGAGGGCCTCATCGGCTTCGAGGGCGCGGGCCGCCGCACCACCACCCGTCTCCTGGAGGGCGACCTCCCGAAGTACCGGACGCTCTTCCCCACCGAGTTCAACTCGGTCGCGGTGATCGAGACCGCCCCCTTCGTCGAGGCCGTGAAGCGCGTGGCCCTTGTGGCCGAGCGCAACACCCCGGTCCGGCTGAGCTTCGAGCAGGGCGTGCTGATCCTGGAGGCCGGCTCCAGCGACGACGCACAGGCTGTGGAGCGGGTCGACGCGCAGCTGGACGGCGACGACATCTCGATCGCCTTCAACCCGACCTTCCTGCTGGACGGCCTGAGCGCGATCGACTCCCCGGTCGCCCAGCTCTCCTTCACGACGTCCACGAAGCCGGCGCTGCTGAGCGGCAAGCCCGCGCTCGACGCGGAGGCTGACGAGGCCTACAAGTACCTGATCATGCCGGTACGCCTGAGCGGCTGACCCCACAGGTGTGCACCGGGGTCCGGGCGTAGGCTCGGACCCGGGTAAACCGCACACGACGCTTAAGGAATCTCTGATGGAGCTCGGTCTCGTCGGTCTCGGCAAGATGGGCGGCAACATGCGTGAGCGCATCCGCCGCGCAGGCCACACCGTCATCGGATACGACCGCAACCCGGACCTCGCCGATGTCCACAGCCTCGAAGAGCTTGTGGGCAAGCTCAAGGGTCCGCGCGTCGTGTGGGTCATGGTCCCGGCCGGTGCCGCGACGCAGTCCACCATCGACGAGCTGGCGGAGCTCCTCTCCCCCGGCGACATCGTCGTGGACGGCGGGAACTCCCGCTGGACGGACGACGAGAAGCACGCCGAGGAGCTCGCCGCCAAGGGCATCGGCTTCGTCGACTGCGGTGTCTCCGGCGGCGTCTGGGGCCTGGAGAACGGCTACGCGCTGATGTACGGCGGCGACGCCGAGAACGTGGCGAAGGTCCAGCCGATCTTCGACGCGCTCAAGCCCGAGGGCGAGTTCGGCTCGGTCCACGCGGGCAAGGTCGGCGCCGGCCACTTCGCGAAGATGGTCCACAACGGCATCGAGTACGCGATGATGCAGGCCTACGCCGAGGGCTGGGAGCTCCTGGAGAAGGTCGACTCCGTCACCGACGTGCGCGAGGTCTTCCGCTCCTGGCAGGAGGGCACGGTCATCCGCTCCTGGCTGCTCGACCTCGCGGTGAACGCGCTGGACGAGGACGAGCACCTGGACAAGCTGCGGGGCTACGCCTCGGACTCCGGCGAGGGCCGGTGGACGGTCGAGGCCGCCATCGACAACGCCGTCCCGCTGCCCGCGATCACCGCCTCGCTGTTCGCGCGGTTCGCCTCCCGTCAGGACGACTCCCCGCAGATGAAGATGATCGCCGCGCTGCGCAACCAGTTCGGTGGCCACGCGGTCGAGACGAAGAAGTAATCCACAGGCTGTGCACCCCGCGGTGCACAGCCGCCGGGGAAGAAGGTCGGCGCCCACCATGCACGTCACGCATCTCTCGCTGGCCGACTTCCGCTCCTACGCCCGGGTCGAGGTCCCGCTCGACCCGGGCGTCACCGCTTTCGTGGGCGCGAACGGCCAGGGCAAGACCAATCTCGTCGAGGCCGTCGGCTATCTCGCGACCCTCGGCAGCCACCGCGTCGCCTCGGACGCCCCGCTCGTCCGGATGGGCGCCGAGCGCGCCGTCATCAGGGCCGCCGTCACCCAGGGCGAGCGCTCCCAGCTGGTCGAGCTCGAACTCAACCCGGGCCGGGCCAACCGTGCCCGTATCAACAGGTCCTCGCAGGTCAGACCGCGTGACGTGCTGGGGATCGTACGGACCGTGCTGTTCGCGCCCGAGGACCTCGCCCTGGTGAAGGGCGACCCGGGCGAGCGCCGGCGTTTCCTCGACGAGCTGATCACGGCCCGCACGCCCCGCATGGCGGGCGTGCGCTCCGACTACGAGCGCGTGCTCAAGCAGCGCAACACGCTCCTGAAGTCGGCGGCGATGGCCCGCCGGCACGGCGGCCGCGGCCTGGACCTGTCGACCCTCGACGTGTGGGACCAGCATCTGGCCGGGGTGGGCGCCGAGCTCCTCGCCCAGCGGCTCGACCTCATCGCCGTACTGCAGCCGCTCGCCGACAAGGCGTACGAGCAGCTCGCGCCCGGCGGTGGACCGATCCTCCTGGAGTACCGCCCCTCCGCGCCGGGCACCGGGCACACCCGTGAGGAGCTGTACGAGCAGCTGCTCGCCGCCCTCGCCGAGGTCCGCAAGCAGGAGATCGAGCGGGGCGTGACGCTCGTCGGACCCCACCGGGACGAGCTGCTCCTGAAGCTCGGCGACCTCCCCGCGAAGGGGTACGCGAGCCACGGCGAGTCCTGGTCGTACGCCCTGGCCCTGCGGCTGGCCTCGTACGACCTGCTCCGCGCCGAGGGCAACGAACCGGTCCTCGTCCTCGACGACGTCTTCGCCGAGCTGGACGTCCGCCGGCGCGAGCGGCTCGCGGAGCTGGTGGCGCCGGGCGAGCAGGTGCTCGTCACGGCGGCGGTGGACGACGACGTGCCGGCCGTCCTTGCGGGGACCCGGTACGCCGTGGCCGGCGGCATGGTGGAGCGGGTATGAGCGAGGAGAAGTTCCCACAGCCTGTGGACAGGCCCGTGGCGCCCGAGCCCTCGGGTGTGGATCTCGCGCGGGTCGCGCTGCGCGCCGCCAAGGAGCAGGCGAAGGCCCGGGGCGCGGCCGCCCAGCAGAAGAAGCAGGCCCGGCGCGGAGGCGGGCTGCGCTCCGGCGCGCGCGCCGACGGACGCGACCCGATGGCGCTCGGCGCCGCGATCAACCGGCTGATCACCGAACGGGGCTGGGAGACCCCCGCGGCGGTCGGCGGGGTCATGGGCCGCTGGCCCCAGATCGTCGGCGAGGACGTGGCCAAGCACTGCGTACCGCTGAAGTTCGACGACGAGCCGGACGCGCGGGTGCTGACCGTGCAGTGCGACTCGACGGCCTGGGCGACGCAGCTGCGGCTGCTGGCGCCGAAGCTGGTGGCGCGGCTCAACGAGGACCTGGGGCACGGGACCGTGCGGATGATCAAGGTGCTCGGGCCTGGCGGGCCCCGCCGCGGATACGGGCCGCTCAGGGCGCCCGGCAGCGTCGGGCCCGGGGACACGTACGGCTAGGGCCTGTCTGACGATCCCCGTCGGGCCCGGGGACACGTACGGCCGGAGCGGTGCCGGGGACCTCGCGGTGCGGGTCCAGGCGGAAGGGCGCCGCATGCATAGGGCGTTGCGCCCACTCGTCCCGGACCCCTTCCGGACCTCTCACCGCGTGCGGCCGACCGATGCCCGCGGTCGGCGCCACTGGCCGTCACAGCTCGAAGCGCTGGGTGGCCGTCAGGGGGCCCTGGGGACCCTGGGCGGATATGGGGAGTCGTCGCGCTCCCGCCCAGGGCGGCACATGCGCATTCAGGTACCGGCAAACCCCCATGACTGTCTGCGCTACCGGTAGACTGGGAGACAATCCCGCCACCATGCGGAACATGTCGAACGACGCAGCCGCTCCCGTATGCCCGGAGAACGGCCTGTGCTGTGCCAGAAAGGGCGCTTCGTGGCCGATTCCGGCAACCCCAACGAGAACAACCAGTACACCGCCAGCAACATCCAGGTCCTCGAGGGCCTGGATGCGGTGCGCAAGCGCCCTGGCATGTACATCGGCTCGACCGGTGAGCGCGGTCTGCACCACATGGTGCAGGAGGTCGTCGACAACTCGGTCGACGAAGCCCTGGCCGGCCACGCCGACACCATCGACGTGACGATCCTGGCCGACGGCGCCGTGCGCGTCGTCGACAACGGCCGTGGCATCCCCGTGGGCATCGTGGCCTCCGAGGGCAAGCCGGCCGTCGAGGTCGTGCTGACCGTGCTCCACGCGGGCGGAAAGTTCGGCGGCGGCGGCTACGCCGTCTCCGGCGGTCTGCACGGTGTCGGTGTGTCGGTCGTGAACGCCCTGTCCACCAAGGTCTCCGTCGAGATCAAGACGGACGGCCACCGCTGGACCCAGGACTACAAGATGGGCGCCCCGACCGCGCCCCTCGCGCAGCACGAGGAGACCGACGAGACCGGCACCTCGGTCACGTTCTGGGCCGACCCGGACATCTTCGAGACGACCGAGTACTCCTTCGAGACGCTCTCGCGCCGCTTCCAGGAGATGGCCTTCCTCAACAAGGGCCTGACGATCACGCTCACCGACGAGCGCGAGTCCGCCAAGGCCACGGTCGGCGCCGACGACCCGGACGCCGAGGCGGCCGCCGAGCCGGCCGCGCGCACGGTGAAGTACCACTACGAGGGCGGCATCGTCGACTTCGTGAAGTACCTCAACTCGCGCAAGGGCGAGCTGATCCACCCCACCGTGATCGACCTGGAGGCGGAGGACAAGGACAAGGCCCTGTCCCTCGAGGTCGCGATGCAGTGGAACAGCGGCTACAGCGAGGGCGTGTACTCCTTCGCCAACATCATCCACACCCACGAGGGCGGCACGCACGAGGAGGGCTTCCGGGCGGCGCTGACCTCGCTGATCAACAAGTACGCGCGCGACAAGAAGATGCTCCGCGAGAAGGACGACAACCTCACGGGCGACGACATCCGCGAGGGTCTGACCGCGATCATCTCGGTCAAGCTGAGCGAGCCGCAGTTCGAGGGCCAGACCAAGACCAAGCTGGGCAACACGGAGGCGAAGACCTTCGTCCAGAGGGCGGTCTACGAGCACCTCAACGACTGGCTCGACCGGAACCCGAACGAGGCCGCGGACATCATCCGCAAGTCGATCCAGGCCGCCACCGCGCGCGTGGCCGCGCGCAAGGCGCGCGACCTGACCCGCCGCAAGGGCCTCCTGGAGTCGGCGTCGCTGCCGGGCAAGCTGTCCGACTGCCAGTCGAACGACCCGTCCAAGTGCGAGATCTTCATCGTCGAGGGTGACTCCGCCGGCGGCTCGGCCAAGTCCGGCCGCAACCCGATGTACCAGGCCATCCTGCCGATCCGCGGCAAGATCCTGAACGTCGAGAAGGCCCGGATCGACAAGATCCTGCAGAACACCGAGGTCCAGGCCCTGATCTCGGCCTTCGGCACCGGTGTGCACGAGGACTTCGACATCGAGAAGCTCCGCTATCACAAGATCATCCTGATGGCGGACGCCGACGTCGACGGTCAGCACATCAACACCCTGCTGCTCACCTTCCTCTTCCGCTTCATGCGGCCGCTGGTCGAGGCCGGGCACGTCTACCTCTCCCGCCCGCCGCTCTACAAGATCAAGTGGGGCCGGGACGACTTCGAGTACGCGTACTCGGACCGTGAGCGGGACGCGCTCGTCGAGCTGGGCAAGCAGAACGGCAAGCGGATCAGGGAAGACTCGATCCAGCGCTTCAAGGGTCTCGGCGAGATGAACGCCGAGGAGCTGCGCGTCACCACCATGGACGTCGATCACCGCGTGCTCGGCCAGGTCACCCTGGACGACGCCGCGCAGGCCGACGACCTGTTCTCGGTGCTGATGGGCGAGGACGTCGAGGCACGCCGCTCGTTCATCCAGCGCAACGCCAAGGACGTTCGCTTCCTCGACATCTGAGTCGGTCTCAGCTGACCGTACGAAAGGACTCACGACCAGCAATGGCCGACGAAAACACCTCCGGCACCACCGAAGAGCAGGAGCCCGTGCTGCGGATCGAGCCCGTCGGGCTCGAGACCGAGATGCAGCGCTCGTACCTCGACTACGCGATGTCCGTCATCGTGTCCCGCGCGCTGCCCGACGTACGGGACGGCCTCAAGCCCGTCCACCGGCGCGTGCTGTACGCGATGTACGACGGCGGCTACCGGCCCGAGAAGGGCTTCTACAAGTGCGCCCGCGTCGTCGGTGACGTCATGGGTACGTACCACCCGCACGGCGACTCCTCGATCTACGACGCGCTCGTCCGCCTCGCCCAGCCCTGGTCGATGCGGATGCCCCTCGTCGACTCGAACGGCAACTTCGGTTCCCCGGGCAACGACCCGGCCGCCGCCATGCGGTACACCGAGTGCAAGATGATCCCGCTGTCGATGGAGATGCTCCGGGACATCGACGAGGAGACCGTCGACTTCCAGGACAACTACGACGGCCGCAACCAGGAGCCGACGGTCCTCCCGGCCCGGTTCCCGAACCTGCTGGTCAACGGCTCCGCCGGCATCGCCGTCGGCATGGCCACCAACATCCCGCCGCACAACCTGCGCGAGGTCGCGGCCGGTGCCCAGTGGGCCCTCGAACACCCCGAGGCCACCCACGAGGAGCTCCTCGACGCGCTGATCGAGCGGATCAAGGGCCCCGACTTCCCCACGGGCGCGCTCGTCGTCGGCCGCAAGGGCATCGAGGAGGCGTACCGCA
Organism: Streptomyces sp. NPDC034084; assembly: GCF_055575535.1. Classification (NCBI taxonomy): domain Bacteria; kingdom Bacillati; phylum Actinomycetota; class Actinomycetes; order Kitasatosporales; family Streptomycetaceae; genus Streptomyces; species Streptomyces sp. NPDC034084. The sequence goes on from NZ_JBVISK010000005.1 coordinate 271,832, forward strand.
CCGGCCGTGGCTCGATCACGATGCGCGCGGTCGTCGAGGTCGAGGAGATCCAGAACCGCCAGTGCCTGGTGGTCACGGAACTGCCGTACCAGACCAACCCGGACAACCTCGCGCAGAAGATCGCCGACCTGGTGAAGGACGGCAAGATCGGCGGCATCGCCGACGTCCGCGACGAGACCTCGTCCCGGACCGGCCAGCGCCTGGTCATCGTGCTCAAGCGCGACGCCGTCGCCAAGGTCGTCCTCAACAACCTGTACAAGCACACCGACCTGCAGACGAACTTCGGCGCGAACATGCTGGCGCTCGTCGACGGCGTGCCGCGCACCCTCTCGCTCGACGCGTTCATCCGCCACTGGGTGACGCACCAGATCGAGGTCATCGTCCGCCGGACGAAGTTCCGGCTGCGCAAGGCCGAGGAGCGCGCCCACATCCTGCGCGGTCTGCTCAAGGCCCTCGACGCGATCGACGAGGTCATCGCGCTCATCCGGCGCAGCGACACGGTCGAGGTCGCCCGCGGCGGCCTGATGGACCTGCTCGAGATCGACGAGATCCAGGCCAACGCGATCCTGGAGATGCAGCTCCGCCGGCTCGCCGCCCTGGAGCGCCAGAAGATCGTCGCCGAGCACGACGAGCTCCAGTCGAAGATCAACGAGTACAACGCGATCCTGGCCTCCCCGGAGCGCCAGCGGGGGATCGTCAGCGAGGAGCTGGCCGCGCTCGTCGAGAAGTTCGGCGACGACCGCCGCTCCAAGCTCGTGCCCTTCGACGGTGACATGTCCATCGAGGACCTGATCGCCGAGGAGGACATCGTCGTCACCATCACGCGCGGCGGCTACGTGAAGCGGACGAAGACCGAGGACTACCGCTCGCAGAAGCGCGGCGGCAAGGGTGTGCGCGGCACGAAGCTGAAGCAGGACGACATCGTCGACCACTTCTTCGTCTCCACCACCCACCACTGGCTGCTCTTCTTCACCAACAAGGGCCGGGTCTACCGGGCCAAGGCGTACGAGCTGCCGGACGCGGGCCGGGACGCGCGCGGCCAGCACGTGGCCAACCTGCTCGCCTTCCAGCCGGACGAGCAGATCGCGCAGATCCTGGCGATCCGCGACTACGACGCCGCGCCGTACCTGGTGCTCGCCACCAAGGGCGGCCTGGTGAAGAAGACCGCGCTGAAGGACTACGACTCGCCCCGCTCGGGCGGTGTCATCGCGATCAACCTGCGGGAGCGCGAGGACGGCACGGACGACGAGCTGATCGGCGCCGAGCTGGTCTCCTCCGAGGACGATCTGCTGCTCGTCTCCAAGAAGGCGCAGTCGATCCGCTTCACCGCCACGGACGACGCGCTGCGTCCGATGGGACGCGCCACATCGGGTGTCAAGGGGATGAGTTTCCGCGAGGACGACGAGCTCCTCTCGATGAATGTCGTCCGGCCCGGTACGTTCGTCTTCACCGCGACCGACGGCGGGTACGCGAAGCGCACCCCCGTCGACGAGTACCGCGTCCAGGGCCGTGGCGGCCTCGGCATCAAGGCCGCCAAGATCGTGGAGGACCGTGGCTCGCTCGTGGGCGCGCTGGTGGTCGAGGGGACCGACGAGATCCTCGCCATCACGCTGTCCGGCGGTGTGATTCGCACGCGAGTCAACGAAGTCAGGGAGACCGGCCGTGACACCATGGGCGTCCAGCTGATCAACCTGGGCAAGCGCGATGCCGTCGTCGGCATCGCACGGAACGCCGAGGCGGGCAGCGACGACGAGTTCATCGACGGCGCCGACAGCGCCGACGACGCCGAGGGCGTGGTCGAGTCGGTCGAGGTCGACGTCGACGCCGAGGCAGTCGAGGGCACGGAGCCCTCGGCCGGGGAGCACGAGGAGTAAGAGCGTGAGTGGAGCCACGGGCGCCGGATCGGCGGCCGCCGGAGCTTCTGCTGGTGCTGGAGCGAACGGCGCCCGTGGCCCCGCCACGGACTCCCAGGGGGTTGCGGTGACGGACACTCGGGGGCAGCAGCCCTCGTACGAGACCTACAACGGGCCACTGCCCGGCGAGCGCCCTCAGGGGCAGCCGGGCGGGCCCTACCACCCGCCGCAGGCGTACGGCGCCCCCGCGGGCGGTACGGCGGGCGGGCAGACCGGGGCCGTGCGCCGGCCGCGGACCGGGGCGCGCACGACGCCCAGGACGCGCAAGGCGCGGCTGCGGGTGGCCAAGGCCGACCCGTGGTCGGTGATGAAGGTGAGCTTCCTGCTCTCCATCGCGCTGGGCATCTGCACGGTCGTGGCCGCGGCGGTGCTGTGGATGGTCATGGACGCCATGGGCGTCTTCTCGACGGTCGGCGGGACGATCAGCGAGGCCACGGGCTCGAACGAGTCCAACGGCTTCGACCTGCAGTCCTTCCTGTCGCTGCCGCGGGTGCTGATGTTCACCTCGGTGATCGCGGTGATCGACGTGGTCCTGATGACCGCCCTCGCGACGCTGGGCGCGTTCATCTACAACCTCTCTGCCGGTTTCGTGGGCGGGGTGGAGCTCACGCTCGCCGAGGACGAGTAGTCCGCGTGGGGCCGGCCCGGGTTCGGATTTTGGGACTGGCCCCCACGTGCGCTAATGTTCAGGAGTCAGCGCGCGGGACACACACCGCAGAGCGCGGCGGGGCTATAGCTCAGTTGGTTAGAGCGCATCCCTGATAAGGATGAGGCCACAGGTTCAAATCCTGTTAGCCCCACACTCTCGATCGACCCGGATGGTTATTCCATCCGGGTCGATCTTTTTGTACGGGGTTTGAAGGCAGGGGTACGAAGGCCGTGCAGGTCACCGATCGGTATCGGTCGATGTGTAGAGTGGGCGTCAGAAGTTTCCTACGTCAACGAAAGACGAGGTCGCGCGGTGAAGAAGCTTCTCCTGGTCGCACTGGCCGCCATCGGCGGGCTCCTCGTGTACCGCCAGATCCAGGCGGATCGCGCCGAGCAGGACCTGTGGACGGAGGCGACCGACTCCGTGCCCGCTGGTTCCGGTGTCTGAGAGCCACACACACTCTGTGGGCGAAGCCCCGGCCGCGTGAGCGGACCGGGGCTTCGCTGTTCCCGGACCCTGACACGATCTCCTTGAATTCGCCTCCGCAAATCACTTGCTTGCTCAAGCAAAGCTGAGTGATCAGGGCGTTCTGCCCACCGGCGACCACGCGCGCGTGGTGGGCCCGCGAAGCGGGAGGAATCCACCGCGCGGGCGGACACCGGAGGTACGGGCGGGGCAGGATGGACCGGCACCAGGGCCGTAGCGGGGCGCTGGTGCTGCTCGCGGGGGCTGTTGTCGCCCTGGGGCGGGCGCGGCGCAGGGCGGGAACGGACGGGAGAAACGCGTGAGCACGCAGGCCGGGAGGCGGACCGGGATCGGCCGGAGGGCGGGGGCCCTGATCGCGGCGGCCGCGGCCGTGGGCGCGGTGACGGCACTGCCGGCCCAGGCCCGGGCGGCCGAGGGGGCGGCGGTACCCCCGTACGCCTTCGACGCCTCCGCCCAGCGGATCCAGGGCGCCGCCTCGAGCCTCGACGCGCAGGCCCTGCAGACCGGCCGGACCTACCGGGACACCCTGAAGAAGGACGGCAAGGTCTACTACCGGATCGACCTCGACACGAAGCGGAACTCGTACGTCTCCGTCGTCGCCGTCCCCAAGCCCGGCGGCAAGGTCGAGTACGGCGACGGCTTCAAGGTCAGCATCCAGGACAACTCCGGAACGGACTGCGGCTACCAGGACGTCGATTTCGGCTCCGGGCAGTACGCCAGGCCGCTCGCCGCCTATGCCCGCCGGATCATCGACCCGGACTCCTACAGCTGCCAGAAGCAGGGCGCCTACTACGTGCTTGTAGAGCGCGAGTCGGCGACGGGCTCCACCCCGGACGACTGGGAACTCGAGCTCCGGTACGTGACCGAGCCGCTCCTCAAGCAGCCGGGCTCCACCGCGCTCCCCGAGACCTGGGCGTCGGCCACGCCCGCCCCGCCGGCCGGAGGCCCGCGGAAGCGGCAGGGCGGCGCCGGGTTCAAGGAGGCCGTCGCACTGCGGGAGGGCGAGTGGCGGGCCGACATCCGGCCCGGACAGACGCTCTTCTACCGGGTCCCGGTCGACTGGGGGCAGCAGCTCTTCGCCGGGGCCGAGCTGGGCAGCGGCGCCGAGGGGGACTCCGTGAGCAACGCGCTCACCCTCGCGCTCGACAACCCGGCCCTCGGCTTCGTCGACATGAACACGGTCAGCTATGCCGGTGAGCCCGCGACGGTGGCGCTCGACCCGCTGCGGCCGGTGGCCCATGAGAACCGCACCTCGTACGACGACGCCACCAGCGGCATGCGGTTCGCCGGCTGGTACTACCTGTCGGCGACGCTGAGCCCGCAGATCGCCGCCGAGTACGGCGACAAGCCGGTGCCGCTGACGCTCCGGGTGAACGTCGAGGGCAGCCCGAAGCAGGCTCCCCCGTACGACGGGGACCCCGGGATGTTCTCGGTGACCGCGGACGACCGGGAGGCGGCGGCGAACGGCGCCGCCGGGGAGTCGGCCACGGCGGACGGGGCCATGAAGGTCGTCGCGGCGGCAGGAATCGGCACCGGGACCGTGCTGCTGCTCGGGCTCGGGGCCTGGACCCTGCTGGCCCGGCGGCGGGCCTGAGTCAGATCTGCGCCAGGGCCCAGAAACCGACCGCGAACGACACCAGCGCGAGCAGCAGCACCGGGACCGTCACCTTCGAGGGCGGTCCCGGTCGGCGTACGGGGGCGAGGGACGCGGGCGCGGTGGGTGCCGTGTGCGGGGCGGGAACGGGAACGGGCCGAGGGGTGTACGGAGGAGTGGGAGGTTGCCCGTACGGCGTCGCGGAGGCGGGCGCCTGCCCGAAGGAGGGGGTCGGGTGCGTGACCGGCGGAGGCAGATGGAAGCTGCCCGTCTCGGAGGGCCCGGGCAGCGGCGCCCGCGGCGGCACCTCGGTGGTGGGCCGGTACTGCTGTGGCTGTACGGGGTGTGCGGGCTGGTCCTGGGCCGGTACGGGCTGCTGCCGGTCCGGTACGGACGCGGGGGCCGGCGTGGCGCCGGTGGGGCCCTCGGGGCCGAAACCGGCCGGGAGCGGGCCGAGCTGGTCGAAAATCTCGACCGGCTCCTCGTCGGGGCGCGGCTCGGGCAGCAGCTCGACGGCGGCGCTCAGCGCCTTGCGCGCCCCCGTGGCCGTCCGGAACCGGGCCTGCGGATCCGGCTGGAGCAGACTGGCCAGCACCTGCCACAAGGGCTCCGGAACGCCCTCTGGGGCTCCCGGGGTGCCGTGCGCGAGGAAGTGCTCGACCAGGGCCTGCGAGTCCGGCTTGCGGCCCTGGAGCAGATAGAGCGCGACCAGGCCGACGGCGAAGAGGTCGGCGGTGAAGTCCGGCTCGGCGCCGAGGAGCTGCTCGGGCGCGAAGTAACCGGGCGTCCCCACCACGTAGTTGGTCTCGGTGAGGCGGGGTTCGCCCTTGCGCATGGAGATGCCGAAGTCGGACAGCCGCAGATGCGGCCGCCCGGTGCCGGTGACCTCCATGAGGATGTTGGCGGGCTTGATGTCCCGGTGCACGACCCCCTCGGCGTGCACCGCGGCCAGGCCCGAGAGGAGCTGGTCGAGCAGGGAGCAGACGAAACGGGGCGGCAGCGCGCCGTAGTCCCCGATGACGTGGGCCAGCGAACCGCCGGCCACCAGGTCCATGGTGAAGAGGACCTTGTCGTCGTCGGCGGCCCAGCTGGCCGGGGCGAGGACGTGCGGATGGTCGATCCGCAGCGCCTGCTCGCGGACGAAGCGGAGCAGCGTGTGCGCGTCGCTCTGCAGCAGCACCTTGGCCGCCACATAACGGCGCCGCCGATGGTCCCAGGCACGCCACACCGCGCCCGCCCCGCCGCGCCCGATCGGGTCGATCAGCTCGTACCGACCAGCGAAGATCTCACCCATCGTGCTGCGCCCGCTCCCCGTCTGCGTCGTCTCACCGCGGCGCCGACCGGTGCCGGCCCCGCGTCAGTTCTGGTGCGACTCGTAGTGGGCGACCGCGTCGGCGGTGCGCCCGGCGCCGTACACCCGGAGGAACTCTGCCAGTTCCGGGTGGGCCGGGGCGAGCGAGTCGGCGGCGTCGATGATGTCTCCGGCGGCCGCCACGGAGCGCAGCAGCGACTGGATCTCGCGGACCACCCGGCGCACGGTCGGCGCGCCGGAGCCGGTCGTGGTCGGGGTCGTGCCGGTGAGGACGGAGCCGCCCTGGGACTTCTTCACCTCGTCCATCCGGTCGGCGGCCTCGGCGGCGCTGACGCTGCCGTCGGCGACCTGGACGGCGAGCTCCTGGAGTGCCTGGACGCGCTGGACGACGGCCGGGTTGCCGATCTTGGCCCGCTGGCCGCTCATCAGCTGGGACAGCATGGGCGCGGAGAGCCCGAGGACGGCCGCGAGCCTGGCCTGGTTGAGCCCGAGATCGTCGATCAGCCTACGGAAGAGCGCCCCCAGCGGCTCCCCGTACCAACTGCGCTGAAGCTCTCTGGCTCTTGCCGTGGCTTCCTGCTGCGCTGCGTCCATTACTTCTCCCCATCCCTTAGGTTCGCCACTGCGAACCTCGGTCAGCATCTTACGGAGCGTGGTCGCCGACCGGGAGACCCAATCCTTTTGCCGGAGATGGGGGGTGACCCGGTACGCTGTCCTCGTTCCGGGGCCTTAGCTCAGTTGGTAGAGCGCTGTCTTTGCATGGCAGATGTCAGGGGTTCGACTCCCCTAGGCTCCACTCGGACAGACCCCCCTGACCCGCGACAGCGCAGGTCAGGGGGGTCTTTCGCGTTCCGTGGGGGTACGGGAGGTGGGGGTGCGGGGCCCGGTTCGGGGGCTGTGGCGCTGGGTGACGGGGGGCCGCGCTGGGCCGTCCGGGTGGTGTTCATCGGAAGAACTGCGCGGCGGCGGCGTCGGTCCGCGGAAATCGGGGGCGCATCCACATCATGAGAAAGGTATGTAAAGCGCGCAACCCGAAATGAACCATCCGAGAACGTCACGAAAGTGAGGGGTCATGGCCACCGCCAAGGTCAAGCAGTTCTGGACCGCCTTCATCTCCGTCCTCTTCGCCCTGCTCGCCTCCGCCGGCCTGGCGAACACCGCCGCCGCGGCCGCACAGCCCGCCGTCCAGCAGCCCGAGGAGCCGGCCGCTCCGGCCGCCGCCCGCGCCGCCGCCACCGGGGAGCGCGTGCTCGCGTCCGTACCGTCACAGCGGACGCATCGGTGGCCGCTCGCCGGTGACCGCTCCCTGCCGCCCACCATCAAGCAGCGCATCGCGGCCGAGGCCCACGGTTCCTCCCCCTCCGCGCGGCAGCGCTCGTCGTCGACGGCCGCGGTCGAGAGCGACCCGGTCGCGCTGACCGAGTCGGCGCTCGCCGCCGGGGCGTAGGGCGCGGGGAGACCACGACGCGTACTCCCCGCACTCCCGTTCGCATGACTTGGCAGAAACCAGCACGACCGGGCAGGACCGGTGGACCCGGCCACGCCCCGCAGAATCCGGCAATCCAAGCAGGACCCAGCAGAACTCCAGCGATCCCAGCAGACCCAGCAGGACCTTGGTAGGACCCGGCAGGACCTCAGCAGGACCCAGCAGGACCCAGTACCACCCAGCAACCACCCCCGGCAGGACCCCGGCAGGAGTGGCGGTCGGTCAGCGGCGCTCGTCGCGTTCGGCGGCTTCCGCGGCGGCCGCGGCATCGGCCTCGGTCTCCAGATCCGCGTCGAGGGGAGTCTCCGTGCCGTCGACGGGCGACAGCGAGGATCCCTCGTCCATCTCGGTGGGAGCGGGAGGCTCGACCAGCCAGTCGGGATTGGCCTGCTTGTCCCACCACTTCCAGGCGGCGAACGCGCCGCCGGCCAGTACGCCGAGGACGGCGAGTCCCTTGGCGAGGCGTCCGGCCCTGGCCCGACGCTCGTGCTTCCTCACGATCTTCTGGATTTCCTTCGGCGTCACCTGACCGCGCAGCGCGGCCCAGGCGGCGGTGGAACGCGACCCGGCCTCCTCGAGGACGGGACCGGTCGCGGCGACCGCGCTCTCGACGCGCGGCACGGTGTAGTCGGCCGCCTGACGGGCGGCCCGGCGGGTCTTGACCGCCGCACGTTGTGCGGCCGCGTCGACCCGCGGCGGTACACGCGGTGCGACATACGAGTCGTACTGCGCACGTGCCTGCGCCCGGGCCTGCTCAGCGGCCTTCGAAAGCTTCGGCGCGAGCAGCACCCGCGCCTCGTTCGCGTAGTGCGTTGCCTGGTCCTTGGCCGAGTCGGCGTACGGCGCCACCACTTCCGCGGCGTGCAGCACGCTCTCCTTCGCCGAACCTGTCGCGGCGCGCACGCTGTCCATGCGGGTCACGGGATTCCTCCTCCTCGGTGGCGATGTCGGGTTTTCACCTTTCCATCCTCTTGGGAATCATGCCCGCCGGAGCAAGGTCCGTCATGTGGGGCTGGCATCCGGGGCATGCGAGGATCGGACACGTCAGAGACAGACGTGACATGACGCGACACGACGTGGGACGGAAGGCGACCGTGGCCGAGCAGCTGTACGCGACCCTCAGGACGAGCCTGGGCGACATCGAGGTGCGGCTGATGCCGTTCCACGCCCCGAAGACGGTCCGGAACTTCGTCGAACTCGCCTCCGGCGAGCGTGAGTGGACGCACCCCGCCACCGGCACGGTCTCCTCGGACCCGCTCTACGACGGAACGGTTTTCCACCGGGTCATCAAGGGCTTCATGATCCAGGGCGGGGACCCGCTGGGGAACGGCACGGGCGGACCCGGCTACGAGTTCGCCGACGAGTTCCACCCGGAGCTCTTCTTCGACCGCCCCTACCTGCTGGCGATGGCCAACGCCGGCCCGGGCACCAACGGCTCGCAGTTCTTCGTCACCGTCGGCCCCGCGACCTGGCTGAACCGCAAGCACACCATCTTCGGCGAGGTCGTGGACAAGGAGAGCCGGAAGGTCGTGGACGCGATCGCGGCCACCCCGACCGACCCCCACACCGAGCGTCCGCTCCAGGACGTGGTCCTCGAGTCCGTGGTGATCGAGAAGCGCTGAGGCGGAAGGGACGGGACTCCCATGGACACGCAGCCCGGTCTGCTGCGCTGCTACCGCCACCCGGAGGCCGAGACCGGCATCCGCTGCGCCCGCTGCGAGCGGCCCATCTGCACGGAGTGCATGATCTCCGCGTCCGTCGGCTTCCAGTGCCCCGAGTGCGTACGGCGCGGCTCCGGGACCGGCCACGCCCCCGACGCCAACCGGCCCCGGACGCTGGCCGGCGGCCGGGTGGCCGCGGACCCGCGCCTCGTCACCAAGGTCCTCGTCGCGATCAACCTGGCGCTGTTCATCGCCGTCCAGGTGGTGGGGGACCGGCTCCTCGACGACCTCGCGCTCATCGGCGGCGCCTACCTGCCGAGCGGGGAGCTGGTCGGGGTCGCGGAAGGCGAGTGGTACCGCCTGCTGACCTCCGCCTTCCTCCACCAGGAGATCCCGCACTTCCTCTTCAACATGCTGGGCCTGTGGATGATCGGCGGGATCGTCGAACCCGAGCTGGGGAGGGCCCGGTACACGGCCCTCTGTCTGCTCTCCGGGCTCTCGGGCTCCGCCCTCGCCTATCTGCTCTCCCCGCAGAACCAGTTCTCGCTCGGCGCCTCCGGCGTCGTCTACGGTCTGATCGGCGCGTGGATCGTGCTGGCCCGCCGCCGGCGGCAGGACATGCGGCCGGCGCTCCTGTTCGTGGCGCTGAACCTGCTCATCACGTTCACTCGTCCGGGGATCTCCTGGCAGGCGCACATCGGCGGTCTGGTGGCCGGCGCCCTCGTGACGTACGCGATGCTGCACGCGCCCCGGGCCCGGCGGGACCTCGTGCAGTACGGGGCCTGTGCGCTGGTGCTCCTGGTCGACGTGGGCATCGTGATCGCCCGTTCAACCGCGCTCAACTGAGCACATAGCGCTGTGGAAGAGCTCTTCTGTGAGCTTTCCCCAGAGTTATCCACAGTGCGTGGCCGGTCTCTCCCCCGGCATGGGGAAACACCGCACCCCCCGCCTCTGACCTGGCGCTTCTCCAGGGAGGCGAGGGGTGTCGGGGTGATCCACCAAGGGTGATTCCGGTCATACCGGCGTCAACCTCGGGGCGAGTTATCCACAGATCTTCGTAAGTTATCCAGTGCTGTGCACAACGCTGTGGATAAGCTCGGGGGAAAGCTTGACGAGCGACCGGTGCGAGCGCTAACGCACCCCGGACGCGGCTCCCCCGGCTACTTCCACTGCGTGGAGACGCCGAAGCCGGCCGCGATGAAGCCGAAGCCCACCACGATGTTCCAGTTCCGGATCGACTCGACCGGCATGGAGCCGTCGGTGACGTAGAAGACCACGATCCACACCAGACCGATGGCGAACAGCGCCAGCATCACCGGCGCCACCCAGCTGCGGTTGGTCAGCTTGATATTGGTGGCCTGCTTGGCGGGCGGAGGCGTGAAGTCGGCCTTCTTGCGGATCCGTGACTTCGGCACGAGGGACTCTCCTGTCGATGCGCTGCGTGACCGCGCAGGGAACTGTGGCTGGCGCCGGGATGTGACGAAGGAGGACGACTGCGTCCCCCAGGCGTCCGTTAGCGTAGTGGTTCCGCGGCACCGAAGGGGATCAGGGTACGTTGAGCAATTCCGCCGACACTCCCGAAGGGCCGGGCCGCACCACGAGGTGGCGCCCCGTCCGGGTGCTCACCCTTGCCGTCTTCGCCCTCGCCGGACTGATCTTCGTCACGAGCTTCAACACCGCCAAGGGCACCAACCTGCGCACGGACGCCTCCCTCCTCAGGCTGTCCGACCTGATCGAGGAACGCAGCCACAAGAACGCCGGCCTCGACGAGTCCACCGCCGCGCTCCGCACCCAGGTCGACTCCCTCGCCGCCCGCGACGACGGCTCCACGCGCGCGGAGGACGAGAAACTCGCCGCCCTCGAGGCGAAGGCGGGGACCACCGAGGTCTCCGGCTCCGGCCTCACCGTCACCCTCGACGACGCCCCGCCGAACGCCCAGGCCGCCCCCGGCTACCCCGAACCGCAGGCCAACGACCTGGTCATCCACCAGCAGGACCTCCAGGCCGTCGTCAACGCCCTGTGGCAGGGCGGCGCCGAAGGCATCCGCGTCATGGACCAGCGGCTCATCTCCACCAGCGCCGTGCGCTGCGTCGGCAACACCCTGATCCTCCAGGGCCGCGTCTACTCGCCGCCCTACAAGATCACCGCCGTCGGTGACCAGGGAAAGCTGACAAGGGCCCTGGCCGCCTCCCCCGCCCTCCAGAACTACCAGCTGTACGTCAAGGCCTACGGGCTCGGCTGGAAAGTCGACGAGCACAGGGCGGTGACTCTTCCGGGGTACTCGGGCACAGTGGACCTCCACCACGCGAAGCCGGTGAGCTGACAGCGGGAGGGCGGCTTGCGTCTCGTCGTGAGGACCCTCAGCGAACTGTGCCTCACCGCCGGCACACTCATCGTCCTCTTCGTCGCGTACGTCCTGTACTGGACCGGCGTCCAGGCCGGCAGCGCGAGCGCCGCCCACATCGAAAGCCTCCAGCGCGAGTGGGCCCGCACGCCCGTCGCCCCCGCACCCGCCCCCGCGCGCGTACCGCCGCCGTACGTCACCGGCAAGGGCATCGCCGTCATGTACGTCCCCCGGCTCGGCCGGGACTGGACCTGGCCCGTCCTCCAGGGCACCGCCCCCGACGTCCTGAAACAGGGCCTCGGCCACTACCCCCGCACCGCCGCGCTCGGCGGCACCGGCAACTTCGCCGTCGCCGGCCACCGCCGCACCCACGGCGACCCCTTCAAGGACTTCCCGCGCCTGCGCCCGGGCGACGCGATCGTCCTCACCGACGGCACGACCTGGTTCACGTACCGGATCGACCGAGGCCCGTACCGGACCGTCCCCGGCGACACCGCCGTCGTCGACCCCGTCCCGGGGAAGTCGGGCTTCGACGGACCCGGCCGCTACCTCACCCTCACCACCTGCGACCCCGAGTGGGGCAGCAGCCACCGGCTGATCGTCTGGGCGCACCTCGACGCCACCCGACCGGTGACCGACGGCCGTCCACAGGCTTTGGACAGCTGACCCCCCGCGGCCCCCTCGCCCCGTACTCTGGTCCCCGTAACGAACGGAAGGGGCGGTCGACGTCATGTACGGCTGGATCTGGCGGCATCTGCCGGGCAACGCGTGGGTGCGGGCGCTGATCTCGATCGTGCTGGTCCTCGCGGTCGTCTACGTCCTCTTCCAGTACGTGTTCCCCTGGGCGGAGCCCCTGCTTCCGTTCAACGATGTGACGGTGGACGGCCAGTGAGCGCGCGAATTCTCGTCGTCGACAACTACGACAGCTTCGTCTTCAACCTCGTTCAGTACCTCTACCAGCTCGGCGCCGAGTGCGAAGTCCTCCGCAACGACGAGGTCGAGCTGAGCCACGCCCAGGACGGCTTCGACGGCGTCCTGCTGTCCCCCGGGCCCGGCGCGCCCGAACAGGCCGGGGTCTGCGTCGACATGGTCCGGCACTGCGCCGACACCGGCGTGCCCGTCTTCGGCGTCTGCCTCGGCATGCAGTCGATGGCCGTGGCGTACGGCGGCGTCGTCGACCGCGCGCCCGAGCTGCTGCACGGCAAGACCTCGCTCGTCACGCACGAGGGCCGGGGCGTCTTCGCCGGTCTGCCCTCGCCGTTCACCGCGACCCGCTACCACTCGCTGGCCGCCGAGCCCGCCACCCTGCCGGCCGAGCTCGAGGTCACGGCACGGACCGAGGACGGCATCATCATGGGGCTGCGCCACCGTGAACTGCCCGTCGAGGGCGTGCAGTTCCACCCCGAGTCGGTCCTCACCGAGCACGGGCACCTGATGCTGGCCAACTGGCTGGAGCAGTGCGGCGACAAGGGGGCGGTGGGCCGGTCGGCGGGGCTCGCTCCGGTGGTGGGCAAGGCCGTCGCGTGACGACGGGCTCGCCGTGGTTCCGGCCGACGAACGGCCCGGAGCCCGAGCCGATACCCGGCGAGCCGCAGGGGGCGGCCGAGCCGTACGCGCCTTCCGAGCACCCGTACGGGGCGGCCGAGCCGTATGAGCCTGCCGAGACGTACGCGCCTGGCGAACCGTATGGGACCGGTGAGCCGTACGTACCCGTGGAGCCGTACGTACCCGCCGAGCCGTACCCGGGCGCCGAGCCGTACACGCAGTCCTCGGCCGCGTACCCGCCCTCGGAGCCGTACGCGCCCGCCGACTCCTCCGTACCCGCCGAGCCGTACGCGTACGAGGATCCGCCGGCCCGCGGTGCCGTGCCCCCACAGGGCCTCTACGAGCCCTCCTACGGGGCCTACGAGGCTGAGGAGTCCCCGAGGGTCGCCCGGGGCGAGACGATGCCCCTGCGTGCCCTGGAAGAGGTCTCCGAGCCCGCTCCGGGCCCGGGGCGGGCCGAGCGCCGTCGTGCGGCCAAGGGGGGCCGGGGGAGGAATCGGGGCGGCGCCCCCGCGAACATCGCGCCGTCCGCCGCCGAAGGGCGGCCCCTCTCCCGCGTGGAGGCCCGGCGCGCCGCACGCGCCGCCAAGGACAGCGTCGGCGTCGTCGCCAGCCGGGTCGTCGGGGAACTCTTCATCACCTTCGGCCTCGTCATGCTCCTCTTCGTCACCTACCAGCTGTGGTGGACGAACGTCCGGGCCGGCCAGGAGACCGACCGGGCCAAGGAGCAGATCGAGGACACCTGGGCCCACGGCGGCGACGACACCAAACCCGAGGCCTTCGAGCCCGGCAAGGGCTTCGCCATCATGTACATCCCCAAGCTGGACGTCGTCGTCCCCGTCGCCGAGGGCATCAGCAAGACCGAGGTCCTCGACAAGGGCATGGTCGGCCACTACGGCGAGGGCAAGCTCAAGACGGCCATGCCGGCCGACAAGCAGGGCAACTTCGCGGTGGCGGGCCACCGCAACACCCACGGCGAGCCGTTCCGGTACATCAACCAGCTGAAGCCCGGCGACCCGATCGTCGTCGAGACCCGGAGCGCGTACTACACGTACGAGATGGCGAGCATCCTGCCGCAGACCTCGCCGTCCAACGTCTCGGTGATCGACCCCGTACCGAAGCAGTCCGGCTTCACGGGCCCCGGCCGGTACATCACCCTGACCACCTGCACGCCGGAGTTCACCAGTACGTACCGCATGATCGTGTGGGGCAAGCTGGTCGAGGAACGCCCGCGCAGCAAGGGAAAGCCGGAAGCGCTCGTAGGCTGAGAGCCCACACCTCCGGACGGGACGACGGGACGACCTAGTGGCACGCGCGCGCAACCGGATCGCCGGGATCATCAGCCTTTTCGGCGAACTCCTCATCACGGCGGGCCTGGTACTCGGCCTCTTCGTCGTCTACTCCCTGTGGTGGACCAACGTCCTCGCCGACCGCGCCGCCGACAAGGACGGCGCCCAGGTCCGCGACCAGTGGGCCGACCAGGGCCCCGGGGCGCTCGACACCAAGGACGGCATCGGCTTCCTCCACGTCCCCGCCATGCGGAACGGCGAGGTCCTGGTGAAGCGGGGCACCGGCACCGACGTCCTCAACCACGGCGTCGCCGGCTACTACACCGAACCGGTCAAGTCCGGGCTGCCGCAGGACGAGCGGGGCAACTTCACGCTCGCCGCCCACCGGGACGGGCACGGCGCCAAATTCCACAACATCCACAAGTTGAAGACCGGGGACGCGATCGTCTTCGAGACCAAGGACACCTGGTACGTCTACAAGGTCTACCGGACCCTGCCCGAGACCACGAAGTACAACGTGGACGTCCTCCAGCCCGTCCCGAAGGAATCCGGCAGGTCCAAGCCCGGCCGCTACATCACGCTGACCACCTGCACCCCCATGTACACCTCGGACTACCGCTACATCGTCTGGGGTGAACTGGAGCGCACGGAGAAGGTCGACCGCGACCGCACCCCTCCGGCGGAACTGCGCTGAACCCGGGGGACACCCCGGACGGGAAAGCCCCGGCATCCGTTCTGGATGCCGGGGCTTTCCCATCGGGCGTGCCGGGTGCGGGCGGGCGTGCCGGGTGCGGGCAGGGCGTCAGCCGAAGAAGCCGCCGCCGCCTCCGCCGGGATTGCCGTTGTTGTTGTCCCCGCCGCCTCCGCCCATCGTGAAGACGGTGATCGGCTGGGTCTTGTCGACCATCGTGCCCTCGGGCGGGTTCGTGTTGAGGACCATGGCGTCCTCCTTGTCCGAGCCCGCCTGCGTGACCGTCAGGCCCATGCCCTGGAGCAGGTCACGGACCTCCTTGAACTTCTTGCCGGTCAGGCCCGTGGGGATCTGCACCTGGGTCTGCTGCGGGCCCTTGGAGACCTTCAGGGTGATCTGGACGTCCTTCGGCTGGTTCGAGGGACCCTGCGGAGTCTGGTCGACGACCGTGCCGGCGGGCTGGTCGTTGTCCACCTCCTCCTTGGTCACGTTCGTGAAGCCGATCGCGTTCAGCTGCTGCAGGGCCTGGTTGTAGTCACGGCCCGTCACCTTGGGAAGCTCCGACAGCTGCTTCTTCGCGACGGTGATCGTGACCTCGGTGTTCTGCTCGGCCTTGGTGTTGCCGTCCGGGTTCTGGCGCAGGACCGTGCCGGGGTCCTCCTCGGACTCCTCCTGCTCGACCTTGACCTTGAAGCCCTTGTCCTTGAGGCTCTGCTCGGCCCGCTCCTGGGACTGCTCGACGACGTCCGGGACCTCGATGAGCGGGGCACCCTCGGAGACGTACACCTGGATCGTGCCGTCGACCTCCATCTTCGCGGTGGCGTCCGCGGCCGGGTCCTGGCGGCAGATGGCGTCCTTCGGCTGGTCGCAGCGCTCGGTGCCGGCCTGCTGGACCTTCACCTGGGCGTTCTTCGCGAGATCCTGCGCGCCCTGCATCGTCTGGCCGACCAGCTGCGGCACCGTCACCTGCTGCGGGCCGTCCTTGTCGTCGAAGAGCGAGACACCGATGAAGATCGCGCCGACGAGCACCAGGATGCCCGCCAGGACCAGGAGGATCGTCGAGGTGTTCGACTTCTTCTGGCCACCGCCGCGACGGCGGTCCGGACGGTCGCCATAGCCGTAACCGCCGTCGTCCGGGTTGACCGGCGGCAGCATCGACGTCTGCCCGGCCGGGTCGGCCTGGCGCAGCGCCGTGGTCGGCTGGTCCTCGGGCGGATAGCCGTAGCCCCCGCCGTACGAGGGCGCGCCCCCCATGCCCATCCCCATCGCGGCGGCGGCCGCGACCGGCTGACCGTCGAGGCAGGCCTCGATGTCCGCACGCATCTCGTCGGCGGACTGGTAGCGGTAGTCGGGGTCCTTGACCAGCGCCTTCAGGACGATGGCGTCCATCTCGGGCGTGATCTCGGGGTCGAAGTTGCTCGGCGGCTGCGGCTCCTCGCGGACGTGCTGGTACGCGACCGCGACCGGGGAGTCGCCGATGAACGGGGGACGGACGGTGAGGAGCTCGTAGAGCAGGCAGCCCGTGGAGTACAGGTCGGAGCGGGCGTCGACCTGCTCGCCCTTGGCCTGCTCCGGGGAGAGGTACTGGGCCGTGCCGATCACCGCGGCGGTCTGCGTCATGGTCATGCCCGCGTCGCCCATGGCGCGCGCGATGCCGAAGTCCATGACCTTGACCTGGCCGGTACGCGTCAGCATCACGTTCGCCGGCTTGATGTCACGGTGCACGATGCCGGCGCGGTGCGAGTACTCCAGCGCCTGGAGGATGCCGACCGTCATCTCGAGGGTGCGCTCGGGCAGCAGCTTGCGCCCGGAGTGCAGCAGCTCACGCAGCGTCGACCCGTCGACGTACTCCATCACGATGTACGGGATGGAGACCTGGTCGACGTAGTCCTCGCCGGTGTCGTAGACGGCGACGATCGCCGGGTGGTTGAGCGAGGCGGCGGACTGTGCCTCACGGCGGAACCGGGCCTGGAAGGACGGGTCGCGGGCCAGGTCGGCCCGCAGCGTCTTCACGGCGACGGTGCGGCCGAGCCGGGTGTCCTGGGCGAGGTACACCTCGGCCATGCCACCACGGCCGAGCACCGGGCCCAGCTCGTACCGGCCGCCGAGGCGACGCGGCTCTTCCATAGCTAATCCAGCCCTCTCCGTCTGTCCCGACCGCACCCATGGGTGGTCCGGCGGTGTGTGCTGTTCGCGCATACGCTACCGGCCCCGGGAAGGCGTTCCGCCCGGGGCCGGTAGCTGATACCTGACCGGTACCTGGCTCGTACGGGGGCCTGGGGGTCAGCCCCGGGTCTTGATGACCGCCTTCATCACGGCCTTGGCGATCGGGGCGGCGAGACCGCCACCGGTGATGTCCTCACGGTCGGTGCCCTCCGAGTCCTCGACGACCACGGCGACCGCGACCGGGGAGCCCTCGGAGGTCTTCGCGTACGAGATGAACCAGGCGTAGGGACGCTTGGCGTTCTTCTCGCCGTGCTGGGCCGTACCCGTCTTGCCGCCGACCTTCACGCCGTCCATGTTCAGGTCGGCGTTGCCGCCGGTGCCCTTCGTGACGACGCTCTCCATCATCTGCTGGAGCTTCTGGGCGGTCTCCGGCGAGACCGGGCGGCTCATCTCCTCCGGCTCGTTCTGCTTGATGATGTCGAGGTTCGGCGCCCGCAGCTGGTCGATCATGTACGGCTTCATCAGCTTGCCGTCATTGGCGATCGCCGCCGTGACCATCGCCATCTGCAGCGGGGTGGTCGCGGTGTTGAACTGGCCGATCGACGAGAGCGCGTTGCCACCGCGGTCGGCGTTCTTGTCGAACACGGAGGCCGAGGAGCGCACCGGGGTGAACTGCTCGGCGTTGAAGCCGAACTTCTCCGCCATCTCGACCATCTTGTCGCGGCCGACGTCGTCGCCGAGCTTCGCGAAGACCGAGTTGCAGGAGATCTCGAGGGCATGGATCAGGCTGGCGTTGGCACAGCCGTGGGCGTGGTTGACCATCTCCCGGTTGGACAGCGGGATCTTCCAGCCCTCGGGCGTCTGGGTCGCCGCGTTGATGTCGGTGACCTTGCCGTTCTCCAGGGCGGCGGCGGCGGTGACGACCTTGAAGACGGAGCCGGGCGGGTAGATCTCGCGGAGCGCGCGGTTCTGCTTCGGCTTGTTCTTGTCCTTCTCCAACGCGACCCAGGCCTTCTCGTCCTTGCCGGAGTAGCCGGCGAAGGAGGACGGGTCGTACGAGGGCGTGGACGCCAGCGCCAGGATCTTGCCGGTCTTCGGCTCGATGGCGACGACGGCGCCGATCTTGTCGCCCAGCCCCTCGTAGGCGGCCTTCTGCGCGGCGCCGCTGAGGGTGGTGACGACGTCGCCGCCCTTCTTCTTCTCCCCGGTGAACATGGCGAGGGTGCGGTCGAAGAAGAGCCGGTCGTCGTTGCCGGTGAGGATGCCGTCCTCGATCTTCTCGATCTGGTTGGCGTCGTACGCCTGCGAGGCGTAGCCGGTGACCGGGGCCCACATGGGGCCGTCGATGTAGGTGCGCTTGAACTTGTAGAACTTGTCGCCCGAGTCGACGGAGCCCGTGACGGGCTTGCCGTCGACGATGATGTTGCCGCGCTCGTTCGAGTACCGCTCGATCTGGACGCGCCGGTTCTTGGGGTGCGCGTTCAGTTCGTCGGCGCGGACGAGCTGGAGCCAGTTGTCCCGCAGGAGCAGGGCGAGGACCAGCAGGCCGCAGAAGATCGCGACCCGCCGCAGCGGCTTGTTCACGGGCGGACCACCTGGGTCATCTCGGCGTCGGGGGACGGGGCGGGCGCGGGCGCGGGACGGCGCGCGGTGTCGCTGATCCGGATGAGGATGCCGATCAGGGCCCAGTTGGCGATCACGGAGGAACCGCCGTACGCGAGGAACGGCATCGTCATACCGGTGAGCGGGATGAGGCCCATCACACCGCCGGCGACGACGAAGACCTGCAGCGCGAACGCGCCGGACAGACCCATCGCGAGCAGCTTGCCGAAGGGGTCACGGGCGGCGAGGGAGGTACGGACGCCGCGCTCGATGATCAGGCCGTAGAAGAGCAGGAAGACCATCACACCGGTCAGGCCGAGCTCCTCGCCGACCGTGGCGAAGATGAAGTCGGAGTTCGCGGCGAACTGGACGAGGTCCGAGTTGCCCTGACCGAGACCGGTGCCGAGGATGCCGCCGGAACCGAAGGACATCAGCACCTGCGTCATCTGATCGCAGGCGTACGCCATGTTGCTGCCGGCAGGCGCCGTCTTGAGGCACTCGAACGGGTCGAGCCAGGCCTGGACGCGCGACTGCACGTGGCTCGCCGTCGAGCCCACGACCACGGCACCCGCGGAGGACATCAGCAGACCCATGACGACCCAGCTGGTCCGCTCCGTCGCGACGTACAGCATGATCACGAACAGGCCGAAGAACAGCAGCGACGTACCGAGGTCGTTCTCGAAGACCAGGATGAGGAGGCTGATCGCCCAGATCGTCAGAATGGGGCCGAGGTCACGCCCGCGGGGCAGGTAGAGCCCCATGAACCGGCGGCTCGCCAGGGCCAGGGCGTCTCGCTTCACCATCAGGTAGCCGGAGAAGAACACGGCCAGGACCAGCTTGGCGAACTCACCGGGCTGGATGGAGAAGCCGCCGACGCGGATCCAGATCTTGGCGCCGAAGACGTCCGCCCCGAGACCCGGCACGAGCGGGAGCAGCAGCAGGACGAGCGCCACCACCATGGAGATGTACGTGTAGCGCTGGAGGACGCGGTGGTCCTTGAGCAGCAGCAGCACGCCCACGAACATGGCGATGCCGATCGCGGAGTACATCATCTGGTTCGGCGCGGACGGGCTGAACGCGCCGTAAGTGCGCTTCGCCAGCGAGATCAGCCGCGGTGACTGGTCCAGACGCCAGATCAGTACCAGGCCCATGCCGTTGAGCAGGGTCGCCAGGGGCAGCAGCAGCGGGTCCGCGTACGGGGCCCACTTCCGCACCACCAGGTGCGCGACGCCCGCGAGGAGGGTCAGGCCGAGTCCGTACCCGAGCATTCCGGCCGGGACCTTGCCGTCGATGGCCAGGCCGACGTTGAGGTACGCGAACACCGGGATGACGACGGCGAACGCGAGCAGCGCCAGCTCGGTGTTGCGGCGGCTCGGCGCCTCGATCGCGCCGATGGTGGTCGTGTTGGTGACAACGCTCATGGTGGTGAAAGGCCCCCTACGGGTGCTTACTGCTTGCCGCAGTTCGAGGCCAGCTTCTGCTCCTCCGCGGTGAGGGTGGGACCCGGGGACGGAGCGGCTGTGGTGGGCTTGGGGTCAGGGGTGGCGGCGTCGCCGGGCTTCTGCGTGGCCGGTGGCTTGCTCGCCTGGTCGGCGGCCTTCTCGGCGGCGGCGTGACGCTGCTCGGCCTTCTTGCAGGCCGAGGCCTGCACGGCCAGCTCGGTGATCTTCGTCTGGGCCTTGGCGAGGCTGCCGCCCGCGATCGTGTCCTCGACCTGCTTCCGCTGGTAGGCGGGGAGGTACTTGAGTTCGATCTCGGGGTGGTCCTTCTCGACCTTCGAGAGCGACACCCACGCCAGGTCCTGGCTGATGCCCTGGTACAGCGCGACGTGCTGGTCCTTGGCTCCCACGAAGTACTGCGTCTGCGTCCAGCGCCAGCCGCCGTACAGGCCGCCGCCGATGACGGCGAGGGCGAGGAGGAGGAAGAAGGAGCGCTTGAGCCACTTGCGTCCGGTGCGCGGCTTGACGAAGTCGTCATCCGTGTACGAGTCGAAGGAGCCCTGCGGGGGCATGCCGCCGTAGCCGTGGTCGTCGCCGCTGCCGGGCGGGCCGAAGCCGCCGGCGGGCGGCTGCTGGTGCGACGCGGCGCGGCCGAGGCCCGAGGCGCGGCCGGCCGGGGTCTGCATCGCTCCGCCGTCGTTCAGCTGCGCCTGGTTCTCGGCGACGGCGCCGACGATGACCGGGATGTCGCTGAGGTGACCGGCGAGGGTGTCGCCGCCGTCGACGTCGAGGACGTCGGCGACGATCACCGTGATGTTGTCGGGGCCGCCGCCGCGCAGCGCGAGCTGGATCAGCTCCTGCACGGTCTCCTGCGGGCCCTGGTAGCTGGCGAGGGTGTCTTCGAGGGTCTGGTGCGAGACCACCCCGGACAGGCCGTCGGAGCAGATCAGGTAGCGGTCGCCGGCGCGGACCTCACGGATCGAGAGGTCGGGTTCGACGTGGTCACCGCTGCCGAGCGCGCGCATGAGGAGCGAGCGCTGCGGGTGGGTGGTGGCCTCTTCCTCGGTGATCCGGCCCTCGTCGACGAGGCGCTGGACCCACGTGTGGTCCTGGGTGATCTGCGTGAGGACGCCGTCGCGCAGCAGATACGCGCGGGAGTCCCCGACGTGCACGAGGCCGAGCCGCGCTCCGGTCCACAGGAGGGCGGTGAGCGTGGTGCCCATGCCCTCCAGCTGCGGGTCCTCCTCGACCATCATCCGCAGCTGGTCGTTGGCGCGCTGCACCGCCGTACCGAGCGAGGTGAGGATGTCGGAGCCGGGGACGTCGTCGTCGAGCGTGACGAGCGTGGAGATCACCTCGGAGGAGGCGACCTCACCGGCGGCCTGGCCGCCCATGCCGTCGGCGATGGCGAGCAGCCGCGGACCGGCGTAACCCGAGTCCTCGTTGCCCTCGCGGATCATGCCCTTGTGCGAGCCCGCGGCGAATCGCAGGGACAGAGTCATGCGCACCTGCCCTGTCGACGCCGCATCGGGGTACGGCCGGTCTCGACCCACACTGCCCACCCTCCGGTCGCTCCGGTCACGCCGGTCGCTTCGGTCGCTCCGGTCGGGAGCGCGGCACGTCCCGTGGCGGGGACCGTCCCGGCTCGCTCGCTCCGCTCGCGCTCACTCATGATGTAGCACTACTTCCGCAGCTCGATGACGGTCTTGCCGATGCGGATCGGCGCGCCCAGCGGAATCGGTGTGGCGGTGGTGAGGCGGGTCCGGTCGAGATAGGTGCCGTTCGTGGACCCGAGGTCCTCGACGATCCACTGGCCGTCCCGGTCCGGGTAGATCCTGGCGTGACGGCTGGACGCGTAGTCGTCGTCGAGCACGATCGTCGAGTCGTGCGCCCGGCCCAGCGTGATCGTCTGGCCCTGGAGGGCGACGGTCGTGCCGGTGAGGGTGCCCTCGGACACGACCAGCTTGGTCGGGGCGCCACGGCGCTGGCGGCCACCCGTGTTCTGCTGGCCGCGCTGCTGCGGAGGCGCGGCGGCCTGGCGCGCGTTCTGCTGGGGTCGCGCCTCCTGGCGCCGCGAACCGCGCTGGGTGACCCGCGTACCGAACAGGTCGCTGCGAATGACCTGGACGGCCACGATGACGAACAGCCACAGAACGGCCAGGAAACCCAACCGCATGACCGTCAGGGTCAGCTCTGACATTGCCCCCGCTTCACCCTTCGGCTTGCCGGTAAACGATGGTGGTGCTGCCCACGACGATCCGCGAGCCGTCGCGGAGCGTAGCGCGGGTGGTGTGCTGCCCGTCCACCACGATGCCGTTGGTGGATCCAAGATCCTGGATCGTCGAGGGCGTTCCGGTCCGGATCTCGCAGTGCCGGCGGGAGACGCCGGGATCGTCGATCCTCACGTCCGCGTCGGTGCTGCGGCCGAGGACCAGGGTCGGGCGGGAGATCTGATGGCGGTTGCCGTTGATCTCGATCCAGCGGCGCACCTGGGTGCCCGCTCCGCCGTGGGTGGCGGGGCCGGGCATGGATCCGGGACCGCCCGCCGGGCGTCCGGCGGGCGCCGTCGGCCGGTGGCCGGGCGCGCCGGGAGGCGGGGAGGCGGGCATGGGCGGAGCGCCGGCCGGGGGGTACCCGTAGCCGCCGCGGCCCTGCTGCTGGTGGTGCGGCTGCGGCCCCGCGGAGGGGGGCTGCGGCTGTGACGTACTCGACGCCAGCGTGCGGCTGCGGACGCGGTACAGGCCGGTGTCGAGATCCTCGGCCTTCTCCAGGTGGACCTTGATCGGGCCCATGAAGGTGTACCGCTGCTGCTTCGCGTAGTCCCTGACCAGGCCGGCGAGCTCGTCGCCGAGCTGGCCCGAGTACGGGCTGAGGCGCTCGTAGTCCGGCGTGCTCAGCTCCACGATGAAGTCGTTGGGGACGACGGTCCGCTCGCGGTTCCAGATCGTCGCGTTGTTGTCGCACTCGCGCTGGAGGGCGCCTGCGATCTCGACGGGCTGGACCTCGGACTTGAAGACCTTGGCGAAGGTGCCGTTGACCAGACCTTCGAGACGCTGCTCGAAACGCTTCAGGACTCCCATGGGGCACCTCCTCCGTCGTTGTCGCCCTGGTACTGCTTACTGATCGTATCCACGCGTCGGGAAATCGGCTGGTTCCCCTTCTCTGCCCTGTGGACGAGTGTCACCTCTCACAGGCTTTCCCCACGGATCGTAGAGGTGGCCTGTGGACAGTGTCCCGCACCCGGCTGTGGGAGCGGAGGCTCGGGCCGGGGTTCCGGGGCGGTCCGTCCCCTTCCGCCCTCCTTCTCCCCTCTCCCTCCCCCTTCCTTCCGGCTTCTCTCCGTCTTCCCTGGGCCCTCCCAGAGTCTTCCCTGGGTCTTCCCTGGGGCTTCCCTGAGTCTTGCCTGGGTCTTGCCTCGGTCCTCCCTGGGTCTTGCCTGGGTCTTGCCTCGGTTCTCCGCGCGTCCTCCTCCGGACTCGCTTCCGCCTTCCGGGCTCCGTCCGTCCGTCCGTCCCTGTCCCCTGGATCTGGCCGCCTGCCGGCCGCCTCTCGCCCCTGCCTCCCGTCGATTCCTCTCCTCTCGCGGCTTCCTCACTCCTTCCCTCCCCTGTCCTTGTTCTCCGGGAGCGGGAGCGAAACAACGGGTGTGAATCCACGGTCTGCGACGTGCTAATCTTCAGATGTCGCCAGGCGCTCCCACTGAGAAGTGAGAGGGCAGGGAGATCACCCAATGCGCGGGTGGCGGAATAGGCAGACGCGCTGGATTCAGGTTCCAGTGCCCGAAAGGGCGTGGGGGTTCAACTCCCCCCTCGCGCACCAGACGGAAGCCCCGTAGGTCATCGACCTACGGGGCTTCCGCGTATGTCGGCACGAGTGTGAGCCTTCCCACGTCGGGTGCACTGGGCGAGGTCGCGACTTTTGTCGTCGGACGGCGAGACGAAAGAGAGACGCCCGGCGTGCCGGGCGCTGCCTAGGGTTCGAGCGTGGACGCAACGTCGAAGTCGGGGAGCTGGACCGCGCGGGAGATCGGGGCCGGGGTCGCCGCCTGGTGGAACTGGTACGTGCTGCCGGGACAGTGGTCGCCGCGCAGGATCACGGGTGAGGTCGCCCTCGCCGGAGTCGTCGCGGTGCTGGCCGCGGGGACCGAGGAACTCATGGGCGGCGCGGGATGGCGGCTGGCCGCGGTCGCCGTCGGCGCGGCCGTCCTGTCGCTGCTGCGGCGCGGCCTTCCCGCGACCGCGCTCGTCCTGACGGCCGGGCTCACGCCCTTCCTGCCCGGCCTCGAACCCCTGCTCATCGTGCTCGGCTGGTCGGCCGGCCGGTACGTCGTCGACGTCGGAAGGGCACTGGCGGCGTTCATCGCCGCCTTCGTCCTGAACATCGGCGGGACGCTCCTGGACACCTGGGACCAGCAGCGGCTGCTCCACGTCGCTCTCATGGCGACCCTCTACTACCTGGGCACCACCCTGGCCCCCGGCCTCGCCCACCGCTACTGGGCCCAGCGGCGGACCCTGCTGCACGCGCTTCAGGAGCGCAACGCGCAGCTGCTGCGCCAGCGGAGCATGGTGGTCTGGCAGGCCCGGCTGCGCGAGCGGCAGCGGATCGCCCAGGACATGCACGACAGCCTCGGGCACCAGCTCGCCCTGATCGCCGTGCACACGGGCGCGCTCGAAGTGGACCGGGACCTGAGCGAGCGGCAGCGCGAGGTGGTCGGCGTCCTGCGGAACGCCTCGGTGACCGCCATGCACGAGCTGCGCGAAGTCGTCGGGATACTCCGCGACGGGGTCGCGGCGGAAGCCGGGACGGTGACGGGGCCTGTGCCGGCCGGGGACGAGACGGGGCGGGCCGCGCGCGGAATCGCCGGCATCGAGGGGCTCGTGGCCGCGGCCCGGGCGGCGGGCACCTCGATCGGACTGCGGCGGCTGGGAGAGGAAAGACCCCTGGAGCCGGCCGCCGACCACGCCGCGTACCGCATCGTGCAGGAGGCCCTGACCAACGCCTACAAGTACGCGCCGGGGGCGCCGATCGGCGTCGAGCTGCGGTACGAGCCGGACACCTTCGTCGTGGAGGTCGTCAACGGGGAGCCGGCGGACGGGCCGGTCAAGGACGTGGTGAGCGGCAGGCAGGGGCTGGCCGGGCTCGTCGAGCGGGCCCGGCTGGTGGGCGGCATCTGTCACGCCGGTCCGGCCGACGGCGGGGGTTTCCGGGTGGCCGGGATGCTGCCGTACGGGGCGGCGCCCGTCGCCGAGGCAGCACCTTTGGTCGATGCGGCCGACGACTTCCGGCAGCAGACCACGAAGCCGCTGGCGGGCGATGGTCGTCCGGTCGAGGTCGGACCGGCCGACTGGACGTTCACGGAGCGGGAGCTGGCCATGGCGGTGCGCGGGGGCAAGAGCAGGAGCACGGGCGGAGCGGTCGCGCTGGGCTGCGGGATAGCGTTCGCGGCCCTCGTCCTGCTCGTGGTCGCGGCGGGTTTCGCCCTCTACTTCCTGATGGGCTCGCTGAAGGAGGGCATGATCGACCCCGTCCAGTACGAGGCGGTGAAGGTCGGGATGACCGAGAAGGAGGTCCGCCACCAGCTGCCCTCCGGCGACACCATAGCCACGGCGGGACTGAACGGCACGGGACCCGAGCGGCCGGCGGGATCCAGCTGCCTGGTGCTGATGTCCTCGGAGACCGGCGAGACCTTCGAAGAGGAGCCCGTTTTCCGGTTCTGTTTCAAGGACGGCAAGCTGATCGAGAAGAAGTCGTACGTGGTCGAGCAGCGGTAACGCTGGGCCGCCCGTACCGGAGGCGTGGGGGAGAAGCTGTGGCAGGGCAGCCCATCAGGGTCGTGATCGCCGACGACGAGCCTCTGATCAGAGCCGGGATCCGGATGATCCTCATCTCCGACCCGGAGATCGAGGTCGTCGGCGAGGCGGCGGACGGGCGGGCCGCCGTCGAGGCCGCACGGGCGCACGCGGCCGACGTGGTGCTGCTCGACATCCAGATGCCGGTGCTCGACGGCCTTTCGGCCCTGCCGGAGCTGCGCCGGGCGGCACCCACGGCCCGGGTGATCGTCCTGACCACCTTCGGGGAGCGGGAGAACGTGCTGCGGGCCCTGGAGCACGGCGGTGCCGGGTTCCTGCTCAAGGACACGGCGCCCGCAGAGCTGATCCGTGCGGTGCGGGCGGCCGCGGCGGGGGACGCCTATCTGTCCCCGGCGGCGACCCGACACGTGGTGGAGCGGCTGGCCTCCGGCCGGGAGGCGGCGCGCGCCGAGCAGGCACGGGCGCGTGTGGCAGCGCTCACCGAGAAGGAGCGGGGCGTGCTCGCGCTGCTCGGCGAAGGGCTCTCCAACGCGGACGCGGGGAAGCGGCTGCACATGAGCGAGGCCACAGTGAAGACGTACGTCAGTCGGATCCTGTCCAAACTGGCCTGCGAGAACCGGGTACAGGCTGCCCTGCTCGCGCGGGACGCCGGGCTGTAGGAGCCCGGGGGGCTTCAGCTCAAGGGGCGCCGGAGGCAGGGCTCGTGGGCGCGGCGTTGTAGCGCAGCAGGTACGCGGCGAAGCGGGCGAGGTCCTCGGCCGGCCAGTCCTCCAGGCGCTCCTGGAAGGCGGCCATGCGGCTCGTCTGGGCCGCGGCGAGAACCTTCGTACCGGCCTCGGTGGGATGCAGCACATGCACCCGGTGGTCCTCGGAGGCCGGGCGTCGCTCGACGAAGCCGAGCTTCTCCAGGCCGGCGACCTGGCGGCTCACCGTCGACTTGTCCAGGAGGTAGTGGGCCGCGAGGTCGGTGGCACGGCAGCCGCGCTGCTCCTCGATATGGGCGAGGAGCGTGTACGAGACGAGCGGGAGCTCGGGGTGGACCCGGGCGGCCGCCGCGCGTGCCCGGCGGGCGAAGGCCGTCAGCTCGCGCTGGATGACGTCCACGGACGCCTCACGGGGTGGCTGTGCGCCGCCGGTCATCGTGCGCTCCCTGCTGTGGGGGTGAGGTGGTCCGTTCAGGTGCTGGGTCGCCCTTCGCGGCCTTTCGGTTGTATAGTACAACGGTTCTTTAGTTGTAAAAGCCAACCATGGAGGTCTCGGTGTCCGCAGGACCGAACACCAGCGGTGCGTTGCGACATGTCCTCGGACATCTGCTCACCCCCCTGTTGATGTGCGTCGGCATGGGACTCGCCTACCTCGGCGCCTTCCACGCACCCGAACCCCACGACCTGCGCGTCGACATCGTCGGCTCCGGCCCCACCACGCAGGTCCTCGCCCAGACGCTGCAGAACAAGGGCGCCGGCGCCCTCGACGTCCGTACCGTCGCCGACCGGGACACGGCCGCCTCCGCACTGCGCGAGCAGCGAAGCTTCGGCGCCTACATACCCGGCGAGAAGCCCGAACTCCTCGTCGCCTCGGGCTCCTCCGACACCAGCGCCATGGCGGTCGAGAAGGTGTTCACCAAGGTCGCCGCCGCCCAGGACGCGCCACTCAAGGTCACCGACATCGCCCCCACCGCCTCCGGCGACCCCACCGGCCAGGGCGTCTTCTTCCTGCTCGTCGCCCTCAGCATCGGCGCCTACGCCTCGGTCGCCGTCATCGGCGGAGCAGGAGCCGTCCTGCCCATGCGGATCAGGGCCCTTCTCGCCGCCGGGATGTCGCTCGCCGTCAGCCTGATCGGCACCCTCTTCGCCGGGCCGGTCTTCCACCTGGTCGACCACGGGCTCGGCGGTGTGTGGGCGATGTCCTGGCTGTACGCGGCGGGCATCCTGGCCGTCGGCGTCGGCCTGCACACCTTCCTGCGCCGCTGGACCACGCTCGGCGTGATGGTGCTCTTCGTCATGCTCAACTTCACGAGCTCCGGCGGTATCTACCGGCCCGAGCTCCAGCCCGGCTTCTTTGGCGCGCTGCACGCCTTCTGGAACGGCGCGGGCTTCGTCGAGGGCGTGCGCGGCCACGTCTACTTCGACGGCCACGGGCTCGGCGGGAACGTCCTCGTCCTCGCCCTCTGGTTCCTCGCCGGCGCCGCGCTCGTCGTCCTCGCCGGGATCACGGAGGCGCGGCGGCGTCGGGCCTCGGCGGAGGGTGCCGGTGCTGGTGCCGAGGTCGGTGCGGGTGCCGGGGTTGGTGTTCCTGGTGAGGCGCGGGGCCGGGGGACGTCCGAGGTGGAGGCTGAGGCCGAGGAGGAGATGGAGGAGGCCGTCGCGGTGTGAGGGACGGCCTGTGACGGATGGGCTGGTGGAAGGGCTGAGGGCTGGGCCTGAGGGCCCGCCTGGGGTGGAGGCCGGGAGTTGTCCACAGGGTCGTGGATGCGTTGTCCACAGGGGGAGACGGCCGATCGGGAACGGCGGTACGGTCGGGGCCGGATGATGTTGGACATCGCATCGGGGGGGCGTCCCATGGACGAGAACCGGGCCGTCGTGCCAGGACAGCGGAGTACGGACCGAGCGCGCGACGGAGTGCGCGTCCCGCACGTGCCGGGGTTCGCGCCCCGTACCGCCCCCGGCGCCGGAGCCTCCCCCAAGGACCGCGGCAAGCAGCTGCGCGAGCGAGTGCCCCGCTCCTCGCACGACCGGGCGGCCCTCGCCGCCGACCGTCCGGACGCCGTGCGCGCCGTCGAGGAATCGAGCCGGGGCCGGGTTCCCGAGCTGACGCCGATACGGGTCGGCAGGATGGCGGCGAGCCCCTTCGCCTTCCTGCGCGGCTCCGCCGGGCTCATGGCCCAGGACCTCGTCGGGACGCCCGTCACCGGGATCGCCGCCCAGATATGCGGCGACGCCCACGCCGCCAACTTCGGCCTCTACGGTGACGCGCGCGGACGGCTCGTCATGGACCTCAACGACTTCGACGAGACCGTCGTCGGCCCCTGGGAATGGGACCTCAAGCGGCTCGCCACCTCCCTCGTCCTCGCCGGACGGGAAGTGGGGGCGAGCGAGGACCTGTGCCGGGCCGCCGCGTTCGACACCGTCGGGGCGTACCGGCGCACCATGCGCCTGCTCGCCCGGCTGCCCGCACTCGACGCCTGGAACGCGATCGCCGACGAGGAACTCGTCTCGCACACCGACGCCCGCGACCTCCTCGGCACCCTGGAGCGGGTCTCCGCCAAGGCCCGCAACAACACGAGCGCCCGGTTCGCCGCCCGGTCGACCGAGGCCGTGACGGACGACGAGGGCGGCGGCCGCAGATTCGTCGACGCTCCCCCGGTGTTGCGGAGGGTCCACGACGCCGAGGCGGCCGAGGTGGCCCACTCCCTCGGCGCGTACCTGGAGACCGTGTCCGAGGACAGACTGCCGCTGCTCGCGCGGCACGCCGTCCACGACGTGGCCTTCCGGGTGGTCGGCACCGGGAGCGTCGGCACCCAGTCCTATGTGGTCCTGCTGCTCGACCACCGGGGCGAGCCGCTGGTCCTGCAGGTGAAGGAGGCCCGGCCGTCGGCCCTGCTGCCGCATCTGCCGGCCGCCGGATTCACCGTGCCGGAGGTCGCGCACGAGGGGCGGCGCGTGGTGCTCGGCCAGAAGCGGATGCAGGTCGTCAGCGACATGCTGCTGGGCTGGACCACGGTCGGGGGCCGACCGTTCCAGGTGCGGCAGTTCCGCAACCGCAAGGGCAGCGTGGACCCCGCCGCCCTCACGGAGGACCAGCTCGACGACTACGGGCGGATGACCGGGGCCCTGCTCGCCCGCGCGCACGCCCACAGCGCCGATCCGCGCCTGATATCCGGCTACTGCGGCAAGAACGAGGAGCTCGACGAGGCGGTCGCCTCCTTCGCCGTCACGTATGCGGACCGCACCACCGCGGACCACGCCGACCTGCTCGCGGCCGTCCGCACGGGCCGCATAGCGGCGGAACTGGGCGTCTGACGCCCGTCGGGGGCGGGGGAAGCACAAGGGGGGAGGGGAGGGAGGGGGGGGAGGCCCCCCGAGGACCGTAGGCTGGGTGGGACGAGGCGGAACGAGGACTTGGCGGGCGTGGACGTGAGCGTGGACCAGGGTGTGAACGAGGGACCCGGGGACGAGCGGCCCGAGGCCGAACAGCCCGGCGCGCAGCAGTCCGGCGGCCAGTCGGCCGGGGCCGAGCGGCCCGGGAGCCGGCGGTCTGAGGACCACTCGGTAGGGGCCGAGGCGTCCGGGGACCAGCAGCCCGCGGGCCAGGCGTCCGGGGACCAGCAGCCCGCGGGCCAGGCGTCCGGGGACCAGCAGCCCGTGGGCCAGGCGTCCGAGGGCCAGGCATCCGCGGGCCAGGAGCCCGAGGACCAGAACCCCGCGGGCCGGCAGCCCCCGGGGCAGGAGTCCGGGGATCAGCGGCCTGAGGCTCGGTTGGAGCGGGCTGTGCGGGCGGCCGAGCAGGCGCTGATCGAGTTCGAGATCGCTGTCGAGACCTTCCGGGTCGAGGTGGAGAACTTCTCGCGGCTGCATCACCAGAAGCTCGGGCCGATGTACGCGCGGCTCGACGAGCTCGACGCGCGGATCGCCGAGGCGCGGGCGGCGCGTACCGGGGATCCCGAGGATCTGCGGCGGGCGCAGGAGGCGCGGGCGGCGGTGTTGCCGATGCCCGGCGTGGACGAGCTGTTCCACGACTGGATCGACTCCGATGGGCTCTCGCCCGAGGCGGCCGCGATGCTCACCGACCGGCCGGTGCAGCCGCCGAAGCGGGTCCGCCCCGGTGAGGAGGCGCGCAGGCTCTACCGTGAGCTGGCCCGCAAGGCTCACCCCGATCTGGCGCGTGAGGACGACGAGCGGAAGCGGCGCGAGGAGTTCATCACTCGGGTGAACGCCGCCTACGCCCGGGGCGACGAGGCGTTGCTGCGCGAGCTCGCCGCGGAGTGGGAGGCCGGGCCGGTTCCGGTCGAGGAGCGGCTCAGCGAGAGCGAGGAGCTGTACGCGCGCCTGGAGTGGCTGGCCGAGCGCAAGGACATGCTGTCGGCGGTGGCGCGGGAGCTGGAGGAGAGCGCGATCGGCGCGATGCTGCGGATGGCGCCGGACGATCCGGACCGGCTCCTGGAGGAGATCGCCGAGCAGCTGCTCGCGCAGGTCTCCGAGCGGGAGAACGAGCTGGCGGGGCTGGTGCAGTAGGTTTTTCGTGCGCCCGGGTCGTTCGGGCGGTTCTGACGAGAGAAGGCTTGTCCCATGAATTTCTCCCCGCTGCCCTCGGTGGACGCGGCTTCCGTGCCGGCCGATGCCCTGGTGCTGGACGTCAGGGAGGACGACGAGTGGACGGCCGGTCACGTCGAGGGCGCGCTGCACGTGCCGATGAGCGACTTCGTGGCGCGCTTCGGCGAGGTGACGGAGGCCGTGGCCGAGCGGGGGCGCGCCTATGTGATGTGCCGGGTGGGCGGCCGTTCGGCGCAGGTCACGCAGTATCTGGTGCAGCAGGGCTTCGACGCGGTGAACGTGGACGGCGGGATGCTCGCCTGGGACGGTGCCGGGCGTCCGATGGTGGCGGAGAGCGGCATCCCGGCCTTCGTGCTCTGAGTCCTTGACGGCTTTCCGGGGGCGTCAGTCGAGGGGGTGGGTGGCCAGCAGGTCGCCGAGTGCCTCCTCGTGGGCGGCTGCGGGGCCGAGGGACAGTTCGAGGTGCTTGGCCCAGGCGTGGTAGCGGTGCAGCGGGTAGTCGGTGTCGGCGCCGAAGCCGCCGTGCAGGTGCTGGGCGGTCTGCACCACGCGGCGTACTCCTTCGGAGGCCCAGATCTTCGCGACGGCTACGTCCCCCGCTGCGGGGAGCGGTCCGTCCGCGCCGCTGGAGAGGCGCCAGGCGGCCTGCCAGAGGGTGGCTTCCATGGCGCGCAGGTCGATGTAGCGGTCGGCGGTCTGGACGGCGACGGCCTGGAAGGTGGCGACGGGGTGGCCGAACTGTTCGCGTTGTCCGGTGTACTGGCTCGTCATGGTGAGGACGGCCTCGCCGAGTCCGAGGGCGAGGGCGCAGGTTCCGGTGGTGAGGAGGGAGCGCAGGTGTTCCCAGGCGCCGTCGGTGTCGATGAGGTGTGTGGGTGCGACGCGGACGGCGGCGAGGTGTAGTTCGGCGAGGCGTTCGCCGCTGGTGGAGTACTGGGCGGTGAGGCGGAGGCCGTCGTGGGGGCGGGGCAGCAGGGCGAGGACCGTGCGTCCCTCGGCGGTGTGTGCCGGTACGGCGATGACGTCGGCGTTGTGCGCCCAGGGGACGGCGGTCTGGAGGCCGTCGAGGATCCAGTCGGCTCCGTCGCGGCGCGCGGTGACGGCGCGGTCGGCCGGTTCGTGGCCGGTGCGGCCCTGGGAGGCGGCGGTGAGGACGAGTTCGCCGCGGGCGGTACGGGGGAGGAGTTCGGCGGCCGTACGAAGGTGGGCGTACCGCTCGACGGTCATGGCGACGGCGCTGGTCTCCAGGAGCGGGACGCGGGCGAGGACGCGGGCGGACTCGCGCAGGACGAGACAGAGGGCGACGGGGTCGAGACCGGCGCCGCCGTGCTCGGGGGCGAGGGTGAGGCCGAGGAGGCCGGCGGTGGCGAGCCGGGACCAGAGTGGCCGGTCGAGGTCCTCGGCGACGGCGCCCGGGGTGAGGGCGGGGCTCGGGACGGCATCGGGTGTGACGTCCTTGAAGACCGCCTTGGCCGTCTCGGCGGCCGCTTGCTGCTCTTCGGTGAAGGTGAAGTCCACTGTGCTGCCTTCCCGTTGGCGACCTCGCGCTGTCTGACGGTTCGTCAAGATAGAACAGGTTCCAGGGGAAGGGAATGGGGGCGCCGCCGGTACTTCGGCGGCACCACCGATCCGTCAGCGCTCGGGACGGCCGGGTCGTGTCAGCGGTCGAAGTCCAGCTCCACGTCCGGGGTGGCCGGATGGGACTGGCAGGCCAGGACGTATCCGGCTTCCGTCTCCTCGGGCTCCAGGGCGAAGTTGCGGTCCATCCGCACTTCTCCGCCGACGAGGAAGGCACGGCAGGTGCCGCACACCCCTCCCTTGCAGGCGTACGGGGCGTCCGCGCGGGAGCGGAGCACGGTGTCGAGGAGCGTCTCGCCCCGCTCCACGGGCCAGGTGCCGGACCGGCCGTGCAGGGTCGCCGTCAGGGTGGCGTGGGCAGGGGCGTCGGCCGCGGGGGCCGGGGCGGGCGCGGAGCCGTCGTCGACGTGGAAGATCTCCTGGTGGATCCGGCCGCGGTCGACGCCCAGGCCGCGCAGTGCCTGCTCGGCGCCCTGGACCAGTCCGAAGGGGCCGCAGAGGAACCAGCCGTCGATCGTGCCGACCGGCAGCAGGGCGGGCAGCAGCGCGGCGAGCCGCTCGCGGTCGAGGCGGCCGGACGGCAGTCCCGCCTGCTGCTCCTCCCGGGAGAGGACCGTGACCAGCTGGAAGCGGTCCGGGTAGCGGTCCTTGAGGTCGGCGACCTCGTCGAGGAACATCGTGGACGCGGCCGTGCGGTCGCTGCGGACCAGACAGAACCGGGCCTCCGGTTCGCGGGCGAGCAGGGTGGCCGCCATCGACAGCACCGGGGTGATGCCGCTGCCGCCGACGACGGCGGCGAAGTGTCCGGGGCGCGGGGTGAGCGAGAAGCGGCCCATCGGTTCCATGACTTCGACGAGGTCGCCGACGGCCAGTTCCTTGAGCGCGTACGTCGAGAACGAGCCGCCGTCGACGAGCCGGATGCCGACGCGCAGGACGGGGGGCTCGCCGGCCGGGGCGGCGGGGGCGCAGATCGAGTAGGTGCGCCGGACCTCCTCGCCCTGCTCGCCCGTGCGGCGCAGGGCGAGGTGCTGGCCGGGGAGGTGGCGGTACGCCTCGTGGAGCTCGGGCGGGACCGCGAAGGTGACGGCCACGGAGTCGTCCGTGAGTCGCTCGACCTCGCTCACCCGGAGCGGATGGAACCCGGCCCGTCCGGCGGCTGAGGACACCATCTACAACTCCTTGAAGTGGTCGAACGGTTCGCGGCAGGCGGTGCAGCGGCGCAGTGCCTTGCACGCGGTGGACGAGAAGCGGCTCAGGAGCTCGGTGTCGGTGGATCCGCAGTGCGGGCAGCGGATCGCGAGGGTGAGCGGCACGGGGCCGCCGGTGGGCCCCTGGGGGCGGGGCGGGGCGATGCCGAACTCGGTGAGTTTGCGGCGCCCTTCCTCGCTGATGTCGTCGGTGGACCAGGCCGGGGCGAGGACCGTGACGACGGTGACGTCCTGTATGCCGTGGAGGTGGAGGGCCTGCTCGATGTCGGAGGCCATCGCCTCGATCGCGGGGCAGCCCGTGTAGGTGGGGGTGAGGGAGACCTCGACCCGGCCGGGGCCGAGGATCTGCACGCCCCGCATGACGCCGAGTTCCTCGAGGGTGAGGACGGGCAGCTCCGGATCGGGGACGGCGCCGGCGATCCGGCTCAGTTCCTCCTCCAGGGCCGTCATGGTCACCACGTCGCCCCCGGGTGGCTGCGGTGCAGGTGCTGCATTTCGGCGAGCATCCGGCCGAAGGGCTCGGTGTGCAGGCCCTGTCGGCCGGCGCCGGCGCTCCAGGCGCCGGTGCGGGGTCCGGAGGGCACGGTGAGGGTGGCGCGGGCGAGGACGTCGGTGACGGAGTCCAGCCAGGTGGGTTCCAGGGCCGGGAGGTCCAGGTCGAGGCCGTCGACGGGCTGGAACAGTTCGCCGGTGTACCGCCAGAGGGCGTCGCAGGCCCGTTGCATGCGCTGGTGGCTCTCGGGGGTGCCGTCGCCGAGGCGCAGGGTCCAGTGCTCGGCGTGGTCCTGGTGGTAGGCGACCTCCTTGACGGCCTTGGCCGCGAGGCCGGCGAAGGGGCCGTCGCCGGAGGCCAGCTGCCCGTACAGGAGCCGCTGGTAGGTGGAGAAGTACAGCTGTCGGGCGATGGTGTGGGCGAAGTCGCCGTTCGGCTGCTCGACCAGCTGGCTGTTCCTGAAGGAGCGCTCTTCGCGGAGGTAGGCCAGTTCGTCCTCGTCGCCGGCGAGGGAGAGGAGGACCCGGGCCTGGCCGAGGAGGTCGAGGGCGATGTTGGCCAGGGCGACCTCCTCCTCCAGGACGGGGGCGGAGCCGGCCCACTCCCCCAGGCGGTGGGAGAGGACGAGGGCGTCGTCGCCGAGGGCGAGCGCCGCGGCGGCGGTGCGGGTGTCGGTGGTGGCGCTCACAGGTGCTTCACCCCCTCGGGGATCTCGTAGAACGTCGGGTGGCGGTAGGGCTTGTCCGCGGCCGGCTCGAAGAAGGGGTCCTTCTCGTCGGGCGAGGAGGCGGTGATCGACGCGGAGGGGATGACCCAGATCGAGACGCCTTCGGACCTGCGGGTGTAGAGGTCGCGGGCGTTGCGCAGGGCCATCTCCGCGTCGGGTGCGTGGAGACTGCCCGCGTGGGTGTGGGACAGTCCGCGGCGGGAGCGCACGAACACCTCCCACAGCGGCCAACCGTCGCTCGTCATGCCTGTGCCTCCCCGTGCTCACCGGTGTGCTTCCGCGCGTAGGCCGCCGCCGCTTCTCTGACCCAGGCGCCGTCCTCGTGGGCCTGGCGCCGCTTGCTCAGCCTCTGGTCGTTGCAGGGGCCGTTGCCCTTGAGGACGTCCCAGAACTCGGTCCAGTCGATCGGGCCGAAGTCGTAGTGTCCGCGCTCCTCGTTCCACCGGATGTCGGGGTCGGGGAGGGTGAGGCCGAGGGCCTCGGCCTGCGGGACGGCGATGTCGACGAAGCGCTGGCGCAGTTCGTCGTTGGTGTGGCGCTTGATCTTCCAGGCCATCGCCTGGGCGGTGTGGGTCGACTCGTCGTCCGGCGGGCCGAACATCATCAGCGAGGGCCACCACCAGCGGTTCACCGCGTCCTGGGCCATGGCGTGCTGGGCCTCAGTGCCGCGGGAGAGGGCGAGCAGAGCCTCGTACCCCTGGCGCTGGTGGAAGGACTCCTCCTTGCAGACCCGGACCATCGCGCGGGCGTACGGGCCGTAGGAGCAGCGGCAGAGGGGGACCTGGTTGGTGATCGCGGCGCCGTCCACGAGCCAGCCGATCGCGCCGACGTCGGCCCAGGTCAGCGTGGGGTAGTTGAAGATCGAGGAGTACTTCTGGCGGCCGGAGTGGAGCTTGTCGAGGAGCTCGTCGCGGCTGGTGCCGAGGGTCTCCGCCGCGCTGTACAGGTACAGGCCGTGGCCGGCCTCGTCCTGCACCTTGGCCATGAGGATCGCCTTGCGCCGCAGTGAGGGCGCCCGGGTGATCCAGTTCGCCTCGGGCTGCATGCCGATGATCTCGGAGTGGGCGTGCTGCGCGATCTGGCGGACGAGCGAGGCGCGGTAGGCCTCGGGCATCCAGTCGCGCGGCTCGATCCGCTCGTCGGCGGCGACAGCGGCGTCGAAGACCGCCTCGTGGGCGGCCTGCTCGGCCGCCGCGGCCGTGTCCGACGCGCCGGGCACGCCCGTGGTCCCTGCCGTCCCTGCCGTCACTGCGGTCATCAGACCCCCTACCGACCGATCGTTCGGTTGAATGACTTCAATGGTGGGTCGGCGGCCCGTATGGTGTCAACCCTGTGGATAACCGAGGTGGGCCGATCGGGATCGGGGCGGGATGGACGCGTACGTCGAAAAGGACGCGGTCGAGGTGAACGACGACGGGGGGAGACCCGGCGGGGAACCGTCGGTCACGCCTCCTGGAACGCCTCCCGGAACGCCTCCCGGAGCGAAGGGGGCCGGCGCCGGGATCATGGCCCTCTCGCTGCCGTACCAGGTCGTCGTCGCCGTGGCGCTCGCCGTCGTCGGAGTGTTCGCCAGCGTCCACCTGGCGATGGTGTTCCTGCACGTGGCGCCGTCCAACACGCTGACCAAGCGGCACGGCGAGGCCGTCGGCGACTGGATCTACCCCGAGTTCGAGCAGAACTGGAAGCTCTTCGCGCCCAATCCGCTCCAGACGAACGTCTCCGTCGAGGTCCGCGCCGAGCTCACCCCCGTCGACGGCCGCCGCCGCACCACCGGCTGGATCGACCTCACCGCCGAGGACGTCGAGGCCGTCCGGCACAACCCGATGCCCAGCC
The DNA here is from genome assembly GCF_055575535.1 of Streptomyces sp. NPDC034084. NCBI lineage: Bacteria > Bacillati > Actinomycetota > Actinomycetes > Kitasatosporales > Streptomycetaceae > Streptomyces > Streptomyces sp. NPDC034084. The sequence goes on from NZ_JBVISK010000005.1 coordinate 308,928, forward strand.
ACACCCAGCAGAACCAGCTCCGCAGGGCCGTGGACTTCTACCTCAACACGCACACCGACGACCAGCGCCCCGACGGACTGCGGGGCACCCTCTCGGAGCAGTACATGCGCCGGATCGCGATGCTCAGGCTCGACGTCCTCGAAGGCCCCGACGGGCGGGCCGTCGGCGCCGACGTGAGGCGCATCCAGCTCCGCACCGTCTCCCGGGTCATCCCCGCCGCCCGGTGGAGCACCGAGAAGACGCGGTCCAACCCCTCCTACCGCGACTTCCCGTGGTGGAGGATCACCGAGGCCGACCGGCCCGCAGGCGCCGCCGCGAGCCGCACGGAGGCGGGCCGATGAGCACGTCACCCCGCACGACCGGCTCCCCCGCCACGACCGGCTCCCTCGCCACGACCGGCTCCCTCGCCACGACCGGCTCCCTCGCCACGACCGCGTCCCCCGGCACGCGCGCGCGTGCCCGCGAGACGTTCGACCGCCGGCTCGCCCGCGGGGTGCAGGCCGTCACGGGCCGCACCCTCGCTCCGTACCAGAGCGCGATCGTACGGATCGGCTTCTCGCTGACCTGGCTGCTCTTCCTGATGCGCGAGCTGCCGTACCGGCACCAGCTGTACGGCCCCGACGCCCCCTGGTCCTGGGAGATGGCGCAGCGGCTGATCGCCGACAACCGGGCCTTCACCGCCCTCATGTGGTCGGACGGCCGGATCTGGTTCGAGGCCGTCTACGGGCTCGCGGTGCTGTCCGCCGCGCTGCTCCTGGTGGGCTGGCGCACCCGTGCCGTGTCCGTGGTCTTCATGGTCGGCGTGCTGTCGCTGCAGAACCGGTCCGTCTTCGTCGGCGACGGCGGCGACAACGTCCTCCACCTCGCCGCGATCTACCTCGTCTTCACCCGCTGCGGCCGGGTGTGGTCCCTCGACGCCCGGCGGGCGGCCCGCGAGGCCCGCGCGGCCCGAGCCGGGGAAGCCCCGCGCCGCGATGTCGTCGGACCGCTGCTGTGGGTCGTGCTCGGCGGGTTCCTCCTCGCCGCCACCTGGTTCAGCGACGTCACCGGCGAGTGGTGGGTGCCGGTACTGCTGTGGGCGCTGTGGCTCGGGAACGGGCTGTGGTGGCTGGTCCGCCGCCTCGCGCCCGGGGAGCCGCGCACCCTGCTCGACGCCCTCGCCCACCTCGCACACAACGCCGCCCTCGTCGTGCTCATGGCGGAGGTCTGCCTGATCTACGCCACGGCCGGCTGGTACAAGATCCAGGGCTCGCGCTGGCAGGACGGGACCGCGCTGTTCTACCCGCTCCACCTGGACTACTTCGCGCCCTGGCCGGCCCTCTCCGAGCTGCTCGGCGCCAGCGGGGTCATGGTGATGCTGCTGACCTACGGCACGGTGATCGTCCAGGTCGCGTTCCCCTTCACGCTCTTCAACCGCAAGGTCAAGAACGTCCTCCTCGTCGCGATGATGATGGAGCACGCCGGGATCGCGGTGCTTCTGGGCCTGCCGGTCTTCTCGCTCGCGATGATCTCGGCCGACGCCGTGTTCCTGCCGACGGCGTTCCTGGTGGCCCTGGGCGCCCGCGTGGTCCGGGGCAGGGACCGGCTGCTGAGGCGGACCCCCGCCGAGACGCTGCCCGAGCAGCGCCGTACGGGTGAGGAGTACGGCCCCCGTACCCTCGTCGGGTGAGCACCACGGAAGAACAGCCCGAGCCGGTCCAGTACGACGAGGGCTTCGGCCCCGAGATCGGCGTCGGGCCGCACCCGGAGCCGTGGCCACAGGACGATCGGTACGACCCCGAGCTGCTCGCCGGCGGCGACCGGCGCAACGTCGTGGACCGCTATCGGTACTGGACGCGGGAGGCGATCGTCGCCGACCTGGACACCCGGCGTCACGACTTCCACGTGGCGGTGGAGAACTGGGGTCACGACTTCAACATCGGCTCGGTGGTACGGACCGCCAACGCGTTCCTGGCGAAGGAGGTCCACATCGTGGGCCGGCGCCGCTGGAACCGGCGGGGCGCCATGGTCACCGACCGCTACCAGCATGTCCGGCACCACACGGACACCGCGTCGCTGACCTCGTGGGCGGCGGCCGAGGGCATCCCGGTCATCGGGATCGACAACCTGCCGGGCGCCGTCCCGCTGGAGCGGACCGTGCTGCCCCGCCGCTGTGTGCTGCTCTTCGGGCAGGAGGGCCCGGGACTCACCGAGGAGGCCCGCGCCCACGTGGAGATGGTCTGCTCGATCGCCCAGTTCGGCTCGACCCGGTCGATCAACGCGGGCGCGGCCGCCGCGATCGCCATGCACGCCTGGGTGCAGCGGTACGCGGAGATCGAGGCGCCGTAGATCCCGTGGAGGCCCCGGAGGGCCTCCACGAGGCCGTTTGTCAGGCCTGTCGGCGGACCTCCACCACCCGGAAGCGGTTGGAGACGAAGGCGCCGTCGCACAGCGCGGCGTTCGCCGCCGGGTTCCCGCCGGAGCCGTGGAAGTCGGAGAACGCGGCCGTCTGGTTCACGTACACCCCGCCCGTGAGGTTCAGCGAGAGCTGGGCCGCCTCCTCCAGGCAGACCTCCTCCACCGCCCGCTCGGTGTCCGCCGAGGTCGTGTAGGCGCCGACCGTCATCGCGCCCTTCTCCCGGACCGTGCGGCGCAGCAGCTCCAGGGCGTCGGCGGTGGAGTCCACCGAGACGGCGAAGGAGACCGGGCCGAAGCACTCGGAGAAGTACGCGGCCTGGGCGTCCGGCTTGGAGCCGTCCAGCTTCACGATCACCGGCGTACGGACGACGGCGTCCGGGTACTCCGGGTTGACCACCTCGCGGGAGGCGAGCGCGACCTCGCCGAGCTCCGCCGCGGCCTCCAGGCGTGCCTTCACGTCCGGGTTGACCAGGGCGCCGAGCAGGCCGTTCGCCCGGGCGTCGTCGCCGAGCAGGCCGCCGACCGCCGCCGCGAGGTCGGCGACGACCTCGTCGTACGACTTGGGGCCCTGGTCGGTGGTGATGCCGTCGCGGGGGATCAGCAGGTTCTGCGGGGTGGTGCACATCTGGCCGCTGTACAGGGACAGCGAGAAGGCCAGGTTGCCGAGCATCCCCTTGTAGTCGTCGGTGGAGTCGACCACGACCGTGTTGACGCCGGCCTTCTCGGTGTAGACCTGGGCCTGCCGGGCATTGGCCTCCAGCCAGTCGCCGAAGGCGGTGGAGCCGGTGTAGTCGATGATCCGGATCTCGGGTCGGACGGCCAGGGTCTTGGCGATGCCCTCGCCGGGGCGCTCGACCGCGAGCGCGACCAGGTTCGGGTCGAAGCCGGCCTCCGCGAGGACCTCGCGGGCGACCTGCACCGTGAGCGCGAGCGGCAGGACCGCGCGCGGGTGCGGCTTGACCAGGACCGGGTTGCCGGTGGCGAGGGAGGCGAAGAGGCCCGGGTAGCCGTTCCAGGTGGGGAAGGTGTTGCAGCCGATGACCAGGGCGATGCCGCGGCCGACCGGGGTGAACTCCTTGCTCAGCTCCAGGGGGTCGCGCTTGCCCTGGGGCTTGGACCAGCCGGCCCGCCCGGCGGGCGTGCGGGTCTGCTCCTCGTACGCGTAGGCCACGGCCTCGAGGCCGCGGTCCTGCGCGTGCGGGCCGCCGGCCTGGAACGCCATCATGAACGCCTGCCCGCTGGTGTGCATGACGGCGTGGGCGAACTCGTGGGTGCGGGCGGAGATCCGGGCGAGGATCTCCAGGCAGACCAGGGCGCGGGTCTCGGCGCCGGCGTCCCGCCAGGCGCCCATGCCGGCGCGCATCGCGGGGAGCAGCACGTCGAGGTCGGCGTGCGGGTACTCGATGCCGAGCGACGGGCCGTACGGCGAGATCTCGCCGCCGGTCCAGCCGTCCGTGCCGGGCTGGTCGAGGTCGAAGCGGCTGTTCAGCACGGACTGGTGGGCGGCGAGACCCGCCGCCGCGTCGAGCGAGCCGTCCGTGCCGTAGGCCTTCGGGTGCTCGGGGTGCGGCGACCAGTAGGCGCGGGTGCGGATGGTGTCGAGCGCCTGGTCGAGTGTGGACCGGTGCTTCTCGGCCAGACGGTCGGTGGTCAGCTGAGCGGTGGCCATCGATGGACCAACTCCTCGTCGAGCTGGGCAGGGAGACGCGTACGGAGTTAGAGTAACCGAACGATCGGTCGGGACAAGGGGGTCCGTCGATCCTGTGGAAAACCCATCGGGGAGGATCACTCCTATGAGCGCCAACGTGACCGTCAGGGGGAGCGACGACGTGACCGCCAGTGAGACCGCCGCCGTGGGACAGGACAGCACCGACGCCATCGGACGGGACCGCACCGTCGCCGTCGTCGGCACCGGCACCATGGGGCAGGGCATCGCCCAGGTGGCGCTGGTCGCCGGCCATGTCGTGCGCCTCTACGACAGCGCCCCCGGCCGGGCCGACGAGGCCGTCGCCGCCCTCACCGCCCGCCTGGACCGGCTCGTGGAGAAGGGCCGCCTCGACCCCGCCGCCCGGGAGGCCGCCGCCGGCCGGCTGCACGCGGCCGGGGACCCCGCCGAGCTCGCGGACGCCGCCCTCGTGATCGAGGCGATCGTCGAAGACCTCTCGGTCAAGCAGCGGCTCTTCACCGATCTGGAGAAGATCGTCGGCGACGACACCGTCCTCGCCACGAACACCTCCTCCCTCTCGGTCACCGCGATCGCCGGAGGGCTGCGGCTGCCCGGCCGCTTCGTCGGACTGCACTTCTTCAACCCGGCGCCGCTGCTCCCCCTCGTCGAGGTCGTCAGCGGCTTCGCCACCGACCCGGACGTCGCCACGCGCGCGTACGAGACGGTCAAGGGCTGGGGCAAGACGCCGGTGCGCTGCGCGGACACCCCCGGCTTCATCGTGAACCGGGTCGCCCGGCCCTTCTACGCCGAGGCGCTCCGGGTCTTCGAGGAGGGCGCGGCCGATCCCGCCACCATCGACGCGGCCCTGCGCGAGTGCGGCGGCTTCCGCATGGGGCCCTTCGAGCTGACCGACCTCATCGGCCAGGACGTCAACGAGGCCGTCACCCGCTCCGTCTGGGAGTCCTTCTACCAGGACCCGAAGTTCACCCCCTCGCTCGCGCAGCGCCGGCTCGTCGAGTCGGGCCGCCTCGGCCGCAAGTCGGGGCACGGCTGGTTCTCGTACGCGGAGGGTGCCGAACGTCCCGCGCCGCACACCGCGCCGCCGGCCGAGGCGCCCGGGCGGATCGCCGTACGCGGTGACCTGGGGCCCGCCGAGCCGCTGGTCGAGCTCTTCGAGGAGGCCGGGATCGAGGTCCGGCGCAAGGCCGGCAACGGATACGTCCTGCTGCCCGGCGGCGCCCGGCTCTGTCTCGCCGACGGCGAGAGCGCCTTCGAGTACTCCACCGACGAGATCATCTACTTCGACCTCGCGCTGGACTACGCGCGCGCGAGCCGGATCGTCCTGTCGACCGGCGAGCACACCTCGGAGGAGTCCCTCGCCGAGGCCGTGGGCCTCTTCCAGGCGCTCGGCAAGCAGGTGTCCGTCATCGGTGACGTGCCCGGCATGATCGTCGCCCGCACGGTCGCGATGCTCGCCGACCTCGCGGCCGACGCGGTCGACCGGGGCGTCGCCACCGCCGAGGACGTCGACACGGCCATGCGCCTCGGGGTGAACTACCCCGCCGGCCCGCTGGAGTGGGCCGGGAAGGTGGGGCACGCGCGCGTGCGCGACCTGCTCATGGCGCTGCACGAGCGCTACCCGACGGGACGGTACGCGCCCAGCCTGGCCACCGCCCGCCGGGCATACGCCGAGGAAGGGCAGGGCTCCCGATGACGACGGCGAAGCGCGACACGTACACCCCCGAGACGCTGCTCTCGGTCGCGGTGCGGGTCTTCAACGAGCGCGGTTACGACGGCACGTCGATGGAGCACCTGTCCAAGGCGGCCGGGATCTCGAAGTCCTCGATCTACCACCACGTGGCGGGCAAGGAGGAGCTGTTGCGGCGGGCGGTCAGCCGGGCGCTCGACGGGCTCTTCGCGATCCTCGACGAGCCGGGCGCCGGGCGGGGCCGGGCCGTCGAGCGGGTCGAGTACGTCACGCGCCGCACCGTGGAGGTGCTGATCGCCGAGCTGCCGTACGTGACGCTGCTGCTGCGGGTGCGGGGGAACACCGCGACCGAGCGGTGGGCGATGGAGCGGCGCCGCGAGTTCGACCACAGGGTGGCCGAGCTGCTGAAGGCCGCCGTCGCCGAGGGCGACCTGCGGGCCGATGTGGACATCCGGCTCGCGACCCGCCTCCTGTTCGGCATGATCAACTCGCTGGTGGAGTGGTTCCGGCCGCATCCGGACGCGACGGCGGAGCGGGAGCGGATCGCCGAGACCGTCGCCCACCTGGCCTTCGACGGGCTGCGGACGGCCCGCTGACCCCCCGTACGGCCTATCGGCGGGTCAGCGGCCCAGGTCCCGGTGGTCCGGGTCGAGGTCCGTCTCCTCGAAGACCAGCAGGGTCCGGGTGGAGAGCACCTCGGGGATCGACTGGAGCTTGGTGAGCACCAGCTCGCGCAGGGTCCGGTTGTCGGGGGTGTGGACGAGCAGCAGGACGTCGAAATCACCGCTGACCAGGGCGATGTGCGCGGCTCCGGGCAGGGCCTGGAGCTGTTCGCGCACGGTCCGCCAGGAGTTCTGGACGATCTTGAGCGTGATGTAGGCGGAGGCGCCGTGGCCTGCCCGTTCGTGGTTGACGCGGGCGCTGAAGCCGCGGATCACCCCGTCGTCGATGAGCCGGTTGATGCGCGCGTACGCGTTGGCCCGGGAGACGTGCACCCGCTCGGCCACGGAACGGATCGAGGCGCGGCCGTCCGTCTGCAGGATCCGCAGGATGGCGCGGTCGATGGCGTCCAGGGGACGCGCGGGAGGCCCGGTGAGTCCTGCCGCCGGGCCCGGCGCGACGACCTGCTCCCAGTCGTCGGCCATTTGTTCATCCGCCATGTGCCCCCGCCTCTCTCCCGTGGACGACCTGCCCTTATCCCAGGCTGTGGAGAACCGTTTGTCCACAGGCTGGAGGTGCCTGTAGCCAAAATGCCTCCACGACCGAACAATCGGTAGGTGAGGCGCGCCACACTCGCGCCACCCGCCTTCGGGTCTTATATGCCCGCTCCCACGAGGAGGTGGACTCGTTGCAACAGCGCAGTTCGACAGTCCAAGAGCCGCCCGGTGCCGTTCCCGCCCACCGGCACACCCCGCCGCCGGCCTGGCAGCCGCGGACCGACCCGGCGCCGCTGCTGCCCGAGGCCGAGCCGCTGCGCGTGCTCGGCACGGACGCCGTGGCCGACGCCGACCCCGCGCTGCTGCTCCGGCTCTACGCGGAGCTGATCCGCGGCCGCAGGTACAACACGCAGGCCACCGCCCTCACCAAGCAGGGCCGGCTCGCGGTGTACCCGTCCACCACCGGCCAGGAGGCGTGCGAGATCGCCGCCGCCCTCGCCCTGGAGGAGCGGGACTGGCTCTTCCCCTCGTACCGCGACACCCTCGCGGCCGTCGCCCGGGGTCTTGACCCCGTCCAGGCCCTGACGCTGCTGCGCGGCGACTGGCACACCGGGTACGACCCGCACGAGCACCGCATCGCACCGCTCTGCACGCCGCTGGCCACCCAGCTCCCGCACGCCGTGGGCCTCGCCCACGCCGCCCGCCTCAAGGGTGACGACGTCGTCGCCCTCGCCATGGTCGGCGACGGCGGCACCAGCGAGGGCGACTTCCACGAGGCGCTGAACTTCGCCGCCGTCTGGCAGGCCCCCGTGGTCTTCCTCGTCCAGAACAACGGCTTCGCGATCTCCGTGCCGCTCGCCAAGCAGACCGCCGCCCCCTCCCTCGCCCACAAGGCCGTCGGATACGGAATGCCGGGCCGGCTCGTCGACGGGAACGACGCGGTCGCCGTCCACCAGGTGCTCACCGAGGCCGTGGCCCGTGCGCGGCGCGGCGGCGGACCCACCCTCGTCGAGGCCGTCACCTACCGGATCGACGCCCACACCAACGCCGACGACGCCACCCGCTACCGGGCGGCCGGCGAGGTCGAGGCCTGGCGGGCACACGACCCGATCCTCATCCTGGAACGGGAACTGACGGAGCGTGGCCTGCTCGACGAGGACGGCAGGCGCGCGGCGGCGGAGGCCGCCGAGACGATGGCGGCGGAGCTGCGCGAACGGATGAACGCCGACCCGGTGCTCGACCCGATGGAACTCTTCTCCCACGTCTACGCGGAGCAGACCACGCAGCTGCGTGAACAGGCGGCGCAGCTGCGCGCCGAGCTCGAAGCCGAGGGTGAGGCGTGATGACGACCGCGACGACCGGCCCCGCGGCGGCCAAGGCCGGCGGGAACGCCGGGAAGCCGAAGCCCGCCACGATGGCGCAGGCGCTCCAGCGCGCCATGCGCGACGCGATGGCCGAGGACCCGACCGTCCATGTGATGGGCGAGGACGTCGGTACCCTCGGCGGCGTCTTCCGGGTCACCGACGGGCTCGCCAAGGAGTTCGGCGAGGACCGCTGCACGGACACCCCGCTGGCCGAGGCGGGCATCCTCGGCGCGGCCGTCGGCATGGCCATGTACGGGCTGCGACCCGTCGTGGAGATGCAGTTCGACGCCTTCGCGTACCCCGCGTTCGAGCAACTGCTCTCCCACGTGGCGAAGATGCGAAACCGCACCCGTGGGGCGATGCCGATGCCGATCGTCATCCGCGTCCCGTACGGCGGCGGGATCGGCGGCGTCGAGCACCACAGCGACTCCTCCGAGGCCTACTACATGGCCACCCCCGGGCTGCACGTCGTCACCCCGGCCACCGTCGAGGACGCCTACGGGCTGCTGCGCGCCGCCATCGCCTCCGACGACCCGGTGGTCTTCCTGGAGCCCAAGCGGCTCTACTGGTCCAAGTCCGACTGGTCCCCCGAGGCGCCCGCGCCCGTCGAGCCGATCGGCAAGGCCGTCGTACGGCGCAGGGGCACCGGCGCCACCCTGATCACCTACGGTCCCTCGGTGCCGGTCTGTCTGGAGGCGGCGGAGGCCGCGCAGGCCGAGGGCTGGGACCTGGAGGTCGTCGACCTGCGCTCGCTCGTGCCGTTCGACGACGAGACCGTCTGCGCCTCGGTGCGGCGCACCGGCCGCGCGGTCGTCGTCCACGAGTCGACCGGCTTCGGCGGCCCCGGCGCGGAGATCGCCGCGCGCGTGACCGAGCGGTGCTTCCACCACCTGGAGGCGCCGGTGCTGCGGGTGGCGGGCTTCGACATCCCGTACCCGCCGCCCATGCTGGAGCGGCACCATCTGCCGGGCGTCGACCGGGTCCTGGACGCGGTGGCGCGACTGCAGTGGGAGGCGGGGAGCTGATGGCGCAGGTCCTGGAGTTCAAGCTGCCCGACCTCGGTGAGGGACTCACCGAGGCCGAGATCGTCCGCTGGCTGGTCGCCGTCGGCGACGTCGTCGCCGTCGACCAGCCCGTCGTCGAGGTCGAGACGGCCAAGGCCATGGTCGAGGTGCCCTGCCCGTACGGCGGCGTCGTCACCGCCCGGTACGGCGAGGAGGGCACCGAGCTGCCCGTCGGAGCCCCGCTCCTGACGGTCGCCGTGGGCGGTACGGGAGCGCCGGAGGAGCTCGCGGAGTCCGCTCCGGGAGCAGCGCCGGCACCGGGCCGGGCCGAGGCCGAGTCCGCCGTCTCCTCGGAGTACTCGGGCAACGTGCTCGTCGGCTACGGCACGGCAGGGCCCGCCGCCCGTCGCCGCCGGGTGCGGCACACCAATCCGGCGAACGCGCAGGCGGCTGGGGGCGGTCAGGGTTCGGGTGCCGGGCAGGCCTCGGTGGCCGCCCCGGCACCCGTTGCCGCGCCCGTGGCCGCCGGGCCCGTGCCCGTCATTTCGCCGCTCGTACGGAAACTGGCCCGTGACGGGGGGCTCGACCTGCGCGAGGTGCGCGGATCCGGGCCCGAAGGGCTGATCCTGCGGTCCGACGTGGAGCTCGCCCTCGCGGCCCTGGAGCGGCCGGGCGCCGCCCCCGCGACCGCCCCGAGCGCTGCCGTCGCCCCTGCCGTGGCGCCTGTCCCGACGGCCGCGGGTGAGCGGGTTCCGCTGCGCGGAGTCCGTGGCGTCGTCGCGGACAAGCTGTCCCGCAGCCGTACGGAGATCCCCGACGCGACCTGCTGGGTGGACGCCGACGCGACCGAGCTGATGGCGGCGCGGGCGGCGATGAACGCCGCCGGCGGACCGAAGATCTCGCTGATCGCGCTCCTCGCGCGCATCTGCGTCCACGCCCTGGCCCGGTTCCCCGAGCTGAACTCCACGGTGGACACGGCCGCCCGGGAGATCGTCCGGCTCCCGTCCGTACACCTCGGCTTCGCCGCCCAGACCCCGCGCGGGCTCGTCGTCCCCGTGGTCAAGGACGCGGGGGCCCGGACGGCCGAGTCGCTGACGGCCGAGTTCGCCCGGCTCACGGAGGCGGCCCGGCAGGGTGCGATCACCCCGGCCGATCTCACCGGCGGCACGTTCACCCTGAACAACTACGGGGTGTTCGGGGTCGACGGCTCCACGCCGATCATCAACCACCCCGAGGCCGCGATGCTCGGAGTCGGCCGGATCATCCCCAAGCCCTGGGTGCATGGGGGCGAGCTGGCCGTTCGTCAGGTGGTGCAGCTCTCGCTCACCTTCGACCACCGCGTCTGCGACGGTGGCACGGCGGGCGGCTTCCTGCGGTACGTGGCGGACTGCGTCGAGCAGCCTGCCGTCCTGCTCCGCACGGTCTGACGCGGGCCGCCGCACCGGGCAGCCCGTCCGGTGCGGCTGCCCGACGCTTCGGCCGTCCGGCCGTCCGCCGCGCCTTCCGTGTGGCCTTCGGCCGGGGCGTCTCAGCAGGGGAGACGGGGACCTCGGGGGCGGGGCCCGGCGGCCCATACTGCTGGGGTGACCACCGCATACGACGCCGTCGTGCTCGCCGGGGGCGCCGCCCGGCGTCTCGGCGGCTCCGACAAGCCCGGGGTACGGGTCGGGGGCCGGACCCTCCTCGACCGGGTCCTCGCGGCCTGTCCCGACGCAGGCCGGACCGTGGTCGTCGCGGCCCCCCGCCCGACCGCCCGCCCCGTCCGCTGGACCAGGGAGGACCCTCCGGGCGGCGGGCCGCTGGCCGCCCTCGACGCCGGCGTACGGGAGACCGGTGCCGACGTCCTCCTCGTCCTCTCCGCCGACCTCCCCTTTCTGGACGGCGACACCGTCCGCCGCCTCCTCGACGCGCTCGACGCGGACCCCGGGGCCGAGGCCGCGCTCCTCACCGACGCCGAGGGCCGGGACCAGCCGCTCGTCGCCGCGTACCGCCGCTCCCCGCTCCTGCGCGAACTCGCCCTCCTCACCACCCGGCGAGGCACCCTCGACGGCGGACCGCTGCGTCTCCTCACCGGTGGGCTGAGCCTCACCCGGGTCGCCGCGGCCCCCCTCGCCTCCTTCGACTGCGACACCTGGGAGGACATCGCCACGGCCCGCGCCCGCATCAGGGAGCATGGGACCGTGCTGGATGAATGGATCACCGCAGTCAAGGACGAACTGGGCATCGAACTGGACGTCGACACCGGCGTGCTGCTCGACCTCGCCCGTGACGCCGCCCACGGCGTGGCCCGCCCCGCCGCGCCCCTGACCACCTTCCTGGTCGGCTACGCGGCGGCCCGCGCGGGCACCGACGGCCCCGAGGCCGTCGCCGAGGCCGCCCGCAAGGCCGCGGCGCTCGCCCAGCGCTGGGCCGCCGAACAGGACGAGGCCGGATGACTCCGAAGGAGCCCGTCCCCGTGGCCCCGGCAGCCGCTACCGGCGTGAAGGCCGAGCCGCCGCACCGCGCCACCGCCTGGCCCGAGGCCCGGGCCGCCGCCGTCCGAGCCGGTACCGCAGCGCGGGCCGGTCGCGAGCCGCGGCGGCTCCCGCTCGGGCAGGCGCTCGGCCAAATCCTCGCCGAGCCGCTCCTCGCCCTCACCGACCTGCCCTCCTTCGACACCTCCGCCATGGACGGCTGGGCCGTCGCCGGTCCGGGCCCGGGCCCCTGGACCGTCCGTGAGGAGACCCCCGTCCTCGCCGGTCACGCGCCCGCCGCCGCGCTGACCGACGGGGAGGCCGTACGGATCGCCACCGGCGCCCCCGTCCCGCCCGGGACCACCGCCGTCATCCGGAGCGAGCACTCCCGTACCGAGCCCTCCCGTACGGAGCACCCGGGGCTTCTGCTGCATCCGCTGCGCGACGTGGTCTCCGGACAGGACATCCGGCCACGGGGCCAGGAGTGCCGGTCCGGCGACGAGCTGCTCCCCGCCGGCACCGTCGTGACCCCCGTCGTCCTGGGCCTCGCCGCGGCCGCCGGTTACGACGAGCTCCCCGTACCGCCCCGCCCCCGGGTGGAGATCCTGGTCCTCGGCGACGAGCTGCTCACGGCCGGACTCCCGCATGAGGGGCTCATCCGGGACGCCCTCGGCCCCATGCTCGGCCCCTGGCTCGCGGCGCTCGGCGCCGAGGTGCTCGCCACCCGGAGGATCGGCGACGATGCCGAGGAGCTGTACGCGGCCGTCACCGGTTCCGCCGCCGACCTGGTCCTCACCACCGGGGGTACCGCCGCCGGGCCCGTCGACCACCTCCACCGCGTCCTCGACAAGGCCTGCGCCACGCTCCTGATCGACGGGGTGAAGGTCCGCCCCGGTCACCCGATGCTCCTCGCGGCCCTGGGCGACCGTCGCCATCTCGTCGGCCTGCCCGGCAACCCGCTCGCCGCCGTCTCCGGCCTCCTCACGCTCGCCGAGCCGCTCCTCGCGGCCCTCGCCGGCACCTCCCTCACCCGGGGCAGCGCCCCCGTCGCGGACGAGGTGCCCGGGCATCCGTACGACACCAGGCTCGTTCCGGTCGTCCGCCGGGGCGGACAGCTCGTTCCTCTGCGCTACAACGGGCCGGCCATGCTCCGGGGCATCGCCGTCGCGGACGGCATGGCCGTCGTCCCGCCCGGCGGCGCCCGGTCCGGCCAGGAGCTGGACGTCCTCGACCTTCCCTGGCCGCCGACGTCGGGTGCCGTACCGGCCCAAGGAGCCTGTTTCACGTGAAACTTCCCAGCCGTGACGTGATGGCCCGCCACGCGGACGAGCGGATCTCGGACCCGCGCGTCCAGCTGCCCCGCAGGGTCGTCGAGAGACCGTTGCGCCAGGTCGGCAAGCGTCTGCTCATGGCGCTCGGCGTGCTGGTCGCAACGGTCCTCATCGTCTACCTCGACCGCGACGGCTACCACGACAACGCCAACGAGACCCTCGACTTCCTTGACTGTGTCTACTACGCGACGGTGACGCTCTCCACCACCGGATACGGCGACATCGTCCCGTACAGCGACTCGGCGCGGCTCACCAACATCCTGCTGATCACGCCCCTGCGCGTGCTCTTCCTGATCATCCTGGTCGGCACCACTCTCGAGGTCCTCACCGAACGGACCCGGGAGGAGTTCCGGCTGAACCGCTGGAGGTCCACCTTGCGCGACCACACCGTCATCGTCGGTTTCGGGACGAAGGGGCGGTCCGCGATCCAGACGCTCTGCGCGACCGGGCTCCGCAAGGACCAGATCGTCATCGTCGACCCCTCCAGCAAGGTGATCGAGACGGCGAACGCGGACGGGTTCGTCGGCGTCATCGGCGACGCGACACGCAGCGACGTACTGCTCCGCGCCGAGGTGCAGCGGGCGCGGCAGATCGTCATCGCCACCCAGCGGGACGACACGGCTGTTCTCGTCACCCTCACGGCACGCCAGCTCAACCGGGGCGCGAAGATCGTCGCCGCCGTCCGCGAGGAGGAGAACGCACCGCTGCTGCGCCAGTCCGGCGCGGACGCGGTCATCACCAGCGCCAGCGCCGCCGGCCGCCTGCTCGGCCTCTCCGTGCTGAGCCCCAGCGCCGGAACGGTGATGGAGGACCTCATCCAGCAGGGGTCAGGCCTGGACCTCGTCGAACGGCCGGTGACCAAGAGCGAGGTCGGCAAGAGCGTGCGGGAGACCGGTGACCTGGTGGTGAGCGTGCTCCGGGGCCACCGGCTGCTCGGCTATGACGACCCCGCGGCCAGCCCGCTCCAGCTCACCGACCGGCTGATCACCATCGTGCGGGCCGCGCCGCTCACCCCGCTCACCACGCCACCGGAGGACTGACCCGGACGACTGACCCGGGAGACCGGACGGGGGGCGAGTAGCCTCGCCGCCATGTATGCGATCACGATTCCGGAACCCGGTGGCCCAGAGGCCCTCGTCTGGGCCGAGGTGCCCGATCCCGTGCCCGGCGAGGGCGAGGTTCTCGTCGAGGTGGTGGCGAGCGCGGTCAACCGCGCCGATCTGCTCCAGCGCCAGGGCTTCTACGACCCGCCGCCGGGCAGCTCCCCGTACCCCGGCCTGGAATGCGCGGGCCGGATCGCCGCCCTCGGCCCCGCGGTGTCCGGCTGGGCCGTCGGCGACGAGGTGTGCGCGCTGCTCGCCGGCGGCGGCTACGCGGAGAAGGTCGTGGTCCCGGCCGGCCAGCTGCTGCCGGTGCCGGAGGGCGTCGACCTGGCCACGGCCGCCGCGCTCCCCGAGGCCGCGTGCACCGTCTGGTCCAACATCTTCATGATCGCCCACCTGCGCCCCGGCGAGACGCTGCTCGTGCACGGCGGCGCCAGCGGCATCGGCACGATGGCGATCCAGCTGGCGAAGGCGGTCGGCGCGCGGGTCGCGGTCACCGCCGGCGGACCCGAGAAGCTGGCGCGCTGCGCCGAGCTGGGCGCGGACATCCTCATCGACTACCGCGAGCAGGACTTCGTCGAGGAGCTGGCGAAGGCGACGGACGGCGCGGGCGCGGACGTCATCCTGGACATCGTGGGCGCCAAGTACCTGGAGCGGAACGTGAAGGCGCTGGCCGTGAACGGCCGCCTGGTCGTCATCGGTCTCCAGGGCGGGGTGAAGGGCGAGCTGAACCTCGGGGCGCTGCTCGCGAAGCGCGCCGCCGTCATGGCGACCACGCTGCGGTCCCGTCCGGCGCAGGAGAAGGCGGCGATCGTCGCCGCCGTCCGGGAGCACGTCTGGCCGTTGATCGGCGCGGGTACGGTCCGGCCTGTCGTCGACCGGACGCTGCCGATGCCCGAGGCCGCAGAGGGGCACCGGGCGCTGGAGGAGAGCGGCCACGTCGGCAAGGTGCTGCTGCTCACTCCCCGGGACTGAGACACGACGGGCCGGCCTGGCCCCCGGCTCGTCCACCAAGGGCCCGGCACCCCGGAGCAACCACGACGGGGCCGGCACACCCGGCTCGACCACAAGGGCCCGGCACACCCGGCTCGACCACAAGGGCCCGGCACGGAGGATTTCCGTGCCGGGCCCTTCTGCGAGCGTGACCTACAGGTACGGTCCCGAGCGGACCGCGTGGCCGTGGCCGCCCTGGTCGTCGTCATCGTCGTGGGACGCGCCCGGAGGCAGTGCGCGGCGCATCTGCTCCAACTGGGCGCGGGCCGCCATCTGCTGGGCGAACAGCGCCGTCTGGATGCCGTGGAACAGGCCTTCCAGCCAGCCCACCAACTGCGCCTGCGCGATGCGCAGCTCGGCCTCGGAGGGGATCGCCTCGTCCGTGAACGGCAGGGAGAGCCGCTCCAGTTCCTCGACGAGCTCGGGTGCGAGCCCGTCCTCCAGCTCCTTCACGGAGCTGGCGTGGATGTCCTTGAGCCTGACCCGGCTCGCCTCGTCCAGAGGTGCCGCCCGTACTTCCTCCAGAAGCTGCTTGATCATGCTGCCGATCCGCATGACCTTCGCAGGCTGCTCGACCATTTCCGTCACCGGGACCTCGCGGGGTTCGTCGTCGCCCTGGGTGCCGCCGAGCGCCATCCCGTCCTGTCCCACGATGAGGACCTGGGGGCTCTCCTGCGACCTGTCATTCCTCGGCATCTCCATGCCGCCATTCTCTCGTACACACGCGTCACCACAGGGTGTGCCCCTGTACGAGGGTGATCCACCCTCGTACAGGGGCACAGGACGGGAACGAAACCGTCAGGTCGCCGCGCGCCGGGCCAGCGCTCCGCGGGAGCGGGTCACGAGGGCGGCGAGCAGGGCGGCGCCGAGCGGGACGGCGACGAGCAGGCCGGCCAGCGTCTCCCAGGGGATGACGATCGCCAGGTCCGGCGGGGTCGCGTCGGCGGTCCAGCCCTGGGCGAGGCTCTCCTCGTGGAAGCGGATCTGGTTCCGCTCCTCGGTGAGCCGGAGGCCGACGGCGGGCAGCAGTCCGGCGGCGGAGCCGAGGACCACGCCCATGGCGGCGACGACACCGCACTGGAATCCGCTGAGCGTGCGGCGGACGCGGGGCGGGGCGCCGACGGCGGCGAGCGTCTTCAGATCGGCCTCGGCGTCGGCCTGGGCGAGGCCGGTTGCGATGCCGGCGGCACCGATGGTGACGAGACCCGCGAAGATGGCCAGCGACAGCAGGATGATGCCGTAGTCCTCGACGAAGCCCTCCTCCAGGTGGAGTTCGACCGAGCTGCCGAGCTTGGCGAGTTCACTGTCGAGCTTCTGGCGCTGCCCGGAGTCCGGGAGCCGGTCGGTGCTGACGTAGACGCCCAGCGGCGCCGTGGAGAGGCCGGCGGCCTTGGCGGTGGCCGGCGTCATGAGGGCCTGGAGGCCGTAGGACTTCTTGTCGCCGGGGACCAGGTAGGCGGGCAGGGAGCTGACCTTGCCGGGGGCGGGGCGGCCCTCCTCGGAGGCCTTGTCGGCGGCGGCGATGTCGGTGATCTGCTTGATCCCGACGGTGCCCTTCCTGTCGACCAGGGCGCGGTTGAAGGTGACGATCTTCCCGTCGGCGAGGGCCTTCACGGTCGCGGGGTCGTCGACGCCGAGGACGTGGAGCAGCTTGGCGTCACCGATGAGCAGGCCGCCCTCGGAGACGTACATGCCGTTGCTCGCGGAGTCCTTGCACCGCCAGTCGTCGCTGAGCAGCTTGCGCCGCTGCTCGGGCGTGTACTTCTCGGAGGGATCGCCGCCGCCGGGGACCGTGGCGTTCAACGGGCACTCGTTCGCCGGGGGGAGGAGGACCTCGTAGCGGCCGCAGCCGGGGTCGGTGCCCCAGGGCGGGCAGCCGGGCTTGCCGACCGCGACGCGCTCGACGTCGGCGCGGACGTCGACGGGGAAGGAGCGCTGGACGGCCTCGCGGACGGCGGGGACGTCCCGGCCGCCCTCCTCCTGGACGAACGCGGAGGCGACGCCGTACGGCAGGGTGGCCTCGTACTCGGCCCTGTTCTGGGCTTCGCGGCTGGCCATGTACGTGGAGACGGCGACGGTGCCCGCGACGGCGGCGAGGACGGCGGCGACGGCCGGGGCCGTGCGTCCCCGGTTGCGGACGGCGTCCCGCAGCGCGAGCCGCGGGGAGAGCGGCAGCCAGCGGCCGGTCCGTCCGAACAGGCCGACCAGCGCCGGGGTCATGGCGACGACGCCCAGCTCGGCGAGGGCGGAGCCGCCCGCGACGATGGCGAACTGCTGGCTGACGAGCGAGCCGAAGAGGGCGATCGCCCCGCCGAGCAGGAGGGCCGCGAGGCCGACCAGGGGCAGCACGCGGCTGCTGCGGCGGACCCCGCGCCGGCCGGTGAGCGAGGCGAGCACGGTCTGCCGGGAGGCCGTGACGGCCGGGACGATCGCGGCGAGCAGCCCGGTCAGGACCGCGAGCAGCGCGATGCCGAGCAGTTCGAGCGGCCGGACGTCGAAGGCGCCGAACCGCTGGCCCATGGTCTCCTCGAGGACCGGCTGCAGCACGAGCGTGAGGATCAGGGCGAGGACGGTGCCGGTGACGGCGGCGGCGATGCCGATGACCAGGCCGCCGCTCAGCACGATGGCCCGGATGTGGCTGCGGGCACCGCCGTTGGCCCCGACCAGACCGAGCTGGCGGCGCGAGCGGCGGGCGCCGACGGCGAAGGCGGGCCCGGCGAGGAGACAGATCTCCAGCATGGCCAGGCCGACGACCGTGCCGATGGCGGCGAGCTCGGCGGCCTGGGCCGCCGGACTGGCGTCGTAGCCGCCCCAGCCGTCCTTCTGGTTGAGCGGGACCTCGGACTCGGCGGGCGGGTCGAGCAGCACGGCGCGCGAGACGACGGCGACGCCCTTGGTGTTGATCTCCTTGACGGTGTTCCACGTGAAACCACCGGGCTTGCGCACCAGGTACGAGACGGACGTCTCGGGCGCGGGCAGACCGGCCTTCTCGACCGCCTTCGCGTACGGGGTGAGGAAGGCCCCCGGCAGTGCGTTGACCTGGTCGGCGTTGAGCGAGTCGGGAAGTTCGTAGGAGCCGACGATCCGGTACGGGCGATCGAAATTGCGGGCGGAAAGGGTCGAGCCGATCGACAGGCCACTGGCCTCCAGGAAGTGCGAGGTCGCCATGACCTCGTCGTTCTTCTCCGGGAAACGCCCCTCCAGGAGCGTCATGATGCCGTGGGCGATCGGGTCGGACGCCTTGAGCTCCCGCACGTCGGTCATGAGCAGACCGTGCGTCGTCGTCAGCTTGGCCGAGGAGATGCCGTCCGTGAGGACGGTGGAGCCGGCGGGAACGGTCTTGGTGACATCGGTGGAGCCGTTCGGCCACGGCTCGTTCCGGTAGTCCTTGGCCGGCGTGTGCATCTCGCCGGTCGGGTCCTGGAAGATCGGGACACCGCCGACGTCGGCGTCCCGGAAACGCGCGTCGGCCGCGCCGATGGCCCGCTCCACCCGTTCGGCGGCGGAGAGTTCGGAGCTGCGGTAGGTCAGATCGAGGGCGCTGACGCCGAGGATGGGCAGAGCGATCATCGCGAGGACGAGAGCGCTGCGGCCCTTGGAACGCCAGGCGTCGCGGCGGGCTATGCGGATCGCGGCCCGCCAGGAGTGGAACCAGGTCTTCACGCCTCGGCCACCTGGCCCGAGAGGAGGGAATCGGCCTCGCTGCGCACGGTCTGGTCGACGATGGCGCCGTCCCGCAGGAACACCACCCGGTCGGCCCAGGCCGCGAACCGCGGCTCGTGGGTGACGAGGACACCGGCGGCGCCCGCGTCGCAGCGGGTGCGGAGCAGGGCGAGGACGGACTCGCCGGTCTCGGAGTCGAGGGCGCCGGTCGGCTCGTCGGCGAGGACGAGCCGGCGGTCGCCGACGAGGGCACGGGCGATGGCCACGCGCTGCTGCTGGCCGCCGGACATCTCGTCGGGGAAGCGGTCGGCGAGGTGACCGAGGCCCATCTCCTCCAGTGCGGCGATGGCTTCGGCGCGTGCCTTGCGGGCGGAGGTGCCGTCCAGCTCGCGGGGCAGCGCGACGTTCTCGGCTGCGGTCAGGGCCGGGATGAGGTTGTAGTCCTGGAAGACGTATCCGATGCTGCGGCGGCGCAGGGCCGCGAGCTCCTTGACGCTCGCGGTGGTGATGTCGGTGTCCTCGACGATCACCCGTCCCGAGCTGGGGGTGTCCAGGCCGCCCGCGATGGTGAGCAGCGTGGACTTTCCGGAGCCCGAGGGGCCCATGACGGCGACGAGTTCGCCGGGGTACACGGCGAGGTCGATGCCGCGCAGGGCATGCACCTCGGTGGCGCCCGCGCCGTGGACGCGGGTCAGGTTCTGGAGTTGCAGCACGGGCTGCTGTGTCGGCATGGAGGGGTCCCCCCGTTGGCCGTACGCGGCGGTCGGCCGGGTACGGGAGCGTGCGGTGGAAGGTGGTGCGTCAAGCGGTACGGGCGGGGCCGCGAGCGTGCGGTCGACGCGCCCCGGGCGTACCGGTGGTCGAGAAGTGCTAGGGGGCGGGCGTGCCCGGGACGGCGGGCGCGGCGGGGGCGGTCGGGCCGGTGGGAGCCGTCGCGACGGCAGCTGCGGCCGCCGCCGTCGCCGACAGGCGGATCAGCCGGGACTCGCAGTGGTCCAGCCAGCGGGCCTCCGCCTCGGTCTGGAAGATGAGCTGCTCCAGGACGAGCAGCCAGGCCACGTCGTCCCGCTCCCCGGCCCCGCCGCCCTCGACGGCGAGGAGGGCCTGCGCCTTGAGCCGGGTGTAGTCCTGCATCGCCTTCACGGTGTGGCGGCGCTGGGACTGGATGACGGCGCGGATGTCGACGCCGGGCGCGCCCACGGCCATGGCGAGCTTGATGGCCAGCTCGTCACGGGCGGGGCTGGTGCGGTCGACGGGCTTCTCGAACCAGGTCCTGAGCTCGGCGCGCCCGCTGTCCGTGATCGTGTAGAGCGTGTGGCCGGCCGCGTCCTCGCCGCCCTGGGCCACCATGCCGTCGCGCTCGAGCCGGTTGAGGGTCGTGTAGACCTGGCCGACGTTGAGCGGCCAGGTGGCGCCGGTGCGGGACTCGAACTCCGTACGGAGCTGGGAGCCGTAGCGCGGGCCGCGTTCGAGGAGGGCGAGGAGCCCGTGACGGATCGACATACTCAGTATGTATACCGGGTATGCCGTCGCCGACAACCGACCTGAGAGGGAAGCCGTGGGTACGACTCAAGGGGGACCCCGCGGTCCGGGCGGGGTCAGCGGCGGCGCATCCGGAGCCCGAGGAAGCCGATGCCGAGTCCCATGGTGGCCAGTCCCACGCCCAGGGTGAGGACGGGAATCCGCTGGTCGACGAGGGTGGGCGCGGCCTCGGCCGAGAGTCCGGGCACCGTGGCGGGCCGGCTGGCGGGCGCCGCCTCGGGCAGCGCCGGGTCCTCCTCGCGTACCGGTTCGTCCCATCCCTCCGCCGCCTCCTGCTCGGCCGGGTCTGTAGCGGTTTCGGTACGAGAGGGGTGGGGCGACGGCTCCGTGCCCGGTGTGGCGGACTCGTCGTCGGAGGGCGTGGCGGGCTCGCCGCGTCCGGGACGGGGTCGCCCCGCACCGGCGGGCCGCCCCGCGAGGGAGGCGGACGCGCTGGGGGCGGGGGCGTCGGAGGGCTCGGCGCTCGGCGCGGGCGGGGACGCGCCGGTGCCGGTCGGCGCGGGCGCGGGGGAGCCGGGAGCGCGAGTCCCTCCGTCTCCGCTCGGGGTCCCGCTGGTGGAGGCGGACGCGGAGGGGGAGGCCGACGAAGGCGAGGCGGAGGGGGTGGTGGGAGTCGCCGTCGGCGTCGGAGGCGGGCTGACGCGTGCACCGGCCCCCCACCGGCCGACAGCGAGCCGCGGGGCCTCCGCCGCGGGTCCCGCCGTGGTGCCGGGGCCCTCCGCGGCGTACGCGAGGGGCGCGGCGTACAGGGCGCAAGCGCAGGTGAACGCGCAGGTGAGCGCGGGGCGGAGAGCCCGCGCGCGTGCCCTGCGGAGTGCTGGAGTCACCGGGTGACCCCCCTCCCGTACCGAGCCGCCGAGATGGTCGACTCAGCGTCACATGCCGGAACGGTTCCGGCATCCGGGACGGGGTCAGGAGGCGTACAGGGGCAATCGGATGAGACCGGGTGCCTACTGCGGCGGGTTGCCCGTCGAGATCTTCAGGGTGAATTCGGCGTCGTCGGCGGTGATGTCCTCACCGGCCGGCGGGTACTGCTCCAGGACCGTGCCCTCGCCGTACGTGGACTCGTCCACCGGGGTCTGGGTCATGATCTTCCACCCGGCGGCCTGGACACAGGCCTTCACCGACTGGATGTTCTTGTAGGTGAAGTTCGGGACCTCGAACTTGCTGGGGTCGTCGTTCGACTCCGAAGGCTGGGTGCACTTCTTGGTGTCGATCGTCTTGGTCAGATCGGGGCCCTTGTGGCCGGGCGCCGCCGTCTGGCTCTGCTGGGTCTCCGTGCCGCCGGTGCCGCCCGCCCGGGGGTCCTCGTCGTCGTTCATGGAGAGCGCGACGACCAGGCCGCCGATCGCGAGCAGGGCGGCGGCGATCGCGCCGACGATCACCGGGGTGTTCCGGCGGGAGCCGCCGCTCGTGGAGACGGGCGCCGGCGTCGGGGCGTACGGCGCGGGGGCCGGGGTCTGGCCGTAGGGCGCGGGCGTCGGGGCCTGGGCGTACGGCGCGGGTGTCGGCGCCTGCTGCGGGTAGCCGTACGCCGGGGCGGGCGCCGGGGTCGCGGGGCCGTACGGGCCGGGCTGCGGCGTCGGCGGCAGGTAGGGCTGCTGGACGCCGTGCTGGCCGTGGGCGGGGGGCGGGGTCTGGCCGATGGGCGGGAAGACCGCCGAGCCGACGCCCGCGCCGCTGCTGACCGGACCGCCCTGGACGATCACCGGCGCACTGGTCTGGCCTGCGGCCAGGACCCGCAGGCACTCGTCGCGCATCGCCGCCGCGCTCGGGAACCGCTCGTTGGGGTTCTTCCGCAGCGCGCGGGCGACGAGCGCGTCCATCGCCTGCGTCACCGACCGGTTGACGGAGGACGGGGCGACCGGCTCCTCCTGCACGTGCGCGTAGGCGATGGCGAGCGGCGAGTCGGCGTCGAAGGGGAGACGGCCCGTCAGCAGCTGGAAGAGCATGATGCCGACCGAATAAAGGTCGGAGCGGGCGTCCACCGCGCGGCCGAGGGCCTGCTCGGGGGAGAGGTACTGGGGGGTGCCGACGACCATGCCGGTCTGCGTCATCGACGTGACCCCGGACTGCATGGCCCGCGCGATGCCGAAGTCCATGACCTTGACCACGCCGCGCTTGGTCGTCATCACGTTGCCCGGCTTGATGTCGCGGTGGACCAGACCCATCTCGTGGCTGACCTCCAGCGCCGCGAGCACGTCGGCCGTGACCTTCAGCGCCTTGTCGGCCGGCATCGCGCCGTACTGCCGGACGTCCGCGGCGAGGACCGAGCCGAGCGGCTGCCCCTCCACGTACTCCATGACGATGTACGGCATGACGGCGCCGTCGAGGGTGTCCTCGCCGGTGTCGAAGACCGAGACGATGTTCGTGTGCGACAGCTTCGCGACGGCCTGCGCCTCGCGCCGGAACCGCTCGCGGAAGGACTGCTCCCGGCCGAGCTCCGTGTGCAGCGTCTTGATGGCGACCTGCCGGTCGAGGGCGCTGTCGTACGCCAGGTAGACCGACGCCATGCCGCCCTCGCCGAGAAGGTCGCGCAGCTGGTACCGGCCGCCCGCGACCGAACCGCCCGCATAGCGGCCCTGTGCGCCGTCCTGGCTCATCTGTGCTTCCCCCTACGCGCGCGTGGCGGCGTTGATCCGGAATTTCTCGGCCAAGTCTGCCCCAGGGCAGTGACACGTCAAGCCGGGTGCCCGTTCCGTGACCCTCCGCACAGGAAGCGTTTCCGCACGGCCGGAGGAAACCCGCCGAATTTGCACAGGTGTACATCGAGGGGGTTGGATGGCCGGTCCATCTCGGACCGTGGTGTCGTGCGGAGCCTGTAGCGTGGCGACTGGACACGGCACGACAGACGACGGCGAGGACTGATGGCACCCGAATCCGGAGCAGGTGGCGGTGTGCCGGACGCGTCGGCGGAATCCTGGGGCGAGGGCGGCGTCGTCGGCGACGGCCGCTACCGCCTGACGCACCGTCTGGGCCGGGGCGGCATGGCGGAGGTCTTCGCCGCCGAGGACGTACGGCTCGGCCGCACCGTGGCCGTCAAGCTGCTGCGTGCCGACCTCGCCGAGGACCCGGTCTCCAAGGCGCGCTTCACCCGCGAGGCGCAGTCCGTCGCCGGGCTCAACCACCACGCCATCGTCGCCGTGTACGACTCCGGCGAGGACCTCGTGGGCGGCCGGCCCGTGCCGTACATCGTGATGGAGCTGGTCGAGGGCCGCACCATCCGAGACCTGCTGCTCAGCGCGGAGGCGCCCGGTCCCGAGCAGGCGCTCATCATCGTCTCCGGGGTCCTGGAGGCGCTGGCCTACTCGCACCAGCACGGCATCGTGCACCGCGACATCAAGCCGGCGAACGTGATCATCACGCACTCCGGTGCGGTGAAGGTCATGGACTTCGGCATCGCCCGCGCCCTGCACGGCGCGCAGTCGACGATGACCCAGACCGGCATGGTCATGGGCACGCCGCAGTACCTCTCGCCCGAGCAGGCCCTCGGCAAGGCGGTCGACCACCGCTCCGACCTGTACGCCACGGGCTGCCTGCTCTACGAACTGCTCGCGCTGCGGCCCCCGTTCACCGGCGAGACCCCGCTGTCCGTCGTGTACCAGCACGTGCAGGACGCGCCGGTCCCGCCGTCCGACGTCACGCAGTCCGTGCCGCCGGAGCTCGACGGCCTGGTGATGCGCTCGCTCGCGAAGGACCCGGACGACCGGTTCCAGAGCGCCGAGGAGATGCGCGGGCTCATCCAGTACGGCCTGCAGATGCTCCAGCAGCAGGGCGGCCACACCGGCACGTGGAACACCGGGCCGGTCGAGGCGCACGACGGCGGGCACACCCCGGTCGGCGGCGTGGCCGCGACGGCCGCGATGGGTCACCCGATGCACGGGGAGACCGCGCAGGGCCCGATCCTTCCTCCGGTGAACCCGGACGACGGCGGGTACGGCGGTTACGACGGCGGTACGGGCGGAACCGGCGGCTACGGCCAGGACGGGTACGCCTCGCCGAACGGCGGCAACGGCGGCAACGGCGGCCGGGGCAAGATCTGGCTGTTCGCCGCGCTCGCGCTGATCGCGGTCGTCGCCGGGGTGGCGTACGCGCTCGACAAGGCGGACAACCCGGGTGGCGACGTGAAGCCGCCGACGACGGTGAGCAACTCGCCGTCGACGGTCTCGAAGGAGCCCACGCACTCGGAGGAGCCCACCCAGGACCCCACCGAGGATCCGGGCACGTCGACCGGCGGCGAGACGCAGCAGCCGTGGGACCCGCCGACGACGTACACGCCGCCCGAGCCCACGGGCACGCCGACGACCCAGGCGCCGACGCAGCCGACGACGACCCCGCCGACCGAGCCCACGGGTACGCCGACGGAGCCGACGGGCGAGCCGACGACCGACACCCCGACGGAGCCGACGGGCGGTCCGACCGACGACTCCACCGGCGGCAACGGCAACCCGGACACCCCGCCGCCGGCCACGGGCAACGAGACCGGCTGACGGAGTCCCGGAAGTCCGGCGCCCGGCCGGCACGGGCTCAGCAGGCGAAGGCGTCGCGGACCGCCGCGTACTCGCGCGTCCACCACACCGCCAGGGCCGACACCGCGGGGAACTGCGGGTCGGCCCTGCGGTCGTGCAGCTGGTAGCGCCAGCGCAGGGTCCAGAAGTCGTTGAGCCGCTCCCACCACACCCGGTGCGCCGCCGCGGCCAGTTCGGCCCCGTCCGCGCCCGTCGCCCGTCGGTACGCGCGCGCGTAGGCCCGTACCTTCTCGAGCGCCAGCTCCCCCTCCGGCCGTACGAAGAAGATGGCGGCGGCCCTGACCGCCTCCTCGGCCCTGGGGCGGACCCCGAGCCGGTCCCAGTCGACGATCGCCGCGGGCTCCGCGCCCCGGTACAGCAGGTTCAGCGGGTGGAAGTCGCCGTGCACCCAGCCGGCGGCGGAGGCGGGCGGCGGCCGGTGGTGGGCGTGCTGCGCGAGCAGCCTGCGCCGCTCCCTGAGCCGGTGCTCGGCGAGCGCGTCGAAGCTGTCACGGGGGCGGTGCGCTCGGGCGAGACGGAGCAGTTCCTCGATGGCCCGGAAGGTGTCCTCGGGGCGGGCGCTCCCGTGGTCGCCGCCCGGCGGCGGGGACTCCATGACCTGCTCCAGGCAGGTGTGGACGCGGCCGAGGAGGGTGCCGAGGCGGCGGGAGCAGCCGGTGGAGAGCTGGGCGCCGTCGCGGTGGCAGCCCTCGACCCAGGGGTGCAGGGCGTAGCAGTGGCCGCCGACGAGCGCGACGGTGCGGCCCCGGCTGTCGGGCAGCGGCGGCGCGACGGGGAGGCCGAGGGCGTGCAGGCGCTGGGTGGCCCGGTGCTGGCGGCTGATGGTGGCCCGGTCGGAGGTGGGGGCGTCCAGGTGCTGCTTGAGGAAGTACGCGCCGCGGGTGGTGGCGAGCCGGTAGCCGCGGTTGAGCAGGCCCTCGGTCACGGGGACGCAGGAGAGGGGCTCGCCGACGTCCGCGTAGCGGCGCAGGAGGGGGCCGACGGGCGGAGCGTGGAGTACAGATGAGCGCGGCACTCCGCAGATGTTAGATCACGCTGCGTGGTGGAGGTCTCGCTCCGTGGTGCGGACCTCCGTGTGCCCGCTGTAGTCGAGTTCGTGGATGGTCACGAACTGCGGTTCGATCCGCATGAACACCGGGGTGAAGTCCTCGCCGTCCACGCTGACGGGCTCGGGGCCGAAGGCCGCCACCTCCTCGGGCGTCGGCTCGACGATCTCGGCGGTACCGGTGAACTGCACGGACCAGAGGTGCTCGGCGCCGGAATCGAAGTTGTCCGCGCCGTACGCGACGACGCTGCCGTTGCAGGCGCGGTGGTAACCGAGACCGCGGTGCATCCGGAGCAGGACGCGGCCGTCGGCGACGACGTGACGGGCGGGAGCGACGAACGGCATCGCCCGCATGCTCGTCGCCACCCGGCCGTACGACACGCGGCTGAGCAACTCGATGGCGCGGATCTCGTCGGTGGACATGCTTTCCACTCTCCGTCACCGGCGCCCTGTCGGGAAAGGGGCCCCTGGCCCCGGTTCGACGGGGACGTAGGTCCCGAAAAGGGCCCTGGGGCGGGTCCGCGCCGCCGCCGCGCCGCGGAGACGGCCCCGGCCCCCGCCGTCTCAGTGCCGTTCGGCCTGGAGGCGTGCCACGTAGGCCGCGGCCTGCGAGCGGCGCTCCATGCCCAGCTTCGACAGCAGGCTGGAGACATAGTTCTTGATGGTCTTCTCCGCGAGGTGGAGCCGCTCGCCGATGACCCGGTTGGTCAGGCCCTCGCCGATCAGGTCCAGGATCTTGCGCTCCTGCTCCGTCAGGTTCGCGAGCTTGTCGTCCTTCTTCGGGTTGTTGCCGTCGCGCAGCCGCTCCAGGACCCGGGCGGTCGCCACCGGGTCGAGCAGCGACTTGCCGGCCGCCACGTCCCGCACGGCGTTCAGCAGCTCGTTGCCGCGGATGGCCTTGAGGACATAGCCCGAGGCCCCGGCCATGATCGCGTCGAAGAGCGCCTCGTCGTCCGCGTACGAGGTGAGCATGAGGCATCTGATCGACTCGTCCTGCGAGCGGATCTCGCGGCACACCTCCACCCCGCTGCCGTCGGGCAGCCGGACGTCGAGCACGGCGACGTCGGGGCGGGTCGCGGGGATCCTGACCAGCGCGTCCGCCGCCGTCCCGGCCTCGCCGACCACCTCGATGTCGTCCTCCACGGAGAGCAGCTCGTGGACGCCGCGCCGCACGACTTCGTGGTCGTCCAGCAGAAATACCCGGATTTTTCCTTCTTCGCGCACGCGGTCAGTCTCACATATTGGGTCTTCCGGCGCCCGGGGTGCGCGGGATAACGTGCCGGGTGTTCCGACGACGGCGTCGGGCCGTTGTCCATGCTCTGACCAGGGCTGAGTACCCCTTTTCTCGATTTACTTGGAAATCCAAGCAAAATCGCAGGTCAAGTGGGGTTTCGCGGGAATGCCGCGCAATGGGTAACGTGCCTATGACGGCGCTCGCCGGGGCACCTTTCACGCCCGACTCCGGCCGCGTCGCACCCACCCCGTGCGAAGGTACGGACAAGGCGGAGCCGCACTGGCCTCACCGGCGAACCCGGGGGCCGGACCGACGGAGGAGCACGCACGTGACCGTGGAGAGCACTGCCGCGCGCAAGACGACGCGACGCAGCAGCGGCACCAAGCGCACCGCAAGCGCGAGCACGAGCACCACCAAGAAGGCGACGGCCGCCACGGCCTCGGAGCCGGAGCTCGTTCAGCTGCTGACGCCCGAAGGGGAGCGCGTCCAGCACCCCGACTACGACATCGACCTGAGCGCCGAGGAGCTGCGCGGTCTCTACCGCGACATGGTCCTCACCCGGCGCTTCGACGCCGAGGCGACCGCTCTGCAGCGCCAGGGCGAGCTGGGCCTGTGGGCCTCGCTGCTCGGCCAGGAGGCCGCCCAGATCGGTTCGGGCCGGGCCCTGCGCGATGACGACTACGTCTTCCCGACCTACCGCGAGCACGGCGTCGCCTGGTGCCGCGGGGTCGACCCCACGAACCTGCTGGGAATGTTCCGCGGTGTGAACAACGGCGGCTGGGACCCCAACAGCAACAATTTCCACCTGTACACGATCGTCCTCGGCTCGCAGACCCTGCACGCCACCGGCTACGCCATGGGCATCGCCAAGGACGGCGCGGACTCCGCCGTGCTCGCGTACTTCGGTGACGGCGCCTCCAGCCAGGGCGACGTCAACGAGTCGTTCGTCTTCTCCGCGGTCTACAACGCCCCGGTCGTGTTCTTCTGCCAGAACAACCAGTGGGCGATTTCCGAGCCCATCGAGAAGCAGACGCGCGTCCCGCTCTACCAGCGCGCCCGCGGTTTCGGCTTCCCCGGTGTCCGCGTCGACGGCAACGACGTCCTGGCGTGCCTGGCCGTGACCCGGTCGGCCCTGGAGCGTGCCCGTCGCGGCGAGGGCCCGACCCTCATCGAGGCGTTCACGTACCGCATGGCCGCCCACACCACCTCCGACGACCCGACCCGCTACCGCCGTGACGCCGAGCGCGAGGCGTGGGAGGCGAAGGACCCGATCCTGCGCCTCAAGGCGTACATGGAGAACGAGGGTCACGCCGACGCGGCCTTCTTCGAGGAGCTGGAGACGGAGAGCGAGACCCTCGGCAAGCACGTCCGCGAGGTCGTCCGCGCCATGCCCGTCCCGGAGCACATGGCGATGTTCGACAACGTGTACGCGGACGGGCACGCGCTCGTCGACGAGGAGCGCGCCGAGTTCGCCGCCTACCAGGCGTCCTTCACGGGCGGAGAGGCCGAGTAACCATGGCTGTTCAGAAGCTTCCCCTGGCCAAGGCGCTCAACGAGTCGCTGCGCAAGGCCCTGGAGACCGATCCCAAGGTCGTCATCATGGGCCTGGACGTCGGCAAGCTCGGCGGTGTCTTCCGGATCACCGACGGTCTGCAGAAGGACTTCGGCGAGGACCGGGTCGTCGACACCCCGCTCGCCGAGTCCGGCATCGTCGGCACCGCGATCGGCCTCGCGCTGCGCGGCTACCGGCCGGTCGTGGAGATCCAGTTCGACGGCTTCGTCTTCCCGGCGTACGACCAGATCGTCACCCAGCTGGCGAAGATGCGGGCCCGTTCGCTCGGCACGGTGAAGATGCCGGTCGTCA
The DNA here is from genome assembly GCF_055575535.1 of Streptomyces sp. NPDC034084. Classification (NCBI taxonomy): domain Bacteria; kingdom Bacillati; phylum Actinomycetota; class Actinomycetes; order Kitasatosporales; family Streptomycetaceae; genus Streptomyces; species Streptomyces sp. NPDC034084. Next base: position 337,981 of record NZ_JBVISK010000005.1, read on the forward strand.
TCCGCATCCCGTACGGCGGTGGCATCGGCGCCGTCGAGCACCACTCCGAGTCCCCCGAGTCGCTCTTCGCGCACGTCGCGGGCCTCAAGGTCGTCACCCCGGCGAACTCCTCCGACGCCTACTGGATGCTCCAGCAGGCGATCCAGAGCGACGACCCGGTGATCTTCTTCGAGCCCAAGCGCCGTTACTGGGACAAGGGCGAGCTCGACACCGAGGCCATCCCCGGCGAGCTGCACAAGGCCCGGGTCGCCCGCGAGGGCACGGACCTCACCCTCGTCGCCTACGGCCCGATGGTGAAGACCTGTCTGGAGGTGGCCGCGGCCGCCGCCGAGGAGGGCAAGTCGATCGAGGTCGTGGACCTGCGCTCGATCTCCCCGCTCGACTTCGACACCATCCAGGCCTCGGTCGAGAAGACCCGCCGCCTGGTCGTCGTCCACGAGGCGCCGGTGTTCTTCGGCTCCGGCGCGGAGATCGCCGCCCGGATCACCGAGCGCTGCTTCTACCACCTGGAGGCCCCCGTCCTGCGGGTCGGCGGCTACCACGCGCCGTACCCGCCGGCGCGCCTGGAGGAGGAGTACCTGCCGGGCCTGGACCGCGTGCTCGACGCCGTCGACCGCTCGCTGGCGTACTGAGGAGAGCACGATGACGATCCGCGAATTCAAGATGCCCGACGTGGGCGAGGGCCTGACCGAGGCCGAGATCCTCAAGTGGTACGTCCAGCCCGGTGACACCGTCACCGACGGGCAGGTCGTGTGCGAGGTCGAGACGGCCAAGGCCGCCGTCGAGCTGCCGATCCCCTTCGACGGCACGGTCCACGAGCTCCTCTTCCCCGAGGGCACCACGGTCGACGTCGGCCAGGTCATCATCTCGGTGAACGTGGGCGGGGGCGCGGAGCCCGAGGCCCCGGCGGCGCCGGCCATGGCCGCCGCCCCGGCGCAGGCACCGGTGGCCGAGCCGGTCGCCGAGCCCGAGCCGGAGGGCCGCCAGCCGGTCCTGGTCGGCTACGGGGTGGCCGCGACCTCCACCAAGCGCCGGGCCCGCAAGGCCGCGCCCGCCGCGGCGGTCCCCGAGCAGCTGAACGGTCACGGCCCCGCGGCCGCCCGACCGCTGGCCAAGCCGCCGGTCCGGAAGCTCGCCAAGGACCTCGGCGTCGACCTGGCGACGGTCACCCCGACCGGCCCGGACGGGATCATCACCCGCGAGGACGTCCACGCGGCGGCCGCTCCGGCGCCCGCCCCGGCCGTCGAGGCCCCCGCGCCCGTGGCGGCACCGGCTCCGGTCGCGGTACCCGCCGCGGCGACGGCCGTGGCGTCCGACGCCCGGGAGACCCGGGTCCCCATCAAGGGCGTTCGGAAGGCCACGGCGGCGGCGATGGTCGGTTCGGCCTTCACCGCACCGCACGTCACCGAGTTCGTGACCTTCGACATCACGCGCACGATGAAGCTGGTCGAGGAGCTCAAGGCCGGCAAGGACATGGCGGGCCTGCGGGTCAACCCGCTCCTCCTCATCGCCAAGGCCGTCCTGGTCGCGGTCAAGCGCAATCCGGAGATCAACGCGGCCTGGGACGAGGCGGCGCAGGAGATCGTCCTCAAGCACTACGTGAACCTGGGCATCGCCGCGGCCACCCCGCGCGGTCTGATCGTGCCGAACATCAAGGACGCGCACGCGCAGACCCTGCCCGAGCTCTCGCGTTCCCTGAGCGAGCTGGTCGCCACCGCCCGCGACGGGAAGACGACCCCGGCGGCGATGCAGGGCGGCACCTTCACCATCACCAACGTCGGCGTCTTCGGCGTCGACACCGGTACGCCCATCCTCAACCCCGGCGAGTCCGCGATCCTGGCGGTCGGTGCGATCAAGCTCCAGCCGTGGGTCCACAAGGGCAAGGTGAAGCCGCGTCAGGTCACGACGCTGGCCCTCTCCTTCGACCACCGCCTGGTCGACGGCGAGCTCGGCTCCAAGTTCCTGGCGGACGTCGCCGCGATCCTGGAGCAGCCGAAGAGGCTGATTACCTGGGCGTAGTGGCCCGGTTGTCGCGTTTCACGTGAAACATCCGGTGGTGGCATTCAGCCGCCACCGGATGTTTGGGTTGAGGGCATGGACCTCCACCTCGCACCGCCGTACGGCGCCGGGCCCGTGCACCTCGGCATGACCCTCGACCAGGCGGTGGCGGCCGTCTCCCCCTGGGGTGAGCCCCGCGTACGCAGCCGCCCGAACCGCGTCCTGGTGACGGTCTCGGCCGCCTGTGAGGGGGTCGGCGTCGAGGTGCTCCTGGAGGAGCGGGACACGGTCACGGCCGTCGAGCTGTGGTGGCCGGGGGAAGGACGGGAGACCTTGACACGGGTGCTCCTGGACGGCGTCGGCGCGTTCAGCGCCCCCGCCCCCGACGTCTTCCGGACCCCCGCCGACGACGTCCTCGGGCACCTCACCGCTCAGGGGTGGCGTGTGCACGACGCCGACGGCGAGGCCCCCTTCGTGGCCGGGCTGTCGCTGGGCTTCACCCGAGGGACCTCGCAGGAGGTGGCGCGCCGTCCCGATGGCCTCCCGGTGCACTTCACCTCCGTCCTCGTCGGCGGCGAGGACTACTACGACTTCCGGCTCCGATAAGCGGTCCAGGATGCGGACGGGGCTGCCTGTTGCACCCCTGTTGTATCTAAGCTGTGCGCATGCCATCAGCGCCCGCCGGTCCCGCCCCCCTGCCCACGAAGCAGCCCCCCGCGGCCGACCGCGTCTACATGCACGTCAAGCAGGCCGTACTAGAGCGGCAGTACGAGGGAGGCACCTTCCTCACCGAGGGGGAGCTCGCCCAGGCCGTCGGGGTGTCCAGGACGCCCGTCCGCGAGGCGCTGCTCAAGCTGGAGATGGAAGGGCTGCTCAAGCTCTACCCGAAGAAGGGCGCCCTCGTCCTGGCCGTCTCCGCCCAGGAGATCGCCGACGTCGTCGAGACCCGCCTGCTCGTCGAGGAGTTCGCCGTCCGCCGGGCCGTCCCCGCTCCCGCCACCCTGATCGCCCGCCTCGAAGAGCTCCTGGAGGAGCAGAAGGAGCGCGCCGAGGCCGGGGACCTCGCCGAGGTCGCCGTCACCGACCGCTGCTTCCACGCCGAGATCGTCAAGCACGCCGGCAACCAGATCCTGGCCCGCCTCTACGACCAGCTCCGTGACCGGCAGCTGCGCATGGGCGTCGCCGTGATGCAGTCCCAGCCCGACCGCGTCGCCAAGAACATCGCCGAGCACGCCGAGATCCTCGACCGCATCAAGGCCGGCGACGTCGAGGGCGCCGCGCACTGCGTCCGCCAGCACCTCTCCTGGGTCAAGGTCCTCGTCCGGGGCGCGGACCGGTGACCGGCTCCCACGGATCCGCCGTCACCCTCCCCGGCGACCCGCCCGGCGGCCGCCGGGCCGCCCTCGTCTGGGGCGTCGGTGTCGCCGTCTACTTCGTCGCCGTCATCTTCCGCACGTCCCTGGGCGTCGCCGGACTCGACGCCGCCGACCGCTTCGACGTCAACGCCTCGGCGCTCTCCACCTTCTCCATCCTCCAGCTGCTCGTCTACGCGGGCATGCAGATACCCGTCGGCCTCCTGGTCGACCGGCTGGGCACCAAGAAGGTCCTGACCCTCGGCGTCGTGCTCTTCACCGTCGGCCAGCTGGGCTTCGCGCTCTCCCCCTCGTACGGCACGGCGCTCGCCTCCCGCGCCCTCCTCGGCTGCGGCGACGCCATGACCTTCATCAGCGTCCTGCGGCTCGGCAGCCGCTGGTTCCCCGCCCGCCGGGGCCCGCTGATCGCCCAGCTCGCCGGGCTCATCGGCATGGCCGGCAACCTCGTCTCCACCATCGTCATCGCCCGTGCCCTGCACGGCCTCGGCTGGACGGCCACCTTCGTCGGCAGCTCCCTCGCCGGAGTCCTCGCTCTCGTCCTGCTGCTGCTCTTCCTCAAGGACCACCCCGAAGGGCACGAACCCCAGCCGGCCACGCACGCCGGTGCCGCCTTCGTCCGCCGTCAGATCGCCGCGTCCTGGCGGGAACCCGGCACCCGGCTCGGCATGTGGGTGCACTTCACCACCCAGTTCCCGGCCATGGTCTTCCTGCTGCTCTGGGGCCTGCCGTACCTCGTCGAGGCGCAGGGCCTCTCCCCGGCCACCGCGGGGACGCTGCTCACCCTGGTCGTGCTGTCCAACATGGTCGTCGGCCTCGCGTACGGGCAGATCATCGCCCGCCACCACGCGGCCCGCGCCCCCCTCGCCCTCGGTACGGTCGCGGCCACCGCCCTGCTGTGGGGCACGACCCTCGCGTACCCCGGCGACCACGCGCCGATGTGGCTGCTCGTCACCCTCTGCCTGGTCCTCGGCGCCTGCGGACCGGCCTCCATGATCGGCTTCGACTTCGCCCGCCCGGCCAACCCGCCGGAGCGTCAGGGCACCGCCTCCGGAATCGTCAACATGGGTGGTTTCGTCGCCTCGATGACGACCCTGCTCGCCGTCGGTGTGCTCCTCGACGCGACCGGCGACGACTACCGGATCGCGTTCTCCTCGGTCTTCGTCCTGGAGGCGCTCGGCGTCACGCAGATCCTCCGCCTCAAGGCCCGCACCCACCGAAGGGAACGGGAACGGCTCGTCGCCAGCCGCGTGGAGGCCGTGCACGTACCGGTATAGAGAGCGCCGCGATCCCCGTACGGAAAGTGCCGCGATCCCCGTACTGAAAGCGCCGCGGATCCCCGTACGGAAAATGCCGCGATCTACCGGGGCGTCACCGCGAAGTTGTCCAGGATCGCCGCCGCGAGGTCCGCGTCGCCCTCGCTCTTGACCCGGTCGGCCACCTCGGCCGGCCGGACCCGGCCGCAGGCCAGGCGCACGAACGTCTCCCAGTCCGTCGCCAGCGTCACCGCCGGGCCGAGCGACGGCGCGCCGTCGATCGAACCGCGGCCCTCCGCGTCGACGCGTACCGTCCGCAGGAACTCCACCGGCCCGGTCACGTCGAGCACCACCGCCGAGGACGCGGGCGCCCCGGCGTCCTTCGCGACCACGTCCGGCAGCGCCTCCAGGAGGACGTCCCGGGTCACGAGCGCACCGGGCGAGTCCAGGTTGCCCGGGACGCCGAGCGCCGTCCGCAGGTCCTGCTCGTGCACCCACACGTCGAAGGCGCGCGTGCGGTAGGCCTGTTCGAGGGACTGCTCAGCGCCGAGGGGAGCGCGGATCAGATGCTCGGGGGAGCGGTTCTCGTTGCGGAGCCGGCGCGCCCGGCGGATGAGGATGTACTCCAGCTCCGACGTCATCTCCGGGGCCGTGTGGTGCCGCCGCACATCGACCTGGACCTCCATGTAGCGCGCGAAGTCACTGCGCACGTGGTACAGATCGCGGGGCAGCGAGTGGATCGGCCGCGGGTCGCCGAGCATCTCCGTCTCCATGCCGATCACATGGGAGACGATGTCCCGCACCGACCAGCCGATGCACGGGGTCGGCCGGTTCCACTCGCCCTCCACGAGCGGCTGCACCAGTTCGGCTATCGCCTCGATGGAGTGGGTCCAGGCGTCGGCGTAGTTCTGGAGGCTGGGATGGACGGTCACGGGACCCCTCGGCGGTTCTTCGGTGCGCGGGCTGAAAACACGACTGGGTGGGAGGCTCGGACGCTAAGTTACGCTGCCCGAAGGCACCCCGGCAGTGCTTTCGTGTGACGATCGTAGGCCGGTGTTGACGGCTCGAATGCCAGGACGGTGGTACTGTGCGCGCCTCGCTGATCCAGATCGCGGTAGACCCGGACGAACCGGTCGACGCCCGTCGCGCCCGAGCGGCGCGCCTCGTACGGGAGGAGTCCGGCCGCGCCGACCTCGTCGTCCTGCCGGAACTGTGGACCGTCGGCGCCTTCGCGTCCGACCTCTTCGCCGCCGAGTCCGAGCCGCTGAACGGCCCCACCCACCGGGCCATGGCGGCCGCCGCCCGCGACGCCGGGGTCTGGCTGCACGCCGGCTCCTTCGTGGAGGCGGAGGGCGGCGCCCTCTACAACACCTCGCTCGTCCTCTCCCCCGACGGCGAACTCGCCGCCTCCTACCGGAAGATCCACCGCTTCGGCTTCGACAAGGGCGAGGCCGTGATGATGGCCGCGGGCGAGGACCTGGTCACCGTCGACCTGCCGCACCTCACCATCGGCGTCGGCACCTGCTACGACCTGCGCTTCCCCGAGCTCTTCCGCGGCCTCGTCGACGCCGGCGCCCAGGCCTTCGTCGTCCCGGCCGGCTGGCCCGCCCTCCGGCGCGCCCACTGGACCCTCCTCGCCCGGGCACGGGCCGTCGAGAACCAGGCGTACGTCCTCGCCTGCGGCACCGCCGGCACCCACGCGGGCGTGGAGCAGGCCGGGCACTCGATCGTCGTCGACCCCTGGGGCGAGACGCTCGCGGAGGCCGGCCCCGACGAGGAGATCCTGCGGGTCGTCCTCGACCCGGCGAAGGTCCGGACGACCCGGGAACAGTTCCCGGCGCTGAAGGACCGGGTGCTGGGCATCGCGACGCCGCGCGCCCGCCGCGCCTGAACCTTCTCCGAGAGGCACCTCGTGAACGACCGGAACAGGGCGGCCGCGGCCGTCGCCGCCTTCGCCGAGCTCTTCGGTCCGCCGCCGGAGGGGCCCGCGATACCCGTCGACTGGGACGCGGTCGAGGAGTGGCTGGGCCTGCGCCTGCCCGCCGACTACAAGGCCGTGGCCGGAGCCTACGGCCCGCTCGACATCGGTGAACGGCTCTGGCTGCACACCCCGTTCGACGACGACGCGCGCCTCTTCGACTACGGCCGCTTCATCGAGGACGGCCGCGGGCACGCGCCCGGCGTCCTCCCCTTCGGCGCCACCCGCATGTCCGACACCCTCTACTGGGACACCACCGCATCCGACGACCCCGACCGGTGGCCCGTCGTCGTCCACGTCCAGAACCTCGCGAACGCCGGCAAGGACGCCTGGCTCCGCCCCGGCACCACCTTGCTGCCCACCCTCACCGGCTTCGTCGCCGACGGCCTGCGCCCGGTCCTCGCCCGCAGCGCCCTCGCCGGCGACGGTGCGCACGCCTGGACCCCGCCGGCCCGTCGACCGGAACCGACTCCCGCGCAGCGGGCCGCCCTCGTCTCCGGCGGCACCGGCCTCGACACCCTCACCGCCCTGGTCCCGCCGCCCGCCGCGCCCCACCTCGGCGAACAGAGCTGGGAGTGGCTGTACGAACGCCTCGGCACCCGCCTCCCGACCGAGTACGTCCGTCTGATGGAGACGTACGGCGCGGGAGAGTGGTGTCACTGGCTCCGCTTCAGTACCCCGCTGGGCACCGGGCGGTACGACCTGGCGGGCACGGAGGAGTGGTACGGCGACAGCTACCGGGACCTGCGCGCCGCCCACCCCGAGTACAACCCCCTGGCCGTCTGGCCCGAACCGGGCGGTTTCCTGCCCTTCGCCGACTCCATCGACGGCGACCAGCTGTGCTGGCTCACCGAGGGCGACACCCCCGACGACTGGCCCCTGATCGTCATCCCCCGGCACGCCGACCAGGGCCCGCCGCTCACCGCCACCCTCACGGGGACCCTCCTCGCCTGGCTGCGCGGGGAACTCCGCACGGAAGGCTTCCCCGGCCTCGTACGCCCCCACGAAGAGCCGCTGGACGTCATCGGCTTCGAGCAGTACGGCGAGGCGAGCGCCCAGGAGACCGCCTAGGCCCTGACCCGCCGGACAGAACCTAGGCCGAGGTCAGTTCCGACGCGTCCGGGAGCAGGGCGGTCAGTTCCTGCCAGATGCGTTTCGGGGCGACGCGGCGCAGCCGGAACGGGCTGCCCGCGGGGGCGCCGCCCTCCGTGAGGGGCTCGGCGGGGAGCTCCCGCAGCCAGTAGCCCAGCGGCCCGCAGTCCCAGGCGGCCACGGCGCGCGCGACCACGCCCGCGGCTCCCTCCTGCCGGCCCTGCCACGCGGCCGTCATGCGCCACTGGGAGCGGAGCTCCACGATCAGCTCCGCGAGCCGGCGGGCGGTCTCCGTGCCTCCCGCCGCGCGCAGCGCCTCCCCGACCAGGGCGCGCTCGTCCGCGCCGGGCGTCGCGGCGGCCTTCTCCAGGGCGGCGAGGCCCGCTTCCAGGACGCCCATCGTCGTCTCGACGACCTCGTCGGCCGCGTCCTCGCCCGACTGACGCAGGGCCACCAGGTCGGCGAGCGTCCACACCACGGTCCTGGGTTCGACGAGCCGGTACTCCGCCTCCTCCTGGCCCGGCCAGCTCTCGTGGCAGACGACGTGGTCGTCGCCGATCAGCAGCCCGTGGTGGAGGGTGCCCTGCCGGCCGCCGGCCTCCAGGGAGAGGATCACGGACGGCTGCACGAGGGTCTTCATCAGCGGCAGGAGCAGGGCGGACAGCTCCCCCGCCTCGTTGGCGAGCCCGGCGTCCCGCAGCCGCGCCGCCGCCGGCGCCATGGGCTCCGGGACCGGCCGACCGGTCGCCAGCTGGGCGAGGACGAAGACCTCGTCGTCGCTCAGCCGGAAGCGGGATCGGGTCACGTCGAAGGAAGGCATCTCACGCTCAATCATCAGGAGGTCAGTACTGGGACTCGGTCCAGAAGTGGGTCACGCGGGAGAGCCCGGCCTTCACCGCGCCGAGCTGCGTCAGGGTGGAGCGGTCGACGCCGGCGAAGATCAGGGCGAGGGCCAGATCGCCGCCCTCGGCCCGCCCCGCGACGTGCACGGACAGCCTGCGTCCCTTGCCCCGTCCGGTCTCGCGGACGGTGATCGTGACGCCGGGGTCCTCGTCGTCCGCGGCGCGCGTCAGGACGTAGCCGTGCTTGTCGAGGGCCGTCAGCCGGTAGTCGTCCCCCGCGTACCGCATCTCCAGGGCGCGCTGCTCCAGGGTCGCGCCGAAGCGGTTCCGCGTCACGTACACCATCCGGTCGCCGACCCGCAGCGTCGACCGGTTCAGGCCGGGCAGCTTCATCCCCTCGACGTGCATCCCGCGCGCCTCGAAGGAAGCGGTCGGCAGCTGCCCGCCCCGTACCTCCGAGACAAGCGACTCGGGAGAGGTACGGGGGAGGGGACAGGTCAGCGTGATCTCGCCGAACTCCGGCGAGACGCCCTTCCAGCCGGCCCGGTAGTCGTGCCGGTTACCCTCCTTCCACGCCTGGAGGTCGAACGGCGTGACGTGGGTGTGCATGGGTATCGAGCTCCTGCTCAGTCGAGGGGGACCCGCCGAGGAGGTCCGGGCGGGCGTCTCAGTCGAAGGGGTTCAGCGCGCTGCCGAGCTTCTTCGCCCCGTCCTTGACCCCGTTCCCGATGTCGGACGCCTTGTCGCCGACCCAGTCCCCCGCCTGCTCCAGACCCTTCCCGATCGCCTCGTGGTTGTCCCAGACCAGCGCGCCCGCGTACGCGACGCCGGTGCCGACCGCGAGCCCGAGCGTGACCGGGTTCGGCGCCACCGTCAGCGCCGTCATCGAGGCGCTGAAGGCCGTCCCGGTGAGGTCCGAGGCGAACTTCGCCGGATCCGCCTTGATCATGTCCGTGTTGTACGTGGTGAGGTTGGCGACGCCGTACGCGGTCGCCGCCACACCGCCGACGACCCCCGCGCCCCGCAGCCAGCCCGCAGCCTTCGCCGCGTTGGCGAGACCGCCGTTCTGCGCGACCTTCAGCAGGTTGGCCTCGGCGGCGGTCGGCATGAAGAACGCGCCGTTGCGCATGAACCCGCCGTACATGGCGGCTTCGTCGGAGCCGGTGATCGCGGTCGCGAGCCCCGGCGGCACCTTGCTGAGCAGGCTGCCCGGGGCGGCCCCCGCCAGCCGCATGTTGAACTGCTTGGACAGGAAGGTGCCGGGCGCGGTCGGGTGCACGAACGGCGGCCGGAGCGCCTTGGACAGCTTGTACGAGTAGAGGCCCGCGGACGTCAGGGCGCCCGCGAACGCGCCCGCGGTGATGGTGCCCTTGGTGAACTTGTCGACCAGGTCGGCCAGCTTCTCGTTCCCGGTGAGCTTCGCGATGCCGTCGCGCTGGAGCCGCTGGACGTAGTCGTCGAGTGTCTCGTCGTCCCGCATCTTCAGCCAGGCCAGGTTCATCCGGTCGTCCTTGGCCTTGTCGTCGGCCGCGGAGACCTTGCCCGCGTCACCGTTGAAGCCGGTGCCGAGGGTCTCGTCGTTCTTGGCGCCGTAGCCGTCCTTGACGACGGCCTCCAGGTCCTTCTTCAGGTCCTGGTCGGCGACGTCGAAGGCCTTGACGCAGCCGTCCAGGTGCTCGGCCCAGGCCACCTCGGCGTCCCGGACGCTCCTGGCGCCGTCCGGGTCGTGGTGCAGGGCACTGCGCTCCGCGGGCGTGAGCCGCTCGTAGTCGTAGGCGACCCTGCCCTCCTCGGAGACCTTCATGCCGGCCTTGACGGCGTCGGCACGGGCGTTCTCCAGCTGCTTCTTCAGCTCGGTGAACTGTTCGTGGGCGTTGCGCAGCAGCGTCGCGGTGGCCTTCGCCTGCGTCTGCGCCGCCTGGTACTCGTAGCGGGTGGCGGTGAAGTTGGTGTGGGCGGCGGTCGCGCTCTCGCCCAGCCAGGTCTGCGCGGTGGTCAGAGACTGCACGCTGTCCCGGTAGCGCTCCTCCACCTTGTGCAGCTCGCCCGCCATCTCGTCCCACTTGTCCGCGGTGGTGGCGAGCTTGCCCAGGTCGGTCGTCATGATCTCGGAGTACGTCAGCACGGTCCGCCCCCTCAGTAGCGCGCGATGCGCGAACTCGGTCCGACGCCGGCGATCCGGGCGCGCGTGTCGAGCTCCTGCCCGCTGAACGAGAGAGCCGTGCCGCGCAGGGCGGTCTTCTCGGAGGCGAGCCGGGCGAGGAGCGTCTTGACCTGCTTGTCCCAGGTGGTCTCGACGGTCTTGAGACCGGCCGCGGTCGCCCAGCCGGCGAAACCGGCGACGGCCGCCGTGGTGGCGGCGTCCGCCCACTTGGCGGCCTTGTCGGTGTTCGGCTCCAGCTCGTTCTCGATCGTGTTCGCCGCGGCCTTCTTCTTCGCGGGTGCGGTGGCGAGATCGGAGCCCCCGCCTCCGCCCCCTCCGCCGCCGTCCAGCTGGTTCAACCGCGTGCCGACGGTGACCCGTTCGGGTCCGGCGGTTCGTATCCCGGCCCACTCCTCGTCAAATCCCATAACCGAGGCCCCCATGAGAATCAGCTCGTCCCTTTGCAGGTGCACCTTATGTTCACGTGGTTGAGCGAGGGACACAAGGTCATACGACGATCGCATGAAGGGCCCCCCGGGCCGGCTCCGGTCCCCGCCCCCGCTCCGACGCCCGCCCCGGCGCGTACTCCGCCCAGGCGGTCGCCAGTCTCCGTACCGCCTCCGTCAGTACCTCCGGGGGCGCCAGGAAGTGCAGCCGCAGATGACGGACGCTGCCGCCGAGCGCGTCGGCCGTGACGCCCGGGAGGACGGCCACCCCGTGGCGCAGGGCGAGCTGCGCGAAGGAGACGCCGTCGCCGTGGGGGAGCCGCACCCAGAGGGTCTGGCCGCCGGCCGCCGGGGCACAGGACCAGGAGGGCAGCAGCCGCGCCAGCTCGGACCGCAGACGGTCGTGGCCCGCGCGGGCCGCCCGCAGCCGGGCCGCCAGGACCGGCCCGTAGCCGTCGAGCAGCCGGACCGCCGCCAGCTGTGACGGCACGTCGCTGCCCAGATCGTGCAGGGCCTTCAGCCGGGCGAGCCGGCCGATCAGCGGCGCCGGACCCCGCACCCAGCCGATCCGCAGCCCGCCCCACACCACCTTGCTCAGCGAACCGACGCCGACGGTCTCGCCGTACGAGGAGAGCGGGGACCAGCCGGCGTCGTCCCCGAAGGCCAGGTCCGCGAGGACCTCGTCGTCCACCAGCGGCACGCCCAGCGCGTTCGCCGCCTCGACGAGCCGCCGCCCGGCGAGCGGGGGGAGCACCGCGCCCGTCGGGTTCTGGAACCTGCTGATCACATAGGCCAGGGCCGGGCGATGACGCTCCATCACCCGCACCGCCTCCGCCACGTCCACCCCGTCCGGCCCCACCGCCACCGGCAGCGGCACGGCAGCCGCCTCCCGGAACAGATCCAGCGCCCCCGGATACGTCGGCGCCTCCACGAGCACCCCGTCACCCGGCGCGAGCAGCAGCCGCGCGAGCAGCGAAAGGGCCTGCTGGGCGCCGGTGGTGACCAGGATCTGCTCGGGCCCGGTCGGCACCCCCCGCGCCGCGTACCGCGCCGCCACCGCCGCCCGCAGCGCCCCGACCCCCGCCGGGTGGTAGCCGAGGTCGCCGTCCGGCAGCACGAGCGAGCGGTACGCCTCCGCCAGCTCGGCCGGCGGCCGGTCCGGGGCGGCGCAGCTCAGCAGGATCACGTCGTCCGGCGCCTCCAGCAGGTGCAGGAAGAGCGGGTTCGAGGTCTCCTGCACCCGGGGCGCGTCCAGGGGCAGGGCGGCCTCCGCCACCCGGGTCCCGCTGCCCTGACGCCGCACCAGCCTGCCTTCCTGCCGGAGCGTCTCGTACGCCGCGACCACCGTCGTACGGCCCACGGCCAGGGCCGACGCGAGCCGCCGGTCCGGCGGCAGGAGCGCGCCCGGCGGCAGCGCCCCCTCGTCGACGAGCTGCCGCAGCCGGGCGGCGAGCAGCAGATACAGCGGTCCGCGCCCGGCGGACCAGCGGCCGAGCCGGGCGACGAGCTCGTCCATCGAGGCGTTGATTGGCTCCATTGCCGAACCAATCTGCCGGGATTGGACCTGTGAACGCAACCGACCGCTCCCCAGACTGAGGCCATGAGCCACGCCGACTCCGCCTCCCCGCGCCCCGAGACCCTCGCCGTCCACCCGCCCCGCGTCGAGATCACGGGCAGCAGGCCCCTCGGCGTCCCCCTCCACCAGGGCCACGTCTTCGCCTTCGACTCGGCCGACGCCCTCGCCGAGGGCTTCACCTCGCCGGACGCCTTCCTCTACGCCCGCCTCGGCAACCCCACCGTCCGCACCCTGGAGGACGCCGTCGCCCGCCTGGAGGGCGGGACCGCCGGCCTGTCCTTCGCCTCCGGCATGGGCGCCATCAACGCCGTCCTGCTCGGCCTGCTCGGCAGCGGCGGCCACGTCATCGCCCAGACCTGTCTGTACGGCGGCACGTACGCGGTCCTCACCGACCTCGCCACCCGCTGGGGCGTCGACGTCACGTACGTCTCCGGCACCGACCCGGAGGAGGTGCGGGCGGCCCTGCGCCCCACGACCCGGCTCCTCTACCTGGAGACCATCGCCAACCCCACGACCCGCGTAGCCGACCTCCCCGCGCTCGCCGCCGTCGCCGCCGGGGCCGGCGTCCCCGTCGCCGTCGACAACACCTTCGCCTCCCCGCTGCTCTGCCGCCCCCTCGACCACGGCGCCGACATCGTCGTGCACTCCGCCACCAAGTACCTCGCCGGGCACGCGGACGTCCTCGGCGGCATGGCCGTCTTCAAGGACCCCGAGCTGTACGGCACGGTCCGCGGCCACGCCGTCGAACAGGGCGCGTCCACCGACCCGTTCGCCGCCTGGCTCACCCTGCGCGGCATGCAGACGCTGTCGCTGCGCATGGAGCGCCAGTGCGCGAGCGCCGCCGAACTCGCCGCCCGGCTCGAGGCGCACCCGGCGGTCGTGGCCGTCCGCCACCCGTCCCTCGCGAGCCACCCGGACCGGGCGATCGCGGCGCGCCTGCTGCCGGCGGGCGGCGGCGGGGTGGTCTCGGTCGACCTGGCGGGCGGCCGGGAGGCGGGCCGTACCTTCGTCGAGGCGGTACGGCTCGCCTCCCTCAGCGTCTCGCTCGGTGACGTGAAGACGCTGGTGATGCACCCGGCGTCCACCTCCCACCACCAGCTCGACGCGGCGGCGCTCGCGGCGGCCGGCATCGGCCCCGGCACGGTCCGGCTCTCGGTCGGCATCGAGCACGTGGAGGACCTGTGGGCGGACCTGGAGCAGGCGCTGGCGACGCCCTAGTCCTCCCGCTCCCGCTCAGCCATCCGGATGACGCACACGGCGACCGCGATCTGCAGCGCGGCGTCGGCGTCCTCGCGGACCACGTTCACCGCGTACGTCTCGCGGACGTGGAACCACTGCCGGGAGATGTGGGCCAGGAGTTCACCCTCGTACTCGACGGTGAACTCCCGGTCCAGGATCCGGCCGCTGACGTCCAGCTCCGTGCCGTCGACGAGCGTCACCCGGTAGTGGTTGCGGAGCAGGGAGAGCCGCTTGCGGCGGACGGTCGCGAGCGGCCGGTCCTCCCGCTCGATCGTCATCGCGTCCCGGAGGCTGAACATCTTCTGCCGCAGGGTGACGAGGACCTGCCCGTCGGCGTCCTTCAGCTCCAGGGTGTCGCGCAGCCGCAGGGCCTTGCCGTCGACGAGGAAGGCGGGGCGGCCCTGCTCGTCCTCGATCCAGTAGTCGTCACCGATCGCGAAGATCTTGTCCCGTACGAGATATTTCACGGCCCTATGTCTGCCCCGCTCCTCGCACTTCTCACCCGAAGTAGCGGGTGAACGCCTCCGGCGTCGCGCCGAGCGTCTCCCCGAACGGCGCGTCGAGCTGATGGATCAGCAGGACGGTGAAGGCGATGAACCCCGAGAGACCCATCACCATCACCACGTGCGTCGTACTCCTCTTGATCCCGAAGAGGAACATGAACGCCAGCGTCAGCGCGCCGCCGATCAGCAGCCCCGTCCACAGCACGGGGGAGAGCCGTTCCTGCGCCGCCGCCTCCCGGCCCCGCCGCGCGTCGTCGACGTAGCCGAGCTGGGCCAGGACCTCCTGGGCCGCGATCTGTTCCGGCACCTTCGCCGAGTCCTCCACCTCGCCCGCCCTCCGCAGCTGTTCGAGCAGCTGCCAGCCGGACGGGCCGAGCGGTTCGCGCTCCGCCATCGCAGGCCACTCGACGCCGACGACGTGATCGGCGTACGTCCGGGCAGCCTCCCTCAGCGGTTGCCGCTGCGCGGCGGGGAGCGCGTCCGCGAGGAGGTACGTCTGGTGCAGCGCGCTCGCCTCGGCCTGGACGTTGTCGGCGGCGTCGGCACGGGTGTCCCAGACGGACACCAGACAGAGACCGAGCACCACCGCGTAGAGGACGGACACCATCATGGCGATGTACTCCGCGACGTCCTCGCGCGGCTCCTCGTCCTCGCCGACCGGGAAGAGCCGGGTCTTGGCGAGGACGGCGAGGGCGGCGACGAACGCGACGCCGAGGACGACGACGAGCGTCTCGAACAGGGCCACGGTCGGTCACTTCCCCCGGTTGCCGAGAAGGGCGGCCGCGACGGCCGCCGGGATAAGGAGCAGCAGCAGCATCGCCACGACCCCGAACTCATGCGCCTCCCGCCCCCGCCGCCGCAACCGCCCGAGAAACCCCTCGCCGTCGGCGACAGCGGTGGCCCGCCGGGCCGCGTCGACGGGGACGGCCGGACCGTCCGGTACCCCTTGGGGTACGGCCTTCGGCGGGGTGACGGGGACGGGCGCGGTGCCGCCGACCGTGTCCGAGCCCGGCGGGACGGTTCCGGGAGCGACCGGAGCCCCGGGCGCGGCGCCGCCGACGGTTGCGGTACCGGCGGTGGCTGCTGCACCACTGGCAGAAGCTGTACCTCCGGCGGCTGCCGCACTCCCGGCTGCTGCTGCTGCACCACCGGCCCCCGCGGCACCACCGGCCCCCGCGGCACCTCCGGCCCCCGCAGCACCAGCGGCTCCCGCGGCACCACCGGCGGCTCCCGCGGCACCACCGGCGGCAGCCCCGGCAGCCCCGGGAGCACCGGGGAGTCCTGGAGCACCCGGGGCGCCTTGCGCACCAGGGACACCAGCAGCACCGGAGGCACCACCGGAACCGGCAACTCCAGAGGAACCACCCACCCCACGGGAACCGGAGCCCCCACTCTCCCCAGAGCCTCCCTGCGCACCGATGGTGAAGGCGGCGGACGAGCGCGCCGTGAGGAGGGGCGCGGGGAGGAGCCGCCCGCCGGCGTCATAGGTCGGGACCTGGTCGCTGCCGGTGGCGAGACCGGTGCTCCGGTGGGTACCCGGCGGGCGCCGGACGGTGGAGGTGCAGCGGGCGGAGGCGCCCGGGGCGAGCAGCGACACGGTCCCGGCCCGCCCGCCGCAGGACACGGCACCGGGGCCGAGCCGCAGGGCGGGGTCCTCGACGCGTACGGCGTGGACGGGCCGGTTGCCCCGGTTGGTCACGGTGTACGTGACGGTCGCGAGCGCCCCGACCGCGCGCCCGGCTCCCCCGCCCCCGCCTCCGACCGAGACCCGCTCGGTGAGCGAGAGGGCGGCGGCGACCCCGACGTACCCGGAGCGGGCGGTGGCGCTGATCCGGCGCCCGAGGGAGGGGATGTCCCCCTCGGCCCGTACGGTCGCGGGGTGTGACCCGGCGAGGGCCGGGAAACGGGCCACGCACTCCAGTTCCCCGAGCGCGGCGAGGGGCTGCCGGGGGCAGCGCACGACCCCGCCGGGCACGCCGGGGTCGACGACCCGAACCCCGTACAGATGGGCCTCGCCCCTGTTCACCAGCCGGTACCGCTTCACGACCTGCGCCCCGCCCCGTACGGCGGGAGGCCGCACGTCGGTGCCGGGCCGCCCGTTCACGGTCACGCTCACCCGTAGCGCCCCGTCCCCGGCCCCACCGGCCCAGGCGGCGGCTCCGGGCAGCGCGAGCAGGGCCAGTACCAGCAGCCCACCACTCACCCGGCGGCGGTAATAGTCCGATGATCTGCCCGCACACGTCATGCGCCCCATGCCACCGCCGGCCCCGCCCACCCCCCTCCCGAGACACGCCCCGGCCCCCCACCCGGCCCCCACTTTCCACCCGTACGGCACCCTTGAACCATGAACGACTCCGCGCCCACCCCCGCGCCCCGACGTGCCCGTGTCCGCGCCCCCGAGCTGATCGGCAAGGGCGGCTGGCTCAACACGGGTGGAGAAGACCTGACCCTCGCCGACCTGCGAGGAAAAGTTGTTCTGCTCGACTTTTGGACCTTTTGCTGTGTCAACTGCCTGCATGTCCTCGACGAGCTCCGGGACCTGGAGGAGAAGCACCGCGACACGCTCGTGATCGTCGGGGTGCACTCGCCGAAGTTCGTCCACGAGGCCGAGCATCAGGCCGTCGTCGACGCCGTCGAGCGGTACGAGGTGCACCACCCCGTGCTCGACGACCCGGAGCTCGCGACCTGGAAGCAGTACGCCGTGCGGGCCTGGCCGACGCTCGTCGTGATCGACCCCGAGGGGTACATCGTCGCCCAGCACGCCGGTGAGGGGCACGCCAACGCCATCCGGACGCTCGTCGAGGAGCTGGAGGCCGAGCACGAGGCCAAGGGGACGTTGCGGCGCGGGGACGGGCCGTACGTGGCGCCCGAGCCCGTCGCGACCGACCTGCGCTTCCCCGGGAAGGCCCTCACGCTCGCCAACGGCGACTTCCTCGTCTCCGACACCACCCGCCACCAGCTCGTCCAGCTCGCCGCCGACGGCGAGACCGTCGTGCGGCGGATCGGCGAGGGGGTCTTCCGGGAGCCGCAGGGGCTCGCGCTCCTCCCCGGCGGCAAGGTCGTCGTCGCCGACACCGTCAACCACGCCCTGCGCACGTACGACCCGGAGAGCGGTGCGATCGAGCTCGTCGCCGGTACCGGGAAGCAGTGGTGGCAGGGGTCCCCGACCTCCGGGCCCGCCCTCGAGGTCGACCTCTCCTCGCCGTGGGACGTCGCCTGGTGGCAGGGCAAGGTGTGGATCGCCATGGCCGGTGTCCACCAGCTGTGGACGTACGACCCCGAGACCGGCACCGTGCAGGTGGCGGCCGGGACCACGAACGAGGGGCTCGTCGACGGGCCCGCCGCCGAGGCCTGGTTCGCGCAGCCGTCCGGGCTCGCCGCGACCGAGGACCGGCTGTGGATCGCCGACTCCGAGACCAGCGCCCTGCGCTGGATCGACACCGACGGGATCGTCCACACCGCCGTCGGCACCGGGCTCTTCGACTTCGGCCACCGCGACGGCGCCGCCGACCAGGCCCTCCTCCAGCACCCGCTGGGCGTGACCGCCCTGCCCGACGGCTCGGTCGCCGTCTCCGACACGTACAACCACGCCCTGCGCCGCTACGACCCCGCCACCGGCGAGGTCACCACCCTCGCCACCGATCTGCGCGAGCCCAGCGACGCGGTCCTCGTCGGCGACGACATCGTGGTCGTCGAGTCCGCCCGGCACCGCCTGACCAGGCTGCGGCTGCCCGAGGAGGCCGTCCAGGTCGAGGCCGTCGCCCACCGCACCCGGCGCGAGGCCACCGACGTCGCCCCCGGCCGGCTCCGGCTCGACGTCGTCTTCCAGGCGCCGACCGGGCAGAAGCTGGACGAGCGGTACGGCCCCTCGACCCGCCTCCTGGTCTCCTCCACCCCGCCGGAGCTGCTGCTCGGCGGCGAGGGCACGGGCACCGACCTCTTCCGCGAGCTCGACCTCAACCCGGAGCTCACGGAAGGCGTGCTGCACGTGTCGGCGATGGCCGCGTCCTGCGACGACGACCCCGCCAACGAGTACCCGGCCTGCCACGTCCACCAGCAGGACTGGGGCGTCCCGGTGAAGATCACGCCCGCCGGCGCCGCCCGTCTCCCCCTGATCCTCGCCGGCATGGACAGGTAGTCAACGCACGATCCCCTGGTTCCTGGACGGGCGCCCCGCGGCCCCGTCCAGGCACCCCTCCACCCACGCCGCCGGGTCGTGCACGGCCCGTTCGCCGCCCATCCCCTGCCGCTCCATGAGCGCGCACTCCCCGTCGAGGAGCGCCCGCGTGCGTGAGCCGTCCACGTCGTAGCCGCGGATGCGGGAGGCCTGGACGAAGCCGCCCTCGTAAGCGATGTCCGTGCCCCACGGGGGCCGTTCGTTGTACGCGCCGATCAGAACGCCCGCCGCCGCCGTGGCGAGCACGACGGCGACGGCGGTTGTGGCGGCGAACTTCCCCCGCGAGGGGCCCTCATGACGATGCATGAGGGCGAAGCTGCCAGAAGGCGCGTTTCGCGGATGTTGCGCTCAGCCCTCCAGGAAGGCGACCAGCGCGTTCGCGAGGAGGTACGGGTCGTCCGCGCCGCAGAGTTCGCGGGCGCTGTGCATCGAGAGGATCGCGACGCCGATGTCGACGGTCGTGATGCCGTGCCGCGCGGCGGTGATCGGGCCGATCGTGGTGCCGCAGGGCATGTCGTTGCTGGAGACGAAGGACTGCCAGGGCACTCCCGCCTTCTCGCAGGCGGCGGCGAAGACCGCGCGGCCGCTGCCGTCGGTGGCGTACCGCTGGTTGACGTTCACCTTGAGGATGGGGCCGCCGTTGACGCGCGGGTGGTGCGTCGGGTCGTGGCGCTCCGCGTAGTTGGGGTGGACGGCGTGGCCGGTGTCGGAGGAGAGGCAGACGGTGCCGGCGAAGGCGCGGGCCCGGTCCTCGTAGGAGCCGCCGCGGGCGTAGACCGAGCGCTCCAGGACGTTGCCGAGGAGGGGGCCCTGGGCGCCGGTGTCGGCCTCGGAGCCGTTCTCCTCGTGGTCGAAGGCGGCGAGGACCGGGATGTACGGGAGGTCGTCGCGGCCCGCGAGGGAGGCGAGCGCGGCGACGCCGGCGTGGACGGAGAGGAGGTTGTCCATGCGCGGGCCGGCGAGGAGCTCGCGGTCGCGGCCGAGGTAGGCGGGGGCGTCGACGGCGTGGACCATCAGGTCCCAGCCGGTGACGTCCTCGGCGTCGACGCCCGCCTCGGCGGCGACGAAGGAGATCAGGTCGCCCTCGTGGACCTGACCGATGCCCCAGATGGGCTGCATGTGGCGCTGGCGGTCGAGCTTGAGGCCGTCGTTGACCTGGCGGTCGAGGTGGATGGCGAGCTGCGGGACGCGCAGCAGCGGCCGGTCGACGTTGACGAGGTGGTGGCTGCCGTCGCGGAGGGTGAGCCGGCCGGCGAGGCCGAGGTCGCGGTCGAGCCAGGTGTTGAGGAGGGTCCCGCCGTAGATCTCGACGGCGACCTGGCGCCAGCCCTGGGCGCCCATGTCGGGCTGCGGCTTGACGCGCAGGTTGGGGGAGTCGGTGTGCGCGCCGACGATCCGGTACGGGGTGTGGGCGGCGGCGCCCTCCGGCACGTACCAGGCGATGATCGCGCCGCCGCGGATCACGTACTTCCCACCGGTGCCCGCGGGCTCGCCCGCTGATGTCACGGCGTCCCAGGCCGCGGTCTCCTCGACCCGGCGGAAGCCGGCCTTCTCGAGCCGCTCGGCGGCGGTCGCCACCGCGTGGTACGGCGAGGGGGAGGCCGTCAGGAAGGCCATGAGGTCGTCGGTGTGGCCGCGGTCGAAGGGGCCGGCGGTGGGACGGGAAGCTGCGCTGCTCATGGGGTCACCTTACGCACCGACCGGAATCCGAATACGGGGCCCCGGAGAGAGGGAATCGGGGGTGGGACGCGGGCCTGGCAGCGGGATCGGGCTGCCCGGCGAAGGAACGGCTCCGGCGCCCCCGGCAGCAGGAACGGCCCGCCCCCCTCCCCGGGGACGGGCCGTTCGGTCGGAGCGAGGCGCGTCCTAGAACGCGGCCTCGTCCAGGTCCATCAGCGAGCCGTCGACGGCCTCTGCCAGCGCGCGCTCGGCGGAGACGCCGGGCAGGACGTTGGCGGCGAAGAACTTCGCGGCCGCGATCTTGCCCTGGTAGAAGGCTGCTTCCTTGGCGGACTTGGCCGCCGCGCCGGCGGCCAGCTTCTCGGCGGCGACGGCCGCGCCCTTGAGCAGCAGGTAGCCGACGACGACGTCGCCCGAGGCGAGCAGCAGGCGGGTGGTGTTGAGACCGACCTTGTAGATGTTCTTGACGTCCTCGCCGGTGGCGGTGAGGTCGGTGATCATCGTGCCGACGATGGCCTCGAGGTCGACGGCGGCCTTGGCGAGCGCGTCGCGGGCGCCGGCCAGCTCCTCGCCGCCGGTGCCGACCGCGAGGAACTTCTTGATCTCCTCGGACAGCGCGTTCAGGGAGGCGCCCTGGTCGCGGACGATCTTGCGGAAGAAGAAGTCCTGGCCCTGGATGGCGGTGGTGCCCTCGTAGAGGGTGTCGATCTTGGCGTCCCGGATGTACTGCTCGATCGGGTACTCCTGCAGGAAGCCGGAGCCGCCGAAGGTCTGGAGCGACTGCGCGAGCTGCTCGTAGCCCTTCTCGGAGCCGTAGCCCTTGACGATCGGCAGGAGCAGGTCGTTCAGGCCGTGCAGCGCCTTGGCGTCCTCGCCGGCCGCTTCCTTGATCGCGATCTCGTCCTGCACGGAGGCCGTGTAGAGGACGAGGGAGCGCATGCCCTCGGCGTACGCCTTCTGCGTCATGAGCGAGCGGCGGACGTCGGGGTGGTGCGTGATGGTGACCTTGGGCGCGGCCTTGTCCATGAAGTTGGCCAGGTCGGTGCCCTGGACGCGCTCCTTGGCGTACTCCAGGGCGTTGAGGTAGCCCGTGGAGAGGGTGGAGATCGCCTTCGTGCCGACCATCATGCGGGCGAACTCGATGATGAGGAACATCTGGCGGATGCCGTCGTGCTTGTCGCCG
Source organism: Streptomyces sp. NPDC034084 (assembly GCF_055575535.1). Classification (NCBI taxonomy): domain Bacteria; kingdom Bacillati; phylum Actinomycetota; class Actinomycetes; order Kitasatosporales; family Streptomycetaceae; genus Streptomyces; species Streptomyces sp. NPDC034084. Next base: position 359,464 of record NZ_JBVISK010000005.1, read on the forward strand.
ATCAGCCAGCCCTTGGCGGGGTGCTTGTCGCCGAAGGTCATCTCGCACGTGTTGGAGGCCTTGAGGCCCATCTTGTGCTCGACGTTGGTGGCGTAGACGCCGTTGCGCGCGCCCAGCTCGCCGGTCTCCCAGTCGAACTCGTACTTCGGGACGAGGAAGAGGCTCAGGCCCTTGGTGCCGGGGCCGGCGCCCTCGGGGCGGGCGAGGACGTAGTGGAGGATGTTCTCCTCCATGTCGTGCTCACCGGAGGTGATGAAGCGCTTGACGCCCTCGATGTGCCAGGAGCCGTCCTCCTGCTGGACGGCCTTGGTGCGGCCGGCGCCGACGTCCGAGCCCGCGTCGGGCTCGGTGAGGACCATGGTGGAGCCCCAGCGCTTCTCGACGGCGATCTGCGCGACCTTCTTCTGCGCCTCGTTGCCCTCGGTGTAGAGGATGCCGGCGAAGGCCGGGCCGGAGGAGTACATCCAGACGGCCGGGTTCGCGCCGAGCAGCAGCTCCGCGTACGCCCAGATGAGGGAGCGGGGCGAGACGGTGCCGCCGATCTCCTCCGGGATGCCCAGGCGCCAGTACTCGGACTCCATGAAGGCGTTGTACGACTTCTTGAAGCTGGCCGGGACCGGGGCGGTGTTGGTCTCCGGGTCGAAGACCGGCGGGTTGCGGTCGGCGTCGGCGAAGGACTCCGCGAGCTCGTTCTCGGCGAGACGGCGGATCTCGTCGAGGATGCTCTTGGCGGTCTCGACGTCCATCTCCTCGAACGGACCGGTGCCGTACACCTTGTCGCGGCCGAGGACCTCGAAGAGGTTGAACTCGATGTCGCGGAGATTCGACTTGTAGTGCCCCATGGCGACGGCTCCGTAAGGCTCGGGGAGGCGGATGTCCTGATACGCGTGTGCCGGTGCTCGCACTACCGACGAGTAGCCGACACTTCTCTACGATGATGCTACCCGTCGGTAATAAGAGCAACCCCTGCCCGGCCATCTGTGACACGAGCCGCACGAAAAGGCCCGGGTCGTGCGCCCGGGCCCCTCCAGTCGGGCGTACGGCCGTACGTCTCCGTACGCGCTCAGTACAGATGTGTCAGGTCGGTGCCCTCCGGAGCCCGGAAGCAGCCCGAGACGACGGTGACGCCGATCAGGTTCTTCTTCTTCGGGTCCTTGCTGCCGACCCACAGTTCGGCGTTGACGGCGAAGTGCTCGTTCTCCTTGTCCGCCGTGAGTTCGAGCGACTTGGCCTTGCTGTTGTTGGGGCCGTACGAGACGATCTTCCATCCCTTGGCGGGCAGCGCCTGGTGGAGCCGTTCGAAGCCCTGCTTCAGCTCCTCCTCGGAGACGTCGTAGAGCGACCACGGGTGACGGATCGAGAAGAGGTGCTCAGGGTCCTCCTGGCACTTGGAGGCGCCCGCGCCGCCCGGGGTCGACTTGGCCCGGGGCAGGCCGATCATGTCGAAGATCTCGCTGGAGATCTCCTTCGTCCGGGTCCTGGCGTCCTCGACGTCGAGCGTCGTGGGGGTGTAGCCGAGGTCGTCCGCGTCGCTCATGGTGCTGCATCCCGTCGCGAGGGTGGTGAGGCAGAGGAGGAGGGCGCCGAGCACGGCCGGGCGCCGGGTGCGGCGTCGTCGCGCGGTCGTCGCCGCAGGAGCGCCGGTGGGCTGGTCACTGGGGTTCATCAGTCCTCGTTCACCTTGTCGTACGCGCCGGCCACGACCTTCGCCTGGTTCTTGAGACTCTCAGAGTCCCGGGTCCAGTAGTCGCTGTGCCCGCTGGTGTCCACGTCCATCCGGTGGGCGCCGAACAGCTCGTCGGAGGGCACGGTCTGCACGTACCCGGCGTTGAAGGGGATGCCGTTCCAGGTCTCGACGCCCCACGTGTAGCCGCCGAGTCCGGCCACTTTGCCGCCCGCCGGCACGACGTCGTTCCACGCCGCCTCGGACCAGACGTGGTCCTTGCCGACGTCCAGGTCCTCGGCCCTGCCGGTCATCATGCCGGGGCTGCCGACGGCGACGATGTCGTCGGCCGCGAGGTGGCCCCGGTTGGAGGCGTCGCCGACGACCGTGGAGCCGTAGCTGTGTCCGATGATCGTGGTGTGGCTCTTGTCGGCGCCGCCCTGCACGGTCTCCAGGCCGTCCATGAACTGGAGCAGCTTGGGGGAGCCGTCGTGAGCCCAGTGCTTCTCCATGGCGTCGGGGGCGATGGAGTGCGGAGCCTCGTAGCCGAACCAGGTGATGGTGGAGACGCTCTGGCCCGGAGCCCACTTCTGGGTCTCCCTCCACGTCTCCGTCATCCGCGAGATGTTGTCGTCGAAGTCGTTCAGGTTCGTGGTCGTGCCCGGCACGTAGACGGCGGTGTGGTCGGCGGTGTCGGGATTGCCGTTGGCGATGATCGCCCGGCCGATGCCGTTCTTGTCGTAGCCGAGGAGATAGGCCTCGGGGAGACCCTCCCTGCCCGTGGCGTCGAAGCGGGCCTGGATCGAGTCGATGCCCTTGAGCTGGTCCTTCAGCGTCTCCTGCTTCTTCTGCCACTCCTTGTACTCGGGGCTGACGACGGCCACCGGGTAGGAGCCACTGGGGTTCGGGATGTACTGGGTGGGCGCGGGCGTGTTCAGCTCCGTCCGGATCTGCGCCCGGGTCTCCGCGAGCACCATCCGGTTGGCGTCGTCGCGGACCGACGACGGCAGGCCGTCGAGGGCTCCGACGGAGGCCGGGTAGAGCGTCGCGTACTCGTCACGCTGTTCCTGGGACAGCCCGTTCCACCAGGCGGCGTTCTCCTTGGGGGATCTGCCGTGGGGGATGTTGTCGTCGTCCGCGTACTTCCCGGCCGCGCTCTGGAGTGCCTTGGTGTCGGCGGCGGCGTCGACGAGGTTCGCGTCGCTGACCTCCAGGCCCGGATCGGCCTTGAGCCTGCGCAGGGCGGCGGCGTAGCGGCCGTCGATCTCGTCGGCCTCGCGGACGGCGTCGCCGATGCGCTGGGCGATGTCCTCGGCCTTGCCCTTGTTGGCGTCGGGACTGCCGATGCCTTCGGCCTTGCCGGGGAGATAGGGGATGGGAGCACCGTCGTGCGCGGTGTTGTCGCCCGGGAGGAGGACGGAGGACCGGGTCGGGTAGGTCACCGTCCCGTCGGCGTTCACGGTGAACTTCAGGTTCTCCGCGTCCTCCAACGCCTGCTTCAGCTTCTTCTGCGGCGCGGCTAATTCGGTGGCGAGGCCGTTGAGCGCCGTACGGATCAGGCCGCACTCCGTGTGTAAGTACTGGTAGTTGCGGGAGAGCCGCTGGACGTCGCCGGCCGCCCTGTCCGCCGCCTCGCCCTTCTGGGTGTCGTGGATCTTGGCGAACATGCCGTTGTCCACACGGTCCTTGTCCGCGTTGGCGCGGGAGCTGACCTTGCCCCAGCCGTCGGCGGCCTCGGTGTACTCGCTCAGCTTCACGTCGCGCAGTTGCTGCCAGGTGGGCATGGCGGATCAGCCCTCCTTCTTCTGGCCGGACTGCTGGTGGCCCTCGGCGGCCACCTTCCGGCTGGTGTCCTCCTCGCGCTCGCCGAAGTCGCGTCCGGCGGCCTTGAGGGCGCCTTCGAGCCGGCCGCACTCGTCGCGGACGTTGGTGAGGCGGGTCTTCCAGGTGCCGAGGATCTCGCCGAGCGCGGCGGAGGAGTCGAAGCCGGCGGTGGAGCCGGTGACGCCCTCGTTCGCCGTGTCCAGGTCGGTGACCGAGCTCGAGGCGGAGGCTCTCAGCTCGCCCGCGGTGTTCCCGGCGCTGTGCCAGGGGCCCACATCGCTCTTCAGGTCGGGTCCGCCGCCGCCTCCGCCGTCCGGGGCGGCCAGCCCCGCGAGGCTCATCGCGGCCGGTCGTTCACCGACGATCTCCTGCCATCTGGCGTCGAGCGCCATCTGTCACCCCCCGTGGTGGCCTGATCGCTTCCGCGAACTTAGCAAGAGAGTCCGGGCGGTAGAAGGGTGCGAGAGCGGTCCGGACGACTCCCCCGTGCCCCGCCGCTCGATAGGCTTGGCGCCATGTACGGCTACGAGCAGAATCCGGGTGCCCAGCAGCAGTACGCGCCCCCGCCCCAGCAGGGGCAGTACGCGCCGCAGGACGGTATGCAGGCCGGCGTCTACGCCCAGCAGCAGCCCCCGCTCTACCCGGAGCCCTCGCCGCCCTCGCTCGCGGACGCCGTGCGCGCCTTCACGACCGGCACGCTGGCCGCCGAGGACTTCCAGCAGATCTTCGCGACCTCCAAGGTGTACTGCCCGCGCGGTGACAACCCCGGTTTCCTGGCCCTGCACAACACCCAGCAGCCGGTCATCCCGATGTTCACCTCGCTCAAGGAGCTGCGGCGGTACGCGGGCAAGGAGTCGAAGTACTTCGTGATCACCGGCGCCGAGGTGATCGACCTGCTGCCGACGGGCTACGGCTTCGTCCTCGACATGGAGGGCGACCACCGCATGGTCTTCGACGCGAAGGCCGTGGAGCAGATGGTCGACTTCGCGATGCGGCGGATGTACGGCTGACGGACGCCGGATGTGCACGTGGGAGCGCCCGGGAGGAATTCCTCCCGGGCGTTCGGCGTTCCAGGTGGCAGGAAGTTCAGCGTTCAACTAAAGTGGATGGACAAGGTCGACCTAGGAGGTCCGGTCATGCCCGCAGTGACTGTCGAGAACCCGCTCACCCTGCCGCGCGTCGCCGCACCGGCCGACGCCGTCTCCCGCCCCGTGCTCGCCGTGACCACGGCCCCCTCGGGCTTCGAGGGCGAGGGATTCCCGGTGCGCCGCGCGTTCGCCGGGATCAACTACCAGTACCTCGACCCGTTCATCATGATGGACCAGATGGGTGAGGTGGAGTACGCGCCGGGAGAGCCCAAGGGCACGCCCTGGCACCCCCACCGCGGCTTCGAGACCGTCACCTACATCATCGACGGGACCTTCGACCACCAGGACTCCAACGGTGGCGGCGGCACCATCACCAACGGTGACACCCAGTGGATGACCGCCGGCTCCGGCCTGCTCCACATCGAGGCCCCGCCGGAGTCCCTCGTCGTCAGCGGCGGCCTCTTCCACGGCCTCCAGCTGTGGGTGAACCTGCCCGCCTCCGACAAGATGATGGCCCCCCGCTACCAGGACATCCGCGGCGGCCAGGTCCAGCTCCTCACCACCCCCGACGGCGGCGCGCTGCTCCGCGTCATCGCCGGCGAGCTCGACGGCCACGAGGGCCCCGGCATCACCCACACCCCGATCACGATGATCCACGCCACCCTGCGCCCCGGCGCCGAGATCAGCCTGCCCTGGCGCGAGGACTTCAACGGCCTCGCGTACGTGCTCGCCGGCCGCGGCACCGTCGGCGCCGACCGGCGGCCGGTCCACACCGGCCAGACCGCCGTCTTCGGCAAGGGCGGCTCCCTCACCGTCCGCGCCGACGAGAAGCAGGACGGGAACACCCCGGACCTGGAGGTCGTCCTCCTCGGCGGACAGCCGATCCGCGAGCCCATGGCCCACTACGGCCCGTTCGTCATGAACACCCAGGCCGAACTGCGCCAGGCCTTCGAGGACTTCCAGGCGGGCCGCCTCGGCACGATCCCGGCGGTCCACGGCATGGGCGAGTAAAGAAGAAGCCGAGTACGGGGCAGGGCCAGGCGCCGGGCCCCGTACGGGTGTCCGGGGGCTCGCCGTCGGGGCCCGTACGGCTAGCGGCCGGGCCACGCGTGCGCGTACCCCTGCCGGCGCGCCCAGGACTGCCGCGTACCGGATACGCCGCACCCTCGGGCACACCTCAGGCCGGCGTCAGCCCGCCCCGCTCGAACGAGGCCAGGAGCTGTTCCAGGGCCGCCTGGTCGGGGCCGACGAACGGGTCCGCGTCCGGGGCGCCCGCGATCGTCTCCAGCATCCGGTCCGTCATCCGTACGGCCGGGGGCAGATGCGTGCACAGCACGATCTCCGGGTTCATCTCCGCCAGCGGCGCGAGCGTCGCCCGGTACTTCCCCGGGTCCACCAGGTGCACCCACGGGCTGTCGATCGTCGCCCAGAGCAGCTGCGCCTGCCGCAGCTCCTCCGGCTTGAGGTCGCTCGCGTGCCCGCTCTCGGCGATCTCGGCGCTCGGCATCGGGCCGCCGAAGCAGTCGGAGCTGAAGCAGATCCGGGTCCGGTCGTCGTAGAAGCCGACGGTGGCCGGGTTGTCGAAGAGCGGCGGGCGGAACGCGTGCAGCGTGCGGTCGCCGACGTCGAGGGACTGGCCCGGGTTGAGGAAGTACACCCGGTCCATGGGCAGCGCCCGCTCGGTCATCATGATGCCGAAGCCGAGGAAGGTCGTGACCACGCGCGCGCGTGGTGCCGCGTCGAGGAGGTCGAAGATCCCGCCGGTGTGGTCCCGGTCGGGGTGCGTGAGCCAGATCCAGCGCACGTCGGCCGGGTCCATGACCCCGCCGAGCGCGGCGACGAAGTCGCGGTCGGCGACCGAGAGCCCGGTGTCGACGACGACGGGTTCGGCGGCGGTGAGGACGTAGGCGTTGGCGGGGACGAATCCCAGGCCCGGGGCCTCGAGACTGTCGGCGATCACCGTGGTGTCACTGCCGACCTTGTGGGTGTCCATGACGCACTCCGTGCTCCCCCCGGGCGGCCGTACGACACCAGTCTGCGCCGCGGGGAGGGGGCACGCGCGCGGGGCGGGCCCGCACGCCGGCCGGCGGCCCCGCCGCTACCGGCAGCAGCCGCCCTCCGGCTCCGGTTCGTTCAGTTCGAACCAGATCGCCTTGCCCTCGCCCCGCGGGTCGACGCCCCACGCGTCCGCCAGCATCTCCATCAGGATCAGACCGCGCCCGCTCGACGCCATCTCGCCCGGGTGCCGCTTGTGGGGCAGCTCGTCGCTCCCGTCGGAGACCTCGACCCGCAGCCGCCGCGACTTCTCGCCGCACGCGACCTCCGCCACCAGGAGCGCGTCGCCGTCGGTGTGGACGAGGACGTTCGTGACCATCTCGGAGACCATCAGGACCGCCGCGTCGAGCTGGTCCTCGTCCGACCAGTCGTGCAGCAGCTGCCGCATCTGCTCGCGCGCCTCGGCGATCCGCTCCGGCTCCGCCTGGGCGATCGTCATCAGGGTGCGGCGCGGGGCCTCCCGTACGGTCCCGGCGGGCCGGCGGGAGAGCAGCAGGACGGCGATGTCGTCCTCGCGGCGGTCGGCGAGCGGGCCCGTCGTGTGGTGCGAGCCGGGCCCGTGGACGGCCTCCACGAGCGCGTCGGCGAGCTCCTCCAGGTCCTCGCCGTCGTGGGATTCCAGGAGCCCCCTGACCCGCTCCCAGCCGCTGTCCAGGTCGTGCCCGCCGGTCTCCAGGAGGCCGTCGGTGCAGATCATCAGGGTCTCGCCGGGGTCCAGGGTGAGCCGCGTCGTGGGGTAGTCGGTGTCGGGGTCGATGCCGAGCGGCAGCCCGCCGGCCGTGGGCCTGAGCAGAACCGTTCCGTCGTTCATCCGTACCGCCGGATCCGGATGCCCCGCGCGCGCGATGTCGACGGTCCCCGTCTCCAGGTCGACCTCCAGGTACAGACAGGTCGCGAAGCGCGGCCCGCCGTTCTCGTGCTCGTCCCCGTCGGTGATCCCGTACAGGAAGCGGGAGGCCCGCGAGAGGACCGCGTCCGGGCGGTGGCCCTCGGAGGCGTACGCGCGCAGGGCGATCCGCAGCTGCCCCATGAGCCCGGCGGCCCGCACGTCGTGCCCCTGCACGTCGCCGATGACGAGGGCGATCCGCCCCGAGCCGCGCCCCCCGGAGCGGGAGGAGCCGCCCGGCAGCCGGATCATGTCGTACCAGTCGCCGCCGACCTGGAGCCCGCCACCGGTCGGCACGTACCGCGCGGCGACCTGGATGCCGGGGATGCCCGGCCCGAGGACCGGCATCATCGTCCGCTGGAGCCCGAGCGACAGCTCGCGCTCGGACTCGGCCACGCCCGCGCGCGCGAGCGCCTGCGCGAGCATCCGCGCCACCGTCGTCAGCACCGAACGCTCGTCGGGCGTGAACGCCACCGGGTGCTTGAAGGCCGCCATCCAGGCCCCCATCGTCCGCCCGGCGACGACGAGCGGCACGAAGGCCCAGGAGCGCCGCCCGAAGCGCTGCGCGAGCGGCCAGGTCATGGGGAAGCGGCGCCGGTACTCCTCCGGGCTCGGCAGGTAGATCGCCCGCCCCGTCCGTACGACCTCGGCCGCCGGATAGTCCGTGTCGAGCGACATCGACGAGAACGGCCCTTCGTCGCCCTCGCTGTGCCCGTGGTGCCCGATGATCGTCAGCCGGTCGCCCGCCACCCCGAAGACGGCGAGCCCGTCGGGCGAGAAGCCGGGCATCGACAGCGAGGCCGCCACCCGCAGCACCTCGGCCGTCGACCGCGCCTCGGCGAGCGCCCGCCCCGCGTCGAGCAGGAAGGCCTCGCGGGAGCGGCGCCAGTCGCCGGTGACGGGGGTACGGGCGGCGGTGCCAGGCAGCTGCTCGGCGACCTCCTGGAGGGTGCCGACCAGCTGGTAGTCGTTCCCCTCGATGAGCGGCTTCGACCTGCTCCGTACGGTACGGATCACCCGTCCGTGCTCGTCCATGATCCGCAGCCGGGCCTCGGCGAGGGTGCCCTCGGCGACGGCGAGGTTGACCACCCCGTCGATCTCGTTCCAGTCGACCGGATGAAACCGCGACCGTACGGCCGCCTCGGTGAGCTGCGCGGGCTCGGCGGGCAGCCCGAGCAGCCGGGCGGCCTCGGCGTCGAGCGAGACGATCCCGGACGCGTTGTCCCAGCGCCACAGGCCGGTCGCGATCGCGGCCAGGACGTCCTCGGTGCGCATTGCCCTACTTTATGAATATCGGACAGCAGGTCGCCACCGACAGTATTCGAAATGCGATCTCGGCCCGGCCGGTACTCTGGGTGGGTCTGCCCGTGTGTCCTGTGACATCCGCGACTCCCGAGAGTCATCCCGGAAGCCCCGCGTCCCGTGACGGAGGCCCCGGGCGGCGCCCCACGACCCAAGATCCCGAAGACTGGATGAACGACGATGCATCGGTACAGGTCCCACACCTGCGGCGAGCTCCGCGCCTCTGACGTCGGCACCGACGTCCGGCTGAGCGGCTGGCTGCACAATCGGCGCGACCTGGGCGGCATCCTCTTCATCGATCTGCGCGACCACTACGGCATCACGCAGCTCGTCGCCCGGCCCGGCACCCCCGCCGCCGAGGTCCTGGACAAGCTGACCAAGGAGACCGTCGTCCGCGTGGACGGCAAGGTCGTCTCCCGCGGCGCGGAGAACGTCAACCCCGAGCTGCCGACCGGAGAGATCGAGATCGAGGCCACCGAGGTCGAGGTCCTGGGCGCCGCCAAGCAGATCCCCTTCACCATCAACACCGACGACGGCGTCAACGAGGAGCGGCGGCTGGAGTACCGCTTCCTCGACCTGCGCCGCGAGCGCATGCACCGCAACATCATGCTGCGCTCCGCCGTCATCGCCTCCATCCGCTCCAAGATGGTGGCCCTCGGCTTCAACGAGATGGCGACCCCGATCCTCGCCGCGACCTCCCCCGAGGGCGCCCGCGACTTCGTCGTCCCGTCCCGTCTGAACCCGGGCAAGTTCTACGCGCTGCCGCAGGCGCCGCAGCAGTTCAAGCAGCTGCTGATGATCTCCGGCTTCGACCGGTACTTCCAGATCGCGCCCTGCTTCCGCGACGAGGACGCCCGCGCCGACCGCTCGCCCGGCGAGTTCTACCAGCTCGACGTCGAGATGTCGTTCGTCGAGCAGGAGGACGTCTTCCAGCCGATCGAGAAGCTCATGACGGAGCTCTTCGAGGAGTTCGGCGGCGGCCGCCACGTCACCTCCCCCTTCCCGCGGATCCCCTTCCGCGAGTCGATGCTGAAGTACGGCAACGACAAGCCGGACCTGCGCACCTCCCTGGAGCTCGTCGACATCTCCGACGTCTTCGAGGCGTCGGAGTTCAAGGCCTTCGCCGGCAAGCACGTCCGCGCGCTCGCCGTCCCGAACACGGGCGACCAGCCGCGCAAGTTCTTCGACTCCCTCGGCGACTTCGCGGTCTCCCTCGGCGCGAAGGGCCTGGCCTGGGTCCGCGTCGGCGAGGGCGGCGCCCTCACCGGCCCGATCGCCAAGTTCCTCACCGAGGAGAACGTCAAGGTCCTCACCGAGCGCCTGGGCCTCCAGCCCGGCCACGCGGTCTTCTTCGGCGCGGGCGAGTTCGACGAGGTCTCCAAGATCATGGGCCCGGTCCGGGTCGAGGCCGCCAAGCGCGCCGGCCAGTTCGAGGAGAACGTCTTCCGCTTCGCGTGGATCGTGGACTTCCCGATGTACGAGCGGGACGAGGAGACCGGCAAGATCGACTTCTCGCACAACCCGTTCTCCATGCCGCAGGGCGGCCTGGAGGCCCTGGAGACCCAGGACCCGCTGGACATCCTCGGCTGGCAGTACGACATCGTCTGCAACGGCATCGAGCTCTCCTCCGGCGCCATCCGGAACCACGAGCCCGAGATCATGTTCAAGGCCTTCGAGATCGCGGGCTACTCGCGCGAGACGGTCGAGCAGGAGTTCGCGGGCATGCTCCGCGCCTTCGAGTACGGCGCCCCGCCGCACGGCGGCATCGCCCCGGGCGTCGACCGCATCGTCATGCTCCTCGCCGACGAGCCCAACATCCGCGAGACGATCGCCTTCCCGCTCAACGGCAACGCCCAGGACCTCCTGATGGGCGCCCCGACGGAACTCGACGAATCCCGCCTGCGCGAGCTGAACATCCAGCTCCGCAAGCCGGTCGAGAAGAAGACGGAGGACCGCCCGGTGACGGAAGCGGTCCACCCGGACGCGGCGCGGTAAGCCTCCGGCTCTGCAGCGAAGGGCCCGGGATCCACGCGGATCCCGGGCCCTTCGCGTACGCCACCGCTGAGAGCCGTCTGCCGTCACGGGAGCTTCGGGACCAGCGCCGGCCACGCTTCTGCTTCCAGCCGGAGCGGGTCATCCGCACCGAGGAACTGCTGGACCTCGCCAAGGGCGCCACCATGCTCTTGATGCGTCGCAGATGAAGCAGCTGCTCTCGCGGACGGCTTCGCCAGTGTCGCCCATCGACGCGGCTTCGGCCCGGGTCAGGCCGGCTGTCGAGCGGCACCGAAATGGGACGCGCCGAATTCATGGATCATGTAGGCGCGTACGCGTGCCGATTCGCCCACGGGCTTGATTCTGCTGAGGGCTTCCTGTGCGTACTCCCTGGAAAGTACCGCGAGTACGAGATGCCCCGCCCCCATCGCAACCTCTCCGCGGTCGCGTGCCTGGGAGGACTGCATCCTTCCGACACCCAACTTGCGCACGTACTCCCAGTCGTCCGCGGATTTCTCGGTGGCGGCTGCCCTCTCGACGCGTTCTTCCAGTTCTGCCAGCCCTGGGGCGGGCATGCCGAAGGGGCTCATCTCTCGAAGATCGCCTCGACGTAGGCTCCGAGATCTCCGGGAAGCTCGTCGACGTCGAGGACCCGCAGCCGGGCAACCATGGCCGGCTCAGCCAGGCACCCGAGTTGACGGGCACAGATCGGTCACCTGGTCCGCCGCCATTCTCGGACCGACGGGTCGGAGGAAGCGGCACCCCACACGAACTCGAGGATCTGGGGAGCGGAAAGCGGCATTCAGTCACCTCTCGGATGGGTAGGGCTTATGGTTTCCTGGGGCGAGTCTTCACGAGCTTACGAGCGTGGCAAATTCCTGCAAGATCTCTGGATTTCCGGTGAAGGTGACCTTTCCAGAATGACCCTCGTCAAGCACGTCGACATTCTTGCCGTACCACTCAATTCTCAGGATTTCGACCTCTCCTGGAGCGGAGGGGGATACGAACTTTACGCCGATCCGCGCATCGCCCTCAAGGCAACGAATTACGCAGATCGTGTGGAGTGAATCGGACTTTTCGATCGAGATCACTTTGATTTCGGCGCGTTCATCCACTCTTATACACCTCCCGAAGGAATTGGGTGATCTGTTCTTTTGTAAGTTTAGGTACATCGTACTCAAGGAGTGAATCGATCTCTCCCTTTGTGACGTGTCGGGGGACATGAATCCCCATGTTGGAGAGGATCTCACGCGCCTCGGAGAGCGGTACATGCGCGGAGGCCCGCGCGGTGACCTCGGCAGGGAGCAGGCCGACCGGTATCTCTGCCTCACGGGGAATATATCCGGGGTAGATATCTACTCCATCAAGAGCGCTGCGTGGGATAACCTGGACGAAGGCTTCACCGAATTTTGATGCACTGGCGGCGAATACTGTAGCGACCCCGGGATCGGTCGATGTGGGGGTTATGCTGTGCTTTTGCACTCCGGGGCTACCTTCAAATCCGGGAACCGTTCCGCGAAATAGGTGCTCTTCATCCGGACACGGCGACAATCCCAGCGGATCGCTCCACATGTGCGGATTGTGGACATACGCCGCCGGGTTCGGGCTTGGCTCCAGCCCGAGCGGATCCTGACTCAGGTACCGCGCCGACTCCGGGTCGTAGTACCGGAAGTGGTTGTAGTGCAGCCCCGACTCCGGGTCGAAGTACTGGCCCGGGAAGCGGAGTGGGGTGTACGCCGTGGCGTCGCGGTTCCAGGTGGTCGTTCCCCAGAGGGTCGTGCGGGTGCGCCAGGCCAAGGCGCCCGTCTCGTCGACGAGTTCCGTCGGGGTGCCGATCAGGTCGGTGACGATGGCGAAGAAGCGCTCGTCGACGGAGTCCGTGCCCGTGCGGCGCTCCGTCTGGGCCAGGGGCCGCAGGCCCGCGTGGTCCCAGGTGAGGGTGACGTCCTCGGTCGTCTGCTCGCAGAGGGTCGTGCCGTCCCACGTGAAGTGGACCGTCTCGAGAGGGGACCGTTTCGAGATGCGACGGCCCAGGGGGTCGTAGGCGTACCGCCACACCGTGCCGTCCGGTGTCCTCACCGAGGTCAGGCGGTCCTCCGCGTCCCACGCGTAGCGCCAGGTGTCCGGCTTCCGTGAGAGGCGGGTCTTCTGGCGGAGCATGATCCGGCCCTGGGCGTCGTGCTCGTAGCGGACGGACCCCGCGCCGGTGATCCGTGTGCCCTCGTAGGCGCGGGTGCCGGTGGAGGAGTGGGCGGGGTGTTTGGACGGCCAGGACGCCTCCGTCTGGTTGCCGGCGTCGTCGTAGGCGTACCGTTCCGACCAGTCGTGGGCGCTGACGGCTGTGACGCGACCTGTGAGGTCCAGGTCGAAGTGGCGGGTGCCCGAGAGCTCGTCGGTGATACCGATGAGGCCGCCGTCCGCGCGGTAGGTGTAAGCGCGCTGCTGAAGACGGGCACCTGAACCGCCGGTGATCTCCTGCGCCGTCAGCCGGCCCATGATGTCGAAGGACGACGACAGGGCGGCGAAGTCGCCCACCTGACGCAGTACTTCACGGCCGGCCGCGTCGTGGCTGAAGGTCAACCTCCGCCCCGAGGACGTCAGTTCCGTGCGGCGGCCTGCCGCGTCGTACGACCACGTGCTCGTCGAACCGCCCGGCGTCGTCCGTCCCGTCCGTCGGCCGGCGGTGTCGTGGGTGAACGAGAGGGTCCGGCCGTTCACGGTCTCGGAGACGAGGCGGCCGTAACGGTCTCGGAGGCGGTGCAGTGTCGCGTCCGGGCTGGTCGCCGCCGCCAGTTCGTCGAAGACGTCGTACTCGTACGTGCTGACCGCACCTTCGGCGTCCTTGTGGACGATGCGGCCCAGGCTGTCGCGCCCGAACCCGATCGTCTGGCCCAGGCCGTTCGTCCGGAAGGCGAGACGGCTCGCCGCGTCGTAGCCGTAGCTCAGCGTCCGGTCGTCGAAGTCCGTCTCCGAGAGCAGTCGGCCCGTCGGGTCATAGGCGTAGTCCCACGTCAGGCCCTGCGGGTTGGTCACCCGGGTCAGGCGCAGGTTCGTGTCGTGGGCGAACTCGTACCGGACCCCGTCCGGGCCCGTGCGGGAGGTCAGCAGGTCGAAGTCGGTGTACGTGAAGCGCGTCGTGCCGCCCAGCGCGTCCGTGTGGCTCAGGCAGTTGCCCTCGCCGTCGTACGTCCAGGACTCCACCGTGCCGTCGGGAGCGGTGCGCCTGGACGGGCGGCCCTCGACCGTCCACTCCAGCCGGGTGACCGCGCCCAGGGGGTCCGTGATCCGGACGGCGCGGCCGAAGGCGTCGTGCTCGTAGCGGGTCGTGGCGCCCAGGGGGTCGGTGACCTCGACGGGGAGGCCTCGGCGGTCCAGGACCAGTCGGGTCGTGGCGCCCAGCGGGTCCGTCACCGACGTCAGCCGGCCCGACTCGTCGTACGCGAACTCCGTCCGTGCACCCGAAGGGGACGTCACCGACGTGCGGTTGCCGCGCTCGTCGAAGGTCTGGCGGGTGACATTGCCGTCGGTGCCGGTGAGGCGTACCGGGAACCCGCGTTCGTCGTACTCGGCCCGCGCCTGCCGTCCGTCCGGGCGCTCCACCACCGACACGCGTCCCTGCTCGTCGTACGTGGTGCGGCTGACGTGGCCCAGCGGGTCCGTCCGGGACAGCAGCCGGTTGTGGCGGTCGTATTTGAAGCGGGTGACCGCGCCCAGGGCGTCGATCTCGGCGACCACCTGTGCGCGGTCGTTGATCAGGTGGCGTTCGGTGTGCCCGAAGCCGTTGGTGAGGGTGGTGATGCGGAGCCCGGTCGCGGGGTCGACGTCGTCCCAGGTGAACGTGGCTTCCAGGTGTCCGTTCGCTCCCGACTGGTAGGTGCAGCGGTCCTGGTCGTCGTAGACGTAGTCGAAGCGGCTTCCGTTGGTGTCGGTCCACGAGGTGATGCGGCCGTGCTCGTCACAGCCGAAGCGCAGGGGGAGGCCGGACGAGTTGGTGACCTCGGTCAGGTGGCCGTCGGTGTAGCCGTAGCGCAGGATCTCCTGGTCCGAGCCGTCCGGCGCCGCTCCCGCGAGATGGAGGGCGGTCACGCGGCCCTCGCTCGTCGTGAGCTTCACGTGGTAGCCGCCGTGGTGGACGATCGCCGTCGGGGCACCCGACTCGTCGTACTCGAACGTGATCCAGCGCCCGTTGCGGTCGTCGATCTGGGCCAGGAGCGCGAGCTCGTCGCCGTGGTCGACGAAGTGCCGGACCGTGCCCGTGTCGGGGTCCGTGACGGTGTAACCGTCCTCGACCCGGTCCAGGGGCCACTGCCGGCCGTGCGTGGGCGTCACCGGGACGCCGGGTGCCGGATGCGGATAGGCCAGGAGGCTGCCCTCGTCGCAGCTGAAGATCACGCCCTCGGAGTCGATCTCGAGGCGCTGGTCCACCGTCGACGACCACGTCGGGCCGAACCAGCGCCCCGAGCGGCGGGAGGAGTCGAAGGTGCGCCGGAAGAGGAGGGGCAGGGAGCCGGGGAGGGCGATGTCCGTCTGGGGCAGCAGCATGCGGCCCGTGGCGATGTCGACAGGATCGTTCTTGCAGGCCGTCTCCCGGCACGTCTTGCCGTTGGTGTGCGGATCCTTCTCGTGGTCCCCGCGGACGCCGCCCGGCTTCTCCCCCTCCGGCAGGTGCTTCGTGCCGTTCTTCACCCCTGCGCGCAGGCCTCCCCGTATCAGCCCCCCGCCCTTCGTCCCGATCAGCTCCGGCGCCAGGCGGCCGAAGAACTCCGAGGGGTCGCCCTTCAACGACTCCCAGGCGTTCTTCAAGGCCCTGTCCGGGTTCGCACCCGTGGACACCAGGCCGGCGAGCGTCATGTTGACGCCCTTGTAGTAGTCCGCGGGGTGCGTCAGGTTGTACGGGTCCACAGGGTTGACCGAGCGGACGAAGTTGACCAGACCCGCCGTGCCCTTCGCGACGCCACCGCCGAAGTGGGCCAGTTCGAAGCCCTGGGCCAAGCCGTAATCCATCAGTTCGGCCTTGGCCCGCTCGCGGCCCGTCGGCTCCTTGGGCGCGTGGGCGAGCGCGGCGGTGACCGCTGCCTTCGCGGTCTCCGCGGCCTCGTTCCGCGCCTTCCGCGCGTCGCTCAGGATCTCCTGGGCCCGATGCCGCTTGGCCGTGCCGGGGTCGGAGAAGTCCCCCGGGTCCGGCAGCGGGCTGTCGCTGTCGCGCGCCGCCTTGTAGGCCTCGCGCTTCTCCTTGTAGGTCTCGGCGGCCGCCTTGGAGTCCTGGTCGCCCTCCTTGTACAGCGCGATCGCCTCACGCGCTTTGCCCTGCGCGCTCACGATCGCCTGGGAGTACGTCTCCAGCGCCTCGGCCGCGCTCTCCATCGCGTCCGCCGCGTGCAGCCAGTCCGTCGGCAGCGTCTGGAACTTCTCCCGGAACGCCTCGGCCGCCTCGCCCTTCCAGTGGCTGGCGTCCAGCTTCCTCATCCCGCCGCCGACCAGGTCGAAGGCCTTCTGGAAGTCACGGAGGTTCTTCACCGTTCCGGCGATCTTCTCCGGTTTGCCGTGGACGAGCTCGTCCGCCTCCTCGGTCTGTCCTAGCTGCTTCTCTCCGACCTCGGCGCCGAGGGAGGAGGCGGTCTCGTCGCCCCAGTCCTCGACCGATTCGGCCCAGTCGTGTGCGCCCGTCTTATCCAGAAGCTGACCGGTCTTGTCGGTCGCGAAGTCGATACTCTCGCCGACGAGTTCCTTGCCCTTGTCGATGCCGTCACCGATCTTGTCGATGCCCTTGTCGACCAGGCCACCCCAGTCCACCATCAGCGACTCTCCCCCCAGCGCGGCTGTTCGGCCTGGTCGACGGTCGCCTGGTCGGGACCGAACAGGTCCCGGAGCCTTTCGTCGGCCCTTTCCCGCTGCTCCGGGGCCAGCGCGCCCGAGCGTTCCATCCCGTCGAGCATCGAGTCCTCGACGTCGTACGCGGTGTTCTTCCAGGTCTGTTCGACCTCGTCGTGGGCGTCGCTGAACGACTCCCCGCTCCAGTCCGCGTTGTCCCATGTCTGCTGGTCACGGAGTGTGTCCCAGCTGATCTGCTTGACCTCGTCCTCCGAGAGATGCGGGTTCCCGTTGAGTGAGTTCGCGCCGATCTTGATCGAGTCCTTGATGTACCGCTCCTGCTCCGCGAACGACCCCGCCGACAGGCCGACCGCCTGAGCGAACCCGTTTCCCCGCTGGGTCAGTGCGCGGACGCCCCACTCCCACCGGTCGCAGAACGTCCGGAACTCCGACGTCAGTCCGCCGTGCCCCAGCTCCAGACCGGACAGGGTGAGATCGGAGAACCCCCGGCCCGTGGATGCCTCGCCGATCATGCCCAGCTCCTTCAGCTCGGCATGGGCCAGGTCGATGCCCTTCGCTATCTCGGCCAGCGCCTCCGCCGGCGCCGCGAGATCAGGCTCGTTCCCGCTCATGGTGTCCCCGTCCCTGTCTCCCTGGGCGTCCCTGTCCCGGCCCCGGTCTCCCCGAGATCCACTGCCACCTCGTCCGGGACGATCCCCGCCACCGGCGGGAACAGCGTCCCGTCCGCGCTGCCCGCGTCCAGAGCCACCCCGCCGGGGCCCGGCAGCGCCGGCACCATCACGTCGAGGAGCCGCGCGCCGAGGATCGTCCGGTACGTCCACTCCCGCTCGGCGTCGCCTCGTGCGACGGCGAACCGGGCCAGCGCCTCCTCGTCGGAGAACGCGCAGATCCACCGGACGCCGTTGAAGTCGGCGGTCCACAGGCTTCCGTGCTCGTCGAACGGTACGAGTACGGCCGTCCGCCGGAATTCCCCGAGCAATCGCGCAAACGCGCGCCGGGCCGCAACCGCCTCATCGACAGGTTCCGGCGGTGGCGCCGGTGCCTGTGCCGGTGCCTGTTCCGGCTGTACGGCCGGTCCCGGCTCGTCCGCCGGCTTCGCCAACTCCGCCAGCCGCGACGGCTGGTGAGGGTGCGGCGTGTCGTCCCCGTGCTCTCTCACCGGCGCAGGCTGCCACACGATCCTTCACACGAGCAACGAACAAAAGCCCGATTCGTCATGTCCCGGGCGGGCAGCCACCGCGAGTACCCGGCTCCGCGGCGCGGTAGGCGCGGTCGCAGGAATCGCAGTTCTGGAGGGGGAAAGGGGTCTTCTACGCGGGGCGGATCGGCGGGAGCGGCGGGAGTTGAGCGCCCAGGCGGTGGGCCAGGAGCGCGGCCGGGCGGCGCAGGGGCTCCCGGGGCAGGTCGAAGGTCAGGACGCGGCGTACGGCCTCCGGGGTGCCTCCCGCTCCAGCCAGGAGGCGACGCCGGGGGCGAGGTGCTCGGCGTCGGTGGCCGAGAGGTGCAGGCGCGAGTCCTCGCGGCGCAGGTCGGCGAGGATGTCGAGGGCGTTGGTGAGGAGGTCCGGGGCCGGGTATGCGGGCTGCGGTACTGCGGGGAGCGCGCGGCGCGGCCGTGCCTCAGGGCGGCGGGCCGGGGGCCTCGGCGGCTCCGGGTTTGGAAAGACCGCCCGCCCCACCGAAGCCCGGGTTCCTGGACTTCGGTGATCTGCTCCACCTACGACCAACGCCCCTTGACCGCCCGGGCACAGCGGCCGAACCCGGTCCGCGCCCACCGCACGGCAGCCCGCCACCAACCTGCCCGCCGACCGGCACCGGGACGTCGGACCGCCTGTCAGGTTCCCCGGCGCTCTTCATCGAACCGATGCACAATGATCCACTTGTCGTACTCCTCATCGGACACCGCGCACATGGTCCGCCCGTCCGCGGAAACGGTCAGGAACTCCTTGAGGCCGGCGCCTGCCAGCATGCGGGAGGGCAGGTTGGTGCCCAACGGGTCCTTGACTCTGATCCAGCCGATCTCGTGGCTCCCCGCTCCCGGTGCCAGCATGCTGAACTCACCCTCGTCCGTCATGAGTCGAGCGGAAGCCGCCAGCGCATCCCACCGGCGGTCCAGTTCTTCCGCGGCATCGGGTCGCGCATGGCCGACCGTGGCGGTCGGCTTCGTCTCGTACCCCGCCCAGGCGATGTGGGCCCGGCGCACATCGGGCAATCGGGGTGACCTGTCGAAGTCCAGGACCTGGAGGCCGCACGCTTCGAGCTTCCGGTACCAGTCGGGCGCCGGGTGGGACACGAGGACGTCCCCCTTCCGGAGCCGGTCGAGCGGGCCGCCGGAGAGGAGGATCGCGGCGCTGTGCGGGGGGCCGGTGAATTCCACGGATTCGTACTTCTCGATGTCCTCCAGCGTGAGCGCGCCTTCGGGCCCCACCGTGCCCTGTTCCCGCTCCAGGACGAAGACCTGTCCGACTCGGGCGGTGCCTGCGATACAGCGGACGACGCAGATCCCTCCCCAGGCGTCGTCGGCCGGCCCCACCACCTCGTGGAACCAGAGCCTGCTGAAAAGGCCGGGGGCCTGGGATGTCGGCACGTCGTCCTCCCGGATCGATTGTCCCGGCTGTGGTCCTGACCAGGCTGACGTCGAGCCGTGCGAGTTCGCAACACCGTTTGCCCCTGTGCGTCACGTCCCGGCCCCCCGTGGGCGCCGGAACGAATTTCTCCGTGGCTGTCACACTCCTCGCCCGGCCTCCGTCAGTGCAGTGTCCGGCTCGGTCGAGCCGGATGCCGGAAGGTCTAAGGAGCCCAACGCCATGTCCACCACCGCCATCGTCGTCACCGCCGTCGCCGCGTTCATGGCCGGGTTCTCCGGGGTGTCGATCTTCGCCAGGGCCAAGTTCGTCGTCGAGCCGCTCGCCGAGTACGGGGTGCCGCGGTCCTGGTGGAACCTGCTCGGGGCCGCCAAGGTCGCCGGGGCCGTCGGGCTCGTCGTCGGGTTCTTCGTACCCGTCATCGGGACCCTCGCCGCGATCGGGCTCGTCCTCTACTTCACCGGGGCCGTGATCACCGTGCTCCGCGCCCGCTCGTACGGCCACGTGGCCTTCCCGCTCCTCTACATGGCGCCCGCCGTCGCCGCACTCGCCCTGGCCGCGTGACCCGTACGGCAAAGGCCGCCGCCCCGGATCGACACCGGGACGGCGGCCTTCTTCGTGACGTCAGTACGCCGTCAGTCCTTCTTCGGCTCCTCAAGGCGCGGGAACAGCACCGCGCCCTTCGTCACCGTCGCGCCGGCCGGGAGCTGCCCCCACGTGGCGGCGGACTGGACCGGCTGCGCCGCCAGGACGCCCAGGGACGCCTCGGCGCCCAGGGACTCCCAGAGGGCCTGCGAGGTCTCCGGCATGATCGGGTTGAGGAGGACGGCGACGGCGCGGAGGGATTCCGCGGCCGTGTAGAGGATCGTGGCGAGGCGGGCCCGGCCCTCCTCCGAGTCGTCCTTCGCGACCTTCCACGGCTCCTGCTCCGTGATGTAGCCGTTGACCTGCTTCACGAAGTCGAAGATCGCCAGGATGCCGGCCTGGAAGTCCAGCTCCTCGCCGATCTTCTGGTCGGCCGTCGCGACCGCCTTGGCCAGGCCCTCGTGGATCGCCTTCTCGGCGTCACCGTCGGCCGTCGACGCCGGCAGCTCGCCGCCGAAGTACTTGCCGACCATCGCCGCCACGCGGGACGCCAGGTTGCCGTAGTCGTTCGCCAGCTCGCTCGTGTAGCGGGCGGTGAAGTCCTCCCACGAGAACGAGCCGTCCTGGCCGAACGCGATCGCCCGCAGGAAGTACCAGCGGTACGCGTCCACGCCGAAGTGCGAGGTCAGGTCCTGCGGCTTGATGCCGGTCAGGTTCGACTTCGACATCTTCTCGCCGCCGACCATCAGCCAGCCGTTGGCCGCGACCCGGCCGGGGACCGGCAGGCCCTGCGCCATCAGCATCGCCGGCCAGATCACCGCGTGGAACCGCAGGATGTCCTTGCCGATGAGGTGCACGTTCGCCGGGAAGGTCTCGTCGAACTTCGCCGGGTTCTCGTTGTAGCCGACGGCCGTCGCGTAGTTCAGGAGCGCGTCGATCCACACGTAGATGACGTGCTTCTCGTCCCACGGCACCGGGACGCCCCAGTCGAACGTCGAGCGCGAGATGGAGAGGTCCTCCAGGCCCTGCTTGACGAAGTTCACGACCTCGTTGCGGGCCGACTCCGGCTGGATGAAGCCCGGGTTCGCCTCGTAGAACTCGAGCAGCTTCGGGCCGTACTCGCTCAGCTTGAAGAAGTAGTTCTCCTCCTTGAGGATCTCCACCGGCTTCTTGTGGACGGCGCACAGCTTGGTGCCGTCCTCCGCCTCGATCAGGTCGCCGGGGAGCTTGTACTCCTCACAACCCACGCAGTACGGGCCTTCGTACCCGCCCTTGTAGATCTCGTCCTTGTCGTACAGGTCCTGCACGAACTCCTGGACGCGGTCGGTGTGACGCTTCTGCGTCGTACGGATGAAGTCGTCGTTCGCGATGTTCAGGTGCTCCCAGAGGGGCTTCCACGCCTCCTCGACGAGCTTGTCGCACCAGGCCTGGGGCGTGACGTTGTTCGCCTCGGCCGTGCGCATGATCTTCTGACCGTGCTCGTCCGTGCCGGTGAGGTACCACACCTTCTCGCCGCGCTGACGGTGCCAGCGCGTGAGCACGTCGCCTGCGACGGTCGTGTAGGCGTGGCCCAGGTGAGGAGCGTCGTTGACGTAGTAGATGGGGGTCGTGACGTAGAACGCCTTCGCCCCCTGCTTCTCGGATCCAGTGGCCGCCATGGTCGAAATCCTAACGGTCGGACGAAGATCCACTCACATCCATAAACCGTGGGGGGTGGGGGCGGGCGTGGTGCCTGGGGTCGGGAGGATGGACCGCATGCGTGTACTCGTAGCCGAGGACGAGCGGGACCTCGCCGCACTCCTCGCCACCGGCCTGCGGCGGGCGGGCTTCGCCGTCGACACCGTCCACGCCGGGGACGACGCCCTGGAGCTGCTCGGACTGCCCGCGTACGAGGCGGGGCGGAGCTCGTACGACGCACGGCAGGGCTCGTACGGCGCCGGGCAGGGCCCGTACGGCCTCGTCCCCGGGGCGCCGCTCGCGCCCGGCCCCTACGACGTCCTCGTCCTCGACCGGGATCTGCCCCGGGTCCACGGCGACGACGTGGCCCGCCGGCTCGTCGCCGCCGGGTCGCCCACCCGGATCCTCATGCTCACCGCCTCCTCCTCCGTCGAGGACCGTGTCGACGGCCTCGACCTCGGCGCCGACGACTACCTGGGCAAGCCCTTCGACTTCCCCGAGCTGGTCTCCCGCGTCCGCGCCCTCCGCCGGCGCTCCGCCCGGCCCGCCCTGCCCCCGCTCCTGGAGCGCGGCGGACTCGTCATGGACACCGTCCGGCGGACCGCCCTCCGCGACGGGCGGGAGCTCGACCTGTCCCCCAAGGAGTTCTCCGTCCTCCAGATCCTCCTGGAGGCCGACGGCGCCGTAGTCTCCGCCGAGGAGCTCCTCGAACGCGCCTGGGACGCCCACGCCGACCCCTTCACCGGGGCCGTACGGGTCTGCATGAGCAAGCTGAGGGCGAAGCTGGGAGAGCCGGGCCTCATCAGGACCGTGCAGGGCGTGGGGTACGTCCTGTGAGCCGCCCCGGACTCCTCGGCGCCGGCTCCACCATCCGCACCCGTATCGCGCTCGTGTACGGAGGCGTCTTCCTGGTCCTCGGGGCCGTCCTGCTGCTCGTGGTGAACCTGCTGGTCAGAGCCGGGACGGACGGCGAGGCCGACGCGATCGTCGCCCGCGCGGACGACGTCGCCGTGGTCGAGGCGTACCGGATCGGCGACGACGTCAGCCGGGCCGCCGGCGAGCAGATGCTCATGTGGTCCTGCCTGGCCCTGCTCGTCATCGCCTGTGGCGCGGTCGTGGTGGGGTGGTGGACGGCGGGACGCGTCCTGCGGCCCGTCCACGAGATGACCGCCCGCGCCCGGCTGCTCTCCGGGCTCGACGAGAGGCTCGACGTGCGCGGGCCCGACGACGAGCTCAAGGAGCTCGGCGACACCATCGACGCGCTGCTCGACCGCCTGGCGACCGCCTTCGACAGCCAGCGCCGGTTCATCGCCAACGCCTCCCACGAACTGCGCACCCCGCTCGCCACCCAGCGCGCCGCGATCCAGATCGGGCTCGACGACGACTGCGAGGTCCGGCAGGTCCTCCTCGACGCCAACCGGCGCAGCGAACGCCTCATCGACGGGCTGCTGCTCCTCGCGCACGGCGAGCGGGGGCTCGCGGAACGGGAGGACGTGCGGCTCGCGGACGTCGTCCGGGAGGAGTACGCGGACGCCCGCGTGGTGGCCGACGGCGGTGTCGTACGGGGGAGCCGGGTGCTGCTCGCGCAGCTCGTACGGAACCTCGTCGCGAACGCGGTCGCGTACAACGTGCCGGGGGGCGAGGTGCGCGTACGGGTCGAGGGGGGAGGGGTCCTGACCGTGGTCAACACGGGGCCGGTCGTCACGCCGGACTCCGTCGAGGGGCTCTTCGAACCCTTCCGGCGCGGGGAGGGGCGCGACCGGATGGGGCCCGGCGCGGGGCTCGGGCTCTCCATCGTGCGGTCGATCGCCGTCGCGCACGGCGGTGCGGTGCGGGCCGTGGCGCGGGGTGCGGAGGAGGGCGGCGGGCTGGTGGTGACGGTGACCCTGCCGGTCACCGCCACCGCGCCGGGTTCCTAGAACTCCAGGCCGGAGAGGAGGCCCCGGTAGAAGGCGGCGTGCGCCGTCTCGACGGGGGTCGCGCCCGCGAAGTAGGTCGCGGTACGGGGGGTGCCGTCGAGCTTCCGGAGGTAGTCGAAGGCCTTGTTGTCCTCCTCGCCCCAGGCCACGAACCGCCAGTGCAGCGGCCGGCCCTCGGCCTCGGCGAGCGCCTGCGTGGCGGCCGTCTTCGACTCCGGGGCGCCGTCCGTCTGGAACACGACGAGCGCCGGGCGGGCCGGGTCGTTCTTCTCGTGGTGGGCGAGGACCTCTTCGACGGCCCGGTGGTAGTTGGTACGGCCCAGGCGGCCGAGGGTGGCGTTGACCTCCTCCACGTGGGTGGGGGTGAGGGTCGCCGGGGTCAGGTCGACGGTGCCGTCGATGTCCGTCGAGAAGAAGACGGTCGTCACGGTGGCGGCCTCGTCCAGGTGCGCGGCGAGCGCGGTGACCTGCTCGGCGAGGCGCTGCACGGAACCGTCCTTGAAGTACCCGCGCATCGAGCCGGACCGGTCGACGACGAGGTACACGGCGGCCCGCGCCCCCGTGAGCCCCTGCTTCTTGAGCTGCGCCCCGGCCGCCTTGTACGCGTCCGCGAGGTGCGGCGCGGCGGCCTTGACGGCGGCGAGGGGGAGGGCGGGGGTGGCCTGGTCTTCCTGGTCCACCTCGCCGGCGGGGGCCTCGCTGGCCTGAGCCTCGTCGGCCCGGGCCTCCGGCTCGGCCGCCGCGACGGCGACGGGCTCGGCCGGGGCGGTGGTCTCGGCCTGGGGCTCGACCGCCTCCTGCTCCTCCGGAGCGGGTTCGGACGCGTCAGCGTCCGTGCCCGCGTCGGCGGTCGCCTCCGGCTCCGTCTGGGGCGCGTCGGCAGCGTCCCCTTCCGGCTTCGCCGGAGCCGCGTCGTCCGCGACGACGGCTGCCTCGGGCTCGGCCGACGTGGAGGGCTCGGCCCCAGCGTCCGCCTGCGGCTCCGCCGCTTCCTGCTCCTCCGGAGCGAGTTCGGACGCGTCCGCGTCCGTGTCTACGACGGCGTCCGCCCCCGGCTCCGCCGGGGCGGCGGTCTCGGCCGCTTCCGGCTCCGCCGGGGCCGTGTCGTCCGCGACGGCGGTCGCCTCCGGCTCCGCCGCCTCGGCCTCGTCGGCCGCTTCGGCGTCGGCCGACTCCTCAACGGTCGGCGCGGCGGCTTCGGCAGCCGCCGGCTCCTCGGGCTCCTCGGCGGAAGCCGCACCCTCCGGCTCGGCGGCAGCGGCAGCTTCCGACTCGCCGGGCGCGGGCTCGTCGGCGCCGGCCGCACCCTCCGCCTCGGCAGCCGCAGTCGCCTCCGCAGGCTCGCCGACAGGCTCCGCCGCAGTCGCCTCCCCGGTCTCGCCGGCAGCCACAGCCGCCCCCGTCGCCTCCGCAGGCTCCCCCGCAGGCGCCGCGTCCGTCCGTTCGGGAGCCGTCGGGGCCTCGTCCGGCTGACCCGCAGCGTCACCCCCGCCCCGGGCCTTCGGGATCTGCGGGTTGTCGAAGGCCGCCGCCACCAGGTCGTCCGCCGCGCGGCGCGCCGCCGCGTCCGGGACGTCCGGGACCTCCGGAGCTTCCCGCGCCTCCAGGACCTCCCGCGCCTCCGACGCGCCCCGCGCCTCCGGGATCTCCCGCGCCCCCTCGCCACTCGGCGCCTCCGAGGCACCTCGCGCCTCCGAGGCACCTCGCGCCTCCGACGCGCCCCGCGCCTCCGGGACCTCCCGCGCCTCCGAGGCCTCTCGGGCCTCCCCGGCCTCCAGGGTCTCCCCGGGCTCCCGGGGCTCACGCGTCTGGGGCGGGACGGAGGTTGCCGGGGATTCCTCGCGGTCCCGGCCGAACACCTTGCGCAGCATGCTCCGAATACCCATGGGCGAACCCTTTCGCATGAGTGGGGGTGCAGTGAATGTCCGTACTGGGCGTTTCGGGACTTTCATCCCTGGCCAGGGCGGACACGTAAGGTTAGCGGCCACCCCCACCCTCCCCCGTGACCCGGTCGCCCCCGGTTGCCGTGCATTCATTCGGCGTTCACTCCGGCGCCGCCCCTGTGCAGATCCGCGCACCTAGCGTCGCCGCCGAAGGAATCCGACACCATGTCGGCGCAAGGGTGCGCCGGAGGAGGACGAAGTGCGCAAACTGCTGCCGCTGCTGAGCACCAACCCCCACGGAGGCGGCCGTTCCGCTCTCACCTGCCGGTTCCGGTGCGGTGACGCCTGCTTCCACGAGGTGCCCAACACCAGCGACAACGAGTACGTCGGCGACGTCATAGCCGGGGTGCTCTCCCGCCGTTCCGCGCTCCGTGCCGCCGCTGTCGTGACCGTCGCCTCCGCCGTGGGCGGGGCCGTGGCCGTCGGGAACGCCCCGGAGGCCGTCGCCCAGGAGGCCGCCGCCCGGCCCCAGAAGCCGGCCGACGGCGCCCGCGGCCTCCGGTTCGCGCCCGTCGCCCCGAACACCGCCGACCAGGTCACCGTCCCCGCCGGGTACGCGCAGAACGTCGTCATCCGCTGGGGCGAGCCCATCCTCCGCGGCGCGCCCGCCTTCGACTCCGAGCGCCAGACCGCGAAGGCGCAGGCCGGGCAGTTCGGCTACAACAACGACTTCCTCTCCCTGCTGCCGCTGCGCGGGGAGCACCACCGCCAGGTCCTCGTCGCCAACCACGAGTACACCGACGAGGTGCTCATGTTCCGGGGGTACGACCCCGCCGACCCGACCCGCGAGCAGGTCGAGATCGCCTGGGCCGCGCACGGCCTGTCCGTCGTCGTGGTCCAGGAGGAGCACCGTACGGGCAAGCTGACGCCCGTCACCCGGCACCACCTCAACCGCCGCCTCCACACGACGAGCGAGTTCGAGGTCACCGGGCCCGCCGCCGGGAGCGACCTCCTGAAGACCTCCGCCGACCCGGCCGGCCGTACCGTCCTCGGCACGCTCAACAACTGCGCCGGCGGCACCACCCCGTGGGGCACCACCCTCCACGGCGAGGAGAACTTCAACCAGTACTTCGCCAACGGGTCGAGCGCCACCGACAAGCGGTACGGCGTCGGCACCGGCGCCTCCGAGCGGAAGTGGGAGCGGTTCGACAAGCGCTTCGACCTCGCGCAGGAGCCCCACGAGGTGCACCGCTTCGGCTGGGTCGTCGAGCTCGACCCGTACGACCCCGAGTCGACGCCCCGCAAGCGCACCGCGCTCGGCCGCTTCAAGCACGAGGCCGCGCAGCCCCGGCTCACCGAGGACGGCCGTCCGGTCGTCTACATGGGCGACGACGAGCGGTTCGACTACTTCTACAAGTTCGTGTCCGGCAAGCGGATGAAGAAGGGTTCGTCGCGGGCCGCGCACGCGCACAACCTCACCCTGCTCGACGAGGGCACCCTCTACGTCGCCAAGCTGACCGGCGACTCGCCCGCCGCCGAGATCGACGGCACCGGCAGGCACCCGGACGACGGGGAGTTCGACGGGTCCGGCGTGTGGATCCCGCTCGCCACGGCCGGTCCCGACGGCGCCGTCTCGCACGTGCCCGGCATGACCGCCGACGAGGTGTTCGTCTTCACCCGCCTCGCCGGTGACAAGGTCGGGGCGACGAAGATGGACCGTCCCGAGGACGTCGAGCCGTCCCCGCGTACCGGTCGGGTCTACGTGGCGCTGACGAACAACTCCAACCGTGGCAAGGCCGGGTACGCGCCCGCCGACGAGGCCAACCCGCGCAACCTCAACAAGCACGGGCAGATCCTCGAACTCGCCGAGCACGGGGACGACCCGTCCTCCGACGGCTTCGCCTGGCGGCTGTTCCTCGTCGCCGGCGACCCGAACGACCCCGCCACGTACTTCGCCGGCTTCCCCAAGGAGAAGGTCTCCCCGATCTCCTGCCCGGACAACGTCGCCTTCGACCCGCACGGCAACCTGTGGATCTCCACCGACGGCAACCAGCTCGGCTCGCACGACGGCCTGTTCGGCGTCGCCACGCGCGGCGAGCGGCGCGGTGAGCTCAAGCAGTTCCTGACCGTGCCGACCGGCGCCGAGACCTGCGGCCCGCTCGTGCAGGACCGCCGCGTCCTGGTCTCCGTGCAGCACCCGGGCGAGGTCGACGGCGCCTCCGTCGAGAAGCCCGCCTCCGTCTGGCCCGACGGACCCGGCAGGATCGTCCGCCCGGCGGTCGTCTCCGTCTGGCGTACGGACGGGCGCGACATCGGCGTCTGACCGCCGCGGCGGGGCCTGGGAAGGGGCGTCACACCACTCCCAGGCCCTCCCGGAACCTCGTGAACTGCTCCGCCGGGTCGCCCGTGTACGCCCACGGCACCCACGCCGCCCGCCTCCCCAGCATCCCCATCAGCTCGCGGGCGATCTCCACCTGCCCCGCGTAGCAGGCGGCGTGGGCCAGGAAGTTGAGGTCCGCGACCTCCTCCGGTGCCACCGGGCGCCCCGGGTCCCTTCCGCCGATCCAGCGCGCGTGGGTGCGGCGCAGTTCCGTCACCGCCAGCTCGTGCTTCCAGTGCTGGTCGAAGCCGCGCACCGGGCCCCGGCCGAGTGCCCCGTCCGCGATGTACCGGTACTCCTCGACCCGGGCCACCTGCACCAGGACCGGCAGCGGTGAGCCGGGCGGTGCCACGCCCGCCGCGTCGCGGGCGAAGTCGTACATGCTGCCGTGCGTGCCGTGCCACCGCGCCGACCAGTAGCGCAGCACCTGGATGTGACCCTCGGTGTTGTACGGGTCGCGGCGCCGCAACTCGTCGAACCAGTGCCGCAGTTCCCGGCGCGGCACCCCGCCCTCGTACAGCCGGGCCACCGAGAGCAGCGCCACCCACGGCATCGGGTCGGCCGGCGCGGCCTCGGCGGCGCCCCGGCAGGCGTCGACGGCGGCGTCGATCCGGCCCCGTTCGAGGGTGGCGCCCCGGCCGGCCGCGATGGCCGCGTCGAAGACCCGTACCACCTCGGTCGCGGCCCGCAGCACGGCGCCGTCCGGGTTGCCGGGCTCGGCGGCCCGCCAGGTCTCGACGGTGGAGCTGCCGGCGGCGGCGTGCGAGAGGAGCCGCAGCCGGTGGGTGCGGCGCGCCCAGTCCGTACCGGTGCCGGCGAGCAGGTCCCGTACGCCCTGCCAGCGGCCGATGACGATGTCGTGGCGCGCCTCGGTCAGCGCCCGGTCCCCGAAGTCCGGGTCGAAGTCGGGCGCGAAGCGCGCCGGGCGGCGGCGTACGGCCATCGGGGCCTCCTTCGGGTTCGGTTCCGTCAGAAGTCGCCGCGTCCCCGGGGGGACGGGTGGCGCAGGCGTCAGAAGTCCGTCGCGTAGCTGTTGTCGCGGCCTCCTGTACGCGCGCGCGTGGCCGGTCCCGAGCCCTCCGCCGCCTCGCGGGCGCGGACGGCGTCGAGGCGGGCCGGGCGGTAGTAGTCGCTGCCCTTGCGCCAGTACACGAGCAGCGGGACCACGCCGAGGAGGAGTCCGCCGAGGCCGATGGTGAGGGCGGTCGTGGAGAGTTCGCCGAGCGATTCGACGAAGGCCCAGAGCATGAACGCCGAGCCCAGCAGCGGCCAGAGCCCGCCGAGGAGCAGGTTCCGTGCCGAGTGGAACAGGACCGCCTTGTACGCGACGACGGCGGCGATGCCCGCGAGGCCGTAGTAGAAGGCGATCTGGAGGCCGATCGCGGCGACGGCGTCGCGGAGGATCCGCTGCACGGAGCCGGCGGCCGCGGCGGCGCAGAACATCAGGAGGGCGGCGCCGCCGACGGCCGCGATCGCGACCCACGGGGTGTTCCAGCGGCGGTGCACCAGGCCGAGGGCGGCGGGCAGGGTGCGGTCGCGGCCCATCGCGAAGAGCGAGCGGGTGACCTGGAGGAGGGTGGTCTCCAGGGTGGCGACGGTGGACAGCAGGACGGCCACGACGAGCAGCTTGCCGCCGACGCCCGGCCAGATCTCCTGGCCGAGGACGGCGAGCACGTTGGGTCCGGCGGCGCGGATCTCCTCGGCGCTCAGCAGGACGTTGACGGCGACCGTGAAGGCCTCGAAGAGGAGGAAGACGAAGCCGACGCCGACGAGCGCGGCGAGTCCCGCGGTGCGGCGGCTGTCGCGGGTCTCCTCGCTGAGGTTGCTGGTGACGTCCCAGCCCCAGTAGTAGAAGGCGGCGATCAGGGCGCCCGCGGCGAAGCCCTCGGGCCCGTGGAAGCGGTCCAGGGAGAACCAGGACCAGTCGAAGGCGGTGGCCCGGCCCCGGTGCCCGACGGCGGCCAGGACGAAGGCGAACAGGATCAGCATCTCGACGCCGGACATCACGAGCTGCGCCCGTACGGTGAGCCGGGCGCCGCCCAGGACGACGAGCAGCATCATCAGGAACCAGCCGGCGCCGACGGCCGCCGCGAGCGGGGTGTTCCCGGCGAGTTCCGGGTCGATCAGGGAGAGCGTGAGGGAGCCGGCGGGCAGCGAACCGGCCACCATGAAGACGGTGGCGGCGAAGACCAGCGCCCAGCCGGAGAGGAAGCCCAGGAAGGGGTGGAGGGTGCGGCCCACCCAGGAGTATCCGGCGCCGGCGTTGACGTCGATGCGGCCGAGGCGGGCGTACGCGAGGACGATGCCGAGCATCGGTATCGCGCAGTAGAGCAGGGCGGCGGGCCCGGCGAGACCGACCGCGCCGAAGAGGACGGCGGTGGTCGCGGCCAGCGAGTAGGCGGGGGCGCTGCCGGCGACGGCCATCACGATCGTGTCGAAGGTGCCGAGGACGTTGGGCTGGAGCCCTCTGTTCGTGGTGGTGCGCATGGCGGGTCCTCGGGGGCGCGGCGGGGAGGGGCTGAGGCGGGGGGTGGTGGGCGGCAGGGCGAAGTGGCTCGTCCGCCAGGCCGGTTGCCGACGGCGGCGGGCGCGGATCACGGTGAATCGAGCGCATCGTAGTCGCCCGGGTGGCTTCCGGTAACGGCGGTGGGGAAGGTTCCGTTCCGTGACCGCCGGTAAGTCCTCCCGTACGCCCCCGGAGGGGGGTTTACCGCAGGTCGGGACCGGCGATGGCGCGGGCCGCGCCGACCTCCTGGCGGAGGGGCGCCAGGACTCCGTTCTCGTCACCGGGGAGCTCGGTGCGGACCTCCACGAGGGTGGCGGTGCCGCGCAGTCCGTCCGCGAGGTCCCGCAACTCCCGCTCGACGGCGGCGACCTCCGTCGGATCGGGCGCGGGCGCGCCGTGGTCGACCCGGATCCGGGCGGCGGTCGTCGCGTCCACGATCCGCTCCGCGGCGACGACGAGCGGCCACCAGGCGGCGGCGCGGCGGCCCGTCGGCGGCGGTTCGGTCAGGGCGCGCTGGAACTCGGAGCGGACGGTCGACAGGTCCCGGTAGAGCTTGCGCCGGGCCCGCAGCCGGGTTCCCCGGTCGCCGTCCACGGCGAAGGCCTGCCCCACGTACGCGGCGGTGTCGGTGACGCAGTCCGCGAGCCGGTCCCCGATCCGGGCGTGCCAGGACTCGGGCCAGAGCAGATAGCCGGCGACCAGCGCGATCCCGCAGCCGATGAGCGAGTCGTACAGCCGGGGCAGGACGAGGTCGAAGCCCTGGTGGTTGAGGGTGTCGGAGAGCAGCAGGATGACCGGGGTGATGGCCGCGGTCTGGAAGGCGTACCCCTTCGCGGAGAAGGCCGGGATCAGCGCGGCGAGCCCCACCATCACCGGCACGTCCCACCAGCCCCGCGGCACCTCGGAGAGCACGAGGGCGGCGAGGACGAGTCCGGCGGCGGTGCCGGCGGCGCGGAGCACGGCCCGGGAGAAGACCGAGCCGAAGTCGGGCTTCATGACGAAGGTGACGGTGAGCGCGACCCAGTACGAGCGGGGTACGGCGATCAGCGAGACGAGGGCCTGCGCGAGGCCGACGCAGAGCGCGAGCCGCAGGCCGTACCTCCAGGACGCCTCGGAGAACAGGACGGCGCGGGCGGCCCGGCGGGCCCGGACGCGGAGGGCGGCGGGCCGCCCGAGCCGGTCGTCGACGTTGTACGGATCGGGGTCCGCCTTGTGGACGACGGCCGCCGCGTGCCGCAGGGCGTGGTCCACGGCCTTCTCGGCGGGCCGCTCGGGCGCGGGCAGGACCAGGACGGGGGCTCCGGTGCGGCCCTCCTCGACGGCGTCGGCGAGCTCCCGTACGGCCGCGGGGATCGCGGGGGCCAGCGGGCCGATGAGCCGGGCCCGCAGATGGGCGGCGGGCGCGGCCTCCACGAGCGGGATGACGACGTTGAGCTGGGCGAGGATCCGCACCAGGGAGGGGGCGCGGCCGTGCTGGCGGGCGCGGCGGGCGAGGACGAGGTCGTACGCCTGGTTGAGGGAGGCGGTGACGGCCTGTCGTCTCTCGTCGTACGCGGCGGTGCCCGCGGCCTCGTACAGCTCGGCGACGGTGCGGTAGGTGGCGGCGACGGCCTCCCGTTCGGGGGCGGCGCGGCGCATCGGCCAGCCGAGGAGGGTCAGGACGAGGACGAAGAGCCCGCCGAGGGTCAGGAGGACGGGAGCCTTCCACCAGGGGTCGGGCATGGGCAGGCCGGCGCCGACGACGGCGTTGAGGAGCAGGAGCAGCCCGGAGACGGAGGCGACCGCGCCGATGGAGGAGATCATCCCGGAGACCAGCGCGACGAGGGTCAGGGCGGCGACGGCGGCCCATCCCTCCCCGAAGACGAGCGTCCCGAGGGTCACCCCGAGGGCGCCGAACAACTGCGGCACGGCGATGTTGTAGACCCGCATCCGGTAGGCGTCGGCGGTGTCGCCGATGACGCCGGAGAGCGCGCCCATGGAGACGAGCGCCCCGTACGCGGGCCGGCCCGCCGCGAGGCCCACGGCGAGGGGCGCGGAGAGGGCGACGGAAGCGCGCAGGACGGCGGCCCAGGGGACGGGGGTGGGAGCGGGCTTGAGCCCGGCGGTGAGCCAGGCGGGCGGGGTGATCCGTACGGGCCGAGCCATGCGACCAAACGTACCCGGCCGGTGGTGGTGGGTGGTCGCCCGCCGGGGCGGTGGCCCCCGCCGTGGTGGGCGGCGCCCATCCCGCCGGAGGGCGCGTTCTGGCTGGGCCCGCCTCCGAGAGCGGTCATCCCGCCGAGGTGGTGCCCCCGCCCACCCGCGTGGTGATCGCCCACACGGGCGGGTGAGCGGGGGCGCCGTTCTGGCGGGCGGCCCCGCACGGGCAAGGGGCTAGTTGCGGTAGGACTCGACCTCCGCGGCCGGGCGGAGGGTCGCCGAGTCCGGGTCCTCGCCGAATTCGGCTTTCGCGCGCCGCTGCCGCAGCAAATCCCAGCACTGGTCGAGGCGGATCTCGAGCTCGGCGAGGCGGGTGCGTTCCTCGGCGGGGAGGCCGCCTGTCCCCGCGCGCTGCCGCAGGGCGCGCTCCTCCTCGACGAGGGCGCCGATGTCGTCCAGGATCTCGTCGTTGTCCATGCCTTCCAGCGTGGCGGATCAGCGCTCCTCGCGCAGGTCGAGATCGGCGAGGACCGGCCGGCACGTGGTCGATCCGAGCGGCCGGTCGTACGGGCGTCCGGCGGCCCAGGCGACCGGTTGGCGCCTGGGCCGGAGGGGCGGCGGCTCTGGGGCCGCCGGGACGGTGTTCGGGTTCGTCACGGGTGGGGCGCGCTCCTTCGGGAGGGCTCGGACCCCGCGCCTCAGTGTCGCAGGGCCCGCGCGATCTCCGCCTTCGCTTCGCCCGAGAGGGATCGATTGCTGCGCGCCGTACCGGACTTGGACTTCCCCGGTGCGACGCCGTCGATGTCGAGGACGACGGTGTCGAGCAGATTGCCGTCGCCGTCACGGAAGTTGACCATGATCGTGTAGTCGGCGGCCTTGTCCTTGGGGTTGGTCGCGGTGATCTCGGCGACCGTGCGGTCCCCGTCGGTGCGCGTCGCCCCGGCGCGTACCTCTCCGGTGGCGTTCACCCCGTCCTTGACCGCGTCCATCTTCTCCTGGGCGGCCGAGGCGACGGCCGCGGTGGCGGAGGAGACGATCTCCCCCGCCTTGTCCTTGGCGTCCTCGCAGCCGGTGAGGCAGAGGAAGGCGGCGGCGAGGACGATTCCGGTCGCGCGCCCCGTGCGGGTCATGGCCGAGTGCCTCAGTACCGCTCGCCCCGGCCGTGCCCCTCGTCCGTCGCCAGCGCCCAGATCACGAAGATCGAGACGGCCATGGAGAAGAGCGCCCACCACGGCTGGTAGGGCAGGAAGAGGAACTGGAGGAGGGCGTTGAGGGAGGCCAGGGCGATGCCGGCGACCCGGCCCCATTCGGCGCCCTTGAGGATGCCGAAGCCGACGATGACGAGGATGACGCCCAGGATCAGGTGGATCCAGCCCCAGGTGGTGAGGTTGAACTTGAAGACGTAGTCGCCGACGCGGGCGTAGACGTCGTCCTTGGCGATGCCGGCGATGCCCTGGAAGACGTCCATGAAGCCGGTGACCAGCATGAGGACGCCGGCGAAGACGCTGCCGCCGGCGGCCCAGGCGCCGGCGGTGCTGTGGGGCCGGTTCGACGGATTGCGGGGTGCGGTGTTCTGGCTCATGACCCCATCGTCGGAGCATTCGTACGATTGCGAACTTTCAGCTGGGCCGAACGAGTGAGCGAAGGAAGGCGTCGAGGACCGCGTCGAACTCCTCGGGTCGCTCCAGGTTGGGCAGGTGCGCGGCCCGTTCGACCACGGCGAGCGTGGAATCGGGGAGCAGGGCGTGCATCTCCTCCGCGTCCGCCACCGGGGTGTACGTGTCGTCCCGGCCGACGACGACGAGCGCGGGGACCGTGACGGTGGTGAGCGTCGCGCGGTAGTCGGGGCGTTCGGCCCGGCCGCGCAGCGCGGCCGCCGCGGCGATCGGGTCGGTGGCGCACATCATGCGGTGGACGTGCGGCGCGGCATGCGCGTTGTAGGGGGCGACCATCCGGTCCAGTACCTCGTCGGCGTACCCGCGCATGCCCTCCCGCAGGAGCCGGTCGGCCATGGCGTTCCGGGCCTGCTTGCCCTCCTCGGTCTCGGCGGCCGGGAAGGTGTCGGCGAGGACGAGGCCCCGGACCCGCCCGGGGTGGCGGCGGTGGAACTCCATGGCGATCTGGCCGCCCATGGAGAGCCCGGCGAGGACGCAGTCCTGGATCCCCAGTTCGTCGAGGAGGCCGGCGAGGTCCTCGGCGAAGTCGCCGAGGCCGGTGGCGCCGGTCGTCGCGCCCAGGGGCGTGGCGCCGTAGCCCCGGAGGTCGGGGGCGACGACCCGGTGGGTACGGGAGAAACGGTCGATCTGCGGCTGCCACATGGTGTGGTCGAAGGGGTGGCCGTGGACGAGGAGGAGGGCGGGACCGGTGCCCCGGTCCTCGTAGAAGGTGCTGGTGGCGAGGGTTTTGGTGACGGGCATGACGGCAGGCTAGGCAGCCCCAACTCGTCGGTGCAATAAGATCTTTGCTCTCGGTGCAATGGTGAGGGGGCGGGCCGGGTGGAGGAGTACCGGAGGATCGCGGACCGGGTCGAGGCGGCCGTACGGGACGGGCGGCTCCGCCCCGGCGACCGCCTTCCGCCGCAGCGGGTCTTCGCCCGCCGTCACGGGATCGCGAACTCGACGGCGATCCGGGTGTACGGGGAGCTGGCCCGCCGCGGCCTGGTCGTCGGCGAGGTCGGGCGCGGCACCTTCGTCCGGGCCGCGCCCCCGCTGCCGGGGCCCGCGCTGGCCGAGGCGACCGGGGCCGCGCCCGTCGACCTCCAGCTCAACTACCCGGTCGCCGAAGGCCAGACGGAGTTGATGGCCCGTGCGCTCGCGGCGCTCTCCCGGCCCGACGTGCTCGCCGAGGCCGTCTCGCGGCCGGCCGCCGCGACCGGTACGGCCGAGGCCCGCGAGGCGGCGGCGGCCGTGCTCGCCCGGCCCGGCTGGGCACCCGACCCCGACAGCGTCCTCTTCGCCGGGAACGGCCGCCAGGCCATCGCCGCCGCGCTCTCCGCCCTCGTGCCGCCCGGCGGCCGGCTCGGCGTCGAAGCCCTCACGTACCCCCTGGTCAAGGCGGTCGCGGAACGCCTCGGCATCCGGCTCGTCCCCCTCGCCCTCGACGAGGAAGGGGTACGGCCGGAGGCCCTGGAGTCCGCGCACCGGGCCGCGCCGCTCGCCGCCGTCTACCTCCAGCCCACCCTGCACAACCCGCTCTCCACGACCGCCGGGCAGGGACGGCGCGCCGAACTCGCCGAGCTGCTGCGCCGCCTGGACCTCACGGCGGTCGAGGACACCACCTGGGCCTTTCTCCTCCCCGCCGCGCCCGCCCCGCTCGCCGCGCACGCCCCCGAGCGGGTCCTCCTGGTCGACAGCCTCTCCAAGCGGCTCGCCCCCGGGCTGACCGTCGGCTACCTCGTGGCGCCCGCCCGGCTCCGGGCCCCGGCGGCCGACGCCCTTCGCTCGGGCGCCTGGACGGCCGGCGGGCTCGCCCTCGCCGCGGCCACCCGGTGGGCCGGGGACGGCACGGTCGCCGAGGCCGTCGCCGCCAAGCGGGCGGACACCGGGGCCCGGCACGCCCTGTTGCTGCGGCGGCTCGCCGGACACACGCTGCGGACCTCGCCGCACGCGTACTACTGCTGGTGGGAGCTGCCCGCGCCCTGGCGCGCGGAGACCTTCACGGCGGCGGCGGCAGCCCGCGCGGGCGTGGCGGTCACGCCGGGCAGCGCCTTCGCGGTGGGCCGTGGCACGGCCCCCGACGCGGTCCGCCTGGGCCTCGCGTCCCCGCCGCCGGCGGTACTGGACGAGGCCCTGGCCCGGCTGGCGGCGGTGGCGGCGGAAGGGCCGTGAGCTGATCCACTTGCGGGGCGCCGGGCGGGGGTGTGCCCTGGAGGGTGCGGGAACCAGGGGGGCCTGACACGAAGGAGCTCCTGCCATGGCCGCACACGCAGCGGTGCCCACCGGGCGCCGGATCAGCATGAACGGCTGGGGCGTCCCGGTCACCATCGGCGTCCTGTACGGCCTCTGGGCGCCCACGGTCGCCCGCGACGGCGGTCCCACCACACTGGGGCAGCTGTGGCTCGGGATCGTCTCCGCGATCGTCCTCGCCGTCGGCATCCACACCCTCCGGCACCACGGCCGCGCCCTTCCGCGCGAGGCGCGCGCCACCGCGTGGGGCGCCCTGACGGGCGCGGCGGTCGGCTTCCTGTACAGCCTGTCGGACGCGAGTGTGCTGTCGTCGAGCGGGCTGGGGCTGGTGAGCGGGGCGGTGG
The DNA here is from genome assembly GCF_055575535.1 of Streptomyces sp. NPDC034084. NCBI lineage: Bacteria > Bacillati > Actinomycetota > Actinomycetes > Kitasatosporales > Streptomycetaceae > Streptomyces > Streptomyces sp. NPDC034084. The sequence continues at coordinate 396,028 of NZ_JBVISK010000005.1, forward strand.
CCGGGGTGGCGGCGTACTACCTCTTCTACACGCACGAGGACGCGCAGGGCCGCCCGGCCCCGTGGTGACCCCCGCCGTCCGTCGTGGCGCGGCCCGGCGATCCGGTCAGTCCAGGCGCAGGCCGGCCAGCTGCTTCTCGAACGGGACGACCTCCTCCTCGTCCGTACGCCGCGCCGGGCGCCCCGCCACCGTGTCCGCGAACTCGTTGCCCGCCCGGGTGATCCGGGCCGGCAGCCCCTCGGTGTACTCGTCGCCGCCCGAGCCCCAGTCCTCCGAGGCCGCGTAGACGGCGGTGGGGACGACGAGGGCGCGCAGGTAGGCGAAGAGCGGCCGCAGGGCGTGGTCCAGGACCAGGGAGTGGCGGGCGGTGCCGCCCGTGGCGCCGATCAGCACCGGGACCCCGGTGAGGGCCGCCGGGTCGATCAGGTCGAAGAACGACTTGAACAGGCCGCTGTACGAGGCCGTGAAGACCGGCGTCACCGCGATGACACCGTCCGCGCCCGTCACCGTGTCGATCGCCTCCTGGAGCGCGCCCGACGGGAAACCGGTGACGAAGTTCTTCGCGATGTCGACGGCCAGGTCGCGCAGTTCTATGACCTGGACGTCGACGGCGTACTCCTGCTCGGCGAGCCGGTACCGGGCCGCCTGGAGCAGCCGGTCGGCGAGCAGCCGGGTGGAGGACGGGGAGCTGAGTCCGGCCGAGACGGCGACCAGCTTCAACGTCTGCATGGCGTCAGACCTCCTGGGACGCGAGGACGGCGGGGTGGAGCGGGGCGGTCTCCGGTACGCCGGCGGGGCGCAGGTTCGCGAACTCCTTGCGCAGCACCGGGACGACCTCCTCGCCGAGGAGGTCGAGCTGCTCCAGGACCGTCTTGAGGGGCAGTCCGGCGTGGTCGACCAGGAACAGCTGGCGCTGGTAGTCGCCCACGTACTCGCGGAAGGACAGGGTGCGTTCGATGACCTCCTGCGGGGAGCCGACGGTCAGCGGCGTCTCGCGGGAGAACTCCTCCAGGGACGGGCCGTGGCCGTAGACCGGCGCGTTGTCGAAGTACGGGCGGAACTCCCGTACCGCGTCCTGAGAGTTCTTCCGCAGGAAGACCTGGCCGCCGAGCCCGACGATCGCCTGTTCGGGGGTGCCGTGGCCGTAGTGCGCGTACCGCTGGCGGTAGAGGCGGACCATTTTCTCGGTGTGCTGCTTGGGCCAGAAGATGTGGTTCGCGAAGAAGCCGTCGCCGTAGTACGCGGCCTGCTCGGCGATCTCGGGGGAGCGGATGGAGCCGTGCCAGACGAACGGCGGGACGCCGTCGAGCGGGCGCGGGGTGGAGGTGAAGCCCTGGAGCGCGGTGCGGAACTTGCCCTCCCAGTCGACCACGTCCTCCCTCCACAGCCTGTGGAGGAGCGCGTAGTTCTCGATGGCGAGCGGGATGCCCTGGCGGATGTCCTGGCCGAACCACGGGTAGACCGGGCCGGTGTTGCCGCGGCCCATCATCAGGTCCACGCGGCCGTCGGCGAGGTGCTGGAGGGTCGCGTAGTCCTCGGCGATCTTCACCGGGTCGTTGGTGGTGATCAGGGTGGTCGAGGTGGAGAGGATCAGGTTCTCCGTGCGGGCCGCTATGTGCCCGAGGAGGGTCGTCGGGGAGGACGGGACGAACGGCGGGTTGTGGTGCTCGCCGGTCGCGAAGACGTCGAGCCCGACCTCCTCGGCCTTGAGCGCGATGGCCACGGTGTTCTTGATGCGCTCGTGCTCGGTGGGGGTGCGGCCGGTGGTGGGGTCGGTCGTCACGTCGCCGACGGTGAAGATCCCGAACTGCATCGTGCTCACCTCTCGCGGTACTGCCTGGCGGCTTGTTGGTTGAATCTTAAACCATCACGTCCAACGGCGCGACCCCCCTCCCTATTCCGGCCCGTACGCTGAACGGCATGGCCGAGGAGACGCACGACAGCGAGCGCTGGAAGGAGCGGGGCGTCATGCTCCGCGTCTTCGTCTATGTCTTCGCCACCCACGCCTTCGCCGGCTTCGTCTGGCTCCTCTTCTACGTCGGGCAGCACGCCCCGAAGTGAGGGCCGCCACGTCCCCCCCGCCGGCGGCCCTCACGTAGAGTCCCCGACGTGAACGGTGCGATATCGGTCGTCGGAATCGGCGCGGACGGCTGGGACGGGCTCCCCGAGACCGCCCGCCGCGCCCTGCGCGCGGCCGAGGTCCTGCTCGGCGCCCCCCGCCAGCTGGACCTGCTGCCCCCCGGCGACTGCCCCGGCGAGCGCATCGCCTGGCCCTCCCCCCTCCGCCCCGCCGTCCCCGGGCTGCTCGCCGCCCACGAGGGCCGCGCGCTCGCCGTCCTCGCCAGCGGAGACCCCTCCTTCTACGGCATCGCCCGTACGCTCGCGGAGGCCGCCGGCGCCGAACGCCTGCGCGTCCACCCGCACCCGTCCTCCGTCTCGTACGCCTGCGCACGGCTCGGCTGGCCCCTCGAAACCGTCGAGACCCTCTCCGTCGTCGCCAGGCCGCTCGCCGCGCTCTCCGCCGCCCTCCACGACGGCCGCCGCCTCCTCGTGCTCAGCGAAGGCGCCGACACGGCCGCGCGGGTCGCCGAGCGGCTGCGGGCCACGGGCTGGGGCGGCACCCGGATCCGCGTCCTGGAGCAGCTGGGCGGCCCCCGCGAGCGGCTCCTCGACGGGACCGCCGCCGACTGGCCGCACGAGCGGACCGACGCCCTCAACGTCCTCGCCCTCGACTGCGTACGCGACCCGGACGCCCTCCGCCTCGGCGCCGTCCCCGGACTCCCGGACGAGGCGTACGAGCACGACGGACAGCTCACCAAGCGGTACGTGCGCGCCGCCACCCTCGCCGCCCTCGCCCCCGCCCCCGGCGAACTGCTCTGGGACGTCGGCGGCGGCTCCGGCTCCATCGGCGTCGAGTGGATGCGGGCCCACCGCTCCTGCCGGGCGATCGCCGTCGAGAAGTCCCCCGAACGCGCCGCCCGCATCGCGCGCAACGCCGACGCCCTCGGCGTACCGGCCCTGCGCGTCGTCACGGGCCCGGCCCCCGCCGCGCTGACCGGGCTCCCGGCACCCGACGCGGTCTTCGTCGGCGGCGGCCTCACCGCGCCCGGTCTGCTCGACACCTGCTGGGAGGCGCTGCCCCCCGGCGGCCGGCTCGTCGCCAACACCGTGACGCTGGAGTCCGAGGCGCTGCTGGCCCGGTGGTACGGCCGCCACGGCGGCGAACTGGTCCGGCTCGCCGTCTCCACCGCCGTGCCCGTGGGCGGCTTCACCGGCTGGCGCCAGGCCATGCCCGTCACCCAGTGGTCCGTAACGAAGGGTTCTACAGAGGAATGACCGTCTACTTCATCGGCGCGGGCCCCGGCGCGGCCGACCTCATCACCGTGCGCGGCGCGCGGACCCTCGCGAAGTGCAGGGTCTGCCTCTACGCCGGCTCCCTCGTCCCCACCGAGCTGCTCGCCGAGTGCCCGCCGGACGCGAAGCTCGTCGACACGGCGAAGATGGACCTCGACCAGATCGTCGCCGAGATCACCGCCGCCCACGAGGCCGGCCAGGACGTGGCGCGGCTGCACTCCGGCGACCCGTCGGTCTTCAGCGCGGTCGCGGAGCAGATGCGGCGCCTGGACGCGGCCGGCATCCCGTACGAGGTCGTGCCCGGCGTCCCGGCCTTCGCGGCGGCGGCCGCCGCGCTGAAGCGGGAGCTGACGGTCCCGACCGTCGGCCAGACGGTGATCCTCACGCGCATCGCCCAGCAGGCCACCCCGATGCCGGAGGGCGAGGACCTCGCCACCCTCGGCCGCAGCGGCGCACTGCTCGTCCTCCACCTCGCCGCGCGCTACGTCGACCGGGTCGTCGGCGAACTCGTCCCCCACTACGGCGCCGACTGCCCGGCCGCCGTCGTCGCCATGGCCAGCCGCCCGGACGAGGTGGTCCTGCGCGGCACCCTCGACGACATCGCGGAGCAGACGAAGGCGGCGGGCATCACGAAGACGGCCGTCATCCTCGTGGGCCGCACGCTGGCGGCCTCGCAGTTCCGCGACAGCCACCTGTACGACCCGGCCAGGGACCGCCACGCCTGCTGACGGACGGACCTCGCACACGACGGCGGCCGGACCCGAGGGGGTCCGGCCGCCGTCCGTGCCACGGTCAGGCGTTGGGCCGCTTGCCGTGGTTCGCCTTCTTCTTCTTACGGGCCCGCTTCTTGTTGCCGCGCTTCGCCATGGGACGGCCTCTCGCTCGGGAACACTGACCCCGTCAGCCTAGGAGCGGAGCCGGGAGGTCGCATCCGGTCGGGTTCCCCGAACCCGGGACAGCGGACGATACGGGACGACCCGGAGAAGCTGATTCCGGACCGGATCGTCGTCCTCAAGGTCTGACGACTGCCCCGCCCGCCCCCTCTTGCAGCGTGCGGATCACGGCCCTGCCGGCGCCGACCGCCCCACGACGACCCCCGCGCGGTCGATGCAGATCACGTCCACCGCGACCGGGGCGCCCCGGAGGACCGACAGGGCCTCGTCGCGGGCGCGGGTGGCGACCAGGTCGCCGAGGGGCACGCCCGCTGCCTCGCAGAGGCGGAGGGCGGCGAGCCCCGTGTTGGCGTCGGTGATCTCGGCGGCGAGGGCCTCGGAGGCGCCGCCCGTGCGGGCGAGCCCGGCGAGGAACGCCTTGTCGACCTGGGAGCGGGCCGAGTGGAGGTCCAGGTGTCCCGCGGCCAGTTTGGAGAGCTTCGCGAAGCCGCCGCAGATCGTGAGCCGGTCGACGGGGTGGCGGCGGATGTACTTGAGGACGGCACCCGCGAAGTCGCCCATGTCGAGGAGCGCGATCTCCGGCAGGTCGTAGATCCCGGCGACCGTGCGCTCCGACGTCGAACCCGTGCAGCCCGCGACGTGGGTGAGATCGCCCGCGCGGGCCACGTCGACGCCCCGGCGGATGGAGTCGATCCAGGCGGAGCAGGAGTACGGGACGACGACGCCGGTCGTGCCGAGGATCGACAGGCCGCCGAGGATGCCGATGCGCGGGTTCCAGGTGGAGCGGGCGATCTCGGCGCCGTTGTCGACGGAGACGGTGATCTCGACGTCGCCGGGGGCGTCGTGCGCGGCGGCGACCGCGGCGACGTGCTCGCGCATCAGCTGCCGGGGGACGGGGTTGATCGCGGGTTCGCCGACGTCGAGGGGGAGACCGGGCAGGGTGACCGTGCCGACGCCCTCACCCGCGCGGAAGACGACGCCGGAGCCGGGCGGCAGGAGCCGTACCGTCGAGCGGATCACGGCCCCGTGCGTGACGTCCGGATCGTCGCCCGCGTCCTTGACCACGGCGGCCATGGCGGAGCCGGCCGCCAGGGACTCGGCGGTCAGCGCGAAGGACGGCGTCTGGCCCTTCGGCAGCGTGATCGTCACCGGGTCGGGGAAGTCGCCGGTGAGCAGCGCGGTGTACGCGGCGGTCGTGGCCGCCGTCGCGCAGGCACCGGTCGTCCAGCCCGGCCGGAGACCGGTGTGCTTGAGTTGGGCCTCACGCCCGCCTGTACTCACGAAGAGGCTCCTGTGCACGTACTCATTCTGGGCGGGACCACCGAGGCCCGCGCCCTGGCCGGACTGCTGCACGGCCGGGTCCGGGTCACCAGCTCCCTCGCGGGCCGGGTGGCGAGCCCCCGGCTGCCGGCGGGCGAGGTCAGGATCGGCGGGTTCGGCGGGCCGGAGGGGCTCGCCGCGTGGGTGCGGGAGCACGCCGTGGACGTGGTCATCGACGCCACCCATCCCTTCGCCGAGCGGATCAGCTTCAACGCGGCCCGGGCGGCCGCCACCGCCCATGTTCCCCTGCTGGCGCTGCGCCGTCCCGGCTGGGTCCCGGCGGACGGCGACGACTGGCGTGCGGTGGCGTCCCTGGAGGAGGCGGCGCGCGCCCTGGACGGCCTCGGCGAACGCGTGTTCCTGACGACCGGCCGCATGGGCCTCGCGGCCTTCGCCGCCTGCCCCCAGTGGTTCCTGGTCCGCTCGGTGGACGCCCCGGACGCCCCGATGCCGGCCCGCACGGAGATCCTCCTCGACCGGGGTCCCTTCACCCTGGACGGCGAGCGGGAGCTCCTCGCCCGCCACCGGATCGACGTCCTGGTGACGAAGGACAGTGGTGGCGCGGCGACCGCCCCCAAACTGACGGCGGCCCGCGAGGCGGGCGTCCCGGTCGTGGTCGTCCGCCGCCCCCCGGTCCCGGCGGGCGTACGAACGGCGGCCTCCCCGGAGGAGGCCGCCGCCTGGGTCACTACTCGGTGACGGGCGTGCCGAGTTCGGTGACCTCGACCCCGTTCAGGTCGGGGTCGTTCCAGTAGATCTGGTGGTGCGAGCTGTCGATGGCGATCACGGAGTAGAGCACGTGGGTTGTGCCCTCGCCCCCACCCCCTCGTCTCAGTTGTACCTGCGCGGCGTCCACGTGATCGTGCGCCCGTCGCCCCGTTCGACCGCACGGGTCTGTGAGGAGCCGATCAGGAGGAGGGTGCGCATGTCGACCTCCGCCGGGTCCAGGGTCTTCAGGGTGAGGACGCGGACCGACTGCTCCGGGCCGCCGACGTCGCGGGCGACGACCACCGGGGTCTCGGGGGAGCGGAGTTCGAGGAGGAGGTCGCGGGCGGCGGCCACCTGGTGGGTGCGGGACCGGGAGCCCGGGTTGTAGAGGGCGAGGACCAGGTCGGCGGCGGCGGCCGCGCGCAGGCGGGTCTCGATGACGTCCCAGGGCTTGAGGCGGTCGGAGAGGGAGATGGTCGCGTAGTCGTGGCCGAGCGGGGCGCCCGCCGCCGCGGCGGCCGCGTTGGCCGCGGTCACCCCGGGGAGGACCCGTACGGGCACGTCCGCGTACTCCGGTTCCGAGGCCACCTCCAGGACCGCCGTCGCCATGGCGAAGACGCCCGGGTCGCCGCCGGAGACGACCGCGACCTTCCGGCCGCGCCGGGCCAGGTCGAGGGCGAACTCGGCGCGCTCGGACTCGACCTTGTTGTCCGAGCCGTGCCGGATCTGCCCGGGGCGCAGCACCGGCACCCGGTCGAGGTAGGTGGTGTAGCCGACGAGGACGTCGGCGTTGACGAGCGCGCCGCGCGACTCGGGGGTGAGCCAGGGTGCCCCGGCGGGCCCGGTGCCGACGACGGTGACCTCGCCCGTCTCCCGTACGGGAGGCTCCTGGTCGATACGGGAGGGGAGCACGGCGACCGAGAAGTACGGGACCGACTCCGGGTCCACCTCGGACAGGACGCCCGTCCGCTCGCCCGCCATGAACGCGCGCTCCACGTACCGCGCGTCGTCCAGCCGCCCGGCCCGCTCCAGGGCCCGCCGCACGGCGGGGAAGGTGCGGCCCAGCTTCATCACGACGGCCGAGTCGGTGCCCGCCAGTCGGGCCGTCAGCTCGTCCTCCGGCAGGGTGCCGGGGATGATCGTGAGGACCTCCTCCGCCTCGCACAGCGGCTCGCCGAGCCGGGCGGCGGCGGCGCTCACCGAGGTGACGCCGGGGATGACGGTCGTGTCGTAGCGGTCGGCGAGCCGCTTGTGCATGTGCTGGTACGAGCCGTAGAAGAGCGGGTCGCCCTCGGCGAGGACGGCGACCGTGCGGCCGGCGTCGAGGTGGGCGGCGAGGCGGGCCGAGGCCTCCTCGTAGAAGTCGTCCAGGGCGCCCCGGTAGCCGCCGGGGTGGTCCGTGGTCTCCACCGTGAGCGGGTACATCAGCCGCTCCTCGACGTGGTCCTCGCGGATGTGCTCGGCGGCGATGGAGCGGGCTATCGAGCGGCCGTGCCGGGCGGAGTGGTAGGCGATGACGTCGGCCTCGGCGATCGCCTTCACGGCGGCGACGGTCATCAGGTTCGGATCGCCGGGCCCGAGCCCGACCCCGTACAGCTTTCCGGTCACTTCTGGATCTCCGCTTCGTGGGCGAGGGCGTTGATCGCGGCGGCCGTCATCGCGCTGCCGCCGCGCCGGCCCCGTACGACCAGGTACTCGAGGCCGAGGGCGTTCTCGGCCAGCGCGTCCTTGGACTCGGCGGCGCCGATGAAGCCCACCGGTATGCCGAGGACGGCGGCGGGCTTCCCGGCGCCCTTCGCGACCATCTCCAGGAGGTGGAAGAGGGCGGTCGGCGCGTTGCCGATGGCGACGACGGAGCCTTCGAGGCGGTCCCGCCACAGTTCGAGGGCGGCGGCGGAGCGGGTGGTGCCGAGTTCGGCGGCGAGGCCCGGCACGGCCGGGTCGGAGAGCGCGCAGAGCACCTCGTTGTCGGCGGGCAGCCGCTTGCGGGTGACACCGCTGGCGACCATCTGCGCGTCGCAGAGGACGGGCGCACCGGCCTCCAGGGCCGCGCGGGCGGCCGCGACGACCCGGGGCGAGTACGCGATGTCCTGCACGAGGTCGGTCATGCCGCAGGCGTGGATCATCCGGACCGCCACCTGGGCGACGTCGGCGGGCAGGGCCGCCAGGTCCGCCTCGGCGCGGATCGTGGCAAAGGACCGGCGGTAGATCTCCGTCCCGTCCTTCTCGTAGTCGAACATCCTGGTGCTCTCGCTCATCTCGTCGTGCGGGCCGTGGTCACTGCTTCGGGCAGGGAGGTACGGGGGGTGGGGACGCCGTCCACCAGGTAGGTGTCGTCGCCGGTGGCGAGGACGTCGACCCAGGTGCCGTGCGGGTGCCCGCAGCGGCGCTCGCACCCGGAGTAGTGGACGGGCAGGCCCCCCCGGCGGACGAGGCCGGCGTCCGTCCGTACGTCGGCGAGGGACTTGGCGCAGCCGGGCCGCCCGGTGCAGGCGCTGACCCCGACCGAGGGCACGTCGGGCCGGGTGACCAGGCCGTACGTCTCCAGGTCGGGCAGCCGGTCGGCGCGGGCCCCGACGACGACCACCCCGCGCCAGGGCGTGAGCCGCAGCTCGCCGGCCCCGTCGGCCAGGGCCCGCAGCTGCGCGGCGGTGAGCCGGCCGAGCGGGGCGAGGACGTGCAGGGCGCCGTCGCCGAGCGGGCCGGGCGCGGGCGGCGGGGACGCGGGCAGCGGCGGTGCGGGTACGGGCTCCGCCGTGATCCCGGCCCGCGCGAGGGTCGCGGCCCAGTCCGGTACGTGCTCGTCGGGCAGCTCGTGCGGCCGCCAGGCCCCGTTCCCGGCGGCCCCGGCCGCGTCGAGGAACGCGAGGGCCACGGCGAGGGCGGCGGGCACGGCATCGGCGGCGGCGAGGCGGAAGGACCGGGCGCCGAGCCCCAGCAGGACGGAGCCGTCCCGTCCTGCGACCAAGCTCACATCTCCGCCGAGCCCGGCGACGTCCCCGCGTCCGTCGTCCAGGACGAACAGGAACCGGCCCGAAAGGGACGCGGCCCGGGGTTCCGCGCACAGGGCGGTGTCCAGGGCGCGCGCCCACAACTGCACGTCCGCGTAACCGAGTCCGTCGAGTCCCGCGCCGGGCGAGGCCACGATGTTGCGGACGCGCTCGTGGGTGGGGGAGGGCAGCAGCCCCGCGCCGGCCAGGAGCGCCGCGAGCTCCGCACCGCAGCTCTCGCCGAGGCCGCGCAGCTCCGCGTTCCCCCGCGAGGTGATGCTGATCCGTCCGTCGCCGAGCGACTCGGAGGCGCGGGCCAGAACCTCGGCCTGATGCGTCGTCAGTCGCCCTGCGGGCAGGCGCAGTCGGGCCAGGCGGCCGTCGTCGGCGGGGTGCAGGCGCAGCGCCCCGGGGCAGGCGTCGCCACGGTCCCGTATACGAGCTTCGCCCGGTTCGGGCGTCGGGGGTGGGGTGGGCGGCATGGCGGCGAGCATACCGACGGGGAACCGGGCGGCCACCGAGTGTGATCCGGTCGACCCTCCGGGCCCCTCCGCCCGGGGACGGCACGATCTAGGATGCAGAGCGGCATGGGGTCCCAGGACCCCGGGGAGGAAGCCCGGTGAGAATCCGGCGCGGTCCCGCCACTGTGAGCCCGAGCCGGCGACGGCGCGGGTGAGTCAGGAACTCCTGCCGTCCATACGACCACCCGGGGCGCGGACAACCCCGAGGAAGGGCCTGAGCCCACCATGCTCCTGCTGCTGTCGCACTCCGACACCGACCTGCTCAGCGCCCGCGCGGCCGGGGGTCCGGTGGAGTACCGCTTCGCCAACCCCTCCCGGCTCCCGCTCGCCGACCTCCCCGCCCTGCTCGACGGCGCCGACCTGGTCGTCGTCCGCCTCCTCGGCGGGGTCCGCTCCTGGCAGGAGGGCCTGGACACGGTCCTCGCCGCCGGAAAGCCGGTCGTCGTGCTCAGCGGCGAACAGGCCCCCGACGCCCAGCTGATGGAGACCTCCACCGTCCCCATCGGCGTCGCCACCGAGGCGCACGCCTACCTGGCGCACGGCGGCCCGGCCAACCTGGAGCAGCTGGCCCGCTTCCTCTCCGACACCGTCCTGCTCACCGGCCACGGCTTCGAGGCCCCGGCCGCCGCGCCCACCTGGGGCCCGCTGGAGCGGACCGTACGGAACGAGACCGGCCCGACCGTCGCCGTGCTCTACTACCGCGCCCACCACATGAGCGGGAACACCGCCTTCGTCGACGCCCTCTGCGGGGCGATCGAGGACGCCGGCGCGCGGGCCCTCCCGCTGTACGTGGCGTCCCTGCGCGCCCCCGAGGCTGAGCTGATCTCCGTACTGGAGGGGGCCGACGCGATCGTCACCACCGTCCTCGCGGCCGGCGGCACCAAGCCGGCCGAGGCGCAGGCCGGCGGCGACGAGGAGGCCTGGGACGCGGGCGCGCTCGCCGCGCTCGACGTGCCGATCCTCCAGGCGCTGTGCCTGACGGGCTCGCGATCGGCGTGGGAGGAGAACGACGAGGGTCTCTCCCCGCTGGACGCCGCCAGCCAGGTCGCCGTCCCGGAGTTCGACGGCCGGCTCATCACCGTCCCGTTCTCCTTCAAGGAGATCGACGCCGACGGTCTGCCCGCGTACGTCGCGGACGCCGAGCGCGCGGCCCGCGTCGCCGGGATCGCCGTCCGGCACGCCCGGCTCCGCCACATCCCGAACGCCGAGAAGAAGCTGGCGCTCGTCCTCTCCGCGTACCCGACGAAGCACTCCCGCATCGGCAACGCGGTCGGCCTCGACACCCCCGCCTCCGCCGTCTCCCTGCTCCGCCGTCTCATCGCCGAGGGCTACGACTTCGGCCCCGTCGAGGACCTCCCCGGCCTCGTCTCCGGCGACGGCGACGAGCTGATCTACGCCCTCATCGAGGCCGGCGGCCACGACCAGGACTGGCTGACCGAGGAGCAGCTCGCGAAGAACCCGGTCCGCATCCCGGCCGCCGACTACAAGCGCTGGTACGCGACCCTCCCCGAGGAGCTGCGGACGCACGTCGAGGAGCACTGGGGCCCGGCGCCCGGCGAGATGTTCCTGGACCGCTCCCGCAACCCGGAGGGCGACATCGTCCTCGCCGCCCTGCGGCGCGGGAACCTGCTGATCCTCATCCAGCCGCCGCGCGGCTTCGGCGAGAACCCGATCGCGATCTACCACGACCCCGATCTCCCGCCCTCCCACCATTACCTGGCCGCCTACCGCTGGATCGCCGCGAGCGCCGAGGACGGCGGCTTCGGCGCCGACGCCATGGTCCACCTGGGCAAGCACGGCAACCTGGAGTGGCTGCCCGGCAAGAACGCCGGCCTGTCCGCCGCCTGCGGCCCGGACGCGGCCCTCGGCGACATCCCGCTGATCTACCCGTTCCTCGTCAACGACCCTGGCGAGGGCACCCAGGCGAAGCGGCGCGTCCACGCCACCCTCGTCGACCACCTGGTGCCGCCGATGGCCCGCGCCGACTCGTACGGCGACATCGCGCGCCTGGAGCAGCTGCTCGACGAGTACGCGCAGATCTCCTCCATGGACCCGGCGAAGCTGCCCGCGATCCGCGCCCAGATCTGGACCCTGATCCAGGCCGCCAAGCTCGACCACGACCTGGGTCTGGAGGAGCGGCCGGAGGACGACGGCTTCGACGACTTCCTGCTGCACGTCGACGGCTGGCTGTGCGAGGTCAAGGACGCCCAGATCCGCGACGGCCTGCACGTCCTCGGCGGCGCCCCGGAGGGCGAGGCCCGGGTCAACCTGGTTCTCTCCATCCTGCGCGCCCGTCAGATCTGGGGCGGTACGCAGGCGCTGCCGGGTCTGCGCGAGGCCCTCGGCCTCGACGAGTCGGCCGCGACCCGCACGACCGCCGACGAGGCGGAGGCGAAGGCCCGCGAGCTGGTCGAGGGCATGGAGGCGGCGGACTGGTCCGTGGAGGCGGTCCCGGCCGTGGCCGCCGCGTACGGCTCCGAGGTCCACGCCGTGCTGCGCTTCGCCTGCGAGCAGGTCGTGCCGCGCCTGGCCGCCACCACCGACGAACTGGCGCACGCCGTGCACGCCCTGAACGGCGGCTTCGTCCCGGCCGGCCCGTCCGGCTCCCCGCTCCGGGGCCTGGTCAACGTGCTGCCGACCGGCCGCAACTTCTACTCGGTCGACCCGAAGGCCGTGCCGTCCCGGCTCGCCTGGGAGACCGGCCAGGCGCTCGCCGACTCGCTCCTGGAGCGCTACCGCACCGACAACGGCGAGTGGCCGACGTCCGTGGGCCTGTCCCTGTGGGGCACGAGCGCGATGCGCACCGCCGGCGACGACGTCGCCGAGGCGCTCGCCCTGCTCGGCGTCCGCCCGCTGTGGGACGAGGCCTCGCGCCGCGTGAACGGCCTGGAGCCGATCCCGCTCGCCGAGCTCGGCCGCCCGCGCGTCGACGTCACGCTGCGCATCTCGGGCTTCTTCCGGGACGCGTTCCCGCACGTCATCGGCCTCCTCGACGACGCCGTACGGCTCGTGGCGGGCCTGGAGGGCGAGTCCGCCGAGGACAACTACGTACGGGCGCACGCGCAGGCCGACCTGGCCGAGCACGGCGACGAGCGGCGCGCCACGACCCGCATCTTCGGCTCCCGGCCCGGCACGTACGGCGCGGGCATCCTCCAGCTGATCGACTCGCGCGACTGGCGCACGGACGCCGATCTCGCCGAGGTGTACACGGTGTGGGGCGGCTACGCGTACGGGCGCGGGCTCGAAGGCCGCCCGGCGCGCGCCGAGATGGAGACCGCGTACAAGCGGATCGCGGTCGCCGCGAAGAACACGGACACCCGCGAGCACGACATCGCCGACTCCGACGACTACTTCCAGTACCACGGCGGCATGGTCGCGACCGTCCGCGCGCTCACGGGCACGGCCCCCGAGGCGTACATCGGCGACTCGACCCGCCCGGAGACCGTCCGCACCCGCACGCTCGTCGAGGAGACCTCCCGGGTCTTCCGCGCCCGCGTGGTCAACCCGCGCTGGATCGAGGCGATGCGCCGCCACGGCTACAAGGGGGCGTTCGAGCTGGCGGCGACCGTCGACTACCTCTTCGGGTACGACGCGACGACGGGTGTCGTCGCCGACTGGATGTACGACAAGCTGACGCAGGAGTACGTCCTCGACGAGACGAACCAGGCCTTCCTGAAGGAGGCCAATCCGTGGGCCCTGCACGGCATCGCGGAGCGGCTCCTGGAGGCCGAGTCGCGCGGCATGTGGGAGAAGCCGGACCCGGAGACGCTGGCCGCCCTGCGCCAGGTGTTCCTGGAGACGGAGGGCGACATCGAGGGCGCGGCGGACACGCCCTAAGCCCCCACGCGGGCCGGGGCCAGTTCGAGGACACGGCCCCGGAAGCCCTCCCGCAGCCGCCGGTCGTGGCTGACGACGATCAGCGTGCCCCGGTACTCCGCGAGCGCGGCCTCGATCTCCTCCACCAGGCCGGGGGCCAGGTGGTTGGTCGGCTCGTCGAGGAGGAGCAGATCGGCGGGGGAGGTCACCAACCGGGCCAGTTCCAGTCTGCGGCGCTGGCCGGTCGAAAGCAGCCGGACCGGGGTCGTCAGATCCCGGGCCGCGAAGAGCCCGAGGGCGAGCAGTTCGTCCTCGCGGCCCTCTCCGAAGGCCTCGCCCACCGTACGGGGGTCGAGGGGTGGGGCCGTGTCCTGGCGGAGCAGCCCGACCCGGGCGGGCACGGTCACCGTGCCCGCGTCCGGGGCGAGTTCGCCCGCCAGGACCCGGAGGAGGGTGGTTTTCCCCGCGCCGTTGGGTCCGGTGAGCAGCAGGCGCTCGCCCGGGTCGAGGTGCAGGGCGTCCAGGTGGAGCCGTCCGTCGACGCGCACCCCGGTGAGGTCGACCGGAGCGCCCTCTCCGCTGATGTCCGCGCGGAACCTGAGCGGTTCCGGCGGCGCGGGGACGGGGTGGGTGGTGAGCCGGGCGAGCGTCTCGCGGGCGGCGCGGATGCGGCTCATGGCGCCGTGCGCCCGTGACCGGGCCCGGAAGGCGCCCGCCCCGCTGAACGCGGCCGGGGCCTTGCGGGGGATCGCGGAGAAACGGTCGATGTTCGTGTCGGCGAGGGCCCGGTGGCGGGCGAGTTCGGCTTTCCACTCCTCGTACTCCCGCTGTCTGCGGGCCCGTTCGGCGGCGCGGCCGGCGAGGTGGCCGGCGTAGCCGTCGCCGTACCGCCGCAGGGTGTGGCGGTCCTCGTCGACCTCCAGGACGGCGGTGGCGACCCGGTCGAGGAAGACGCGGTCGTGGGAGACGGCGACGACGGTGCCCCGGTGGGCGCGCAGCCGCTCCTCCAGCCAGGCGACGGCCTCGTCGTCGAGGTCGTTGGTCGGTTCGTCGAGCAGCAGCAGTTCGGGCTCGGCGGCGAGGACGGCGGCGAGGGCGAGCCGGGACCGCCGGCCGCCGGAGAGCGTCCCGAGGGGCCGGTCGCGGTCGAGCGGTCCTGGCTCGCCGAGCCGCCGCAGGATGGTCTCGAAGCGCCGGTCGGCGCCGGCGCCGCCCCGGGCCTCGTAGGCGGTGAGCAGCTCGGCGTACCCGGTGAGGTCGCCGGTGGCGGCGAGTTCGGCCTCGGCCGTGCGGATCGCCCGCTCCAGGTCCCGTACGTCCGCGAGTGCCTGGTCGACGGCGTCGCCGACGGTCGCGTCCGGGGGGAGGTCGAGGGTCTGGGCGAGGTGGCCGGTACCGCCGGGCGCGTCGACGGTCACGGTGCCGTTGTCGGGCGTCTCCAGGCCGGCGAGGAGCCGGAGGAGGGTGGACTTCCCGGAGCCGTTGTCCCCGACGACGCCGAGGCGTTCGCCGGGGCGCACGGAGAGGGACACCCGGTCGAGCACGGTCCGGTTCTGGACGTGGCGGTCGTCGTAGCGCTTGGTGACGTCGACGAGTTGGGCACGGAACAAGGGCGACCTCCAACCATCGGGAACACGGTCGCGAGACGGTTCGTCTCGTGAGGATGACCGTACGGCGGGTAGGGGTATTTGGCAAGACGATACGTCTCGTCGCGCAGACCGCGTACTGCGGAAACCTGGATTGTTCTAGTAGAGTGCGAACAAGGGAGGTTTTCCATGAACCGTGCCACGCCTCGTCTCCGCGCGCTCGCCGCGCTGCCCTTCGTCCTCGTGCTCGCCGCCCATCTGCTGGTCCTCGCCCTCGGCCACGACCGGCTGCCCGACCCCCTCGCCACCCACTTCGGGAGCGGGAGCCGGGCCGACGGCTTCACCGGACGCACCGCGTACACCGTCATCAGTACGGCCCTGCTCCTCGGCCTCGGCGCAGGCTGGACGCTCCTCGTCCGCCGCACCGTCCTCTGGGGCGCCTGGGCGACCGCCGGCCTCACCGGCTCGCTTCTCGTCCTTCTCGTACGGGACAACCTGGACGCCGCCCACGCGGCCCAGGTGGTCTCGCCCCTCGCCAACCTCACCGTCGCGGCGGCCGTCGCGGGTCTCTTCGCCGTCACGGGCTGGTCCCTGACCCGGTTCGTCCCGCCCACGGACGCCGGGACGCCCGCCGTGGACGGGCCACGGCTCCCGCTCGGCGCGGGCGAGGTGGCCGGCTGGACGCGCGCCACCGGCTCCCGGCCGCTCGCCGCCCTCGCGGTGCTCGCCCTCGCCGCCGCCCCCGTCGTCCTGCTCCTCGCGCCCTGGCCGGGGGCCCTCCTCGGCCTCCTCGGACTCGTCATCGGCCTGCCCGGCCTCGCCCTCGCCCGGATCAGGGTCACGGTCGACCGGCGCGGCCTCACCGTCCGCCCCTCGCTGACCTCCCGGCCCCGGATCCGGGTCCCGCTCGACGAGGTCGCGGGCGCGGGCGTCCGGGACGTCGAGGCCGTCGCCGACTTCGGCGGCTGGGGCTACCGGGTCCGGGCGCACCGGACGGGCGTGGTGCTGCGCTCCGGCGAGGCCCTCGTCGTCCAGCGCCCCGGCGGCCGTGAGTTCGCCGTCACCGTGCCCGACGCGCGGACCGCCGCCGCCCTCCTCAACACCCTCGCCGAGCGGCATGGGAAGGTCTGACCGTGCTCTTCCGTGTCGACCCGGCCTCCGCCGTCCCCCTCGGCGACCAGATCGCCGCCTGCGTGCGGGGGGCCCTCGCCGACGGCTCGGCCGCCCCCGGCGAACGCCTCCCCGCCGCCCGCGAACTCGCCGACTCCCTCGGCGTCAACGTCCACACCGTCCTCCGCGGCTACCAGCGGCTCCGCGAGGAAGGCCTGATCGAGCTCCGGCGGGGCAGGGGCGCCCTGATCGTCCCCGGCGCCACCGCCCCCGACCGCGCCCGCCTGATCTCCCGCCTCCGCGAGGCGGCGGCGGAGGCCCGCGGACTGGGCCTGACGGAAACGGAGTTCCTGGACCTGGCGCGCACGAGCCTGGGGTAGGCCGCCAGGTACGGGGCCCGGCGTCAGGCCGTCACGGCGTACGGCTGAAGGAGCGGCGGTACGCGCGCGGGGGCACGCCCCGGCGGCGGACGAACTGGGCGCGGAGCACCGCCGCGCTGCCGAAGCCGACCGCGCGGGCGATCTCCTCGACCGGGAGCTCCGTCGTCTCCAGCAGCTCCTCGGCGCGGCTGAGGCGCAGGCCGAGCAGCCAGGCGTGCGGGGTGGTGCCGGTCGAGGCCGCGAAACGGCGGGCGAAGGAGCGCCGGCTCATCAGGGCCCTGCGGGCCAGCTCGGCGACGGGCAGCGGCTCGTGGAGGTTCCCCCGGGCCCAGGTCAGGACGTCGGTGAGCGCCTCGTCCCGGCTGTCCTCGGGGACGGGGGTGGCGAGGTACTGGGCCTGGCCGCCGTCGCGGTGGGACGGCAGCACCAGGTCCCGCGCGATGGCGTTGGCCGTGGCCGCGCCGTACTCCCGCCGCAGCAGGTGCAGGCACAGGTCGAAGCCGGCGGCGGCGCCCGCGCCGGTGACGACCGTGCCCTGGTCGACGTAGAGGGCGTCGGGCTCGACGGTGACCTCCGGGTGCCGTTCGGCCAGGAGCCCGGCGAACCGCCAGTGGGTGGTGGCCCGCCGCCCGTCGAGCAGCCCGGCCGCGGCGAGCGCGAACGCCCCGACGCAGTGGGCCGCGACCAGCGCCCCGCGCGCGTGGGCGGCGGCCAGCGCGTCGAGCACGTCGGGCGCCGGGGGCGTACGGAACCCGGCCCACGGCAGGGCGATCACCAGATCGGCGGCGGCCAGCCGGTCCAGGCCGTGGTCGACCACCAGCGGCAGCCCGACATCCGTACGGATCCGGCCCGGCCGGTCGGTGCAGAGCGCGAAGTCGAAGGTAGGCAGGCCCTGCCCCCGCGCGTCGAACACCTCGGAGACGATCCCGGCACCGAGCATGCCGACGCCGTGCGGGGCGTAGGCGGCGACGGTCGGGAAGGGCGGCACGGGAGGAGTGTGGCACGATTCCCGCGATCAGTGGCAGTACGGCCACTCGTGAACGGTCCCGTCCCGCAGAAGACTTGGGGCATGACGACGACGAAGAACAGCGACACCGACGCCCCTCTCGCCCGCACCGCCGGCTACACGATCCTGACCACCGGCTACACGCTCTCCACCGGCCCCGGGGTCGCCGCCACCGTCTCGTACGTCCACGACGGCGACCGGCACGTGATCGTCGACCCCGGCATGGTGGCGAGCCGCGACCGGATCCTGGGCCCGCTCGCCGCGCTGGGGCTCGGCCCCGACGACATCACCGATGTGGTGCTCAGCCACCACCACCCCGACAACACCATGAACGTCGGGCTCTTCGGCCGGGCCCGCGTCCACGACCACAAGGCGATCTACACGAACGACCAGTGGACCGACCGCGACGCCGAAGGCCATGAGATCGCGCCGTCCCTGCGGCTGATCCGTACCCCCGGCCACAGCCCGGAGGACATCACCCTCCTCGCGGGGACCGGCGAGGGAGTCGTCGCCTTCGTCGGCGACCTGTGGTGGCGGCCGAACGGCCCCGTGGAGGACCCGGTGGCCCCCGACCACACGCTGCTGCGCTCCTCGCGCCTCCGCGTCCTCGCCGCCGCCGACGTCATCGTCCCGGGCCACGGCCCCGCCTTCCCGGCGGACGACTCGGCACCGATCTGACCGGCCCGCGGCTCCCGCTCCGGGGTCAGGCCGGCTCCTGGTCCGGGGCCCGGCCCCCCGCCTTGGCCCGGTCGGCGGCGCGGCGGTACTCGGCGTTGATGCGCTGGGCCTCCTCCAGCTGGTCCTCGAGGATCACGATGCGGCAGGCGGCCTCGACCGGGGTGCCCTGGTCGACGAGTTCCCGCGCGCGGGCCGCGACCCGCAGCTGGTAGCGCGAGTAGCGCCGGTGGCCGCCCTCGGACCGCAGCGGAGTGATGAGGCGCGCTTCGCCGATGGCACGGAGGAAGCCGGGGGTGGTGCCGAGCATCTCGGCGGCCCGGCCCATCGTGTACGCCGGGTAGTCGTCGTCGTCGAGTCGGTCGCCGAGCGGTTTGTCCGCTGTCATCTGCACCTCTTCTTGGGGCCCTGGGGGGAAATTCAACCACCGGAGGGCGCGGCCCCTAGAATCGGCTCTCATGTCGAAGCCTGACGAGCTGCTCGTTGACATTGCCGCCACGGTGGAGTCCGGGCAGAGCAATCAGATGTCCTTGACCGTGGTCGCGGGGGGTGTGGTTCTCACCGGGCGACTGGCCCCCGAGGCCCTGTGGAGACAGCGCGTGTCGGAGGTCCTGACGGATTCGCCCCGGCTGGGCGAGTTCTCCGGGGTCTTCAGCCCCGTCGTCCGGAAGGGCGACCCACCCACCCACCTGCACTTCCACCTCGCCCGGATCCTCCAGGGCACGGTGGGCATGCCGGAGACCGGCGGGATGTTCCGCGTCGCGATCGCGGACGTCAGCGCCTGGACGGTGGGTGACTTCAGCTACTCGGACCACTGAGCGACGAACGAGGAGGGCCCGACCGGTCTACACCGGTCGGGCCCTCCTCGTAGGCGGCCGTGGCCTCACGGCCCGTGCCCTGTGGCCGTGGTCAGAGCGCCTCGGCCGGTGCTTCCACGGGAAGAGTGGAGCCGGTGCTACAGGTGAAACCGAGGCGGGTCATCGCGCGGACGACCTCGCCCGCGCTGAAATCACGCCGGTCCTGGCGGGTGACGACCTCGCCGACCTGCTTCACGGGATACTGGCGGCGGCCGATGGTGACGAAATCACCGGCGCCCGGCTCGGGCTTCACGCCCTTCATGGATTCCAGCACGCCGCTTTTCGTCAGGTCGAAGGGAAAACGGGCGATGACACAGCGCATGATGCCTCTCAGGGGATAACGGGCGTACCGGGGGCGACCCGCCGGGTACGGGCGACAAGGGCGGGACATGCGACGAGCCGGGCCCCACACACCATGGTGCGGGTCCCGGCTCGTCAGGCGCGTGGGCGTCAGGCGGAGACGATGTTCTCGGCCGTCGGGCCCTTCTGGCCCTGCGCGATGTCGAAGTTCACCTTCTGGCCTTCCTGAAGCTCACGGAAGCCCTGCGAGGCGATGTTCGAGTAGTGGGCGAAGACGTCGGGGCCGCCGCCGTCCTGCTCGATGAAGCCGAAGCCCTTTTCCGCGTTGAACCACTTCACGGTGCCGGATGCCATGTCATTCTCCTTCGGGGCAGTGCTCGGAGTCCACACCGTGCGGACTCCGTTTCGCCGCGATGATCGCCCCAACCGGAAATGACCGGCATTTCTCAAGCTTTGGGAACCACAACTGCAACTGATGTCGACAGTAGCACGGGGGCGGGGGGTCGTGGAGGTGTCGAATTTCTCCCGGCGTGTTTGGATGAGAAATTCTCACGGCGCCTGACATCGAATTCTCACTTCGCGATCTCAGCTTTTTACACCCGAGACGACGAGAAACGGCGGATGGCCCGCCTCCGCCGGGTCGCCCCCGAGCAGCGCCGACCGGTGGGTGAGGACCGGCTCGTGGACGTCCAGGTCGGTGAAACCGGCCTTGCCGAGCACGTCGAGGTACGTCTGGCACGGCCAGTGGTGATCGGTCACCTCCAGCGGTGCCCCTCCACCGGGCTGCTCCAGGCGCGACCGGCGCAGCTCGCCCTTGGTGTAGACGCGGCCGGGCTCACCGCTGCGGAAGGTGGAGAACCGGATGCCCGTGGTGCGGGGGTTGGTGTCCAGTACGGCGAAACGGCCGCCGGGGCGCAGGACCCGGTGCGTCTCGGCCGCGATCTCGTGCAGGACGGCGATCTCCCCGGTGGTGACGAAGACGAAGCAGGCCATGGCGGCGTCGACGGAACCGTCGGCGAGGAATCCCAGCCGGCCGTCGTCGGTCAGCCGGTACTCGACGCGCGGGTGCGGGCGCCGCTCACGGGCGATCTCCAGCATGCGGGGCGAGACGTCGACGGCCACCACGCGCGCGTCGGAGGCCTCGACGACGCGGGTCGCGACCTTGCCAGGCCCGCAGCCGTAGTCCAGGACCGTACGGACGGCACAGGAGCCGATGCCGAGGGCGTGGAAGACGGCCGGGTAGCCGATGAGGCGCTCGGGGAGGTCGTCGTAGGCGTCGAAGGCGTCGGCGAAGGCGTCGGCGGCGTCGGGGAAGCCATCCGCGGTGTCCGCGGTCTCCGTCGTGCGGGCGGTGTCCTGCCGGGCGGTGCGGCTGACGGTGTCGGGGTTCATGGCGGGGCCTTCCGGTGATGATCCACTTCGTCCGGAACGTACTGGCCCGGGAAGCGCCGGGACAGGGCCTGGGCGGCCCCCTCACCCGGGTGGGTCAACGGTCGCGGCCGCTGCCGGGCGCCCCGGCGGGTCCCATGGGTTGATGAGAGGACGTGTCGACCCGACCGCCGATCGAAGGGGAAACCGTGGCGCTGCACGAGATGAAGGCACCGAAGAGCCCCGACGCGGCGACGGACGTGTTCGCCTCCGCCCTCAGCGAGCGCGTCCTGCCGAAGCACCGGATTCCGGAGGAGCCGTCCCTGCCCGCCGTCGTGTACGCGATGCTCCACGACGAGCTGCTGCTCGACGGCAATTCCGCCCAGAACCTGGCGACGTTCTGTACGACCTGGACGGACGACGAGGTCCGCCGGCTGATGAACGAGTGTCTCGACAAGAACATGGTCGACAAGGACGAGTATCCGCAGACCGCCGAGATCGAGTCCCGGTGCGTGAACATCCTGGCCGATCTGTGGAACGCCCCCGGAAGCGCGACCGGCGAGGGCACCGCCATCGGCTGCTCCACCACCGGCTCCAGCGAGGCCGCCATGCTCGGCGGTCTGGCGCTGAAGTGGCGGTGGCGGGAGAAGCGCCGCAAGGAGGGCAAGCCGGCCGACCGGCCCAACCTCGTGTGCGGCCCCGTGCAGATCTGCTGGGACAAGTTCGCCCGCTACTTCGACGTGGAGCTGCGCCAGGTCCCACTGGAGCCCGGCGCCACCGGACTGCGCCCGCACCAGCTGAGGGAGTACGTCGACGAGAACACGATCGGCGTCGTCGCGATCCTCGGCGTCACCTTCACCTGCGACTACGAGCCGGTCGCCGAGATCGCCGCCGAACTCGACCGGATCCAGCAGGAGTCGGGCCTCGACATCCCGATCCACATCGACGCGGCCAGCGGCGGCTTCATCGCGCCCTTCCTCCACCGGGACCTCGTCTGGGACTTCCGGCTGCCGAGGGTCTCCTCCATCAACGCCTCCGGCCACAAGTACGGGCTCGCGCCCCTCGGCGTGGGCTGGGCGGTCTGGCGCACCGCCGAACTCCTCCCGGAGGAACTCGTCTTCCGGGTGAACTACCTCGGCGGCGACATTCCGACGTTCGCCCTGAACTTCTCCCGCCCCGGCGGCGAGATCGTCGCCCAGTACTACAACTTCCTGCGCCTGGGGCGGGCCGGCTACCGGCGCGTCCAGGAGGCCTGCGCGCTGACCGCCCAGTACCTCGCCGAACGGATCGAGGACATGGGCCCGTTCACCCTGCTCTACGACGGTCAGGGCGCGCTGCCCGCCGTCTCGTACACCCTCACGGACCCGGAGGGTGCGGGCTTCAGCCTGTACGACCTCTCCGACCAGCTCCGGATGCGCGGCTGGCAGGTCCCCGCGTACCCGCTGCCCGCCGACCGGCAGGAGACCGTCATCCAGCGCGTCCTGATCCGCCACGGCATCGGCCGCGACGAGATCGACCTCCTGGCCCAGGACATCCGCCGCTCCCTGGAACGGCTGACGAAGGGCGCGCCCGCGGACGCCGACCGCACGGGGTTCCACCACTGAACGGGCCGCGTCCGGGACCGGTCAGATGTCGAGAAGCGCGGCGCCGGGACCAGGCCCTAACGTGACGTCCATGGACCTCATGATTCACACCACCGCCCTTCCGCACGAAGACCCGGACGCCTCCCTGGCCTTCTACCGGGACGCCCTCGGCTTCGAGGTCCGCAGCGACGTCGGCCAGGGCAGGATGCGGTGGATCACGGTCGGCCCGGCGGGGCAGCCGGAGACGTCCATCCTCCTCGCGCCGCCGGCCGTCGACCCCGGGATCACCGAGGACGAGCGCCGCACCATCCTGGAGATGATGGCCAAGGGCACGTACGGCTGGATCCTCCTGTCCACCCGGAACCTCGACGCCACCTTCGAGAAGGTGCGGGCCGCCGACGCCGAGGTCGTCCAGGAGCCGACGGAGCAGCCGTACGGCATTCGCGACTGCGCGTTCCGCGACCCGGCGGGCAACCTGATCCGCATCCAGGAACTCCGCTAGCCGAGCCGAGCAGACAGCAGAGGAGAGCCCGCATGTGCAGCCCCGCATGGGCACGCGCGCGCGTCACGGCGCGACGCCTGCACGACTTCGCCCGCATGCGCCGCGTCCGCGACCGGATCGACCGCGAGTACGCGCGCCCGCTGGACGTCCTGGAGCTCGCCCGCGGCGCGAACATGGCGGCCGGGCAACTGAGCCGCCAGTTCCGGACGGCGTACGGGGACTCGCCGTACGGCTACCTGCTGAGCCGCCGGGCCGAGCGAGCGAGGACGCTCCAGCTGCACGGCGTACGAGCGGAGGAGCGGCGGCCGGCACCGGAGCGAGCGCCTCACGTCCTCAGCGGGCAGCCGACGGACTGACGGTCAGCCGCGTCCGCCGGTGCCGGCCAGGACGGGCCGGTCGGTGTACCCCTCCGCCCGCCCGCGTACAGCAGGCCCTCGACCCGGGTCGGGGTCGGCGAGGAAGGCCCGGCCGAGGCCGGCGCGGACGCGGAGCGTTTCGCGCCTTCGTGGCCACGGTCAGCGAGCTGCGACGGGGGCCCCGGGCGCCGTCGGCATGCCGGCGGGCTCCCAGGCGAACCCGTCGGGGTCGGTGAAGGAGCCGCCGTCGCCGCCGAGCGCGATGCGGTGCGGGCCGGTGCCGTCGGCGGGGACGCCGACGTCCTTGGCGAGGGCCCGGCGGTTGTACAGGGCGAGCGTGACGCCCCCGTCGGAACCGGCGAACTCGACGTACTTGCGGCCGAAGCTCTTGGCCACGGCGAGGCCGCGCTCGACGTAGAAGTCCCTGGTGGCGGCCACGTCCGTCGCGCCCAGGAGGAGGACGACCCGGTCGACCCGCCCGGTGGCGGCGCCGGTGTCCTTCTTCTCGGAGGACGCGAACTTCCAGATCGTCCCGTCGGGGGCCCGTACGACACCGCCGTAGCCCCAGAAGGACTTCGTGGCGGGCTTCAGGACGGTGGCCCCGGCGCCGGCCGCGGCCTCGACGAGGGCGCGGACGTCGGCCGGCCGCTCCACCGTGAGGGACACGGCGAAGCCGCGGAAGCCGTCCGACGGCTCGTCCGCGGTGGCGCGCAGCCGCACGTGGGCGCCGAGGCCGGAGGCGGCGTAGAAGGTGTCGGCGGCCGTCAGGTCCGCCACTTCGAGGGTGAGGAGCGTGAGGGAGGTCATGCGGACGACGCTAGTTCCGGCGGCCCCGCCGGTGCTTCTCGATTCCTGACCGACCGGTGACCTCTTTCCTGCCGCCGGTCGTCGGTGGGCCGGCTCAGTCCGTGGTGACCGGCTTCGCGGCCTCGGCGGCCCGGCGGTATTCGGCGTTGATGCGCTGGGCCTCTTCCAGCTGGTCCTCGAGAATGATGATGCGGCAGGCGGCCTCGATGGGGGTGCCCTGGTCGACGAGTTCACGGGCGCGGGCGGCGATGCGCAGCTGGTAGCGGGAGTAGCGGCGGTGGCCGCCCTCGGAGCGCAGCGGGGTGATGAGGCGTGCTTCGCCGATGGCGCGCAGGAAGCTCTGGCTGGTGCCGAGCATCTCGGCGGCCCGGCCCATCGTGTAGGCGGGGTAGTCGTCGTCGTCGAGACGGCCGTACGAGTCGTCTGCTGTCATTGGCACCTCTCTCGGGGAACGCGTTGAGGGGCCCTGGTGCCGTACGGCACCAGGGCCCCGAAGGAACTACTACACCACCTGCCGGCCCTGATACTGCGCCGGCCTTCTGTGTCCGCCCGCCCGACCTGACTGCTGTCGGGAGTGCGGGGATCGCGATTGCTTGACCGGAGACCACCTCACTATCGATGTCCTGCGGTACCCGGGCTCAAGGCCTACGCCCGGGCGATCCTGATGGCGCGGGTTCCTCCGTTCTTCCCTCGGTGATTCTTCACTTACTCGGTACTGCGTACTGCTGGGTACTGCGTTACTGCACGCGCGGGCACCGCAACTGCCATGACCGCGGTCCCGCTGCGGCGGCCCCTGATCACTGCGGGCCACCCGGTCCGGCCGTCAGCCCCGTCGCCGTCATGCAACAACCCTGGCTTCGAGACTCCACCGCCGCACCGTCCTGCGAACTGCGACTACATCGGTACTGCTGGTACTGCTTCTGTACTGCTGGTACTTCTTCCCGGCAGTTCGTCTCTGCCGGGCCCTTTGTCTCTCTGGGCTACGAAAGAAACCATAACCGTGCCAGCGCCCAATGTCTACTCTCGCCGATGTAGATTTTCGCTTCTCCGTCGGAGAGGCAATCGGCCTCGATCAGTGACGGGGGTACGCCGCGCGGTGACCGGCAACACAGAAGGGCCCGACCGGGATGTCCCGGTCGGGCCCTTCTTGGCTGTGTGGGTGTCAGGCCGCGGCCGGGGTGCCGAGCAGCGCGGAGGCGTGCTGCATCGGGTCGGCGGCGCGGACGGGTGCGGCGGCCCGGGGAAGGACGCGGCAGGTGAAGCCGAGCTTGGTCATGGCCCGGCGGACCTCGTCGGCGCTGAAATCGCGCCGGTCCTGGCGGGTGATGACCTGGCCGACCTGCTTCACGGGGTAGGTGCGACGGCCGATGATCACGGACTCACCGACGGCCTCCTCGGGCTTGATGCCCTTCATGGAGTCCAGGACGCCGCTCTTGGTGAGCTCGAACGGGAAGCGGGCGATGACACAGCGCACGATGCCTCACAGGGAGAGGAAGGAGAGTTCAGGCGGCACAGGGGCTCAGGCACGGACGAGGGCGGGGGCGCCCCGGGTGGTGCCGTGGTGCTCGTCCACGAGGGACGGGGCGGAGAGCAGGCGGCGCTGCGGAGCGTGGTCGCCGCTCAGGCCGGCGCTCATGCCGCCGCGGATGTCGCGCAGCTGGAGCCGGTCCGTATAGGCGGCGCTGTCGCGGACGGCGGTGAGCTGGGCGAGGGTGACCACGCCGGTGCACAGGCCGTCGTCGTCGCAGACGAGCAGGTGTCCGGTGCGGGCGCCGGCCATGACGGACAGCGCGACCTCGACCGTCATGTCGTCGGGGACCCGCGGTCCGGCCGTGTCCACGGAGCCGGCCTCCGTGACGTACAGGGGCATGGGACCCGCCGAGCGGGGTTGCATCGGGAACAGCGTCACAACATGCCTCCTGTAGGGATGGGGCCGGCCTCCGGATCGCGTGGCGTCAGGCCGCCGCGCCGACGGCGGTACGCCGCGCGCCGCCGCGCCGGGCGGTCGAAGCGGCACCGCGCCGGCCACGGGAGGTCGTGCCGCGCTTGCTTCGCTCGGCCGGCGGCGCGGTGATCGTCACGGGGACGCCGGACGGGGCCTGGGCGCCGGTGATCCGGCGCAGCTCCTCCTCGCCGGAGCGGACCTGGGTGACCTGGGGCTGGATGCCGGCGGCCGTCATGAGGCGGGTCATGTCGCGGCGCTGGCGGGGGGTGACGAGGGTGACCACGCTGCCGGACTCGCCGGCTCGCGCGGTACGCCCGCCGCGGTGGAGGTAGTCCTTGTGGTCGGTCGGCGGGTCGACGTTGACGACGAGGTCGAGGTTGTCGACGTGGATGCCGCGCGCCGCGACGTTCGTCGCGACCAGGACGGTGACGTGCCCGGTCTTGAACTGGGCGAGGGTGCGGGTGCGCTGCGGCTGCGACTTACCGCCGTGGAGGCCGGCGGCGCGGACACCGCAGTCGAGCAGATCCTGGGTGAGGCGGTCCACGGCGTGCTTGGTGTCCAGGAACATGATCACCCGGCCCTCGCGCGCCGCGATCTCCGTCGTCGTCCGGTGCTTGTCGGCGCCCTGCACGTGCAGGACGTGGTGCTCCATCGTGGTGACCGCGCCCTGGGAGGGATCCACGGAGTGGACGACGGGGTCGGTGAGGTAGCGGCGTACGAGGAGATCGACGTTACGGTCCAGGGTGGCGGAGAACAGCATGCGCTGGCCGCCGGGGCGGACCTGGTCCAGGAGCGCGGTGACCTGCGGCATGAAGCCCATGTCGGCCATCTGGTCGGCCTCGTCCAGGACCGTGATGGCGACCTGGTCCAGCCGGCAGTCACCGCGGTCGATGAGGTCCTTGAGGCGGCCGGGTGTGGCCACGACGACCTCGGCGCCGCCTCGCAGCGCACCGGCCTGCCGGCCGATCGGCATGCCGCCGACGACGGTGGCGAGGCGCAGCCTCACGGCGCGGGCGTACGGGGTGAGGGCGTCGGTGACCTGCTGGGCGAGCTCCCGGGTGGGGACCAGGATCAGGGCCAGCGGGCGCCGCGCCTCGGCACGCTGTCCGGCGGTACGGGCCAGCAGGGCCAGGCCGAAGGCGAGGGTCTTGCCGGAGCCGGTCCGGCCACGGCCCAGGACGTCACGGCCGGCCAGGGAGTTCGGCAGCGTCGCACCCTGGATGGGGAACGGGACGGACAGGCCCTGCGCGGTGAGCGCGGCGAGGAGTTCCCCGGGCATGTCGAGGTCGGCGAACTTCTCGACGGCGGGCAGCGCCGGAGTGATCGTCTTCGGCGGGGCGAACTCGCCCTGCACGGCGGCAGGCCGTCGGCCGTAACCGCCGGAGCCGCCGGAGCGGCCGGAGCCACCAGAGCGGCTCGGGGCGGCCGGGGCCGACCCGAAGCGGCTGCCACGGCCCGAGCCGGCGGGGGCGCCGTAGGCGTGACCGCCGCCGTTGCGGCGGGTACGGGAGGATCGGTTGTTCGTACGTGTGGGGTTCATGCGGAACCTTCCTTGATACGGCGCGTATCGAGGAATTCCGGCAGCGGAGGAACAATGCTGGGAATCACAGGCACGGGCCGAATGAAATGCGAACGCAAGCGCCATTGCGCAGCCGGAGAGAAAACGGCGCGCAAGCGGACGAGCGAAAAAGAAACGAACGGCGCAGGGAATCCAGAAAGGATCCCGCGCATACATGCATGCAGCTGGGGCCCGCACCCCGAGGGATGCGGGCCCCAGCTACGATTGTGCGTCAGCGTCAGGCGGGAACGATGTTCTCGGCCGTCGGGCCCTTCTGGCCCTGCGCGATGTCGAAGCTCACCTTCTGGCCCTCCTGCAGCTCGCGGAAGCCCTGGGCGGCGATGTTCGAGAAGTGGGCGAACACATCGGCGCCGCCACCGTCCTGCTCGATGAAGCCGAATCCCTTGTCCGCGTTGAACCACTTCACGGTGCCAGCAGCCATGTCATATCTCCTTGGGGCAGTACGCCGGCGTCCGTACGGTACGGACGCCGTGTCGCCGCGATGATGCCCTGCCCGGAAAATGACCGGAAATAAAGCGCTTCCGTGCGGCGTGTGGCCGGCCGGAGGCGCTCGAAGTTTTTGGGTACCAAAACTGCAACTGACTTCGACAGTAGCACGCCGTCCCGGACTCCGTGCGGCGAACATTTCCCCCGGCGCGGTGCCGACAAAAACCCTCCCCGCCAGGGCGGCTAAATCCTCAGACGGCGAACACAGGTATTCATTCACCCCGATCACAGCGTCCCCGAAAGGGCTGCCTGGCCGGTCGCGTCACGGGCGCCCGGCTGACTCGTCCGGGTGGAAACTTCCCCCTTCCCGGGGATCGGTGCTGGTCACATGGGGTGAAAGGGGCGCGTGGCTCGTTCCCTGACCCCGGGCGGGAGGCGTTGATGGGGATGTGAGTACCTCAACCACCGCCCCGATACTGCCGGCCACGGTCGCCGCCTCTGCTCCCCTCCTCGTGCACGACTCGGGCGCGGACACCGCGCCCGGCGTCATAGTCATCGACTCCTGCACCACCCTCGGCACCACACTGGTCGTCCACCTCGCCGGAGAGATCGACCGCTTCAGCGCCGCGCCGCTGCGGGCGCTGCTGGCCTCGGCGGCCGACGACGGCTACACCGGCCTCGTACTGGACACCACCCGGGTCACCTTCTGCGACTCCGGCTTCCTGGCGGCCCTTCACTGGTGGCCCCGGCGGGGCCGTCGCCTCAGGCTCGCGAACCGCTCCCGGGCCGTGCGGCGCCTCCTGAGCGCGGCTGCGGCAGCGGCACGGCAGCGAGGACGGGCCGCCTCCCTGACGGTGGCGGGTCCGTCATGACGTTCACACTGCTGACCTGCGTACCGATGCTCGCGGCCGTCCTCCTCGCGTACGGGGAGCCCCGCGAACCACGGCACCGCCGTGCGGCCGCCCCGCTTCCCCGGCCCGGACCCCGCAGGACCCTGATCCTCTGCCACCTGGCGCCCCCGCTCCTCTGCGCCACGGAATAGACAGGGGAAGCCGTCGAGACCCGCGCCGGTCGTGGGTCTCGACGGTGGGTCTCGAAGCGGCCCGCCTCGACGGTGGGCGGCCTGGACGGCGGGTCGCCGGCGGCTGGCGCCGACCGGCATCGCGAGGGAGGCTGGGAAGGGCACCGGCTCGGGCGCGCCATCGTGCGAAGGGAAACCCGGGATGATCCAGACCGCGGACATCCGTGAGTGGCGGACCCACGACGTCATCGACGCGGGCGGCCGCAGGATCGGCGTGCTGGAAGCCGTCTACGTGGACACCGGCACGGACGAGCCGGCCATGGTGACCGTCCAGGTCGGTCTGCCCACCCGCCGCCGGCTGGTCTTCGTTCCGCTGGCCGGCGCGATCGTGGGGCCCGGCTACGTGAAGGTCGACCACGACAGGTCGCTGGTGAAGAAGTGCCCGGCGATCGGCATGGACGACGTCCTGCCCGCCGAGGACGAGGCCGCGGTCTTCGCGCACTACGGCCTGCCCTACGAGCCCGGCGCGAACGGGGAGCGGCGGCTCGCCCGCCGCTGACCGGTCATCCGAGGAGGTGCAGCCGTGACGCTCTTCCTGGCCCTCGTCATCGTCGCGATCGTCCTGGGCATCATCGGCGCGGTCGCCGACGGACTGTTCTACCTGCTGATCATCGGTATCGCCGTGTTCGCCGGGGCCTTGGTGTACCTGGGGACGCACCTGCGACGCTCCGGCCGCCACCACCCACTCCGCTGATCCGCGGTGACTCTTCACGGGCCGGACGCACGGGGGCGTGACCCCGAGCCCGGCCTCTCGGTGGGCTGCTCCGTCGACTCCCCGTGTTCAGCGGCTTTGCGCCAGCGGGCTTCGCAGAACGAGTAGAGGCCGAACAGCAGGAGGCCCACGGCGGCGGCGATCAGCAGGGCGGGGCCCGCGGGGGTGTCGGCGAAAGAGCGCAACGTCTCGTCGAGCCCCTTGGCCTGGCTGGGGTCGTACCGCATCGCGGCCAGCAGGACGGACACACCAGCCCCGGCCGCGACCACGCCGCACGCCACGCCGCCGACGATGCCCAGCACCGCGACGACCCGCCGCGTCGCCGGGCGCATCTCCTCCGTCCGGAGGTTCTTCTCGAACCTCCGCATCAGGCTGCGGACCAGTGTCACGGCG
This sequence comes from Streptomyces sp. NPDC034084, assembly GCF_055575535.1. Lineage (NCBI taxonomy): Bacteria > Bacillati > Actinomycetota > Actinomycetes > Kitasatosporales > Streptomycetaceae > Streptomyces > Streptomyces sp. NPDC034084. The sequence goes on from NZ_JBVISK010000005.1 coordinate 426,296, forward strand.
CCCACGACGACGAGTACGGCCCCGAGCACGCCGACGATCACCCGGCCGCCCGGCAGATCCAGTACCCGCGCCGTGTACTCCTTCGACGTCTCGTCACCGGGGCGGCCACCGGAGGAACCGCCGACCAGGGCGGTCTGCACCACGCCGACGCAGATCACCGTGTAGAACACCGCCATCCCCAAGGAGCCCAGACGGCGAGACCACTTCTCCCCGCCCTCCACGGTCTGACCGAACGCCGCCTCGCACAGCCGCCACAACGCCATCGCCGCCAGCCCCACCACCAGCGCCCACAGCAGAGCCCGGCCGAACGGCTGCTCGCCGAGGGTCCCCACCGCGCCGGACCGGTCGGCCTCCTGGCCGCTGTCGCTGCCGATGCCGATCCGTACGGCCAGAATCCCCACCAGCACGTAGATCACTCCCCGGGCGCAGAGGCCGACCCGGGAGGCGACCTCCACGGCGCGGCTGTCGGCCACACGCCGCCCGCGGGACTTGGGCTGAGCCGCACGTTCCTGACTGGTCTCCATGTCGGGCACACCTCCACGTGCCGGACCCGGCCGAACAGCGGTCCGCCGGCCGGGGCGGGGGCCGGGGGCGGAGCCGGTGTCCCGAAACGTCCCCGGCGCGCCCGCTGTCCGCGGGCCGCGAAGCCACGGCGGTCGACGCGGCGGCCAGGACCGGAACTCCGAGGCGGACGGGCGTGACACCATCCCCGGGTCTGTTCCCTGTCTCTCCACGGTAGGGCGGCCCTGTCCCGGAAGTCGCCCTGCGGGGTGGTCGTTCGGCGCGGCGACCGCCCGCGGGGCGTGACCATGGTGCGATCGTCCACCGGGTTCGGCATCGGTGTGGTCGCGGCCCTCATGGGCGTCGCGGGCGGGGAACTGCTGATCCCCACGCTCGCGCTGCTGTACGGGGCCGGCATCAGGCCGGCGGGAAGCCTGTCCCTGCTGGTGTCCCTCCCCACGATGCTCGTCGCGCTCGCCCGCTACAGCCGCGACGGCGGCTTCGCCGTCCTCGGCGCCCACCCGCGCTTCACCGGACTGATGGCCACGGGCTCGATCGCCGGCGCGCTCCTCGGCGGACTCCTGCTGGCGTGATCCCCGCCGACGGGACCGGGTACCGTCGTTGTCTGTCCTTCCAGACGCCGATCTGCGAGTGAGAGCGGGAGGGGCTCCTGCTGACGCCCTTCGACGTCGCCGCCGTCCCCACCGATGAATCCGTCCTTCACCTCACCTCATGACCGGGAGAACCCGTGACCGACAGCAAGAACATCAACAACCCCGTGGGCCAGGGCGGCGGCCAGCGCAAGAAGCTGTCCCGCGCCGAACGCCAGAACAACGGCCCGCACCGCAACCTCGACCGCCAGGGCGCCGCCGACCGGAAGGCGGAGCTGGTGCGCAAGATGCGCGAAAAGACCGGCACGGCCGAAGGCGCCGACCAGACGACCGACGACACCGCCCAGAGCTGACGCCCCACGGGGGCGCTGCCGCCCGGGGCGGATCCGAACCGCGTTCCCCTCGCGGTGGGTGCGCGGACTCCAGAACAGGTGGACCCCCCGACGAAGCCTCAGGTCGCTGACCTGGGGCTTCGTTCATAAGCGGCTGACGGGAAATCGAACCCGCTCCCCATGCTTCGGAATCACCATCCCTCGGCGGGGTGGACGCTCTTGTGGACGGCTCCTGGCGGCGACCCGTTCGTGTGACGCAGCCCACTTCGCCGGGAGCGATGACTTCGGGATCGGCCGTCGGTCATATGAGCGACAACACCGACGCGAGGAAGGCCCGTCCATGACCCACACGCTCAGCGCACCCCGGCGCGTCACCCCCGTCGCGCCCGCGTCCGGCCTCGCGGCACGGAGGGTTCTGGCCGGTGGCGTGGTGGCGGGCCCGCTGTTCCTCGTGACCGGCATCGCTCAGGGCGTGGCGCGGGACGGGTTCGACTTCACCCGAAACGCGATCAGCCAGCTCGCCCTCGGCGAGGCGGGCTGGATCCAGACGGTGAACTTCCTGCTGACCGGAACGCTGCTGATCGCTGGTGCGGCCGGTCTGCGCCGGGTGCTGGACGGAGGCGCGGGCGGGACCTGGGGTCCGGTCCTGATCGGGGTCTTCGGCGCCTCGTTCTGGGTGGCCGCGCTCTTCCCGGCGGACGCCGGGGCGGGTTTCCCCGAAGGCTCCCCGGACGCGACGGTGATGAGCGGGCACGGCGCCGTGCACATGTTCGGCGGGATGGTCGGCTACCTCGCCCTGTGCGCCGTGTTCGTCGTCCTGGCCCGCCCGCTCGCCGCCCGGGGCCACCGCGGCTGGGCCCGCGCCTCGCGCCTCGTGCCCGTCGTGGTTCTCGCCGGCTTCATGGCCTCCGCCGCTTCCGTACTGGCCTTCACCGTCGGCGCGGGCCTCGGCCTGCTGTGGCTGACCGCGGTGACGGCCCGTCTGGCCGCCGCCGGGGCGAACCACTAGCGCCTGCCCTGCCGGGCAGGCACCATCGATATGGCCAAGATCGTTTGGACGACCGACGGAGGTACCCCATGACCGACGCAGCGAAGGGCCCCGCCAGCTACTTCCCCTCGATCGAGAAGAAGTACGGCCGCCCGATCGCCGAGTGGAAGGACCTGATCCGCTCCTCAGCCCTGACCAAGCACATGGAGCTCGTCTCCTGGCTCAAGACCGAGCACGGCCTGGGCCATGGGCACGCCAACGCGCTCGTCGCACACACCCTCGCCGAAGACAGCGGAAAGTGAACCGCTCCGGACCCCGCTGGACGAGGGACCGGACCCCGAGCCGGCCCTCGCGCGCCGGCCGGCTCCGCGGGCGATGAGGTGAGCCTCCGGGATCTCGGTACGGGCAGGTTCCTAGCATGTACACATGGTTGCTCGTGATACCCAGCAGTCCGATCCGGGACGGGAAGCAGTGTCCCGAGACGACACCAAAGCCCGCCGTGTCTCCTCCTCGCCGACGGTCGAAGGGCGCGAATCGACCGGCCTTCCCCCGGGATCCCGGGGCGGCGGGCCACCCGAGGGCTCCCATCCGGTGGCCGACCTGGTCGAGCGCGCTGCCGATCTGGTGGAACCCGTCAAGCCGCGTCTACGCGGCTGGCTCCACGCCGGCATGGTCCCCGCATCGCTGGCAGCGGGCATCGTCCTCATCTGCCTGGCGGGGACGACCCAGGCCAAGGCGGCCTGCGCCGTGTACGCCGTCTCGGCCTGGCTGCTGTTCGGGACGAGTGCCGTGTACCACCTCGGCACGTGGGGACCACTCGGTGAGGCTGTTCTGCGTCGCCTCGACCACGCCAACATCTTCCTGATCATCGCCGGCACGTGCACCCCGCTCGCCGTGCTCCTGCTCTCCCCGGACCAGGGGACCCTCCTGCTGTGGATCGTGTGGACAGGCGCTCTGGTCGGCATCGCCTTCCGTGTCCTGTGGGTCGGAGCCCCACGCTGGTTGTACACGCCCTGCTACCTGGCGCTGGGCTGGGCGCCCGTGCGGTACCTGCCCGAGTTCCTGCACGACGGCGGGGCGGCCCTGGTCTCCCTGGTCGTGATCGGCGGGCTTCTCTACAGCGCGGGCGCGGTCGTCTACGCCCTCCAGCGCCCCGACCCCTCTCCGCGCTGGTTCGGCTTCCACGAGGTCTTCCACGCGCTGACAGTGGCAGCCTTCACGGCGCACTACATCGCCATCTTCCTCGCCGCTCACTGACCACGAGGCCGAGTCCCGCAACCCGGACGAGCAGCTCGCCCACCACCTCGGGGTACGAGCTGCTGCCCGACCGACCCGGACAGCCGGGGGGCCGCCGAGATGTCGGCCGGCCCTCGCCATGCCGGTGCCGGAAGGGGACCTCGCGCGGGCATGCGCGCTTGCGTGGGCGTCCGTCAGGCCCCCGGTCGAGTCCGGGGGCGGATGCCGACGGAGGGCGAGTGCACCTCAGGCGGCGGCCGGCGGGTCCGTCGTTTCGGCGGTGCGGCGGTATTCGGCGTTGATGCGCTGGGCTTCCTCGAGCTGGTCCTCGAGGACGATGATGCGGCAGGCGGCCTCGATCGGGGTGCCCTGGTCGACGAGTTCACGGGCGCGGGCGGCGATGCGCAGCTGGTAGCGGGAGTAGCGGCGGTGGCCGCCGGCGGAGCGCAGCGGGGTGATGAGGCGGTGTTCGCCCAGCGCACGCAGGAAGGCGGGGGTGGTGCCGAGCATCTCGGCGGCGCGGCCCATCGTGTAGGCGGGGTAGTCGTCGTCGTCGAGACGGCCGTACGAGTCGTCTGCTGTCATCTGCACCTCTCTCTGGAACGCGTGGAGGGGCCCTGGTGCCGTACGGCACCAGGGCCCCGAAGGAACTTCTACACCACGTGCCGACCCTGATACCGCGCCGGCCTTCTGTGTCCGCTGACCCGACCTGACTGCTGTCGGGAGTGCGGGGATCGCGGTTGCTTGACCGGAGACCACCTCACTAACGATGTCCTGCGGTACCCGGACTCGAGACGTCCGTCCGGGCGATCCTGATGGTGCTTCGTTCCTCCGTTCTTCCCTCGTCGATCAACTACCTACTACGGGAACTGCGTACTACCGGTACTGCTCTACTGCGTACTGCACTCACGGGTACCGCATCGGTCATGACCGCGGTCCCGCGCGGCGGCCCCTGATCACCGCGGGCCACCCGGTCCGGCCGTCAGTCCCGTCGCCGTCCTGCGACAACCCTGGCTTCGAAACTCCACCGCCGCACCGTCCTGCGCACTGCGACTACCTGTACTGCTGGTACTGCTTGCCGGCAGTTCGTCTCTGCCAGGCCCTGCTGTCCTTCTGAGCTACGAGAGAAACCATAGCCAGGCCACCACCCACTGTCTACTCCGGCCGCTGTAGATTTTCGTGTGTCCGGTGACGAGGTAATCGGCCTCGAACAGTGATGAGGGTGGGGGGGCGGGGCGGTCACATCGGGTGGACGCCCGTCACGCCCCGTCCGTCGCCTCGCTCCGCGCGGACGCCGGATCCAGGAGGCCCGCCCGAGCGGTGAGATAGGCCAGCTGGGCGCGGCTGTTGCTGCCGAGGAGGTCCGACGCCTTCTTGATGTGCGCGGCGACCGTCCGCGAGCTCATGCCCAGCCGGCTCGCGATGGCCGCGTCCGTGTAGCCGTCGACCATCAGCCGCAGCACGTTGAGCCGCGTCGCCTCCGTGAGGAGTTCCGGGCGCTGGTAGTCCGAGCGGTACGTGACCGGCTCGGCGCGCTCCCACGCGTGGTCTAAAACGGAGGCCAGATAACGCACGACCGCGGCGTCGCGGATCATGACGGCGGACGTGTGGCGGGCGGCCTGACCGTCGGGGATGAACGCCAGCGAGCGGTCGTAGATGATCAGTCGCTCGAAGACCTCGTCGATCGTGCGCACCTCGACCCCCGCCTTGGTGACGCGCTTGATGTAGTCGAGCGTCGGGCCGTGGGCCCGCACCGTGTGCTGGTACAGCGTGCGCTGGTCCACCCCGCGGTCGCGGGCCTCCAGGGCGCGCGGCAGCGCCTCCTCCAGGATCTCCGCGGGGCGCCCGCCGCCCGGCTGGGCGGTCAGCACCTCCCGCCTGCACGACTGCGCGGCCTCCTCCAGCGCGGCGCTGATGACGGTGGGGCCGTTCAGTCGCTGGATGGCGACGGACGAGTTCCGGCGGGTGCTCCGGTAGACGCTCTCCACCTGGGCCATCACGGTCCGCATGGAGTTCAGCGCCTGCTGCTGCTCCATGATGGCCCGCTCCACCGGGTGGGCCAGGGCCGCCGTCGCGACCTCGGGAGGGACCGGTACGAGGGTGTCGGGGGCGTCCGGGGCGGGCATCATCAGCCCCAGCGCCGTCAGGCACGCGGGCGCCTCCCCCTGGGCCGAGCCGGCCGTGAGCGCCGCTTCGTAGAACGCCAGACCTTCCGGGCAGACACGGGTGCGGAGCGGCGGGGCCGACGCCTCCCCCTGGCGCGGTTTGCCCGAGTTATCAGGTATGGAGCACATTGATTCTCCCCCCTTCATGTTTCTGCAATGCCTGATCTTGATGCCTGTGATCACTTCACGCAACCTCCACCCCGGGGCATGCTCTTCCTGACGAAACCAGCAAGCCGCTGGAGATTCGGAACACCAGGGGGATCAGAAGTGAAGACCAGTGTTTTTCCGAACGCCGTGAGAGCCCTCGCCGTCGTCGCCCTCACCGCGGTCGCGATGGCCGGGACCGCCGCCGTCGAGGGGGGCACGGACACCCGTGCCGCGGCCGGAGGCCAGGCCACGGCCACGGTGCTCACCGGCGCCGATGGCAAGGAAGACCAGGGCTGGGGCTGACCTCCCGCCCTCCGCGGCACCGGTCCTGCCGCACGTCACCCCGCCGGGATCCCGGCGGGCACTCTCTCACCGATCGGCAATTCACCGGCGGAACCGCCATGCCGATTTTCACAAGGAGATTCCATTAATGACCACCGCAATTGCGGCGCCCAAGTGCCTCGTATGTGACACGGAATTCGAGGTGCAGGCCGACTGGGAAAAGGGCGAGATCACCGAATGCACCGCCTGCGGGCAGGAGCACGAGGTCCTGGAGAAGACCGGTGACCTCGTCCGCTTGGACCTCGCGCCCGAGGTCGAGGAGGACTGGGGCGAGTGAGCCAGGACGCAGAGGTCCTCGTCTCGGCGACCATGCTGAGGCCGGACGAGAAGCTCCTTCTCCAGGCCCTGCGGGCCAAGGGACTGAAGGCGGCTCCGCTGCTCCGGGAAGACCTCGCGGGGGTGGTGGCGGGCGACACGCGCCCGCCCGGCCTCGCCCTCATCAGGAACCTCTCCCACCAGGACGCCGTCAGCGTCTCCCGCCGGCTCGAACACCGCGGCGTCGCCACCCTCAACCGCGCCGCCACCATCGAGACCTGCAACGACAAGGGCCTCCAGGCCCTCACCTTCGCCCGGCACGGCATCCCGCACCCGCTCACCCTCCACGCCTTCAGCTACGACCAGGTCCGCGCGACCGTCGCCCGGATGGGGCTGCCGACCGTCGTCAAGCCCGTCAGCGGCTCCTGGGGCCGGGGCGTCACGCGGATGGTCAACCCCGAGTGCGTCGACGCCTGGGTCGGCGGCCGTGAGTCCACCGACGCGGCCGGCAAACTCTTCCCGGTCGTCGTGCAGCAGTACATCGACAAGCCCGGCCACGATCTGCGCGTGGTCGTCGTCGGCCGCACCCCCATCGTCGCGATCCAGCGGGTCTCGCCCGATTTCCGCACCAACACCCACCTCGGCGCGGAGGTCCACCGGACCGAGATCACACCGGAGATCGAGAAGCTCTGCGCCCAGGTCGTCGACGCCCTCGGCGACGGCTTCTACGGGGTCGACCTCGTCGAGGACCGCACCACCGGCGAACTGCTGGTGCTCGAAGTCAACGCCAACCCCGAATTCGCCCGCTCCTCCGCCCAGCACGGCGTCGACGTGGCCGGTCATCTCGCCACGTACGTCACGGAGATGCTCGGGCGCACCGCCGTCACGCCGACCGCCGCGTAAGCGTCGCACCGCCGTACAGCCGCGCATGTGGCACACCGTCATGCCCGCGGCGCACCGTCACGCGAGACGGAGACACCGGAGAAGACCATGGAACTGTTCGACACCGCGACCGTGCTCACCCGCGTCCTCACCTCGGGCGTCGTCATGAGCATCGAGAAGAGCGACCGGGAGCTGCCCGGCCTGGAGCGCCTCCTCACCAAGCGCACCGGCCGCGCCAGGGCGGCCCTCTTCAACAGCCGGACCGGCGCCCTGCACGGCGCGCTCGCCGGCCAGGGCCTCGGCCACGGCGACACCGTGTCCGTGCCCCACACCGACCGCGAGACCCTCGCGTTCCTCGCCTGGCTCGGCCTCACCACCGAGCCGGGCGGGCCCGCCGCGTACGACTACGTGGAGCTCACCCCGGAGAACGCCGACCGGCTGCCGGAGTTCGCCGCGGAGGCCACCGCCCCCGTCCTGGTGGTGGACCTCACCGGCCTCGGCTTCGGCCCGGCCGCCGCCGTCCTCACCGACTCCGCCGACGTCTGGGCCCGCGCCGAGCGCCTGAAGATCTTCGGCGCCTACGACCTGCGGACCATGTGGACCCAGGAGGAGGCCGACGCGGACCTGGTGCCCGGCGTCCAGTTCAACTACCGGCTCAGCCCGCTGGTGGCCGCATGCGCACGGATGGCCCTCACCCACGCGGTCCGGCCGGCCGCCACTCTCGGAGCACACTCGTGATCACTGACTTCCCGGCAGCGCCGCTGCCCCTCCCGTCCGAGGCCGAACTCGACACCGAGCTCGCCGCGCTGGGCGGCGACGCCCTGATCCCCAAGGCCCTGCGCCGCACCCTCTTCCCGGTCATCACCAAGGAAGACGTGTTCAACCTGATGCTGGCCCAGCGTCAGGACCCGCGGAAGGTCGTCGCCGACTTCGCCGAGGCGTACCGCGACTACGTCGGCGCCCAGTACGCGCTGCCGACCGCGAGCGGCACCTCCAGCCTGCACATGGCGCTCGTCGGCGCCGGCGTGCAGCCCGGCGACGAGGTCATCGTCCCGGCGTTCACCTTCATCGCCACCGCCCAGGCGGTCGTCGCCGCGCACGCCGTCCCCGTCTTCGTGGACATCGACCCGGTGACGTACTGCATGGACCCGGAGGCCGCCGCCGCGGCGATCACCGACCGCACCCGCGCCCTGATGCCGGTCCACGTCCACGGCCTCCCGGCCGACGTGCCCGCCCTGCGGGCGCTCGCGGACCGGCACGGCATCGCCCTGGTCGAGGACGCCTCGCACGCCCACTCGGCGAAGATCGGCGACCAGGTCGCCGGGTCCTTCGGCGACGCCGCCGGCCAGAGCCTCATGGCCGACAAGAACTTCCCGCTCGGCGGCGAGGGCGGCATCGCCTTCTTCGCCACCCGGGAGGCGTACGACCGCGCCGCCGCCTACCTGGAGCGGCACGGTATCGACTACGGCATGTCCTGGGTCGCCGCCGCGTTCGGCAGCAGCCAGCTCAAGCGGCTCCCGTACTACGACCAGATCCGCGCCCGTAACGCCGCCCTCCTCGGCGAAGCCCTGGACGGCACCGGCCTGTTCAGCCCGCCGCACGTCCCGGAGGGCCACACCCACGCGTACAACATGTACCGGGTCGCGCTGCACCCGGAGGCCGTCGGCCTCGACGACCTGCCCGTGCACGCCGTCAAGGAGGCCGTGCACGAGCTGCTCGTCGCCGAGGGCGTGCCCGCCCGCGAGTGGCAGAACACCCCCATCCCCTGCCACCTGCCGTTCCGGCACCGCGACGGCTTCGGCAACGGCTACCCCTTCACGCTCAACCCGGGCGCCGTGCGCGACCACCGACCGGAGGACTTCCCGGTGACGCTCGGGATGCTCGACAGCACCCTGGTGCTCTGCCGCGAGCTGCGCTCCCCCGTCGAGTACGAGCGCGCCCTGCGGTACGCCGACGCCTTCCGCAAGGTGGCCCGGCGCCCCGACGCCGTCCGCAAGCTCGTCGAGGCGGGCGACTACCGCCGTCCCTACGAGAAGGCGGCCCGCCTTGGCTGACGACGACCAGAAGGTGCGCGTCGCCGTCATCGGCGCCAGCGGCTACACCGGCGGAGAGGTCATCCGGCTGCTCCTGGAGCACCCCGGCGTCGAACTCGCCTTCCTCTCCGCGGAGCGGAACGCGGGCGCCACCCTCGGCTCCGTCCACCCCTGGCTGCGCAACCACCCGGCCGCGGCCGGCCTCAGGTTCCGGCCGCTGGCCGAACTGGAGGAGGTGGACATCGCGTTCGGCTGCCTCCCCACCGGAGCCCTGCCCGAGCGGCTGCCGCTCATCGCCGAGCGCGCCAAGCGCGTCCTCAACCTCGGCGGTGACTTCCGGCTGCGCGACCAGGCCGAGGTCGAGTCGTACTACCCGAAGACCGCGACGAACCCGCCGGTCGAGGACTTCGCTTACTACGTACCGGAGTTGAGCGCCTCCGTCCCGGAGAGCCGGTTCATCAGCCTGCCCGGTTGCATGGCCGTCACCACCATCTACGCGCTCTATCCGCTCTTCGCCGCCTCCCTGATCGACCACCGGGTCGTCGTCGACGCCAAGACCGGCTCCACCGGCGGTGGTCGCGGCAGCGGCGAACCGCCGGCCGAGCGCAGCGGCAACTTCCGGGTGCACAAGCTGTACGGCCACCGGCACGCGCCGGAGATCAGCCAGGCCATCGCCGAGTTCACCGGCGCCACCATGGACCTGCGGTTCTCCACCCACAGCCTCGACGTGGCGCGCGGCATCATGGTCACCGCCTACACCGACCTGCTGCCCGGCGTCTCGCCCCTCGACGTCAAGCGGGCCTACGCCAAGGCGTACGTCGGCAAGCCGTTCGTGCGGGTCAGGCCCGCGCCGAAGGCGCCGCAGGACTTCCCGATGCTGAAGGCCGTCGTCGGCTCCAACGTGGCCGAAGTCGCCATCGCCGTCCGCGACGGGCAGTGCGTCGCGGTCGCCGCGCTCGACAACCTCGTCAAGGGCGCCGCCGGCCAGGCCATCCAGGCCATGAACCTGATCTGCGGCTTCGACGAGACCGCGGGCCTGCCCACCACGGCGGTGTCGCCGTGACCAGGCCCCTGTACGTGATCAAGGCGGGCAGCGCCACCCTCGACCTCGGCACCGTCCACCAGGAGCTCGCGCTCCTGGTGGCCCGTGGCGCCCGGGTGCTCCTGGTGGCCGGCGGCGCGACCGGCATCGAGCGGCACTACCGGTCCGCCGGCCGCCCGATGCCCCGGCTCCGCCTCGCCAACGGGGACGCGGTCCGCTACTGCCCACCGGAGGAGATGCGGCACCTGGTCGACGCGTACGAGCAGGTCACCCTGCCCGCCGTCGAGCAGGACCTGGCCGCCCACGGCCTGCGGGTCTTCACCTCGGTCGCGGCGCGCAACCGGCTCGTCAGCGGCCGCGCCAACCGGCCGCTGAAGGCGGTCAACGACGACGGCCGCCCGGTCGTCGTCCGCGACCACCGGGCCGGCTTCCCCTCGGACGTCGACACCGTCCGGCTGACCGGGCTGCTCGACGCGTACGACGTCGTCTGCGTCTCCCCGCCGGTGCACGACGAGGCCGGCGGCGCCCCGCTGAACGTCGACGCCGACGTGCTCGCCGCCGCGCTCAGCAACGCCCTCGACGCCGACCACCTGCGGCTGGTCACCGGCAGCGCCGGACTCCTCACCGACCCCGAGGACCCCGCCTCCACCCTGCCCAACGCCTACCTGGGCGACGGCGCGCGGTACGCGGGCGGCAGGATGCGGCAGAAGGTGCGGGCCGCCGAGATGGCCCTCGCCGGCAGCGCCGACGTCGCCATCACCGGCCCGCACACCATGGCCGAACCGGAGAAGTGGACCCGCTTCTGGCGCACCCGCGAGCCGGGCGCCGACCTCGGGCTGCTCACCAAGGTCGTCTCGGTGCCCTCGGTCTCCGGCGACGAGGCCGAACTCGCCCTCTACCTGGCCGACTGGTGCCGTGAGCGGGGCATCGACGCGGAGGTCGACGCCGTCGGCAACCTCGTGGCCACCCGCGGCCACGGCCCCCGCAGGATGCTGCTCCTCGGCCACCTCGACACGGTGCCGCACCGCTGGCCCGCCGAATGGCGCGGGGAGGAGCTGTGGGGCCGGGGCAGCGTGGACGCCAAGGGCAGCCTCGCCAACTTCCTGGAGGTCCTCGCCCACGCGGACATCCCCGAGGACGGCCAGCTGCGCGTCGTCGGCGCGGTCGAGGAGGAGGTGTCCTCCTCCAGGGGCGCCTTCCACGCCCGCGACCACTACCCCGCCGACGCCGTCGTCATCGGCGAGCCCAGCGGCGCGGAGACCCTGACGCTCGGTTACTTCGGCCTGTTCAAGCTCCGCGTCACCGCGTCGGTGGCCAGCGGCCACTCGGCCGGCATGGACGCCGTCTCCGCGCCCGACCTGCTGACGGAGGTCCTCGACGGCATCCGTACGGCGGTGCACAAGGAGGCGCCCGACGCGCTCAGCGCCGTCATCGACATCCACTGCGAGACCGGACGCGCCCGGCACCGGGCCGTCGGGATCCTCAACTTCCGCATCCCGCCCTCGGCCGACCTGGAGCTGCTGCGCACCGCCGCGCTCGGCGCCGCCGCCGGCCGGGACGGCGTGGAGGTGGAGATCCTGCGGGCCACCCCCGGTCACGCGGGCGGCCGGTCCGGCGCGCTCGTCAAGGCGTTCACCCGCGCCTTCGCGCAGGCCGGCATCCGGCCGCGGTTCGTGGTGAAGAAGGGCACCTCCGACATGAACACCCTGGCCACGACCTGGAAGGACGTCCCCATGGTGGCGTACGGCCCGGGCGACGCGGCCCTCGACCACACCGACGAGGAGCGGATCGGCAGCATGGCGTACCGGACCGCCCGCTCGGTCCTCGCGGACGCCGTGAACCGCTGGTTCGCCCTCGGCGAGGGGAGCTCCCGATGACCGCCGTGCACGACGCCCCGTCCCCCGCGGGCACGTACGCCGACGACGCCACGGTCGCCCTGCTCGCCGAGCGGGCCAGGGAGGCCCGGCGGCTCGTCGTCGACATGGCCGCGGGCCCCCGCGGCTGCCACCTCGGCGGCAGCCTGTCCGTCCTGGACGTCCTGATCGCCGCCCTGCACCGCGCCGAGCGAGGCGACGGCACCGAGGTGGTGCTCAGCAAGGGCCACGCCGCCGCCGGACTGTACGCCGCGCTGCACGTCAGCGGCATCCTCCCGGAGAACCCGGCCCCGCTCTACGGCCTCGCCGGACACCCGTACACCGGGCACCCGGGACCGAAGGTCCCCGGCGTCCGCTTCCCCACCGGCAGCCTCGGCCACGGGGTGCCGTACGCGGCCGGCTGGGCCATGGCCCGTCGGCTCGGCCGCCAGGGCGGCCTCGGGATCGCGGTCGCCGGCGACGGCGAGCTCCAGGAGGGCCTGGTCTGGGAGACCGTCCAGGTCGCCGCCGCCCAGCGGCTCGGCAACTTCGTCCTCGTCGTGGACCGCAACGGCGGCCAGAACGACGGACTCGTCGCGGACATCTCCCCGCTGCCCCGGCTGGCCGAGCGCTTCGCCGCCTTCGGCTTCGACACGGTCACGGTCGACGGGCACGACCTCGCCGCCCTGACCGAGGTGTTCGCCGGCGACCGCGCGGGCTCCGACCGGCCGCTCGCCGTGCTCGCCGACACCGTCAAGGGCAAGGGCGTCCGCGCGGTCGAGGGCAAGGCGGCCTCGCACTACGTGACGATCGACGCGGCCCGCGCCGCGCAGTGGAAGCGAGCCATCCGATGACCCCGACGGCCCTCACGCCCCCGGCCGCCCCCGCGCTGAGCGGACGGGACGCCTACCGCGCCGAGCTCACCGAGCTCGCCGCCCTCGACCCCCGTATCGTCTGCCTCGAAGCGGACCTCGGCGGCAAGAAGCACCCCTTCCAACTGGCCCACCCGGAGCGCTTCTTCAACCTCGGCATCGCCGAGGGCGCCATGATCGACATGGCGACCGGGCTCGCCGCCGCCGGCTACCGCCCCTTCGTCTCCACCTTCGCGCCCTTCGCCGCGCTGCGCGCCGCCGAGAGCCTCAAGCTGACGCTGGGCTACCTGAAGGCCGGCGTCACCGTCGTCGCCCCGTACGCGGGGGTGTCCGGCGCCTGGTTCGGCACCACCCACCACTGCCTGGAGGACCTCGCGGTCCTGCGCAGCATCCCCGGCGTCGCCGTCGCCGCCCCGTACGGCGAGGCCGAGACCCGCGCGGTGGTCCGCGAGGCGGCCCTCACCGGCACGCCCACCTACATCCGGACGGGCCGCAACGCCGCCTACACCTCCCTGCCGGGAGGCGACACCGCCGGCGGCATCCCGCCCGTCGTGTGGGACGCCCGGGGCGACGCCGACGCGCCCTGCCTGGTCTCCGTCGGCGAGGAGGGCACCCGCCTGGCCCTGGCCGCGCGGGAGCGGCGCCCCGAGCTCGCCCACGCCCACCTGGTCCACCTCGACCACGCGCGGCTCGCCCGCTCCGCCGCCGAACTGGCCGGTCGGCACCGCCGGTTCGTCGTCGTCGAGGAGCACCGCGCCGAGGGCGGCGCCGCCGAGGCGCTGGCCCTGCTGCTGCCCGGCAGCGAAGTCGTCGGCGTCAACGCGGGCCACGACTGGCCCTACGAGGGCGGCGACCACCACGAGGTCCTCGCCCGGCTCGGCCTCGACGTCGACGCCGTCCTCGCCGCGGCCGCCCCCTGAGCCGCCGCACTCCCCACGCCGCCGCCAACCACCCCACGTACACAAGGAGTCACGCCATGCACATCCTGATGATCGAGTGCAACCCGAACGGCATCCAGGGCATCGCCAACGCCCTGGAACTGGGCCACGACGTCACCCTCGTCTCCGCCGACCCCGACTTCTACCTGGCCGCCTCGCCGCTCGCGAAGGACGCCTTCGCCCACCCCCGCTGCCAGGTCGTGAAGAGCGCCCAGGCGTTCTCCATCGACGAACTGGAGCGGCTCGCCAAGGAGATCCACGCGGCCAACCCCGTGCACGGCGTCACCACCTACAGCGAGTACCACACGGTGCACACGGCGACCGTCGCCCGCTCCCTCGGCCTGCCCGGCATGAGCGTCGACGGCGCCCTCAACGCCCGACACAAGCACCGCACCCGCCTCACCCTGGACGGCACCGGCGTCCGCCAGCCGCGCTTCGCGCACGTCGACGACCCGGCGAAGGTCGAAGCCGCCGTCCGTGAGATCGGCTTCCCCTGCGTCGTCAAGCCGTCCGACGGCACCGCCAGCCTCCACGTCCTCCACCTCAGGGACGAGCAGGACCTGCGCGACTACCTCGCCGAGCTGGAGCGGGTCACCGACTACGGGCGCGGCGTCGTCCGGATCCCCGACATCCTCATCGAGGAGTTCGTCGAGGGCGAGCTGATCTCCGTGGAGTCCTGCGTGCTGGCCGGCGGCGAGGTCGTCAACCTGGGCCTCACGGACCGTCCGCTGAGCGGCTTCCCGCACTTCATCGAGATGGGCGCCACCTACTTCGAGGGCCACCCGCTCCAGGACGAGCTGTTCGCCATGACGACGAAGGTCCTGAACGAGCTGGGCGTGGACTTCGGCTTCATCCACACCGAGTTCCTCCTCGGCGCGGACGGCCCGGTGCTCTGCGAGGTCAACGGGCGGCTGATCGGCGGCATCGTGCCGACCCTGATGAAGATCTCCTCCGGCGTGGACGCCTACCTGGAGGTCATCCGGCAGGCCCTCGGCGAGCGCCCCGAGCTCCCCTTCCCCGGCGGCACCACCGCCGGCGGCCACTGGTTCGGCGCCCCCATCGCCGGCACCGTCGAGTCCATCGGCTTCGACGCCCTGGCCGACCTCCCCGGCTTCCACAGCGCCCAGGCGTACAAGAAGCCCGGCACCGCGGTCGACCGGCTCGCCAAGAGCAACTTCGACTGGATCGGCCACCTGATCTTCACGGGCGAGGGCCGCGAGCAGGTCAACGAGCGCTGCGAGGAGGCCCTGGGCCGGATCGAGCTGCGCATGGGCGTCGAGGTCGCCCGGTGAGCCCGGCTCCGATCCGGCAGGAGGCGGGGACCCTCACCGTCCAGGGGGTCGCGATCCCCCTCCTCGACGACGAGGCGCTGTTCGACGTGACGGCCGAGGACGGCGTGTTCACCGCCTTCACCCCGGCCGGCCGCCGCACCGGCTCGGAGCCCGAGCTGTGGCCCGGCTACACCGAGACCCACGCCCATGTCGCGCTCCCCGCCAACTGGGACGACTCGGTCGACGACCCGCGGATCGTCGCACTCCAGTACCTCTACCACGGGGTCACCCACGTCGTGGACATGTTCGGCTTCCCGCTGGTGGACGACGCCTGGCGGGCCGGCCGGGAGGCGTCCCCGTGGCCGTACCCCGAGATCGTCCACTGCGGGTACGCGGTGACGGCGATGACCGACGCGGCCGGGCGCAACGGACACGGCGTGGAGTTCCCCGCGCCGGTCCACATGCTCGCCGTCGAGGCCGACCTGGAGCACGCCCTCCGGTCCAACGCCGAGCGCGGTGGCACCTTCCTGAAGGTCATGTTCACCGACGGCACCGAGCAGCCGGGCAGCCCGGTCCGCTTCTCCCGGTTCTCCGAGCGGGTGCTGCGCTTCACCGCCCGGATCGCCGCCGAGCGCGGGGTGACCGCGATCGTCGACTGCAACACCCTGGAGGAGACGCGCTTCGCGTACGAGTGCGGCTTCCGGCTCTTCGCCCACACCGTGCGCGACCGCACCCTCGACGACGCCGACTGGAAGGAACTGGACGGCGCCCGGTTCGTCTCCACGCTCGCCGGACTCCGGCCGATGATCATGACGCGGGAGGAGTTCCTCGCCGAGTACGGCCGGGAGGGCTTCCTCGACACCCAGGACCCCCACAACCTGGAGTTCGTCCACACCATCGAGCAGCCCTTCGGCATCGAGTACGGCTGCCAGGAGACCCGTACCGCGGCCCTCGCCGACATGCGCCGCAACGCCCTGGCGGCGCTGCGGCGGGGCGCGCTCCTCATCGGCACCGACTCGGGCAACACCGGCGCCCACCACGGCTACTCGTTCCTCGGCGAACTCGCCCTGCTCGCCGGGGACGACGAGGGGCTCAGCGAGGAACTGCGCCGGCAGGCCACCGTCACGGGCCGCCGCCACTTCGACGAGCTGAGCGGCGTCCGCGCCGCGGAGCCGCCGCTGCGGGCCGGTGCCGCCGCCACGTTCAACCTCCTCACCGCCGGCGGCCCGCTGTCGGCGCTGCCCCTGGCCACCGTGGTGAACGGCGTGCCGATCGACCGGGCCGCCCTCGCCCGCACCATCTCCGAGCTCCGCTCGACCCCTTCGAAAGGAAAGGCAAGCCTGTGACCAGCGAGCGCAGAAGCGCCCTCTTCGGGCTCAACGCGGGGATCTTCCTCGCCCACATCGGGAACTTCATCTGGTTCCCCATCCTGGTGGCCTCGCTCGGCGACAGCGACAGCGGCTTCTGGGCCGGCGTGGTCATGTGTATGACGTACGTCGGACGACTGGCCGCGACCTTCTCCTACGAGGGCTTCTCGGACCGGCTCGGCATCCGCGGCGCGGTGTTCGTCGGCACCGGCCTGGAGGCGCTCTCGCTGGGCCTGATGGGCTTCACCAGCGGCGTCGCCGTCTACAGCCTGCTGGCGCTGTTCATCGGCTTCGGCTCCGGCACGGCCTTCCCCGGCCTGAAGAACATCCTCGTGTCCTACCCGGAGAACGAGCGCGCCAAGGCCTTCTCGACCTTCCAGATGTCCGCGCAGGTCGGCCTGTTCGGCGGCGCACTCGCCGGCGGTCTGCTCCTCGGCATGGACCTGCGCATCGTGTTCACCGCGGTCTTCGTCCTCTTCCTCGGCTTCTGCCTGTCGGCCTCCCTCTTCATCCCCCGCGACGGCTTCCAGGCCGACGGGACCGCCGCCCCGCGCAAGGACGCCGGGGCCTCGCCGCTGTTCAGCCTGGCCGGGCTCAAGTCCGTCGAGGTCGGCGGCGCCACCCGCTACTTCCTGCTGTCGGCGGTGTTCTGGTTCCTCTCCCTGTGCTTCGTCGTCGGCATCCCGCTGCACATGGGGAAGTACATGCCGCAGTGGGCGCCCTCCGCCCCGTTCTGGATCACCGGTCTCAGCCTGCTCGTCCTCCAGTACCCGGTCTTCAAGCTGGCGATCAAGCACCTGCGCCCGGGCGTGGTCATGGGCATCGGCCTGACCGCCATGGCCCTCGCCTTCACCCTCTTCGGCTCCGGCCCCGCCGCCCTGTGGGCCGTCGTCGCCGGCTGCTTCGTCGTCGTCTTCGGCGAGATCCTCTTCGTGCCGTCCTTCGACATGTGGGTCTCCCGCAAGGTGCCCGCGCAGCAGCTCGCCCGCGCCATGGGCGCCATGCACTTCTTCCGGAGCGCCGGGAACATGGCCGGCGCGCTCCTCGCGGGCGTCATGTTCGACGTGTCGGTCTCCGCCGACCTGCCGGGCGCGAACTGGTACGTCGCCGCGGCGGTGGCCGCGCTCTGCGCCGTGATCTGCTTCGCCAGCCGTGACGAGGACCGCTCCGGCACGGACGCCGAGGCCACGGAGTCGGCCGAGCCGGTCACGGCGTGACCCCCCTCCGGACGGAAGTGAAAGGCGAGACAGATGGCTGAGATCTGCGTCATCGGAGGCACCCGCTTCTTCGGGAAGCTCCTGGTGCGGCGGCTGCTCGACGAGGGCCACCGGGTCACCCTGGTCACCCGGGGCCGGACCGCCGACCCGTTCGGCCCGGCCGTGCGGCGCCTTACCGCCGACGTCGGCCGGCCGGGCGAGCTGGCCGCCGCGGTGGCCGGCGAGCGGTTCGACGCCGTGGTCCACCAGGCGTGCTACACCCCGGCCGCCGCGCTGGACGCCTGTACGGCCTTCGGCGAGCGCGCGGGCCGGTTCGTGCTCACCAGCAGCATGGAGGTGTACAACGCCGACACCTTCCGCCACCGGATCCCGGCGCCGCCCATGAGCGCCTTCGCCCGCGAGGACGAACTCCGGCCGGAGGAGTACGCGTACGACCCCGAACTCCCCTGGCACGACCTCGACTTCGTGGGCAGCAACTACGGCGAGGGCAAGCGGCAGGCCGAATCGGCCCTGGTGCGCAACGCGAAGGTGCCCGTCACCATCGCCCGGGTCGCCCATGTCCTGGCCGCGACCGACGACTTCACCGGGCGGCTGCGGTTCCACCTCGACCGCGCCCGCGCCGGGGAACCCGTCACGGCCCACGCCCGCCCGGGCCGTACGTCCCTGGTGCACGCCCCGGACGTCGCCGCGTTCCTCGGCCGCGCCGCGACCACCGACCTCCCCGGCGTCGTCAACGTGGCCTCCCCGGACACGGCGGACGTCTACGACGTGTGCGCCGCCGTGGAGCGGGCCACCGGGAAGGCGACCACCGTCGTGGAGAAGGACGACCCGGCCGGCGACCCGGCGCTCTCGCCGTACTCCTGCCCGGCCGACTTCGGCATGGACGCAGGACGGGCGCTCGCGCTCGGCGTCGACCTCGCCCCGGTCGGCCGGTGGCTCCCGGAGATCGTCCGGATCGCCGCCGCCGAGGAGACCGCCTGATGCCCACCCCCATCCCCGCCGAGGAGACCGCCTGATGTTCGACCTGATCGTCATCGTCCGCGTACCCGACCCGGCCGACGCCGAGCCCGTGGCCGACGCGCTCCGCCGGATGCGCCCGCTGTGCCTCGCCGAGGACGGCTGCGTCGGCTGGGAGGCGTACCGGTCGGACGCGGACCCGGGCCGCTTCGTCCTCGTCGAGCGCTGGGCGAGCCGCGCCCACTGGGAGGCGCACGGCGCGGGAGCGGCCATCCAGGAGATCTACCTCCCCGAGATCCTGCCGCGCGTCGAGCGTGAGGTCCACCCGAGCACACCCCTGAGCAGCGCCCCCGACACCACCGGATCCCCCGCCACGGAAAGAGCGCCGCGATGAACACACGGCCCCGCATCGCCGTCGTCGGAGGCCGTCCCGCCCCCGTCCACGGGGCCAGGGAACTCGGCATCGACGTCACGCTGGTCCACACCGAGGGACAGTTCGACCGGGCCGAGGCCGAACCACACTGCGTCCGCATCCTGACCTGCGACATCACCGACACCGGCGCGCTCCTGGAGCTGCTCCGGCCGCTCCACGAGGCCGAGCCGTTCGACCGGGTCCTCACCACCACCGAGCTGTCCGCGGTGCCGGTCGGCGAGGTCAACGAGAAGCTCGGGCTGCCCGGCACACCGCCGGAGGTGTCCCGGATCATCCAGGACAAGGCCCTCACCCGGCAGGCTCTGGACCGGCACGGGCTGAGCCCGGTGCGCCACCGCCGTGTCCACAGCGCCGCCGAGGCGGTCGCGTTCCTGGAGGAGGTCGGCGACCGGGTCGTCCTGAAGCCCGGCCAGGGCGCGGGCAGCCTGCACGTCAACGTGGTCGGCGACGCGGAGGGCGCCGCCCGTGCCTTCCGGGAGATCGAGGAGTCCGGGTACGGCGGCGTCCTGGCCGAGGAGTACCTGCGGGGCCCGGTCGTCAGCGTCGAGGCGTTCTCCCACCAGGGCCGCCATGTGGTGCTGGGCGTCAGCGAGTACCGGGTGAACGAGCACTTCGTCGAATGGGAGTGCAGCGTCCCCAGCGACGCGGCGCAGCCGGACCTGGCGGAGCTCCACGAGCTCACCGCCGGCGTGCTGGACGCCGTCGGCCTCACCGACGGCCCCTCGCACAGCGAGTTCGTCCTCACCCCGGCCGGCCCGCGCCTCCTGGAGACGCACAACCGCCTGTCGGGCGCCGGCATCCCCGAGATGGTCCACCGGGCCACCGGCTGGGACCCGGCCCGGCTGTTCATGACGGTCCCGCTGGGCCTCGACCGGCTGCCCGAGACGGCGCCGGAGCCGAAGCAGGGCGCGGCGATCCGCTTCCTGGACGCGGCCCCGGGCCGGATCACGGCGATCACCGGCGTCGACGACCTGCCCGTCCCCGTCCGCCGGGTCCCGGCCGGCGAACGCGCCCCCCACATGATCCCGTACCTCAAGGACTTCGCCGACGCGGACGCCGGAGCGGTGCTCGGCAAGCACGTGGGCGACGAGGTGTCGGCGATGGACTCCCTCCTGTCCTCCGACCGGGGCTACGTCTTCGCCACCGCCCCCACCCGGAAGGAGGCCGTCCAGCGCTGCGAGGCCCTGGCGGACGCCATCGTCTTCCACGTCGGACCGGCGTAGGGCCTGTTCCGAAAGTGGCGTCGTCCGCCCGGAGGGTGGAAGCCGACAAGCGGCTCAGGTCGAGCCGCCGGGCTGACGCCGGTCCAGGAGCCCCGCCTCCAGGGCCAGTACGACCGCGCGCGTGCGGTCGCCGACGTTCAGCTTGGCGAAGATCCGGAGCAGATGGGTCTTCACCGTGGCCTCGGAGATGACCAGGCGCTTGCCGATCTCCGGATTGGACAGGCCGTCCGCGACGGCATTCAGCACGTCCACCTCGCGCGGGGTGAGCGTCACCGGTGAGGGTTGCCGCATCCTGGCCACGAGACGCTGCGCGACGCGCGGGGCCAGGACGGTCTCGCCCCGGGACGCCGAGTGGGAAGTACTCGCCGGAGCCGGCGAACTCCCCTCGTGAGCTCGCCCGCTCGGTGCGCCGAGCGGCCCGGGACGAAGCCGGGGCGGTGCGCGGGCGGTGCGCAATCTTTGGCGCGGTCTGGACGACGACGAAGGCCCAGGTCTCTGACCTGGGCCTTCGTAGAAGAGCGGATGACGGGAATCGAACCCGCGCTATAAGCTTGGGAAGCTCATGTTCTACCATTAAACTACATCCGCACAGCGGCCGGGTGATCCGTGCCGCATCGTTGCACACTGTACCCCATGTGCCACTTGAGGCGAAGCTCATGCCTTTCGGGTGTGCGGAGTGCCGCGTGGAGGGTGCCCCCTTCATCCCCTAATGTGGCTGATCGTCCACCACATGTGTAGGGGAAGGGACTTGATGGCTTCGATGGAGCGCACCGTCGTCCGTTGTGCCGAAGGGCATGTGTTCAGTACCGCCTCGTTCCCGCTTCAGCAGCTCGGTGCCGGGCGGATCGGGCCCGGGCGGCTCATCCGGTGTCCTCGGTGTGCGCGGTTGCGGCACGCGGTGCCGGTGGAGGTCGCGCGGCGCTGAGCCGGGCGGTGCCGGGCGCGGGCGGCTTCCGATTGGGGCAGGTCCGCGCCCTCTGCGTATCGTGGGGGCGTGCTTCTCTCAGACAAGGACATCCGGGCCGAGATCGATGCCGGACGGGTGCGCATCGACCCGTACGACGAATCCATGGTGCAGCCCTCGAGCATCGACGTGAGGCTTGACCGCTTCTTCCGGGTGTTCGAGAACCACCGCCACCCCCACATCGACCCCGCCGTCGAGCAGCTCGACCTGACGCGTGAGGTCGAGCCGGAGGGCGACGAGGCGTTCATCCTGCACCCGGGCGAGTTCGTGCTCGCCTCCACCTACGAGGTCATCACCCTCCCGGACGACATCGCCTCGCGGCTCGAGGGGAAGAGTTCTCTCGGGCGGCTCGGGCTCGTCACGCACTCGACCGCCGGTTTCATCGACCCCGGCTTCTCCGGGCACGTGACCCTGGAGCTGTCGAACCTCGCCACCCTGCCGATCAAGCTCTGGCCGGGGATGAAGATCGGCCAGCTGTGCATGTTCCGGCTGAGCTCGCCCGCCGAGTTCCCGTACGGGAGCGAGCGGTACGGCTCGCGGTACCAGGGCCAGCGGGGCCCCACGGCCTCCCGCTCGTACATGAACTTCCATCGGACCCAGGTGTGAGGCGGTCGTAGGCATGAGTGAAGTACGCGAGAACCTGACGTACGAGGGCTTCGGCAACGCCGTCCGCGAGCTGGCGCAGACCATCGCCGACGACGGCTATGAGCCCGACGTCGTCCTCTCCATCGCCCGCGGCGGCGTCTTCGTCGCCGGCGGTCTGGCCTACGCCCTGGACTGCAAGAACATCCACCTCGTGAACGTGGAGTTCTACACGGGTGTGGGCACGACGCTCGAGATGCCCGTCATGCTCGCGCCCGTCCCCAACGCGATCGACTTCTCCGACAAGAAGGTCCTGATCGCCGACGACGTCGCCGACACCGGCAAGACCCTCAAGCTCGTCCACGACTTCTGCGTCGACCACGTCGCCGAGGTCCGCTCCGCCGTCATCTACGAGAAGTCCCACTCCCTCGTGAAGTGCGAGTACGTGTGGAAGAAGACCGACGAGTGGATCAACTTCCCCTGGTCGGTCGAGCCCCCGGTCGTGAAGCGTGAGGGCCAGGTTCTCGACGCCTGACCCCCCGGACACGAGAGAAGGCCCCCACCGGCTGACGGTGGGGGCCTTTCTCGTACGTCGTTACAGGGTGCCCAGCTTGATCAGGCTCAGCAGGGCCACCAGCTGGATCGCCGACGCGCCCAGCGCCTTCGGCCACGGGAGGTCGTGCGAGCGGCTCACCATCACGGTGAGGAGCGCGCCCGCCGCCAGCCAGGTCGCCCAGCCGATGACCTGGACCAGGCCGTTCTCGCCGCCCAGGAAGAGGGCGAAGACGAGCCGCGGCGCGTCCGTGATCGACATGATCAGCATCGAGAGGCCGACGGTGGGCTGCCAGGCGCCGTCGCCGCCCAGCTGGCGCGCGAGGGTGTGGGTGACCGCGCCCAGGATCAGGCCGCCGACCACGAAGCCGAGGGCCGTCATCAGGACGTACGGGATGGTGCTGGAGATCGTCGCGTTGAGGGCCTCTTCGCGGGCCTTGTCGAAGCCGAAGATCGCCAGGAGCCCGTAGAGGAACGTGACGACCACCGCCGGGCCCCAGACGGCGTGGTCCCGCATGCGCAGGAACGTGTCCGCCGGGCGGAGCACGATGCCGGTCAGGAGCGGCTTCCACGGGAGGCGCGGACCCGTCGGGACGGGCGGGGCCTGGTACTCGGCGGCCTGGGCGTACGGGTCGTCGACGCTGAACATCTGGGTGTGGCCCGGGTTGTTCGCCGCCGCCGCGTTCTGGTGCGGGTGCCCGCCGTACGGCTCGCCGAAGTACTCGGGCTCCCCGTACTGCTGCTGATGCCCCTGCTGCGGGTGCCCGTGCGGCGGCTGCTGCCACTGCTGCTGCGGGTACGGCGGCGGGGCCGCGTTGTACCCGTAAGGCGCCTGCTGCGGTTGTTGTTGCGGGGGGCGGTTGTCCCGGCCGCGTCCGTTCCTGAATCCAGCCACGCCTTGAACGTACCCGGTTCCGCGGTCCGGGCGCTCCTCAGGCCGGTCCTTGCCACGGAGCTGTGACATCCCCTAGGGGGCGTGACGTGGTCGTGAGAGGCGAAAGGGCCGCCCCGCGTTCTCGCGCGGGACGGCCCTTTCACATGCTCGGGATCAGACGGCCGGCTCCGGCTCTTCCTCCGTGGCCGGCTCCTCCGGCTCGACCGGGGTCTTCACCGAGTCGAGGAGCAGCTGGGCGACGTCCACGACGGTGACGGACTCCTTGGCCTTGCCCTCGTTCTTCTTGCCGTTCACGGAGTCCGTGAGCATGACGAGGCAGAAGGGGCAGGCGGTGGAGACGATGTCCGGGTTGAGGGACAGGGCCTCGTCGACGCGCTCGTTGTTGATGCGCTTGCCGATCCGCTCCTCCATCCACATCCGCGCGCCGCCGGCGCCGCAGCAGAAGCCGCGCTCCTTGTGGCGGTGCATCTCCTGCTGGCGCAGGCCGGGGACGGCGGACATGATCTCGCGCGGCGGCGTGTAGACCTTGTTGTGCCGGCCCAGGTAGCAGGGGTCGTGGTAGGTGATGAGGCCCTCGACCGGGGTCACCGGGATCAGCTTGCCCTCGTCGATGAGGTGCTGGAGCAGCTGGGTGTGGTGGATGACCTCGTACTCGCCGCCGAGCTGCGGGTACTCGTTGGCGATGGTGTTGAAGCAGTGCGGGCAGGTCGAGACGATCTTCTTCGCCGACTTCGGCTTCTTCGTCTCCGGGTCGTCGTCGTCCTCGCCGAACGCCATGTTCAGCATCGCGACGTTCTCCTGGGCGAGCTGCTGGAAGAGCGGCTCGTTGCCCAGGCGGCGGGGGGAGTCACCGGTGCACTTCTCGTCTCCGCCCATGATCGCGAACTTGACGCCCGCGATGTGGAGGAGTTCGGCGAAGGCCTTGGTGGTCTTTTTGGCCCGGTCCTCCAGGGCACCGGCGCAGCCGACCCAGTAGAGGTAGTCGAACTCGGAGAGGTCCTCCGCGTCCTTCCCGATGATCGGGACCTCGAAGTCGACCTCCTTGGTCCACTCGACGCGCTGCTTCTTCGCCAGGCCCCAGGGGTTGCCCTTCTTCTCCAGGTTCTTGAGCATCGTGCCGGCCTCCGACGGGAAGGCGGACTCGATCATCACCTGGTAGCGGCGCATGTCGACGATGTGGTCGATGTGCTCGATGTCGACCGGGCACTGCTCGACGCAGGCGCCGCAGGTGGTGCAGGACCACAGGACGTCGGGGTCGATGACGCCGTTCTCCTCGGCGGTGCCGATGAGCGGGCGCTCGGCCTCGGCCAGGGCGGAGGCGGGCACGTCCTTGAGGGCCTCCTCCGAGGCCTTCTCGTTGCCCTCCATGTCCTTGCCGCCGCCCGCGAGCAGGTACGGCGCCTTGGCGTGCGCGTGGTCGCGCAGCGACATGATGAGGAGCTTCGGGGAGAGCGGCTTGCCGGTGTTCCAGGCGGGGCACTGCGACTGGCAGCGGCCGCACTCGGTGCAGGTGGAGAAGTCGAGGATGCCCTTCCAGGAGAACTGCTCGACCTGGGAGACGCCGAAGACGGCGTCCTCGGCCGGGTCCTCCCAGTCGATCTCCTTGCCGGCCGTCGTCATCGGCTGGAGCGCGCCCAGGGCGGTGGAGCCGTCGGCGTTGCGCTTGAACCAGATGTTCGGGAAGCCGAGGAAGCGGTGCCAGGCGACGCCCATGTTGGTGTTCAGCGAGACCGTGATCATCCAGGTGAAGGACGTGACGATCTTGAGCGCCGCGAAGCCGTAGGTGAGGTACTGGATCGTGCTCAGGTCCAGGCCGTCCAGGAGCGCGATCAGCGGGTACGAGGCGAAGAAGCCCGGCTCCCAGCTCGTCACGTGGTGCTGGACGCCTTCGAGGGCGCGGAGCGTCATGATGCAGACGCCGACGATCAGAATGACGGCCTCGACGAAGTACGCCTGGCCGGTCTTGGAGCCGGCGAAGCGGGACTTGCGGCCCGCCTTGGTCGGCTTGCTCAGCTGGCGGATGACGATGAGGGTCACGATGCCGAGGACCGTCATCAGGCCGAGGAACTCGGTGAAGATCTCGTACGGCAGCCAGTCGCCGATGATCGGGATCAGCCAGTCGGCCTGGAAGAGCTGGCCGAAGGCGTTCACGATCGTGAGGAGCAGCGAGAAGAAGCCCACCGCGACGAACCAGTGCGCGAAGCCGACGATGCCCCAGCGGTTCATGCGCGTGTGGCCGAGGAACTCCTTGACCAGGGTGATGGTGCGCTGCTTGGGGTCACCGGTGCGTGTGCCGGCGGGGACCGGCTGACCGAGCCGCACGAAGCGGTAGATCTGCACGGTGGCGCGGCCGAACAGCGCGACGGCCACCACCGTGATGGCGATCGACACGATGATCGCGGCGAGTTGCATGACGGGCTCCTCGGGCGGGCCTACTAAGCGGTAACTTATTGAGTTCCTGCTGAGATTACCCGGTCGCGGCGCCGCCATGTAGCGGCGCTCGCGGTGATATGTGTCGCTCAGGCAAACCTTGCCGCGCGACGCCTGCGGACTGCTGGAAGCGTACGCGCCAGGATCAGCAGATCCATCCCCAGCCAGTGGTGGTCCACATAGTGGAGATCGAGCAGTTCCCGCTCCTCCCACGGTAGGTCCGAGCGGCCGCTGATCTGCCACGGTCCGGTCAGCCCCGGGCGTACGGAGAGCCGGCGGCGGCCCTCGCCCGCGCACTCGCGGTGGGCCGGGGTCAGGGGGCACGGGCCGACGAGCGACATCCGGCCCGTGACGACGTGCAGCAGCAGGGGCAGCGCGGCCAGTGGGCTCTTCGTGCGGAAGGTCAGCATCGTGAAGGGCCGCCCCTCCAGGCCGGCCACCGTCCGCCGGCGCAGCACCGAGCCGCTGCCGCCGAGGGTGACGGAGAGGGCCGTGCCGGCGATCAGCGGGGCGAGGGCGAGGAGCAGGAGCATCCCGCCCGTCACGTCGAACGCGCGCTTCGCCGTCATGCGCTCACACCCTCCGGCGGGAATCCTGGGATATGTCCGGACCCTCTCACGCGAACCCGGGCGAAGTGGGGGAGCGACGCGCCCTTTGAGCGCCACGAACAGCGAAGAGTTGAGTCGACTCGACTCAGGTCTGTTGACGTGGTTCGTTCCGTCATGCATCCTTGAGTCAGTTCCACTCAAGTCAGTCAGCTGGAGGAATCGAAATGGCACGTGCGGTCGGCATCGACCTGGGCACGACTAACTCCGTCGTCAGCGTTCTGGAAGGCGGCGAGCCCACCGTCATCACCAACGCCGAGGGCGCCAGGACCACGCCGTCCGTCGTCGCCTTCGCGAAGAACGGCGAGGTGCTCGTCGGCGAGGTGGCCAAGCGTCAGGCCGTCACCAACGTCGACAGGACCATCCGGTCGGTCAAGCGCCACATGGGCACCGACTGGAAGATCGACATCGACGGCAAGTCCTTCAACCCGCAGCAGATGAGCGCCTTCATCCTGCAGAAGCTCAAGCGTGACGCCGAGGCGTACCTGGGCGAGAAGGTCGTCGACGCGGTCATCACCGTCCCGGCGTACTTCAACGACTCCGAGCGTCAGGCCACCAAGGAGGCCGGTGAGATCGCGGGCCTCAACGTCCTGCGCATCGTCAACGAGCCGACCGCGGCCGCCCTGGCGTACGGCCTCGACAAGGACGACCAGACGATCCTCGTCTTCGACCTCGGTGGCGGCACCTTCGACGTGTCCCTCCTGGAGATCGGCGACGGCGTCGTCGAGGTGAAGGCCACCAACGGTGACAACCACCTCGGTGGTGACGACTGGGACCAGCGCGTCGTCGACTACCTGGTGACGCAGTTCCAGAACGGCCACGGCGTGGACCTGGCCAAGGACAAGATGGCTCTCCAGCGTCTCCGCGAGGCCGCGGAGAAGGCGAAGATCGAGCTCTCGTCCTCGACCGAGACCACGATCAACCTGCCCTACATCACGGCTTCCGCCGAGGGCCCGCTGCACCTGGACGAGAAGCTCACGCGCGCCCAGTTCCAGCAGCTCACCTCGGACCTGCTCGAGCGCTGCAAGGTGCCGTTCCACAACGTCATCAAGGACGCGGGCATCCAGCTCTCCGAGATCGACCACGTCGTCCTCGTCGGTGGCTCGACCCGCATGCCGGCCGTCGCCGAGCTCGTCAAGGAGCTGACCGGTGGCCAGGAGGCCAACAAGGGCGTCAACCCGGACGAGGTCGTCGCCATCGGCGCCGCGCTCCAGGCCGGTGTCCTCAAGGGTGAGGTCAAGGACGTCCTGCTCCTCGACGTGACCCCGCTGTCCCTCGGCATCGAGACCAAGGGCGGCATCATGACCAAGCTGATCGAGCGCAACACCACGATCCCGACCAAGCGGTCCGAGATCTTCACGACGGCCGAGGACAACCAGCCGTCCGTGCAGATCCAGGTCTACCAGGGCGAGCGCGAGATCGCGGCGTACAACAAGAAGCTCGGCATGTTCGAGCTGACCGGTCTGCCGCCTGCCCCGCGTGGCGTCCCGCAGATCGAGGTCGCCTTCGACATCGACGCCAACGGCATCATGCACGTGACCGCGAAGGACCTGGGCACGGGCAAGGAGCAGAAGATGACCGTCACCGGCGGCTCCTCGCTGCCGAAGGACGAGGTCGACCGGATGCGCCAGGAGGCCGAGCAGTACGCGGAGGAGGACCACCGCCGCCGCGAGGCCGCCGAGTCCCGCAACCAGGGCGAGCAGCTCGTCTACCAGACGGAGAAGTTCCTCAAGGACAACGAGGACAAGGTCCCCGGCGACGTCAAGACCGAGGTCGAGGCCGCTCTCGCCGAGCTGAAGGAGAAGCTCAAGGGCGAGGACACCGCCGAGATCCGCACCGCCACCGAGAAGGTCGCGGCCGTCTCGCAGAAGCTCGGCCAGGCGCTCTACGCCGACGCCCAGGCCGCCCAGGCCGCCGGCGGCGACGCGGGCCAGGCCCAGGCGCAGGACGACGACGTCGTCGACGCCGAGATCGTCGACGAGGACAAGCCGAAGGGTGGCCAGGCGTGACCGAGGAGACCCCGGGCTTCGAGGAGAAGCCCGACGTCCCCTCCGGCGCCACCCCTGACGACGCCGCCGAGGCCGTCGAGCCCTCCGAGGAGGACGCGACGGCCCCGGCCGGGGACGCAAGCAGCCAGAAGCCGGCCGAGGCCGCGGGCCTCACCGCCCAGCTGGACCAGGTGCGCTCCGCGCTCGACGAGCGCACCGCGGACCTCCAGCGGCTCCAGGCCGAGTACCAGAACTACCGCCGCCGCGTGGAGCGGGACCGGGTCACGGTCAAGGAGGTCGCCGTCGCGAGCCTCCTGTCCGAGCTCCTTCCCGTACTCGACGACGTCGGCAGGGCCCGGGACCACGGCGAGCTCGTGGGCGGGTTCAAGTCGGTGGCCGAATCGCTGGAGACCGTCGTCGCCAAGATGGGTCTGCAGCAGTTCGGCAAGGAGGGCGAGCCCTTCGACCCGACGATCCACGAGGCCCTCATGCACTCGTACGCGCCGGACGTCACCGAGACGACCTGCGTGGCGATCCTGCAGCCCGGGTACCGGATCGGCGAGCGGACCATCAGGCCCGCCCGCGTGGCCGTCGCCGAGCCCCAGCCCGGGGCGCAGGCGAAGGCGGAGGAGTCGGAAGACGCCGACAAGTCCGAGAAGGACAGCGAGTAACAGCCGTACCCGCACGCGGGAGGAGGGACGTCGATGAGCACGAAGGACTTCGTCGAGAAGGACTACTACAAGGTTCTCGGCGTCCCCAAGGACGCCACCGAGGCCGAGATCAAGAAGGCGTACCGGAAGCTCGCCCGCGAGAACCATCCGGACGCCAACAAGGGCGACACGAGCGCCGAGGCGCGCTTCAAGGAGATCTCCGAGGCGAACGACATCCTCGGTGACCCCAAGAAGCGCAAGGAGTACGACGACGCGCGCGCCCTCTTCGGGAACGGCGGCTTCCGGGCCGGCGGCCCGGGCGCCGGCGGCTCCTTCAACTTCGACCTGGGCGACCTCTTCGGAGGCGCCCAGGGCGGGGCGGGTGGCGGCTTCGGGGGCGGCGGGATCGGGGACGTCTTCGGCGGCCTGTTCAACCGAGGCGGGGGCGCGGGTGCCCGCACCCAGCCGCGGCGCGGCCAGGACATCGAGTCCGAGGTGACGCTCAGCTTCACCGAGGCCATCGAGGGCGCGACCGTGCCGCTGCGGATGTCCAGTCAGCAGCCGTGCACGGCGTGTTCGGGCACCGGTGACAAGAACGGCACGCCCCGGGTGTGCCCGACCTGCGTCGGCACCGGCCAGGTCTCGCGCGGCAGCGGCGGCGGCTTCTCGCTCACCGACCCGTGCGTGGACTGCAAGGGCCGGGGCCTCATCGCCGAGAACCCCTGCGAGGTCTGCAAGGGCAGCGGCCGGGCCAAGTCCTCCCGGACGATGCAGGTCCGCATCCCGGCGGGCGTCAGCGACAACCAGAAGATCCGTCTCCGCGGCAAGGGAGCGCCGGGCGAGCGCGGCGGGCAGAACGGCGACCTGTACGTCGTCGTGCACGTCGACGAGCACCCGGTCTTCGGCCGCAAGGACGCCAACCTCACCGTCACGGTGCCGGTCTCCTTCACGGAGGCGGCGCTCGGCGGCGAGATCAAGGTCCCGACCCTCGGGGGACCCCCGGTCACGCTCAAGCTGCCCGCGGGCACCCCGAACGGCCGGACCATGCGCGCCCGCGGCAAGGGCGCGCTCCGCAAGGACGGCACGCGCGGCGACCTCCTCGTGACGGTCGAGGTGGCGGTGCCGAAGGAGCTGGACGACAAGGCACGCGAGGCCCTGGAGACCTTCCGCGAGGCGACGGCCTCGGAGGATCCGCGGGCCGAGCTGTTCCAGGCCGCGAAGGGAGCTTGAGGAGATGGAAGGCCGTCGTCGTAACCCGTTCGAGCTGACCGACGAGTCGCCGGTGTACGTCATCTCGGTGGCGGCCCAGCTCTCGGGTCTGCACCCGCAGACCCTGCGGCAGTACGACCGCCTCGGCCTCGTCTCCCCGGACCGCACGGCCGGGCGGGGCCGCCGCTACTCGGCCCGTGACATCGAGCTGCTCCGCCAGGTGCAGCAGCTGTCGCAGGACGAGGGCATCAACCTCGCGGGAATCAAGCGGATCATCGAACTGGAGAACCAGGTCGCGGCGCTCCAGGCCCGTGTGGCGGAGCTGTCGGCGGCGGTCGAGGGCGCGGCGGCGACGCTGCGCCAGCGCGAGGCCCAGGTGCACGCCTCGTACCGCCGGGACCTGGTGCCGTACACCGACGTGCAGCAGGCGAGCGCCCTCGTGGTGTGGCGCCCGAAGCGCGGCGAGTAGCCCTCCGGGAAGTCGGAACGAGGCCCCCTCCTCACGGAGGGGGCCTCGTTCAGTTGTCCCGTTCGAGGATGCCCGACTGGGCGATCAGATAGCCGAGCTGCGCCCGGCTCCCGCTGCCGAGGGCGGCGGCGAGCTTGGCGATGTGTGCCCGGCAGGTCCGTACGTTCATCCCGAGCCGGCGGGCGATGGCCTCGTCGACGTGCCCTTCGACGAGGAGCCTGGCGATGGAGCGCTGGACGCCGCCGATGCCGTCGGTCTTGATGTCGTACGGGATCTCCTCCCGGATCGGCACCGCCAGCTGCCAGAACTGGTCGAAGACGCCGCCGAGGTAGGCGACCAGGCCGGGGTGGCGCAGCTCCAGGGCGACCTGGCGGTCGCTGCGGGCCGGGATGAAGGCGACTTCGCGGTCGACGATGATCAGCCGGTCGATGATCTCTTCGAGGGTGCGGACCTGGACCTCGGGGCCCACGTGCTCCAGGTAGGTCAGCGTGAGCTCGGTGTGGCGCGCGGTGTGCTGGTAGAGCGTGCGCATGCTGATGCCGCGTCCGAGCAGGGGGGAGACGCGGTCGAGGGCCTCGCTGAGGGCCTGGGCGGGGCGGCCGCCGCCCGGCTGGACGGTGAGGAGTTCACGGCGGCAGTTGGCCACGACGCGGTCGAGGGTCGAGTTGATGCGGTCGATGCCCTCGAGCACGGTGATGGCGTGTGTGGTGGGGGAGTCGTGGGCGCTGATGGCCATGAACGGCTCGAAAGCGTCGGACAGGGCGACGGTGCGCCGCCGGCGGTCGAGTATCTCCCGTTCGATCGGCTGGAGCAGTTGGGCGAGCGCCGCGGACGGGGGAACCGGGCGGAGCCACTGCGCGTCGTCGGGGTCGGGGTGGAGCAGGGAGAGATCGAGGAGGCAGGGGGTCTCGACCGCCTCTGACCGGGGTATTCGACCAGTGCGCAGAGCGGCCGCGTACAGCTCGGAGCCCGCTTCGCAGAGTTCGGCATGCGAATGCGGGTGACCTGTTTCGTCCGCTTGTTTCCGCATATGTACACCCCCAGGCTCCTGCATCTCAGGAACATGATGCCTGGGTTTGGTGGTGCAGGCGCAGAGAGTAAGCCATCGTCTTACTCGCGGGGGTTGGAAAAGAGACGTTGCCTTCAAGTGAGGTTGCTCGGTGATGATGAAGAAGCTCATACGCGCGGCGGCCGGACTCGCCTTCATCGCGGCCGCCACAGTGGGCGCGGGAGTGGCCCTTGACCCGGGCTGGCACACGGGGACGGCGCAGGTGCAGGCCGCTCCGCTCGACCCGGGCTGGCACCTCGCCGGTCCCGCGCTCCTCGGTGACCCGGGCTGGAGCGTTGCCCCCACGCAGGATCCCGGCTGGAGCTAGACGGGCGCATGAACGTTCCCGATGACCCCAGGTTCCGCCGGGAGATGGCCTCGGCCTATCGCTCCGGCTGGCACTTCGTCGATCTCGCCACGGCCATCCCCCACCGTGGCGACTCGCTGAAGGTCACGCTCTTCGGAGAGCCGATCGTCGTCGCCCGCGAGCAGGACGAAGACGTCCGCGCGTACCGCTGTCTGCGCCGCCCCCGAGGCGCACCGCAGCCCATCCGCTGTGCCATCCGGTACGGCATGATCTTCGTCAACCTCGACCAGCGGGACCACCAGCTGATCGAGCCCGAGACCATCACCGCCACCCCCCGCAGTGCCTGAGCGATTCCCCCGTCGTTGTAGATCGCTCCGGCACTTCCCCCACACAGCGGCGCCATCGCGGACCTGAAACGCGATGGCGCCGCTGTGCTGTGCCCGCGCGCTTCCGCGGCGTCAGGCGCGGCCCATCGCCCGGGTGAGGGCGATCTCGATGACGACCCGGTCCGGGTTCGGGGCCGGCGTGCGGCCGTAGCGCTCGGCGTAGCGGGCCACGGCGTCCGCGACCGTCTCCGCCTCCGTACGGATGTGGGCGACGCCCTCCAGGGTGGCCCAGCGCCCCCTGTCGACCTGGCAGACGGCGACCCGCGCGCCCTCCGCGCCCGCCGCCAGGACGTTGGCGACCTTCCGGCTGTTCTTGTTGGTGATCACGCGCGCGTACCCGCCCTCGGGGTCGTACGTGACGCCGACCGCGACGACGTGCGGCGTGCCGTCCGGGCGCGGGGTGGTCAGGGTGCACATGTGGCGCTCGCGCCAGAAGCTCAGGTAGGTGTCCGGCGGGTTCCGCGGGTCAGTGGCCATGCCCGGAAACTACCCCGCGGAGAGCTCTGCCATGGACCTTGAGCGGATAGGACTCAACTTTGTGTACCCTGGAAGGGTCATAAAGGGAGAGGACCCACGACCGCCGAGAAGGAGCACCGCACGTGGACGCCGAACTGACCAACAGGAGCCGGGACGCGATCAACGCGGCCAGCAGCCGCGCCGTGTCCGAGGGTCACCCGGACCTGACCCCCGCACACCTGCTGCTCGCACTTCTCGGCGGTCAGGACAACGAGAACATCGTCGACCTGCTCGCCGCCGTCGAGGCCGACCAGGCAGCCGTGCGCTCCGCCGCGGAGCGGCTGCTCGCCGCCCAGCCGAGCGTCACCGGGTCCACGGTCGCGCCCCCGCAGCCCAACCGCGAGCTGCTCGCGGTGATCGCCGACGCCGACAAGCGCGCCAAGGAGCTCGGCGACGACTACCTCTCGACCGAGCACCTGCTCATCGGGATCGCCGCCAAGGGCGGCCAGGCCGGTGAGATCCTCGACCGGCAGGGCGCGAGCGCCAAGAGGCTGCTCGACGCCTTCGAGACGAACAGGGGAGGACGCCGGGTGACCACACCCGACCCGGAAGGGCAGTACAAGGCGCTGGAGAAGTTCGGCACCGACTTCACCGCCGCCGCGCGCGAGGGCAAGCTGGACCCGGTCATCGGCCGTGACCACGAGATCCGGCGCGTCGTCCAGGTGCTGTCCCGCCGCACCAAGAACAACCCGGTCCTCATCGGCGAGCCCGGCGTCGGCAAGACCGCCGTCGTCGAGGGCCTCGCCCAGCGGATCGTGAAGGGCGACGTCCCCGAGTCCCTCAAGAACAAGCGGCTCGTCTCGCTCGACCTCGGCGCGATGGTCGCCGGCGCGAAGTACCGCGGCGAGTTCGAGGAGCGCCTCAAGACCGTCCTCTCCGAGATCAAGGAGAGCGACGGCCAGATCATCACCTTCATCGACGAGCTGCACACGGTCGTCGGCGCGGGCGCCGGCGGCGACTCCGCCATGGACGCGGGCAACATGCTCAAGCCCATGCTGGCCCGCGGCGAGCTGCGGATGGTCGGCGCGACCACCCTCGACGAGTACCGCGAGCGGATCGAGAAGGACCCCGCCCTGGAGCGCCGCTTCCAGCAGGTCCTGGTCGCCGAGCCGACCGTCGAGGACACCGTCGCGATCCTCCGCGGCCTCAAGGGCCGGTACGAGGCCCACCACAAGGTGCAGATCAACGACTCCGCCCTGGTGGCCGCCGCGACCCTCTCCGACCGGTACATCACCTCCCGCTTCCTCCCCGACAAGGCCATCGACCTCGTCGACGAGGCCGCCTCCCGGCTCCGCATGGAGATCGACTCCTCACCCGTGGAGATCGACGAGCTCCAGCGCTCCGTGGACCGGCTCCGCATGGAGGAGCTGGCCCTGAAGAACGAGACGGACGCGGCGAGCAAGCAGCGCCTGGAGAAGCTGCGGCGCGACCTCGCCGACCGCGAGGAGGAGCTGCGCGGCCTGACCGCCCGCTGGGAGAAGGAGAAGCAGTCCCTCAACCGGGTCGGCGAGCTGAAGGAGCGCCTCGACGAGACGCGCGGCCGCGCCGAGCGCGCCCAGCGCGACGGCGACTTCGACACCGCCTCCAAGCTGCTGTACGGGGAGATCCCGGCCCTCGAGCGGGAGCTGGAGGAGGCGAGCGAGGCCGAGGCCCAGCAGGAATCGGCCAAGGACACGATGGTGAAGGAGGAGGTGGGCCCCGACGACATCGCGGACGTGGTCGGCGCCTGGACCGGCATCCCGGCCGGCCGCCTCCTGGAGGGCGAGACGCAGAAGCTGCTCCGCATGGAGGACGAGCTCGGCAAGCGGCTGATCGGCCAGTCCGAGGCCGTCCAGGCCGTCTCCGACGCGGTCCGCCGCACCCGGGCCGGGATCGCCGACCCCGACCGGCCCACCGGCTCCTTCCTCTTCCTCGGCCCGACCGGCGTCGGCAAGACCGAGCTGGCGAAGGCGCTCGCCGACTTCCTCTTCGACGACGAGCGGGCCATGGTCCGCATCGACATGTCGGAGTACGGCGAGAAGCACTCCGTCGCCCGCCTGGTCGGCGCGCCCCCCGGCTACGTCGGCTACGAGGAGGGCGGCCAGCTCACGGAGGCGGTCCGCCGCCGCCCGTACAGCGTGGTCCTGCTCGACGAGGTGGAGAAGGCGCACCCGGAGGTCTTCGACGTGCTGCTGCAGGTCCTGGA
Organism: Streptomyces sp. NPDC034084; assembly: GCF_055575535.1. Taxonomy (NCBI): domain Bacteria; kingdom Bacillati; phylum Actinomycetota; class Actinomycetes; order Kitasatosporales; family Streptomycetaceae; genus Streptomyces; species Streptomyces sp. NPDC034084. Next base: position 461,747 of record NZ_JBVISK010000005.1, read on the forward strand.
CGACGGTCGGCTGACCGACGGGCAGGGCCGGACGGTGGATTTCCGCAACACCATCCTGATCCTCACCTCGAACCTCGGCAGCCAGTACCTGGTCGAGCCGCTGACCCCGGCGGACGTGAAGAAGGAGCAGGTCCTGGAGGTCGTACGGGCGAGCTTCAAGCCCGAGTTCCTCAACCGGCTGGACGACCTGGTCGTCTTCTCGGCGCTCGACCGGGACGAGCTGGGCCGGATCGCGCGGCTCCAGATCGACCGGCTCGCGAAGCGGCTCGCCGAGCGGCGCCTCACCCTGGACGTCACCCCGGCGGCCCTGGAGTGGCTCGCCGTGGAGGGCAACGACCCCGCGTACGGCGCGCGCCCGCTGCGCCGCCTGATCCAGACGGCGATCGGCGACCGGCTCGCGAAGGAGATCCTGGCGGGCGAGGTCGTGGACGGCGACACGGTCCGGGTGGACCGCTCCGAGGACGGTCTGACCGTCGGGGCGGCACGGTAGGGCCTGTCCGCGCGCGGCGGCGCCCGGCACGTCCTGGCTCAGGTGTCGAAGGCCTCCACACGTACGAGGGCGGTCTCCCCGTCCTCGTACGTGACCCGGACGTGCACGTACAGCATCTCGTCGAACGACACGTCCACGCAGCGGTCCACCGCGCAGGAGAACGCCGGCTTCCCCGTCGGATAGGTCGCTTCCAGCCACCCCCCGACCTCGGAGCGCGGCATCCGGAACTCGGCCGTGGCCTGGGTGTCCTGCCAGTGGGCCGCCGTGCAGCGCGTGTCCACGGCGCTCATCGGGAGGCTTCCCCGGGCGAAGGTCATCAGCTGGGCGCAGTCGACCGGCTTCGACTCACCGATCTCGTCCCAGGCCATCGCGCCCCACGCCAGCAGGGCCGTCGGCCCGCCGCAGAACAGGGTCACCACCACCGAGACCCACACCCAGGTCCACGGTCGCGGCTTCACCGTTCCGGCCTTCTTCCCCGTTTTCTCCCCCATGTGCACCAGATCTTGTCAGCCCGCAGCGGATCGCGGGAGGCAGGACTTGCCACGTACCGCCCGGCATGGGGGAGGATGGCGAGCATCCGTACGAAGGGAAATTCACGGTGAGCATCGACCCGTCCTCGATTCCGAATTTCGGGGGCCAGCCCCAGCCTCAGGCCGCAGGACCGGCGGGCCCCGTCGTCCCCGACCAGGACCTCGTCAAGCAGCTCCTCGAGCAGATGGAACTCAAGTACGTCGTCGACGACGAGGGTGACCTCGCGGCGCCGTGGGAGGAGTTCCGCACGTACTTCATGTTCCGCGGCGAGGGCGAGCAGCAGGTCTTCTCCGTGCGGACGTTCTACGACCGTCCGCACTCCGCCGACGACCGCGCGAGGATCCTCGACGCGATCGACGACTGGAACCGCCGCACCCTGTGGCCCAAGGTGTACACCCACCTGCACGAGGAGGAGGACGGCTCCGCCACCCTCCGCCTCATCGGCGAGGCCCAGATGCTGATCGGCACCGGCGTCGCCCTGGAGCACTTCGTGTCCTCCACGGTCAGCTGGGTCCGCGCCTCCATCGAGTTCGACAAGTGGATCGTCGAGCAGTTCGGCCTGGAGTCCCCCGAGGAGAAGGCCGCGGGCGACGAGGAGGCGTAAGCCCCCTCCGCGCCCGGATCCTAGATCGCCATGCGCGCCAGGGTCAGGGCGTACGCCCCGTAGCAGCACGAGAGCCCGGCCAGGGCCGCGACCACCAGGATCGCGGCCCTCGGCCGGGCTTTCGCCAGGGCCGCCGCGAGCGGGAGCAGCAGCGGGAAGGCCGGCAGCAGGAAGCGCGGTTTCGACTCGAAGAAGCCCGAGCCGCCGACGGCGATGAGCACGAGGACCGCCGTGTAGCCGAGCACGGGCAGCGGCAGCCGCTCCACGCACACGAGCAGCGCGAAGAGCAGCACGCCCGCGCCGGTGACCAGCAGCGCCATCGCGAAGCCGAACTGGGTCGGGCCGCCGAGCATCTCCCGTACGAAGATCAGCGCGCCCTTGCCGAAGTCGAAGCGGGAGGTCCAGCCCTCCTGCACGGCGAAGTAGCCGCCGAGCGGATCACCGCTGCGGACGCCGACCCAGAGGATGTACGAGAGCCAGCCCGCCGGCGCGAGCAGGCCCGCCGCCCATACGCGGGACCCGGACCGGCCCCGCGTCCGCCACAGCTCGCAGGCGACGGCGGCCAGGACGGCGGCGGCGACAGCGACCCCGTTCGGCCGGGTCAGCCCGGCGAGACCCGCGAGGGCGGCCGCCCCCAGCCAGCGCCGGGTGAGCAGCGCGTACAACGCCCAGGCGGCGAACGCGGTCATCACCGGTTCCGTGTACGCCATGGTCAGCACGATCGAGTGCGGCAGCAGACCCCACAGCAGCACGAGCAGGGCGGCGGTCCGCCGCCCGCGCAGCCGCTCCCCGACCAGGTAGACGCCCCAGGCGGCGGCCCCGGCGGCGAGCCAGGAGAGCAGCAGCCCGGCGGTGCCCCCGGTGACGGGCAGCACGGTGGTGACGGCCCGGAGGAGCGCCGGGTAGAGCGGGAAGAAGGCCAGGTCGTTGAGGACCATGCCGTGGGCGCCGTGGAGGACGCGGCCGTATCCGTGCGCGGCGATCCCGGCGTACCACTCGGAGTCCCAGGACGTCGCGAGGAGCGCCCGGGACGAGCGGCCGGTGTGCCGGGCCCACAGGGTGAGCACGAGCAGACCGGTGAGCCGGGCGGCGGCGAAGAGCCCGAGCGCGGGCACCGCCCGGCGCAGCGGCCCCGGGCCCCGGCCGCGGTCACGGGGGCCGCCGGGGACCACGGCCGGGGGCGCCGGGCGGGCGAGGGTCTCGGCGGACAGGGTGCACCTCCGGGCGGGCGGGAAGCCGGTCTCTGCCGATAAGTCGGTCTACCCGACGATCGGCCGGGCCCCCGGCGGACGCGCGCGGACACACCCCCACCCGGCCGAACGTCCCGTACCGCGGGCCGGTCGCCCGTGCCGGTCGCTCAGGCCAGGCGCTTGAGACGGGAGACGGCCTCCTCCAGGACCTCGGTGCGCTTGCAGAAGGCGAAGCGGACGAAGGGGGCGCCGGCCTCGCGGTGGTCGTAGAAGACGGCGTTGGGGATGGCGACGACGCCGGCGCGCTCCGGGAGGGAGCGGCAGAAGGCGAAGCCGTCGGTGGCGCCGAGGGGGCGGATGTCGGTGGTGACGAAGTAGGTGCCGGCCGGGCGGTAGACCTCGAAGCCCGCCTGCGCGAGTCCCTCGCTCAGCAGGTCCCGCTTGGCCGTCAGGTCGGCGCGCAGGGCGTCGAAGTAGCCGGCCGGGAGGCGGAGGGCCTCCGCGATCGCGTACTGGAAGGGGCCCGAGGAGACGTACGTGAGGAACTGCTTCGCCGAGCGGACGGCGGAGGTCAGCCCGGGGCTCGCGGTGGTCCAGCCGACCTTCCAGCCGGTGAACGAGAACGTCTTGCCGGCCGAGCCGATGGTGACCGTGCGCTCCCGCATGCCCGGGAGGCTCGCGATCGGCAGGTGCTCGGCCCCGTCGAACACCAGGTGCTCGTACACCTCGTCCGTGACGACCAGCAGGTCCCGCTCGACCGCCAGCTCGGCGACGGCGGTCAGCTCGGCCCGGGTGAGGACCGTGCCGGTGGGGTTGTGCGGGGTGTTGAGCAGGATCAGCCGGGTCCGGTCGGTGACGGCGGCCCGCAGCTCGTCGAGGTCGAGGACGTAGGTGCCCTCGTGGGGGCGGAGGGTGACGGGGACGCGGGTGCCGCCGGCCATCGCGATGCAGGCCGCGTACGAGTCGTAGTACGGCTCCAGGGCGATCACCTCGTCGCCCGGCTCGACCAGGGCGAGGAGCGAGGCCGCGATCGCCTCGGTGGCGCCCGCGGTGACGAGGACCTCGCTGTCGGGGTCGTACGTGAGGCCGTACCGCTCGCGCTGGTGGTCGGCGATCGCCGACCTCAGCTCGGGGACGCCGGGGCCGGGCGGGTACTGGTTGCCGAGGCCGTCCCGCAGCGCGCGGACCGCCGCCTCCCGGATCTCCTCCGGGCCGTCGGTGTCGGGGAAGCCCTGGCCGAGGTTGATCGACCCGGTCCTGGCGGCGAGCGCGGACATCTCGGCGAAGATCGTCGTCCCGAACTCGGCGAGGCGGCGATTGAGCAGCGATCTTGTCATGACGGCCATCCTGGGGCCATGCCCGGCCCGGGGCCAAGACCGCCCCCGGAGTCAAGCCCGGCCCGGGGCCGAGACCGTCCCCCGGGCCAGGGCCGTCGCCGGGCGACGGCCGGCCCCTGGCCGGAACCGCTCCCGGGGGCAAGCTCTGGACTTGCTCAAGTGCGCTTTGACGGGAGGGCGGTGTGGGGATCGCCCTGGCATGAACATTGCACTGCTCCTCCTCGGGATCGCGGTCGTGATCGCGATCGTGGTGTGGGTCGTCGCGAGCTCGCTGAGCGGCACGGCGCGGGCGGGCGCCGGCGGCGACAGCTGGTGGGCCGGTTCGTCGTCGGCCTCGTCGTCCGACTCCTCGTCGTCCTCCTCCTCGTGCTCCACGTCCTCGTCGTCCTCCTGCTCCTCCTCCTCGTGCTCCAGCTCTTCCTGCTCCTCCTCCAGCTGTTCCAGTTGCTCCAGCTCCTCCTCGTGCAGCTGAAGCTCTGGACTCGCTCAAGTCGGCTTTGACGGGGTGTCGGATCGGGCATCCCCCTCGCACAGAAGAACGGGGGTAGTACTGATGGGATTCTTCATTCTCCTCTTCGTCGTGTTCGTGGTGATCGGAGTGTTCTCCGGCACCCGTAAGGGCGGGAGCAAGCGGCGCGGCGGACGCAAGCGCCGGGGCGGGAGCAGCTGGGCCGACGGCGGTGGGGGCGGCGGCTGCGGCAGCAGCAGCTCCTGTGGGTCGAGCGGCTCCTGCGGGTCCGGTTGCGGCGGTGGGGGCTGTGGCAGCAGCTGATTGAACAAGTGAACTGTTGGGGCCCCGAAGGGGTTGGAAAACACAGCAAGTTGGGTAAAACCGCTGCGAGTCGCTCGGGGTCCGTGGTTCTCTCGCTCCTGACATAGACAGCCCTCGGACCGTGTGTGGACCCGAGCCGGCGATTCCCCACTCCCGTAGAACCCTTCTCCGGGGCGCCCCCGGCCCACCCGTCAAACCGTGTTTGCGGAGCCGACCCATGCTCACGACCCTGAAGACCTCCTACACCGATACGCGCGCGGCAGATCTGGCCTGGGCCCTCGGGCGCGAGCCGCTGCCCGCGCTCGCCGTGCTCGATCTCGAACTCTCCGGTGCCAAACTCCAGTTGAGGCTGCTCGGCGCCTCCCATCAGGTTCTCCTGGAGGAGGAGGAGCGCCGCTGCTCCGAGACCGTGGCCTGCATGCCCGGCAGCAGCACCCCCCTCCCGCTCGGCGTCTCCAAGCGCGTCGGCGGATGGGAGTACGAATTCGCGGCGCGCGTCGAGACGCTCTCGCACGGCTCCTTCGCGGGCCGTGCGCAGGAGCTGCTCGCGCTCGTCGCCGACCATCCCCATGGCCTCGCGGGGACCTTCCCCGGCTCCCCGCACGCCTTCACGGCGATGCTGGCGCAGCGTCACGAGGGCCAGGTGCGGTGGCGCACCTGGCACGCCTACCCGCAGGAGGGGCAGTTGGTGGTGACCAGGACCCGCATCGGCGCCCGTATGCCCGCCACGCTCTGATGCGCCCTCCCGGAGCCCCATGTGCACTCGTGTGGGTGACATGGGGTGCACGGTTCGTGACGTAGCGTTACGGGCATGATCGAGCCGACCGTGACCCTGCCACCCAAGAGGGTGCGCCGGCCGCCTGTGCGGCGGTCCGTGCGGCCGCCGCGCGAGGCGGTGCGGTTCCCGGTCCTCGCGGTCGTCTTCGTCTGCGCGGCCTGTGGCCTGGTCTACGAGCTCGAACTGGTCGCGCTCGGGTCCTACTTGATCGGCGACTCGGTCACCCAGGCCTCCGTCGTACTCTCCGTGATGGTCTTCGCGATGGGGGTGGGTTCGCTTCTCGCCAAGCGGCTGCGCTGCCGTGCCGCCGTCGGCTTCGGCCTGGTGGAGGCCGGGTTGGCGCTGGTCGGCGGCTGCTCGGCGATGGCGCTGTACGCGGCCTTCGCCTGGCTCGGCGAATCGCGGTACGTCCTGGTGGCGTTCTCCCTCGCCATCGGGGTGCTCATCGGCGCCGAGATCCCGCTCCTGATGTCGCTCATCCAGCGGGCGGGACGGCCGGGCGACCGGCCCCGCGGCCCCGGGGACCCTCCCCGGGCGGGGCGGTCCCGGCGGCAGGCCTCCCTCGGGGAGCAGGACGACGCCGCGGGGACGGTCGCGGACCTCTTCGCCGCCGACTACGTCGGCGCGCTGGTCGGCGGCCTCGCCTTTCCCTTCCTGCTGCTGCCCTGGCTCGGCCAGCTCACCGGCGCGCTCGTCACCGGCGCGGTCAACGCGGTCGCGGGCGGCGGCCTCGTGTTCTGGGTGTTCCGCCGCGACCTGACCCACCGCTCCCGCGCCCTGCTCCTGACCGTGAACCTGTGCGTCCTGACCGTCCTCGGCACCGCGACCGTCCTCGTCGACGACTTCGAACAGGCCGCGCGCCGGGCCGTGTACGGGGAACGGGTGCGGGTCGCCGTCCACACGGAGTTCCAGGAGGTCGTGGTGACCGGGGACGGCGACGAGCCGCCCGACCTGTTCCTCGACGGGCGCCTGCGGGTGGCAGGCCGGGACGAGTACCGCTACCACGAGGCGCTCGTCCACCCCGCGATGAACGGCCCGCACGCGCGCGTCCTGGTCGTCGGCGGCGGCGACGGGATGGCCGCCCGGGAGGCCCTGCGCTACGCCGGGGTCCGCTCCGTCACCGTCGTCGAGCTCGACCCGGGCGTCGTCCACCTCGCCCGTACGGACCCGGCGCTCGCCGCCCTCAACGCACAGGCCTTCCGCGACCCGCGCGTCCGCGTGGTCCACGCGGACGCCTTCCACTGGCTGAGGGGCGCCGCCGATCGGCTGCGGGAACGGTACGACGTGGTGATCTCCGATCTGCCCGACCCCGGGATCACCCCCAGCACCAAGCTCTACTCGGAGGAGTTCTACGGCCTGGTGGCCCGGGTGCTCAGCGGCTCCGGACGGTTCGCCGTGCACGCCGGATCGGTCACCGACCGGCCCCGCACCTACTGGACCGTCGACGCCACCCTGCGCGCCGCCGGCTTCGCGACCCGCCCGTACAGCGCGAGCGGCCGCACCCCCGGCTTCTCCGCCGGCCCCGACCGCGCCGACCGCACCAGCGGTACGGAACGGGGGCCGGGCGACTGGGGATTCCTCCTGGCCGTACGGGGCGACCTGCCGCCCGTCCTCGGCCTCGCCCCCGACGCGCCCCGGCTCCGCTCGCTCGGCTCCGGGGCCCTGGCGATCGCGGCGCGCCGCGCCGAACGGACCCGGGGCGCCGAACCGCCGCCCTCGACCCTGGTGCACCCCAGGTACGGGCCCGACCGAGCCTGACCCGACGGGACACCCCCCGGGGCAAACAGGCGACGCCGCGCCCCCGCCTGAGTAGGCTCGGCTTCCATGGAGCATGAGGTGTTCGTTCCCGTCCCGGCCGAAGCCCTGCGCGCGACGCTCACGGACCCGGCCCGCGTGGTGCGCTGCGTGCCCGGTCTCCAGCGGGACGCCGACGCGGAGGCCGGTCCCCTCACGGGCCGGCTGCGGGTGCGGGTCGGCGGCAACACCATCACCTACCGGGGCGCCCTCAGGGTCGTCGAGCGGGACGGTGCCATCACCTACGAGGGGGAGGGCGCCGAGGCCCGGGGCAAGGGTTCGGCCGAACTCTCCCTCACCGTCGTCCTCACCCCGGTGGCCGAGGGGACCAGCCTGAGCTTCACCGGCGCCCTCACGGCGACCGGACGGCTCGCCGACGCGACGGACGAGGCGCGCTCCACGGCGGGCGCCAAGCTCCTCGACAAGTTCGTGGAGGCCGTGGCCGCGCTGGCGGAGGACCCGGAGCAGCCGGAGGAGCCGGAGCAGCCGGAGGAAGCGGGGAACCCCGAGGTATCGGGACCGCCCGAGGCACCGCGAGAGCCCGAGGCCGCCGACGACGAGGCCACCGACGACGACGGGGTCGACGACGGGGTGGAGGAGCCGTCCGGCCGGCGGTCCGTCTTCGACGCGCCGGTGCCGCCGCCCTCCCTCGACCCCCTCCTCGACGAGGACTTCGGCGCCGGCCCGATCGAGTTCCCCGCCCCGCAGCCCGCCGCCGAGGCCGCCCACGCCCGCCGGACCATGATCGGGCGGAGCGCCGAGGAGGTCGACCACGCGCCGCCGCGCGGCCGGTACGCCCCCGTTCCCGCCGCCGAGGCGTCGAGCGCCGGCGCCACCCTGCGCTGGATCGCCCCGGCCGCCGCCCTCGCGCTCGCCTCGGCCGTCGTCGTCGGCCGCGCGCTGAGGCGCCGTCGCTGACACGACCCGCGGCGGGAGCGGCTGCCGCCCGGACCGGCGGCGCGCGCCCCGACCGGGCGTCGGCGTTCGACGTGTCGCACGATTAGGGTCGGAGGGTGAGCATGCAGACACGACTGACGGCGGGCGACGCCGAGTTGACCATCAACCCCGAACACGGCTGCCGGATCGAGAGCCTGCGCATCGGCGGCACCGAGGTGCTGCGCCAGGGCGAGCGGTACGGAAGCTTCCCGATGGCGCCCTGGTGCGGGCGGACCGAGAACGGCCGCTTCCGCAACGGCGCCATCACCCATCAGCTGCCGGTCAACGCGGCCCCGCACGCCATCCACGGCACCGTCCGGGACCTCGCCTGGAAGACCGTCCGGACCTCCGCGAGCGAGGCCGTCTTCACCTGCGAGCTCGGCGACCCCTGGCCGTACACGGGCAAGGTCACCCAGGTCTTCGAACTGGCCGAGGACGCCCTCACCCTCCGCTTCGGCGTCGAGACCTACGAGGACTCCTTCCCGGCGCAGGCCGGCTGGCACCCCTGGTTCCTGCGCAACCTCGGCCGGGGCGGCCAGGACGTACGGATCGCCTTCACGCCCGCCTGGCAGGAGGAGCGCGGGGAGAACCACCTCCCCACCGGCCGCCGCATCGACCCCCTCCCCGGCCCCTGGGACGACTGCTTCGGCATGCCCGAGGGCGTCGACGTCACCCTCACCTGGCCGGAGGAGCTGGAGCTGAAGGTCGCGAGCCGCGCGGAGTGGGTCGTGATCTACGACGAGCCCGAGCAGGCCGTCTGCGTCGAGCCGCAGTCCGGCCCGCCGAACGGCCTCAACACCCATCCCCGCCTGGTCACCCCGATCGACCCCCTGGAGGTCGAGAGCGTCTGGAGCTGGCGGCGGCTGTAAAAGACGCCCCTTAAGCTGCTGAGCATGACTGACGTACGCGCTGAGCTGCTCCAGCAGATCAAGGACAAGGCCGTGGTGCACGGCAAGGTGACCCTCTCCTCGGGTCGGGAAGCCGACTACTACATCGACCTGCGTCGCATCACGCTGGACGGCGAGGCCGCGCCGCTGGTCGGTCAGGTCATGCTGGACCTCACGGCCGACCTGGACTTCGACTGCGTCGGCGGCCTCACCCTCGGCGCCGACCCGGTCGCCACCTCGATGCTGCACGCCTCCGCCGCGCGCGGTCAGCGGCTCGACGCCTTCGTCGTACGCAAGGCGCAGAAGGCGCACGGCATGCAGCGCCGGATCGAGGGCACGGACGTCAAGGGCCGTCGCTGCCTCGTCGTCGAGGACACCTCGACCACCGGCGGCTCGCCGCTGACCGCGGTCGAGGCCGTCCGCGAGGCGGGCGGCGAGGTCGTCGCCGTCGCCACGATCGTGGACCGGGGCGCCGCCGGCGCCATCGCCGAGGCGGATCTGCCGTACCTCACCGGCTACCAGCTGGAGGATCTCGGCCTGGCGTAACCGCCGCGAAGTCGTGACGGAGGTCCTGGACCCGGTCAGAGTGGTCCTGACCTGCGTTTTTTCCGAGGGGCGGGGTGTTTCACGTGAAACACCCCGCCCCTCGGCGTGCCGGGCCCGTGGGAGCCCGCACAAGAGTCTGGAAAGATGGGCCGCGACGATGACGTCGCCCCTAGGTCAGGGACAGCAACGCACACACCCCGCACATCACAAGGAGCGGACGAATGCCCATCGCAACCCCCGAGGTCTACAACGAGATGCTCGACCGGGCGAAGGCAGGCAAGTTCGCCTACCCGGCCATCAACGTGACCTCGTCCCAGACCCTGCACGCTGCGCTCCGCGGTTTCGCGGAGGCCGAGAGCGACGGCATCATCCAGATCTCGACCGGTGGTGCCGAGTTCCTGGGCGGTCAGTACAACAAGGACATGGTCACGGGCGCCGTCGCCCTGGCCGAGTTCGCGCACATCGTCGCCGCGAAGTACGACATCACGGTCGCCCTCCACACCGACCACTGCCCGAAGGACAAGCTGGACGGCTATGTCCGCCCGCTGCTCGACATCTCCGCCGAGCGCGTCGCCAAGGGTCTGAACCCGCTGTTCCAGTCGCACATGTGGGACGGCTCCGCCGAGACCCTCGCCGACAACCTGGCCATCGGCCAGGAGCTGCTCGCGAAGGCCGCCGCCGCCAAGATCATCCTTGAGGTCGAGATCACCCCGACCGGCGGCGAGGAGGACGGCGTCAGCCACGAGATCAACGACGAGCTGTACACCACCGTCGACGACGCCATCCGCACCGCCGAGGCCCTCGGCCTGGGCGAGAAGGGCCGCTACCTGCTCGCCGCGTCCTTCGGCAACGTGCACGGCGTCTACAAGCCGGGCAACGTCGTCCTCCGCCCCGAGCTCCTCAAGGACCTCCAGGCCGGTGTCGCCGCCAAGTTCGGCAAGGCCGACCCGTTCGACTTCGTCTTCCACGGCGGCTCGGGCTCGACGGCCGAGGAGATCGCCACCGCGCTGGAGAACGGCGTCGTGAAGATGAACCTCGACACCGACACCCAGTACGCCTTCACCCGCCCGGTCGTGGACCACATGTTCCGCAACTACGACGGTGTCCTGAAGGTCGACGGCGAGGTCGGCAAGAAGTCCACCTACGACCCGCGCACCTGGGGCAAGCTGGCCGAGGCCGGCATGGCCGTCCGCGTGACCGAGGCGTGTGCCGCGCTGCGCTCGACCGGCACGAAGCTGAAGTAAGCGTGTGAGCGACGGGCCCGGTACCTCCCGAGGTGCCGGGCCCTCGTGCGTCCCTGGAGGGCTGATGTACGACTTCGACCGGGAGACAGACCGGCGCGGGACCTGGTCGGTCCAGTGGGACGGGATCGCGGACCGTTTCGGCGTCCCCGACCTGCTGCCCTTCACCATCTCCGACATGGACTTCGCCTCCCCGCCGGAGGTCCTCGCGGCCCTCCGCGACCGCGTCGACCACGGGGTCTTCGGCTACACCGACTGGCGGCTCGGGGAGTTCCGGGAGGCGATCCGCCACTGGTACGCGAGCCGGTACGGCGCCGAGATCGACCCCGGGACCCTGGTGTACGCGCCGTCCGTCCTCTCCCAGCTCTCGCAGCTCCTCCAGATGTGGACGGAACCCGGCGACGGCGTGGTCGTCCACACCCCCACGTACGACGGCTTCCGCAAGGCCGTCACCGGGCTCGGGCGCGAGCTGCGGGGCGTCCCGGTCGGCGACCTCGAGGCCCTGGAGCGGGAGCTGGCCCGGCCGGACAGCCGGATGCTGCTGCTCTGCTCCCCGCACAACCCGACCGGCCGGGTGTGGACGGAGGAGGAGCTCACCGTCTTCGCCGAGCTGGCCGAGCGGCACCGCGCGGCGGTCGTCAGCGACGAGATCCACGCCGACCTGACGACCGACGGCCACCGGCACGTGCCCTGGACGCGGATCGCCGAACCGGGGCGGGGCCGCCGCTGGGCCCTGGTCACCTCGGGCACGAAGGCCTTCAACTTCCCCGCCCTCTCCGGCTCGTACGGCGTGATCGGCGACCCCGACGAGCGCGACACGTTCGTCCGCCGCATGGAGACCGGCGAGGGTCTCGCCTCGCCCGCGGTGCTCTCCCTGACCGCCCACATCGCCGCGTACCGGCAGGGCGCGGCCTGGCTGGACGAGCTGCGCGGGTACGTGGCGGGCACGATGACCATGGTCCGGGAGCGCCTCGCGGACGGACTCCCGGAGATCGGCTGGACGCCTCCGCAGGCCGGCTACCTGGCCTGGATCGACCTGCGGCCGCTGGGGATCGAGGACACCCGGCTCCAGGAGGAACTCGTGGCGGTGGAGAAGGTCGCGATCATGCCGGGCGGGACGTACGGCACGCCCGGCTTCGTCCGGCTGAACGTCGGCTGCCCCCGCGGCAAGGCCGAGCGGGGCGTGGACGCGCTGGTCCGCGCGGCGAACCGGCTGCGCACGGCCTGACCCGGCGCGCGGGACGCCCCGCTTCGCGGGACCATGCAGACATGGGTGCGGGTGCGGGCGCGCGGGACGTGCGGATGGCCTCGGGGACCGGCCGGTGGATCGTGTTCACGACCGTCCTGGGGTCCGGGATGGCGCTGCTCGACTCGACCGTCGTCAATGTCGCCCTGCCGCACATCGGCGAGGATCTGGGCGCCGACCTCGCCGTCCTCCAGTGGACGGTCAACGCCTACATGCTGACCCTGGCCGGGCTGATCCTGCTCGGCGGCTCGCTCGGCGACCGGTTCGGGCGGCGGAAGGTCTTCGTCGTCGGGGTGGTGTGGTTCGCGCTCGCCTCGCTGCTGTGCGGGCTCGCCCCGAACGCCGGGGTGCTGATCGCGGCCCGCGCCCTTCAGGGCGTGGGCGGGGCGCTGCTCACGCCCGGCTCCCTCGCGCTGATCCAGGCGAGCTTCCACGCGGACGACCGGGCGCGGGCCGTCGGGCTCTGGTCGGGCTTCGGCGGTGTGGGCGCGGCGATCGGGCCGTTCGTCGGCGGCTGGCTGGTGGACGGTCCCGGCTGGCGGTGGGTGTTCCTGCTGAACGTGCCCCTCGCCGCCCTGTGCGTACCGGCCGCGCTGCGGCATGTGCCGGAATCGCGGGACGACACCGCGCACGGCCGCTTCGACGTGCTCGGCGCGGTCCTGGGCGCGGCGGCGCTCGGGCTCGTCACGTACGCGCTGATCGGCGAGGCCTGGTGGGCCGGGGCGGCCGGGGTGCTGGTCGGGGCCGGATTCGTGGTGGTGGAGCGGCGGCGCGGGGAGCGGGCGATGGTGCCGGCGTCGATCTTCCGCTCGCGCCTGTTCACCTCGGTCAACCTGGTCACCCTCTGCGTGTACGCGGCGTTCGGCGGCTTCTTCTTCCTGGCGGCCCTCCAGCTCCAGGTGGTCTCCGGCTACTCGGCGCTCGGCGCCGGGACGGCCCTGCTGCCGACGACCGTGCTCATGCTGCTGCTCTCGGCGAAGTCCGGGGAGCTGGGGGAGCGGATCGGGCCCCGGATCCCGCTCACCGTGGGGCCGCTGCTGTGCGCCGGCGGGATGCTGCTGATGCTGCGGGTCGGTGAGGACGCCTCGTACGTACGGGACGTGCTGCCGGCCCTGCTCGTCCTCGGGCTCGGCATGACGGCCCTGGTCGCCCCGCTGACCGCGACCGTCCTCGCCTCGGTGGACGTGTCCAGGGCGGGTCTCGCGAGCGGCATCAACAACGCGGCCGCCCGTGCGGCCGGCCTCATCGCCGTGGCCGCGCTGCCGCTGCTCGCCGGGATGGGCCCCGAGGCGTACCGCTCGGCGGAGGAGTTCGGGGAGACGTTCCGGCGGGCGATGCCGATGTGCGCGGGGATCCTGGTGGTGGGCGCGGTCCTCGCCTGGGCGACCATGCGGACCCCGGCCGCGTCGGCGGACTGCCACCCGGAGTGCAGGGTCCACTGCGGGGTGCAGGCCCCGCCGCTGGACCCGGGGCAGCGGGACGCCCCCGCACGGCAAAGGGGGTGGGACGGCGGGGCGGGCTCCTGAGGCAGACTGGGGCCCATGGCCATCCATGAGAACCTCCTGGGGGGACCGGCCCCCACCCACCTGCCCGACGACCCGGGTCCGCGCGAGCTGCTCGCGAACGGTACGGCGCCGGCGGACGTCGCCGCGAAGTACCCGACCTCCTCGCTCGCCTGGGCCCAGCTCGCCGACGACGCCTACGGGCGCGGCGCGGTCGTCGAGTCGTACGCCTACGCCCGTACCGGTTACCACCGCGGCCTGGACGCGCTGCGCCGCAACGGCTGGAAGGGCCACGGCCCGGTGCCGTGGGAGCACGAGCCGAACCGCGGCTTCCTGCGCGCGCTGCACGCCCTGGCCCGGGCGGCCGGGGACATCGGCGAGAAGGACGAGTACGAGCGCTGCACGACCTTCCTGCGGGACTCCTCGGAGACCGCGGCGGAGACGCTCGGCTGACGCCGCCCGGCGGCTCACGGAGCTCGTCCGGCACGCCCTTTCCTCCTGTGCGGGGGAGAGGGCGTCCCTGTTGATCGAACTCCGATTCGTGTCATGATGCGCTTGGGACGCGCGCGCTGAAGCGCGCCTCCCGAGGGGACCGGAGCTCCCGTGGCGCGCCGCAGAGCGTGCACGGTGGAGCGGACCGCTACCCGGTAGCACATATCGAGGAGACAGAAATGTCAGCCTTCCCAGGTTCTCCCGATGCCTCCGGAGCCGGCTCGGTCGTCGACGACCCGAACCTCGACTTCGCGGGCACGACGCCGTACGAGGACTACGTCCAGGCGGACGTCCTCACCCACCTCCAGCACCTCCGCTCGGACGACCCCGGCGAGATGGTCTTCCTGGTCACGACCCAGGTCATGGAGCTGTGGTTCACGGTGATCGTCCACGAGTGGGAGACCGCGAGCCGCGCCCTGCGCGAGGACCGCGTCCCCGTGGCGATGGACGCGCTCAAGCGCTCCGTGCGCGAACTGGAGGCGCTCAACCACTCCTGGCGGCCGCTCGCCCAGCTCACCCCCGCCCAGTTCAACGCCTACCGGTCCGCGCTCGGCGAGGGCTCCGGCTTCCAGTCGGCGATGTACCGGCGGATGGAGTTCCTGCTGGGCGAGAAGTCCGCGTCCATGCTCGTCCCGCACCGGGGGGCGCCCCGCGTCCACGCCGAGCTGGAGAAGGCGCTCCACGAGCCCAGCCTGTACGACGAGGTCCTCGGGTTCCTCGCCCGCCGCGGCCTGCCCGTGCCGGCGGCGGTGCTCGGCCGTGATCTGGCGCAGCGGTACGAGCCCTCGCCCGAGGTCGAGGCGGTCTGGGCCGGGATCTACGCCGACCCCGACCAGAACGGCGAGCTCGTCCGGCTCGGCGAGGCCCTGAGCGACGTCGCCGAACTGGTCTGGCGCTGGCGCAACGACCACCTGGTGGCGACCCGGCGGGCGATGGGCGCGAAGACCGGCACCGGCGGCTCTGCCGGGGTGGCCTGGCTGGAGAAGCGGGCCCAGAAGAACGTGTTCCCCGAGCTCTGGACGGCCCGCAGCCATGTCTGAGCCGTACGAGAAGAGGGCCGCGCGGCCCGACGGCCTCCGCGAGGGCGACCTCCGGCGGCGGGCCCTCGAGCTCGACGCCGCCGACGGACTCGCCGGGCACCGCGAGAAGTTCGCACTCGACGAGGGGACCGTCTACCTCGACGGCAACTCCCTCGGCGCGCTGCCCGCGCACGTCCCGGCCCGGATGGCCGACGTCATCACCCGCGAGTGGGGCGAGCTGCGCATCCGCTCCTGGGACGAGTCCGGCTGGTGGACGGCGCCCGAGCGGATCGGCGACCGGATCGCCCCGATCGTCGGCGCCGCCCCTGGCCAGGTCGTGGTCGGCGACTCGACGAGCGTGAACGTCTTCAAGGCGGTCGTCGCCGCCGCCCGGATCAACGGGGACGAGCGGGACGAGATCCTCGTCGACGCGACGACCTTTCCCACGGACGGGTACATCGCGCGGTCCGCGGCGCGGATGACGGGCCACGAGATCGTGGCCTGCGACCCGGCCGACATGGCGGCCGCGGTGAGCGACCGCACGGCCCTCGCGCTCGTCAACCACGTCGACTACCGCACGGGCAGGCTCCAGGACCTCCCCGGGCTCACAGCCGCGCTCCACGCGGCGGGCGCGCTCGCGGTCTGGGACCTGTGCCACAGCGCGGGCGCCCTGCCCGTCGGCCTGGACGCCCACGGCGTCGACCTGGCCGTCGGCTGCACCTACAAGTACCTGAACGGCGGCCCCGGTTCGCCCGCGTACCTGTACGTCGCCGAGCGCCACCAGGCCGCCTTCGACTCGCCACTGCCCGGCTGGAACTCGCACGCCGACCCGTTCGGCATGACGCCCGGCTACGAGGCGGCGCCGGGCGCGCTCCGGGGCCGGGTCGGCACGCCCGACATCCTCTCCATGCTGGCCCTGGAAGCGGCGCTCGACGTCTGGGACGGGGTCGCCGTCGAGGACGTGCGGACCAAGTCGCTCGCGCTGACGGACTTCTTCCTGGAGTGCGTCGGGGCGTACGTCCCCGAGGGCCGCGTCACCTCCGTGACCCCCGGGGCGCACGGCGAGCGCGGCAGCCAGGTGGCACTGCGCTGCGCGGACGCGCCCGCCGTCATGGCGGAGCTGATCAAGCGCGGGGTCGTCGGGGACCTGCGCCGTCCGGACATCCTGCGGTTCGGTTTCACCCCGCTGTACGTGGGCTTCGCGGACGCGGAGCGGGCGGCGGCGACCCTCGCGGAGGTCGTGGGGTAGGCCCGATGATCGCCTGATCCGCGGGGGCTCGGGGGCTGGTACCGTCCCCGCAGGTCAGGCCAATTCGGCCGCGTACCCGAGAGGTTGGAACAGCATGCCGGACCCCGCCGCGCGCGATGCCGCCGAAGAGGCGTCGGCCTTCTCGCACCCGGCTGTCGCCCCGGACGCCCGTGCCGCGTACGGCGACCACCCGGACCAGGTGGTCGACTTCTACGCCCCGCGCGACGGGGGCACCCGGGCCCCGCTGGTCGTCGCCCTGCACGGAGGGGCGTGGCGTGCGCCGTACGACCGGCGGCACCTGACCCCGTTCACGGACTTCCTGGCCCGCCGGGGCTTCGCCGTGGCGAACGTCGAGTACCGGCGGGGCCCCGGCATCCCCCATCAGGGCGGTACGGCCCCGGTCGCCGGTCGCTGGCCGGAGACCTTCGACGACGTGGCGGCGGCGCTCGACGCCGTGGCGGACCTGGCCGCCGCCCACCTCCCGCAGGCCGACCCGCGGCGGACCGTCCTCACCGGTCACTCGGCGGGCGGCCACCTCGCGCTGTGGGCCGCCGCCCGGCACGTCCTGCCCGCCGGCTCCCCGTGGCGGCTGTCCGCCCCGCCGGAGCTGCGCGGGGTCGTCGCCCTCGCCCCGATCGCCCACTTCGGCCGGGCGGTGGAGCTCGGGGTGTGCGGGGGCGCGGTCACGGAACTCCTGGGCGGCGCGGAGCGGTACGAGGAGCGGGCCGCGTTCACGGACCCGTCGGTCCTCCTCCCGACCGGCATCGCGACCACCGTCGTCCAGGGCCGCGAGGACACGGACGTGCCGTTCGCCGTGGCGGAGGCGTACGCGGAGGCGGCGGCGAAGGCGGGCGAGGAGGTCGGCCTGACGCTCCTGCAGGGCATCGGCCACTTCCCCCTGATCGATCCGGCGGCGGACGCGTGCGCGGTGGTGGCGGAGGAGATCGCCCAGCTGGCGTGGTGACCCCGGACTTCCCGTACGACTCTTCGACGCCCACGACTTCGAAGGCTCCACCGACGTCCTCGCCCGCGACGCGAAGGGTGACCTGATCGCCCTCGACGGCTCCGGCGTGCTCGCACCGAGTTCAACGGTGTCGCCTGAGGTCTTCCCTAGGCGGCGTCGTCGATCATGCCGGGCTCGCGGCGTCTGGTGCCGCGCCTGATCGACAAGGCACCTCCTAGTCCTCAAGGGGGACCCCGCAGGATCCGCATCCAGCGGGACGACCGGGTTCCCCGCCCCCCGTACCGTTTCGGTGTGACCCAGACACAGTCTTCCGAGACGAGCCGCAGCCCCGAGCTCCGCCTGGCGCAGGTGGCGCTCGGCGGGCTGCGCCAGGAACTCTTCCACGACGCCTTCGCCTACCGGCCGCTGCCGCGCATGGACGTGAACGGCGGGCCGGCGCGCTTTCTGCCGCGCCGGATACGGATCTACACGGGGCTGTTCCCGCACGCCGTCGTGGCGTTCATGGCGCTGATCGTCTTCTTCCTCGGGATCGAGCGCTTCCACGGGGGTATCGGCCCGCTCGGGCTCGTGACCACCTTCGGACCGGCCGCGATCGTGCTGCTCACGCTGGTCCGGCCGGTGCTCGCCTTCTGGGCCTCGCTCGTGTCGACCCCCTTCGTGGGGTTCCTCGCCGGGTACGAGGGCGGCTGGCCCTGGGCGGTGAACTCGCTCGCCGCCCATCTGACGGTCCTCGTCGTCGTCGCCGCCCGCACCCGGCCCCGGGCGGCCGCGTGGATGTGGCTGGTCACCGCGGCCTACTGCCTCTTCGCGGAGGCGTTCCTCGGGCTCGGCCGCAGCTCCGACTCGGTCCCGTTGCTGTTCGTCGCGGCCCTCGCCCTGCTCACCGTCACCGTCTTCCAGGTCCGCCGCCAGGCGACCCGCGAGGTCACCGCCCAGCAGACGGTCACCGCCCAGGAGCGTTCCAGGCGGACCCTTCTGGAGGAGCGGACGACCATCGCGCGCGAGCTGCACGACGTCGTCGCCCACCACATGTCGGTGGTGGCCATCCAGGCCGAGGCCGCGCCGTACCGGGTGGAGAACCCGCCGCCGGAGCTGGAGCAGGCCTTCCTCACCATCCGGGAGAACGCCGTCGCCGCGCTGACCGAGCTGCGCCGCATCCTCGGGGTCGTACGGGCCGAGGACTACGAGGCGCCCGACGCCCCGCAGCCGACCCTCGGTGACCTCGACTCCCTGGTCGCCAACGTCCGCGAGGCCGGGCTCGACGTCGAGAAGACGGTGACCGGCGCGGTGCGCGAGCTGCCGCAGGGCGTGGAGCTCTCCGCGTACCGGATCGTCCAGGAGGCCCTGTCGAACGTCCTCCGGCACGCGCCGGGCGCGGCCGCGAAGGTCGAGGTCAGCTACGTTCTCGGCGGTCTCGGTCTGCGCATCGCCAACGGCCCGGCGCGCGGTCTCGTCAAGCCTTCGCCGGGCGCCGGGCACGGCATCACCGGCATGCGGGAGCGTGTGACGATGCTGGGCGGGGAGATGACGGCCGAGGCGACCGGGGACGGTGGCTACGAGGTGACGGCCTTCGTGCCCGTGAGCCGTGAGGAGAGCGTGGAATGAGCATCAAGGTGCTGATCGTCGACGACCAGATGATGGTCCGCGAGGGCTTCTCCGTGCTGCTCGGCGCGATGCCCGACATCGAGGTCGTCGGCGAGGCGGTCAACGGCCGGGAGGCGATCGCGCAGGTCGCCGCCCTCCACCCCGACGTGGTCCTCATGGACATCCGGATGCCCGAGCTGAACGGCATCGAGGCCACCCGGGAGATCGTCGCCGCCGACGCGGACGCGAAGGTGCTCGTCCTGACCACCTTCGACCTCGACGAGTACGTGTACCAGGCGCTGCGCGCCGGCGCCTCCGGCTTCCTCCTCAAGGACGCCTCGGCCCGGCAGCTCGCGGACGGCGTCCGGGTGGTCGCGGCGGGCGAGGCGCTGCTCGCGCCGACCGTCACCAGGCGGCTGATCACCGAGTTCGCGAAGGCGCCCGGGTCCTCCCCGCGGCCGCCCGCGCTGGCGCGGATCGGCGAGCTGACCGAACGGGAGACGGAGGTGCTCGTCCTCATCGCGCAGGGCCTGTCGAACGCCGAGATCGCCGACCACCTCGTCGTCGCCGAGTCGACGATCAAGACGCACGTCAGCCGGATCCTGGTGAAGCTGGGCCTGCGCGACCGGACGCAGGCGGCGGTCTTCGCGTACGAGGCGGGCCTGGTGCGCGTCGGCGGGTAGCGTCCGTCCATGGATGCCGCCTACGACCCCTGGTCGCCCGCGTTCGTCGCCGACCCCTATCCGGCGTACGCCGAACTGCGCGCCACCGGCCGCGCCCACTGGCACGCCCCGACCCGCCAATGGCTCGTCCCGCACTACGAGGACGTGTCGGCGCTGCTGCGGGACCGGCGCCTCGGCCGGACGTACACGCACCGCTTCACGCACGAGGAGTTCGGCCGTACGCCTCCGGACCCGGCGCACGAGCCGTTCCACACGCTCAACGACCACGGGCTGCTCGATCTGGAGGCCGCCGACCACAGCCGGATCCGGCGGCTGGTCTCGAAGGCGTTCACGCCGAGGACGGTGGAGAACCTGGCGCCGACGGTACGGCGCCTCGCCGCCGGGCTCGTCGGTG
Organism: Streptomyces sp. NPDC034084; assembly: GCF_055575535.1. Taxonomy (NCBI): domain Bacteria; kingdom Bacillati; phylum Actinomycetota; class Actinomycetes; order Kitasatosporales; family Streptomycetaceae; genus Streptomyces; species Streptomyces sp. NPDC034084. The sequence goes on from NZ_JBVISK010000005.1 coordinate 481,986, forward strand.
ACCTGGTGGCGGCGGGCGGGGGCGACCTGCAGTCGGCCGTCGCCGAGCCGCTGCCGGTCGCGGTGATCGCCGAGATGCTCGGGATCCCGGCGGAGGACGAGGAGCGGGGGCGGCTGCGGCCCTGGTCGGCGGCGATCTGCGGGATGTTCGAGCTGAACCCCTCGGAGGAGACGGCCCGGCGGGCGGTCGAGGCCTCCGTGGAGTTCTCGGACTATCTGCGGGAGCTGATCGCACGGCGCCGGAAGAGCCCGGGGGAGGACCTGATCTCGTCCCTGATCGCCGTGGAGGAGCTGACGGAACAGGAGATGATCTCCACCTGCGTCCTGCTCCTCAACGCGGGTCACGAGGCCACCGTGAACACCACGGTCAACGGCTGGTGGACGCTCCTGAAGCAGGACGTCCGCCCGGATCCCGAAAAGTTGTCCACAGCTGTGGAAGAAATCCTGCGGTACGACACCCCGCTCCAGATGTTCGAGCGCTGGGTCCTCGACGACATCGAGCTCGGCGGCGTCACCCTCCCGCGCGGCGCCGAGGTCGCCCTCCTCTTCGGCTCCGCCAACCGCGACCCCGCCCGCTTCGGCCCCACCGCCGACGTCCTCGACCTCGAACGGGCCGACAACCCGCACATCACCTTCGGCGCCGGCATCCACTACTGCCTCGGCGCCCCGCTCGCCCGCCTCGAACTGACCGCCGTCTTCGGCGAGTTGCGGAGGCAGGCGCCGGGGCTGAGGCTCGCGGCGGAACCGGTTCGGAAGCCGGGGTACGTCATCCGGGGCTTCGAGGAGCTGCTCGTGGAGGTGTGACATCCTCCCCTCCCCGAAGTCCCTCGGAGGGCCCGGTGGTGTCCGGCCCTCAGCCTCCGATGTCCCGGCGGCGCAGCCCCGCCAGGCCCGTCGCCGTCAGGGCCGCCGCCAGGGCCGTCAGGGCCAGGACCGGGGTCCAGGCCATGCCCGGGCCCGGCAGCCTCGGCAGGTGTCCGAAGGGGGAGGCGTCCAGGACGGCCTGCGGCAGGTCCAGGGCGGGGCCGATCCAGCCCAGGGCCAGGCAGAGCCCGGCCACGCCCCACGCGGCGGGAGCGGCCTTCGGGGCGGCGCCCCAGAGCAGGACCGCGAGCCCGGCGAGCGTCCAGACGGCCGGGAGCTGGACGAGCGCGGCGCCCAGGACCGGGCCGGCCTCGTGCCCGTACGCGAGGGTGAGACCGAGCCCGCCGAGGACCAGGATCAGGGCCGAGCCGCCGAAGGCGATCACCAGGTGCCCGGCGGCCCAGCGGAGCCGGCCGAGGGAGCCCGCGAGGAGCGGTTCGGCCCGGCCCGAGGTCTCCTCCCCGTGCGCCCGCAGCACCGACCCGACGGCGTACAGCGCCGCGAGCATCCCGAGGAGGGAGACCATGGTGGCGAGGAAGGCGTCGGTGAGCGCGCTCTGGCCGCCCATCCGCTCGAAGATCTCCCGGGCCCGTTCGTTGTCGCCGACGATGTCGGCCGCGCCCTCGACCATCCCGCCGAAGACGAGCCCGCCGAGCAGGAAGCCGAGGGACCAGCCGAGGAGCGTGCCGCGCTGGAGCCGCCAGGCGAGCGCCCCGGCCGTCGCGAGCCGCCCCTCCGCCGGGCCGGGCCGGGTGGGGAGGAAGCTCGCACCGACGTCCCGGCGGGCGGTCAGCGCGTACGCCGCCGCCGTCTGGGCCAGGACGGCGGCGAGGATCAGGAGGAGCACCCACCAGCGCTCGCCGGCGAAGGCGCGGACGTGTTCGGCCCAGCCGACCGGCGAGAGCCAGGTGAGCACCGAGGAACCGTCCGCCGTGCCGGAGTCGCCGGCCGCCCGCAGGACGAACGCCAGGCCCAGGAGGGCCGCCGACAGGCCCTTGGCGAGCCGGGCGCTCTCCGTGACCTGGGCGGCGAGCGCGGCCGTGGCCGCGAAGACCATGCCGGTGCCGCCGATCGCCAGACCGAGCGCGAGCGCCCCGGCCGTGCCCTGTCCGGCGAGGCCGGCGGTGACGACGAGGGCGATGGCCGTGTTGAGGACGAGGGCGGCGAGGAGCGCCGCCGTCAGCGGGGCCCGGCGGCCCACCGCACCTGCGGACAGCATCTCCTGACGGCCCGTCTCCTCCTCCTCGCGGGTGTGCCGGACCACCACGATCAGGCTCGCGACGGCGGCGAGGACCGCGCCGAAGGTGCCGAAGCGCCAGGCGACGAGCCCGCCGAGGGAGTCGCCGAAGACCGGTCCGTACAGCGTGCGCATCGAGCTGTTGGCGGTCATGGAGGCGGCGAGCTCGGCCCGTTCGGCGGCCGTGGAGTACAGCCCGCCCAGGGAACCCGCGCCGCTCGCGACCAGGCCGCCGGTGACGAGCGCCCATACGGGGAGCGTCAGCCGGTCGCGGCGGAGCGCGAGCCGGGTGAGGACGCCGGTGCCGGCGAGGGGCCCGCTCCGGGCGGGGGCGGCGGTGCCGGCGAGGGTCATGACGCCACCTCGTCCGTGTAGTGCCGGAGGAAGAGCTCCTCCAGCGTGGGCGGGGTGGAGGTCAGGCTCCGCACGCCCGAGGCGGTCAGGGAGCGCAGGACGGCGTCGAGCTTGTCCGTGTCGACCTGGAACCTCACCCGGGCCCCCCGCACGTCGAACCCGTGGACACCCGGCAGGTGGGCGAGGCCGTCGGGCGGCCCGGCGAGTTCGGCGGTGACGCTGGTACGGGTCAGGTGCCGCAGCTGCGCGAGCGAACCCGACTCCACGGTCCGGCCCTTCCGGACGATGCTGATCCGGTCGCAGAGCGCCTCGACCTCGCTGAGGATGTGGCTCGACAGCAGGACGGTCCTGCCCCGGTCGCGGGCCTCCTCGACACAGCTCTGGAAGACCTCCTCCATCAGCGGGTCGAGGCCGCTGGTCGGTTCGTCGAGGACGAGCAGGTCGACGTCGGCGGCGAAGGCGGCGACCAGGGCGACCTTCTGCCGGTTGCCCTTGGAGTAGGTGCGGCCCTTCTTGGTGGGGTCGAGCTCGAAGCGTTCGATCAGCTCGGCCCGTCGGGCCCCGTCGAGGCGGCCGTTCCCGCGCAGCCTGCCGTACAGGTCGATGACCTCGCCGCCGGAGAGGTTGCGCCAGAGCGTCACGTCGCCGGGGACGTACGCGATCCGGCGGTGGAGCTCGACGGCGTCGCGCCAGGGGTCGCGGCCGAGGAGCCGGGCGGCGCCGGAGTCGGGCCGCAGCAGGCCCAGGAGGACCCGGATGGTGGTGGACTTCCCGGCGCCGTTGGGGCCGAGGAAACCGTGCACCTCGCCGGTCCCGACGGTGAGGTCGAGGCCGTCGAGGGCGTGGGTGCGCCCGAAGGACTTGTGGAGTCCGAGGACGCTGATCGCCTTCGTCATGCTTCTGAACCTACGGTAGTTTCACAAATTTGTGAAGTTAAGGAACAGTATAAAATCGCGGGATGGGTGAGAGCGAGACGACGAGGACCGACACGACGGCCGACGAGGCGGTCTCCCGCTTCGTGGAGCGCTTCGCCGCGGAGATGACCGCCGCCGGCATGCAGCGCATGGCGAGCCGCGTCTTCGCGGCCCTCCTCGCCTCGGAGACGGGCTCCATGACCTCGGCGGAGCTGGCCGAGCAGCTGCGGATCAGCCCGGCCGCCGTCTCCGGCGCGATCCGCTACCTCGGCCAGGTGAGCATGGTCAGCCGCGAACGCGATCCCGGCACCCGCCGCGAGCGCTACGTCCTGCACAACGAACTCTGGTACGAGACCTTCACCCGCCGCGACCAGACCCTCACCCGCTGGGAGAAGGTCCTCGACGAGGGCGCCGCGACCCTCGGGACGGACAGCGCGGCGGGCCGCCGCGTCGCGGAGACGGCCGAGTTCTTCGCCTTCCTGCACGCCGAGATGTCCGTGATCATGGACCGCTGGCGCGTCCACAAGGCCGCCCGCGCGGACCGGGCCCCCGGGGCCTAAGCGGCCTCCCGCGGCAGCGTCAGACCCCACGCCCCCGCCCGGACCGTCCACGTCCGGCGCCGCACCGGCCCCGTGACGCGGCCGTCCGCGCGGTAGCGGAAGTCGGGGCCCGAGACCGTGACCGCGCGGGCGGTCGCGCGGCGGGGCGCGGCGGCGGCGGGGTGGACGGTCACCTCGGTCGCACCCGCCACCGGCCGGAGCGTGAGGCCCTCCACCGGCGCGTCGACATCGGCGAGCAGCACCCCGTCGGCCTCCACCCGCAGCCGGTGCGTCCGGACGGCGAGGGCCGCCGGGGCGGGGCGGACCAGCGTACGGACGAGGGAGCGGCAGGTGCCCCAGACCGACGGTGTCACGGAGTCGCCCAGCGGCAGGCCCGGCACCAGGAGGTCGCCGAGGACGACGCCGTCGCTGTCGTCGACGAGCAGGTCGAGGCGGCGCACCAGGCCGTGGAGGGCCACCCGGGCCGCCACCGGCGTGGAGCGCGGCACGCCGAGCGCGTGGGCGACTTCCAGGGCGTCCGGAGCTCCTATCGGGACGAGCGAGAGGGCGCCGTCGGCGAGCTCCCGCTCGCGGTGCAGCAGAGCCACCGTACGCAGCAGCGCGCGGTCGTCGCCGAGCACCACGGGGCGCCGGGAGCCGCGCCGGGCCAGGGCGCGCGAGAATTCCTCGGGGCCGTCCGGCAGGCAGATCTTCGCCTCCGCGCCGGCACACAGCACATCCTTCGCGATCCGTACGGACTCGCCGTCATTTCGGCGGGCGACCGGGTCGACGATGACCAGCAGCTGGTCGTGATCCGACACCTCGGTCCTTCCTCGGGTAGCATCTTTGTGCAAGAGCCCCTTGCGCTATTGCGCCAGGGGCTTCGTCTATTCCGGGGCACACCGGTGAGGCGGCGTACGCCCCCTGACCTTGGACATGCCCCACCCGGAAGGGGTGTACGCCTGTGCCCGCACTTGTGCTGCTCGGTGCTCAGTGGGGTGACGAGGGCAAGGGAAAGGCCACCGACCTGCTCGGTGGATCCGTGGACTACGTGGTGCGCTACCAGGGCGGCAACAATGCCGGCCACACGGTCGTCGTAGGCGACCAGAAGTACGCGCTCCATCTCCTCCCTTCCGGAATCCTCTCCCCGGGGTGCACCCCGGTGATCGGAAACGGTGTCGTCGTCGACCCGGCGGTCCTGCTCTCCGAGCTGAGCGGACTGAACGACCGCGGCGTCGACACGTCGAAGCTCCTGATCAGCGGCAACGCCCACCTGATCACCCCGTACAACGTCACCCTCGACAAGGTGACGGAACGGTTCCTCGGCAAGCGCAAGATCGGCACCACGGGCCGGGGCATCGGCCCGACCTACGCCGACAAGATCAACCGCGTCGGCATCCGGGTCCAGGACCTGTACGACGAGTCGATCCTGACCCAGAAGGTCGAGGCGGCGCTGGAGGGCAAGAACCAGCTCCTCGCCAAGCTGTACAACCGCCGTGCCATCGACGCCGCGCAGATCGTCGAGGAGATGCTCCAGTACGCGGAGCAGATCAAGCCGTACGTCGCGGACACCACCCTGATCCTCAACAACGCGCTCGACGAGGACAAGGTCGTGCTCTTCGAGGGCGGCCAGGGCACCCTGCTCGACGTCGACCACGGCACGTACCCCTTCGTCACCTCCTCGAACCCGACCGCGGGCGGCGCCTGCACGGGTGCGGGCGTGGGCCCGACGAAGATCAGCCGGGTCATCGGCATCCTCAAGGCGTACACGACCCGCGTCGGCGCCGGCCCGTTCCCGACGGAGCTCTTCGACGCGGACGGCGAGGCGCTGCGGCGCATCGGCGGCGAGCGCGGTGTCACCACCGGCCGTGACCGCCGCTGCGGCTGGTTCGACGCGGTCATCGCCCGCTACGCCACCCGCGTGAACGGCCTGACGGACTTCTTCCTCACCAAGCTCGACGTGCTGACGGGCTGGGAGCAGATCCCGGTCTGTGTCGCGTACGAGATCGACGGCAAGCGCGTCGAGGAGCTGCCGTACTCGCAGACCGACTTCCACCACGCGAAGCCGATCTACGAGATGCTGCCGGGCTGGTCCGAGGACATCACCAAGGCGAAGACCTTCGCGGACCTGCCGAAGAACGCGCAGGCCTACGTGAAGGCGCTGGAGGAGATGTCGGGCGCCCCGATCTCCGCGATCGGCGTCGGCCCCGGCCGCACCGAGACGATCGAGATCAACTCGTTCCTGTAGGACGACGTGCGGGAGGGCCCGCATCCCGGTTCCCCGGGGTGCGGGCCCTTCGTCGTTCTCGCTACGCGTCCAGCTTCGTGTCCCGCCCGACCTTCTCCCAGGCCGCGAGGTCGCCCCGGACCTGCTCCAGGTGGCCGTAGATCGTGTCGATCGAGTCGTCGCCGAGGGCGAGGCGGAGCGGGGTCTCCTCGGCGTCGAGGGCCGCCAGGACCGCCGCCGCGGCCTTCGCCGGGTCGCCCGCCTGGGTGCCGCCGCCGGTCTCGACGAAACCGCGGGTGGCGCCGACGGTGTCCGCGTAGTCGGCGATGCCGTCGCCGCTGAGGCTGTGGTTGCCGAAGAGGCTCGTGCGGAAGGCGCCCGGTTCCACGATGAGGACCTTGACGCCGAGCGGACCGACCTCGGCCGCGAGCGCCTCCGAGAGGCCCTCCAGGGCGAACTTCGTCGCGCTGTACGCCCCGAAGCCGGCCATCGACATCTGCCCGCCGACGCTGCTGAGCTGCACGATCGCGCCGGAGCGGCGGGCCCGCATGTGCGGCAGGACGGCGCGGGTGAGGGCCGCGGGGCCGAAGACGTGGAGGTCGAAGAGGGAGCGCAGCTCCTCGTCGGAGGTCTCCTCGACCGAGCCGACGTGGGTGCGGCCCGCGTTGTTGACGAGGACGTCGACGCGGCCGTGGCGCTCGACCAGACCGGCGACGACCCGGTCGACGGCCGCCGTGTCGGTGACGTCGAGGGCGACCGGGTCGACCTGGTCGGGATGGGCGGCGACCAGCTCGTCCAGGGTCTCGGGGCGGCGGGCCGCGGCGACGACGACGTCGCCGGCGGCGATCGCGGCCTCGGCGAAGGCGCGCCCGAAACCGCTGTTGGCACCGGTGATCAGCCAGACCTTGCTCATGTGCGTTGCTCCCCGAGTCGTTGTGGTGGTGCGACAAGCCTGGGGCGGACGGCTGTTGTCCGTCCAAGATCCGCCGTGATAACCCATGGCTATGGATGTGCACGGGCGGGATCTGCGGTACTTCCTCGCGGTCGCCGAGGAGCTCCACTTCACACGGGCCGCCGATCGGCTGTACGTCTCGCAGCCCGCGCTCAGCAAGCAGATCCGGGCCCTGGAGCGGCAGCTCGGCGCGCCCCTCTTCGACCGCGACCGTCGGGGCGTGGCCCTCACCCCGGTCGGTACGGCCCTGCTGCCGCACGCGCGGGCCGTGCTCGCCGCGTGGGAGGAGGGCCGGGAGGCGGTACGGCGGGCCCGGGCGGCCGCCGACGGCACCCTGATCGTCGGCATGAGCACCAGCCCCGGCCGTGGCGGGCTGCTGCCCGCGATCCGGTCCCGGTTCACCGGGGCGCACCCGGAGGCCCGGCTCAGGCTGCGCCAGGTGGGCTGGGAGGACCCGACGGCGGGGCTCGCGGACGGGACGAGCGACCTGGCGTTCGTCTGGCTGCCGCTGGCCGGGGCGGACCGTTTCCGCTGGGTGGTCGTGGCGACCGAGCCCCGGCTGATCGCCCTCCCCGAGACGCATCCGCTGGCCGCCCGCGACCACCTCGACTTCGCGGAACTCCTCGACGAACCGTTCCTCGCCCTCCCCGGCACCGGACCCGAACTCCGCGACCACTGGCTGGCCCTGGACGCCCGGGGCGGCCGGCCGCCGGTCGTCGGCGCGGAGATCGCCAGCGCGGACGAGACGTACGAGGCGCTGGTCGGGGGCCTCGGCATCTGCCTGGTCGCCGCCGGGAACATCCCGCTCCTCACCCGAGGCGGGGTCGTCACCCGCCCCGTCCGCGGCGTCACCCCCAGCCGCTTCGCCCTGGCCTGGCGCGTGGACGACACCCGCCCCCTGGTCCACGACTACGCCCGCGCGGCGGCCGAAGTCGTCCCACGGGAGGCCTGAACTCCCCTTGTGCGGAGGGCGAGTCGAGCGCTTAATGAGGCTCCGTTCCAGCCCGTTCCAGCACAGGGGGAAGCATGGAGACGACGGGAACACCGCCACCACGGCAACCACCGAGACCGGCCCACGCGCCCGCGCCGGCCGCCGCACCCGCGGCTCCGAGGGTGCCGCCCCGCGAGAGTCTGGTCATCAGCAAGCGGCTGCTCTGGGTGCACGGGGCCGCGTACCCGCTGGAGAACATCGTCCGCGTCTACACCTTCGTCCTCACCCCGCGCCGGGGAGCGGCCTTCGCGCGGTTCCTGAAACGCGGCGGGATCGCGCTGCTCGCCCTCGTGTTCCTGATGTGGCTGTCGGCCGGGTCGAGCGGGGGATGGGGCAGCAGCAGCGATGTCGCCGACGTGGCCGAGTTCCTCATGGTCCTGGTGGTGTGCGCGCTGATCTACTTCGTCGGCGACATGATGGCCGTGGTCTTCGCCGCGTCCCACCACGTCCTCGCCGTCGAGACCAACGGCCGCTCCACGGCCCTGGTGACCGCACCGCGCGATCGGCTGGACCAGCTCGTCCTCTCGATCGCCGAGGCGATCGACAAGCCCGACGCGGAACTCCACGCCCACGTCGCCTCGCTGGCGATCACCAACTACGGCAACTACCACTTCGGCGACTCGGTGAACATGTACGGCGGCAGCGGCAACACGGGGGTGTCCAGGTGACCGGGGACAGCAACAACTACTACGGCGACGTCGTGAACATGCACGGCGGCCGGGGCAACCAGGGCATCGTCCACCACCACGGCTCGCCCGAGCTCGAACGGGCCCTGGCGGCCGTGCTCCAGCGCGTCGGCGAACTGCGGGACAGCCTTCCGGCCGAGGCCCGGGAGTCCGTCGACGGGGCCACGACCGACCTCGCCGTGCCGGACAGGCGGCGCGGCGCGCTCCAGCTCCTCCAGGCCGTCGCCGCCACCGTCGGCGGCGTCGGCCAGCCGCTCCTGGACTCCGTGCGGGCGGCCCTGGAGCTGCTCGCGCGGTGAGGCCCGTCCGGGTCGCGTACGAACCCGGCGGTCAGTCCCGTACGAACTCCGCCGGTTCCCCGTCCGCCGTCATCCCGTAGACCTGGAGCCGCTCCTTGCCCTGCCACCGGACGATGCGGAGGTTGCTGCTGCCGTTCTCGGCGCAGTCCGGGTCCCAGGTGTCCGGGTCGCGGGTCTCCGGGCCGATGACCAGGAGGGAGCCCGCGCTGCCCACGACGGCGGTGGACGCGCAGTCGATGTCCTCGGCGAGGAGGTTGCCCTGGTCGTCCATGCGCGGGTACGACTGCTCGAAGCGCACGAGCGGCGCGCCCACCGGGCCCTGGGTGACGGTCACCCGGTAGGACCAGCGGTCGGGTTCGGGCTGGGTCATCGTGTCCGGCGCCTGCTTCCAGGTGCCGACGTAGGCGGCGGGGACGACGTCCGTGCCGGCCTTGACCCGCCGGAAGGTGCTCTTGGCGACGCCGGAGCCCCACTCGACGACGTCCGTCGAGCGCAGCCTGAGGGTCTGGCGGGCGGCCGGCGTGCAGCGCTGGGCGGGGACGCTCGCGGTGATCTCGGCCTCGCCGAGGACGAGTTCGCCGTCGGTGGCGGAGATCAGGGTGGCCCTGCCGATGCAGAGCCGCTCCCCGGTGACATGCGTGTAGACGGCGGCCCTGGCACCCGCGGGGCCCTGGGAGATCTCGATCCGGCTCGTCTCGTACGGGACGTTCGCCGTGCCCTTGAGGACACCCTCCCAGGCGCCGAGGAAGGCCGCCGGGACGATGCCGGCGGGGCGGCCGGTGCCCGACTTCCCGCCGCCGGCCGCACCGCCCGCCGTGCCGCCGCTGCCGGCGTCGTGCCGGCCGGGCCAGTAGACGTACGCGACGGTGGCCGCCGCGGCGACGGCGAGGGCCGTGACGGTGGCGAGCAGAGCCGTACGGCCCCGGCGCCGGGGCCCGGCGGGAGCGGCGGGAGCGGCGGGCGCCGTGGCGGCCGTGCCGTTCGGCGGTACGGGAGCGGCGGCACCCGCGTCCGTGCCGCTGCCCGCGCCCGTTCCCGGGTCCGTACGCCCGTCCGGAGCCGTCCTCGCCTCCGTGCGCCCTTCCTCCTCCAGCAGCCGCGCCGCGTGCCGTCCGAGCCGGGCCAGGACGTCGGCCGGGAGCCAGGGGTCCGCGACCGGGAGCGTCTCGACGATCTCGGTCGCGGTGGGCCGGGCCGCCGGGTCCTTGGCGAGGCAGGCCCGGATCAGTCCGGAGAGCTCGGCCGGGAGGTCCGTCAGGTCGGGCTCGTCGTGGGCGATGCGGAACATCGTGGCGTGGACGCCGCTGTCCGCCGTACCGAACGGAGCGCGGCCGGTCGCCGCGTACACGAGCACCGATCCGAGGCAGAAGACGTCCGACGCGGGCGTGATGTGGTCGCCGCGGACCTGCTCGGGCGACATGAAGCCGGGCGAGCCGACGACCGCCCCGGTGGTGGTCAGGTTGCCGCCGTCGGCGACGGTGTCGACGGCGCGGGCGATGCCGAAGTCGATGATCCGCGGCCCGTCGACGGTCAGCAGCACGTTGGACGGCTTGAGGTCGCGGTGGACGAGCCCGGCGGAGTGGATGTGGTCGAGGGCGCGGGCGAGCCCGGAGGTCAGGGTCCGCACGGTCGCGGGCGGCAGCGGTCCGAACTCGTCGCCCACCACGGTCCGCAGCGAAGGCCCCGCCACGTACCCGATGGCGACCCACGGCGAGTCGGCGGTGGTGTCCGAGCCGAGGACAGGCGCGGTGCCGGTGCCGCCGACCCGTTCCAGGGCGGCGACCTCCCGGGCGAACCGGCGCCGGAACTCGTCCTGGGCGGCCAGCTCCGCGTGCACCACCTTGACCGCGACGGTCCGCCCGCCGGCCGAGCGCGCCAGGAACACCCGGCCCATCCCCCCGACCCCGAGGCGGCCGATCAGACGGAACGGGCCGACGCTGACCGGATCTTCCGCGTTCAATGACTCCACGTCGCCAGAGCATGCCAGACAGGCAGGTCGGCCGTCCCGGAGAGACGGCCCGCCGCCGAGGGCTCCCTCCGGGGCCTTCCTCCCCGGGTGGACCGACAGAGGTTGCCGGGGGTGTGGAGCCTGGGTGTAATGGCGACGAGGGGGCCTTCCGTCTGAGGAGTACCCCATGCGTGTCGTCGAAGTGACCGCCTACGGCGGACCCGAGGTCCTCAGGATGGCCCGCCGGCCCGAGCCGGAGGCCGGGGCCGTCCCGGGCAAGGTACGGGTGCGCCTCAAGGCGGCCGGGGTGAACCAGGCCGACCTGCGGATCCGCGCGGGCCTGTACGCCGACGCGGTCGGCGACCTCAAGCCCCCCTTCGTCCTGGGGACGGACTTCGCGGGCAAGCTGCTCGACCCCACGCCCACGCTGGCGGCGGGCACCCGCGTGGCCGGTTTCCACCCCTGGTACCAGATGCTGACGGGCGACGGCACGTACGCCGAGGTCATCTGGGCCGACCCCGAGTGGCTGGCCCCCGTCCCCGACGACGTGGACTTCACCGTCGCCGCGTCCCTCCCGCTCGCCTCGGCCACCGCGCAGCAGGGCCTCGAGCAGCTCGCGCTCCAGCCGGGGGCGACGGTCCTCGTGACCGGCGCGAGCGCGGTGGTGGGCCGCCTGGCGGTCCAGTACGCCCACGCGGCCGGCATGCGGGTGGTGGCCGTCGCCCACGAGGGCGACGAGCCCGAACTGAGGGTCCTCGGCGCCGACCACGTCATCACGCGCGGCGCCCCCGAGGAGACGGTCGCGAGGGTGCGGGAGAGCGACCCGTACCGGGTGGACGCGGTCTTCGACGGCGCGCTCGTCGGCGAGGGGCTCCTGCCCGTCCTGAAGGACGGCGGCGTCTTCGCCGCGCTCGCCCCCGACCGGGTCCCGACCGCCGAGCGGGGCATCCGCGTCGAGACCGTACGGGCCAAGCCGGACGCCGCCCGGCTCACGGAGAGCCTCCGGAAGGTGGCGGACCGGGAGCTGATCACCCGGGTGGCCGACGTGATGCCGCTGGAGGAGGTCGCGGAGGCGCACCGCAGGGCGGAGGCGGGGCACAGGCCCGGCCGGATCATCCTGATGATCTGAACCGCGCAGGGCGGCCACGGCCCATGGGGGCCGTGAGCCAGGTCACAGCTGGCGTCGCTGGACCTCAAGTTTGGTTGAGGAACCAGGATCTCCTGTGTCAGCCAGGAACGCGAAGCACGCGGACGGCGAACCCCAGGAGACGATCCCCATGGCCACACTGCTGCACATCGACACGTCCTTCAACGGCGAGGACTCCCACTCCCGCGCCGTCACCGCCGCCTTCCGCACGGCCTGGCAGGCCGAGCACCCGGAGGGCACGGTCGTCTACCGGGATCTGGCGGCCGACCCGATCCCCCACCTGGACGCCGGTGCCTACTACGCCGGCTTCACCGCCCCCGACGAACAGTCGCCGGAGCAGCGCGCGGCCTTCGCGCTGCGCGCCGAACTGATCGAGGAGGCCGAGCAGGCGGACGTGATCCTGCTCGGCGCCCCGATGTACAACTACTCGATCCCCTCGGTCCTGAAGGCCTGGATCGACCACGTCTTCGCCGTGGGGCGCACCGCGGTCACGGAGAACCCCTCACTCGCGGGCAAGCGGGTGGTCGTCGCGGCCAGCCGGGGCGGCTCGTACCGCGAGGGCACGCCGATGCACGGCGGCGACTACGTGGAGAACTTCCTGCGCCAGGTCCTCGGCCACGGCCTGGGCATGGACGTCACGTTCATCCTGCCGGAGCTGACCATGGCCCCGATGGTCCCCGCCATGGCCGGACTCGTCCCGCTGTACGAGGTCTCCCGCACGGAGTCCCTCGCGGCGGCCGAGTCCCTGGGGAGGGAACTGGCGGTTCAGCTGGCCGCGTAGGCGATAAAGGCGCTCCAGGAGGACGGCTCCACGGCGAACGTGGGACCATCCTGGACCTTCGAGTCCCGGAGGTGGACGGCGTGGGGGCAGGCGGCGACTTCTACGCAGTTGCCACCGCCGTCGTCGCTGTACGAGGACTTCTGCCATGCGATGGCCACCTCGACGCAGTTACCGCCACCACCGTCGCTGTAGCTGGACTTGAACCAGTGCAGGGTCTCGTTCATCTCCGTACTCCCGCCAACTCCTCGATGACGCCCAGCGACCTGCGCGGATCCAGGGCCTGTGCCCGGATCTTCGCATACCGCTGTCGATGGGTACTGACCTTCGTCCGGTCGGTGATCAGCAGGCTCTCTCCCTGGATCTCCAGGAAGGTCACGTGGTCGTGGGCCGGGGTTTCGACGATGTTCAGGTCACCGCGCGCACCCGCGTACTCACCGGACAACCCGGCATCCAGGGGCAGCACCTGAATGTTCACGTTCCTCCTCCGGGCGCACTCCGCCAAGTGCAGGAGCTGCTCCCGCATGATCTCCTCGCCCCCGATCACCCGTTTCAGTACGGACTCGTCGAGGATCAGCTCGATCTCGCAGACCTGCTTCCGGTCGAACAGCGCCTTCCGTGCCATTCGACCGACCACCAGCTCCTCGACGCGTTCCGGGGTCGGCTCCGGATAGCCGCCCGCGATCAACGCCCGTGCGTACGCCTCCGTTTGGAAGAGCCCGTGGACGACGTGGTTCGCGTACAAGCACAACGCCACCGCCTTCTGCTCGATCGGGGCGTACCCCCGGAACTGTTCCGGCAGTTTCTCCAGCCGTACGAGCTCCCGCATCTCCTCGAAGATGCCCGTGCCGCCGCCCAGGACGCGTTCGAGCTGGACGAGCATCTCGTCGCTCACCGGGTGGATCAGCCGTTCCATCGCGCTGATCGCCGCGCCCGTGAATCCCATCTGGGCGCCCAGCTGTTCCTGTGTCCAGCCCTTCTTCATCCGCAATCGCTTTGCGACCGCCGCTGCCATCCTGGCCGCGGGGCCGACTGTTTCCTTGTTCTCTGCTCGCGCCATCGCGGTCCCCATTCGGACTCAACCGATCTCAACCGGTCTCAACTGCTCCCCGCCGAATTCGACTGCGTACGGGGTGCGTTGGTGCAGGTCAAGGGGTTGTCGACGCGGCCCCCGCAGTCGTGGAAAACGCTAGCGCCGACGCGGGAACATGTCCCCGTGAATGAAGAGAATCGGGAAGTAAACGTGAGTTGGATTCCTGTTTCCGGATTCCAACTCCGGAAGGCGGGCGTACAATTCGACGCCGTTCGGGTGGACGGTGAGGAAGGGCGGCGGCTGGCCGACTGGATGGAGGCGCTCACCGGGGGCGACCCCGGGCCCGTCGTCATGGAGGCGAACGGCCGGCGGGGGGTCTACTTCCTCGTGCCGCCCGGGACGACGGCCCGCCGCGCGTGGCCGCGCGGGGTGACCCGCTTCAACGCGGGCCCGGCCCACGTGAGCTACGTACCCGTCCCCGCCCTGACGGGCAGGACCTGGCCCCTGTCGTGGCGCTTCCCCCCGACGCGCCCCGACCGCTTCGTCCACCCGATGCTCCTGCGGAGCGCCGTGGCGGTACTCCTCGCCTGCTAGGCGAGGGGGCGGACTGGGTTGTCCGCCGGGCGGTACGACAGTCGGCTGGGTGCGGGATCCCCCCGGTGGACGTGATCACCGGCCGAGCGCCCGCCCCGGCGGCCCCCGGCCCGACCGGCAACGTGTCGGGTCCGCCACGGTCTCGGTGGACAAGATGGTGATGGCCCGTCCCACCTGCGGTTCCTTACCCTCGACCCCATGACCCCTCATGTCGAACCCGATCCTCAGGCCGGCGCGGCCGTCAAGGCCGCCGACCGCGCGCACGTCTTCCACTCCTGGTCCGCACAGGGACTGATCGACCCGCTCGCCGTCGCCGGCGCGGAGGGTTCGTACTTCTGGGACTACGACGGCAACCGCTACCTCGACTTCACCAGCGGCCTCGTCTACACGAACATCGGCTACCAGCACCCCAAGGTCGTCGCCGCCATCCAGGAGCAGGCCGGGAAGCTCGCGACCTTCGCGCCCGCCTTCGCCATCGACGTCCGCTCCGAGGCCGCACGCCTCATCGCCGAGCGCACCCCGGGCGACCTGGACAAGATCTTCTTCACCAACGGCGGCGCCGAGGCCGTCGAGAACGCCGTCCGCATGGCCCGGCTGCACACCGGCCGTACGAAGGTGCTCTCCGCCTACCGCTCGTACCACGGCGCCACCTCCACCGCGATCAACCTGACCGGCGACCCGCGCCGCTGGGCCTCGGACAACGGCTCCGCAGGCGTCGTGCGCTTCTGGGCGCCGTTCCTCTACCGCTCGCCCTTCTACGCCACGACCGAGGCGGAGGAGAGCGCGCGGGCCCTCCAGCACCTGGAGGACACGATCGCCTTCGAGGGTCCGGCGACGATCGCCGCGATCATCCTGGAGACCGTGCCCGGCACCGCCGGCATCATGACCCCGCCGCCCGGCTACCTCGCCGGCGTCCGCGAGATCTGCGACAGGTACGGCATCGTCTTCATCCTCGACGAGGTCATGGCCGGCTTCGGCCGCACCGGCAAGTGGTTCGCCTCCGAGCACTTCGGCGTCGTGCCCGACCTGCTGACCTTCGCCAAGGGCGTGAACTCCGGCTACGTGCCGCTCGGCGGCGTCGCCATCAGCGCCGAGATCGCCGCCACCTTCGACAAGCGCCCGTACCCCGGCGGCCTGACCTACTCCGGGCACCCGCTGGCCTGCGCCGCCGCCGTCGCCACCCTCCACGTGATGGAGGACGAGAAGGTCGTCGAGAACGCCGCCCACATCGGCGAGACCGTCCTCGGCCCCGGCCTGCGCGAGCTCGCCGAGCGCCACCCGTCCGTCGGCGAGGTCCGCGGCATGGGCGTCTTCTGGGCGCTCGACCTGGTCAGGAACAAGGAGACCCGCGAGCCGCTCGTCCCGTACAACGCGGCCGGCGAGGCCAACGCGCCGATGGCCGCCTTCGCCGCCGCCGCGAAGAAGAACGGCCTGTGGCCCTTCGTGAACATGAACCGCACCCACGCCGTCCCCGCCTGCAACGTCTCCGAGGCTGAGGCCAAGGAAGGCCTCGCGGCCCTGGACGCGGCCCTCTCGGTGGCCGACGAGCACACCGCGTAACGCGGAACGGAGAGGCCCCTTCCGTCTGGACTAGGGTGTCCGGAACCGGACGGAGGGGGGCCGACCCATGCCCGCGAGCGGAGCTGTCACCCGCAACACCCTGCGACAGCAGATCGCGGACGCGCTCCGTGACGAGGTGCTCGCAGGGCGTCTCCAGCCGGGCGAGGAATTCACCGTCAAGCAGATCGCCGAGCAGTACGGCGTCTCCGCGACGCCCGTGCGGGAGGCGCTCGTCGACCTCTGCGCCCAGGGCCTCCTCGACTCCGACCAGCACCGCGGCTTCCGCGTCCACCAGTACTCGATCGACGACTACCGGGGCATGGTCGAGGCCCGGATGCTCGTCGTCGACGGCATCTTCCGCCGCCACGCGCCCGCGACGACCCCGCCGCCCCCCGCCCCGGAACCCGATCTCGGCATCGGCCTCGCGCTCGTCTCCGTACGCCGCCGGGGCGAGGCCGCCGCCCGCGCCGCCCGCGCCGGGGACCTGGACATCCTCATCGGCTACGACATCCGCTACTGGCGCGAGCTGGGCCGCCTGGTCTCCGCCAACGACTACATCGCCGACTTCCTGCACCGGCTCCGCGTCCAGGCCTGGGTCTTCTCCGTGCCCTACCTGCGCTCCGAGCGGGACGTCCTCGGCTGGCTGTGGAGCGGCCACGTGGACCTCGTCGACGCGATCACCCGCGGCGACGGGGAGGCCGCCGTCGAGGTCGTACGGGCGTACAACACGCACTCGCTGGAATGGGCGGACCGCCTGGAGGCGCGGGCCCGCTGAGGGCCCGTCGGGTTGAGACGGGGCCTCGACGGGCAGGTGCTCAGCGGGTGGGCGTGGGCGGCCGAGCCGACTACCCTGGCCGTCCCTGCATTTGACGGAGAGCGAGCCTCCCTTGGCCTGTGACCTGTGGCTGGTCCCCCTCGTCGACGTGCTGTGCCACAGCCCCGACAACCCCTTCGCCGAAGACATCGCCGCCTACGACGCCGTGCTGAGCGCCTCGGGCCTGCCGACCGTGCCCGTCTACGCGTACATGCCGGGGCTCTCGGGCGACGTCGCCCCGGTCGCCGGCTTCGACTACGCGGCGCTGCACTTCCTGCGCCGCGTCTACCTGCTCCAGATGTGCGGACTGCCGGTCGAACCGGTCGGCGAGCTCGGCGGGGACTACGAACAGCTCCTGGAGATGTTCGAGGCGACCGCCCAGCAGTCCCACCTGGTCTGGCACTACGACCACGCGGGCGCGTACGTGCCGGTGGACTTCCCGGTGCCGCTCGCCAGCGACGAGCTCCTCGAGGGCGGCGGGCCGCTCGGCTCCTCGTACGGTCTGCTCCGCGAGCTGGAGTTCGTGGCGCCCGCCCTCGGCATCGACCCGGCGAACCCGCCCGCGGCCCCCCGTCCGCCGGAGCGGCCCACCACCCTGGAGGAACCGGCCGCGGCCGGACCCTACGAGGACCACCCGTTCGCCCGGGAGCGGCACGTCTGGCTCGGGCTCCACGCGGCGGCGACCCGGAGCCTCGCCCAGGGCTCGATGATCATCCTCAGCTGAGGCCGGGTGCTCCCCGGAGGCCCTAACGGGTCTCCGGGGGCCGCTGGCGCGGCATGTTCGGGCGGGTGCCCGGGGGCAGCGGGAAGCGACCGGCGGGGTGGGGGCTCTCCGCCCTGGCCGGGACCACGCCGACCGACTGGAGCGCCAGCGGCGCCGGGCCCGAGCGGAACTCGACCATCCAGTCCGCGGTCTCCGCCCGTACCAGCTCCGTCACGTCCTCCGAGAAGCGGCGCAGCACGCCGAGGCACCGCTCGGCCGCCTCGCTGGCCGTGCCCTCCGTGGGGCCCAGCACCTCCCGGACGCTCTCCGAGGCCCAGTCGAACTGGAGCGCCTGGAGGCGGCGCTGCACGGCCTGCGCCGTCGCCACGTCCCTTATCCAGCCGGAGGTCACGCCGAAGTACCGGTCGCAGGCCATGCAGGCGGCACCGAGCAGCAGCGAGAGATAGCCCCAGCCCGCGGCGCCCTCGGCGGCCCCGGTCAGGTCGAGCAGCGGGAGCGCGGCGCCCGCGATCACCCCGGCGGCCGCGCCGATCCGCAGGATCCGGGCGCAGCGGCGCTTCCAGACCCGGTCGGAGAGGTACCACTCGGCGGTGCGCAGGGCGTTCGTCTCGACCCAGCGGTACAGCTCGTCGAGCCGTTCGGCGGGCTCGCCCCAGTCGCCCAGGGGGAACGGCGTACCGGTCAGATCGCGGGTGACGTCTCCTCCGGGGGTCCCCGGTGGCTGCATCTCCGGCTGCTGGCTCACCGGGGGACTCCTCTGTTCAGCTCAGCGCTCGTGTCCTTTTGTGACGTGCGGTGCACGTGGTGCCTGCCCTTCCTACCGCCGAATGGTGGGCGATGGGCCCGGAATCCCGGGATTTCCGCCCGCAAGAGGGTGTTGATCAGGTAGAGGAGCCCGCAGTTTCTCACTCGAAAGAGTTGCGTCGGCACCCCGCTCGGCGAGCACGTAGGCTCGGGATACCGACGTTCCGAAGACGTTTCCGAAGACCTGTAGGAGTGAGTGACCGTGATCCCCGGTGGTGGCCAGCCCAACATGCAGCAGCTCCTCCAGCAGGCCCAGAAGATGCAGCAGGACCTCGCGCGGGCCCAGGCGGAGCTCGCCGCGACCGAGGTCGACGGACAGGCGGGCGGCGGCCTCGTCAAGGCCACCGTCACCGGCTCCGGCGAGCTGCGGGGCCTGGTGATCGACCCCAAGGCGGTCGACCCGGAGGACACCGAGACGCTGGCCGACCTGATCGTCGCCGCCGTGCAGGCCGCCAACGAGAACGCGCAGCAGCTCCAGCAGGCCAAGCTGGGCCCGCTGGCCCAGGGCATGGGCGGCATGCCGGGCCTGGGCTTCTGAACCCCTTCTAAGGCTCGCTTCCAGCCACTACCGTAAGAATCAAGCACTCCGAGGAGAGGCGTTCCGTTGTACGAAGGCGTGGTTCAGGACCTCATCGACGAACTGGGCAGACTGCCCGGCGTCGGTCCCAAGAGCGCGCAGCGGATCGCCTTCCACATCCTCCAGGCCGAGCCCACGGACGTCCGCCGTCTCGCGCACGCGCTCCTGGAGGTCAAGGAGAAGGTCAGGTTCTGCGCGGTCTGCGGGAACGTGGCGCAGCAGGAACAGTGCAACATCTGCCGCGACCCGCGCCGCGACCTGACCGTCATCTGCGTGGTCGAGGAGCCGAAGGACGTCGTCGCGATCGAGCGGACCCGCGAGTTCCGCGGGCGGTACCACGTCCTCGGCGGCGCCATCAGCCCGATCGAGGGCGTCGGCCCGGACGACCTGCGGATCCGCGAGCTGCTCGCGCGGCTCGCGGACGGCACCGTCACCGAGCTGATCCTCGCGACCGACCCGAACCTGGAGGGCGAGGCCACCGCGACGTACCTGGCGCGGATGATCAAGCCCATGGGGCTGAAGGTGACCCGGCTCGCGAGCGGGCTCCCGGTCGGAGGCGACCTGGAGTACGCCGACGAGGTGACACTGGGCCGTGCCTTCGAGGGGCGGAGGCTGCTAGATGTATGACGACAGGGCCGGTGCGCTCTCCTGCGCGCTCTCAGGGAGGCTGCTCGATGTCTGATCCCACACTGCACTCCGTCACGCAGGATCCGGACGACTTCGCGGTCCAGATCGCCGACTCGATCGAGAGCTTCATCGTCGCGACGACCGAGGTCGCCAAGGGCGACGAGCCGGACAGCGCGGTGCCCTTCCTGCTCCTCGAGATCTCCCAGCTGCTCCTGGCGGGCGGCCGGCTCGGCGCGCACGAGGACATCGTCCCGGACGAGCGGTACGAGCCGGACACGGGCCCGGAGCCGGACGTCGACGACCTGCGCGAGCGGTTCGCGGCGATGCTGGACCCGGTCGACGTCTTCTCCGAGGTCTTCGACCCGTACGAGCCGCGCAAGGCCCCGGTCCCGGCCCGGATCTCCGACAACCTCGCCGACATCGTCGCCGACCTGCGCCACGGCCTCGCCCACTACCGCGCGGGCCGCACCAGCGAGGCGCTGTGGTGGTGGCAGTTCTCGTACTTCTCCAACTGGGGCCCCACCGCCTCGGCGACCCTCCGCGCCCTTCAGTCCCTCGTCGCCCACGTCCGCCTCGACCAGCCCCTCGCGGCCCTCGACGGCCTCGACACGGACGAGGACCTCGCGGAGGACGACCTCGCGGAGGAGGCGGGGCGCGTGATGCTGGAGGAGATCGGCGTCCCGCTGAGGCTGCGCGGCGGGTCGCTCGGGAAGTAACGGCCGCGCTTGGCGGCTGGAGCGGACGCCGCGGGGGAGCGGTCGGTCGGGAAGCAGCGGCCGCGCTCGGCGTGCCGGACACGGCTTCCTGATCACTTCCTGAGCGGCTCGTCTCACCATGCGATATCACGGTGGTGTTTCCGGGTCCCTCGATAGACTGAGCCGATCGCAGCGCCGGCTGCGGCACAGACTGAGCGAGGAGCGCACGTGGGCCTTGTCGTGCAGAAGTACGGAGGCTCCTCCGTTGCCGATGCCGAAGGCATCAAGCGCGTCGCCAAGCGGATCGTGGACGCCAAGAAGAACGGCCACCAGGTGGTCGTCGTGGTTTCCGCGATGGGCGACACGACGGACGAGCTGATCGATCTCGCCGAGCAGGTATCCCCGATCCCTGCCGGGCGTGAGTTCGACATGCTGCTGACCGCCGGAGAGCGGATCTCCATGGCCCTGCTGGCCATGGCGATCAAAAACCTGGGCCACGAGGCCCAGTCGTTCACGGGCAGCCAGGCAGGCGTCATCACCGACTCCGTCCACAACAAAGCGCGCATCATCGATGTCACGCCGGGCCGAATCCGTACCGCCCTCGACGAGGGCAACATCGCCATCGTCGCCGGCTTCCAGGGCGTGTCCCAGGACAAGAAGGACATCACCACGCTCGGCCGTGGCGGGTCCGACACCACCGCCGTCGCGCTCGCCGCGGCGCTCGACGCCGAGGTCTGCGAGATCTACACCGACGTCGACGGTGTGTTCACGGCCGACCCGCGCGTCGTGAAGAAGGCGAAGAAGATCGACTGGATCTCCTTCGAGGACATGCTGGAGCTCGCCGCCTCCGGCTCCAAGGTGCTGCTGCACCGCTGCGTCGAGTACGCACGCCGTTACAACATCCCGATCCACGTCCGCTCGTCCTTCTCGGGACTCCAGGGGACCTGGGTCAGCAACCAGCCGCAAGGGGACCGCAAGGTGGAGCAGGCCATCATCTCGGGCGTCGCCCACGACACCTCCGAGGCGAAGATCACCGTCGTCGGCGTGCCGGACAAGCCCGGCGAGGCCGCGGCCATCTTCCGCGCCGTCGCGGACGCCGAGATCAACATCGACATGATCGTGCAGAACGTGTCCGCCGCCTCCACCGGCCTCACGGACATCTCCTTCACCCTCCCCAAGGCCGAGGGCCGCAAGGCCATCGACGCCCTGGAGAAGGCGAAGAACTCGATCGGCTTCGACTCGCTGCGCTACGACGACCAGATCGGCAAGATCTCCCTGGTCGGCGCCGGTATGAAGACCAACCCCGGCGTCACTGCGGACTTCTTCCGGGCGCTCTCCGACGCGGGGGTGAACATCGAGCTGATCTCGACCTCCGAGATCCGCATCTCGGTCGTCACCCGCGCCGACGACGTCAACGAGGCCGTACGCGCCGTCCACACCGCCTTCGGCCTGGACAGCGACTCGGACGAGGCCGTCGTCTACGGAGGCACCGGCCGATGACCCCGAAGCCGACGCTCGCGGTCGTGGGAGCGACCGGGGCGGTCGGCTCGGTGATGCTCCAGATGCTCACGCACCACGCGGACGTCTGGGGCGAGATACGCCTCGTCGCCTCCCCCCGCTCGGCCGGCCGAAAGGCCTCCGTCCGGGGGGAGGAGTGCGAGATCCTCGCGCTCGACGAGGAAGCCTTCGAAGGCGTCGACCTGGCGCTCTTCCTGGTACCGGAGGACGTCGCCGCCCACTGGGCGCCGATCGCCGTCTCCAAGGGCGCCGTCGTCGTGGACACCTCCGCCGCCTTCCGGGCCGACCCCGACGTGCCGCTCGTCGTCCCCGAGCTCAACGGCCACGCCGCACGGGTACGCCCCCGCGGCATCGTCGCGGGACCCGGCTCCACCACCCTCGCGCTGATCGTCGCCGTGGGCTCCCTGCACGCCGAGTTCGGCCTCGCCGAACTGGTCGTCACCGCCCAGCAGGCCGCCAGCGGCGCCGGTGCCGGGCGGGCGGGCGTCGACGCCCTCCGCGCCCAGCTCGGCCTGGTGGCCGGCGACGCCGACCTGGGCACGCACCCCGGTGACGTACGGCGGGCCGTCGGCGAGAACACCGGCCCCTTCCCCGGCCCCCTCGCGCTCAACGTCCTGCCCTGGTCGGGCACCCCCGGCGCCGACGGCTCCTCCTCCGAGGAGGAGCACGTCCGCGACGAGACCCGCAGGATCCTCGGCCTGCCCGGCCTCCGGATCGCCGCCACCTGCGTGCGCGTCCCCGTCGTGACCGCGCACTCCGTCTCCGTGCACGCGCGCTTCGAGAACCCCGTCCCCGTCGCACGCGCCCACGAGGTCCTGGCGACCGCGCCGGGGGTCGTCCTCTACGACGACCCGGCCGCCGGCGACTTCCCCACCCCCGCCGACGTCGCCGGCACCGATCCCGCCTGGGTCGGCCGCGTCCGGCGCTCCCTCGACGACGAGCGCGCGCTCGACTTCTTCGTCTGCGCCGACAACCTCCGCAAGGGCGCGGCCCTGAACGCGCTTCAGATCGCGGAATCCCTTGTCACGGATTTGTGTGATCTGTGAACGACCTGTGAGCAAAAAGGCGTCAGATACCTCTTGAAGTGCGGCGATGCCGTGGTCGACGATGCACTTCCCCCCTACTGCAACCAAGAGTTGGGCGGGGCGCGTCTCTGCGTGCACCCACCACCGTGTGGCACGGGACACGCTGAAAGCGGGGCATCGGGGGAGAACGGTTACGCATGAGGACGAACAACTCGCCGTCGAAAAAGGCGGCGTGCGCGTACAACCCTGCCGGGGGGAAACGTGTCCAACAGGCGTGGCAGAGGTACTCGACATCGCGACCATCGCCCCGCTGCGCGGCGCGGGCACGGCGGTGCTCCCCGCGCGGAGCGACGCCGTCGTTCCCCTACGCGCCCCCGTCGCCCCGGTACGTGACGCCGCCGTCGTTCCCGTACGCGGCTCGGCCGTCCCTGCGCGTGAAGTCGTCGCCGTCCCCGTGCGCGGCTCGGCGGTCCGTCCGCTCCGGCGGCCGCGCGCGCTCGGCGGCATGCCGGTGATCGCCCCCGTGCCCACCGGATCCCGCACCGGCGGGGTGGACGGCATCCCGTCGCCCCGCAAGAGCGCCGAGGCCGTCCCGGCCGCAGGCACCACCGTCGATCACCTCACCGAGACCTACCGCGCCCACTACCGGTCGCTGCTCGGCCTCGCCGCGCTGCTCCTCGACGACACGGCCTCCTGCGAGGATGTCGTCCAGGAGGCCTTCATCCGGGTCCACTCGGCCCGCAAGCGGGTGCGTGAGCCGGAGAAGACGCTCGCCTACCTGCGCCAGACGGTGGTGAACCTCTCCCGGTCCGCGCTGCGCCGCCGCATCCTCGGACTGAAGCTGCTGTCCAAGCCGATGCCGGACATGGCCAGCGCGGAGGAGGGGGCGTACGAGCAGTTGGAGCGCGAGGACCTGATCAGGGCGATGCGCGGACTCCAGCGGCGCCAGCGCGAGGTGCTCGCCCTGCGGTACTTCTCCGACATGACCGAGGTCCAGGTCGCCGAGACGCTCGGGATATCCCTGGGTTCGGTGAAGGCGTACGGTTCGCGGGGCATCGCGGCGCTGCGCGTCGCGATGGGGGCGACGACATGAGCGAGGCACCCGACCGGGACGGCGTGGCCCACGAGAACCGTGACGGCGACGACGTCCCCGAGAGGCATGCCGCCGAGGCGGCGCTCGAGGACCGCACCGACTCCGCCGCCGGGCCCGCTCGTGAGAAGCCTGACGCCCTGGATGAACGTGACGAGCTGAGTGGACAGCGCATGGTGAAGATCGAGCCCGGGCCCGGCGAGGGCGACGACGAGCTCGCGCTGCGGCGGCTTTTCCAGGACGCCGTGGGCGGCCTTGAGCCCTCCCTCGGCTCGCTGGAGCACCTGCGGCGGGCCGTGCCCGCGCGGCGCGCCCGGAAGCGGCAGGCCGTCGTCGGCGCCGCGGCCGCCGCCGTCCTCATCGGCACGGCCGTCCCCGCCTTCGTGCACGTCGCCGCGTCGGGCGGCATCTCCGCGGCCAACCCCGTGAACGCCGGCCACGGCGAGCAGGCCCAGGGCGGCACCGGCACGGAGACCGGCGTCGAGGGCGGTCAGAGCTCCACGGCCCCCGCGAGCAGCGTCTCCCCGCGCCCCGGCGCGGCGGACGCCGCGTCGGGCAAGCCGCAGCTCCCGGGGGCCGGCTCCTCGGGAGACGGCCCGCGCCAGACGCTCGGCGCGGACCCCGACTCCACCCCGCGGTGCGCCGTCGGCCAGCTCGGTGTCGCCGGGTCGGGAGCCGCCGGGGCCGACGGTGAGGGCAAGGTCCACGGCACCTTCCGCATCGCCAACGTCTCCGACCAGGCATGCCTGGTGGACGGGGCCGGCATCGTCGGCTTCGAGGCCCGGGGGGCGGCGGACCCGGGGCGGATCTCGGTGGTCCGCCACACGTCGGGGGACGGGGGCGGCGGACTGCCCGACCCCGCCCAGGAGGCCTCGGCGCTCGTCCTCGAGCCGAGCGGCAGCTACGAGGTGAAGTTCGTCTGGGTGCCGAGCGACACCTGCCCGACGACCGGCACCACGCCGACCCCCACGCCGACCACCCCGAGCGAGCCGCCGGCCACGCCGACCCCGACGGACAGCCCGTCGGGCGGTACGGGCAACCCCGAACCGACCGAGGGCGCCGACTCCGGCGGCGCCGGCACCGGACCGGACACCGGCACGGAAGAGGGCGCGGGCGCCGGCACGGCACCCCAGCTGCTCCACGAGGACGGCACTCCGGCGGACGGCGGCATCGCGGTCAGCCACACCGCCGAGCCTGGCGGCCCCACGGCAACGGTCCTCATCCCGAACGCCTGCGCCGGCACCCTCTACCGAACGGGCCTCCTGGCCCCGTCCTAGGACGGCGCTGGGCGCGCCGGGCTGCAGGTGCTGCGCCCCGCGAGGCGCGGCGGGAGCGCCCCGGCGAGGCCGCAAGCGGCGCCACACGAGGGCCCACCGGCGCCTCACGAGGCCCAGGGTGGCGCCCTGCGAGGCTCAGCGCCGCCACCAGGCTCGACGGCGGCAGCGGCGGCGCCTGCGCGGCCCAGCGGGGCAGGGCCGGCCCTACAGGCCCAGTGCCTCGTCCCGTGAGGCCTCCGCCTCGCGGCGCACGAGGCGGAACCACATGAAGACCACGAAGCCCGCGAAGACGAACCACTCCGCCGTGTAGCCCAGGTTCTGGAACGCCTTCGCGTCCAGGCCCGTGCCCGCGGCGGCCACCGCCGGGACCGGCGTGAGACCGGCGGGGGAGTCCGCGAGGGTGATCCAGGCGTCGTAGACGTCGTCCGTGACCACGTTCACCAGGGACGCCGCGCTGATCATCCCCAGCTGCCCCTCCGGCAGCCCGCCCGCCGCGCGGACGCCCTTGGTGCCCGGGTTCTCCGAGGCCTGGAGCGCGCCCACCACCGTGACCTCGCCGGCCGGCGGAGCGGGGGCCTTCGCGCCTGCGGGGAGCCAGCCCCGGACCACCGGCAGCGACCGGCCGCCGTCCGTCTTCAGCATCGTCAGGACGTACGAGCCGGTGCGCCCGTCCAGCTCGCGGTCCGGCACGAGGAACTGCTCCCCGAACCGGCCGCTCGCCCGCGCCGCACGGCCCGAAGTCTTCTGGTCCACCGGCAGGAGCGAGTCCAGCGGCTCGGCCTTGAGCGAGCTCGCGGCGGGCAGCTCCTCGGCCTCCCGGTGGGTCTCGACGCGGTCCTCGAACTTGCCGAGCTGCCATGTCCCCATGAACACGCAGAACGGGATCGCGAGGAGGACGAAGGCGTTGATCCCCCACCAGCGGGGCGTTCTCAGGAACCGGTACACGCCCCCACGGTACGCAAGCCGGCTCAGGCTCCCGCAGCCCGGGTCCCCAGGTGTCTCGCCGCGAAGTCGAGGTCCAGGGCGACCTGCTTGATCCGCTCCTCCACCACCAGGGAGCCGTGCCCCGCGTCGTACCGGTACACCTCGTGCACCGCGCCCCGGGCCGCCAGCCGGTCCACGTAGTTGTCGATCTGGCGGATCGGGCAGCGCGGGTCGTTCACGCCGGCCGTCACGTGCACCGGGGCCTTCACCGCGTCCACGTACGTCAGCGGCGACGAGGCCGCGTACCGCTCGGGCACCTCCTCGGGGGAGCCGCCCAGAAGCGTCCGGTCCAGCGCCTTGAGGGCCTCCATCTCGTCCTCGTACGCCGTCACGTAGTCCGCGACGGGCACCGCCGCGAGCCCGACCGCCCAGTCGTCCGGCTGGGTGCCCAGACCGAGCAGCGTCAGGTAGCCGCCCCAGGAGCCCCCCGACAGGACGAGCCGCTCCGGGTCGGCGAGGCCGCTCGCCACCGCCCAGGCCCGGACCGCGGCGATGTCCTCCAGCTCGATCAGACCGACCCGGTGCTTGAGCGCGTCGGTCCACTCCCTGCCGTACCCCGTGGAGCCCCGGTAGTTGACCCGCACCACCGCGTACCCGTGGTCCACCC
This sequence comes from Streptomyces sp. NPDC034084, assembly GCF_055575535.1. Lineage (NCBI taxonomy): Bacteria > Bacillati > Actinomycetota > Actinomycetes > Kitasatosporales > Streptomycetaceae > Streptomyces > Streptomyces sp. NPDC034084. The sequence goes on from NZ_JBVISK010000005.1 coordinate 508,850, forward strand.
AGGCCGCCGGGCCCGAGGCGAAGGCGTCGCTGTCGTGCCAGGCGGGGCCGCCGTGCACCTCGAAGATCGTGGGGAACGGCCCCTCTCCCTCCGCCGGCCGCTGCACCAGCGCGTGCACCCTGCCGCCCGGTCCCTCCACCCACACGTCCTCCACGGGCACCGACGGCGGCGCCTTCGGACCGGGCGGGTCGAGGACGACACTGCCCGCCGTGGAGCGCACCACCGGCGGCTCGGCGGCCGAGGACCACAGGTACTCCACGGAGCCGTCGGGACGGGCCGTCGCGCTCGACACCGAACCGGCCGGGGTCTCCACCCGGACCAGGGCCCCCGTCGCGATCTCGTACCGCCACAGCTCGCTGCGGGCCTCGAAGCCGTGCACGATCAGCAGACCCGAACCGTCCGGATACCACTCCGCCGACACGTCGCCCGGCAGATCGAGCCGGAGGTCGGTCTCGGCACCCGTCGCCACGTCCCAGAGCATCGGCTCCCACCGGCCCCGCCGCTGGTGGCCGACGAGCAGCCGGGTGTCCCCGGCCAGCGGGGCGAAGCCGAGGACCGTGAGCCCCAGCTCCTCCGTGCCGCCCTTGGTGTCATCGAGCTCGGCCACCACACCCGCGTCCGAGGCGCGCAGCACGCGCAGCGCCGAATGCATCGCGTCCCCGTGCTCGGTGTGCTCGATCGCGATCAGCGAGCCGTCGAACGAGAGGTCACCGACGCCGGCCGACTCCCGGTGCCGGTAGATCTCGACCGGGGCGTCGGCCCCGGGCCGTACGAGATGGACCGTCGTGCCGTCCTCGTCCGTGGAGCGGCCCACCACGAGCGTGCCCTCCCGGCCGATGGCCAGTCCGGCCGGATAGGACGGGGCGAGGCCGGGCATGGCCGGCTCGTCCGGGCCGCCCGTGAACGGCTGGCGCATCCACACCCCGAACTCGTCCCCGTCGGTGTCCGCGAACCACCAGATCGAGGCGCCGTCCGGCGACAGCGTGCCGTCCGTCGTCCCGTTCGGCCGGTCCGTGACCTGACGCTGCTCGCCGGTCGCCCGGTCCCAGGCGTACAACTCGTACGTCCCCGTCGCGTTGGACACGAAGAGTGAGCGGTCCGGTGCCTCCTCGGCCCACTCGGGCAGGGAGACGCGGGGTGCCCGGAAGCGCTGCTCCCAGACGGGGGTGTCGCTGTGCTTGCTCTCGGTAGTCATGGCATCCATCATGCTCCGCGCGGCCGACAATCGGGTCGCGTCCTCCGCAGCCTGTGGATAACCTCGCCGGCATGTACTCTCCGACCCCCGAGGACTGGCGCGAGGCCAACCGCGCGAAGTGGGACGAGCGCGTCCCGATCCACGCCGCCAGCGAGTTCTACGACCTCGACACCTTCCGTGCGGGCAAGGACGCCCTGCGGGACTTCGAGCTCGCGGAGGTCGGCGACGTCACCGGGCGCTCCCTGCTCCACCTCCAGTGCCACATCGGCCTGGACACCCTCTCCTGGGCCCGGCACGGCGCCTCCCAGGTCGTCGGTCTCGACTTCTCCGAGCCTGCCGTCGAGACCGCCCGCTCGCTCGCCGCCGACCTGGGCTTCTCGCAGGAGCGCGCCGCCTTCGTCGCCGCCGACGTGTACGACGCCGCCGAGGCCGTCCCGGACCGGTCGTACGACATCGTCTACACCGGCAGCGGGGCGCTGTGCTGGCTGCCCGACATCGAACGCTGGGCGGAGACCGCCGCCTCCCTCGTCGCCCCGGGCGGCTTCCTCTACGTGGCCGAGTTCCATCCGCTGACCGACTCGCTCGACGACGAGACGGGCAGCCGGGTCGTGCACGACTACTTCGTCCGCGACCCGTGGGTGGACACCACCCCGGGAACGTACGCCGACCTCGACGCCGTCACCGTCCACAACCGCAGCGTGGAGTGGGTGCACCCCGTCGGCGAGGTCGTCACGGCGCTCGCGAGGGCCGGTCTGCGCATCGAGTTCCTGCACGAGCACGACGCCTCGCTCTTCCCCCGCTACGGGGCCCTCCAGCGGCACGAGGACGGTTGCTACCGCTTCCCCGCGGACCGCCCCCGCATCCCCCTGATGTACTCGGTCAAGGCGTCCCGCCCGGCCTGAGTCAGGCGTCGCCGGTCGCCGGCCGTATGTGGTGGGTGCGCCGGCCGTCCGGGCCGAGGACCTGCGCGCCGATCTTGTGGGTGCGCAGGGACACCGCCGTGCCCGTGATCCGCAGCGCCGGCGCGGCCCGCACCAGGGCCGCCGTCACGTCGTGGACTTCCTCGACCGTACGGAGCCACATGGCGAGCGCCAGGTTGTGCGGCCCGGTGACCGAGGTGACCACCCGGGTCTGCCGCAGCCGGGTCAGCGAGGCCACCGTCTCGGCCACGTCCAGGGGTGGCACGTCCGCCGTGACCAGCGCCCACACCGGCCGCCCGGAGAAGCGCGGGGCCGGCAGGCAGTGGTGGTGGAAGACTCCGGCCGCGCCGAGGAGGTCCAGCCTGCGGCGTACGGTCGACTCGCTCGTGCCGCACTGCCGGGCCAGTTCGGCGGCACTGCGCCGGGCGTCACCCGCCAGCTCCGCGGCGATCCGCTGGTCGAGCTCCGTGACGTGCGGGTACGCGCGCGCGGGGGAGCGGTTCCGCCGGTCGCCGCCGGTGATCTCGGTGAGGTGCCGCACCTGCGCCGGGGTGAGCTGCTCGATCCGCGAGCGGTACGGGCGGTTGTGCAGCTGGGTGACGACCTGCGTACGGGCCCTGAGCACTCCGGGGAGCCGCCGCACCCGCCCGGCGAGATAGCCGTCGAGGGCGTACAGATCCGGGCAGTTGACGAGCAGCACCAGATCCGCGTCCCCGGTCACCTGGTGGACGCCGAGGGTGTACGGGTCGCCCGCGACCTCGATCGCGGTGGCCTCGGCGGCGCCGGCGACGCACTCCAGCTCGACCCACGCGTACAGGGTGGCTTCCGCGCCGCGCCGGGCGGTGAGCAGTGAACTCCAGGCGTACCCGCCCGCGGTGAGGGTCTCCCAGCGCCGCGCGAGGGTGTCCGCGCTCACGGCGAGCACGCCCGCGAGCTGGGTCCAGCTGGCGCGCGGCGCGATCTGGAGTGCGTGGATCAGCGCCAGATCCACCTCCCCCAGGACGGATTCCCTGGTATGCATGTGCCTCCTTGGTCGATCCCGGGGAAACCCTGGGCGTGGGCACGGGAAGGCCCCAGGATGTGGACCCGGGCAAAGGCATTCAAGCCGCGACGCCGGCCGATTTCCATTGAATCCGTCCTAAGTCACAGGAGAGGGGCGGAGACCTGACACGGGGGCTGGAGCACATGTGGGCAGGAGAACCACCGGAGTCCGAACGTCTGTGGGGCGAACCGGTCGGCCTTGACCAGATCGCCGCGGCCGAGCGCGGTTACGAGAGCTGCGGCCCGATCGAGCAGCTCCTGTGGGAGCGGCTGTCCGTCTTCGAGGGGGCCTTCGGCCGGGAGGCCGTCCGCGAGGTCTGTGCCTCCGGCCCGCTGCCCGGCGGCGGGATCCAGGCGGTACTGGACCGGCTGGCGCCGCTCGCCCTCCTCCCCGTGGACGACCTCTTCGACGGCGAGGACGGCCTGCCCCGCTACTGGATGCCGCCCCCGATGCGTGCTGTCGGCGCCCGCCGGCTCACCGCGCGCGGTGACCGCTGGGCCGTCCTCCTGCGTCACCGCAGGTGGTGCGTGAAGGTGGCCCGGCGGGCCGCCGACTGGTGGCAGCGGGGCCGGCAGGTGGACGCCCGGGACCTCGCGCTGCGTGAACTCCCGGACCTGGCCGCCGCCATGGACCCGACGACCGCGCCGCTCTCGCCGCGCGCCGAGGCCGAGACGTCCGTCGAGATCGTGGTCTCCCTGTGGTTCCTGTGGGTGGCCTGTGGGCGGATCGCCGAGGGCCGCTCCCGGCTGCGGCACGCCCTCAGCCTGCACCCGGGACCACCGTCCGCACGCGCCCTGTGGCTGGCGGCCTTCCTGGAGCTGGAGTCGGGCCGCCCCGAGGACGCCGACCCACTCCTCGCCCAGGCGTGGGCGGCGGCCGTACGGGACGGCGACGAGCGCTGCCTGGCGCTCCTGGCCCATCTGCGCGGAGCGTGCGCCCTCTACCAGGGGCGTACGCGCGCGGCGGCGGCCGAGTTCCGGGAGGCCCTCGCCCTCATGGACGAGCACCCGGAGTTCGGGCCGACCCGGCGGGCCTGCTGGGTCGGGCTCGCGCTCTCCCTGTGCCGCTCCGACCCGGAGGCCGCGCAGGAGGCGCTGGACCAGGGGGACCTGGACCTGGAGAGCCGCCGGGCCTGGGTGGGCCGCGACATGTTCGCCGAGGCCTGGGCGTATCACGTACGGGCCGAACTCGGCGCCTGGGACGGGGACCGGGAGCGTGCCGCGGAGTACGCCAGGCGGGCCCTGCGGGAGCACCTGCGGCTCGGCTCGGCGGTGGGCGCTGCCTGCGCGGCGGAACTCCTGGCCCAGATGCGGGCGATGAACGGGCAGCACGGTGCCGCGGCCCATCTCCTGGGCGCGGTCGACCTGTTGCGGACCTCGGTCTTCGACTCCTCGTACCGGCCGGCGGAGTACTGCGCCGTCACGCGCACGCGTGGGGAGGAGGCTCTCGGGGCGCTGCTGGTCGACCCGGAGCTGCGGGAAGCATATGAAGAGGGCGCGAGACGCGGCCTCTTCGCGCTGGCGGGCGAGGTCTGAGGGCGTCGGCCGCACAGCCGTCGAGGCAGGTTGTCCACAGGGCCCCGTTCCGTCGTCGGCCCCGATGCCTACGATGTCGGAATGATCGCCTTCGTCGTGGCCGCCGTCTTTCTGCTGCTCTTCGGGGCGGGTGTGCTGCGCGACCGGCGCCGCTTCGGCAACGCCGTGTACCTCGGTCTCGCCGTCACCTTCCTCGGGCTCGGTCTCCTCACGGGGATCGACGACGCCCCGCCCGGGGTCGCCGGGACCGTGATGGTCCTCGTGCTGCTCGTGCTCGGCCTCGGCCCGGTGGTCCTGGCCGGGTTGCTCTGCGCGAACGGCGTGAAGATGGTCCGCAGGGAGGGCAGACGCCCGGCCAACCTGCTCACGCTCCTCGCCGGGCTCGGCATGTTCGGGGTGATAGCCCTGACCGTCACGGCGGCCGTCACGCGCTCGTGGGACCTGGGCGTGATCGCCGGCACCACCCTGCTGGTGGTGGGGTACGTCTCGTTCCTCTTCCTCTGCTTCGTCGGCTACGCGTTCCTGTACGGCCGGTCGCGGCTCCGCCGCGACGCCGACTACGTCGTGGTCCTCGGCTCCGGCCTGATGGGCGGCCGCCAGGTGCCGCCGCTTCTCGCGAGCCGCCTGGAGCGGGGCCGGGAGGTGTACGAGCGGCTGGCCGCCCGGGGCGGGGAGGCGCCCGTCCTCATCACCTCCGGCGGGCAGGGGCCCGACGAGGAGCTGCCCGAGTCGCACGCGATGGCGGACTACCTGGTGGAGCGCGGGTTCCCGGCCGGGGCGGTCGTGCGCGAGGACCGCTCGCGGACGACCGAGGAGAACATGCTCTTCAGCAAGGAACTGATGGAGCGGGACAGACCGGGCTCCTCCTGCGTGATCGTCACGAACAACTACCACGCCTTCCGGGCCGCCCTGATGGCCCGCCGCGCGGGGGTGGACGGCCAGGTGGTGGGCTCGCCGACCGCCGCCTACTTCTGGCCGTCGGCGATCCTGCGCGAGTTCGCCGCGGTCTTCCTCCAGTACAAGGTGGTCAACCTCGGGATCTGCCTCACGCTGATCCTGCTGGGGGTCCTGGTGTGGCTCGTGAGATGACGCCCCGGCCGGCCGGGCGCCGGAGCGGGGGACCCTACTGGGCGGGGGCGGGGTCCGTCACGACAGCCAGGCCATCCCGATGATCAGGAAGACCACGAAGGCGATGGCCCCGGCCACCGCGGCCGTCTTGCGCGGGCGGCGCCGCGACAGCTCGGCGAGGCCGCCGGTGCTCGCCACGCTCTGATGCCGCCGGGCGACGGGCGCGGACCGGGTCGCGGCCGACCGGGGCGCGGGCGGCCGGTTCATCGGCGGCGGGGTCGGCGCGGGGGTGTGCACCGGCGCGGGCAGGGGCATCGGGGTGGCCGAGCCGGGGTGATGGGCGGCCTGCTGCCGGACCGGGCCGGCCCCGGGGTAGGAGCGCCAGGCGCCGGAGGAGAACCAGTCCGCGATCGCCTGCGCGGGCGGCCGCTGTTCCGGCTTCTTGGCGAGCAGGCTCAGCAGGTACGTCTCGAACTCGGGCGGCAGCGCGGCGCCGAGCCGGCTCGGAGGCATCGGCGCGGTGTCGATGTGCTGGTACAGCAGGGCGGTCGCGGTGTCCGCGCGGAACGGCGGTCTCCCGGTGAGGAGTTGGTACAGCACGCACCCCAGCGAGTACACGTCGGAGGCGGGCGACGCCGGCTGGCCGAGTGCCCGCTCGGGCGCGAGATAGAGCCCCGTGCCCACGATCTGACCGGTCGTCGTGAGCGCGGCCGAGGGGTCGTCGACGAACCGGGCGATGCCGAAGTCGGCCAGTTTCACCGTGCCCTCGGAGTCGACGAGCAGGTTGCCCGGCTTGATGTCCCGGTGCACCACGCCCTGCCGGTGGGCGGCCGCGAGCCCGGCGGCGGCGTGCGCGGCGACGACCGCGACCCGCTCGGCGGGCAGGATCAGCGGATTCGACGGGCTTCCGGCGAGGCTGTCGCCCTCGACCAACTCCATGACCAGGAACAGCTTTCCGTCCCACGTGCCGAAGTCGAAGACACCCACCACGTGCGGGTGGCTCAGCCGCGCGGCGGTCTGCGCCTCCAGCCGGAATCGGTCACCGGCGGAGGGGTCGGTCGCCTGGGCCAGCATCAACTTCACGGCCACGGACCGGCCGAGGACCTCGTCGGTGGCCTGCCACACCTCGCCCATGCCGCCCCGGCCGATACACACATGAAGCCGATATCGGTCCGCGACCAGCACCTGGAGACCACCCTTTCGACGATCGATCAACCTGACGGAAGAGAACCAGCGTAGAGCCGCCGGACCCCGCCCCTCGCCGCCCTCCCCCCTCAGCGCCTCTGTCCGGTGCACGACACCTGTGGTCCGGGTGAACGGAAGGTGTCCACAGGCGGTTAGCATCGCGGCCCGGAGCACGTTCCGGTGCACAGTCTCAGGGGACGGAGTGGGTCGTGGCGCGACCGCGTGTGGGTGTGGCGGTACTGACGATGGGCACGCGCCCCGCCGAGCTGCGGGCGCTGCTCGACGCCGTGGCGGGCCAGGACGAGCCCGCCGCCCGGATCGTCGTCGTCGGCAACGGCACCGGATCGCTTCCGGCCCTGCCCGACGGCGTGACGGGCGTCGAACTCCCGGAGAACCGGGGCGTCTCGGGCGGCCGGAACGTCGCGATCGAGACGCTGCGCGCCTTCGGCGACGTCGACATCGTGGTGGACCTCGATGACGACGGCCTCCTCGTCGACACGGACGTCTTCCGCCGCCTCGCCGACCTGTACGAGGCGGACCCGGCCCTCGGCATCGTCTCGTTCCGCATCGCCGACGAGACCGGCGAGACCCAGCGCCGGCACGTCCCCCGGCTCGGCGCCAAGGACCCGCTGCGCGGCGGCGAGGTGACCACCTTCCTCGGCGGCGGCCACGGCCTGTCGATGGCGATGCTCGACCGGATCGGCGGCTGGCCCGAGGACTTCTTCTTCACCCACGAGGAGACCGACCTCGCCTGGCGGGCCCTCGACGCCGGCTGGAAGGTCCTGTACGCGCCGGAACTCCTGCTCCAGCACCCCAAGACCAGCCCGGCCCGGCACGCCGTCTACTACCGGATGACCGCCCGCAACCGCGTCTGGCTGGCCAAGCGCAACTTGCCGGCCCTCCTCGTCCCCGTCTACCTCGGCGTATGGACCCTCCTGACCCTGGCCCGCACCCGCTCCCTCCCGGGCCTCAGGGCCTGGTTCGGCGGCTTCGCGGAAGGCGTCCGCCGTTCCTGCGGGCCCCGAACCCCGATGCGCTGGACCACCGTCCTCCGCATGACCCGTTTGGGCCGCCCCCCGGTCATCTAGGCACTCTGGGAGCATGGCGGTCATGGGTACGGCACTGACTCCCCGCGACGGCATCGAAGCGGACGACACGACCGGCGTCCGGGTTTGGCTCTTGCCCGCCCCACCGGCGGTCTCACCGTCCGCGCTCGACCTGACCGTCCTGGACGAGGAGGAGCGCAGCCGTGTGGCCGCCTACCTCCGGGACGCGGACCGCGTCCTCTACGCCTTCGCCCATGTCGCCCTCCGCACGGTCCTGTCCGCCCGGACCGGTACGGCACCCGGCGAGCTCCACTTCACCCGGGACCCCTGTCCGTGCTGCGGCGAGCCGCACGGACGGCCCGTCCTCGCGTCCCGGGAGCTGGAGTTCTCGCTGTCCCACACCCGGGGCCTCGTCGTGATCGGCGTCGCCCCGACTCCGATCGGCGTCGACACGGAGCCCGTACCCGAGCCCGGGACCGCCGACCAGCTCACGAAGGTCCTGCACCCGGCGGAACGAGCGGAACTCGAAGCCACCCGCCCCCAGGACCGCCCGACGGCCTTCGCCCGGCTGTGGGCACGCAAGGAGGCCTACCTCAAGGGCCTGGGCACCGGCCTCGGCCGCGACCTGGCGGCAGACGACGTCCGCGGCCCCCTCCCCGGCTGGCACCTCACCGACCTCCCGGCCGGCCCCACCCACGCAGCCGCCCTCGCGCTGGCCTCCCCGACCCCGCACGAGGTCAGCGTCCACCGGACCCTCCCGCCCCACCCCCACGCCTGAGCCGGCCACGGCAAAGCACCCGGAAACCACTCAGGGGCCCGACCCGCTCTCGCGGATCAGGCCCCTGATCTGGTCTTACAGCTGTCGGGGTGGCGGGATTTGAACCCACGACCTCTTCGTCCCGAACGAAGCGCGCTGCCAAGCTGCGCTACACCCCGATGTCGCTGCTCTGTTCTTCACGTCGCGGCGACATCGATTACTTTAGCCCACGCGCGCGCTCAGGCGAAATCCGGTATTCGCGGGACCTCGGCGCAGGTCGGATGCCGTCCAGGCCGACGATCGCGAGGCCGAGGAGGTAGAAGGCCGCGCCGAGGACTACGGCGTTGGTGAGGACGCCGGTGTAGCCGTGGACGGTCACGTCGAGGAACGGGTACGTGTAGCGGGTGGGCGTGTCCGGGGAGATCAGCGCGCCGCGGACCAGGGCGAAGGTGAGGTAGAGGCCCGGGGCCGCCAGCCACTGGGCGGCGTGGCGCCACCGGAGGGCGCCGGGCGCCGTGAGCAGCAGGAAGTCCAGGGCCGTACCGATCGGGGTCACGGTGTGGAGGAGCTGGTTGGCGACGGCCTTCGCGCCGGTGAGCCGGACGATCTCGGCGGTCTGGTTGAACGCGCTCGCCTCGTTGTCGAGGACCAGGTGGAAGACGAGGCCGACCACCGCGATGCAGAGCAGCGCCCCGCCGGTCCACAGCGCGGGCAGCGGCGGGCGGCGGGTCCAGGCCTGGACGGCGCCCCGGCCGAGGACGACGGCGACCAGGATGTTGGACCAGATCGTGAAGAAGCTCAGCACGACGAGCACGTCCCCGTACACGCACTCGATGACCAGGCCTGTCGCCGCGCACAGGGCGATCAGGGCCCGGAAGGCCGCCGCCCGGGGACGGCGGCCTGTGGGGGGTACGACGGCGGAGGCCGGCACGGCCGCGGTGCGGGGCGTGATCATGCCCTCCACCGTAAGCGCTCAGGCGCGCGCCGTCAGGGTGAGCAGGGTGACCTCGGGCGGGCAGGCGAAGCGGACGGGGGTGTACCGGCTGGTGCCGCACCCCGCCGAGACGTGGAGGTACGAGGTGCGGTGGCCCACCGCGTGCGTGGAAAGGCCCTTCACGCGGTCCGTGTCCAGGTCGCAGTTGGTGACGAGCGCCCCGTAGAAGGGGATGCACAGCTGCCCGCCGTGAGTGTGCCCGGCGAGGATCAGCTCGTACCCGTCGGCCGTGAAGGCGTCGAGCGCGCGCAGGTACGGGGCGTGCACGACGCCCACCGTGAAGTCGGCCGACGCGTCGGGGCCGCCGGCCACCCGCTCGTACCGGTCGCGCTTGATGTGCGGGTCGTCCAGGCCGGTGAACGCGAGGTCGGCCTGCGGCAGCTTCAGCCGGCCGCGGCTGTTGGTGAGGTCCACCCAGCCCGCCGCGTCGAAGGCGTCCTTCATGCCCTCCCACGGGTTGTGGACGGCGCCGACGACGGGCTTGTTGCCGTTGAGGCCGTGGCGGCCCTGCGCCTTCTCCAGCAGGTAGCGGGCGGGGTTGCGCAGCCGGGGCCCGTAGTAGTCGTTGGACCCGAAGACGTACACGCCGGGGAACTCCATCAGCGGCCCGAGCGCGTCGAGGACCTCCGGCACCGCGTCCGGGTCGGAGAGGTTGTCACCGGTGTTGACGACGAAGTCGGGGCGGAGCCCCGCGAGGGACTGCAGCCAGGCCCGCTTCTTGCGCTGGCCGCTCACCATGTGGATGTCCGAGACCTGGAGGACCCGCAGGTCGCGCATGCCGCGTGGGAGGACCGGGACCGTCACCCGGCGGAGCCGGTAGGAGCGGGCCTCGAACCCGGCCGCGTAGACGATTCCGGCCGCCGCCGTCGCCGTGAGGCCTGCCGTGATCTTCAGGGGGATGCCGTACCGTGCGCGCATCCCCCCATCGTCGCAGACCCGCTGAGCCGAAATGCGCGGGCGGTACGGGCGGGTCACCTGCCACACTTGAGCCCATGACCACGCTCAAGGCGAAGCTCCAGGACGACCTCAACGCCGCGATCCGGGAGCGCGACGAACTGCGCTCCTCGACTCTGCGGCTCACCATCACCGCGATCACGAAGGAGGAGGTCGCGGGCACGACCAAGCGCGAACTCTCCGACGACGAGGTGCAGAAGGTGATCGCGAAGGAGGCCAAGAAGCGCCGCGAGGCCGCGGACGCCTTCGCCAAGGGCGGTCGCCCCGAGTCCGCCGAGCGCGAGAAGGCCGAAGGCCTCCTTCTCGACGCTTACCTGCCGAAGCAGCTCAGCGACGAGGAGCTCGACGGCATCGTCGCGGCGGCCGTCGAGGAGGCGAAGGCGGGAGGCGCCGAGGGGCCGCGCGCCATGGGCGCCGTCATGAAGATCGTGAACCCGAAGGTGGCCGGCCAGGCCGAGGGCGGCCGTGTCGCCGCCGCGGTGAAGAAGCTGCTCGCGGGCTGAAAGGCGACCGGGCCCGGTGGCGCCCGTAGGACTCACCAGCAGCCGTGAACGAGAAGGGCGCCCCACCGGTCAGGTGGGGCGCCCTTCTCGCGTATCACCGCGTCAGCTCAGCACGTCAGTGGTGTCCACCGCGTCCGTTGCCGCGGCCGTCGCCGCCGCCGATCAGATCCGGCGGGATCGTGATCCCGCCGATCGGGTCGGTGTCGCCGGGCTTGCCGTCGGCGGGCTTCCGGGGCTTGTTCGGGCCCTCGTCGCCCTCCTTCTCCTCGTCCTTGGGCTTCTGGGCCCGCGGCACGGAGACGGGCACGAAGCCCGGGGTCTGGCCGGCGTCCAGGGCGCCCGTCATCGCGATCTTCCAGATCGGGCCGGGGAGACAGCCACCGCAGACCTTGTCGTAGTACTCGCCGCCGATGGTGATGTCGTACATCGAGTCCTTCTTGCCGACATCGTCACCGACCCAGACGGCGGTGGACAGGTTCGGCGTGTAGCCGACGAACCAGGCGTCCTTGCGGTCGTTGGTGGTACCGGTCTTGCCCGCGTTGTCGCGGTCGCTGAGACCGGCCTTCGTACCGGTGCCGTCCTCGACGACGCCCTTCAGCATCTGGTTGATGGTGTCGGCGGTCCGGTCGCTCATCGCGCGCGTGCACTTGGTCTGCGGCACGTTCAGCTTGTCGCCGTTGGCCGCCTTGATCGACTCGATGGCGACCGGGGTGCAGTACATGCCGCGGTTCGCGAAGGTCGCGTAGACGGACGCCATGTCGAGCGGGGTGCTCTCGATGCTGCCGAGGGTGACGGACGGGCTCTGCTTGATGGGCTTGCCCAGCTCGCGGTCGTAGCCGACGTTCTTCGCCATCGTCAGCGTCTCGCAGAGACCGGCCATCTTCTCCAGCTTGGCGAAGTACGTGTTGATGGACTTGCCGAGGGCGCTGGTCATGTCGAAGACGCCCTTCTCCGACTCGGTCTCGTTGTTCACCTCCCAGTTCGCGTACCCCGCGGGCTTGCCGTCACAGCGGGTGTAGTCGCGCTCCGGGATGTTGATCTGGGCCGGGTCGTTGAAGCTCGTCGCCGGGCTGATGCCCTTCTCCAGGGCCGCCGCCGCCGTGATCGGCTTGAAGGTCGAGCCGACCTGGAAGCCGTACGTCGTGCCACCCATCTTGCTGCCGACGGCGAGGTTCAGCGTCGTCTGGTGCTGCTTCTGGTCCAGGCCGTACGGGCGGGACTGGCCCATCGACAGGATGCGGCCGGTCTTGGGCTCGACCTGCACCACCGAGGCGGCGACCGGGTCGTCTTTGTTGACCTTCGCGATGGCGGCCTCGTTGGCGGCGGCCTGCGCGCGCGGGTCGAGCGTGGTCCTGATGGTGAGACCACCCAGGTTCCACAGCTTCTGCCGGTCCTCGGACGTCTTGCCGAAGACCGGGTCGCCGAGGATCGTCTTGCGGACGTAGTCGCAGAAGAAGCCGGCGCCGTCGACGGCGGTGATGCAGCCGTTCCTCGGGGTCTTGACCTTCAGCTTGAGCGGAGTGGCCTTCGCCTTGTCCGCCTCGGCCTGGCTGATGTCCTTCACGTCGGCCATCCGCTGGAGGACCACGTTGCGGCGCTTGGTGGCTTCCTGGATGTCGTTGATCGGGTCGTAGCGGCTCGGCGACTGGACGAGACCGGCCATCATCGCCGCCTCGCCCAGGTCCAGGTCGGCGGCGTGCTTGGAGAAGTACCGCTGGGACGCGGCCTCGATGCCGTAGGCCTGCTGCCCGAAGAAGGTGATGTTGAGGTAGTTCTCCAGGATCTTCTTCTTGCCCAGCTCCTCCTCGACCTGGATCGCGAACTTCAGCTCGCGGACCTTGCGGCCGATGGTCTGCTGGGTGGCCTGCGCGACCTTCTCGGGGTCGTCACCGGCCTCCTCGACGAAGACGTTCTTCACGTACTGCTGGGTCAGCGTGGACGCGCCCTGCGCGACCCCGCCCGACTGGGCGTTGCGGTTGATGGCGCGCAGCACGCCCTTGAGGTCGATCGCCCCGTGCTCGTAGAAGCGCCCGTCCTCGATCGCGACGATCGCCTTCTGCATGTACGGGGAGATCTTGTCCAGCGACACGACCTTCCGGTCCCGCGAGTACACCGTGGCGATGAGGCCGCCCTCGGCGTCCAGGATCGTGGTGCGCTGACTCAGCGGTGGGGTCTTCAGGTTGGAGGGGATCTCGTCGAACCCCTCCACCGTCCCCTTCGCGGCCAGCCCGAGTGCCCCGGCCGCGGGCAGGGCGATGCCCGCCAGCACGGCTCCGGCGAGCACACTGACACCGAGGAACTTGGCGGCCTGCTGGGTCCCGGTCAGACCACCGCCCGAGCGCTTCTTTGCCATGGGGGCAGCCTACGTTCTCAATCGCCGGACACACGTATATGCCTTGGCCTAAGCTGCTCCCAACTGTCACAGCAATGCGGTCGTGCATCAAGACCCGGGTGTGACATCGGCATGAATTCCCGTGACCCCGAAGCGCGGGAACCTCGTGTCCGATTCCGGCTCATGCGTCACGCGGTGCCCGAAGCGGGGCCGTCGGGGATGGGCATATCCGAGCGGTATGTCCGCTATCACACGCATGTCCTTCGATCACTCCCCTGGGTGATCTGACGCGCACGCATAGTCCGTTCGGACCATTCAAGATTGGGCCCGAAGGGGGTGTTGCGCTGTGCCCACCTTCCGTAACGTCCCAACTGGCAGCGGTGAATATGCCGCTGCCGCCGTGGGGGAGCCTCGATTCGGGAGAGGACGGCGCCGGTATGGGCTGGGTAGCTGACTGGAGTGCGCAGGCGGCCTGCCGCACTACCGATCCGGATGAACTTTTCGTGCAGGGAGCGGCGCAGAACAGGGCGAAGGCGGTGTGCACCGGATGTCCGGTGCGGACCGAATGTCTCGCCGACGCCCTCGACAACCGCGTGGAGTTCGGCGTGTGGGGCGGCATGACGGAGCGCGAGCGACGCGCCCTGCTGCGCCGGAGGCCGACCGTCACCTCGTGGCGCCGGCTCCTGGAGACCGCGCGGACGGAGTACGAGCGCGGAGCCGGCCTGCTCCCCGTGGCGATCGAGGACGACGCGACGTACGAGGCGTACGCGGCGGTCGGTTAGCCCCGGTCCGTACGAGCACGTACGGGAACGAGGGAGAGTACGAGTACGGGTACAGGCGGGTACTCGTATGCGAGACGGCTCAGGCCGAGGGCGTCCGCCCCGCCGTGAGCCGGTCACCGATGGCCCGCAGCCCGGCGAGGTCGTGCACATCGCCGGGCAGGGCGGCCACCTCGGTCACCGCCACCTCGGGATGGAGCGCGGCGAAGCGGTCGCGTGTGCGCTGCTCACGCGCGAGCACCCGCATGCGCTCGGCATGCAGGCGGAGGAGTCCCGCGGTGAGATGACGTACGTCGACGTCTGTTTCCTGTGCCGGGTCGGCTGTGGGGGCAGCCTCGGGTACGGGGTGTGCTGCGGCGGCGGTGGCGAGATCGTTCGGCTCGGGCTGCTGCTCGGGCTGGTGCGCGATGGCCGGGGAGCCACCCAGACCAGCCTTCCCGTCCCCCTGATCCACAATGCGCCCCTCGTCAAGATTTTCCGCGGCCGCACGCGCCCGCTCGGCCGACAGCCGGGCGGCGCCGCTGCCGTGGACGCGGTTGAGGACGAGGCCGGCCAGCGGCATCTCCTCGGCGGCCAGCCGCTCCACGAAGTAGGCGGCCTCACGCAGCGCGTCCCGCTCCGGTGTGGCGACCACCAGGAAGGCCGTGCCCGGTGCCTGCAGGAGCTTGTACGTGGCGTCCGCCCGGGTCCGGAAACCGCCGAACATCGTGTCCATCGCCGCCACGAACGTCTGCACGTCCTTGAGGAACTGACCCCCCAGCAGCTTGCCCAGCGTCCCCGTCATCATCGACATGCCGACGTTGAGGAACTTCATCCCGGCCCGGCCGCCCACCTTCGCCGGTGCCATCAGCAGCTTGATGAACTTCCCGTCGAGGAACGACCCGAGCCGCTTCGGCGCGTCCAGGAAGTCCAGCGCGGACCGGGACGGCGGGGTGTCGACGACGATCAGGTCCCACTCGTCGCGAGCCCGGAGCTGACCCAGCTTCTCCATCGCCATGTACTCCTGCGTACCGGCGAATCCGGCCGACAGGGACTGGTAGAAGGGGTTCTCCAGGATCGCCCGCGCCCGCTCGGGCTCCGCGTGCGCCTCGACGATCTCGTCGAAGGTCCGCTTCATGTCGAGCATCATGGCGTGCAGTTCGCCGCCGTCGGACCCCTTGATGCCGTCGACCTTGCGGGGCGTGTTGTCCAGGGAGTCGATGCCCATGGACTGGGCGAGCCGGCGCGCCGGGTCGATGGTGAGGACGACGACCCGCCGGCCGCGCTCCGCCGCCCGCACCCCGAGCGCCGCCGCCGTGGTCGTCTTGCCGACCCCGCCCGAGCCGCAGCAGACGATGATGCGGGTACCCCGGTCGTCGAGGAGCGGGTCCAGCTCGAGGACGGGGGCCCGGCCGAGCCCGGCCTCGGCGACGGCGCCCTCCGTGACGGACGAGGTCCCGTCGGGCCCCTCCGCGCGAGACCCGGTTTCGTCGAGCCCGGTCTCGGCGCCCGCTTCCTTCGTCACGCGCCCACCCCTTGCTTCCGCAGTTCCCTCGCCAGCCGGTAGAGCCCGGCGATGTCCGCCCCGTCCCCGAGGTAGGGGAGTTCGTACGAGGGGACGCCGACGCCGTCCAGGACCGCCCGCTGCGTCCGCTCCAGCTCCACCCGCCGCGCGTGCTCGGCCGCCTGGTCGAGCAGCGGCTCGACCAGGCGCGCGCCGGCCGTGACGCCGGCGGAGACCAGGGTCCGCGCGATCGCGTCCCGGTGGTCGCCGGAGGCGGCCCGTACCGCCGCCTCGTCGAGGACGTGCGGGCGGACCATGTTCACCACGACCCGGCCCACCGGCAGTTCGGCCGCTCTCAGCTCCGCGATGCCGTCGGCGGTCTCCTGGACCGGCATCTCCTCCAGGAGCGTCACCAGGTGCACCGCCGTCTCGGGAGACTTGAGGACCCGCATGACGGCCTGCGCCTGGTTGTGTATCGGGCCGATCCTGGCCAGGCCCGCGACCTCGTCGTTCACGTTGAGGAAGCGGGTGATGCGGCCGGTGGGCGGTGCGTCCATGACCACGTGGTCGTAGGTGTGGCCGCCGTGCTTCTCGCGCCGCCGCACCGCCTCGCACGCCTTGCCGGTCAGCAGCACGTCCCGGACGCCCGGCGCTATCGTCGTCGCGAAGTCGATCGCCCCGAGCTTCTTCAGCGCCCGCCCCGCGCCGCCCAGTTTGTAGAACATCTGGAGGTAGTCGAGGAGCGCGCGCTCGGCGTCGATCGCCAGCGCGTACACCTCGCCGCCGCCCGGCGCGACGGCGATCTTGCGCTCCTCGTACGGAAGGGCCTCCGTCTCGAAGAGCTGTGCGATGCCCTGTCTGCCTTCGACCTCGACGAGAAGGGTCCGCTTCCCCTCCGTCGCGAGGGCGAGGGCGAGGGCGGCGGCGACCGTCGTCTTACCGGTACCGCCCTTGCCACTGACGACCTGGAGCCTGCTCACGCAGTCGAGCCTAACCACTGGCGGCCGCGCGCAATCAGCAGGCCGCCCCGGAGAAGCCACCTAGGGGGAGCCTCGGGGGAGCCCGGGGCGGGCCTCGGGCGGGCGGGAGGGGGCCGCCTCGGAGGGCAGCCCCGCGGCAGCGGATACAGTCGGCCCCATGACCAAGTGGGAGTACGTCACGGTGCCGCTTCTGGTGCACGCGACCAAGCAGATTCTGGACACCTGGGGCGAGGACGGCTGGGAGCTCGTCCAGGTCGTACCCGGGCCGAACAACCCCGAGCAGCTCGTGGCCTACCTGAAGCGGGCCAAGTCGTGAGCGGGGCCGTCGAGGCGCGGATCGCCGAACTCGGACTGACCCTGCCGGACGTCGTGCCGCCGATCGCCTCGTACCAGCCGGCCGTGCAGTCCGGCGTGTACGTCTACACCTCGGGCCAGCTCCCGATGGTGAACGGCGCCCTGCCGACGACCGGCAAGGTCGGCGCCGAGGTGACCGCCGAGGAGGCCAAGGAGCTCGCCGCCCGCTGCGCGCTCAACGCGCTCGCGGCCGTGAAGTCGGTCGCCGGTGACCTCGACCGCATCAAGCGCGTCGTGAAGGTCGTCGGCTTCGTCGCCTCCGCCGCCGACTTCACCGGTCAGCCCGGCGTGATCAACGGCGCCAGCGAGCTGCTCGGCGAGATCCTCGGCGAGAAGGGCGTGCACGCCCGCAGCGCCGTCGGCGTGACCGTGCTGCCGCTCGACGCGCCGGTCGAGGTCGAGGTCCAGGTCGAGCTCGTCGAGGCCTGACCGTCTCCGTACGACGAAGAGCCGGTTTTCCACAGCCCTGGGAAACCGGCTCTCGTGCATTCCGATGCTTGCGCATAGCATCCGGCCATGCCGAATGGTCAGTCGAAGCAGTCGAACGGTCAGTGGTACCCGCCCGAGTGGCCCGACCGCATCCGCGCCCTCGCCGCCGGTGAGCTCACCCCGGTGACGCCCCGGCGCGCCGCCACCGTCCTGCTGCTGCGGGACGGGGCCGCAGGGCCCGACGTCCACATGCTGCGCCGCCGTACGTCGATGGCCTTCGCGGGCGGTGCGTACGCCTACCCCGGCGGTGGGGTCGACCCGCGCGACGAGCAGCCGGTGCGCTGGGCGGGCCCGTCCCTGGAGGCGTGGGCGGCCCGGCTCGGGCTCGACGACCCGGCGGAGGCCCAGGCCGTGGTCTGCGCCGCCGTGCGCGAGACGTTCGAGGAGGCGGGCGTGCTGCTCGCCGGGGCGACCGCGGACGGCGTCGTCGGCGACACGACCGGCGAGGAGTGGGAGCGGGACAGAGTGGCGCTCGTCGCCCGTGAGCTCTCCTTCGCCGACTTCCTCGACCGGCGCGGGCTCGTCCTGCGCTCGGACCTGCTCGGCGCGTGGGCCCGCTGGATCACCCCGGAGTTCGAGCAGCGCCGGTTCGACACCTGGTTCTTCGTGGCGGCGCTCCCGGCCGGCCAGCTCACCCGCGACGTCTCCGGGGAGGCGGACCGCACGGTCTGGATCCGCCCGGCGGAGGCCGCGGCCGGCTACGACCGGGGCGAGCTGACGATGATGCCGCCGACGATCTCGACCCTGCGCACCCTGGAGCCGTACGGGACGGCCGCGGAGGCGCTGGCGGCGGCGGAGGAGCAGGACATGACCCCCGTCCTCGCACAGGCGCGCCTGGAGGGCGAGGAGCTGGTCCTGAGCTGGCCGGGGCACGAGGAGTTCACCAAGGTCATCCCGACCGGGGGCGCGCGATGAGCGACGCCGCCGCCCTGCCCGGCCAGCCGCGCGGGCTCGTGGTCTCCGGGCCCGCGACCGACCGCGCCGTGAACGTCCTGGCACCGAATCCCTCCGCGATGACCCTCGACGGCACCAACACCTGGCTGCTCTCCGAGCCCGGCTCCGGCCTCGCCGTCGTCGTCGACCCAGGGCCGCTCGACGAGGGCCATCTGCGCCATGTGATCGACACCGCCGAGAAGCTCGGCAAGCGGGTCGCGCTGACCCTCCTGACCCACGGCCACCCGGACCACGCGGAGGGCGCGGGCCGTTTCGCCGAGCTGACAGGGACGGCCGTACGAGCCCTCGATCCGGCGCTGCGGCTGGGTGACGAGGGGCTCGGTGCGGGGGACGTGGTGACGGTCGGCGGCCTGGAGCTGCGGGTCGTCCCGACGCCCGGCCACACCTCGGACTCGCTCTCCTTCCACCTGCCTGCCGACGGGGCGGTGGTGACGGGTGACACGATCCTGGGGCGCGGGACGACGATGGTCGCGCACCCGGACGGGCGGCTCGGGGACTACCTGGACTCGCTGCGGCGGCTGCGCTCGCTGACCGTCGACGACGGCGTGCACACGGTTCTGCCGGGTCACGGGCCCGTCCTGGAGGACGCGCAGGGGGCCGTGGAGTTCTACCTCGCGCACCGGGCGAACCGACTGGCCCAGGTCGAGACGGCGGTCGAGGCCGGGCACCGGACGGTGGCCGAGGTCGTCGCCCACGTGTACGCGGACGTGGACCGCTCCCTGTGGCCGGCGGCCGAGCTGTCGGTACGGGCGCAGCTGGAGTACCTGAGGGAGCGGGGCCTGGTCTGAGCGTGCAGGGCCCCTGCTCCGGGGCCGTCTGGCGCACCCCGGGAACCTTCAGGCCTCCCCCTGTGTCTTACGCTCCGCTTACATCTGGCCGTAGCTCTCGGGGGGAAGCCCGTGTTCGTCATCGCCATCCTGCTGGTCATAGCCGCAGTGGTGCTCTTCTTCGTCGGTCGTGCCAACGACTCCAAGGGGCTGAAGTTCGGCGCCCTCGGCGCGGTCCTGGCCGGTCTCTTCTCGCTGATCGTGAGCATGACGTACGTGATCAGCGCGTACGAGGTCGGCGTGCCGGTCGCCTTCGGCAAGGTGGGGTCGCCCATGACCTCGGGCATGCACGTGAAGTCGCCGTTCACGAGCGTCACGACCTTCTCGACCCGCCCCGTCGACCTCAACCTCTCCGACAAGGACGTGGTCGAGGTCCGTTCCTCGCAGGGCGGTGTCATGTACGTCGAGGTCACGGTCAAGTGGGCCGTCGTCCCGTCCGAGGCCGTCGAGCTGTACAAGCTCGCGGGCAGCGAGGACGCCATCCAGCAGCGGCTCGTCTACCCCGACAGCCGGGAGATCGTCCGCAACGTCTTCGCCCGCTACACGAGCGAGCAGGGGTACGCCTCCGACCGCGAGAAGATCAACGCCGAGATCGGCACCCTGATCAAGGAGCGACTGGCCCCGCGCGGCATCGCCGTGACCACGGTCAACCTGCGCAACGTGAAGCCGTCGGACGCCCTGCAGGGCCAGATCGACCGCAAGATCCAGCAGCAGCAGGCCACCGAGCGGGCCACCGAGGCCTCCCGCACCGCCAAGGCCGAGGCCGACCGCCGCCGCATCGAGGCGGAGGGCATCGCCCGCGCCAACAGGATCCTCAACGACTCGCTGACGGAGAAGGTCCTGATGAACCAGTGCATCGACGCCTTCAAGGAGGCCGCGGCGAAGAACGCGATCTACACCGTGCCCTGCGGGAACGGCGCCTCCGCCCCGGTGATCGTGGACGGCTCGAAGCGCTGACCGTCCCCGAGAACGCGAAAGGCCGCCCCGGTCGTCGGACCGGGGCGGCCTTCTCGCACGCCTAGCGCGAGCGCTTCGCGAGGCGCTCCACGTCGAGCAGGATCACGGCGCGGGCCTCCAAGCGCAGCCAGCCGCGCTGGGCGAAGTCGGCGAGCGCCTTGTTGACCGTCTCGCGGGAGGCGCCGACCAGCTGGGCCAGCTCCTCCTGGGTCAGGTCGTGGACGACGTGGATGCCCTCCTCCGACTGCACGCCGAAGCGGCGCGACAGGTCGAGGAGCGCGCGGGCGACACGGCCCGGGACGTCGGAGAAGACCAGGTCGGACATCTGGTCGTTGGTCTTGCGCAGTCGGCGGGCGACGGCGCGCAGCAGCGCGGTGGCCACCTCGGGGCGGGCGTTCAGCCAGGGCTGGAGGTCGCCGTGGCCCAGGCCGAGCAGCTTGACCTCGGTCAGCGCCGTCGCCGTCGCGGTGCGCGGGCCCGGGTCGAACAGGGACAGCTCGCCGATGAGCTCACCCGGGCCGAGGACGGCCAGCATGTTCTCGCGGCCGTCGGGGGAGGTGCGGTGCAGCTTCACCTTGCCCTCGGTGACCACGTACAGGCGGTCACCGGGGTCGCCCTCGTGGAAGAGCGCGTCGCCACGGGCGAGCGTCGCCTCACTCATCGAGGCGCGCAGCTCGGCAGCCTGCTCGTCATCGAGCGCCGCGAAGAGCGGGGCGCGCCGCAGAACGTCGTCCACGAGTTCTCTCCTACTGTCGACCTGCTCAAAGGACCTGGGTCCCATGATGCCGGACGCACAAAACAGTGCGATCAATCACAACAAGTTTGACGTACCGAGCCGCCCGTCCGGACGGCAGGGGCCCGATTGGGCTCTGATCGGCCACGCCCGGGGCGGATGTCGGTGGCGGCGCCTAGGCTGGCCGGGTGTCCAACTCGCCGGTGAGAGCGCAGGCCAAGGGGGCTGAAAGAGTGTCGGCCGAAGGAAATTCCGCCGTGGGCGAACACGGCGTGTCGAAACGGGCAAAGGGTGCAAAAGGGGAGTCCGTGAAGGCGGTCGATCCCACCGGGGCGCCCGCGTCGGGCAAGGCCGTCGGGCCCGCGGAGTCCGTGAGGCCCGCCAAGACCGCCAAGTCCGCCAAGCCCGAGTCACGGCTCGCGATGGTTCGCCGGGCGCGCCGGATCAACCGCGAACTGGCCGAGGTGTACCCGTACGCCCACCCGGAACTCGACTTCCGCAACCCCTTCGAGCTGCTCGTCGCCACGGTCCTCTCGGCCCAGACCACCGACCTGCGGGTCAACCAGACCACCCCCGCCCTCTTCGCGAAGTACCCCACGCCCGAGGACCTCGCCGCGGCCGTGCCCGAGGAGGTCGAGGAGCTGATCCGGCCGACCGGCTTCTTCCGCGCCAAGACCAAGTCGATCATGGGCCTCGCCGCCGCCCTCAGGGACGACTTCGGCGGACAGGTCCCCGGCCGCCTGGAGGATCTCGTCAAGCTCCCCGGCGTCGGCCGCAAGACCGCCTTCGTCGTCCTCGGCAACGCCTTCGGGGTCCCCGGCATCACCGTCGACACCCATTTCATGCGCCTCGCCCGGCGCTGGAGGTGGACCGAGTCCGACGATCCGGTGAAGATCGAGGCCGAGGTCGCCGCGATCTTCCCGAAGAGCGAGTGGACGATGCTCTCGCACCGGGTCATCTTCCACGGGCGCCGGATCTGCCACGCCCGCAAGCCCGCGTGCGGTGCCTGCCCGATCACCCACCTCTGCCCCTCGTACGGAGAGGGCGAGACCGACCCCGAGAAGGCCAGGAAGCTGCTCAAGTACGAGATGGGCGGCTTCCCCGGCCAGCGGCTCAACCCGCCCGCCGGATACCCCGGCCGTCCGGCGCCCCCGCTGGGCGGTGACTCCTGAACCCGGCCGCGGGAGCCCGCGCTCGTACGAGCGCCGGGAACGAACCCGTTCATCGATGGCGTTGTGAATCACGGGGGTGCCTATGACGCGCACTGACGAAGAGCTCCACGGTCCCGGCAGCGCCGGCCTGCTCAGCCGGGACGGGCTGCCCGACTGGCTCGCGCCCGTCGACCGGGCAGCCCGCACCGTCCGGCCCGAGCAGCTGAGCCGCTTCCTGCCGCCCGAGAGCGGCGCCGGCCGCCAGTCCGCCGTCCTCGTTCTCTTCGGCGAGGGCGAGCGCGGACCCGAGCTGCTGCTCATGGAGCGCTCCGGCAGCCTCCGCTCGCACGCCGGGCAGCCCTCCTTCCCCGGTGGCGCCCTCGACCCCGAGGACGGCGACCCGGCCGACGGCGGCCTGCTGCGCGCCGCCCTGCGCGAGGCCCAGGAGGAGACCGGCCTCGACCCGGCGGGCGTCCAGCTCTTCGGCGTGCTGCCCCGGCTCTACATCCCGGTCAGCGGCTTCGTCGTCACCCCCGTCCTCGGCTGGTGGCGCGCCCCCAGCCCGGTCGGCGTCGTCGACCCCGGCGAGACCGCCCGCGTCTTCACCGTGCCCGTGGCGGATCTCACGGACCCCGCGAATCGCGCGACGGCCGTGCACCCGAGCGGCCACCAGGGCCCCGCGTTCCTCGTCGCGTCCGCTCTGGTCTGGGGTTTCACGGCCGGAGTCATCGACCGGCTGCTCCACTACGCCGGCTGGGAGCGCCCCTGGGACCGGTCCAGAAAGGTCCCGCTCGACTGGCGCTCATGACAGGCTGACCTTCGGCCGGCCGGCCTTCGGGTCGGCCTTCGTGCCGACTGACCCCGGGTGACCGGAAACGAATCTGCGAGGCTATTGACGGTGAACGTGCTGGACATCCTGTTGCTGCTCGCCGCCGTGTGGTTCGCGATCATCGGTTACCGCCAGGGCTTCGTGGTCGGCATCCTCTCCGTCATCGGCTTTCTCGGCGGCGGTCTCGTCGCCGTTCTGCTGCTCCCGATCCTCTGGGACCAGCTGACCGACAACAGCGAGGTCTCGACCACGGCGACGGTCGTCTTCGTGATGGTGGTCATCGTCTGCGCCTCCGTCGGCCAGGCCTTCACCACGCACCTCGGCAACAAGCTGCGTCGGCACATCACTTGGTCGCCGGCCCGCGCCCTGGACGCCACCGGCGGCGCCCTCGTCAACGTCGTGGCGATGCTGCTCGTGGCCTGGCTGATCGGCTCCGCCCTCGCCCGTACCTCACTGCCCACCCTGGGCAAGGAGGTACGGAACTCCAAGGTGCTGCTCGGTGTGGAGCAGGTGATGCCGGATCAGGCCTCGGGCTGGTTCGACGACTTCAGCTCCACCCTGGCCCGCAGCGGCTTCCCGCAGGTCTTCAGCCCCTTCGCGAACGAGCCGATCACCCCGGTCACCCCGCCCGACCCGGCGCTCGCCGACAGCCCGGTGGCGGCCCGCGCGCAGCGCTCGATCGTGAAGGTCGTCGGCACCGCGCAGAGCTGCGGCAAGGTCCTCGAAGGCACCGGCTTCGTCTTCGCCGACCGCCGCATCATGACCAACGCCCACGTCGTCGGCGGCGTCGACGAGCCGACCGTCCAGATAGGCGGCGAGGGCAAGCTCTACGACGCCAAGGTCGTGCTCTACGACTGGCAGCGCGACATCGCCGTCCTGGACGTCCCGGGTCTCAGGGCCACACCGCTGGCCTTCACCGACGAGGACGCCCGCAGCGGCGACGACGCGATCGTCGCCGGATTCCCGGAGAACGGCTCGTACGACGTGCGCTCGGCCCGCGTGCGGGGTCGCATCAGCGCCAAGGGCCCCGACATCTACCACCGCGACGAGGTGCGCAGGGACGTGTACTCGCTGTACGCGACGGTCCGCCAGGGCAACTCCGGCGGTCCGCTCCTCACCGAGGACGGCGAGGTGTACGGCGTGATCTTCGCCCGCTCCCTCGACGACGCGAACACCGGGTACGCCCTGACGGTCGACGAGATCCGCGAGGACATCGAGCGCGGCCGGACCGCCGACCAGCAGGTCGACACCCAGGCCTGCGCCCTCTGAGTCCTCCGGATCCGTGCTCCCGGCTCTACGGAGCCTTACGCGGTGGCTCTGGGGTGGCGGAGCCGGGCCGAGACCCAGCGGGCCCGGCGTCGCAGGATGCGCGAGATCCCCACCCCTTGCCCCAGGTGGCCCTGCTCCGGCGGGCCGCCCCTCTCCCGGGAGCCCGGCCCAGTGGCCGAGCGGCGGTCGCGTGCTGTCGTGTCACCGTAGTCGTGCGTCCAGCCCATACCTCGACGTCTGCCCGGGGGCCAAGGTCGGTAATCTCCCCCGGGCCCGCCAATTGGAGTATGCGCCGGGCACATGGCCGTTCGACGGATGTCTGTACGCCGCCGCTGTCCCTGACAGAGGCTCAGCGGTCGGGTTCGGGGTCCTTCAACCAGTTGACGACCTCCGTGGTGAAGGCCACCGGGTCCTCCTCGTGCGGGAAGTGCCCGAGACCGTCGAAGAGCCGCCAGCGGTACGGCGCTTCCACGTACTCGCCCGAGCCCGCGGCGCTGCGGGTCCGCATCACCGGGTCCAGGGAGCCGTGGAGATGGAGCGTCGGCACCCGCACCGGCCGCTTCATGCGCCGGTTGAACTGGATCCCGTCCGGGCGGGCCAGCGACCGCACCATCCACCGGTACGGCTCGATCGAGCAGTGCGCCGTCGACGGGACCAGCATCGCCCGCCGGTACACCGCGACGGCCTCCTCGTCGACCGGCTTCGGCCCCGACCAGTCCCGGATCAGCTCGCCCACGAGCTCGCCGTCGTCCGCCACGAGCTGACGCTCCGGCAGCCACGGCCGCTGGAAGCCCCACACGTGCGAGCCTGCCCGTGACTGCGCGAAGTCGGAGAGCATCGCCGAACGCCACCGGCGCGGGTGCGGCATCGAGGAGACCACCAGCCGGCGCACCAGCTTCGGCCGCATGACGGCGGCCGTCCAGGCGAGGTAGCCGCCCAGGTCGTGCCCGACGAGCGCCGCGTCCGGCTCGCCCAGGGAGCGGACGACCCCGGTGATGTCGAGCGCCAGGTTGGCGGGGTCGTAACCCCGCGGCGTGCGGTCGCTGCCGCCCACCCCGCGCAGGTCCATCGCGACCGCCCGGAACCCGGCCTCGGCGAGGGCGGGCAGCTGATGGCGCCAGGTCCACCAGAACTGCGGGAAGCCGTGCAGGAGCAGCACCAGCGGGCCGTCGCCCATCTCGGCGATGTGGAAGCGGGCGCCGTTGGCGGCCACGTCGCGGTGGGTCCACGGCCCGTCCAGCCGTACGGGCCCGCCGTTGCCGCCGCTGCTCTCGGGAAGGGTCATACGGACGAGCGTGCCACAACGGAGGCCTTCTCCAGTGCCGGGCGCGACTCGGGACGGGGGTGCGGCTTCACGTTCTGCATGATCGCCGCCGTCTGCTTGGCGGAGGCGATGGTCTTCTCCGGCGGCTTGACCTTCTTGAACTTGGCGACCGCGATCACCCCGAGGAGGCCCGCGACCAGCACGTTGAAGGCGAAGGACAGCAGGAAGCACCAGACGAGGTTCCAGCCCCCGTGGCCGTTGTGCCCGCCGGTCCAGGTGTTGATGGCGTACGCGAGCGCGAAGCTCAGCATCGGCAGCGAGAAGAGCAGCACCACGGCGGCCGCGATGCCCGCCGCGCCACCGATCGTGCCGCGCTTGACGTCCTGTCGGATCTCGGCCTTGGCCAGGGCGATCTCGTCGTGCACCAGTGCGGACATCTCGGCGGTCGCCGAGGCGACCAGCTGACCGAGGCTGCGCTCGGTGCCGTCGAACGGGTCGCTCATCGCTGCTCCCTCTCCTTGTGTCTACGGTCCGACTCAGATCATGCCGGACGGTCGCCTCCATCGCGCGATGCCCCCGCCAGTTGGGCGCGCTCCCGGTGTTCCGCGGCCTTCCGCTCGTAGATCTCGGCCATCCTCAGGTGGTACTCGGGGTTGTCCTGCTCGTAGATGTCGGGGATGCCGTCCTCGTCGTCATCGCGCTCCTCGTCGTCGCAGAGTGCCCGGTACTTCCGGACCCGGAGCTTCAGCAGGACGGAGGCGAGGACGGCCGCGATGAGCGAGCCGGCCAGGACGGCGGCCTTCACCTCGTCGGTGAGGACGGCGTCCCCGGCGAAGGCGAGTTCGCCGATGAGGAGCGAGACGGTGAAGCCGATCCCGGCGAGGCTCGCCACCGCGAACACGTCCGGCCAGGCCAGGTCCGGGTTGAGCTGCGCCCGGGTGAAGCGGGCGGCGAGCCAGGTGCCGCCGAAGATGCCGATCGCCTTGCCGACGACGAGACCGAGGACCACACCGAGGGTGACCGGCTGGGTGAAGACGTCGTGGATCGCGCCGCCGGAGATGCTCACACCGGCGGAGAAGAGCGCGAAGAGGGGTACGGCGAGCCCGGCCGAGAGCGGTCGGACGAGGTGCTCGATGTGCTCTCCGGGGGAGTGCTTCTCGCCCTCCCGGGTGGTGCAGCGGAGCATCAGGCCCATGGCGACGCCGGCGATGGTGGCGTGCACGCCGCTGTTGTACATGAGGCCCCAGATGACCAGGGCCAGCGGCACGTACACGTACCAGCCGCGGACGCCCTTGCGGAGCAGTACCCAGAAGACGACGAGTCCGGCGACGGCGCCGCCGAGCGCGGCGAAGTTCAGGTCGCTGGTGAAGAAGACCGCGATGATCAGGATCGCGAACAGGTCGTCGACGACGGCGAGGGTGAGCAGGAAGGCGCGCAGCGCGGACGGCAGCGAGGTGCCGATGACGGCGAGGACGGCGAGCGCGAAGGCGATGTCGGTCGCCGTGGGCACGGCCCAGCCGTCCAGGGAGCCGTCGCCGAGGGTGTTGACCAGGGCGTAGACGAGGGCGGGGGCCGCCATGCCGCAGAGCGCGGCGACGACGGGGAGCGCGGCGGCCTTGGGGTCGCGCAGCTCGCCCGCGACGAGCTCGCGCTTGAGCTCGATGCCGGCGACGAAGAAGAAGACCGCGAGGAGGCCGTCGGCGGCCCAGTGCTGGATCGACAGGTCGAGGCCGAGGGCGGCGGGGCCCATGTGGAAGTCCTGTACGGATTCGTAGCTGTCGCCGAGCGGGGCGTTCGCCCAGACGAGGGCGGCGACGGCGGCGAGGAGCAGCAGGACGCCGCCGACGGTCTCGGTGCGCAGGGCGTCGGCGAGGTACTGCCGCTCGGGCAGCGAAAGACGGCCGAGGAACTTACGGTCGCTGGGCACGGACACGGGGGGACCTCCGTCGGGTAGGCAGGGCAAAGCACATGCCGACCAGACTTCCCGGCTCACCTGGGTCTTTCTGTCACGTTTCTGACGCGATCCTTACCTTACCTAAGGAGCCCGGGTTGTGTCCGGCGAGATTCACTTTAGGAATATCTGAGGCTTTCGTCCCGTCGGGCGTGGGGCACGAGAACGCCCGCCCCGAGTGGACCGGGACGGGCGGTCACGTGCGATTCCGGTCTGTCAGTCCTCGCTGGACGTGGCCGGCAGCTGGGTCTGGATGAGCGACATGACCGAGGAGTCGGTCAGGGTGGTGACGTCGCCCAGCTCGCGGTTCTCCGCGACGTCCCGCAGCAGACGCCGCATGATCTTGCCCGATCGGGTCTTCGGCAGCTCCGCCACGGGCAGGATCCGCTTGGGCTTGGCGATCGGGCCGAGGGTCGCGCCCACGTGGTCGCGCAGCTCGGCGACCAGGTTCTCGTCCTCGCGAGCCGTACCCCGCAGGATCACGAAGGCGACGATCGCCTGACCGGTCGTCTCGTCGGCGGCGCCGACGACGGCCGCCTCGGCGACGGACGGGTGCGAGACGAGGGCCGACTCGACCTCGGTCGTCGAGATGTTGTGACCCGAGACGAGCATGACGTCGTCGACGCGGCCGAGCAGCCAGATGTCGCCGTCGTCGTCCTTCTTGGCGCCGTCACCGGCGAAGTACTTGCCCTCGAAGCGGGACCAGTAGGTGTCGATGTAGCGCTGGTCGTCGCCCCAGATGGTGCGGAGCATCGACGGCCACGGCTCGGTCAGGACCAGGTAGCCGCCGCCGCCGTTCGGGACCTCGTTCGCCTCGTCGTCCACGACGGTGGCGGAGATGCCCGGCAGCGGGCGCTGGGCGGAGCCCGGCTTGGTCTCGGTGACGCCCGGCAGCGGGGAGATCATCATCGCGCCGGTCTCGGTCTGCCACCAGGTGTCCACGATCGGAGTCCTGTTCGCGCCGATGTGCTCGCGGTACCAGACCCAGGCCTCGGGGTTGATGGGCTCGCCGACGGAGCCGAGGACGCGGAGGCTGGAGAGGTCGAACTTCGCGGGGATGTCGTCTCCCCACTTCATGAACGTGCGGATCGCGGTGGGCGCCGTGTAGAGGATCGTGACGCCGTACTTCTGCACGATCTCCCAGAACCGGCCCTGGTGCGGGGTGTCCGGGGTGCCCTCGTACATGACCTGCGTCGCGCCGTTGGCCAGCGGGCCGTAGACGATGTACGAGTGCCCGGTGACCCAGCCGATGTCGGCGGTGCACCAGTAGACGTCGCTCTCCGGCTTGAGGTCGAAGACGGCGTGGTGGGTGTACGCGGCCTGGGTGAGGTAACCGCCGGAGGTGTGCAGGATGCCCTTCGGCTTCCCCGTGGTGCCGGAGGTGTAGAGGATGAAGAGCGGGTGTTCCGCCGGGAACGCCTCCGGGGTGTGCTCGGCGGACTGGCGGGCGACGATGTCGTCCCACCAGACGTCCCGGCCCTCGGTGAAGGCGGTCTCCTGGCCCGTACGGCGGACCACGAGGACGTGCTCGACCTGCGGGCACTTGGCGACGGCCTCGTCGATGGCCGGCTTGAGGGCGCTCGGCTTGCCGCGGCGGTAGCCGCCGTCGGCGGTGACGACCAGCTTGGCGTCGGCGTCCTGGATGCGGGAGGCGACGGCGTCGGCCGAGAAGCCGCCGAAGACCACCGAGTGGGCGGCGCCGACACGGGCGCAGGCCAGCATCGTGATGGCCGCCTCGGGAATCATCGGCAGGTAGACGGCGACCCGGTCGCCCTTGCGGACGCCCAGCTCGGTCAGGGCGTTCGCGGCCCGGGAGACCTCGTCCTTGAGCTCGGCGTAGGTGATCGCGCGGCTGTCGCCGGGCTCGCCCTCGAAGTGGATGGCGACCCGGTCGCCGTGGCCGGCCTCGACGTGCCGGTCGACGCAGTTGTACGCCACGTTCAGCTCGCCGTCCGCGAACCACTTGGCGAACGGCGGGTTCGACCAGTCGAGGGTCTCGGTCGGCTCGGTGGCCCAGCTCAGCCGCTTGGCCTGCTCGGCCCAGAAGCCCAGCCTGTCCGCCTTGGCCTGCTCGTACGCCTCCGCCGTCACATTGGCGTCCGCGGCCAGCTCGGTAGGCGGCGCGAACCGCCGCTCTTCCTTGAGCAGGTTGGCCAAGGATTCGTTGCTCACGACATCTCCCTTTCCCAGGGCGTCCTCTGTGCGTATGTGTCCCGCGTCATAGCTCATCAGTCAGATGCCCGGGTGACAAGAGCCTCCAGGCAATTGGTTTAGACCTGTGAGCGGATGGACGTGCGGTGGCCCCTTCTTCCCGGGTGGTGGGAGAAGGGGCCACACAGTCTCACGGCCCGCGGAGCCGCCAGGTTCAGGACGCGCGCGCCGGTTCCAGGTGGTCCGTCGGCATGACCTGGGTGAAGACGTCGTCGTAGCTGTGCACCTCGTCCGTCCCGGAGAGCAGGTATGCCTGCGCCTCGCCCACGTGGAAGTACATGCCGTGCAGTGTGAGCGTGCCCTCGGCCAGCCGGCGTGCCACCGGCTCGTACGCCCGCAGGTGCTCCAGCTGCTGGACCACGTTGGTCAGACAGAGCTGCTCGACCGCGTCGGCCGGAAGGCGCCCGGAGATCCGGGCCCAGGCGTGGCGTCGGCTCGCCATCCGCTCAAGGCTGGGTCTGCCGTGGCGCAGCCAGCGTCGGAGCGGGCTCGGCGGGTCGTCCGGACCGCCGCTCAGCAGGGCTTGCATCGCGCCGCAGCCGGAGTGGCCGCAGACGGTGATCGACTCGACCCGCAGCACCTCCACCGCGTACTCGATCGCCGCCGCCACGGAGTCGTCCCCGCTCTCCTCGCCGGGGAGCGGGACGAGGTTCCCGACGTTGCGCACGGTGAAGAGGTCACCGGGGCCGCTGGAGGTGATCATGCTGGTGACGAGACGGGAGTCGGCGCAGGTCAGGAAGAGCTGCGAGGGGCGCTGTCCCTCCCGGGCGAGCCGCGCGAGCTCGTCCCGTACGAGCGGGGCGGTGTTCCGCTGGAACTTGCCGATGCCGCTCGCCAGGTGCAGTCCCGTCGTGGTGCGCTCGGGAGCGTCGCTCTCGGACCGCTCGGCCGGCCGCTGCTCCCCGCACTGGTGGTTGTGCCAGGGCGTCCAGGGACGGCAGCAGGGGTGCGTGGCGGAGCCGGTGCCGGGGGAGGGCTCGGCGATCGGGGCCCCGGAGGGCCCGGTCGTCTCGACCGTACCGCCGTGGGCGAGGTGCCCGGCGGTCCAGTCGCTCAGCGTCTCGTAGGCGGCGTGGTCCATGAAGGACCCGTCGAGCTCGACCACCACGTCGGAACCCCGCGGCAGTTGGTGCAGGGCCCGGCTGAGCCGGGGCACGGCGAGGAAGGTCAGCTGGCCCCGGACGTGCAGGAGGTGTCGCCCGTCCCGCTCCTCCCGGGTGATCCGGGTGCGGGCGAGCCGGTGCAGGGAGACCGCGATGGCCACCGCGATCCCGAGGGCGACGCCCTCCAGGATGCCGACGAGGACCACGCCGGTCACCGTCACGGCGTAGACGACGACCTCGCGGTGGCGCGTGACCGTACGGATGTGGGTGATGCTCACCATCTGGATGCCGACGACCATGACGAGGGCGGCGAGCGCGGGCAGCGGGATCAGGTCGAGCACCGGCACGAGCAGCAGGGACGCGAGCACGATCCACAGCCCGTGCAGCATGGTCGAGGCGCGACTCACCGCGCCCGCCGAGACGTTGGCGACGCTGCGGACCGCTACTCCGGCGACGGGGAGGCCGCCGAGCGCCCCGGAGATCACGTTGGCCGCGCCCTGTCCGGCCAGTTCTCGGTCGAGGTTCGAGCGCGGGATGCCCCGGCCGTGGTCCGCGCGGGCGGCGACCAGCTTGTCGACTGCGACGGCCGAGAGCAGCGACTGCACGCTGGTGACGAGGGTGATCGTGAGCACCCCGGCCGCGATGCCGAGGACCGGGCCCTCGGGCAGGCCGGGCAGGGCGTGGCTGCTCCAGGACGGCAGGTCCACGCGGGGCACGGCGAGTCCGGCGAAGGTGGCCACGGCCGTCGCTCCTGCCACCGCGATGAGCGCGGCCGGAGCCTTCCGTACGAGTCTCCCGGCGCGGCCCGGCAGGCGCGGCCAGCCGAGCAGCACGGCCACGGTGAGGGCACTGACGGCGAGCGCGGCCGGGTGGACGCGCGCCAACTGGGCGGGCAGCCCGAGGACGTTGTCGACGGCGGAGCTCTGCGGGGTGCCGCCGAGCACGATGTGGAGCTGGGCGAGGGCGATGGTGACGCCGATGCCGGCCAGCATGCCGTGCACGATCGCGGGCGAGACGGCGAGCGCCGAGCGGGCCACGCGCAGGGCCGACAGGGCGAGTTGGCAGAGGCCGGCGAGGACGGTGATGGCGCAGGTGGTGCGCCAGCCGTACCGCTGGATGAGCTCGGCGGTCACGACGGTGAGTCCGGCGGCGGGGCCGCTCACCTGGAGCGGGGAACCGCCGAACCGGCCGGCGACGAGGCCGCCGACGGCGGCGGCCACCAGGCCGGCCTGGAGCGGGGCTCCGGTGGCGAGCGCGATGCCGAGCGAGAGGGGCAGTGCGATCAGGAAGACGGCGACGGACGCCGAGAGGTCGGCGCCGGCGACGCGGAAGCGGCGGGGCCCATCCGGCGGGCTGTGAGGCCGCTGGATACGGGGCCGGTTGGTCGTGCGGTCAGGGGTGCAGAGGGTCATGTTCCCGTCTCCTCCGGGGGCGGCGCGGTCGCGGCTCGTGCGGGGTGCAGCGGCGGGATTCCCGGCGAGAGCCTCGAAGAGAGGATCAACGCTCGGTAAACGAATCGTAATGGAGAGTAAAGACCGGGGCATTATTTTCGGGGCAAACAGGGCAATGATTCACCTGATCCGGTGACAGAGCGTGCCTATGCCGCTTGTCGTTGACGCTCTCCGGTCCTCGTGGTGCGACGTTGACGCCGCTTGTACGTAAATCCGAGGATCTGAGGAGAGGTGCGCGGATGTCAGCCGCCCGCAGAACGACCACCGTCCGGAAGAAGGCGCTCGCCGTCGGCGCCCTCACCCTCGCTCTCGCCACCGGCCTCGCCGGCTGCTCAGGCTCCGACGACACCGCCACGAACGGCTCGGCAGGCGGCGCGGGTGCCAAGAAGGGCCCCGCCGCGGCCCCGGAGACCGCGCCCCGGCTGATCGGCGACGGGTCGACCGCCTTCACCGGCGCTCAGCCCCGTCAGCCGGTCTGGCAGCGCCTCAAGCCGGGCGAGGCCCCGCCGCAGTTCGTGGTCTTCTCGTGGGACGGCGCCGGCGAGGACAGCCAGAAGCTCTTCTCCCACTTCCGCGCGGTGGGCAAGAAGTACGACGCGACCATGACGTACTTCCTCAGCGGCGTGTACCTGCTGCCGGAGGAGAAGCGGAAGCTCTACGACCCGCCGCAGCACAGCGCCGGCCGCTCCGACATCGGCTTCAACGACGTCGAGGGCATCCGCGCCACCGTCCGCGAACTGCGCGCCGCGTGGCAGGAGGGCAACGAGATCGGCACCCACTTCAACGGCCACTTCTGCGGCAACGACGGCGGGGTCGGCACCTGGTCGGTCGAGGAGTGGAAGAGCGAGATCAACCAGGCCAAGTCCTTCGTCAAGCACTGGAAGACCAACGCCGGACTGCGTACCGAGCAGCCGCTGCCCTTCGACTACGACAAGGAGCTCGTCGGCGCCCGCACCCCCTGCCTGGAGGGCCGGAAGAACTTCGTCAAGGCGGCGGCGCAGATGGGCTTCCGCTACGACACCAGTGGCGTCAACGACCAGATCTGGCCCAAGAAGGACCTGGGCCTGTGGGACCTGTCGATGCAGCTCGTGCCCGTCCCGGGCCGCGCCTTCCAGACCCTCTCCATGGACTACAACTTCCTGGTGAACCAGTCGCCGGGCACGACCCAGGGCGACCCGTCCCAGCGCGAGTACTGGGGCGACCAGATGCGCGACGGCCTGGTGCAGGCCTTCGAGCGCTCCTACAAGGGCAACCGCGCGCCGCTGATCATCGGCAACCACTTCGAGTCCTGGAACGGCGGCGTCTACATGCGGGCCGTCGAGGAGACCATCGCCACCGTCTGCGTGCAGAAGGACGTCAAGTGCGTGTCCTTCCGCCAGCTCGCCGACTGGCTCGACGCCCAGGACCCCGACGTCATCGCCAAGATGCGCACCCTGAAGGTCGGCGAGGCGCCGGCGGCCGGCTGGAAGGCCTTCCTCACCCCCCAGCCGGCAGCCCCGGCGGGCGCCCCTGCCACCAAACCGGCCGCACGGCACTGAGCGCCTGGGGCAGCTCACGTCGGTGAGCGCTCGGGCGAGGTCCAACCGCTGAGCGCTTCGGCCGGGCTCAAGCAGGCTGAACGGCGCTGAGCCCTTCGGAGAGTACGAAATCGGGGTCGACCTGCGCCGCCAGGTCGGCCCCGGTCTTGGCGTTGCCCCAGCTCTCCGCGTTGCGCAGGTGGAAGTGGACCATCTGGCGCGTGTACCGCTCCCAGTCGCGGTGGGCGTACGAGTCGTCCGCCGCGTCCTGGAGGGCCTGGAGCGACATGCGGTTCTCCGCCTCCAGGAGCTCGAACCGGGGTGGCCGGCCCTTCTCCATCGCGCGCACCCAGTCCGAGTGCCCCACCGTCACGAGCAGGTCCTCGCCGGCCTCCTCGCGCAGGAAGTCGAGGTCGTCCTGGCCCTGCACCTTGTTGCCGACGACCTTGAGCGCCACACCGAAGTCCCGCGCGTACTCCTTGTACTGGCGGTAGACCGAGACACCCTTGCGGGTCGGCTCGGCGACCAGGAAGGTCATGTCGAAGCGGGTGAAGAGTCCGGAGGCGAAGGAGTCCGAACCCGCCGTCATGTCGACGACCACGTACTCGTCCACCCCGTCGACCAGGTGGTTCAGGCAGAGTTCCACCGCGCCGACCTTGGAGTGGTAGCAGGAGACCCCGAGGTCCGATTCCGTGAACGGCCCGGTCGCCATCAGCCGGATCTCGCCGTCGTCGAGCAGGACCGGACGAGCGCACGCCTCGTACACCGGGTTGTCCTCCCGGACCCGCAGCAGCCGCGAACCCTCCCCGGGCGGCGTCGTCTTGATCATCGTGTCGGCTGAGGTGATTCGCGGGTTGGTCCCCCGGAGGTACTCCTTGATGAGCGGCAGATGCGCGCCCATCGCGGGCAGCGCGGCGGCCTCCGCCTCGGGCAGGCCGAGCGCGACGCCCAGGTGCTGGTTGATGTCGGCGTCGACGGCGACGACCGGGGCTTCGTTGGCGGCGAGGTGGCGGATGAAGAGCGAGGACAGCGTGGTCTTGCCGCTGCCGCCCTTCCCGACGAAAGCGATCTTCATGTTCACCTAGGGTAGCGGGTCGATTGCGTGCCGTGGTCAAGCTTCGTGAAGAAGACCACTCCATCGTGGGGCTGGCGCTCGGGGCGCGTAGCCTCCCTACTTATGAGTACGCACGCCTCTGACCCCTTGGCCGCCCTCGGCTCCCTGCCGGGTGTCGCCGAAGCCGTGGACTCCGTACGCAAGGCCGTCGACCGGGTCTACGGCCACCGCGTGATGCGCCGCCGCAGCAACGAGATCTCCTCCGAGGCGGCCCTGCGCGGCGCACGCGGCTCGGCCGCGCTGTCGGGGGCCGACTGGGCCCTGGAGGAGGTCCGTCGGCGGACCGACTTCAGTGCCGACGCCGAGGCGCGCACGGTCGGCGCCGCTCTGCGTCTCGGGGCCGAGGCGGGCCAGCTGCTCTCCATCTGGCGCCAGTCGCCCCTTCGCGTACTCGCCCGCCTGCACCTGGTGGCCGCCGGGGACGCCGGAATCCCGGTCGGTAGCGGTGGCACCGCTACTGGTGCTGGTACCGGCGTCGGTCTCGGCGATTCCGTGGGCAGGCCCCGGCTGGACGGGGAGACGGTCGACGAGCCCCTCATCAGCGCCCCGCTGCCCACCCCCGCCGAGGTCGCGGGCCGGCTCGACGGCCTTGCCGAGCTGATCGTCGCGGGCAGCGAGGCCCCTGCGCTCGTGACGGCCGCCGTGGTCCACGGCGAGCTGCTCGCTCTGCGCCCCTTCACCTCCTACAACGGCCTGGTCGCACGGGCGGCCGAGCGGATCGCCCTGGTCGGCAGCGGCCTCGACCCCAAGGCGATCTGCCCCGCCGAGGTCGGCCACGCGGAGCAGGGCCGGGCCGCGTACGTGGCCGCCTTCGAGGGGTACCTGTCGGGCACCCCGGAGGGCGTGGGCGCCTGGATCGCCCACTGCGGCCGCTCGGTCGAGCTGGGTGTCCGGGAGTCGACCGCCGTCTGCGAGGCGCTCCAGCGCGGCGCGGCCTGAGGCCACGCTTCCTTCCGCAGGGGGCAGCCCCCGCGGGGAAGGCGAGGCCCCTTGCGGGGTAGGGGCGTACGTCGGAGGCGCGGCCCTCGGGGCGAGGCGTGGGGCGGGCCTTTACGACGAGGCTTGCGTCGCGCTCAGGCGGGACGGGCCGGGGGTCCGGTGCCCAGCCGGCCCAGCGCCCGGAAACGGGTT
Organism: Streptomyces sp. NPDC034084; assembly: GCF_055575535.1. NCBI lineage: Bacteria > Bacillati > Actinomycetota > Actinomycetes > Kitasatosporales > Streptomycetaceae > Streptomyces > Streptomyces sp. NPDC034084. The sequence goes on from NZ_JBVISK010000005.1 coordinate 544,928, forward strand.
GCGGCGGCACCAGTCCTGGTACCGCCGCTGGCACGTCCACCCAGTTACCAAGCGTCCTCGATATGTGCCCATCAGGCCGGGAACTTTGCCCGTGGCCTGGTGCGGCTGGCCCGTAATCGACGGGTCGACGTCGCGTGGGTGCCCGGTTTCAGTGCTAGGTCCGTGGGGCCTTCATGCTCAACAGGTGATCCTCTCGGATGTCCTTGGTCTCGCGGGCCTGATTCCTTTCTACTCCTGTCCGAGGGGAAGCGAAAGTGCTGGCTTCACTTCTCTGGCCGATTGCTCAAATTAGGGCAAAGTCCCCGTCGAGTCATTGGGCGAGGGCGGCCTGCCGACGCCGGGCCGCGTACCAGACGAGTCCCGCCCCCACGGCCGCCGCTCCCACCGCGGCGGCGGCGACGAGCGTGGGGCGGGGCGGCATCCGGAACGCCGGCAGCCGCTGCTTGAGGCGTACCGGCTTCTCGAAGGCGAGGACCGGCCACTCCCGGGCCACGGCCTCACGGCGCAGCGTCCGGTCAGGATTCACCGCGTACGGGTGGCCGACGGCCTCCAGCATGGGGATGTCGGTCGCCGAATCGCTGTACGCGTAACAGCGCGAGAGGTCGTAGCCCTCCGACGCCGCGAGCTCCCGGACCGCCTCTGCCTTAGTCGGCCCGTAGGCGTAGTACTCCACCTCACCGGTGAAGCACCCGTCCTCGCCGACCACCATCCGGGTGGCGACGACCCGGTCGGCGCCGAGCATCTCGCCGATCGGCTCGACCACCTCGGCGCCGGAGGTCGAGACGATCACGACGTCGCGGCCGGCGGCGTGGTGCTCCTCGATGAGGGAGGCCGCCTCGTCGTAGATGATCGGGTCGATCAGATCGTGAAGGGTCTCGGCGACGAGCTCCTTCACCTGGGCGACGTTCCAGCCTTTGCAGAGCGCGGAAAGATATTCCCGCATCCGCTCCATCTGGTCGTGATCGGCTCCGCCCACCAGGAAGACGAACTGGATGTAGGCCGTCCGCAGGGCGGCGCGGCGGCTGATCAGCCCGCCCCGGTAGAAGGACTTGCTGAAGGTCAGCGTCGATGACTTCGCAATGACCGTCTTGTCCAGGTCAAAGAAGGCGGCTGTGCGCGGCAAGGAGTGGTTTTCCACAAGCCCGAGCATAGGTGCCCGCCATTCGGCGTACCCCGCGGCGCGTGGGTTTGCCTGAGAGGGCTCTCGGGTACACCATGGAAGTCACGGATCGTTCGCGACCGTGCTAACCCGGTCCGGCTCCTCCCCCCCCGAGTCGGCCGGAGAGACGACCCCCGCTCTCCCCCCCGGCGGGGGTCGTCGCATGTCCGGAGCCATTTTGGCCCTGTGTGCCATCGCGCGCTCCCTTCCTTCCGTTCATCGGTCACGAGTCGGCCGAGGCTCCGCCCAGCTCTCGACACATCACTCACGGTAATCGTCGGGCTGCGTTCCGGACAGTCCCCGCCGGGGTGGGGAAGTTATTCACAGCCCCTCGCTTATCCACAGTTTTTCGGCAAGATCGGCACGATTTCCGAGACGGCCCCACCGTGATTCCTGTCGCGATGTTCGCGGACGGCAGGAATCACGAGAGGAGGGGCGCCGTGGAGACATCCAGGACTTCCCGGGCCGGCGGGACGACACGCGGTTCGGTTCGGTGGGGACGGGACTCGCGGGGGTCGGAGGCGCGAGGAGACGAACCGAGGGCGGCGGCCTCGCCGCGGCCGGGCGAGCCGTGGCCGGACGGGACAGGGGCAGACAGGCCGGGGGCGGACGGACCGCGCCGGGCCGGGCCTCTCATCGTCACCGAGGACCTCGGGCTGCTCGATGACCTCCTGAGGCTGTGCGCGGCGGCCGGGGTCGAACCCGAGGTACACCACCGGGTGCCCGAGCGGCGGGCGAGCTGGACCGATCCGCCGCTCGTCCTGGTCGGCGGCGACGTCGCTGCCCGCTGCCGGGGAGCGGTGCGCCGCCCGGGGACCCTCCTCGTCGGCCGTGACGGGGACGATCCGGCGCTGTGGCGACTGGCGGTCGAAATCGGAGCGGAGAGCGTGCTGAGCATCCCGGGCGCGGAGAGCCTCCTCGTCGACCGTCTCGCCGATGCGGCCGAGGGTGCGGGCAGGGTGGCGCTGACCGTCGGCGTCGTCGGCGGCCGGGGCGGCGCGGGGGCCTCCACGCTGGCCTGTGGTCTCGCGCTGGCCGCCGCGAGGGCCGGGCACCGCACGCTGCTCGTCGACGGTGACCCGCTGGGCGGAGGGCTCGACGTGTTGCTCGGCGGCGAGCGCGAAGAGGGCAGACGATGGCCCGACTTCGCCGCATCGAAGGGCCGTCTCGCCGGCGGCGCCCTGGAGGAGTCCCTGCCCTCCGTGCGCGGTGTCCGGGTCCTCAGCTGGGGCAGGGACGCGGCCGCTCCGGTGCCGCCCGAGGCCGTGCGGTCCGTGCTCGCCGCCGCGCGCCGCCGGGGCGGGGCCGTCGTGGTCGACCTGCCGCGGGCGGCCGACCCGTCGGTCGCCGAGGCTCTGGCTCAGCTCGACCTCGGACTGCTGGTCGTCCCAGGCGAGTTGAGGGCCGTCGCGGCAGCCCACCGGATGGTCTCTTCGATCGGACCTGCCGTACGCGACCTTCGCGCGGTGGTCCGCGGACCGTACGCGGCGGGGCTCGACGAGCGATGGGTCGCCGAAGCGCTGCGGCTGCCGCTCGCGGGTGAACTCCCTTACGACCCGCACCTCGTGGACGACCAGGACGCGGGAGTGCCGCCGGGCGCCGAGCCGCGGGGGCCCCTCGGGCGGTTCTGTACCGCCTTCTGGGAGCACGCCGGTGGTGCGGCATGACGGGGGCGGGGGTCGCGGCCTGGGGTGCGGTCGGTGGGGCCGGTGACGGCACGGCACTCCTCGACGCCGTGCGGCAGCGGCTCGCGGCGAGCGGGGCCGAGCCCACCCCGGCGCGGGTGGCGGCGGCGCTGCGGGCCCAGGGGAAACTGCTCGGCGACGCGGAAGTCCTCGGCGCGGCGGAGGAGTTGCGGTGCGAACTGATCGGCACCGGTCCGCTGGAGCCGCTGCTCGCCGACCCGGCGGTCACCGACGTCCTGGTCTCCGCGCCCGACCGGGTGTGGGTGGACCGCGGCACCGGTCTGGAACGGGCACCGGTGTCCTTTCCCGACGCAGCCGCCGTCCGCAGGCTCGCTCAACGGCTCGCGGCGGTGGCAGGGCGCCGGCTCGACGACGCCCGGCCCTGGGTCGACGCACGGCTTCCCGACGGGACCCGGATGCACGCGGTGCTGCCGCCGGTCGCGGTCGGCTCGACGTGCCTGTCGCTGCGGGTGGTCCGCCCACGCGCCTTCTCCCTGGAGGAGCTGGTCGCGGCGGGCACCGTGCCACCGGGCGGCGCCCCGATCCTGCGGGCCCTGATCGACGCCCGCGTGTCGTACCTCGTCAGCGGCGGCACGGGGACGGGCAAGACCACACTCCTCGCCTCGCTCCTGGGACTCGTGGGGGAGCGGGAGCGGATCGTGCTCGCCGAGGACTCGGCGGAGCTGCGGCCGGACCACCCGCATGTGGTGCGCCTGGAGGCACGGCCCGCGAACCAGGAGGGCGCCGGTCTCGTCACCCTGCGGGACCTGGTCCGCCAGGCGCTGCGGATGCGCCCCGACCGGCTGGTGGTCGGCGAGGTCAGAGGCGGCGAGGCCGTGGACCTGCTCGCCGCTCTCAACACAGGTCATGAAGGCGGCTGTGGAACGGTCCATGCCAATACGGCGGCCGACGTCCCGGCGCGACTCGAAGCCCTGGGGACGGCGGCCGGTCTCGACCGGGCCGCTCTGCACAGTCAGCTCGGCGCGGGGCTGTCGGTCGTGCTGCACGTCGTACGGGACCGGGACGGGCAGCGGCGGATCGCCGAGGCGCACGTCCTGGAGCGGGACCGGGACGGCCTGGTCCGGACGGTGCCGGCGCTGCGGTGGGGCGCGGCAGGGTTCGAGCGGGAGCGGGGCTGGGAGCGGCTGAGGACGCTGATCGGAGGGGGTTCGTGATGGCGGGGGAACTGGTGCCGGTGCGGGGCGCGGCACACGGAGCGGCGGCGCTCTGCGCGGTGCTGGCCCTGTGGTGGGCGGTCGAGTGGAAGCGCGGTGCGGGCCGGGCGCGGGCGGTGCTGGCGAGCGGACCTCCCGAGGGGCGCGCCGGCTGGCAGTGGCCGGCGGTGGCCGTGCGATGGTGGGCCGCGCTGCGGGGGCGGCGTGCGTGGTTGTGCCTGCCGGCGGCGGGAGTTCTCGCTCTTGTCGGCGAGTCACCGCTTCCGCTGGTTGCGGGGGCGCTGGCGGTCCCCCTGGTCGGACGGCGGCTGCGGGCCGCCGCGCGCAGGAGGGAACGGGAGGCGCGGGCCGAGCGGGTCGTGGCCCTGTGCGGGGCGGTCGTCGGCGAGTTGAGAGCCGGATGGCAGCCCGCTCAGGCGTTGTCCTTCGCGGCGCGGGAGACGGGCGCCCTCGGCGCCGCGGAGGCGCCGGTCCTCGCGGCGGCCCGGTTCGGCGGAGACGTGCCGGAGGCGCTGCGGTGGGCGGCCCGGCAGGACGGCGCCGACGGGCTCGCGGGCATGGCGGCCTGCTGGCAGGTGGCCGTGGACGGAGGTGCGGGTCTGGCGGCCGGGCTCGACCGGCTGGAGGCCGCCCTGCGGGACCACCGTGAGCAGCATGACCGCCTGCGGGCCGAACTGGCCGGCGCCTGGGCCACCGTGACGGTCCTCGCGCTCCTCCCCGCGGCCGGACTCGCTCTCGGTGCCGCTTTGGGGGCCGAGCCGTTGCGGGTGCTGCTGCACACACCGGCAGGGCTGGGCTGCCTGGTTGTGGGCGGGGCGCTGGAGGCGGCCGGACTGTGGTGGGCCGCGCGGATCGTACGAGGAGGGGAGCGGGCGTGATCCACGAAGCGCTTCATCCGGTGCCGGCCGGCGTTCGGGCGGCAGGCCTTCTGCTCCTGGCGGCGGTCCTGTGCGGGCAGGGCGTCATGGAGGTGCTGCGCGGACTGCGGGCACGCCGGACGCGGCGACGGGCGGGGACCCTCCTGGCGAGCCCGGAACCGCAGCGCCTGAAGTCCTGGATCCGGCTGCCGTCGGCGGCGCGGCTCTGGCTGGTGCCCCTCGCAGGGGCCGGCATCGGCTGGGTGCTGTTCGGCGTGGTCGGTGGCCTGTGTGCCGGGGCTCTGGTGACGGCAGGGGTGAGGCGGGCAGCCGCGAGGCGGACCTCGCCGCCGGCGGAGGACGAGGAGGCGGCCCGTCACCTTCCGCTCGCCGCCGACCTGTTGGCCGCCTGCGCCGCCTCCGGTGCCGGGCCCGGTGAGGCGGCGGAGGCGGTGGGCCGGTCGCTCGGCGGTCCGCTCGGCGAACGTCTCACCCGCACGGCCGCCGAACTGCGGCTCGGCGGCGAACCGGCCGAGGTGTGGGGGAGGTTCGGTGCGATAACGGGCGCCGAGGGGCTGGCCCGCTGTATGGAGCGGGCCGGTTCCTCGGGAGCGCCGGCGGCGGAGGCCGTCGCCCGGCACGCGACCGCCCTGCGCAGTGCTCGCGCCCGCGCCGCGGCAGCCGCGGCGCAGCGGGCGCAGGTGCTGATCAGCGCTCCCGTGGGGCTCTGCTTCCTGCCGGCCTTTCTGGCGGTGGGAGTGGCTCCGGTGGTGATCGGCCTCGCGAGGGGGCTGCTGGACGCCTGAACACGGACGACGAGAACGCGCACGACAGAAGACGACGAGGTACGGGGACATGGCAAAGCACCAGATGGCACAGCGCGACGAGACGCGGCAGGACGAGACGGGTCGGGACGAGGAGGTCGGCATGGGAGTCGGGGTACGGCTGGGTGGTTGGTGGCGGGCGCGGCGGGCGGCAGCGCGCCGAGACGAGGGAATGACCACGTCCGAGTACGCGGTGGGGACGATCGCCGCGGCGGCGTTCGCCGCCGTGCTCTACAAGATCGTGACCAGCGGGGCGGTCTCGGGGGCGCTGGAGTCGGTGATCGGAAAGGCCCTCGATGCGCCGTTCTGACCGGGGTTTCGTGACCGTGGAGGCGGCCATGGTCCTGCCCGTCCTGGCGCTCTTCACGGTGACGCTGCTCTGGGCGCTGGCCGCGGCCGCCGCGCAGATCCGGTGCGTGGACGCGGCACGGGCGGGGGCGAGGGCGGCGGCCCGTTCGGAGCCGGTGGCCTCCGCCGAGGCGGCCGCCCGGGCCGCCGCGCCCGGGGGAGCCCGGGTGTCGGTGGTGCGGGAGGGCGAGCTGTGGCGGGTGACGGTGGAGTCGGCGGCCCCGGGCCCCCGGGGCATGGGAGTCACCCTGAGAGCCGGCGCGGCGGCCCTCGCCGAGGACACGCTGGACGGCCGGACGCCGTCACGGGCGGCGGGGTCCGGGGCGTCTCCCGACGGGGGAGCGCCGTGACGGGCTGCGGGGGCCGGGGTGTCCCTGGGCGGGGGAGCGCCGTGACGGGCCGCGGCGCCCGGGGCGCCCCGGGGCGAGCGAGCGCTACGACGAGCGCCTCCGCCCAGGGCATGCACAACCAGGGCGCCTCCGGTCGGCCTGCCCCCGGTCGGCCTGCCCCCGGTCAGCCTGCCCCCGGCCGGTCCGCCCCCGGTCGGCCTGCCTCCGGCCGGCCTGCCTCCGGCCAGGGCGCCTCCGCTCAGGGCGCCCCCAGCCAGGGCGCCCCCCGCTATGGCGCCTCCGGCCAGGGCACCCCTCGTCAGCGTGGTGATCGTGGGGCGGCGACCGTGTGGGCTGCGTTTGCGGCGTGTGTGTTGTGCGTGGTGTTCGGGGTGGTGCTGGCGCTCGGGCAGGCGGTGGCGGTCAGGCACCGGGCCGGTGGTGCCGCCGATCTGGCCGCGCTCGCCGCCGCCGACCGGGCGCTGTGGGGCGAGGCCGAGGCGTGCGCCGCGGCCTCGCGGGTGGCCGCCGCGCAGGGCGCCGTGCTGGCGCGGTGCGCGGTGCGGGACGGGGTCGCTGAGGTGACCGCCCGGGTCGTGCGCGGCCCGTACCGGCCGGAGGTCAGGTCGCGGGCGGGTCCTCCGGGGCTTCCCTCAGGAGCTCCGTGAGGAGGCGGACCGCACCGCGCTTGTGGAGCGGATCGTTGCCGTTGCCGCACTTGGGGGACTGGATGCAGGAGGGGCAGCCCGCCTCGCACTCGCAGGAGGCGATGGCCTCCCGGGTGGCCGTCAGCCAGGCGCGGGCGGTGTGGAAGGCGCGCTCGGCGAAGCCCGCGCCGCCCGGGTGCCCGTCGTACACGAAGACGGTCGGCAGCAGGGTGTCGGGGTGGAGCGGTACGGAGACTCCGCCGATGTCCCAGCGGTCGCACGTGGCGAAGAGCGGCAGCATGCCGATGGAGGCGTGTTCGGCGGCGTGCAGGGCGCCCCCGAGGATCTCCGGGGTGATCCGCGCGGTGTCGAGCTGGTCCTCGGTGACCGTCCACCACACCGCCCGGGTGCGCAGGATGCGGGGCGGCAGGTCGAGCTTGGTCTCGCCGAGCACCTCGCCGGTGATGAGACGGCGGCGCAGGAAGGAGACGACCTGGTTGGTGACCTCGACGGAGCCGTAGCAGAGGCGGCCGGCTCCCCAGGGGATCTCGGTGTCCGTTTCGAGGACGGTGATGGAGGTGGTGTCGCGGGCGGTGGTGGAGTACGGGGGGACGGCCTCTTCGACGAGGGCGACGGAGTCCTTGAGGTCGAGTTCCCGCACCAGGTAGGTGCGGCCCTGGTGGAGGTGGACGGCGCCCTCGTGGACGGCGGTGTGGGAGGCGGCCTCGTCGACCGTGCCGAGGAGGCGGCCGGTGCCGGCCTCCACGATCCGGACGGGGCTGCCGCCACCGCCCCGGATGTCGGTGAGGTCGGCGGCCCGCTCACGGCGGGTCCAGTACCAGCCGGTGGAGCGGCGGCGCAGCAGGCCGGCGCCTTCCAGCTGGGGCAGCAGCCCGGGCGCGGCCGGGCCGAAGAGAGCGAGGTCGGTCTCGGTCAGCGGGAGTTCCGCGGCGGCGGCGCACAGATGGGGGGCGAGGACGTAGGGGTTGTCGGGGTCCAGGACGGTCGTCTCGACCGGTTGTTCGAAGATTGCCTCGGGGTGGTGGACGAGGAAGGTGTCCAGCGGGTCGTCCCGGGCGACCAGGATCGCGAGGGCGCCCTCACCCGATCGGCCGGCGCGGCCCGCCTGCTGCCAGAGCGAGGCCCGGGTGCCCGGGTATCCGGCGATCACGACGGCGTCCAGGCCGGAGACGTCCACGCCGAGCTCCAGGGCGGTCGTGGCGGCCAGGCCGAGGAGTTCGCCGGAGTGCAGGGCCCGCTCCAGGGCGCGGCGCTCCTCGGGCAGGTAGCCGCCCCGGTAGGCGGCGACACGGCGGGCGAGCGCGCGGTCGGTCTCGGCCAGCCGTTCCTGGGCGATCACCGAGATCAGCTCGGCGCCGCGCCGGGACCGGACGAAGGCGACGGAGCGGACGCCCTGCCGGGTCAGGTCGGTCAGCAGGTCGGCGGTCTCGGCGGTGGCGCTGCGGCGCACGGGCGCGCCGCGCTCGCCCTGCAGCTCGGTGAGCGGCGGCTCCCAGAGGGCGAAGACCAGCTCGCCGCGCGGGGAGGCGTCGTCGGAGACCTCGGTGACCGGCAGGCCGGTGAGGCGGCCGGCCGCCAGGGCGGGTTCGGCGGAGGTGGCGGAGGCGAGGAGGAAGACCGGATCGGAGCCGTACCGGGCGCAGACGCGGCGCAGGCGGCGCAGTACCTGGGCGACGTGGGAGCCGAAGACGCCCCGGTAGGTGTGGCACTCGTCGATCACGACATAGCGCAGGGAGCGCAGGAAGGAGGACCACCTGGGGTGGGAGGGAAGTATGCCCCGGTGCAGCATGTCGGGATTGGTGAGCACGTAGTTCGCGTACTGCCGGACCCACTCGCGCTCCTCCACCGGTGTGTCGCCGTCGTAGACGGCGGGGCGGATCCGGTTGCCGAGCGGGGTGGCGAGTTCTCGCACGGCGCGCCGCTGGTCGGCCGCGAGGGCCTTGGTGGGCGCCAGGTAGAGGGCGGTGGTGCCGCGGCCGTTCGGGGCCTCGGAGCCGTCCAGGAGGGTGCTGAGGACCGGGGCGAGGTAGGCGAGCGACTTGCCGGAGGCGGTGCCGGTGGCGATCACGACGGACTCGCCGTCCAGGGCGTGCTCGGCGGCCTCCGCCTGGTGTGCCCAGGGGTGCTCGATCCCGGCCTCCTGGATCGCCGCGATCACCTCCGGACGGATGCGGTGCGGCCAGACGGCATGACGGCCCGCCCGGGCGGGCATGTGCTCCGTATGAGTGATGCGCGCGGCCCGGCTCTCGCCCGAGGAGAGCCGGTCGAGGACCATGCCGGGAGAGGGGCGGCTGCCCGTCTCCCCGGCATGACTACGGGGGCGCTTGTTCTTGGCCATCGGCACCGAGTGTGTCACTGCCATGACGGACAATGCTTCCAAGGCGTCGTGCATGGCTGCAGGTAAGTGATTGAATGCCATCGCGGCTGGCGTTCCGTTCCTCGGCTCCGCCCCGGAGACGCGAGGGGACGATCGCCCGATAGCAAGGTGCTGGAGGATCCGTGGACCTGTCCCTGTCGACTCGCAATGTGTCCGGTGCTGGTGGTGACCGTACGGTCGTCGAGGTCGGTGGCGAGATTGATGTGTATACCGCGCCCAAGCTGCGCGAGCAGTTGGTCGAGTTGGTGAACGACGGCAGCTATCACCTGGTCGTCGACATGGAGGGCGTGGACTTCCTCGACTCCACCGGCCTCGGTGTGCTCGTCGGCGGCCTGAAGCGCGTTCGCGCGCATGAGGGCTCGCTGCGTCTGGTCTGCAACCAGGAGCGCATTCTGAAGATTTTCCGGATCACGGGCCTCACCAAGGTGTTCCCGATCCACACCTCGGTCGACGAGGCCGTCAACGCCCTCGACTGAGCCCAGGGGGTTCGCATGGCCACCGTTGAACTCCGCTTCAGCGCTCAGCCCGAGCACGTCCGCACGGCCCGTCTGGTGGCCGCCGCGGTCGCGCGCCGGGCGGGCGTGGACGAGGCGGTCCTCGACGAGGTGCGTCTCGCTGTGGGTGAGGCCTGTTCCCGTGCGGTCGGGCTGCACCGCAGCAACGACGTCGTGACCCCCATCCGGGTCGCCCTGACCGAGGAGGAGAAGACGTTCTCCATCGAGGTCGGCGACGAGGTGCCGGGCGCGGGGGTGGCGGCGGCCGATGCCGTCGGTGTCCCCGGCGCGCGGGCCGCGGCCCCGGCCGAGGACTTCGACGACGCCGACGGCGAGGACGAGATGGGGCTCGCGGTGATCCGCGGGCTCGTCGACGACGTCGAGGTGAGCGCCGGCGAGGACGGCGGGACGATCCGGATGAGATGGCCGGTGAGTCCGGCGGGCGTCGTGCCCTGACCCGTACGTGAAGTGAGAGAAGAGGCCCTGCGTCGCAGGGCCTCTTCTTTTTCGTTCCGGCTCGTCCCGGCGGCTTCTTTCCGTCCCCGGGTCTTCGCTACCGTCCGGTCGTCCTCGCCCACGAATGGCGCATCCCCGTATGTGCCGGTTCATCTCCCTATGATCCGTCCCCATGTACCCCACATCTCTCGCCGCGGCGGTGCTCACGAGCGGGAACCGGACGATCGTGGTCGTCGTCGCGGCCGTCGCCCTCGCCGCCCTGGTCGTCGCGTGGATCCTCGTCCGCCAGGTGCTCGCGGCCGGTGAGGGCACCGAGAGGATGAAGGAGATCGCCGCCGCCGTGCAGGAGGGGGCCAACGCCTACCTCGCGCGGCAGCTGCGGACCCTCGCCGTCTTCGCGGCCGCCGTGTTCTTCCTGCTGATGCTGCTGCCCGCCGACGACTGGTCGCAGCGTGCCGGACGCTCCCTGTTCTTCCTGGTCGGGGCGCTTTTCTCGGCGGTCACCGGTTACATCGGCATGCGGCTCGCCGTACGGGCCAACGTGCGGGTCGCCGCCGCGGCCAGAGAGGCCACTCCGGCGCCGGGTGAACCCGAGAAGGACCTGAACGAGGTCGCGCACCGGGCCATGCGGATCGCGTTCCGTACGGGTGGGGTCGTCGGCATGTGCACGGTCGGCCTCGGGCTGCTCGGAGCCGCCTGCGTCGTCCTCGTCTACGCCGCCGACGCGCCCAAGGTCCTGGAGGGATTCGGACTCGGCGCCGCGCTCATCGCCATGTTCATGCGAGTGGGCGGCGGCATCTTCACCAAGGCCGCCGACGTGGGCGCCGACCTCGTCGGCAAGGTCGAGCAGGGCATCCCCGAGGACGACCCGCGCAACGCCGCCACCATCGCCGACAACGTGGGCGACAACGTCGGCGACTGCGCCGGCATGGCGGCCGACCTCTTCGAGTCGTACGCCGTGACCCTGGTCGCCGCCCTCATCCTCGGCAAGGCGGCCTTCGGCGACGACGGCCTCGCGTTTCCCCTGATGGTGCCCGCGATCGGCGTGGTCACCGCTGTGATCGGGGTCCTCACGGTCGCACCGCGGCGCGCCGACCGCGGCGGGATGAGCGCGATCAACCGCGGATTCCTGGTCTCGGCGGTGATCTCGCTGGCGCTCGTCGCCGTCGTCGCCTTCGTGTACCTGCCGTCCTCGTACGCCGGACTCGACGGCGTCACCGAGCCGGGCATCCGCGACCACGGCGGCGACCCGCGGGTCCTCGCCCTGGTCGCGGTCGCCCTCGGCATCGTCCTCGCCGCGCTCATCCAGCAGCTCACCGGCTACTTCACCGAGACGAGCCGGCGGCCGGTCAGGGACATCGGCAAGTCCTCGCTCACCGGCCCCGCGACCGTCGTCCTCGCGGGTGTCGCGCTCGGCATGGAGTCCGCCGTCTACACGGCCCTGCTGATCGGACTCACCCTCTACGGGGCGTTCCTGCTCGGCGGCGCCTCGATCATGCTGGCGCTGTTCGCGGTGGCCCTCGCCGGGACGGGACTGCTCACCACCGTCGGGGTGATCGTCGCGATGGACACCTTCGGCCCGGTCGCCGACAACGCGCAGGGCATCGCGGAGATGTCAGGGGACGTCACCGGGGCGGGCGCGCAGGTCCTCACCGACCTCGACGCCGTCGGCAACACCACGAAGGCCATCACCAAGGGCATCGCCATCGCCACCGCCGTCCTGGCCGCCTCGGCGCTCTTCGGCTCGTACCGGGACGCCATCGCGACCTCCGTCGCCGACATCGGGGAGTTCGGAGTGAAGGCGGGCGAGGTGACGCTCTCGATGGACATCTCGCAGCCCAACAACCTCTTCGGCCTGATCCTCGGAGCGGCGGTCGTCTTCCTCTTCTCCGGGCTCGCGATCAACGCGGTGTCCCGGTCCGCCGGATCGGTCGTCTACGAGGTGCGGCGGCAGTTCCGCGAGCACCCCGGGATCATGAACTTCACGGAGAAGCCGGAGTACGGGCGGGTCGTCGACATCTGCACCAAGGACGCGCTGCGCGAACTCGCCACGCCCGGACTGCTCGCCGTCATGGCCCCGATCGCGGTCGGTTTCGCGCTCGGTGTGGGCGCGCTCGGGGCGTACCTCGCCGGGGCGATCGGCACGGGCGCCCTGATGGCGGTCTTCCTCGCCAACTCCGGTGGCGCCTGGGACAACGCGAAGAAGCTGGTCGAGGACGGGAACCACGGCGGCAAGGGCAGCGAGGCGCACGAGGCGACCATCATCGGGGACACGGTCGGCGACCCGTTCAAGGACACGGCGGGCCCGGCGATCAACCCCCTCCTGAAGGTGATGAACCTGGTGGCGCTGCTGATCGCCCCGGCGGTCGTGCGGTTCAGCTACGGCGGCGACGCGAGCGCCGGACTGAGGGCGGCGCTCGCGGCGGTCGCGATCGTCGTCGTGGTGGGCGCGGTCCGCGCCTCCAAGAGGCGCTCCGTGGCGGTCTCCTGACGTGGCGTCCGTCTCACGGGCGACGTGGCACCCGTCTCGTCGATGAGGTGCCCTCCGTCCTGTCAACGACGTGGCATCCGTCTCATCAACGGGGTCGCGGGCAGGGGCATCCCTTGGGTCAAAAGGTTGCAATCTGGGCGGAATCCGTCGCACGAAAGGTGGAAGTAGCCCGTTCGGCGTGTATGTTCCGGGGCCGAGAGCCTTGGAAGGGACCGATCCGTTGAACAAGAAGCTTGCGGCCGCACTGTCCGGCGGCGCGGTACTGGTGCTCGCGCTGTCCGGTTGCAGCGACGACGAGGGCGACAAGGTGGGCGACTGGGCGAAGACGTTCTGCGACCAGGCGAAGCCCCAGATCCAGAAGCGCGCCGACGCCCACCAGATCATCATCTCGACCGCCGCCGACAGTAAGCCGGCCGAGATCCAGTCCGCCGACTCGAAGGCGTTCCAGGACATCGCGAACGCCGACCGCGCCCTCGCGAAGGCCGTCGAGGCCGCGGGCGCCCCGCCCGTCGACAACGGCCAGAAGGTCCAGCAGGACGCGATCAAGGAACTCAACGCCACCGCGCTGGCCTACGAGGGGCTCAAGAAGCAGGTCGACGCGCTGGACCCGTCGAACCAGCAGAAGTTCGCGGACGGCCTCCAGGGCGTCGCCGACGGCCTGACCAAGATCGAGAAGATGGACCAGAACGCCCTGTCCAAGCTGGAGGAGGGCGAGCTGGGCCAGGCGATGGCCAAGCAGCCCGGCTGCCAGAAGCCGACGGCCTCGGCCCCGCCGAAAACCTCGGCCTCCCCGAAGGCCGGCTCCACCGCCGACTCCGGCTCCGGCGCGGACGCGGAGTCCGACACCGACTCCGGTTCCTCGGCGCCGACGAAGAAGGCGTCCGCCAAGCCGACCAAGAAGTCCTCGGCGGTCAAGAGCGAGGAGTAGGGCCCGGCGGCCGATCGGCCCGGCGGTGGCGGCGATCGGCCGCACGCCGCCGGGTCGGCCGCCCTGATGTCGGTGGCGGCCGTCACAATGGAGCGGTGAGTACGACCAGCCTGCCTCCCCGCCTCCCGGTGCCCGCGCACGCCGCCCGTCTGCGCGAGGCCCTGCTCGCCGCCGACTTCACCGCCGACGGACTGCTCGACCTGCTCGGCGCCCCGGCCTACGCGGCGCTCGCCCGCAGCGAGACCGTGCCCGCCCTGCGCGCCACCCGCGGCGACTCCCCGCTGGAGACCCTCGTCCGGCTCTTCCTGCTCCAGGAGCCCGTCACGGCAGGCCGGGCCGCCGCCGCGCTCCCGCTGGACGAGGCCCTCGCCGACGGCTGGGTGGTGAGCGAGGACGACACCGTCCGCGCCACGGTCGACGTCCGGCCGTACGGCGGACCGGACGGCGAGGACTGGTTCATCGTCTCCGACCTGGGCTGCGCGGTCGGCGGCGCCGGCGGGATCGGGAAGAAGGACGAGGGTGTCGTCCTCGGTGTCGGTGGCGCCTCCACGACCCTCGCCGGCATCACGGTCCGTACGCCGGTCTCCTCGGCCCTCGACCTCGGCACCGGCTCCGGCATCCAGGCGCTGCACGCCGCCCAGCACGCCACCCTGGTCACCGCCACCGACCTCAACCCGCGCGCCCTGGACTTCACCCGGCTCACCCTCGCCCTCTCCGGGGCCAGGGAGGCCGAGTTGCTGACCGGCTCGCTCTTCGAGCCCGTCGACGGCGACACGTACGACCTGATCGTCTCCAACCCGCCGTTCGTGATCTCCCCCGGCGCCGGGCTGACCTACCGGGACGGCGGGATGAGCGGCGACGACCTCTGCCGCACGCTCGTGCAGCAGGCCGGAGAGCGTCTCAACGACGGCGGGTACGCCCAGTTCCTCGCCAACTGGCAGCACATCGAGGGCGAGGAGTGGCAGGAGCGGCTGCGGTCGTGGGTGCCGCGCGGCTGTGACGCCTGGATCGTGCAGCGGGAGGCCCAGGACATCACCCAGTACACGGAGCTGTGGCTGCGGGACAGCGGCGACCACCGCGGCGACCCGGAGGCCTACCGGGCGGCGTACGACCGCTGGCTCGACGAGTTCGAGGCGAGCAAGACCCGCGCGATCGGCTTCGGCTGGATCACGATCCGGCGCAACGAGGCCGTGGCCTCCGGCGAGGTCGAGCCCTCGATCGTCGTCGAGGAGTGGCCGCATCCCGTCGAGCAGCCCCTCGGCCCCACCGTCCGCGCCCACTTCGAGCGCCAGGACTACCTGCGCGCCCGCGACGACGCCGGGCTCCTCGCCGACCGGTTCACCCTCGCGCCCGAGGTCGTGCAGGAGCAGGTCGGTCTGCCGGGCGCCGAGGACCCCGAGCACGTGGTGCTCCGGCAGAACCGGGGCATGCGCCGCGCCACCAGGGTCGACCACGTGGGTGCGGGGTTCGCCGGCGTGTGCGACGGCACGCTCAGCGCGGGTCGCATCCTCGACGCGATCGGGCAGCTGATGGGCGAGGACCCGGTCATGCTGCGGGACCGCACCCCGCAGGCGATCCGGCTGCTCGTCGAGGAGGGCTTCCTGCTGCCGGTGACCGAGGGAAGCGGCGCTTGATACGGATCGAACCGGACGAGACCCTGTGGGGAGGGGGCGATCGAGCCGGGTTGGCCGACGATGCGCCGGCTCGCCGAGGACCCTTCACCTGAAAGGCCCTCAGTGATGTTCCGTTTCCTCGGCACCGCCCGGCTGTCGTCAGCGGCGGAGCGCTCTCCTCCCGGGCGCTCCTCAACCGGACCACCCCGCCGATGTTCATCGGAACGCTGCTGGTCGGACCGCTGCTCCAGGTTTTCCTCTTCGTCCTCCCCGGGCGGGAAATCGGTGTAGCCGACGCTCGTTTCCACCTCGTGGGCAACGCCGTCCTCGCAGCTTCCGCCTCCTGCGTGTACGGCGGCACGACCGCCGGCGCCGACGTGCGCCGGTGTGGCGCCGCCGTCCTGCTCTCGCCCCGCCGCTGGGCCCCGATCCAGCTCGGGCGAGCCCTCCCGTACGTCCTCAACGGGCTGCTCGGCCAGGGACCAGCCGATGTGACGAAAGAGCGGCAGGGAAGGGAGGCGGAGATGAGGAGTCGGTCACTACCGGCCATCTTCGTGAAACGCGCGAGACGGCCCGCTCCGTTCACCCGCAGTTCGTGCCCCCGATGCCGGGGGGTGTCAGCCTCGGCCGCGAGAGGCGAACACCGCACGTGAACGGAACGGGGTACGGGCATGGAGAGCGGGCCGGCGATCTTCGCGGGGGCGGCGTTCACGCTGTTCGGAGGCGCGCTGCTGCTGTGGACCGCCGTGCGGACGCTGCACCGCGAGCCCGTGGCGTACGGGGTCGCCCCGCGCGCGGCGGTCGCGCTGACGAGCCTCTCCGGCGCTGTCTCCCTGGCCCTCGGCCTCTGGTGCTTCGGCCGCCTCTGATCCCTCCGCCGACTCCGCCGATCCCCTCCGTCGACTCCGCCCGCGATCCCTCCGGTGACGGCACCGTCCGGGACGGCCGCCCCGCCCGAGCGGGAGTCTGGGCGGCAGGAATGCCAGGACTCGGGTTACCGTTCGAGTGGCCGTTGCGGGCTTTTGCCGTTTGACACGGGGGCGGGTTGTACCGTCACACTCCGCAGCGACGGGAGCATCACCGTCCGTGCCGCTGTCGTGCGTGCCAGTGCCGTACGTGCCAGAGAGTGTCGATCCGGAGAGAAGAGCGAAGTTGTCCCCGACCAGCGAGACCGCACACGGCGGCCGCCGACTCGTCATCGTCGAGTCGCCTGCCAAGGCGAAGACGATCAAGGGCTACCTCGGCCCCGGCTACGTCGTCGAGGCGAGCGTCGGGCACATCCGCGACCTCCCCTCCGGCGCCGCCGAGGTGCCCGAGAAGTACACCGGCGAGGTGCGCCGCCTCGGCGTCGACGTCGAGCATGACTTCCAGCCCATCTATGTCGTCAACGCCGACAAGAAGGCGCAGGTCAGGAAGCTCAAGGAGCTGCTCGCCGAGTCCGACGAGCTCTACCTCGCCACCGATGAGGACCGCGAGGGCGAGGCCATCGCGTGGCACCTCCAGGAAGTCCTGAAGCCCAAGGTCCCGGTCCACCGGATGGTCTTCCACGAGATCACCAAGGACGCGATCCGCGAGGCCGTCGCGAACCCGCGCGAGCTGAACCAGCGCATGGTCGACGCCCAGGAGACCCGCCGCATCCTCGACCGGCTGTACGGCTACGAGGTCTCGCCGGTCCTGTGGAAGAAGGTCATGCCGCGGCTCTCCGCCGGCCGCGTGCAGTCCGTCGCCACCCGCCTCGTCGTCGAGCGGGAGCGCGAGCGCATCGCCTTCCGTTCCGCCGAGTACTGGGACCTCACCGGCACCTTCGGCACCGGCCGCACCGGTGACGCCTCCGACCCGTCCTCGCTGGTCGCGCGGCTCGCGACGGTCGACGGCCGGCGCGTCGCGCAGGGCCGCGACTTCGGCGCCGACGGGCAGCTGAAGACCGCGAACGTGCTCCAGCTGGACGAGGAGAACGCGCGGGCACTGGCCGCCGCGCTCGCCGACACGGCGTTCTCCGTCCGCTCGGTCGAGTCGAAGCCGTACCGCCGCTCCCCGTACGCCCCCTTCCGGACCACCACCCTCCAGCAGGAGGCGAGCCGCAAGCTGGGCTTCGGTGCGAAGGCGACCATGCAGGTGGCGCAGAAGCTGTACGAGAACGGCTTCATCACCTACATGCGTACGGACTCCACGACCCTGTCCGACACCGCCGTCGGGGCGGCACGGGCGCAGGTCACGCAGCTGTACGGCGCCGACTACCTGCCGGAGAAGCCGCGCGTCTACGCGGGCAAGGTCAAGAACGCCCAGGAGGCGCACGAGGCGATCCGGCCTTCGGGTGATCGTTTCCGCACCCCGGCGGAGACCGGTCTCACCGGCGACCAGTTCAAGCTGTACGAGCTGATCTGGAAGCGGACCGTCGCCTCCCAGATGAAGGACGCGACGGGTAACTCGGTCACCGTGAAGATCGGCGGCACCGCCGCCGACGGCCGCGACGCCGAGTTCAGTGCCTCCGGCAAGACGATCACCTTCCACGGCTTCATGAAGGCGTACGTGGAGGGGGCCGACGACCCGAACGCGGAGCTCGACGACCGCGAGCGGCGCCTGCCGCAGGTCGCCCAGGGCGACGCGCTGACCGCCGAGGAGATCACGGCGGACGGCCACGCGACCAAGCCGCCGGCCCGCTACACCGAGGCCTCGCTGGTCAAGGAGCTGGAAGAGCGCGAGATCGGCCGCCCGTCCACGTACGCC
This sequence comes from Streptomyces sp. NPDC034084, assembly GCF_055575535.1. Classification (NCBI taxonomy): domain Bacteria; kingdom Bacillati; phylum Actinomycetota; class Actinomycetes; order Kitasatosporales; family Streptomycetaceae; genus Streptomyces; species Streptomyces sp. NPDC034084. The sequence goes on from NZ_JBVISK010000005.1 coordinate 563,059, forward strand.
TCGATCATCGGCACCATCCTCGACCGCGGCTACGTCTTCAAGAAGGGCACGGCGCTCGTCCCGTCCTTCCTGAGCTTCGCCGTCGTCAACCTCCTGGAGAAGCACTTCGGGCGGCTCGTCGACTACGACTTCACCGCCAAGATGGAGGACGACCTCGACCGCATCGCACGCGGCGAGGCCCAGTCCGTGCCGTGGCTGAAGCGCTTCTACTTCGGTGCGGGCGAGTCCGGCGGCGCGGGCGCGGCGGCGGACGCCGGGAACGGCGACGGCGACCACCTCGGCGGCCTCAAGGAGCTCGTCACCGACCTCGGCGCGATCGACGCGCGCGAGATCTCCTCCTTCCCCGTCGGCAACGACATCGTGCTCCGCGTCGGCCGCTACGGCCCGTACGTCGAGCGCGGCGAGAAGGAGCAGGAAGGCCACCAGCGGGCCGACGTGCCCGAGGACCTCGCGCCCGACGAGCTGACCGTCGAGCTCGCCGAGGAGCTGCTCGCCAAGCCGAGCGGCGACTTCGAGCTGGGCACCGACCCCGTCAGCGGCCACCAGATCGTCGCCAAGGACGGGCGTTACGGCCCGTACGTGACGGAGATCCTGCCCGAGGGCACCCCGAAGACCGGCAAGAACGCGGTGAAGCCGCGCACGGCCTCCCTCTTCAAGTCGATGGCCCTCGACACCGTCACCCTGGAGGACGCGCTCCGGCTGATGTCCCTGCCGCGGGTCGTCGGCACGGACGCCGAGGGCGTCGAGATCACCGCGCAGAACGGCCGCTACGGCCCGTACCTGAAGAAGGGCACGGACTCGCGGTCGCTGACGGACGAGGAGCAGCTCTTCACGATCACCCTCGAAGAGGCGCTCGCGATCTACGCCCAGCCGAAGCAGCGGGGCCGTGCCGCGGCCAAGCCGCCGCTGAAGGAGCTGGGCACCGACCCGGTCAGCGAGAAGCCCGTGGTCGTCAAGGACGGGCGCTTCGGCCCGTACGTGACGGACGGCGAGACCAACGCCACCCTGCGCACCGGCGACAGCGTGGAGACGATCACGCCGGAGCGCGGCTACGAGCTGCTCGCCGAGAAGCGGGCCAAGGCCCCGGCGAAGAAGACCGCCAAGAAGGCCCCGGCGAAGAAGACCACGGCGAAGAAGACGGCCACGAAGACCGCGGCGAAGAAGACCACGACCGCCAAGAAGACGACGGCCGCGAAGAAGACGACCACGGCGAAGAAGACCGCTGCCAAGAAGACGGCGGCGGCCAAGCCGGAGTAGTCCCCGACGCGGTGCGGAGGAGGGCGGGAGCGGTGCTCCCGCCCTCCTACGTTTGTTCGGGCGCGGGCCGCGGGGAGCGAGGCCGTCCGGATAGGGTGGACGGATGACGCGAGCAGAGCAGCCAGACCGCCTGGGCGATTCCGATGCCGCACTCGTCGCGGATTCCCGGGAGCGCGCCGTACGCGCCCTCTTGCGCCACCAGCCGTTGCGCAGGCTGTGGAGCGCCCAGGCGCTCGGCAGCACCGGCGACGCCCTCGCCCTCCTCGTCCTCGTCCTGCTCGGCCTTCAGGCGGCCGTCGCCGAGGGCGCGCTCGGGGGCGGCGCGCGGGGAGCCGCGTTCGCCGTGGCAGCCGTCGTCGGCGCCCGCCTGCTGGCCTCGGTCCTCTTCGGGGCCGTCCTCCTCGGGCCGCTGACCGCCCTCACCGGGCCGTCCGGACCGCTCGACCGGCGCTGGACCATGATCGGTGCCGACGGGGTGCGGATCGCGCTGCTCGTCATCGCCCCGCTGTGGATCGACTGGACCCCCGGCAGCGCCCTCTGGTACCTGCTCGGCACCGTCTTCGTCACCGGTGCGGCCGAGCGGCTGTGGACCATCGGCCGCGAGGGCGCCGCGCCCGCGCTGCTGCCCGCCCCGCCCCTGGAGGGCGCCGCCGTACGCCCGCTGCCCGACCACCTCGGCGCGCTGCGCCGGCTGTCCCTGCGGACCGGCTTCCTCGCCGTCCCCGCCGCGGCCGCCGCCCTGCTCGTCGCCACCCTCGTGGGGAACCTGTTCGGCGCCGGGATCGACTGGTTCTCGCTGCACCAGGCGGCCCTCGGTTCCTACCTCGCCGCCGGACTCTTCGCCGCCTGCGTGACCGTCCTGTACGCGATGGCGCTGCCCGGCGAGGAGACGCCCCGCCCGCGCTCGCCCCTGGAGGGCCTGCGTCGGCCGTCGGCGGGGAAGCCCGGTGAGCCTGACAAGGGCCGCACCGGCGCGCTGCCGCTGCTCGTCCTCGCCTCCGCCACCGTCGCCGGGGCGATCGCCGCGGCCGCCTCCCTCGCCGTGCTCCACGCGTACGACCTGGGCGGCGGGCCCGTCACGTACGCCCTCCTGATCCTGGCGCTCAGCGGCGCCGCCGCCGTCGGCATCCGCACGGCGGGCTCCGTCCTGCCCGTGCTGTCCCGGCGCCGGCTGCTCGCCCTCGCCACCGCCGCCACCGGCGTCGCCCTGATCGCGACGGGCCTGGTGCCGGACACAGCGACCGTGCTGTTCCTCGCCGTCCTCGCCGGGTACGCGGCCGGGGTCGCCGCCAACACCGGCCACACCCTGATCGACCAGGAGACCGAGGAGCCCCGCCGGGCCAGGACCACCGAGCACCTCCAGGCCACCGCCCGCGTCGCCATGGGCCTCGGCGCGCTCGCCGCACCGCTCCTCGCCGCCGCGATCGGGCCGCACCGGCTCGCCTCCGGCGACTTCGTCTTCGCCCACGGCGGCGCCGCCTTCACGCTCGCCCTCGTCGGCGCCCTGCTGCTTCCGGTCGCCGCGCTGCTCCTCGCGAAGACCGACGACCGGGCGGGCGTCCCGCTCCGCCGCGACCTGCGCGACGCGCTGCGCGGCTCCGACCCGGCCCAGGCCCCCGCCCCGACCGGCTTCTTCATCGCCCTGGAAGGCGGTGACGGCGCCGGGAAGTCCACGCAGGTCCAGGCCCTCGCCGAGTGGATCCGCGCCAAGGGCCACGAGGTCGTCGTCACCCGCGAACCGGGGGCCACCCCCGTCGGCAAGCGCCTCCGCTCGATCCTCCTCGACGTGTCGTCGGCGGGGCTCTCGAACCGCGCCGAGGCCCTGCTGTACGCGGCCGACCGCGCCGAGCACGTCGACTCCCTGGTCCGTCCGGCCCTGGAGCGGGGCGCGATCGTGCTCTCCGACCGGTACATCGACTCGTCCGTGGCCTACCAGGGCGCGGGCCGTGACCTGTCCCCGACGGAGATCGCCCGCATCTCGCGCTGGGCGACCGACGGCCTCGTCCCGCACCTGACCGTGGTCCTCGACGTCTCCCCGGAGACCGCGAGGGAACGGTTCACCGAGGCGCCCGACCGGCTCGAGTCCGAGCCGCCGGAGTTCCACGCGCGCGTACGGGCCGGTTTCCTGGCCCTCGCGGCCGCCGACCCCAGCCGCTACCTCGTCGTCGACGCCGGCCAGGAGCCCGAGGCCGTCACCACCGTCGTACGCCACCGGCTCGACCGGATGCTGCCGCTCTCCGAGGCCGAGGTGAAGGCCGCGGAGGAGGCCCGCCGGAAGGCCGAGGAGGAGGCGCGGCGCCGGGCGGAGGAAGAGGCCGCTCGCAAGGCCGAGGAGGAGCGCCTGGAGCGTGAGCGCCAGGAGCAGCTCGCCAGACTCCGGGCCGAGGAAGAGGAGCGCAAGCGGCGCGAGGAGGAGGAAGCGCGCCGCCTGGAGGCCGAACGGCAGGCCGAGGAGGCCCGCCGCAGGGCCGAGGAGGCCAGGCTCGCCGCGGAGGCCGCCGCCGAGGAGGAGCGCAGGCGCCTCGCGGCCGAGGAGAAGGCCCGCGAGGAGGAGCGGGAGCGGCTCCGCAGGGAGGCCGAGGAGGAGGCCCGACTGCGGGCCGAGGCCGAGGAACGCCGCCTGGAGAAGCAGCGCAAGGCCGAGGAGGCCCTGCTGCGCGCCGAGGAGGCCCGCCGGATGGCGGAGGCCGCCGCGGCCGCGAAGGCCGTGGAGGAGGCGGCTGCCAAGGCCGCCGCGGAGAAGCTCGCCGCCGAGGCCGCCGCGAAGGCGGCGGCGGAGCGGGCTGCCGCCGAGCGCGCGGCGGCGGAGCTCGCCGCCGCGGAGCGGGCCGCCGCCGCGAAGGCGGCCCGGGAGAAGGCGGCCCGGGAACGGGAGGCTGCGGAGCAGGCGGCCGCGGAGCGGACGGCGGCCGCCGAGAGGGCCGCGGCCGAGAGGGCGGCTGCCGCTGAGCGGGCCGCTCGTGGCAATGGTTCGGCCGGGGACCCCCGTTCCGCCGAGGTGTCGGCGAGCGAGGTCACCGTAGCGACCCCGATCGTGAAGCCGGACGCGCCGACCGTCTCGCCGGACGAGATCACGGTGGAGACGCCGATCGTGAAGCCGGAGACGGCCGACCGTCCGGTGCCGTCCGAGCGGCCGGAGGCGGAGACCGCCGTGCTGCCGCAGATCCGCGACCCGCAGGACGTGGAGGAGACCGCGGTACTGCCCCCCGTACGGGACCCCAGGGCGTCCGACCCCGTCGACCGGGTGCCGCGGGGCATCTTCCGCGAGGAGACCGCCCGGCGGGACGAGGCGCGCGGGGCGAACGACCGGACCCGTGAGCTGCCCCAGCTCGACGAGAACGGCCGGCCGCGCCGCCGCTCCGACTGGGCGGAGGAGACCCCGCTCGACGATCTGCCGACCCTCGCGGACGAGCTGTTCGGCCCGCACGAGGACGAGGACGAGGGCCCCCGGCGCCGCCGCTGAGGCCGCCGCCGAGGTCATCGCGGGGGCGGAGCTCACTCCGCCCCCGCCCCCGTCCCCGACGGGGGTTGTCAGAGCGCTGCCCCACAATGGAGGACGTACCTGAGGAGGGGCAGACATGGCCGTATGGGACGACCTGGTCGGACAGACCCGGGTCGAGGAGCAGCTCGCCGCCGCCGCGCGAGACGCCGACGCGCTCGTGACCGTCCACTCCGCCGGCGGGCCGGACCCCGAGTCGTCCAAGATGACCCACGCCTGGCTCTTCACGGGCCCTCCGGGGTCCGGCCGGGCGACCGCCGCGCGGGCCTTCGCCGCAGCGCTCCAGTGCGTGAGCCCCGACCGGGCGCTCGGCGGGGCGCCGGGCTGTGGCTTCTGCGACGGCTGCCACACGACCCTCGTCGGCACGCACGCGGACGTCGAGATCGTCCGTACGGACCTGCTGTCCATCGGTGTGAAGGAGACCCGCGAGCTCGTCCGGCGCGCCCAGCTCTCCCCGGCGGGCGGCCGCTGGCAGGTCATCGTCCTGGAGGACGCCGACCGGCTCACCGAGGGCGCGGGGAACGTGATCCTGAAGGCCGTCGAGGAGCCCGCCCCGCGTACGGTCTGGCTGCTCTGCGCGCCCTCCCTGGAGGACGTGCTGCCCACGATCCGCTCCCGCTGCCGGCACCTGACCCTGCGCACCCCGCCGGTGGAGGCCGTCGCCGATCTGCTCGTACGGCGCGACGGCATCGACCCGGAGACGGCCCGGGCCGCCGCCCGCGCCACCCAGGGCCACATCGACCGGGCCCGGCGGCTCGCCACCGACGAGCGGGCCCGCGCGCGCCGGTCCGTCGTCCTGAAGCTGCCGCTGCGCGTCGAGGACGTCGGCGGTTGCCTCAAGGCCGCGCAGGAGCTGGTCGACGCGGCCGCGGAGGACGCGAAGCAGGCCGCGGAGGAGGTCGACGTCAAGGAGACCGAGGATCTGAAGGCGGCCCTCGGCGCGACGCAGGGGGGCCGTATGCCGCGCGGTACGGCGGGGGCGATGAAGGAGCTGGAGGAGCGGCAGAAGCGGCGCAGGACGCGGACGCAGCGCGACAGCCTGGACCTCGCGCTCACCGACCTGACCGGCTTCTACCGTGACGTCCTGGCCCTCCAGCTCCGCTCCCGCTCGGCCCTGGCGAACACGGACGTGCGGGACGCGCTGGAGCGGATCGCCCGCGACACCACCCCGGAGCGGACCCTCCGCCGCATCGAGGCGGTCCTCGCCTGCCGCGAGGCCCTCGACCGGAACGTGGCGCCGCTGCTCGCGGTGGAGGCGATGACGATGGCGCTGCGGGGCTGACACCGTGGGCCGGCGCCGGGAAGCGATTGGACACGGTCCGTACCGGTCCGGATACGCTCCGGGGATGGATTCCAGGCGCTTGCTCCGTACGTCCGCCACGGCCCTCGCGGCCGCCGGGCTGATCCTCTCCGGCTGCTCGGGCGGAAGCGACGCCGCCGCGTCCCGGACGACCTCGCCGGCGCCCGCATCCTCGTCCGGGGCGCCGAAGCTGGAGAGGTTCTACGGCCAGAAGCTGAAGTGGCGCGACTGCGGGGCCGACGGTTTCCAGTGCGCCACGCTGCGGGCCCCGCTCGACTACGCGAAGCCGGACGGGGAGGAGATCGCGCTCGCGGTCTCCCGGGTCCGGGCCACGGGCCCCGGCAAGCGGCTCGGCTCGCTCCTGGTCAATCCGGGCGGCCCCGGCGGCTCCGCCGTCGGCTACCTCCAGGGGTACGCGGGCATCGGCTATCCGGCGCCCGTCCGCGCCCGCTACGACATGGTGGGCGTCGACCCGCGCGGAGTCGCCCGCAGCGAGCCCGTCGAGTGCCTGACGGGCCCGCAGATGGACGCGTACACGCAGGTCGACCAGACCCCCGACGACCCGGCGGAGATCGACGCGCTCGGCGCGGCCTTCAAGGAGTTCGCGGCCGGCTGCGCGAAGAAGTCGGGGAAGGTCCTGCCCCATGTCTCCACCGTCGAGACGGCCCGTGACATGGACATCCTGCGGGCGGTCCTCGGCGACGGGAAGCTCACCTATGTGGGGGCGTCGTACGGCACGTTCCTCGGCGCCACCTACGCCGAACTGTTCCCCGACCGCGTCGGCCGGCTCGTCCTCGACGGGGCGATGGACCCCGCGCTCTCCGCGCTCGACCTCAACCGGGACCAGACCGGGGGCTTCGAGACCTCCTTCCGCGCCTTCGCCGCCGACTGCGTCCGCAAACCGGACTGCCCCCTGGGCACCGGGTCCGTCGCAGCGGCCGGGGAGGCGATGAAGAAGTTCTTCCGCGACGTGGACGCCAAGCCCGTGCCGACGGGCGAGAGCCGCGCGCTCGGCGAGTCCCTCGCCACCACCGGGGTGATCGCCGCCATGTACGACGAGGGCGCCTGGCCCCAGTTGCGCGAGGCCCTCACCCAGGCGATGGGCGGCGAGGGCGCCGGCCTCCTCGCGCTGGCCGACAGCTACTACGAGCGGGAGGCTGACGGCACGTACGCCAACCTGATGTTCGCCAACGCCGCCGTGAACTGCCTGGACCTGCCGCCCGCCTACACCGGCCCCGCCGACGTGGAGAAGGCCGTCCCGTCCTTCGAGAAGGCCTCCCCGGTCTTCGGCGCGGGCCTCGCCTGGGCCGCCCTCAACTGCACCCACTGGCCCACCCGGCCCAGCGGCCACCCGCACCGCATCACCGCCGAGGGCGCCGCCCCGATCCTCGTCGTCGGCACCACCCGCGACCCGGCCACCCCGTACCACTGGGCCCAGTCCCTGGCCGGCCAGCTCTCCTCCGGCACCCTGCTGACCTACGAGGGCGACGGCCACACGGCGTACGGCCGGGGGAGCGACTGCATCGACACCGCGATCAACACCTACCTCCTCGAAGGCACCCCTCCGGCAGACGGAAAGCGCTGCTCATAGGCCTGGTCCGGGGGTGGTCGGAGCACCTCCGGAAACTGTGTAGACTTGGCGTCGCTGCTGCACCCACCATGGGACCGCACGGCGGCGCCGCCTTAGCTCAGTTGGCCAGAGCAACGCACTCGTAATGCGTAGGTCTCGGGTTCGAATCCCGAAGGCGGCTCGGAATTACCCCAGGACTCACTCGCCGTGACCTGGGGTTTTTTCATGCCCGGGTGGTGCGCGTCGTGCGCGGGAGCGCCGTGGGAACGGCCGCGGCCGTTCCCGCTCGGCATCCGTCAGCTCACCCCGCATGTGCAACTCAAGGCTGCGGAGTGGTCACATGATCGGCCGGACGGTCCTAGTCGAAGGTGTCCGGGACGGGGAGGGTCGACCAGTGGGCGATCGGCCAGGCGACCACGACGGCGCGGCCGACGACGTCCGGGACGGGGACCATGCCGGCGCGGGGGTCGTCCTGGTGGTAGCGGGAGTCCTGTGAGGCCTGTCGGTGGTCGCCCATCACCCAGAGGCGGCCGGCGGGGACCGTGACCTTGAACTGGCCGGCCGGGTCCGTGCTGCAGGCCGTGTTCCCCGGGAAGACATAAGGCTCGGTCAGCGCCTTGCCGTTCACCTTCAGGGGGCCCTCGCCCGCGCACTCCACCGTGTCGCCGGCCACCCCGATGACCCGCTTGATCAGGTGCTTCTCCCCGACCGCCGGCATCAGACCGACGAAGCCCAGGGCCTTCTGGACCGTGCTGGGCTCCTTCACCGGCTGCCCCGCCAGCCAGTCGCCCGGGTCGCGGAAGACGACGACCTCGCCCCGCTCCGGCTCCGAGCCGAACCACGGCGTGAGCTTGTCGACCAGGACCCGGTCGTCCACCTGCAGGGTGTTCTGCATCGAGCCCGACGGGATCAGGAACGCCTGGAGCAGGAACGTCTTGATCAGGAAGGCCAGGACGAGCGCGATCCCGCAGAGGAACGGCAGCTCGATCCAGAGCGGGCGGCGCCGCTTCGGGCCGCGGCCGGCGGCCGGAGCGGTCTCGTCCGGGGGGCCTCCCTCCGGGTCCTCCCGGTCGGCGCGCGTCTCGATCACCAAGTCCCCCACGTCTCACCCGATTTCGTCGAATCCCTGCGATATGCACGGACCCTATGCCCGATGGCGGCCGGCGATTGACCGCGCACCGTTTCTTCACCACGTACGGGTGACCCCCCGGTCCTCCTCACGAGGCCGGCTGCTCGCGGTCCTGCTGGGCCAGCAGATAGCCCGCCTGGAAGCGGCTCTCGGCGCCGAGCGCGGCCATCACGTCGGCGACATGGCGACGGCAGCTGCGCACCGAGAGGCCCAGGCGGCGGGCGATCGCCGCGTCGGTGAGACCTTCGGTGAGGAGCCTGACGATGGTCTGCTTCAGCTCGTCGGAGATGTCCATGATGGTCTGCCGGTCCCACTCCGTCTCGAACGGCAGCGCCTCCAGCCACAGCCGCTCGTACGCCCCCACCATGAAGGCGACCACGTGCGGTTCACGGATCAGGACCGCCGCGTGCGGGTCGTCCGGGACCGGGATGACCGCCGTTGACCGGTCGAAGACGAGCATGCGCATGAACTCGTCGTCCAGCGTGCGCACCTGGGCTCCGAGCCGCCCGACCCGCTCCACATAGGCGCAGGTGCCCGAGGAGAAACGGGCGGTGTGCTGGTAGAGGACGCGCATCCGCACGCCGCGGCGCAGGAGCTCCTCGTCGCGGGCCACCGCCTCCTCGAGGACCTCCGCGCGCCGTCCGCCGCCCGGCTGCGCCGTCATCACCTCGCGCTCGCAGGTCCGGCCCAGCTCGGTGATGGCCTCCCGTACCGCGCGCAGGTCGGTGAGCAGCTCCACGTACTCCGCCTGCCGCAGGTGCGTCAGCCGGAGCAGGTGGGACTCGTACAGCGGCGCGCGGAACCTCGTCATCGGCACCGGCCTGGTGCCCCGGCTCCCCGAGGGCGTCAGGTCCTCCGAACGCCTCTGGCACAGCAGCGAGTTCCTGCACCGCCTCGCCGCCCTGTCCACCGCGAACCCCCGCCGTTTCGTCGTCGCCGGGGCCGGGCAGAGCGCCGCCGAGATCGCCGACCACCTCCACCGTACGTACGAGGGCGCCGAGGTCGTCGCGGTCCACACCCGGTACGGCTACAGCCCGGCCGACGACAGCCCGTACGCCAACCGGATCTTCGACCCGGAGGCCGTCGACCTCTACCACGCGGCCGAGCCGTCCGTCCGCCGCACGCTCATGGACTACCACCGCAACACCAACTACGGCGTCGTCGACATGGACCTCATCGAGGAGCTCTACCGCCGCTCGTACCAGGAGAAGGTCCGCGGGGAGCAGCGGCTGCGGATCCTCGGCGTCACCCGGCTCACCGAGGTCGAGGAGGGCCCGGACGGCGTCCGCGTCCAGGTGCGGAACCTCGCCACCGGAGAGACGGAGACGATGGACGCGGACGCCGTCGTCTACGCCACCGGCTACTTCGAGCCCGACCCGGCCCGGCTGCTCGGTGAGCTCGACGCCGCCTGCGCGCGCGACGAGGACGGCCGGCTGCGGGTGCGCCGCGACTACCGGGTGGCGACCTCGTCCGAGGTGGAGGCCGGGATCTACCTGATGGGCGGTACCGAGCACTCGCACGGCATCACGGCCAACCTGCTGTCGATGGCCGCCGTGCGGGCCGGCGAGATCTGCGACTCCCTGGTGGCGAGCCGCCGTTCCGACAGGCGGGCGCCGGTGGCGGTGACGGGCTGATCACCCGTAGAACAAACACGTAGCCACACACGTCCCACCCGAAAGACAGCCTGAACGAGAGGGCACCATGAGCATCACCACGGAGACCGGCGACGAGCCGGCCGTCGAGCCGGTCGCCGGTACGGATCCGGCTGCCGCCGCCGCTGACCTGGCCGTCACCGAGCGGACCCGGCTCCGTCGGATGCGGCACAAGGGGAGCCACCGGCGGGCCGACCTGGACGCCGTGCTCGCCGCGGGCTTCCTGTGCCACCTCGGCGTCACCGTCGACGGCACGACCATGGTGGTGCCCACCGCGTACGGCGTGGACGGCGACCGGCTCTACCTGCACGGTTCGGTCGCCAGCCGCAGCCTGGTGCAGGCCCCCGACACCACCGTCTGCGTCACGGTCACCCACGTCGACGGCCTCGTCCTCGCCCGCTCCGTCTTCGAGCACGGCGTCAACTACCGCTGCGCGATGATCTACGGCGTCCCCGAGCTCGTCACCGACCCGGAGGAGAAGCTGCGCGGCCTGCGGGCCCTGACCGAGCAGAGCTCCCCGGGCCAGTGGGAGTACGCGCGGCAGCCGAGCCGCAAGGAACTGGCCGCGACGGCGCTCCTGGCGCTCGACCTGACCGAGGCCTCGGTGAAGACCGCCGACGGGCCGCCGGACGACGGCGAGTCCGAGGACGCGGCGCTCGGCCTGTGGGCGGGGGTGCTGCCGGTGCTGACCACCTTCGGCGAACCGGTCACCGACCCGATCCTCCCGGCGGACTTCGCCGCACCGGCCCACATCGCCTCACGCGCGGGCCGGACCCCGGGCGCGCCCCTTTCGGGAGAGTCCCTTCCCGGGCGGTGAAACCGCCGCACCACGGGACCGAGCCCAGCCTGAATAGGCTGGGCTCACCTGTGTCCGTAACAGTCCGTAACAGTCCGTAGCAGGAAGTCCGCATCGGGCGATGGCCGCGACGGCAGTCCGTGTCAGTCGCCGTGGCCCGTGCCTCCGCTGCCGAAGCCACCGCTGGAGATGCCGCCCCACTTGCGCTTCTCCTCGCTCGGCGGGTCGGGGGAGGTCTCCGTGCCGGAGTCCTTGAGCTGGTAGGGCATGAGCCGGTGTTCGCCGTCCGTCTGGGGCATCTCGGCCGGCCTGCGGTACTCGGACATCTCGCCGGGCAGCGCGCCGGTGTCCGGCCGGTGCGGCTGCTCCTCAGGCGACGGAGGTCCGGGCTCGCGGTTGCGGATCCGGAAGCCGAACCAGAAGGCCCCGATGAGTACGGCGACGAGGACGAGGCCGCCGAGAACCTGTCCAAGACCTGACTGCCAGACCCCAGCGGCCAGGATCTCTGCTGCGCTGAGAGTGTTCATACCAACAGGATTACCCGATTCCGCTTCTTCGGATACGTCGAGCGGGACATCCTCTGCGAATCCCGCGAATGTTCCCCTGTTCGGCTGAAACGTTTCCGCGCCCCCAAGGCGTCCATGAGACGCGGGCACCTGTTCCGCTCGGCCACCGAGCGCCGTCCCGTACCGCCGAACCGCGCCGCACGTGCCCCTCCCCGGCTACTTCGCGTCCGCGTACCGCTCGACCGTCGCCGTCGTGAACGGGAAGCGGACCGGCGTCTCCCCGAACGCGATCCGCCCGGCCTCTTCCCCGGCCGCCCGGATCGCCTCCGTCACCGCCTCCGACTCCTCCGCCGGGCAGTGCACGATCACCTCGTCGTGCTGGAAGAACACCAGCTCCGCGCGCATCCCCGAGAGGGAGCGCCGCAGCGCCGCGAGCATCAGGAGCGCCCAGTCGGCGGCGCTGCCCTGGACGACGAAGTTGCGGGTGAACCGGCCGCGCGCCCGTGCGTTCCCCGAGGCGTACCCCGGGACGAACTCGCCGCTCTCCGGCTCCGGTTCCCCCGCCTCCTGGGGCAGTCCCGCCTCCCCGTCCTCGCCCGAGCCGACCGCCCGCGGGCTGGTCCGGCCGAGCCAGGTCCGTACGAGCCGGCCCTCCTCGCCCGCCTTCGCCGCCTCGTCGACGTAGGCCACCGCGCGCGGGAAGCGGCGCCGCAGCGCCGCCAGGTTCTTCAGGCCGTCGCCGCTGGTCTGCCCGTAGATCGCGCCGAGCAGCGCGATCTTGGCGTGGTTCCGGTCGCCGGAGAAGGCCCGGTCGGAGAGCCGGGTGTAGAGGTCGTCGGGGTGTCCGGCGACCTCCATCAGGCCCGGGTCGCGGGAGATCGCGGCGAGGACGCGCGGCTCCATCTGGTCGGCGTCGGCCACCACGAGCCGCCAGCCCTCGTCGGCGACCACCGCCCGCCGGATCACCTTCGGGATCTGCAGGGCGCCGCCGCCGTTGGTCGTCCAGCGCCCGCTGACCGTGCCGCCCGGCAGGTACTCCGGCCGGAAGCGGCCGTCCCGGACCCAGTCGGCCAGCCAGGACCAGCCGTGCGCCGTCCAGATCCGGTACAGCTTCTTGTACGCGATGAGCGGCTCCACCGCCGGGTGGTCGATCTCGGCGAGCTCCCAGCGGCGCGTGGACCTGATCCGGATGCCGGCCTGCGCGAAGGCCCTCACCACGTCGGCGGGCAGGTCCGGCCGGACCCGGCGGCCGAACGCCGCCGACACCTCGTCCGCGAGCTCCGCGAGGCGGCGCGGCTCGCCGCCGCCCGCGTAGCGCTCGCCGAGCAGCTCGGTCAGCAGCTCCCGGTGCACGTCCGCCCGCCACGGCAGCCCGGCCCGGTGCATCTCGGCGGCCACCAGCATGCCCGCCGACTCGGCGGCCGTGAGCAGCCGCATCCTGCCCGGATGCTCCGCCCGGTCGTGGCGGCGCAGCTGCTCCGCGTAGACCGCGAGGAGCCCGTCGAAGGGCACGGAGGCGGTGGGGCGCGGCTCGAAGAGGGAGTCCTGCGAACCGGGCTCGGCGGCGCGCTGCGGGGGATCCGGCGGTACGGGGGCGTCGCGCAGGCGCGCCCAGGCGGCGGCGGCCGAACGCGGCTCGCCGAGCCGGCCCTCGTGGCCGAGGAGGAGCTGCTCGGCGTCCTCGATGTCGTAACAGCGCTCGACGCGGACGCCGGCGGCGAGGAGCCGCGGATAGACCTCGGCCGTCGACCGCCAGACCCAGCGGGCCACCTCGGGCCGCGCCCGCACGGCCGCCACCAGGTCGGGCTCGCGCCGCGTCGGCCCGGCGGGCAGGCCGTCCGGGCCGAGGGGCACGAGCAGCGCTCCGTCCCCTTCGCCCTCGACGCCCAGCGCCCACCTCTCGCTCACGGGTGCGAGTCTGGCACCCCCCACTGACACCGCCCGGCGCCGCCGCGCCCGCCGCCCGTGGGGCCCGCGCCCTGGCCGGGCGGACAGGCCCTACGCCGCCGCGTGGAAGAGCGCCGCCGCCTCCCCCCGGGAGTCGACCCCCAGCTTGTTCAGGATGTTCGCCACGTGGAACTTCACCGTCGACTCGCTGATGTGCAACTGCTCCGCGATCCGCCGGTTCCGGTGTCCGAGCGCCAGGTGCCGCAGCACCTCCACCTCCCGTTCGCCGAGCCCGGTCAGCGGGTGGGCCGCCTCGACCGGCGCCTCCGGGGTCGCCAGCGGGATGACGGCCGTGATCGTCGTGCCCCAGCCGGGGACCGCGTCCATGTCGAGCCGCCCGCCGAGCACGTCGAGCCGGTCCCGGATCGTGCCGGCGCCCAGGTCACAGGGGGCGAGGGCGCCCGCCCCGTCGTCCCGCACCGAGGCCCGCAGTTCGTGCTCGGTCAGCTGCCAGCCGACGTGGACCCGCCGCACGGAGTCCTGCTCCAGGACGATGAGGAGCAGCGACCGGACGATCGCCCGCGCGCTGTGCGCGACGTCCGCCGCGAGTGAGCGCGGCGAGTCCGGCGCGCCCAGGTCGATCCGGACCTTGCTGTGCCGGAGCATCGGCCGCAGCTCGCCCGCGAGCCGCTCGAAGGCGTCCTGCGCGGGCTCCTCCGCGAGCGCCCGGTCCCGCCGCTGCTCGGCCCGCCACTCGATGAGCGCGGACGCGGCCAGGTCGGTGGCGGTCGTCCGGGCCGTGGTGTCGTCCAGGGCCCGGCTGCGCAGCACCCCGAGGACGCCGGAGAGCGCCGCCGCGTGCGAGGCGGTGAGTTCGGCGATCACCCGGGCCCGGGTGTCGGCGGCGGCCCGTGAGCGGGCGAGCGCCCCCGGCAGGGCCTCCGTCGCGAACCGGTCGAAGTGCCCGGTGACCAGGTCCCACAGCGCCTGCGCCACGGTGAGTGCGTGCGCGTCGGCCGGGGCGGTGCCGTCCTCCCGTACGAGCACGAGGACCGCCCCGCGCCGGGTCGCGTGACTGGTGACGGCGACGACCTCGCGCTCCCGGCCCCCGATCCTCGCGCGGCCCTGCCAGGGGGCGCCGGGGACGCCCGCCGCGAGCAGCGGTGCCAGTTCGGCGGCGGTCAGCAGTTCCGTACCGCCGAGTGCCTTGAAGGGGGAATGGGCGCAGTGGGTGGAGAGTTCGGCCGCGTCCACGTGCGGGACCAGCGGGGCGAGGGCGGCCGAGACCTTGGGGAGGATCTCCCCGAGCGGCTGCCGGATGATCTCGTACGCGGTGGTCAGCGTCTGCGCGTCCATGCGGCTCAGCCTAGTCAGCGGCGCACAGGTGACGGCCCGTCTTTCGGCCAGGTGGGACTGGCCCTTGGGAGGGCGGGGGGAAGGGGTGCGCGGGCGCAGGCTTGGGGCATCAAGAGCGAACGGGCGGCAGCGGAGGCTGAGATGGAAGCGATCGTGTACGAGGAGTTCGGCGGCCCCGAGGTGCTGCGCCACGAGACCGGCGTCGCCAAGCCGGAGCCCGGCCCCGGCGAGGTCCGGGTCAGGGTGGCGGCGGTCGGGGTCAACCCGGTGGACTGGAAGCGGCGTTACGGCTGGGTCGAGGAGTTCTACCCGACCACCTTCCCCGCCGTCCCGGGCCTGGAGTTCGCCGGCACGGTCGACGCGCTCGGCGAGGGCGTCACCGACCTGGCCGTCGGCGACGAGGTCCTCGGCTGGACGAAGACGGGCGCCTACGCCGAGTACGCCATCGCCGGCATAATCGCGCCCAAGCCCGCCGGGCTCTCCTGGGAGGCCGCCGCCGCCCTCCCGGTGGCGGGCGAGACCGCCCAGCGCGTCCTGGACCTGCTGCGGGTACGGAAGGGCGAGACGCTGTTCCTGCACGGCGCGGCCGGCGTCGTCGGCTCGGTGGCCGTGCAGCTCGCGGTCGCGGCCGGAATCACGGTCGTCGGCAGCGCCTCGGAGTCCAACCACGCCTACCTGCGGGAACTCGGCGCGGTCCCCGTGACGTACGGGGACGGCCTGGCCGACCGGGTCCGCGGCGCCGCCCCGGAGGGCGTCGACGCCGTCTTCGACGCGGCCGGGCACGGCGTGCTGCCGGTCGCCGTCGAGCTCCTCGGCGGCGGTGACGCGGCGAAGGAACGGATCGTCACGATCGCCGCGACGGACGCGGCCGAGCACGGCATCGTCTTCTCGGGCGTCACGGGGGAGCCGGACGCGGTACGGCGCGGCCTCACCGCCCAGGCACGCCTGGCGACGGAGGGCGCGCTCTCGGTCCGCCTGGCCGACACCCTGCCGCTGAAGGAGGCGGCCCGAGCCCAGGAGGCGAGCGAGTCGGGCCACGCGCGGGGCAAGATCGTCCTGATCCCGTAGGGGCCGGGGGCCGTGGGAGGATCCCTCGGTCCCGACGGAGAAAGGCGATGCCGATGTACGCGATGTCCCTGGGTGACGACGGCGCGGAGCTGCGCCCGCTCGAACCGTGGCAGGCCGATGAGTTCCTCGCGCACATGGACCGGGGACGGGAGTTCATCGGCGCCCGCAACGGGCTCCCCGACGTCGTGACGGACCTGGAGTCGAGCCGGGCCTTCCTCCGCGCGTACGCGGAGAGGGCGGCGGCCGACACCGGACGCATCCACGGCATCTGGTACGACGGGACGCTCGTCGGCGCGGTGATCCTCCGCAAGCTCGACATCGCGGACGGCACGGCCGAGGCGGGCTGCTGGCTGGAGCCGGCGGGCGTCGGCAAGGGCCTGGTGACGCGGGCGGCACGGGCGCTCATCGACTGGGCGATCTCGGTGCGCGGGATCCACCGCGTGGAGTGGGTCGTCTCCTCCGACAACGAGCCCAGCATCGCGGTCGCCCGGCGGCTGGGCATGACGAGGGACGGCGTCCTGCGGGGCAGCTACCCGTACCGGGGCAAGCGGCACGACGAGGAGATCTGGTCGATCCTGGCCCCGGACTGGCGCGCCGGCGCCGCCGGGTAGCCCGACCGCCCGCACGGCCCGTGTCCGCCCGCCCGCACGGGGGTGGGGCGGGCGGACACGGGCCGCACCGCGCACGCGAGGCCCGCGGGTGGGGCGGTGACCCGGCTCCGACCCCGGCCACCGCCCCGTCGTCCCACCATGGCGGCCCGGCGCGTGAGCCGCCACGCGGAGGCGGCCGGCGCCGCGACCGCCGCAAGTGGCCGGTCCAGCGGGCGCGAAACCTGTCCACAGGCTGTGGACGGGACCCCCCTACCCCTCCCGTACCGCCTTCACGAACACCTCCAGCGCGTCGAGCGGTTCGCGCCCGCCGAGCAGCGCGCGCAGATCGCTGCGCTCCACGCCCGTACCGTCCAGGAAGCCGTGCGCGATCGCCGAGTACGTGCTCGCCAGCATCGGCACCTGGAAGGGCACGGCCCCGGAGGCGGCGATCGCGGTACGGGCCTCCGCGAGCGTCCCGGGGGAGTACTCGGCTCCGAGGGCCGCCGCCAGGTCGGCGCCGCCGAGGGGGCGCTCGCCCACGAGCTCGTACACCCGGTTCCGGTGCGCGGCCGGGTCCGTGGCGACGGAGGCGGCGATGTCGGCGAGGTCCGCGCGGGCGACGGCGGCGAGGCGGCCCTCGCCGAGCGGGCCGGTGATGCGGTTCTCCGCGTCGGGGGCGGCGATCCAGGTCAGGAACTCGGCGTAGAGGCCGTTGCGGAGGATCGTCCAGTCGAGCGTCGTGGACCGCCGCAGCCGCCGCTCGGTCCAGCGGTGCGCGAGCGCGTACGTGAGGTGGTCGCCGTCGCCGGAGAGGCTCGTGTAGACGACGTGCCGGACACCGGCGGCCTCGGCGGCGGAGATCGCGGCCTCGTGGCGGGCGATCACGACGTCGTCCTCGCCGTAGCCGGCGGATATGAGGAGCAGGGTCTCCACACCGGCGAAGGCCTCCGGCAGGGTCTCCGGCGCGTCGAAGTCGAGCCGGCGGGTGCCCGGAAGCCCGGCGCGGGTGCCGAGGACGACGTCGTCGCGGCCCGCGAGCCGTTCGGCGACGAGCGAGCCGAGGGCGCCGGAGACGCCGGTGACGAGCAGCATGGATTACCCCAGGGATCGTGACGGCTGAGACCATCGAGGACTGTCGAGGATCATCGTGACCGGACGGACAAGATCGCGGAAGGAGGCACATCGATGTCGGAAGGGCACACGGAGGTAACCACCGAGCCCCTGGTGAGCTGCGCCGAGGACTGCGGGGTGCGGGACGTCCAGGACCGGCTCGGCGACAAGTGGACGGTGCACGTCGTCGTCGAACTCGCGCCCGGGCCGCGGCGGTTCAGGGAGCTCCAGCGGCTCGTCACCGGTGTCTCGCAGCGGATGCTGACCCTGACGCTGCGCCGCCTCGAGCGGGACGGGCTCGTCTCGCGGACCGTGTATCCGACGACCCCGCCGCAGGTGGAGTACGCGCTGACGGAGACCGGCCACAGCATGACCCGGCTGATCAGGCAGCTGGTCGACTGGTCGCTCGACCACCGCGCGGTGATCGCCCGGTCGCGCGAGGAATGGGACGCGAGGGACACGGCGTGAGCACCACCCTGGAGAAGGCGTTCGAGGCGCTGTACGCGAGCGACGACGGTTCCCTCGACATGGCGGCCTCGCTGCTCGCCGCCGATCCGGGCGCGGACGCGGAGGTGGCGCGGCGCGGCGAGGAGTTCGTACGGACGCTGTGGGTACGGGGCTGGCAGCCGGCCGACCTGGCGCGGATGGCGCGGCGCGAGCTGTCGGACGAGCACGTGCGCCTGCTCTCGGGCCTGATCAGGGCGGAGACGGCCGGTTACGGGCGGCTGCCGCACCGCTGGCAGGCCCAGATCGACGAACTGGACGCGGTGGCAGGGCGTCAGGGGGACCGTTCCCCGGACCGCTTCTCGCAGGCGACGACCGTCCTGGAGCTGTACCGGCTGCTCGTCCGGCTGCCGCGCCTGGACGCGGTGGGGCCGGTCCCGGGGGAGGCGCTGCCGCCGGCCGTGGCGGGCGAGCCCCGGATGCTCACCCGGATCAGGGCGCTGCTCGCGAAGGCGGAGGCGACCGGGTTCCCGGAGGAGGCGGAGGCGCTCACCGCGAAGGCGCAGGAGCTGATGGCCCGGCACAGCCTGGACGAGGCGGCGCTCGCGGCGGGCGCGCCGTCCCCGGAGACGCCCGGCGCGATCCGGATCGGGGTGGAGCCGCCGTACGAGCAGGCGAAGGCGATCCTGCTGGACGCGGTGGCGACCGCGAACCACTGCCGGTCGGTGTGGAACGAGGCATACGGCTTCTCGACGGTGGTCGGCTTCGAGTCGGACCTGGACCCGGTGGAACTGCTGTACACCTCGCTGCTCGTGCAGGGGACGGCGGCGATGACGCGGGCGGAGGCGGAGCAGCGGGCGGGCGGCCGGAAGCGCACGAAGTCCTTCCGGCAGTCCTTCCTCCTCGCGTACGCGAACCGGCTGGGCGCCCGGCTGTCGGCGACGTCCCGGCGGGTCGCCGCCGAGGCCCCGACGCTGCTGCCGGCCCTCGCCTCGCGCGAGGTCGCGGTCACCGCACGGACGGACGAACTCTTCCCGGAGACCCGCACGAGCCGGGTCCGGGCGGCGTGGGACGAGGCGGGTTGGACACACGGCGCCACAGCCGCCGACCGGGCGACCCTCCACCCCCACCGCCCTCACTTGCCGTAGGGCCGCGCCCCGCGCGCCCGTACGGACCGCGCCCGCCCCCGCCCCGCGGGCGCCCACCGCCGGACGGGCCCGCGCCCGCGGCTCGTGTGGGCCCGCGCCCGCCACCCGCGTGCGAGCCCGCGTCCGCCGGGGCGGTGCCACCCGCCGTGTGGGCAGGCGTCCCGCAGGGCGATGGTGGTCCCCCTGCTCGAGCGAAGCCGAGAGCCCGGGGGTGGGCACGACGGGACGGCGCCCCTTGCCGGGCCCAGGCTCCCGCGCCCTGGCCCGCACCCGGCGTGCCGCGCCTCGCCACGGACGGATGCGCCCGGGGCGCTCCACCCCGGCCCTGCACCCTGCCCGCTCCCGGCCCCGCAGGCACGCCCCGCTTCCGGCCCCGCAGACCCTGCCCGCCCCCGCCCCCGGCCACCCCCCCCGCCGACAGTGAAATGCCCGTTTCGTCAAGGTTCACGGATACGCTCTCCGCATGAGCTGGCTCCGGGCGCTGAAGCAGACCGCCCGCTCCGGGCTCGCCGTCGAGCGGCCGCGGCTCGAACCCCTCGTCGCGGCCCGCGGCGCCCTCGGCCTCGCCCTCGTCGTCGGGCTCTCCCTCGCCCTCTTCGGCCCCGCCGTCGCCGTCTCCTCCGCCTTCGGCGCCTTCCAGGCGGCCATCGCCACCTTCCAGCGTTCCTGGCGCCCCCGCCCCACCCTCGCCCTCGCCTCCGGCGCCAGCCTCGCCGTGTCCACCTTCCTCGGCTATCTGACCGGCGCCCACACCGCCCTGTTCCTCGCCCTGCTGCTCCTGTGGACGTTCCTGTCGGGGCTGGCCTGGGCCGCGGGCCCGACCGCCGGCATCATCGCCTCCTCCAACGTGGCGATCATGCTGGTGACCGTCACCCTCCCGACCTCCGTGGCCACCGCCGCCGGCCACGCCGCCATGATCTTCGCGGGCGGGTTCGTCCAGGCCGCCCTGGTCGTCGTCCTCCCCGTCCGCCGCTGGGGCGCCCAGCGTGACGCCCTCGCGGACGCGCTCGCCGCCGAGGCGGACTACGCCCGCCGCCTGCGCCACGACCCGGTCGCCCCGTTCGACCCCGTACCGCTCATGACGGCCCGCAACGCCGCCGCCGTGACGCCCCGCCAGGCCCGTACCCGCCCGGCGGAACTGCACGGGGCGCGCGGGCTCGCGGAGCGGATCCGTCCGGTCCTGGCCTCGCTCGCGGACCCGGCGGTCGGCGTGCCGGGGGAGGGGCCGCAGCGGGCCAGGGTGCGGGAGCTGCTCGGCGCGGCGGCCGAGGTCCTGGACGCCGCCGCGCACGCGATCCGGCACGCCGAACCGGTCCGCCTGCCCCCGCCCGCCCTCGCCGCCCTGCGCACCCCGGACACCGGGGCGATCCTCAAGGGCCCGTCCCGCCGGGCGGCGCTCCGTCTGGCGGCACTGCTCGGCGACGTCGTCGAGACGGCGGAGCCGCGTACGGAGACGTCGGAGCCCGCCGGCGAGGGGACCCGAACCCGCCCGACCCTGGTCCGTCTCGTACCGGTCGTGGTGGCGAAGGCGCGCGCCGAACTGCGCCCCGACTCCCCGGTCCTGCGGCACGCGGTCCGCGTCTCGGCGGTCACGGCCGCCGGCTATCTCCTGGGGACGTGGCTGCCCTTCGGCCACGGCTACTGGGCGCCGATGGCCTCGGTGATGGTGATGCGCCCGGACTTCTCGCAGACGTACGCCCGGTCGGTGGCGCGGTTCGGCGGCACCCTGGTCGGCGTGGCGCTCGCGACGGGGGTCGTGCGGTCGGCGCATCCGGGCACGTACCTGTCCGCCGCGCTCGCGGTGGCGTGCGCGTTCGGGATGTACCTGCTGATGCGGACGGGATACGCGGTCGCCCAGGTCTGCGTCTCCGCGTACGTCGTCTTCCTGCTGGGCATGGACGGCGCGGGCCTGACCCAGACCGTACGGGAACGGGCCCTGCTGACCCTGCTCGGCGGGATCCTCGCGATGCTGTCGTACGCCGTCTACCCGGCGTGGGAGACGCCGCGGCTGCGCGGCCGGCTCGCGGACTGGCTGGCGTCGGTCGGCGGGTACGCGGCCGTCGTCACCGCGCGGTACGCCCATCCGGCCGGGCCGGCCAGCCCCGACGTACGGGAAGCGCTCCTGAGGACCCGTGCGGCCCGGGTCACCTGGCAGGAGGCGCTGGCCCGGGCGACGCACGAGCCGGTGCGGCACCGGGGGCTCTCGCACGCGGCGGCGGAGCAGGCGGAGGGCGCGCTCGCGGAGTTCGGCCGGGTGGCGATGCTTCTGGAGGCGCACCTGCCGGAGCACGGCGCCCCGCCCGTACCCGCGGCGGCGCCCCTCGCGGAGGCCCTGCGCCGTTCGACGGAGCGGGGCGCGAAGGAGGTTCGGGAGCGCGGGGAGCCCCACTGGGACGAGCTGCGCGAGACGCTCACCGCCTGGTCCGCCGAGCCGCCGGACCACTTCCTCCTCCACAAGGGCGCCGTCCTGCTCCTGGAGACCCTGGAGGAGTTCACGACGGCCCTGACGGGGCCGAGCCGGAACCGCTAGAGAGCGTGGGGGCGTCCCGCCGCACGAGGACCTCGGGGCGCTCCGCCGCGTAGCCGCCGCGCCACCCCTTGTGCACGTGCATCTGCTCATGCATCCGCATATGAACACAGCTATGATCCGAGGAAGTTGACACCTGCACCAAGCACCCGGGGAGCTACCAGTGCATCATGCGCATCACGCGTACAACGGCATGGCGGCCACGGAGCTGCGAGGTGTCGTGTGGCAGAAGAGCCGGCACAGCAACTCCCAGGGGTCCTGCGTGGAGTTCGCGAAGCTGCCGGGGGGCGACGTCGCCGTACGGAACTCGCGCCACCCCGACGGGCCCGCGCTCGTCTACACGCCCGCGGAGATCGAGGCGCTCCTGCTGGGCGTGAAGGACGGAGAGTTCGACCACCTGGTCTGAGACGCGAGAAGGGCCCCGACGGTTGCCGTCGGGGCCCTTCTCCTCTTCTTCCATGCTCTCCGCGCTACTCCGGGCCGATCCGGAACAGCGCCCACACGACCTTGCCCTGCAGCCTGCCGGCCAGGGGGTGCCAGCCCCAGCTGTCGCTGAACGAGTCCACCAGGAACAGGCCGCGTCCCGACTCGGCGGAGAAGTCCTCCTCGCCGCCGCGCGCCTCCGGGCTCTCCCGGCTCGGGTCGCGCACGGCGCACACCAGGCGCGAGGCCCAGCGCATCAGGTGCAGCCGGACCGGCGGGTTCTGGCCTTCCTCCTGGGGGGCGTCCGCGGGCACCGCGTGCCGCAGCGCGTTCGTGACGAGCTCGGACACGACCAGGGCCACGTCGTCGAAGCGCTCCGTCAGCTCCCAGCGGTCGAGCGTGGCGCTGGTGAACTTGCGGGCCCCGCGCACGGCTTCGTACCGGGCGGGCAGGGCGCAGGAGGCGGAGGTGGAGACGGCGCCGGGATCGAGCGGCGGTAGGCCCTGCCGTAACGGCTCGAGCACGGTCGATCCATTCGTCCCCATGCGAGGCACTCCCGGGAATCGCGACTGTGGTGCGACAACACGACAACACGAACGAGTACGCGGCTGCGCGGGCACCATGGTTCCGAATGCGACCACTGGATGCAAGGGCAGATGCACGTGCACGCGCCGGACCTGTCCGTCTGCGTGCCGAATCTGTGCATAAGTCGTCCACACGATGAGGGGAACTTCCCCGGTTCCGCACCCGCTGTGTCCGCTCTGTGCCCCCACCGTGCCCCCCCTGTGCCCGCGTTGTACCCCCGCCCGTGCCCGCAGCGGCTGGGCAGGTGCCTGGAAGTCGCCGCCTTTGCGTAATCGAATGTGTACGCGCTGAAGCGTTTGATGGCAGAATCCGGGGCTCGACGGGGGCTCGACACCGTAAAGGGGAGGCGAAGAGCCGTGACCGCAGGCGAATCGAGCGGAGCGAGCGGGAGTGTGGTGCGGCGCATCCTGCTGGGCTCCCAGCTGAGGCGGTTGCGCGAGTCGCGCGGGATCACCCGCGAGGCGGCCGGATATTCCATCCGCGCGTCCGAATCCAAGATCAGCCGCATGGAGTTGGGACGGGTGAGCTTCAAGGCCAGGGACGTCGAGGATCTGCTCACCCTCTACGGGGTCGGGGACGAGGCCGAGCGCGGCGCGCTCCTCGGACTCGCCCGCGAGGCCAACGTCGCCGGGTGGTGGCACAGCTTCGGCGACGTCCTGCCCGGCTGGTTCCAGACGTACATCGGCCTGGAAGGCGCCGCCTCCCACATCCGCGTCTACGAAGTCCAGTTCGTCCACGGCCTGTTGCAGACCGAGGCCTACGCCCAGGCCGTCGTCACCCGGGGCATGCCGGACGCCCCGCGCGCCGAGATCGACCGCCGGGTCGCCCTCCGCCTGGAGCGCCAGAAGGTACTCGTCTCCGAGCGCGCCCCGCAGTTCCATGCCGTCCTCGACGAGGCCGCGCTGCGCCGCCCCTACGGCGACCGGTCGGTCATGCGGGGGCAGCTGAAGCATCTCATCGAGATCTCCGAACATCCGGGCGTCACCCTGCAGGTCATGCCCTTCAGCTTCGGCGGTCACGCCGGCGAGAGCGGCGCGTTCACGATGCTGAGCTTCCCCGAGTCCGACCTCTCCGACATCGTCTACCTCGAGCAGCTCACCAGCGCCCTCTACCTCGACAAGCGCGAGGAGGTCGCCCAGTACGAGCGGGTGATGGCGAAGCTCCAGCAGGACGGTCCGGATCCGGCCGAAAGCCGGGACCTTCTCCGGGGACTCCTCCAACTCTCCTGATACGTCAGTACGATGACGCCACATCAGTCGCACTGCAGGTAGCGGGTAGAGGGGTCTCCACCATGTCGCACTTCACCGACCTGGCCCACCAGTACATCGACGGCGAGTGGAAGCCCGGCAGCGGTTCGTGGGACATCATCGACTTCAACCCGTACACCGGGGAGAAGCTGGCCTCGATCACCGTCGCCACCGCCGGCGAGGTCGACCGCGCCTACCGGGCCGCCGAGCGCGCGCAGACCGCGTGGGCCGAGACCAACCCGTACACGCGCCGGCTGGTCTTCGAGCGCGCGCTGCGGATCGTCGAGGACCGCGAGGAGGAGATCGCCGAGACGATCGTCGCCGAGCTCGGCGGCACCCGTCTCAAGGCGGCCTTCGAGCTGCACCTCGCCAAGGAGTTCCTGCGCGAGGCGATCCAGCTGGCGCTGCGGCCCGAGGGGCGCATCCTGCCCTCCCCGGTCGACGGCAAGGAGAACCGCGTCTACCGCGTCCCGGTCGGCGTCGTCGGTGTCATCTCCCCCTTCAACTTCCCCTTCCTCCTCTCGATCAAGTCGGTCGCCCCCGCGCTCGCGCTCGGCAACGCCGTCGTCCTCAAGCCGCACCAGAACACGCCCGTCTGCGGCGGCACGCTGGTCGCGAAGGTCCTGGAGGAGGCGGGTCTGCCGGCGGGCCTGCTGAACGTCGTCGTCACCGACATCGCGGAGATCGGCGACGCGCTCCTGACCCACCCGGTTCCGAAGGTCATCTCCTTCACCGGCTCCGACAAGGTCGGCCGTCACGTCGCCACGGTCTGCGCGCAGAACTTCAAGCAGGCCGTGCTCGAACTCGGCGGCAACAGCGCCCTGATCGTCCTCGACGACGCCGACGTCGACTACGCGGTGGACGCGGCCGTCTTCAGCCGCTTCGTGCACCAGGGGCAGGTCTGCATGGCCGCCAACCGCATCCTGGTGGACCGCACCCTGGAGGAGGAGTTCACCGAGAAGTTCGTGGCGAAGGTGAAGACCCTGCGCGTCGGCGACCCGGCCGACCCCGCCACCCACATCGGCCCCCTCATCAACTCCCAGCAGGCGGAGTCCGTCTCCTCGCTCGTCGACCAGACCGTGGCGGCCGGCGCGACGGCGCTGCTGCACGGCACGGTCGACGGCAACCTCGTCTCGCCGTCCGTCCTCACCGGCCTCGCCGCCGACTCCCCGGTCCTGAGCCAGGAGATCTTCGGCCCGGTCGCGCTGATCGTGCCCTTCGACGGCGAGGAGCAGGCCGTACGGATCGCCAACGACACCCCGTACGGGCTCAGCGGCGCCGTCCACACCGGGGACGTCGAGCGGGGCGTACGGGTCGCCAAGCGCATCCACACCGGCATGATCCACATCAACGACGGCACCGTGCACGACGAGCCGATCGTGCCCTTCGGCGGTGAGAAGCACTCGGGCGTGGGGCGGCTCAACGGCGAGGCGATGGTGGAGTCCTTCACCACCCAGAAGTGGATCTCGATCCAGCACGGCCGCAGCCGCTTCCCGTTCTGACCACGCTTGAGGGGCAGCCGTTTCCTGTTTAGGACAGTCCCTGTCCGCAAGCCTCCGTAGCGTGGTCGGTGTCGAGAAGGCTCAGATATGGAAGGCGGACATCATGGTTGCCCTTGCTCCCACAGAGGCCCACAACGACGAGCGCGGCACGCTCCTCGACTTCGTCGAGACCCAGCGCGCCGCCCTCCGCCGCGCGCTCCTCGGACTCACCGAGGAGCAGGCGGCGAGTCGTCCCAGTGTCAGCGAGCTCAGCCTCTCCGGCCTGGTCAAGCACGTCGCCGAGATGGAGTTCAACTGGCTGCGGATGGCACAGCAGCGGCCGAACGAGCGGCTTCGCTCCCAGGAGGCGTGGGCCGACGGCTTCCGGCTCGTGGAGGGCGAGACGATCCCGGAAGTGCTCGACTTCTGGGCGGGCGTGGCGAAGGAGACCGAGGAGTTCGCCCGCTCCGTGCCGAGCCTCGAGGACACCTTCCCGCTGCCGCCCGCGCCCTGGTTCCCCGAGAACGGGCGCGTGTCGATGCGCTGGATGCTGCTGCACCTGGTCGAGGAGATGGCGCGGCACGCCGGCCACGCGGACATCATCCGTGAGTCGCTGGACGGCAAGGGTTCGTTCGACCTGATCGCGGAGGAGAACAGCCCCGCTGAGGGCGTCCGCCCGTAGGGGATGAGGTGGGTGACGGTAGCGGGGCAGGCACGGTCCGCCCGATCACGGAGTTGTCCGCGTTTCGTGATCACCGGGGATCCGTGCCGGCCGTTCCCTCGCGCGTTCTCGACCCGATCCGAGACCGGTTTCTCGCCTCGCCGCCCGTACGGGACGGGCGGCCGCCCTTGGACGTCCAGTCGATATCGGCGGCACGAGGAGCCAAGCCGGGGACGAGGAGAGGGTGTTGCCCATCAGGCCGGAGCGGGGAGAGACTGCTTGTGAGCCGAGAGTAGGTGCGCCCGTGGCAGCAGCCGAACCGGAGCACGTTGCCTGGTTGTCCGAGAGACAGCTGGCCCGCGCCTGGCCGACCATCCGGGCGACCTGCCTGGACGCCACCGCGAATGCCAACGGGGTCCGGAAGAACACCCGTGTGTCGCACTCCACTTGGGGTGAGAGCGTGTGGCGCGGGTACCACCCCGAGGATGTCGCCCGGGTGGCCAGGGCGATCGCCGACGGCACCGCGGAGCTCCAGCCGCACTGGCGCAACGACACCCCCGAGGCCAAGCTGCTCGATCGGCGCCTCCGCAGGGAGAACCTGCCCGGTGCCATCGGGTGCGCCCTGCTCATCGTCATCCCGTTGGCGATCATCGCCTTTCTCCTGATCATCTCCTGGAACGGCTCCGGATCGTCTTCGCCCTCCTACTGGCACTGACCCGCGAAGAGCCCGCTCAGCCCCCGCGCCTTCTGCCCGCCCGGCTGCCTCGTCTACCGGCGGACGCTCTTAGTCAAGGTTGACTAACATCGAGGCATGTCAGCGATCCGACTTCTCGTCCTGGGTGCCGTCAAGCAGCACGGCCGCGCCCATGGCTACCAGGTGCGCAACGACCTGGAGTACTGGGGCGCCCACGACTGGTCCCACGCCAAGCCCGGCTCGATCTACCACGCCCTGAAACAGATGGCGAAGCAGGGACTGCTGCACGCGCACGAGGTCGCCCCGAGCGCGGTGGGAGGGCCGCCGCGCGTCGAGTACGAGCTGACGGAGCGCGGAACGGAGGAGTACTTCGCGCTGCTGCGCGAGGCGCTGACCACGTACGACCAGAAGATGGACGTCCTGTCGGCGGCCATCGGCTTCATGGTGGACCTGCCCCGCGAGGAGGCCGCGGAGCTGCTGCGCCGGCGGGTGCGGGCCCTCGACGAGTGGCGGGCGGCTGTCACGGAGTACTACACGCCCGAGGGCGGCCCGGAACATCTCGGGCACATCGGCGAGATCATGCACATGTGGGTCCACTCTGCGGACGCCGGCAAGGAGTGGACGCTCGGCCTCATCGAGCGGATCGAGGGCGGTGCGTACGTCTTCGCCGGCGAGGGCGCCCCCTTCGTGGGCGTGCTGGCGGAGGGTGAGGAGAACCCGTACGCGACGTGACGCCGCCCGAGGTTCGCATTAATCAAGTTTGATTAATGCCCAGGACGGGCATACCCTCCTTCGTCGTCGACCATTGGTCAAATTTGACTAGAGGATCTCGGGGATCGGGATCCCGGTGTCGGTAGGAGAGGAGACGGATGGCATCGGAAGCGGTTCTCGTGGAGGGCGCGCGGAAGCGGTACGGGGGGAAGGACGCCCTGGACGGGCTCGACCTCGCCGTCGGGCGGGGCACCGTCCACGGCCTGCTCGGCCCCAACGGCGCGGGCAAGACCACGACCGTACGCATCCTGGCCACGCTGCTGCGGCACGACGAGGGTCTGGTGCGCGTCGCGGGCCACGACGTACGGACCGGGGCCCGGGAGGTACGGCGCCGGATCGGGCTGCTCGGGCAGCACGCCGCCCTCGACGAGGAGCTGGGCGGCCGGCAGAACCTGGAGATGTTCGGCAGGCTCCACCACCTGGGCGCCCGGCGGGCCGGCCAGCGGGCCGACGAACTCCTGGACCGCTTCGGCCTCGCGGACACCGGCCGCAAGCCCGTCCGGCAGTACAGCGGCGGCATGCGGCGGCGGCTCGATCTGGCCGCCTCGCTGATCACGGAGCCGGAGGTGCTCTTCCTCGACGAGCCGACGACCGGGCTCGACCCACGCGGGCGCGTGGAGGTCTGGGACGCGGTGCGTTCCCTGGTCGGCGGGGGCACGACCGTCCTGCTCACCACGCAGTACCTGGAGGAGGCCGATCAGCTCGCCGACCGGATCTCGGTCGTGGACCGGGGGAGGGTCGTCGCGGACGGCACGCCCGACGCGCTCAAGGCGCGGGTGGGCGCCGATCGCATCGACGTGGTCGTCCGGGACGCGGCACGGCTCGACGAGGCGGCCCGGCTGCTGCCCGTGGAGCGGGCGGAGGTGGGCGTGGACGCCGACCGGCGGCGGCTCAGCGCGCCGGTCGCGGACCGGATGGCCGCGCTTGCCGAGACCGTCCGGGCGCTCGGGGCGGCCGGGATCGAGGCGGAGGACATCGCCCTGCGGCGGCCGACGCTGGACGAGGTGTTCCTGCACCTGACGGCCCGGGAGAAGGAGGTGGCGGCATGAGCGCGGTGTACGCGATGAGCGACTGCTGGACCATGACGCGGCGGGAACTCGCCCACTGGGCGCGGCAGCCGGTGCAGGTTCTCGTCGGGCTGGTCTTCCCGGTGATGATGCTCCTGATGTTCGGATACCTGGTCGGTGGCGGGCGGTCCGTCGACGGCGACTACGTCGACTACCTGGTGCCCGGGATGCTCACCCTGACCATGGTCTTCGGCCTCGAAGGCACGATGACGGCGGTGACGCGGGACCTGGACAAGGGGGTGATCGACCGGTTCCGGTCCATGCCGATGACCGACGGGGCGGTGCTCGTCGGGCGGGCGGCCGCCGACATGCTCCAGTCGGCGGTGGGTCTCGGCGTGATGGTCGGCGTGGGGTACGCGATCGGCTGGCGGCCGGACGGCGGACCCGGGGCCGCCCTCGGGGCGCTGGGGCTGCTGCTCCTGCTGCGCTTCGCGATGCTGTGGATCGGGATCTTCCTCGCCCTGGTCGCGGGACGGGCGGAGCTGGTGCAGGCCGTGCAGATCCTGGTCTGGCCGGTCGGCTTCCTCTCCAACGCCTTCGCCTCGCCGGACTCGATGCCGGGCTGGCTCGGGACGGTCGTGGAGTGGAACCCGATGTCGGCGACCGCGACGGCGGTGCGCGACCTCTTCGGCAACCCGGGTGGCGAGCCGGGGCACGTCACGGCGGCGGTGGTGTGGCCGCTGGTGCTGCTGGTGCTGTTCTTCCCGATGGCGGTGAGGAGGTTCGGGCGGCTCGGGAAGTAGGGGCCGGCCGCCCGGTGGCGGGGTCAGCGCAGGGACGTGCCCTGGTGGTCGAGTTGGAGCTGCGGGCGGCCGGTGACG
Organism: Streptomyces sp. NPDC034084; assembly: GCF_055575535.1. Lineage (NCBI taxonomy): Bacteria > Bacillati > Actinomycetota > Actinomycetes > Kitasatosporales > Streptomycetaceae > Streptomyces > Streptomyces sp. NPDC034084. The sequence continues at coordinate 592,648 of NZ_JBVISK010000005.1, forward strand.
ATCAGCCAGGCGGGGAGCGAGGCCAGGCAGAGGAGGGAGAGCATCGCGGGGGAGGAGGCGAGGACGGCGCCGGTGAAGAGGCTGATCCAGCCCTGCCGGGTGGTGGCGAGCAGGACGCCGAGGACGGCGGAGGAGACGGCGACGGCCGGGTGGACCTCGGGCACGAGGGCCTGGGCCAGCAGTCCGAAGGCGGCGCCGATGAAGACGGCCGGGAAGATCCGGCCGCCCCGGAAGCCGCAGGAGGCGGCGACGACGAGGGCGAGGAGTTTGACGACGGCCAGCTTCGCGAGTTCGCCGGAGGACCAGCCGCCGATCGAGGAGGTGAGCTCCTTGACCTCCTCCAGGCCCTTGAAGAGGGTCAGGCGTCCGCCGAGGGCGCCCAGGAGACCGAGGGCGAGACCGCCGAGGGGCAGCACCAGCATGGGGTGCCGCAGGCGCCGGAAAGCGGCGTGGACGTAGGGGAACAGGGAGCAGGCGGCGAGGCCGAAGAGGGCCGCGGCGGAGGCGATCAGGAGGGCGGCGAGGAGGTCGCCGAAGCCGGGGTCGGTCAGCGGTGGGAGCCCCACGTCGAAGCTGGGTTCGGCGAGCAGCTGGGTGGTCATCGCGCCCGCTCCGGCGGCGAGGAGGGGGGCGAAGAGCCGGTCCCACAGGGAGCCGCGGCCCGGCCGGCCGGCCAGGGCCTCGGAGATGACGAGGGCGGCCGCCACGGGGGTGCCGAAGAGGGCGCCGATGGTGGCGGCCGAGGCGAGCGAGACCCAGGCCGCGCCCGGCACGGCGGGAGCCGCCTTGCGGCCGAGCCAGTAGGCGAGGGCGATGTTGGCGGCGATGATCGGGTTCTCGGGGCCGAGGCTGACGCCACCGGCCAGGGAGAGGGTGCTCGCGAGCAGCAGCCCCGGCACCACGCCGGGGGCGAGCGGTGTCCCGCCGAGTCCCTCGGAGGCCGGGTCGGGTCCGGCGTGTCCGGGCACCTTCCACACGACGAGGCCCACGGCGACGCCCGTCGCCGTGAGCATGAGGATGATCCAGAGGGAGGAGTAGGGCCCGATGCCGAGGGCGTCCGGCAGGTTGTTCCAGAGAACGTGCTGGAACTCCTCCGCGAGGGCGCTGATCCCGAGGAACAGCAGGCTCGCCCCCACCCCGACGAGGAGGGCGGGCAGGATCTGGGGGAGCAGGATCCGGGCGGGCGTCTCCACGGGAGAGGGGACTCGATCGGTGGCCACCGCCCCACCATAAGTGCGCAAAGGGAACACAAGGTCCGGATCGGCACTTGCACCTCACGTCGCGTCAGGACCCAGGCTGAACGGCGTACCGACTGAGAAAGGGCGGACGGCCGATGGGCTACTCCGTGGGACAGGTGGCCGGCTTCGCCGGGGTCACGGTGCGCACCCTGCACCACTACGACGCGATCGGGCTGCTCTCGCCGGGCGGCCGCAGCACGGCGGGCCACCGCCGCTACGACGACGCGGACCTCGACCGGCTCCAGCAGATCCTGTTCTACCGGGAGCTCGGCTTCCCCCTCGAAGAGGTCGCCGTCCTCCTCGACCACCCGCTCGCCGATCCGCGGGAGCACCTGCGGCGCCGGCACGCGCTGCTGACCGCGCGGATCGGCGAGCTCCAGAGGATGGCGGCGGCCGTCGAGCACGCCATGGAGGCGAAGAAGATGGGCATCAACCTCACGCCCGAGGAGAAGTTCGAGGTCTTCGGGGACAAGGACCCCGAGCGGTTCGCGGCGGAGACCGCCCGCCGCTGGGGCGGCACGGACTCCCACGAGCGGGCCCAGGCCCGCGCCGCCGCGTACGGCAAGGAGGACTGGCAGCGGATGAAGGACGAGGTGGACGCCTGGGGCGCCGCGTACGCCACCCTGATGCGCGAGGGCCGGGAACCGCGGTCCGAGGAGGCGATGGACCTCGCCGAGGCCCACCGCCGCCACCTCACCACCTGGTTCTTCGACTGCCACCCGAGGACCCACATGGAGCTCGCCGAGATGTACGTCACCGACGAGAACTTCCACGCGTTCTACGAGGCGATCCACCCGGGCCTCCCGGAGCACCTGCGGGAGGCCGTCCGGGCGAACGCCGCACGCCGGGCGGCCTGACCCGGATCAGGCGCGCGGCCCGGTCACCGCCCTCAGGCGCGCGGCCCGATCACCACCGCCGTGCCGTACGCGCACACCTCCGTGCCCACGTCCGCCGCTTCCGTCACGTCGAAGCGGAACATGAGCACGGCGTTCGCGCCGCGTGCCTTCGCCTGCTCCACCAGGCGTTCCATCGCCTGGTTCCGGGTCTCCACCAGGGTCTTCGTCAGGCCCTTCAGCTCCCCGCCGATCATCGACTTCAGCCCCGCACCGATCTGGCTGCCCAGATGGCGGGAGCGGACGGTGAGCCCGAAGACCTCACCGATCACCTGCCGGACCTCGAAGCCCGGCACGTCGTTCGTGGTCACGACCAGCACGTCGGACTGCGGCCCCTGGCCGCCTCCGTACTCCTCGATGCCCATCGGCATGCACCTCCTGTCCCCCCACCTTCGGGTCCGGGGGCCGGGTCCGCATCCCGTGGGAGCCGGGTGGAACCGGGCGCCTGCGGCCCGCGTTGATAGCTTGGGGCCAGCCGTCCCCCAAGCCCCCACCGACCGCAGGAGCCCGGAACCCGTGAACACGCTTGCCCTCGGACCGAGCTGGCTGGACCCGGACTACCTGATCGGAACCTTTGGTCTGATCGGTGTCCTGGCCATCGTCTTCGCCGAGTCCGGCCTCCTCATCGGGTTCTTCCTGCCCGGCGACTCGCTGCTCTTCACCACCGGCCTGCTGGTCACCACCGGCAAGCTGGACACGCCGCTGTGGGTGGTCTGCGCCCTGGTGGTGGCCGCCGCCGTCATCGGCGACCAGGTGGGCTACCTCTTCGGCCGCAAGGTCGGCCCCGCGCTCTTCAAGCGCCCCGACTCCAAGCTCTTCAAGCAGGAGAACGTCGAGAAGGCGCACGAGTTCTTCGAGAAGCACGGCCCGAAGTCGCTGATCCTCGCCCGCTTCGTCCCCATCGTCCGCACGTTCACGCCGATCATCGCCGGCGTCAGCAGGATGAACTACCGCTCGTTCATCACGTTCAACGTCATCGGCGGCGTGCTGTGGGGCGCGGGCGTGACCCTGCTCGGCGCCTCCCTCGGCAAGGTCGAGTTCGTCCACAAGCACATCGAGCTGATCCTCGTCGGAATCGTCCTGATCTCCGTGGTCCCGGTCGCGATCGAGCTCCTGCGCGCCCGCTCCCAGTCGAAGAAGAACCCGCCCGCCGACGACCACGACGCCCCCGGCGCCCCGAACCCGGGGACCTCCCGAGGCCGCCACGCCAAGCGGTAGCGGAGCCGGCTAGAAACCCCGGGTGCGCTTCGCCGCGCGCCGCGCCGCCGCCGCGCCCGGGGCCTGCATGAAGAGCCGGGCCAGCTCGCCCCCCAGGTTCACCCCGATCGCGATCGCCAGAGCCAGCGCCGACGCCTTCGCGAGCGACGCGAAGCCCTGGTCCAGGTTGTTCTGGGCGATCGCGAGCACCCCGAAGTACGTGGCCGAACCGGGCAGCAGCGGCCCGATCGCCGCCGTCACGTACGGCAGCGACGAGGTGTGCTCGTAGCGGGCGATCAGCTGCCCGAAGAGTCCGACCAGGCCGGCCGCCACCGCCGTCGCCATCACCGCCGAACCCTCGGCGGTCACCGCGATCGAGGCGTAGACCACCCACGCCACCCCGCCGTTCAGCGTCGCGAACAGCACGGTCGCCCGCGACTGCTGCAACAGGACCGCGAAGGTCGCGCACAGCACCATCGACGCCAGGATCTGCGTCACCGGCCGCTCCACCGCCCGCAGCACCCCCTCGGGATTCAGCTCGGCGTCGAACTGCACGGCGATGTACAGCACCGACAGCACACCCACCACGATCGCGACGAAGAAGTACGCGACCTCCAGGAGCCGGGCCGAGGCCGTGATGTAGAAACCGGTCAGACCGTCCTGCACGGCCGCGACGAGCGCCCGCCCCGGGATCAGCGCGAACAGCCCACCGGTGATCACCGCCGAAGGACGCAGGTCCGCGTGCAGCACGGTCAGGAGCACGCCCATCGCCGCCGGCGGCATCGCCGCCACCAGGAACTGGTAGAACTCCGGCATCCCGCGGCCCGCGAACAGCCACGCCAGCCGGTCACCGAGGACCGCGCCGAGCGCCGCCACGAAGAAGACCGTCGGACCGCCGCCGAGCAGCACCGAGGCCGCACCGGCCAGGACGCCCGCCGCCGCCGTCAGGACCCAGCCCGGGTACGGGTGCCGGTTCCGCCGTATCTCCGCGAGCCGCCGGTACGCCTCCTCGGGCGTCACCTCGTGCGCCTGCGCGTTGATGTCCGCGAGCAGCTGGTACACGGCCGCCAGCCGCGTGTAGTCGGTGCCCCGGCGGCGTACCGTCCGGTTCGCCGTGATCGGGTCGTCCACCAGCGAAGGCTGGTAGGTGACGGCCAACAGCGTGAACGTCACCGTCGGCTCCACCCGGTCCAGACCGTACGAGCGGCAGATCGCGAACATCGCCGCCTCGACGTCCTCCGCGCCCTCCCCACCCGCGAGCAGCAGCTCGCCGATACGCAGGGTCAGGTCCAGCACACGCGGCACCGAGGGACCGGACTCGTCCTCCTTGCGGACCGCCTCGGGCACCGGCCGCTCACCCACCGGCAGCCGCAGCATCGTCCGCATCCGGTCCTGCCACGGCGCGTCCTTCGAGAGCCGCACCAGCGGCACCCCGTACGCCGGGGTGAACGCGGCCGGCGAGTCCTTCGCCGAGTACGTGGCCGGCGGGGCGAACGCCGAACCCTCCGGCTCCGGCGGCGGCTCCGGCGTCAGACCGGGCGGAAGGGCGAACTCGGAGGTCGGGTGCTCCTCCTCCGGCGGCGCCGGCTGCTCCACCCCGGCCGGCGGCACGAACGCGCTCCGCGCCTCGTCCGACTGCGGCTTCCGGTCCTCAGGAGCACCGTCCTCCGGCTCCGCCACCACGCTCTCCGCCTCATCCCCGGGGAATCCTGGATTCCAGTATGAAGGTGCGGCGGATACGCGAAAGGCGGTGCACCCGACAGGTGCACCGCCTTCACACGATCACGCCCTCGCATGATCACGCGTTCCCGCGCATCACGTCTTCACGCGCATCACGCCCGCACGCACGATCAGAGGGGCCGGGGACGGCTCAGTGGCCGCCCTGCTCCTTGGCGCGCGCGTACGACTTCTCGATCTCGGCCTCGGCCTCGGCGCGGCCGACCCAGTCGGCGCCCTCGACCGACTTGCCCGGCTCCAGGTCCTTGTAGACCTCGAAGAAGTGCTGGATCTCCAGACGGTCGAACTCCGACACGTGGTGGATGTCCCGCAGGTGCTCCATGCGCGGGTCCGTCGCCGGGACGCACAGCAGCTTGTCGTCGCCGCCGGCCTCGTCCGTCATCCGGAACATGCCGATGGCGCGGCACTTGATCAGGCAGCCCGGGAACGTCGGCTCGTCGAGAATCACGAGCGCGTCCAGCGGGTCACCGTCCTCGCCGAGGGTGTTCTCGACGTAGCCGTAGTCGGTCGGGTAGGCCGTCGAGGTGAAGAGGCGACGGTCCAGGCGGATGCGACCGGTCTCGTGGTCGACCTCGTACTTGTTCCGCGATCCCTTAGGGATCTCGATGAGAACGTCGAACTCCACGGGTGGCTCCTCCTGAATCAACACAAGTGAATGCTCGCGACGACGCGCGGTGATTAAGTGTCCCTCACGCACGTGTGTGATCGCGAAAGGGGCTGGTCAGCAATGCCGGAGCCGAGGACGTGGCAGCTCACGGCGGGCTCCGCCGCCCTCGGTCTCGTCCTGGCGGCCGCGGCGGTGACCGCGGCCGGACCATGGGACGGGGGCCAGCGTACGGCCGAGCGGGCCCGCGCCGCCGCCCCCGCGTCGGGTGGCACACGTCACGCCCCGCCCCCGGCGCCCGCCGCGCCCCGCCACCCCGCCCCCGCCCCCAGCGCCCCCGGCGTCCTCACCGCCCTGCACGCCCCCGCCCCCGCCGCACGACCCGCCGACCTCGCCGCCGTCCTCGTCCCGCTCCTCGCCGACCCCGGCCTCGGCCCGCTCCGTACCGCCGCCGTCGTCGACACCGCCACCGGCAAGCAGCTCTACGGCGAAGGCGCAGGCACCCCCATGACGCCCGCCTCCACCGTCAAGATCGCCACCACCGCGGCCGCGCTCTCCGCCCTCGGCCCCGAGCACCGCATCCCCACCACCGTCACCGCCGCCCCCGACGGCACGAGCGTCACCCTCACCGGCGGCGGCGACCCCACGCTCGACCCCGCCCGCCTGAAGACCCTCGCCGCCGACACCGCCCGCGCCCTCAAGGCCGGCGGCCACACCTCCGTACGCCTCGCCTACGACACCGGCCTCTACCGGGGCCCCGCCGTCCACCCCATCGGCCCCAACGAGAACCTCGCCCCCGTCGTCGCCCTCATGACCCGCGAGGCACGCCTCGACGACAGCCGCAGCGGACCGGCCCCCCGCAGCGCCGACCCCGCCGGCGACACCGCCCGCGCCTTCGCGGATCTCCTCACCCGGGCCGGCGTCACGGTCACCGCCGACCCCGCCCCCGGCCCCACCCCCAAGGCCGCCCCCCTCGCCCGCACCTACTCCGCCCCCCTCGCCGACCTCGTCGAGCACACCCTCACCCACAGCGACAACGACCTCGCCGAAGCCCTCGCCCGGCAGACCGCCCTCGCCCGCAAGCTCCCCGCCAGCTTCCAGGGCGCCGAGCGGGCCGTACGTGACGAACTCGCCCGGCTCGCCCTCCCCCTCGCCGGCGCCCGCTTCGCCGACGGCAGCGGACTCGACCGCCGCGACCGCGTCTCCGCCTCCCTCCTCACCGGGCTCCTCACCCGGGCGGCCGACCCCGCACGCCCCGCCCTGCGCCCCCTCCTCACCGGACTGCCCGTCAGCGGCTTCACCGGCACCCTCACCGACCGCTACGACACCGCCCCCGCCACCGCCGGCGCCGGACTCGTCCGCGCCAAGACCGGCACCCTCACAGGCGTCAACACGCTCGCAGGAACCGTCGTCGCCCCCGACGGACGCCTCCTCGCCTTCGCGTTCCTCGCCGGCCGCACCTCCTCGCCGTACGAGGCACAACCCGCCCTCGACCGGCTCTCCGCCGCACTGGCCGGAACCGGCTGACCCGCCCCGAAGCCTGACCGAACCGGCGCCGAGCCCGTACGGTTGACGCATGACGAGCATCGGTGGCGCAGGCACATCCGGGATGGTCGACTGGAATCTCGCGGTCGCGACCGCGACCCGCCTCGTGCGGCCCGGACCCGAAGTCAGCCGCGACGAGGCCCGCGAGGTCGTCGCCGAACTCCGCAGGCACGCCAAAGCCTCGGAGGAACACGTCCGCGCCTACACCCGGATGTTCCCCGACGGCACCGACCCCCTGACCATCGCCGACACCCCCGTCCTCGTCGTCGACCGGGCCGGCTGGATCAGGGCCAACGTCGCCGGCTTCCGCGAACTCCTCACCCCGCTCCTCGGCAAGATGCGGGAACGCCGCGCGGCCACCCCCGGCAGCGCCGTCCTCGGCGCCGTCGGCGGCAAGGTCACCGGCGTCGAACTCGGGATGCTGCTGTCCTTCCTCGCCTCCCGCATCCTCGGCCAGTACGAGACCTTCGCCCCGGCCACCCGCGAACTCCCCGCCGGGACGAACGGCGGCGGACGCCTCCTCCTCGTCGCCCCCAACATCGTCCACGTCGAACGCGAGCTCGACGTCTCCCCGCACGACTTCCGCCTCTGGGTCTGCCTCCACGAGGAGACCCACCGCACCCAGTTCACCGCCGTCCCCTGGCTCCGTGACCACCTCCAGGGCGAGATCCAGTCGTTTCTCGCCGCCACCGACGTCGACCCCGGCACCGTCGTCGAGCGCCTGCGCGAAGCCGTCCAGACCCTCGTCGGCGGCCGCCCCGAAGGCGAGGAGGGCGAACCCGCCCCCTCCCTCGTCGAACTCGTCCAGAGCCCCGAACAGCGCGAGATCCTCGGCCGCCTCACTGCCGTCATGTCGCTCCTCGAAGGCCACGCCGACTACGTCATGGACGGCGTCGGACCCGAGATCGTCCCGTCCGTCGCCGAGATCCGCGAGAAGTTCCAGGCCCGCCGCGCCCGCGGCGCCTCCCGCCTCGACCTCGCCCTGCGCAAGCTCCTCGGCCTCGACGCCAAGCTCCGCCAGTACCGCGACGGCGAACGCTTCGTCCGCGCCGTCGTCGACCAGGTCGGCATGGACGGCTTCAACCGCGTGTGGACCTCGCCCAACACGCTCCCCACCAAGAGCGAGATCGCGGCACCCGCCGACTGGATCGCGAGGGTGCACCGTAAGGCAGACTCCTGAGACGGGTGCGGCACACGGCACGGGAACACGTCGGAACACCCCACCAATCACCCATCCGAGGGACCCTGACCATGGGGTGAGGCGTGCAATGCTCGGGTAACGGCCGGGTTTCTGTCACCATCGACGCACTCTGAGTGACCGAAACCCCCTTTCCGACCGTTAAGACTCCGACCGAGGCACCCCACCCCATCACGAAGGGCACCGGACATGGGTCCCCATCCTGCGGTCGCGGCGATACGCCTGGCGGTCCGCCGCGTACTCCACGACGTCCTCACCGAACACGCCACCACCCCGGACGCCGAGCACACCCCCCTCGTGCTCGTCGCCTGCTCCGGAGGCGCCGACTCCATGGCACTCGCCTCCGCCCTCGCCTTCGAGGCCCGCAAACTCCCCGTACGCGCCGGCGGCATCACCGTCGACCACGGCCTCCAGGACGGCTCCGACACCCGCGCCACCGAGGTCGCCGGACGCATGACCGCCCTCGGCCTCACCCCCGTCGAGTCCGTCACGGTCACCGTCGGCCGCGAAGGAGGCCCCGAGGCCGCCGCCCGCGACGCGCGGTACGCCGCCCTGGACGCCGCCGCCGAGCGCCACGGCGCCACCGCGATCCTCCTCGGCCACACCCGCGACGACCAGGCCGAGACCGTCCTCCTCGGCCTCGCCCGCGGCTCCGGCATCCGCTCCCTCTCCGGCATGGCCGCCGTCTCCGGCACCTCCCGCCGCTACCGGCGCCCCTTCCTGCAGCTCGACCGCCAGACCGTCCGCAAGGCCTGCATCGCACAGGAACTCGCCGTCTGGGACGACCCGCACAACCGCGACCCCGCCTACACCCGCTCCCGCCTCCGCCACGAGGGCCTCCCCGCCCTCGAGAAGGCCCTCGGCAAGGGCGTCGTCGAAGCCCTCGCCCGAACGGCCCAGCTCTCCCGAGACGACGCAGACGCCCTCGACACCTGGGCCGCCGACGCCGAGACCGCCGTACGCGACGAGGCGGGCGCCCTCGAATGCGCCAAGCTCCACGGACTGCCCCCCGCCGTACGCCGCCGCGTCCTGCGCCGCGCCGTCATCGCCGAAGGCGCCCCCGCCGGCTCCCTCTTCGCCCGCCACATCGAAGAACTCGACCGACTCATCACCGGCTGGCGCGGTCAGGGAGCCATCAACCTGCCCGGCCGCGTCGAAGCCCGCCGCCAGGGTGGCAGACTGGTCATCCGGCAAGGCTGACGCACGCTGCAACGAAAGTGACCCGGGTGAACGAGAAGGACATGGGCACCGACCTCCAGTCGGTGCTCATCACCAAGGAAGAGATCGACGCCAAGCTGGCAGAGCTGGCCGCGAAGATCGACGCGGAATACGCGGGCAAGGACCTGCTCCTCGTCGGCGTCCTCAAGGGCGCGGTGATGGTGATGGCGGATCTGGCTCGCGCCCTTTCCACCCCCGTCACCATGGACTGGATGGCCGTCTCCTCCTACGGCGCCGGCACCCAGTCCTCGGGCGTCGTCCGCATCCTCAAGGACCTCGACACCGACATCAAGGGCAAGCACGTCCTGATCGTCGAGGACATCATCGACTCCGGCCTGACCCTGTCCTGGCTGCTGTCGAACCTCGGCTCCCGCGAGCCCGCCTCCCTCGAGGTCTGCACCCTCCTGCGCAAGCCGGAGGCCGCCAAGGTCGCCATCGACGTCAAGTGGATCGGCTTCGACATCCCCAACGAGTTCGTCGTCGGCTACGGCCTCGACTACGCCGAGAAGTACCGGAACCTTCCGTTCGTCGGCACGCTCGCCCCGCACGTCTACGGCGGCTGACAAACCCGTCGTACGGGGAACCCGCACCGCCTTCCCTCCGTTGAACCATGGGAAGGCGGTCGCGGGCGACGATGCTGAGGTACCGTCCGAAGAACAGCTTTTTCACACAGCAGCTCTCACAGCAGCATTTTCCTACGGGCAGGAGGGACGGAGCGTTCTCGCTCCGTATGGATGGACGTGAAGCGATACTTCCGTGGGCCGGTCATGTGGATCGTGCTGGCCGTCCTCGCCGTGGTCGTGCTGATGCAGGTCGTCGGCTCGTCCGAGGGCTACAAGACGGTGGACACCGGCCAGGTCGTCCAGGCGATCGACAAGAACCAGGTCAAGCAGGCAAAGCTCACCACCGGTGATGAGCAGCTCATCAAGATCGACCTCATCGACGGTCAGAAGATCAACAAGTCCGACAAGCTCCAGGCCAGCTACATCGGCACACAGGGCGCGGACCTCGCGGACAAGCTCCAGGAGAAGTTCGAGGCCGGGCAGATCGAGAAGGGCTACACCGTCTCCCCGACGAAGCAGTCGCCCTTCGTCTCGATCCTGCTCTCGCTCCTCCCCTTCGTCCTCATCGTGGTCGTCTTCCTCTTCCTGATGAACCAGATGCAGGGCGGCGGCTCCCGCGTCATGCAGTTCGGCAAGTCCAAGGCGAAGCTCATCACCAAGGACACGCCGAAGACCACGTTCGCCGACGTCGCCGGCTCGGACGAGGCCGTCGAGGAACTCCACGAGATCAAGGAGTTCCTCCAGGAGCCCGCGAAGTTCCAGGCCGTCGGCGCCAAGATCCCCAAGGGCGTCCTGCTCTACGGCCCCCCCGGAACCGGCAAGACGCTCCTCGCGCGCGCCGTCGCCGGCGAGGCCGGGGTGCCCTTCTACTCGATCTCCGGCTCCGACTTCGTCGAGATGTTCGTCGGCGTCGGCGCCTCCCGGGTCCGCGACCTCTTCGAGCAGGCCAAGGCCAACGCTCCCGCGATCGTCTTCGTCGACGAGATCGACGCCGTCGGACGCCACCGCGGCGCCGGCCTCGGCGGCGGCCACGACGAGCGCGAGCAGACGCTCAACCAGCTCCTCGTCGAGATGGACGGCTTCGACGTCAAGGGCGGCGTCATCCTGATCGCGGCGACGAACCGCCCCGACATCCTCGACCCCGCCCTGCTCCGCCCCGGACGCTTCGACCGGCAGATCGCCGTCGACCGCCCGGACATGCAGGGCCGGCTGGAGATCCTCAAGGTCCACCAGAAGGGCAAGCCGGTCGCCCCGGACGTCGACCTCAGCGCCGTCTCCCGCCGCACGCCCGGCTTCACCGGCGCGGACCTGGCCAACGTCCTCAACGAGGCGGCGCTCCTCACCGCTCGCGGCGACCAGAAGCTGATCGACAACAAGGCTCTGGACGAGGCGATCGACCGTGTGGTCGCGGGCCCGCAGAAGCGGACCCGGATCATGTCGGACAAGGAGAAGAAGATCACCGCGTACCACGAGGGCGGCCACGCCCTGGTCGCGGCGGCCTTGCCGAACTCCGACCCGGTCCACAAGATCACCATCCTGTCCCGCGGCCGCGCCCTGGGCTACACGATGGTCCTGCCGGAAGAGGACAAGTACTCGACCACGCGCAACGAGATGCTCGACCAGCTGGCCTACATGCTGGGCGGACGCGCGGCCGAGGAGCTCGTCTTCCACGACCCCACCACGGGCGCGGCGAACGACATCGAGAAGGCCACCGCCACGGCCCGCGCGATGGTCACGCAGTACGGCATGACGGAGCGGCTCGGCGCCATCAAGTTCGGCGGCGACAACACCGAGCCCTTCCTCGGCCGTGAGATGGCGCACCAGCGCGACTACTCGGAAGAGGTCGCGGCGCTGGTCGACGAAGAGGTCAAGAAGCTCATCGAGACCGCGCACAACGAGGCCTGGGAGATCCTCGTCGAGAACCGCGACGTCCTCGACAACCTGGTCCTCCAGCTCCTGGAGAAGGAGACGCTGGGCAAGGAGGAGATCGCCGAGATCTTCGCCCCCATCGTCAAGCGCCCGGCCCGCCCGGCCTGGACCGGCTCCAGCCGCCGCACCCCGTCCACGCGTCCGCCGGTGCTCTCCCCCAAGGAGCTCGCCCTGACGAACAGCGCGAACGGCACGGCGACCCCGGCCGTGGACACCACCAAGGGCATCGACATCGCCCCGGTGGACACCCCGGAGGACTGACGGCCCCGGCCCCCCGGAATGGAAGCCGCGCCCCCACAGGTTCTAGCCTGTGGGGGCGCGGCTCTTTCGCGCGCACACAGTCAGACGGAACGAGGCACAGGATGACCGACCCGGTGACGCTGGACGGCGAGGGCACGATCGGCGAGTTCGACGAGAAGCGCGCCGAGAACGCCGTACGAGAGCTCCTCATCGCGGTCGGCGAGGACCCGGACCGCGAGGGTCTGCGCGAGACGCCGGCGCGGGTGGCGCGGGCGTACAAGGAGATATTCGCGGGCCTGTGGCAGCGGCCCGAGGGCGTGCTGACGACCACCTTCGACCTGGGCCACGACGAGATGGTCCTGGTCAAGGATATTGAGGTGTACTCGACATGTGAGCACCATCTCGTCCCGTTCCGCGGGGTCGCCCACGTCGGGTACATCCCGTCCACCTCGGGCAAGATCACCGGGCTGTCGAAGCTGGCCCGGCTGGTGGACGTCTACGCCCGCCGCCCCCAGGTGCAGGAGCGGCTCACCACTCAGGTGGCCGACTCTCTGATGGAGATACTCGAGCCGCGCGGCGTCATCGTGGTCTTCGAGTGCGAGCACATGTGCATGTCGATGCGGGGCATCCGCAAGCCCGGCGCGAAGACCATCACCTCGGCCGTCCGTGGTCAGCTGCGCGACCCCGCGACCCGCGCCGAGGCGATGAGCCTCATCATGGCGCGCTGAGCCCCACGACGGAGCGGTACCTCAGGCCCGGGCTTTGCCCGGGCCTTCGTCGTCGTCCTCCGGGAGCTTGCAGACGCGCTCCAGGAAGAGGGCGGCGGCGATGACGGCGATGCCCGCCGCGACCGAGAGGGCCGCGTAGAGGGCCTGGTCGCGGCGGGCCGGGACGTCGAGGGAGCCGAGGAGGAAGACGCCCGTACCGCCGTACATGCCGGCGACGAGGGCGGTGACCAGGGCGCTCGCCTGGCCGAAGACCACCGCGCGGGCCGCCATCAGGGGTTCGACGCCCTTCGCGCCGGGGCGGCGCTCGCGCTGGGCCTTGAGGCGGGAGCGGATCGAGAGGGCGGTCGCGGTGAGGACGACGGCGATCACCGCGAGGACGATCGGCGCGGCGATCGGCACGCTGGGGAGGGTGCCGACCGAGTCCCAGAGCCGGGCGGCGCCCCAGGAGAGGATGCCGGCGACCAGGAACAGTCCGGTGAGTACCTTGAGCCGCAGTTGTTTCACCGGGTGTCCTTCATGTGGTCGTCACGGGCGGTCTGCCACGAGCGTAACGACTACTCGGGCAGACGGAGTTCCAGGTCGGCACGGGGAGTGACGCCTTCGTGGCCGAGGCCGGCCAGGAGGGCGTCCACCGCGCCGTGGCCGGGGAGCTGGGCCTCGGGGTCCACGTCGTGCCAGGGGGCGAGGACGAAGGCGCGCTGGTGGGCGCGGGGGTGCGGGAGGGTGAGGACGGGGTCCTCGGAGACCACGTCCGCGTACGCGACGATGTCGACGTCGAGGGTGCGGGCGCCCCAGCGCTCCTCGCGGACGCGGTGGAAGGCCTCCTCGACGGCGTGGGCCCGCTCCAGGAGGGAGGAGGGCGGCAGCGTCGTCTTCACGAGGGCGACGGCGTTGAGGTAGGAGGGCTGGCTGTCCGGGTCGACGCCCCAGGGGGCCGTCTCGTAGACGGGGGAGACGGCCTTGACCCGGAGGCCGGGGGTGTCGCCGAGGGCGTCGACGGCTCCCTGGAGGGTCTCCAGGCGGTTGCCGAGGTTGGCGCCGAGGGCGAGGACGGCCCAGCGGGGGTTGGAGAGGGTCGTGTCGGCGGCGTCGACGGTCGCGACGACGGAGGCCGGTACGGGCTGGACGGTGGGGTCGCTCTGGGTCGGCTTCATCGTCGGCTCCGGGTGATCGTGATGGTCACGTCGTCGAAAGGCACGGTGATGGGCGCGTCCGGCTTGTGGACGACGACCTCCACCTCTTGTACCCCGGCGTGGCTGAGGCACTGCTGGGCGATGCGCTCGGCGAGTGTCTCGATGAGGTCGACGGGCTCGCCCTGGACGACGTCGACGACCTCTTCGGCGACGATCCCGTAGTGCACGGTCTTCGTGAGGTCGTCCTCGGCGGCCGCCGGGCGGGTGTCCAGGCCGAGGACCAGGTCCACGATGAAGGTCTGGCCCTCCTCGCGCTCCTTGGGGAAGACGCCGTGGTGGCCTCGGGCCTTGAGGCCGCGCAGCGCGACACGATCCACGCGAATCACTCCTGCTGTCGTAGTTCGGGTGGCCACGCAGCCGGGTGCGGACGGCCGGGTGTCCACATCGAATCTACCTGCGGGGACCGACAGCGCTTGCCCGTGGGGGGCCGGGGGCGGGTCAGGCGGAGGGTTCCGCGGTGTCCGGGCCGTCCTCCGGGGCGTCCGGTTCCTCGGTCTCGCCCAGGACGGGGGAGGCGTGGTGGGACCAGATCCGCCAGCCTCCGGGTGTGCGGCGGAACACGTTGGTGGCGACGACGAGCTGGCCGACGAGGGGGCCGAGCTCGGCGCCGTCCTCGGCGGGTCCGCCGCTGAGGATGTTCTCGGTGCAGGTCACGAGGGCGGTGTCGCCGGCCAGGGAGATCCGCAGGTCGGTGAGGAAGAACTGGATGTACTCGGTGTTCGCCATGATCAGGGCGTACGAGCGGAGCACCTCGCCGCGGCCGGTGAGGACGGGCCAGCCGGGGTGGACGCAGGTGATGGGGGTGGCCCCGTCGTCGAGCCAGAGGGCGGAGAGGCTCTCGAAGTCGCCGGTCTCCATGGCCTCGTAGAAGGCGGTGTTGGCGGCTTCGACGGCTGCCTCGTCGGTGGCGCGGTCCGTGCGGCTCACGCGGCTCCCTCGACGGCTCTGGCGACGCGTACGGCGTCGGCGGTGGCCCGTACCTCGTGGACGCGGACGGCCCACGCGCCCGCGTGGGCGGCGAGGGCGGAGACGGCGGCGGTGGCGGCGTCGCGCTCGCGGGCGGGGGGTGGGGCGGCGCCCTCTCGGGTGAGGACGTGGCCGAGGAACCGCTTGCGGGAGGCGGCGACGAGGAGGGGGCGGCCGAGGGCGTGGAGCTCGGGGAGGTGGGCGACGAGGGCCAGGTCGTGGGGGGCGAGCTTGGCGAAGCCGAGGCCGGGGTCGATGACGATCCGCTCGGGGTCGATGCCGCCGTCGACGACGGCCTCCACGCGGGTGCGGAGTTCGGTGACGACTTCGGCGACGACGTCGTCGTACACGGCGAGGCGGTTCATGTCGGCGCTGAAGCCGCGCCAGTGCATGACGACGAAGGGGACCTCGGCGGCGGCGACGGTGGGGACCATGGCGGGGTCGGCGAGGCCGCCGCTGACGTCGTTGACGAGGGCGGCGCCGGCGTCGACGGCGCGGGCGGCGACGGTGGCGCGCATGGTGTCGACGGAGACGGTGACGCCTTCGGCGGCGAGGCCGCGGACGACGGGGACGACGCGGCGGAGTTCTTCCTCCTCGTCGACGCGGGTGGCGCCGGGGCGGGTGGACTCGCCGCCGACGTCGACGAGGTCGGCGCCCTCGGAGACCAGGTGGAGGCCGTGTTTGACGGCGGCCGTGGTGTCGAACCAGCGGCCGCCGTCGGAGAAGGAGTCGGGGGTCACGTTGACCACGCCCATGACCGCGCAGCGGTCCCACTCCGGCAGGCCCCGGGCCGTACCCCGGTCGATCGTCGTACTCATGTGTCCAGCGTAGGGCCCGGGGGTGATATCAGGCCGCGTGGACCCCGCGGTCGGCCGTCTGGGCGGGGGCGATGTGGGCGCAGGGGCGGCGGGCGGGGGTGGGGCGGCTGCGGGTGAAGGGACGCGGCAGCGAGAGGTTCACGAAGCCTTCGGCCTGCATGGCGGCGAAGCCGATGCGGGGGAGGTCGCGGCTCTTGCGGTAGACGACGAAGCGGGGTTCCCAGCGTGGCCGGAACTTGGCGTTGAACTTGTAGAGCGACTCGATCTGGAACCAGCGGGAGAGGAAGACGAGGAGGCCGCGCCAGAGGCGCAGGACGGGGCCGGCGCCGATCTTCTCGCCGCGGGCGAGGGCGGCGCGGAACATGGCGAAGTTGAGGGAGACGCGCGCGATGCCGAGGCCGGGGGAGGCCTGGAGGGCGGCGACGATGAGGAGCTCGTTCATGCCGGGGTCGGCGGAGCGGTCGCGGCGCATGAGTTCGAGGGACATGCCGTCCGGGCCCCAGGGCACGAAGTGGATGATCGCCTTGAGGTCGCCGTAGGGCGAGGTGTCGTCGGTCTTGTGGGCGGTCGCTATGACGGCGTCGCCGTCGCCGGGGGCGCCGATGCGGCCGAGGGCCATGGAGAAGCCGCGTTCGGTGTCGGTGCCGCGCCAGTCGGCGGCGGCGCGGCGGACGCGTTCGAGTTCGTCGTCGTCGAGGTCACGGACGCGGCGGACCTGGGTGGTGTAGCCGCCGCGTTCGATGCGCTTGACCATCTGGCGGACGTTGCGCATGGCCCGGCCGGACAGGGAGAAATCCGCGACGTCGACCACCGCCTCGTCGCCGAGTTCGAGGGCGTCGAGGCCGGTTTCGCGGGTCCAGACCTGGCCGCCGGTCTCGGAGCAGCCCATGACGGCGGGGGTCCAGGAGTGGGCCTTGGCCTCGTCCATGAAGCGTTCGATGGCGCCGGGCCAGGCCTCGACGTCGCCGATGGGGTCGCCGCTGGCGAGCATGACGCCGGAGACGACGCGGTAGCAGACGGCGGCCTTGCCGCTGGGGGAGAAGACGACGCCCTTGTCGCGGCGGAGGGCGAAGTGGCCGAGGGAGTCGCGGCCGCCGTGCTGGTCGAGGAGGGCGCGCAGTCGGGTCTCGTCGTCGTCGGTGAGGCGGGCGGCGGGGTGCTCGGGGCGGAAGGCCAGGTAGATGGTGGTGAGGGCGGTGAGCATGCCGAGGGCGCCGAGGGAGTAGCCGACGGTCCAGTCGACGCCGTTGGTGTAGGCGACGGGGCCTTCGATGCCGAAGAGTCCGTAGAGGACGTGTTCGAGGCGGTCGGCGAGGCTGGGGCTGCCGACGACCCGGCGGGGGTGGGCGCTGACGATGACGAGGCCGAGGGCGATGGATCCGGCGCCCATGACGACGAAGTTGGCGAGGGCGCGCCAGCGGCTGCGGGGGTCGGGGAGGGCCGCGAACTCACTCCGGTGGCGTACCAGGAGGGTGAGGAGTACGAGGGAGAGGAGGGCGCCCAGGACGGAGTGGCGCCAGACGAACTGGGCGGCGGCGCCGAGGGGGAGCAGGACGACGGCGGCGCGCCAGGCGCGGCGCTTGTGCCGCTTGAGGCCGTGGGCGAGCAGCAGGAGGAGGACGCCGGCGCTCAGGGAGAGGGCGGCGGAGAGGGGGCCGAGGGTGCCGGGGAGGACTTCGGCCACGGCGTGCATGCGGCTGGTGCGGAAGCGGGGGAAGACCCCGGCGGCGATGTCGATGAGGCCGATGAGGGTGCAGGCCGTGCCGACGAGGGAGGGGACCTTCTCCGGGCGGGGGCCGCGGAGAATCCGCCGCACCCGAAGCGGAACCAATCCCGATTTGTCCCCATCTACCGTGACAGACATGGCTTCCCGTACTTCTCGTTGTCCTGCGCAGGGTCTTTGACTCCGGTCGGGCCCTGCGGCGCGTTCGGCGGGCCGTTCCGGCTGGTGCGCCTTCTATGACGGCGGCGCGCGGGGTCGGGTTCATCCGTTCACAGGAAAATCTCGGAAAGAAGGCTCGGTCGTCTCATGGGTCTCACCAGCGACAAAGTCCTCGTGTCCGCCGTGGCGCTGGCCGTGGCGCTGTTCCTGGCCACCGTCTGGCTGTGGCCGAGGCTCGCGCGGCGCGGTTGGCGGGCGGTCGTGGGGCGGGTGGGGCTGCTGCTCGTGACCCAGGTGGCGCTGTTCGCGGCGGTGGGTCTGGCGGCGAACCGGTCGTTCCTCTTCTACGGCTCGTGGGCCGACCTGTTCGGGCAGGAGCAGGACATGGGGGTGGTCGTCGACCACGCGTCCGGGTCGAAGGACGTGCGGGTGGTGGGGAAGCAGGGGCTCGACGTGCCGGGCGGCGGCCGTCCGTCGGTCGCGGGGCAGCTGCAGAAGGTCGTGGTGGCGGGCGAGCGGTCGGGGATCGTCTCGCCGGCCTATGTGTACCTGCCGCCGGAGTACTTCCAGGCGCGGTACGCGAAGCGGACGTTCCCGGCGGCGGTCGTGCTCACGGGATATCCGGGGACGGCGGAGAACCTGATCAAGGGGCTCAGGTATCCGAAGACCGCGTACCTCCAGGCGAAGGAGGGGCGGATGCAGCCGATGGTCCTGGTGATGCTGCGTCCGACGGTGGCGCCGCCGCGGGACACCGAGTGCGTGGACATCCCGGGGGGCCCGCAGACGGAGACCTTCTTCGCGGAGGACCTGCCGAAGGCGGTCTCGGGGACGTACCGGGTGGGGACGAAGCCGCGGAACTGGGGGTTCATGGGGAACTCGACGGGTGGGTACTGCGCGCTGAAGATCGCCCTCCACCACCCGGACCGGTTCGCGGCGGGGGCGGGTTTCTCCGCGTACTACCGGGCGGCGGAGGACGTCACGACCGGGGACCTCTTCCACGGGGACGACGGGCTGCGCAAGCGGGGTGACCTGCTGTGGAGCCTGGACCACGGGCAGCAGGGGAACTCGTCGTTCCTGGTGACCTCGTCGAAGCGGGGGGAGGGCAACTTGAAGGGGACGCGGGAGTTCATCCGGAAGGTGAAGAGCCCGGCGGAGGTCTCGTCGATCGTGCTGGAGAGCGGCGGCCACAACTTCAACACGTGGAACCGGGAGATCCCGCCGGGGCTGGTCTGGATGGCCGGGAAGCTCAGCGCGGGCTGACGGTCGCTGCGGAGGCCGAGCTGTCAGGGGCTCCTGACGGTCACTCGGCGGTGGCCCGGCGGAGGGCGCGGTGGACGCCTGCCGGAGTGAGGACGCCGAGCGGCCGGCCGTCGTCGCCGGTGACGGTGAGGCGGCCGGTGTCGTGCTGGAGGAGTACGGCGAGGGCGTCCTTGAGGGAGGTCCCGAGGGGTACACGGGTGCCGTCCTCGTGTTCGTCGGGGCCTCCGACGTACCCTTCGCGGCTTCCCTTCCAGAGGTCGAGGTCGGCCGCGGTGACGGGGGTGACCGCGAGCCGCTTGAGGCCGCGGTCGCTGCCGACGAAGTCCGCGACGTACGGGGTGGCGGGGGAGCCGAGGACGGTGGCGGGCGGGTCGAACTGTTCGATGCGGCCCTGCCCGTAGACGGCCATGCGGTCGCCCATGCGGACGGCCTCCTCGATGTCGTGGGTGACGAGGAGGACCGTCTTGCGGACGGTGGCCTGGAGCGCGAGGAACTCGTTCTGGAGTCGCTCGCGGACGACCGGGTCGACGGCGCCGAACGGCTCGTCCATGAGGAGGACGGGCGGGTCGGCGGCGAGGGCGCGGGCGACGCCGACGCGCTGGCGCTGGCCGCCGGAGAGCTGGGCGGGGTAGCGGGGGCCGTACACGGCCGGGTCGAGGCCGACGAGGTCGAGGAGTTCGGCGGCACGCGCGCGTGCGGCGGCCTTCTTCCAGCCGAGGAGGGCCGGGACGGTGGCGGTGTTGTCGAGGACCGTGCGGTGGGGGAAGAGCCCGACCTGCTGGATGACGTATCCGATCTTGCGGCGCAGGGCGACCGGGTCGACGCCGGCGATGTCCTGCCCGTCGACGAGGACGCGGCCCGAGGTCGGCTCGACGAGCCGGTTCACCATCATCATCGTGGTCGTCTTGCCGCAGCCGGACGGGCCGACCAGGGTGACGAGTTCGCCCTCGGCGACCTCGAAGGAGAGGTCGTCGACGGCCGTGGTGCCGTCGTCGTACCGCTTGGTCACGTGCTCGAACCGGATCATGGTTCCCCATTCTGTCCCCTGGGCGCCGGGGGTGTGTGAAGGGCGTGTTGCCGCATTGTGGCGGGTCTCGGGGATTGTCGGTGGCGGGGGTTAGGGTCGTCACACAAGCGTTCGGGAGGGTGGACGAGCCGGGGGGAGGGACGATGAGCACGCCGAACTGTCTGGTCACGAACGACTGGATCTGCGGTGAGTATCTGCGCACGCGCAGGGAGGAGTTGACGGACGCGCTGCTCCAGCATGTGGGAATCACGGTCGTGTCCGTGCTGATCGCGCTCGTCGTCGCGGTGCCCCTCGCGCTGCTCGTCCGTGCCAGGCCCCGGTTCGCCGGCCCGGTCCTCGGTCTGACCACCCTGCTCTACACGGTGCCGTCGCTCGCGATGTTCTCGCTGCTGCTGCCCTTCTTCGGTCTGTCGGCGGCGCTCGTCGTGACGGGCCTCGTGCTGTACGCGCTGACGATCCTCGTGCGGAACACCCTGGCGGGCCTCGCGGCCGTGCCGGCCGAGACGCGCGAGGCCGCCCGGGGCATGGGGTACGGCTCGCTGCGCCTCCTCTGGCAGGTCGAACTCCCGCTGGCGCTGCCGGTGCTGATGGCCGGGGTGCGGATGGCGACCGTCTCCACGGTCGCGCTGACGACGATCGGCTCGGTCGTCGGCCGCGGGGGCCTGGGCAACCTCATCGAGGACGCGCTGCCGACCTTCTTCAAGGCACAGATGCTCGCCGCCTCGGTGCTGTGCGTGCTGCTCGCCGTCGCCGCCGACCTGCTGCTCCTGGGCGTGCAGCGGCTGCTGACGCCCTGGACCCGCATACGGACCGCGCCGGGAGGCGGGTGAGATGGGCGTCGTGACGGAGGCCTGGGGCTGGCTCGCCACCGGCGCGCACTGGACGGGCGACGGCGGCATAGGGCAGCGGCTCGCCGAGCACGTGTACGTGAGCGGGGCGGCGCTCCTCGTCGCCTCGGCGCTCGCGCTGCCGCTGGGCCTGTGGCTCGGCCACCTGGGCCGGGGCGGGGCGCTCGCGGTGAACGTGTCCAACGTGGGGCGGGCGGTCCCCGTCTTCGCGGTGCTCGGGCTGTTCATGGTGTCGCCCCTGCGGAACGCCGGCTATGTGCCGACCGTGGTGGCCCTGGTGCTGTTCGCGATACCCCCGCTCCTCACCAACGCGTACGTGGGGGTGCGGGAGGTGGACCGGGCCGCCGTGCGGGCCGCGCGGGGCATGGGGATGACGGGCGGTCAGCTCTTCCTCCGGGTCGAACTGCCGCTGGCCCGGCCGGTGGTCATGACGGGGATCCGCTCGGCCGCGGTGCAGGTGGTCGCCACCGCGACGGTCGCCGCGATGGTCGGGCAGGGCGGCCTGGGCCGGATCATCACGGCCGGCTTCGCCACGTACGACACCGCGCAGGTCGTCGCGGGCGCCGTGCTCGTGGCGCTGCTCGCCCTTCTGGTGGAGGGCGTCCTCGTGGCCGCGGACCACCTTTTCGAACGACAGAGACGACGTACCGAACGCTGACGGGAATGGGTGATCTTCGTGAACAGGGTCTCGCGTGTCGCGAGCGCGCTGCTGGGGACGGCGGCGCTGACCGTCGCCCTCGCCGCGTGCGGCGGTGACAGCCTGGAGGAAGGCAAGCAGAAGGGCTCCGGGAGCTCCGGCGGCTCCGGGGAGAAGGGCTCGCTGGTGGTCGGCGCGGCCGCCTTCACGGAGGCCAAGGTCCTCGCCGAGCTGTACGCGCAGTCGCTGCGGGCCACCGGATACACGGTCTCCATCACCACGGTGAAGAACCGCGAGCTGTACGAACCCTCGCTGGAGAAGGGCGAGATCGACGTCGTCCCGGAATACGCGGCGACGATCGCGGAATTCCTCAACGCGAAGGTGAACGGTCCGAAGGCGCCCGAGGACAAGCCGGTCGCCTCGGGCGATGTGACGGCCACGGTCGACGCCCTGCGGAAGCTCGCCGAACCGCGCGGTCTGAAGGTCCTCGCGGCCGGAGAGGCGGTCGATCAGAACGCCTTCGCGGTGACGAAGGAATTCGCCGCGAAGAACAAGCTGACGACGCTTTCCGATCTCGGTCGCGCCAAGCTGAAGGTGAAGATCGCGGCCGGTGACGAATGCGCCGTGCGCCCGTTCTGCGCGCCCGGTCTGAAGAAGAGGTACGGGATCGACGTGGCCGGGATCGACCCCAAGGGTGTCGGTACGCCGCAGGCCAAGCAGGCGGTCAAGGACGGGGTGGACCAGCTGGTCCTGACGACCACGACGGACGCCACGATCGACGGCTACGGCCTCGTCTTCCTCACCGATGACAAGAAGCTGCAGAACGCGGACAACGTGCTGCCCGTGGTCAACGCCGAGGACGCCGGTTCCCCGGAGATAGCCGCCGCGCTCGACGGCCTCACCAAGGTGCTGACCACAGCGGATCTCGCCGAACTCAACCGCAAGGTGGACGCCGAGCGGGCGAAGCCGGAGGACGTCGCCAAGGAGTATCTGGAGGCGAAGGGGCTGCTCAAGAAGTAGGCGCGGGGGGTGGGGAGTCGGCGGGAAAACGGAACCGGAACCGCCGATATCCACTTCCGGTGGCGAGAAGTGGCCAAGAGATTGCGGGGCCGACGCCCCACATGACGCCTACGCACGGTAAATTTCAGGCCATGCCACGTGGACGCCACCGCCATTCCCCGCCTCTGCACAAGCTGCTGCCGCCCTCCGCGGTCGCCGGCGCCGCGGTCGTGTGCGCCGCGGCCGCCTGGGTGCCCGGCGACCCGGTGATCGCGCGGCTGCTCGCGGCCGCCGCGGCGGCCGCGGCCGTCACCGGGGCCGTCCTCATGCGCAGTTGGGACCGGAGCGCCGGCCGGAAGGTCGCCGAGCTCGACCGGGCGCGCGCCGCCGACCAGTGGAAGGCAGAGGAGCGGACCGCCGAGCTGGAGTCCGACCTGGAGGAGTCCCGCGCGCTGCGCGTCCGGCTCGAAGCCAAACTCCGCGCCAAGCGCGTGGAGCTCGCCGGCCTGCGCGGCGAGCACGCCGATCTGCTCCGCCGGTACGCCACGGCGGAGACCGAGCGGGCCAGCGCCCTGGAGGGCCGCCGCGTCCTCGCCCTGGAGGCGAGCGGCCCGGCCGGCGCCGACGCCAAGGCGCTGCCGGCCGCCGGTTCCACGCCCACCCCGGAGGCGTACCGCCGAGCCGCCCTGGCACTGCGCGACCTCCCGCGCAACGCCGCGGCCCAGCAGGCCCGGCGTACGGCGGAGGCGGCCCGCGCCCGCGACCTCGCCGAGCGGGCCCGGGAGACGGAGGAGCCGCAGGGGAAGCACGCGGCGGCCGCCGGGACCGAGCAGCACACCCGTACGGCCGCCGCCGCTCCCGCGCTCCCGCCGGCCGCGCCGGTCCCCACCGCCCCCGCCACCGTCCCGGCGGTGCCGGTCGCGGCCGCGATCGTCCCGTACGCGGCCCGCAGGCCCGTCCCGCGCCCCGAGGGCGGCTTCGACTTCTTCGGTACGCAGAAGGCGGCGGCCGCCATCGAGGCCGTGCAGAACACCGACCTCGCCGACGTCGTGGGCGAGGAGGTCCTCGAAGAGGCCCTGGCCTCCGGGACCCCGCTGCTCACCCCCGCCGCGGCGCCTCCCCGGGCGATCGGCCAGGTCATCGACCTGACGGCGCACGACGAGACCGAGCAGCTGGACGTGGCGGAACTCCGCGGAGCGGTCAGCTCCTGACGCGCCCCCCGTGGTGGGCGCGTCCCCCCGCGGGCGGCGCTACTTGTCGATGTCGCCGACGACGAAGAAGAGCGAGCCCAGGATCGCCACCATGTCGGCGACGAGCGTCCCCGGCAGCAGTTCCACCAGCGCCTGGATGTTGTTGAACGAGGCGGAGCGCAGCTTCAGCCGGTACGGGGTCTTCTCGCCCTTCGAGACCAGGTAGTAGCCGTTGACGCCGAGCGGGTTCTCGGTCCAGGCGTAGGTGTGGCCCTCCGGCGCCTTGAGCACCTTCGGCAGCCGCTGGTTGATCGGGCCCGGCGGCAGCTCGGCCATCCGGTCCAGGCAGGCGTCCGCCAGGTCCAGCGAGTTGTGCGTCTGGTCGAGCAGGCACTCGAACCGGGCGAGGCAGTCGCCCTCCTGACGCACGGCGACCCGCAGGGTGTCCTGGAGCTCCCCGTACGCGAGGTACGGCTCGTCGCGGCGCAAATCGAAGTCGACGCCCGAGGCGCGGGCGATCGGCCCCGACACCCCGTACGCGTGGACGGCCTCCGGGCTCAGGACGCCGACCCCGCGCGTGCGGCCCCGGAAGATCTCGTTGCCGAGGACCAGCCGGTCGTACACGTCCATCCGCGACCGCACGTCGGCGACGGCCTGGCGCGCCCGGCCCAGCCAGCCGGCGGGCAGGTCCTCCTTGAGGCCGCCGACCCGGTTGAACATGTAGTGCATCCGGCCGCCGGAGACCTCCTCCATCACCGCCTGGAGCTCCTCGCGCTCCCGGAAGGCGTGGAAGACGGGGGTGATCCCGCCCAGTTCGAGCGGGTACGAGCCGAGGAACATCAGGTGGTTGAGGACCCGGTTCAGCTCGGCGAGGAGCGTCCGCGTCCACACGGCCCGCTCGGGGACCTCCATGCCGAGCATCCGCTCGACGGCCATGACCACGCCGAGCTCGTTGGAGAAGGCGGACAGCCAGTCGTGACGGTTGGCCAGCATGATGATCTGCCGGTAGTCCCGCGCCTCGAAGAGTTTCTCGGCGCCCCGGTGCATGTAGCCGATCACCGGCTCGGCGTGCCGGACGACCTCGCCGTCGAGCACGAGCCGGAGCCGGAGCACGCCGTGGGTCGAGGGATGCTGCGGCCCGATGTTCAGCACCATGTCGGTGCTCTCCGCCGCGCCGCCGATTCCGACCGTCGTCTCCGTCATGCCGCCAGTATCCCCTGCCGCTCCTGGGCCCCGGGCCCCCGCCCGAGGAGCGGACCCGGCGGGTCAGCGGGCCGCGCCCGGGACCCGCTGGGTCAGCCAGAGGAAGTCGCCGAGACCGCCGCGCGCGGTGAGCTCGGCCGCCTCGCCGGCCGAGGCGAGCGCGCGGAGGTATCCGGGGGGGTCGGTCGAGGCGAGGGCGAGCGGCGGACGCTCCCCGGACACCCCGAGCCGCCCCAGCGCCTCCCGCTGCGTGACCAGCTCGGCGGCGGGAAGGCCTCGCGGCAGGCGCGCCGGAAGGTCCGCGCACGCGTCCAAGGCCACGTGCGACGTCACGTCGCAACTGCCGTCCGGGACCGGGGGGACCTCGCGGCCCGCGCGGAAGCCGGTCAGGGAGCCGAAGGGCGGCCGGGAGGCCCGTACGTGCGCGTAGTCCACGGCCACCGCGCGGCCCGCCGCCAGGGAGCCGACCGCCGCCGCCCAGGCCTCGTCGCGGGGCCGCCCGATCTCGGCCCGCGCGCCGGGTTCCCGCAACGGCCACCAGCGGGCCAGCCACTCGGCGTCCGGGCCGGCGACGGGGGCGCCGAGGCGTTCGGTGCCGTCCGGCGCGACCTCCACGTACCGGGGGACGCCCGCCGCGTCCGCCTCGGCGACGTCCACCGGCACGTTGTCGAGCCACTCGTTCGCGAAGAGCAGCCCCCGCACTCCGCGCGGCACCCGGTCCGTCCACTCCACCCGCGGGTCGAGCCCGGCCGGGCGGGCGGCGCGCTCGACCGCGTACGCCCGTACCGAGAGCGAGGACCCGACGGCCGCGAGGACCGACGTCAGCAGCTCACCGCGCCCCGCGCCCACGTCCACCAGGCCGACCTCCGCCGTCCCCAGCTCCTCCGCGACCTCGCCGAGCAGCCGGGCCACGGCCGCCGCGAAGAGCGGCGAGGCGTGCACCGAGGTGCGGAAGTGCCCCGCCGGGCCCTCGGGGCGCAGATAGAAGCCCCCGGGGCCGTACAGCGCCCGCTCCGTGGCCTCCCGCCACCCCTGCCACTGACACGTCTCATCCGTCACGTGCCCCAGTCTCCACCTCGGGGAGTACGGGTCCCGCTCCGAGGATCGACCCCACGGTTGATCCGCGCACCTCCCACTCTTCCCTACTCTGGGTGACGTGCAGCGCCTCTACGACTTCATCCGCAGACACCCGACGGGCGTCGACACCTTCTGGGCGCTCGTGCTCTTCGGGGTCTCCCTGCTGTGGGTGGTGAGCGCCTTTCCGGCGATGGCCGACCCCGCGGGGTACGGAGTCGTCGCCGCGCTGCTCTCCCTGGTCGTGGCCCTGCGGCGGCGCGCCCCGGAGAAGATGCTGGTGCTCGCGCTCGTCCTCGGGCTCGCCCAGGTCGGCTTCGGCCTGGAGCCGTTCGTGGCCGACTTCGCCATGCTCGTGATCATCTTCACCGTCGCGGCGCACGACGGCCCCCGCTGGGGCTCCCGCCTCGCCCTCGTGGGCGGACTCTGCGCCTCTCCGCTCGCCGCCCTGAGATGGCCGGTCGAGGACCCCTCCTCGGCGCCCGCCAAGGCCTTCTTCGTCGTCATCATGATCGTGCCGTTCGTGCTCGCCTGGGTGCTCGGAGACTCGCTCCGCACCCGCCGCGCGTACTTCGCGCAGCTGGAGGAGCGGGCCACCCGGCTCGAGCAGGAGCGCGAGGCCCAGGCCAAGGTCGCGGTCGCCGCCGAGCGGGCCCGGATCGCCCGCGAGCTGCACGACGTCGTCGCGCACAACGTGTCGGTGATGGTGGTCCAGGCCGACGGCGCCGCCTACGTCATGGACTCCTCCCCGGAGACCGCCAAGCAGGCCCTGGAGACGATCTCCACCACCGGGCGGCAGGCGCTCGCCGAGATGCGCAGGCTCCTCGGGATCCTGCGCACCGGCGAGCACCAGGAGGCCGGGGAGTACGTGCCCCAGCCCGACGTGCGCCAGATCGAGGACCTCGTGGAGCAGGTCCGGGGCGCCGGTCTCACCGTCGACTTCGCGGTCGAGGGGAGTCCGCGCCCGCTCCCCAGCGGCGTCGAGCTCACCGCGTACCGGATCGTGCAGGAAGCCCTCACCAACACGCGCAAGCACGGCGGCCCGGACGTCGGCGCCAGCGTCCGGCTCGTCTACTTCGACGACGGTCTCGGCCTGCTCGTCGAGGACGACGGCCGGGGCGCTCCGCAGGAGATGTACGAGGACGGGGGCGCCGACGGGCGGGGCCACGGTCTGATCGGCATGCGGGAGCGGGTCGGCATGGTCGGCGGCACCCTGGACGCGGGCCCGCGTCCGGGCGGCGGTTTCCGGATCAGCGCCCTGCTCCCCCTCAAGCCCGCCCACTGACGACCAGTGACGACCCCTAAGGAACTGACCTGATGTCCATCCGCGTGATGCTCGTCGACGACCAGGTGCTGCTGCGGACCGGTTTCCGCATGGTGCTCGCCGCCCAGCCGGACATGGAGGTCGTGGCGGAGGCGGGCGACGGGGTGGAGGCGCTCGAGGTGCTGCGGTCGACGGAGGTCGACGTCGTCCTGATGGACGTGCGCATGCCGAAGCTGGACGGCGTGGAGACGACCCGGCGGATCTGCTCGGAGCCGGACGCGCCGAAGGTGCTGATCCTGACCACGTTCGACCTCGACGAGTACGCGTTCTCGGGTCTGAAGGCGGGTGCGAGCGGCTTCATGCTCAAGGACGTGCCGCCGGCCGAGCTGCTCGGCGCGATCCGCTCGGTGCACAGCGGCGACGCGGTGGTGGCGCCCTCGACCACGCGCCGGCTCCTCGACCGCTTCTCGCCGATGCTGCCGTCTTCGGGGAAGGAGCCCCGGCACAAGGAGCTGGAGCGGCTGACGGAGCGGGAGCGCGAGGTGATGATGCTGGTCGCGCAGGGACTGTCGAACGGCGAGATCGCGGCCCGGCTCGTCCTCTCCGAGGCGACGGTGAAGACGCACGTGGGCCGCATCCTGACCAAGCTGGGCCTGCGCGACCGGGTCCAGGTCGTGGTCCTCGCGTACGAGACGGGCCTGGTCCGCGCGGGTGGCGGCGCCGTCTAGGGCGAAAGTAGCGTCGTCCGCCCGGAGGGCGTGCGTGCCAGGCGCCGCCGCGCAGACGGGACTTTCGAAACAGGCCCTAGGGTGCGTGCCGGGCGCCGCCGGGCGGGCGGGACTTCAGATGCCCGCCGTAGCACGGTCCTTACCGGAGCACGCTCTCCAGGAAGTCGCTGCCCAGCCGGGCGACGACGGAGACGTCGAGCTGGTGGAGCACGTACCGGCCGCGGCGCTGGGTGGTGATCAGTCCGGCCTTCTTCATGACCGCGAGGTGGCGGGAGACCTCGGGGGCGGTGATGTTGTACGCGTCGGCCAGCTCGCTCGTCGTGCTGGTGCCGCGCGCCAGACTGCGGCAGAGCCGCATCCGCATCGGATGCGCGACGGCCTCCAGGCGCAGCTTGACCGCTTCGACGGAGGCCGCGCCGCCGAGGTCGCGGGCGGGGATCGGGTACTGGACGACGGGCTGCCAGCCGGGGGTGTGCAGCGCGAAGAGGTGCGGCCAGCCGAAGGCCGTCGGCAGGAACGTCACGGCGGAGCCCTCGGCGGTCGTCCGGCCCTGGACCAGTTTGTCGACGACGATCCGGGAGCCGGCCGCGTCCTCCTCCAGTCTCATCGCCGGGGAGGCGTCGGCGACGGCCTCGGCGAGGCCCTTGCGGCGCAGCAGCTCCGTCTTGTGGCGGGCGTCGGCGGCGAGCTGGATCCGGACGCGGCGCCAGGTGTCCGCGAAGAACGCCTCGTCGCAGTCCTCCAGGAGCCGCCTGATCCACGCGCGCGTGCCGGGCGGATCGGCCAGCATCCGCTCCACGAACGCGGCCTGGCGCGGGCCGCGCGCGGTGGCCAGGTCGAGGGCGCGGCGGCGCATCCGCTCGTCGACGAGCGGGGAGGGCGCGCCGAGCGCGTACTTGTTGTTGCAGGAGATCTCCAGGGCGGCGCCCACGAACCTCTCGTCGTCCAGGCGGTCGAGGTCGTCCAGCTCCTCCGCGAGGGTCTCCCGGGGCTGCGACGGCAGCAGGATGTCCGAGCGGGTGGAGTTCCACATGAAGTCGGCCTCGTGGAGCCGGTCCGCGAGCTCCGGCTTCAGGGCCGCCGTCGTGGTGGTCGTCCAGGCGTGCAGCCTGGGGTGGTGCGCGGGCTCGGCGAGGGCGTGCAGGGCGGCGCCCAGCTCGGCCAGCGGCGAGGGGCAGAAGACGATCCGCTCGTGCGGCAGTCCGGTGATGTCGATGGTCACGCTCACCCGCCCATGGTGGGGGGTGGGACGGGGGTGCTGTCGTCCCGTTTGACGGCCCCCGTCAATCGACGGGCCGCGGATTGACGGGGGCCGTCAATCCGGGGACCGGACCGTGGCGGCGCGGCGCACGGTGACGACATGAACGCGATGCACCAGTACCTCTTCGACACGTACCGCGCCGCCCGTCTCGGGGAGCCGATGCCGCCGGAGCCCGGCACCCAGGACGTCGCCGTGCTGCGGGCCGCCCGCGACCACCGCCGCTCCGAACGGCTGGTGGCGGGCCGCCGGGCGGGCGGAGGGCTGCGCCTCCGGCTCCGCACGGCTCTGCGAGGGAGGCGCCGGCCAGCGTCGGGCTGATGCGGCGGGCGGGTCACCCGGCGTCGGGCTGATGGGGCGGGCGGGTCACCCGGCGTCGGGCTGATGCGGCGGGCGGGTCACCCGGCGTCGGGCTGAGCGCGCGGGCGGGACCTCCCGGCGTCCGGCCGACGGCCCGGCCGCCTCACCCCTCGACGCCCGTCAGGAAGTCCCGTACCGCCTGCTTCACGTCCTCCGCCGTCCACTCCAGGCCGGGCCCGGACACCGTCAGCTCCGTGACCGCCACCCCCGGCGGGCCGCCCGCGACCGGAGAGAACCAGCGGCGGAAGAAGGCGGTGCCGGTCTCCTCGGTCTGGGCGAGGGCCGCCGCCGTCAGGACCTCGGGGTCATACGGCAGCCAGACCTGGAACTGGTGGGTGTGCGGGGTCTCCGGGTGCACCCGGGACCAGCCGGTGCCCGCCTCCGCGAGCGCCTCGCGGACCGCGTCGGCCACCACGCGCGCGTGCGCCACGTACGAGGGCAGCCGGGGCAGCTCGACGTCCAGGCCGCGGAGCGCGGAGAGCGCCGCCGGGTAGTTCTGGAAGACCAGGCCGCCGTACCGGTGCCGCCAGACCCTGGCCTCCTCCATGACGTCCTCGGGGCCGGCGAGCGCGGCCCCGGACATGCCGCCGAGGGACTTGTAGAACGAGACGTACACACTGTCGGCGAGCCCCGCGATCTCCGCGAGCCCGCGGCCGAGACGCGTCGTGCACTCCCACAGCCTGGCCCCGTCGAAGTGGACCACGGCGTCCCGCTCCCGGGCCGCCTCCACCACCTCGGTCAGCTCCTCCCAGGACGGCAGCACGAAGCCGGCGTCCCGCAGCGGCAGCTCCAGCATCAGGGTCCCGAAGGGCTCCGGATGGTCCCGTACCTCCTCGGCGGTGGGCAGCCGGGGCGCGTCGGTCGGGTGGACGGTGCGGAGCCCGGAGACCACCCCGAGCGCCCCGCCCTCGTGGACCTCGGGGTGGGCGAGCGGGTGGAGGGCGACGACGGGGCTGCCCGTGCGGCCGGCCCAGCAGCGCAGCGCCACCTGCTGGGCCATGGTGCCGGTCGGGAAGAAGACGGCGGCGGGGAGGCCGAGCTCCGCGGCGACGCGCCGCTCCAGCTCCTCCACGAGCCCGTTGCCGTACGTGTCGAGTGCCGCCCCGTCGTGACCCGCGGCCTCCGCCCAGGCGGCCAGTTCGCGCAGCCGCCCGCCGACGGTGCCGTCCACCGAGGTGTCCCACAGCGTGCGGGCGGCGCCGCTCCAGACCTTCGCCCGGTGGAGCCGGGCCGCTTCCTCGTCCACAGGAGTCGCAGGGTTCATGGGCCGATCATCACACCACCGCCCACACCCTGTGGACAGCCACGGAGGCAGAACGAACCGCTGGCGTAGCATGACCAGAAATCGTCCGGTACCCGCCGAGGACTGGAACGGAAGGCCGTCCCCACCGTGAACGCACCAGCAGCGCCAGAGCCCAGGCCGTCGGAGCCCCGGGCCGAGGACCGACCCGCCCGGCTCACCGTCGGAGTCGTCGGCGCCGGCCGCGTGGGCCCCGCCCTCGCCGCCTCGCTGCGGCTCGCCGGGCACCGCCCCGTCGCCGTCTCGGCGGTCTCCGAGACCTCCCGGCGGCGCGCCGCCGAACTCCTGCCCGACGTCCCGGTCGTCGAGCCGGCCCGGGTCCTCGCCCTCGCCGACCTGGTCCTGCTGACCGTCCCGGACGACGCGCTGCCGGGCCTGGTCGAGGGCCTCGCCGACACCGGAGCCGTACGGCCCGGGCAGCTGCTCGTGCACACCTCGGGGCGATACGGGGCGCGGGTCCTGGACCCCGCCCGCCGGGCCGGCGCCCTGCCGCTCGCCCTGCACCCCGCCATGACCTTCACCGGCACCGCCGTCGACGTCCAGCGGCTCGCCGGCTGTTGCTTCGGGGTGACCGCGCCCGAGGAGCTGCGGCTCGCCGCCGAGGCACTGGTGATCGAGATGGGCGGCGAGCCCGAGTGGATCGCGGAGGAGGCCCGCCCGCTCTACCACGCGGCCCTGGCCCTCGGCGCGAACCACCTGGTCACGCTGGTGGCCCAGTCGATGGAGCTGCTCCACAAGGCCGGGGTCGCCGCCCCCGACCGGATGCTGGGCCCGCTCCTGGGCGCCGCCCTGGACAACGCCCTGCGGTCCGGGGACGCGGCCCTCACCGGGCCCGTCGCGCGCGGTGACGCCGGCACGGTCGCCGCCCACGTCGCCGAGCTGCGCAAGCACGCGCCCGGCACCGTCGCCGGGTATCTGGCGATGGCCCGCACGACCGCCGACCGGGCGCTCGCGCACGGCCTGCTCAAGCCCGAGCTGGCCGAGGACCTGCTGGGCGTACTCGCCGAGGGGGAGCCCCGATGAACGCCACACCCGCGAGCCCCACACCCGCACCCGCCACCCCCTTCGCGCCCGTCCGGACCGCGCGCGAGCTGCGCGGCCTGGCCGGCGGGGGCGACGGCCGGCGGGCCGTGGTCATGACGATGGGCGCCCTCCACGAGGGCCACGCCACCCTGATCCGTACCGCCCGCGCCGAGGTCGGCCCGGCCGGCACCGTGATCGTCACCGTCTTCGTCAACCCGCTGCAGTTCGGCGCCGGCGAGGACCTCGACCGCTACCCCCGCACCCTCGACGCCGACCTGGCGCTGGCCTTCGAGGCGGGCGCGAGCGCCGTCTTCGCGCCCTCCGTCGACGAGGTCTACCCCGGCGGGGAGCCCCAGGTCCGGATCACCGCGGGCCCCATGGGCGAGCGGCTCGAAGGCGCCTCCCGCCCCGGCCACTTCGACGGCATGCTGACCGTCGTCGCCAAGCTTCTCCACCTCACCGCGCCCGACCTGGCCTTCTTCGGCCAGAAGGACGCCCAGCAGCTGGCCCTGATCCGCCGCATGGCCCGCGATCTGAACTTTCCCGTCGAGATCGTCGGCGTGGAGACCGTCCGCGAGACCGACGGCCTCGCCCTCTCCAGCCGCAACCGCTACCTCTCGGCCGGGGAGCGCCGGACGGCCCTGGCGCTGTCCCGCGCGCTGTTCGCGGCCCGCGAGCGGCTGGCCGCCCAGGAGGCGCTGCGCGCGCGTGCGGCCTCGCTGCCCGGTGCCCAGGGCCGGGCGGAGAACCGCGCCGAGGCGCTGTCGCGGCTCGGCGAGGCACGGGCCGCCGCCGACGCCCACGCGGTCGCGCAGGCCGCCGAGAGCGGCTGCGCCGAGGCCGTACGGGCCGCGGCCCGTGCCGTCCTCGACGAGGCGGCCAAAGCGGAGCCGCCGCTCGCCCTGGACTATCTGGCCCTCGTGGACCCGGCCGACTTCACCGAGGTCACCGACGGCCACGGCGGGGAGGCGATCCTCGCCGTCGCCGCGCGCGTGGGGACCACGCGGCTCATCGACAACATCCCCCTGACCCTCGGAGCCACCAAGTGACCGGAATACGGCTGCACGCGCCCGCGCCGGGCTGGGCCATCGACGCCGACGTCGTCGTGGTCGGCTCCGGGGTCGCCGGCCTCACCGCCGCCCTGCGGTGCACCGCCGCCGG
This sequence comes from Streptomyces sp. NPDC034084, assembly GCF_055575535.1. Classification (NCBI taxonomy): domain Bacteria; kingdom Bacillati; phylum Actinomycetota; class Actinomycetes; order Kitasatosporales; family Streptomycetaceae; genus Streptomyces; species Streptomyces sp. NPDC034084. The sequence goes on from NZ_JBVISK010000005.1 coordinate 625,929, forward strand.
ACTCCGTACGGTCGTCGTCACCAAGGCCCGGCTGGACGACGGCTCCACCCGCTGGGCCCAGGGCGGCATCGCGGCCGCGCTCGGCGAGGGCGACACCCCCGAGCAGCACCTCGACGACACCCTCGTCGCCGGGGCCGGGCTCTGCGACGAGCGGGCCGTGCGGGCCCTGGTCACGGAGGGCCCGGACGCCGTCCGCCGCCTGATCGCGACCGGCGCCGACTTCGACAAGACCTCCGACGGCGAGATCGCGCTGACCCGGGAGGGCGGCCACCACCGCCGCCGGATCGCCCACGCGGGCGGGGACGCGACCGGCGCCGAGATCTCCCGCGCCCTGGTCGAGGCGATACGGGACCGGGGCGTGCGCACCATCGAGCACGCCCTCGTCCTGGACCTCCTGACGGACGCCGGGGGCCGCACGGCGGGCGTGACCCTGCACGTCATGGGCGAGGGGCAGCACGACGGCGTCGGCGCCGTCCACGCGCCCGCGGTGGTCCTCGCCACCGGCGGCATGGGCCAGGTCTTCTCGGCCACCACCAACCCGGGCGTCTCCACCGGCGACGGCGTGGCGCTCGCCCTGCGCGCCGGGGCCGAGGTCTCCGACCTGGAGTTCGTCCAGTTCCACCCCACGGTGCTCTTCCTCGGGGCCGGCTCCGAGGGCCAGCAGCCGCTGGTCTCCGAGGCGGTACGGGGCGAGGGCGCCCACCTGGTCGACGCCGACGGGGTCCGCTTCATGCTCGGGCAGCACGAGCTGGCCGAGCTCGCGCCCCGGGACATCGTCGCCAAGGCGATCACGCGCCGGATGCAGGAGCAGGGCGCCGAGCACATGTACCTCGACGCCCGCCACTTCGGCGCCGAGATGTGGGCGGAGCGCTTCCCGACGATCCTCGCGGCGTGCCGCGCCCACGGCATCGACCCGGTGACGGAGCCGATCCCGGTCGCGCCCGCCGCGCACTACGCCTCCGGCGGCGTCCGGACGGACCTGCGCGGCCGGACCACCGTGCCGGGTCTGTACGCGTGCGGGGAGGTCGCCTGCACGGGCGTCCACGGCGCCAACCGGCTGGCCTCGAACTCGCTCCTGGAGGGCCTGGTCTTCGCCGAGCGGATCGTCGAGGACGTCGTGGCCCGCGCCGCAGGCCGCGGCCCGGCGGTCCCGGTGGAGCACCCGGCCCCGGTGGTCCTGCCGCTGCTCGAACCGGCCGCCCGGCGCCGCATCCAGCGCACCATGACCCTGGGCGCGGGAGTGCTCCGGTCCGCCGAGAGCCTGCGCACGGCCTCCCGGGAACTGGAGGCCCTCCACCTCCCGCCGGTCCCCGGCGAGGCGGCCGGGAGGACCCCGGACCGGTCCGCCGAGGCCGGCGACCGGAAGTCCGCCGAGCCGGGCGTCGAGTCCTGGGAGACCACCAACCTGCTCGCCGTCGCCCGCCTGCTGGTCGCGGCGGCGTCCCGCCGCGAGGAGACCCGTGGCTGCCACTGGCGCGAGGACCACCCGGACCGGGACGACACGGACTGGCGCAGGCACCTCGTCGTCCACCTCACCCCGGAGCGGACCCTCGACGTCCGCACCACCGACACCCCCGACTTCCCCCCCACCCTCGACGCCCCCAGGGAGCCGTAAGTGAGCACGCCCGAGGAAGCCCGTCCCGAGCCCGTGGACGTCCCTCTCATCCAGATCAACACGGTCTCCTCCGACGAGACCGGTGGCTGCGGCGACGGCTGTGGCTGCGGCGGCGGCGAGGAGTTCGAGTGCGGGCTCGACCCCGCCCTCGCGCAGCTGCTCGCCGACGCCGGTCTCGACCCCGTCCAGGTCGAGGACATCGCCCACCTGGCGATCGCCGAGGACCTCGACGGCGGGGTCGACGTCACGACCGTGGCGACCGTCCCCGAGGACGCCGTCGCCACCGCCGACTTCACCGCCCGCGAGGCCGGTGTCGTGGCCGGTCTGCGGGTCGCCGAGGCCGTCCTGTCGATCGTCTGCACGGACGAGTTCGAGGTCGAGCGGCACGTCGAGGACGGCGAGCGCGTCGAGGCCGGGCAGGTGCTGCTCAGCGCCACCGCCCGCACCCGCGACCTGCTGACCGGCGAGCGCAGCGCGCTCAACATCCTGTGCCGCCTCTCCGGCATCGCCACCGCCACGCGCGCGTGGGCGGACGCCCTGGAGGGCACGAACGCGAAGGTCCGCGACACCCGCAAGACGACGCCGGGCCTGCGCGCCCTGGAGAAGTACGCGGTCCGCTGCGGCGGCGGCGTCAACCACCGCATGTCGCTCTCCGACGCCGCCCTGGTGAAGGACAACCACGTGGTGGCGGCCGGCGGCGTCGCCCAGGCCTTCAAGGCCGTCCGCGAGCTGTTCCCGGAGGTGCCGATCGAGGTCGAGGTCGACACGCTGCACCAGGTCCGCGAGGTCCTGGACGCGGGCGCCGACCTCATCCTGCTCGACAACTTCACCCCGGGCGAGACCGAGGAGGCCGTCGCCCTGGTCGCGGGCCGCGCCGTCCTGGAGTCCTCGGGCCGGCTGACCCTGGAGAACGCGGCGGCGTACGCGGCGACGGGCGTCGACTACCTGGCGGTCGGCGGCCTCACCCACTCCTCCCCGATCCTCGACATCGGCCTCGACCTGCGCGAGGTGCGGGCCTGATGCTGCTCACCATCGACGTCGGCAACACGCACACGGTGCTCGGTCTCTTCGACGGCGAGGAGATCGTCGAGCACTGGCGGATCTCCACGGACCCGCGCAGGACCGCCGACGAGATGGCGGTCCTGCTCCAGGGCCTCATGGGCATGCATCCGCTGCTCGGCGTCGAGCTGAGCGACGGCATCGAGGGGATCGCCATCTGCGCGACGGTCCCCTCGGTGCTGCACGAGCTGCGCGAGGTGACCCGCCGGTACTACGGGGACGTGCCGGCGGTCCTGGTGGAGCCCGGCGTCAAGACGGGGGTGCCGATCCTCACGGACAACCCCAAGGAGGTCGGCGCCGACCGCATCGTCAACGCCGTCGCGGCCGTCGAGCTGTACGGCGGCCCGGCGATCGTCGTGGACTTCGGCACGGCGACGACGTACGACGCGGTCAGCACGCGCGGCGAGTACGCGGGCGGCGCGATCGCGCCGGGCATCGAGATCTCGGTCGAGGCGCTCGGTGTGAAGGGCGCCATGCTCCGCAAGATCGAGCTGGCCCGGCCGCGGAGCGTGATCGGCAAGAACACGGTCGAGGCCATGCAGTCGGGCATCGTCTTCGGGTACGTGGGCCAGGTCGACGGCGTGGTGGCCCGCATGAAGCGGGAACTGGTCGGACCGAAGGGCGACCCCTCCGACGTCACCGTGATCGCGACCGGCGGCCTGGCGCCGATGGTCCTCGCCGACTCGAAGGAGATCGACGAGCACGAGCCCTGGCTGACCCTGATCGGCCTGCGTCTCGTGTACGAGCGGAACGTCTCCCGCATGTAGACGCCCGCGCGCGGAGACGCGTCCCCGACGCGGACGCGGAGGCCCGGCGCGCCGGAATGATCGCTAAGAGAAAATTGTCCGATTAGCGCGTATCGTCGGCCCATGCCCACGCCATACGGATCCCGCGGCGGCATGGCGTTCAGCGCGGACGAGCTGCGTGTGCTCCGCCGCGCCCTTGCCATCGCCCTCCACCCTGCCCCCCTCCAGGACGAGGACGTCCAGGACTGTCTGCGCCTGGCCGAGTCCGTGGACGAGGCGGTACGCGAGGCCGGCCGGCTGCGCGCCTTCCTCCTCGACGACCTGGCCCGCTACCGCGAGGCGCTGCCCGGATCCCTCAGCGGCTACCTGGAGCTCCTCGGGGACGCCCTGGCCGCTGGCCACGACCCCGCGGTCGACGACCTCGCCGCCCTGCGCGCGCTGCGCCGCAACCCGGCCGCCGCCGCGCTGCTCGCCCGCTGCCAGGTCCTCGCCGAGCGCTCCGTACGCGCGCGCCTGGCCCGTGTCTCCCAGGCCACCGCCTCGACCGCGCCCGGCGCCTCCCGGGCCCGGCTGACGGCCCTGCCCGGCGGGCGCAAGACGGGTGACGAGCCCAAGCCGAACCCGCCCGCCCCGGGCGAGCGCCCGGTGCCCAAGCCCTCCGAGGTCTTCCCGCCGCGCCGCCGCCCGGTTCCGCCGCCCCCGCCCGAGGAGCGGGTCGCCGGATAGCTACTCTGGTCGCCATGGACTACGTATCCGCGCTTTTGCCCCCCATCGTGATGGCCGCGTTCTTCATCGCCCTCGTCACCGTGATCGTCAAGAGCCAGGGCGGCCCGAACAAGGCCAAGGAGGACGCGGTCGTGGACGCCGCCCTCGCCCGCGCCGAGGCCGCCCGCCAGGCGGACGGCTCCTAGCGAGCGGCTCCCCGCGGGCCTCTCTCCGTACTCCCGGCTCCGCCCGTACGCGCCAAGGGTGTGCGACCGCTTCCGGTCGTGCACCCTTTTCGTCGTTCTTGAGCGGGAAATAGCCGCTTGTCACGGTTTCTCGCACTATGGTGGCGGTGTGCCCCGCCCCTTGGGAGAACTCGAAGACGCCGTCATGACGCGCGTCTGGCAATGGAACCGCCCGGTCACCGTCCGGGAAGTCCTGGAGGACCTCCAGCAGGAACGGTCCATCGCCTACACCACCGTCATGACCGTCATGGACAATCTCCACCAGAAGGGCTGGGTGCGCAGGGAGGTCGAAGGCCGCGCCTATCGATATACGGCGGTCTCCACCCGCGCCGCGTACTCGGCCGCGCTCATGAACGAGGCCTGGTCGCAGAGCGACAACCCCGCCGCCGCGCTCGTCGCCTTCTTCGGCATGATGTCGCCGGAACAGCGGGAGTCGCTGACCGACGCCATCCGGATCGTCCAGCGCGACAACCCGGTCCCCGCCGCCCCGCGAGAGGCCGAGGGCGGCGAAGGGGCACCCCGCCCGTAGCGATAGCGTCCCCCCATGTCGACCTCCGCCAAAGCCGTCACCGTACGCCGGGCCCGCACCAGCGATGTGGCCGCGGTCCGCCGTCTCGTCGATCCTTTCGTGCGGCGCGGCATCCTCCTCGACAAGGCGACCGTGACCCTTTACGAGTCCATCCAGGAGTTCTGGGTAGCGGAACGCGACGAGGACGCCACCGTCGTCGGCTGCGGCGCACTCCACGTCATGTGGGAAGACCTCGCCGAAGTCCGCACTCTCGCCGTCGACCCCGAGTTCAAGGGCGCCGGCGTCGGACATCAGGTGCTGGGCAAGTTGTTGCAGACCGCCCGATGGCTCGGGGTGCGGCGGGTATTCTGCCTGACCTTCGAAGTCGACTTCTTCGCGAAGCACGGCTTCGTCGAGATCGGGGAGACCCCGGTCGACGGAGATGTCTACAGCGAGCTCCTGCGTTCCTATGACGAGGGTGTCGCCGAGTTCCTCGGTCTCGAACGAGTGAAGCCGAACACCTTGGGCAACAGCCGGATGCTTCTGCACCTGTGACGCGGAAGCCGGGGATCCTGTCACGGAGCCCTATGTCCGAATCGCGCACGTTTCCCGCGCTGCCGGGGTTCTGAACCTCTCCCAGGGGTTTGTGTTTTTCCGGGAAAAGCGGTTTCCTTTCCGCGTACTGCATTTTCGATGAAAGGAAATCCGGTGGCACAGAAGGTTCAGGTCCTTCTTGTCGACGACCTCGACGGCGTCGAGGCGGACGAGACCGTGACGTTCGCGCTGGACGGCAAGACCTACGAGATCGACCTCACCACCGCCAACGCGGAAAAGCTCCGTGGCCTGCTCGAGCCGTACACCACGAGCGGCCGCCGCACCGGTGGCCGCACCACCGGCGGACGCGGCAAGGGCCGTGCCGCGGCGACGGGCAGCCAGGACACCGCGAAGATCCGCGCGTGGGCCAAGGAGAACGGCATGAACGTCAACGACCGCGGTCGCGTTCCCGCCGACATCAAGGCCGCCTACGAGGACGCGAACCGCTGAGGCGACAGCTGCTGAGCCGCCCCACGGGTGCGGGCACTCAGCAGCCGCCCCCGGTGGCACTCCGCCGCGGCGGCGGCCACGAGACGCACCAGACAGGGGGCGCCCGCAACGCCCCAGGGTGCGGACCGCAGCGCCGGCAGCGAGGACTCGACCTCGCGGCCCGGCGCGGGGGCCCGCAGCCACACCGCGGCGCCCGGCGCGCCGGAGCCGCCCCGCCCCGGGGGAAGGGGCGCGGTCATCCGGCCGTCGGCACCGAGGATCGCGAGATCGAGCGAGATCCCGCCCCACTCCAGCCAGTCGAGCAGCCCCGGTAGCTCCTCCGCGCTCCCCGGGGCCACGAGCAGCCCCATCCGGCGCCCCATCAGGGCCACCGGCCCCGTCGCCGCACCCACCCGGTGCAGCACGGAACGACCGGCCGCGGCGGGCAGTTCCAGGACGTCGAACCGCAGCCCCGTCACCAGCCCCACCGGCGGGCCCGCCACCGTGGCCCAGCCGAGCTCGTCCTCGTACCATCGCGCGATGTCGCCGTCGATCGGCGAGCGGGGGAGAGGGACGGTGAAGGCCATACCCGGGGAACTCCCTCGGGGGCCCGGGGGTTACGCCCGCGGTGACACAGCGTCCTCATCGCGTCGCACAAGGTGGTCGCCGGGGGGCGTACGAGTGCGTTCGGGCGCGCAAGGGTGTTCGCTGGTAGCGGAGGGAACCGGGGTGCGCCGCATGGAGTGTCGGTGCTTACGGGTAAGACATTCCTAGTGGAGAGGGGCGACTCGCGGGCTTCGGCGTCTCACGTTCGCCATCGGCGTACTGATGGCGCGGGTAACTACTTGGCCTGCGGGAACATCGTCTCGCACCATCGGGTTGGAGCATTTGTCGGCTGTTCGGCAGCAGGTCTCCCCGCTGAAGAGGGGGTGATCCGGACGGATGTCGGCAGTTGGAATGAGCGGTCCCCGCTTGCGGGACTAAGCTGCGGAAGGACAGGGAGGGGATCGACCCCTAACTGACTGACCGCTCTGAGGAGCGATTAACGATGTTCGAGAGGTTCACCGACCGCGCGCGGCGGGTTGTCGTCCTGGCTCAGGAAGAAGCCCGGATGCTCAACCACAACTACATCGGCACCGAGCACATCCTTCTGGGCCTTATCCACGAGGGTGAGGGTGTCGCCGCTAAGGCCCTGGAGAGCCTCGGGATTTCGCTCGAGGCGGTCCGCCAGCAGGTTGAGGAGATCATCGGGCAGGGGCAGCAGGCCCCGTCCGGCCACATCCCCTTCACCCCGCGTGCCAAGAAGGTCCTGGAGCTCTCGCTCCGTGAGGCCCTCCAGCTCGGCCACAACTACATCGGCACCGAGCACATCCTGCTCGGCCTGATCCGCGAGGGCGAGGGCGTCGCCGCCCAGGTCCTCGTGAAGCTGGGCGCCGACCTCAACCGGGTGCGGCAGCAGGTCATCCAGCTGCTCTCCGGCTACCAGGGCAAGGAAGCCGCCACGGCCGGCGGTCCTGCCGAGGGCACCCCCTCGACGTCCCTGGTCCTCGACCAGTTCGGCCGGAACCTCACCCAGGCGGCCCGCGAATCCAAGCTCGACCCGGTCATCGGGCGCGAGAAGGAGATCGAGCGGGTCATGCAGGTGCTGTCCCGCCGCACCAAGAACAACCCGGTCCTCATCGGCGAGCCCGGCGTCGGCAAGACCGCCGTCGTCGAGGGCCTGGCGCAGGCCATCGTCAAGGGCGAGGTGCCCGAGACCCTCAAGGACAAGCACCTCTACACCCTGGACCTCGGCGCGCTGGTCGCCGGCTCCCGCTACCGCGGTGACTTCGAGGAGCGCCTGAAGAAGGTCCTCAAGGAGATCCGCACCCGCGGCGACATCATCCTGTTCATCGACGAGCTCCACACCCTCGTGGGTGCGGGCGCCGCCGAGGGCGCGATCGACGCCGCCAGCATCCTCAAGCCGATGCTGGCCCGCGGTGAGCTGCAGACCATCGGTGCCACCACCCTCGACGAGTACCGGAAGTACCTGGAGAAGGACGCGGCCCTCGAGCGCCGCTTCCAGCCCATCCAGGTCGCCGAGCCGTCGCTGCCGCACACGATCGAGATCCTCAAGGGCCTGCGCGACCGGTACGAGGCCCACCACCGGGTCTCCATCACCGACGAGGCCCTCGTCCAGGCCGCGACCCTGGCCGACCGGTACATCTCGGACCGCTTCCTCCCGGACAAGGCGATCGACCTGATCGACGAGGCCGGTTCCCGGATGCGCATCCGCCGGATGACCGCGCCGCCGGACCTCCGCGAGTTCGACGAGAAGATCGCCGGCGTCCGCCGCGACAAGGAGTCCGCGATCGACTCGCAGGACTTCGAGAAGGCCGCCTCGCTCCGCGACAAGGAGAAGCAGCTCCTCGCCGCGAAGGCCAAGCGGGAGAAGGAGTGGAAGGCCGGCGACATGGACGTCGTCGCCGAGGTCGACGGCGAGCTGATCGCCGAGGTCCTCGCGACCGCCACCGGCATCCCGGTCTTCAAGCTGACCGAGGAGGAGTCCTCGCGTCTGCTCCGCATGGAGGACGAGCTCCACAAGCGCGTCATCGGCCAGAAGGACGCCGTCATCGGCCTCTCGCGGGCGATCCGTCGTACGCGAGCCGGTCTGAAGGACCCGAAGCGCCCCGGTGGCTCGTTCATCTTCGCCGGCCCGTCCGGCGTCGGTAAGACCGAGCTTTCGAAGGCCCTCGCCGAATTCCTCTTCGGCGACGAGGACGCGATGATCTCCCTCGACATGTCGGAGTTCAGCGAGAAGCACACGGTTTCCCGGCTCTTCGGCTCGCCGCCCGGATACGTGGGCTACGAAGAGGGCGGCCAGCTCACCGAGAAGGTGCGCCGCAAGCCGTTCTCCGTCGTCCTCTTCGACGAGGTCGAGAAGGCCCACCCCGATATCTTCAATTCCCTTCTCCAGATCCTGGAGGACGGTCGCCTGACCGACTCCCAGGGCCGGGTCGTGGACTTCAAGAACACGGTCATCATCATGACGACCAACCTCGGGACCAGGGACATCTCGAAGGGCTTCAACCTGGGCTTCGCCGCCCAGGGCGACACGAAGTCCAACTACGAGCGGATGAAGGCGAAGGTCAGCGACGAGCTGAAGCAGCACTTCCGCCCGGAGTTCCTCAACCGTGTGGACGACATCATCGTCTTCCCGCAGCTGACGCAGGACGACATCCTCCAGATCGTCGACCTGATGGTCAGCCGTGTCGACGAGCGCCTCAAGGACCGGGACATGGGCCTCGAGCTCTCCCAGTCCGCGAAGGAGCTGCTCGCCAAGAAGGGCTACGACCCCGTGATGGGCGCCCGGCCGCTGCGCCGGACGATCCAGCGCGAGATCGAGGACACGCTCTCGGAGAAGATCCTCTTCGGCGAGCTCCGCCCCGGTCACATCGTGGTCGTGGACACGGAGGGCGAGGGCGAGGAGCGCAAGTTCACCTTCCGCGGCGAGGAGAAGACGGCTCTGCCGGACGCCCCGCCGGTCGAGGCGACGGGCGGCACGGGCCCGAACCTCTCGAAGGACGCGTGACGCAGGCGCTGAGCGCTGAGCGATAAGGGGCGGCCCCGGAACCTGATGGTTCCGGGGCCGCCCCTTCGTCACGGTGTGAAGGGGTCGAACGCGCTGCGCGTGACGCGGTAGGCGTGGACGGCGGTCAACTCTCGAAGAGCCTCGAGGGGCGCCGTGTCGTCCGCGGTGGGAAGGTACTGGTCCGGGCCGTACACGTGAAGCTCTCGCAGGTGCGGGAACACTTGGGAGATGGTTTCGAACGGCAGTGGGTCGGAGGCGGCCCACAGGTGGAGTTCCGTCAGCCGTGGCAGACGGAGGTCGGTCAGACGGCGGATCAGCGAGCCGCCGTCGACGCCGTGGGGCAGTTTGAGCGTCCGCACGTGCGGGAGCAGCTCCCGTAGCGCCGCGAGAGCGGTCACACCGAGCGGTACGCGGATGTCCAGGGAACCGGGCCGCAGACCGAGCCGTACCAGTGCGGCGACATGCTCCTCGTTCTCGACGGTGTAGTCCAGCCGGTCGGGCCGGAGCCGCGCGACGATCTCCTCCGCGTACCGCTCCGTGTCGAAGCGGAACCACGACCAGATGAGCTGAGACCTGACCCCGAGCGCAGGGTGGTCCGCGAACCGGGCGAGATAGGGGATCGCGGCGTCGAGCGTGACATGGGTCGCTGCCGTCACCACCAGACGGGCCTCCTCGTCGCTCAGCCCCTCCGGGCCGGGCAGCAGGTCGAGGGCCAGTCGGCCCACGGCCGCCAGCTCGCGGGCCTCGTCAGGGGTTCGTGGCGGGATCACCTCCGCCGCGCGGGCCAGGACCCGTTCCCGTACCTCGGGGGACACCTCCGTGGCGTGGTCGAGGGCCGTCGCCGCCAGCATGAGGAGGCGGAGGCGGATGCGGCGCTCCTCGGCGGAGTCCGCCGCTGCCAACAGTTCGCGCAGGATCTCCGCGCACTCGCGCGGCCGTGCGTGCCCCACCGCCATGCGGATGACGTCCTCCCACTGGTCGTCGGCCGCGTGGCGGACCAGGACGCCGATGTCCCAGCGGTCCACCAGGGCCTTCGCGGCGAGGTGGTCCTGGAAGGTGCGGTGGACGAACTCGACCGTGTCGGTCGTCGGCTCGCGCAGGAGGCCGCTGCGGTGGAGGAGGTGGGTGAAGACCCTCTCCGGCGGATACTGCGCGGCCTCCTGGACCGCCGGGACCGCCTCCCGTACGAGCGATTCCGCGTGAGCCCGGTCCAGCTGGGTGCGGCCGTTCAGCGTCAACCAGTACGCGAGGCGCTGGATCAACTGGATCTGGGGCGCCTCGTCGAGGGCGATGCCGGACGGGGCTCCCATGTCCCGCTCGCGGTCGCGGCGTACGAGGAGCATCGACAGGGCGGCCTCGTAGAGGGCTTTGCGGCCCCGGGGCAGGAAGCCGCGCCGGTCGCGGTGGAGGGCGCAGATGAGCCCGCACATCAGGGGGTTGGTGGCGAGCTGGGCGACGTGCTCGGCGGTGCGCAGGGCGTCGAGGAGGGGTTGCTCGTACGGCTCCGCCTCCGGCCCGGCGGCCCGGTGCCAGCGGCGTACGAAGGTGGCGACCTCGGCGCGGGTCATGGGGGAGAGGGCCAGCTCCGTGAAGCCGTCGCCGGCCAGCCAGCCGTCGCTCACGGCGGTGGGGCGTGAGGTGACGAGCCAGCGGTTGCCCTCGTACGAGTCGAGGAGGGTCCGGAGCCACTCGCGGGCCCGGCCGCGCTCGGTCTCGGGGATCTCGTCGATGCCGTCGACGAGGAGCAGCCCCCGCCCGGCGGCGAGGACCCGGTCGGTCCAGCCCTCGGGCGGGGTGAGCGGGCAGCCGGCGGCGGCCAGGAAGAGGTCGGGGGCGGGGAGCCGCTCACCATGGCGCGTCAGGGCGCGCAGGGGGAGGACGAAGGGGACGCGGCCCCGGAGGTACGCCATGCCGTCCGCGGGACCTCCGGGTGCCGCGCCGCCCGTGGGGGCCCCGGTCGCGGCCGAGACCGTCAGCCACTGGACGAGGGTCGTCTTGCCGGAGCCGGCGAGGCCGCGCAGCAGGACCTTGTCGTGCCGGGCGAGGGCGAGGTCGGCGCGGACGGCCTGTTCCCGCTGGTGCGGGACCGCCTCGTCGGGCAGGCCGGGAACGGGGTCCCCTCCCGTCGCCTCCAGGGACAGATAGGCGAGGTCGAGCGGCCACCGGTCCGGTGAGTGGTGCAGGTCGATGCCGTAGATCGTGAGGCGGCCGTGCTTCTTGGCGAGGTGGGCGAGGTAGCGGGCCTCGAAGTCCGCGTCCCGGGAGTCCGTCCGTGGGGTCCGCCGGATGACCTCGTCGACCTTCGTGAGGAGCTCGGCCTGGGCGCGGGTCTGTTCCACCAGGCCGCGGGCCACGAACGTGGAGCGCTGGGTGAAGAACTCCAGGATGTGCAGGCAGGCCCACTCCGTCAGGGATTCCAGGTAGAGGGCCGAGTCCGCCGAGAGGCCGTCGGGGGGCGTGGCGGCCGCGCGGAGGCGGCGGGCGAGCTCGCGGTGGCCGAGGCGGACGGCCTGGACGTCGTCCATGTCGAGGTCGCCGAGGGCGAGGAGGGTCCTCGCGAGGGTGTCGGTGACGGCCTCGGTCTCGTCGGCGGGGAAGGGCCGCTCGCCGTCCGCGCGGAGGGACCGGTCGACCAGGGTCGTGGCCAGTTTCCGGACGTCCCGTTCGCCGAGGGTGCGCTTCTCGCCGCGGAAGGAGACCAGGGAGGAGAGCCGGACGGTACCCGACGAGCCGGTGAGGCCGGCGCCCGGACCATCGCTGACCAGCAGTTTCCTCAGCAGCGGGCCGATCGCGGCCGAGGCGAGGCGGGTGCCGATGAGTGCCGGTTCCATGTGTGTCCCCCTGTGGATTCCCGAAGCGGTCAGCGTAGTGCGGGACGACGTTCCGGGCGGCTCGGTCGCGTGACCCAGGTCGCATCGGGGGGCGCCGGCTGGTGACAAGGCGCACAGGCGTTTTGAGGGGTACTAGCCGGAATAGTGGCGACCTTTGGTGTGGATTCGGGACGTTCCGGTGCAAACCGTCGGGACTTTGGTCCCGGAGGGTCCCGAACCGGGCGTGGGCCGCTTTTTGGGCGGTTCCGGGCGGCCGTGACGTGGGCTTAAACCGATTCCCTTGTGGCGGTATGTCCGTTTTCGCGACCCCTGACCGGGGTCGTCAAGAGGTGAACTTTCCTGGAGATCGCTACGACGCTATGTCGTAGATGGGGTGTTTTGGCCGGGTCGGGGGTCCGGGTTACCAAGGATGAGCAAGCCCGGCGCAGCAACGTCCCGCGTCGGGTCCCGTACTTCCCGGAGGTTTTCCCCCGTATGTCGAAGCGCGTCATGAACCCCGCCGCCCGTATCACCGCCGTTGCTCTCGCCACCGCGGGTCTGGGAGCGTCGCTGGTGGCCGGAGCAGGGTCCGCCTTCGCCGCCGAGGGCAAGGCCGCCGCCCCGGTCGCGCTGACCGCGTCCGCCGCCGTCGCCGCCCAGGCCGACGCCCAGGCCCACGTCGCCGCCCAGGTGAAGGCCGCCGTCGCGAAGGCCGCCGCCGCGAAGACCACCGCCGTGAAGGCCGTCCCCGTGAAGGCCGTCAAGAAGGCGACTCCGGCCTGGGTCAAGCCGGTCACCTCGTACACCCTCAGCGCCAGCTTCAACCAGGGCGGCGCCATGTGGGCCCACAAGCACTCCGGCCAGGACTTCGCCGTCCCGGTCGGCACCCCGGTCAAGGCCGCGGCCTCGGGCACCGTCGTGAAGGCCGGCCCGAACGGCGGCGGCGACGGCCCCGCGTACGGCAACGCGATCGTCGTCAAGCACGCCAACGGCACGTACTCGCAGTACGCCCACCTGTCGAAGATCAAGGTCTACATAGGCCAGAAGGTCGGCGCCGGCCAGCAGATCGCCCTCTCGGGCAACACCGGCAACTCCTCCGGCCCCCACCTGCACTTCGAGATCCGTACGACCCCGAACTACGGCTCCGCCGTCAACCCGATGGCCTTCCTCCGGTCGCACGGCGTCGGCGTCTGACGCTTCTCAGCGGGCCCCGTGGGCCCGGTTCAGCAGATCGAGGGCGACCTCGAGGGTGGCCGCGTGCTTCTCCTCGGGGTCGCCCTCGATGTTCTGCATGAAGAACGCGCCCGCGTGCAGCGTGAAGATCGCGGAGACGCAGCGGACCTGGTCCACCATCGCGAAGCCGGGATCCTGGAGCAGGCCGGTCAGCTCGATCATGCGCTCCTTGAAGGTGAGCCCCACGCTGAGCTCGCGCACCGTGGCCTGGTTCTCCTGCATGAAGCGGAAGAGCGGGGCCGCCGCCCGCAGCGCCACCTGGTAGCGCCGCAGGATCTCCCGCTTGGTCTCCACGGTGGAGGGCTGCTCCCGGCCCCAGGCGATCAGCTCGTCCATCGGCCGGGTCAGGTCCTCGAAGATCCCGATGAGGATGTCTTCCTTGGTCTTGAAGTGGTAGTAGAGCGCGGCCTTGGTGACGTCGAGGCGTTCCGCGATCTCGCGCAGCGAGGTCTTCTCGTAGCCCTGCTCGGCGAAGAGGTCGAGGGCCACGTCCTGGATGCGCTGACGGGTGTTGCCTCGGGCCTGGGCCATGGTCTCTCGCTTCCACAGATACTTACTTGACGACCGGCAAGTTACGGGTCTACCGTCCCCAGTGTAGTAACTAGCCGGGCGGCAAGTAAGGAAGCGACGGGGATCGGAATGGCGACGAAACAGAACGTTCAGGCAGCAGAGGGGAAGGCCGCGGAACCGCGGCAGCGCAGCGTACGCGTCGTCCTCCTCGCCCTCATGATCGCGATGCTGCTCGCGATGCTGGACAACATGATCATCGGCACGGCGATGCCGACGATCGTCGGTGAGCTCGGCGGCCTGGAGCACCTCTCCTGGGTCGTCACCGCCTACACCCTGGCCACCGCCGCCTCCACCCCCCTCTGGGGCAAGGTCGGCGACATGTTCGGCCGCAAGGGCGTCTTCCTCACCTCGATCGTGATCTTCCTGATCGGCTCGGCACTCAGCGGCATGGCCCAGGACATGGGCCAGCTCATCGGCTTCCGCACGATCCAGGGCCTCGGCGCCGGCGGCCTGATGGTCGGCGTCATGGCGATCATCGGCGACCTCATCCCGCCCCGCGAGCGCGGCAAGTACCAGGGCATGATGGCCGGCGTGATGGCCCTCGCCATGATCGGCGGCCCCCTCGTCGGCGGCACCATCACCGACCACTGGGGCTGGCGCTGGTCCTTCTACATCAACCTGCCGCTCGGCGCCGTCGCCCTCGCCATGGTCACCACCGTCCTGCACCTGCCGAAGAAGCAGCGCGCCACGGGCACCCGGATCGACTTCCTCGGCGCCGCGCTGCTCACCGCCGGCATCACCGCGATCGTCCTCGTCACCACCTGGGGCGGCACGGAGTACGCCTGGGGTTCGGCCACCATCGTCGGCCTCGCGGTCGGCGGCGCCGCCGCCCTCGCCGCCTTCCTCTTCGTGGAGACCCGGGCGAGCGACCCGATCATGCCGCTGCACATCTTCCGCAGCCGCAACTTCACCCTGATGTCCCTGATCGGCTTCATCACCGGCTTCGTGATGTTCGGCGCGGTCCTCTACCTGCCGATCTTCCAGCAGGCCGTGCAGGGCGCCTCGGCCACCAACTCCGGCCTGCTGCTCCTGCCGATGCTGCTGTCGATGATGGTCGTCTCGCTGCTCGTCGGCCGCTTCACGACCAGCACCGGCAAGTACAAGGTCTTTCCGATCGTGGGCGGCGCGCTCATGGTGGCCGGCCTGTTCCTGCTCTCCACGATGGACACCGGCACCTCGCGCCTCGTCTCCGGGATCTGGATGGCCGTCCTCGGCGCCGGCATGGGCTTCCTCATGCAGATCACCATGCTGGTCGCCCAGAACAGCGTGGAGATGAAGGACATGGGCGTCGCCTCGTCCTCCACCACCCTCTTCCGGACGCTCGGCTCCTCCTTCGGCGTCGCGATCATGGGCGCGCTCTTCACCAGCCGCGTCCAGGACGAGATGGCCTCCCGCGGCGGGGCCGGGCTCACGGAGCGCACCGCCCAGCTCGACGCGGCGAGCCTCGCCAAGCTGCCGGCCGCGCTCCGCGAGGCCTACCAGCACGCGGTCGCCTCCGGCACCCACGGCGCCTTCCTGGTCGCCTCCGCCGTCGCCGTCCTCGGCTTCGTCCTCGCCTTCTTCGTCAAGGAGGTGGCGCTCCGCGGCGCCGGACCGGCCGCGGCCCCGCAGGCGGACGCCGACGACACCGCGAAGGTCGCCGAGACGGTCTGACCGCCGGTACGACAGTGGGGCCGGTCCTGGAAAGGACCGGCCCCACCGTCATGCGCTCACTCCGGCAGCCGCAGCATCGGGAAGCTTCCCGTGTTCGTCGGCGCGTGGTCCGGCAGCCACAGCACCGCGATCGCGCCGCCCACCCCGCCCGGAGCCCCCTCCGCGGCCACGTTCCGGAAGGTCAGCCGGGCGCCGAGCACCCGGGCCTGGCCCGCCGCGATCGTCAGACCCAGGCCGTGGCCCTGGCCCGCCCGGTCGCTCGTCCCCGTGCGGAAACGACTCGGGCCCTCCTTGAGGAGCGCCTCGGGAAACCCCGGACCATGGTCGCGGACGCGCACCACCCGGCCCTCGACGGTGACCTCGACCGGCGGCCTGCCGTGCTTGGCGGCGTTGGCGAGCAGATTGCCGAGGACCCGCTCCAGACGGCGCGGATCGGTGTTCACCCAGGACTCGTGCACGACCCGGACGACGACCTCCGGGTCCAGGGCCCGCACCCGCCGCTCCACGAACTCGCCGAGCGCGACCTCCTGGAGCTCCGCCCGCTCCGACGCGCTGTCGAGCCGGGCCACCTCCAGGACGTCCTCGACCAGCGTCCGCATGGCCTGCGCCCGGTCCCGTACGAGCTCGGTCGGACGCCCCGGCGGCAGCAGCTCGGCCGCCGTGAGCAGCCCGGTGACGGGGGTGCGCAGCTCGTGCGCGATATCGGCGGTGACCCGCCGCTCGGCCTCGATCCGCTCGTTCAGGGCATCGGTCAGCGCGTCCACCGCCCACGCCAGGTCGTCCGTCTCGTCCCGTACGACCCCGCCGACTGCCTCCCGCACCCGGACGTCCGTGTTGCCCTGGGCCACCCGGCCCGCCGCGACGGCGGCCTTCCGCAGCCGCCGCGAGAGCTGCCCGCCAATGAGCACGCCGAGCGCGCAGCCGCCGAAGACCACCGACACCGAGCCGATGACGAGGGCCCGGTCCAGATCGCTCATGATCGTCGCGCTGCGGTCGGCGAACGGGATGTGCAGCGAGAGGACGTCACCGTTGGCGAGCGGCACGGCCGCCCACACGTCCGGCGGCCCGCCGTGCCGGTGCTCCTGCACATACGTCCCGCGCCGCTTGTCCCGCATCAGCTGGTCCAGCTGGGCCGGCAGCGCCGGATCGTTGATCTTCGTGCCGAAGCGGGGCTCCTTCGGCTTCGACGTCTCGTACATGCGCTGCGCGAAGAGCAGCCGCTCCATCTGCACCTCGCGCGCGTTGTCGAGCATCGAGATGCGGGCGGCGTTGTGCACGACGACGCTCAGGGTGATCGCGATGAGGGCGCCGACCGCCGCGATGGCGACGGCGATCTTCCAGCGGACCCCGGTCCGCAGGGGGAGCAGCTTCACCGGCCCACCTCGGTGGGTGTCTTGAGGATCATGCCGGGCTAGCTCTTGAGCTTGTAACCGAAACCGCGCACGGTCTCGATCCGGTCCTGGCCGATCTTGGCGCGCAGCCGCTGCACATGGACGTCCACGACCCGGGTGTCCCCGCCCCAGCCGTACTCCCAGACCCGCTCCAGGAGCTTGTCCCGGGACAGCACGGTGCCCGGCGCCGACGAGAACTCCAGGAGCAGCCGCATCTCGGTCGGGGTCAGCGCCACCGGCACCCCGCCCTTGTGGACCTCCATGCCCTCGGTGTCGACCTCCAGGTCGCCGAAGACGAGCAGCCCGCCGTCCGCCGGCTCGTCGCCGCGCTCGCCCGCTCCGGCGCCGCCCGCGTGCCCGAAGCGGCGCAGCACGGCCCGGATGCGGGCCATCAGGACCGAGCCGTCGAAGGGCTTGGTGACGTAGTCGTCGGCCCCGGCCTCCAGGCCGAGCACGACGTCGATCGAGTCGGCGCGCGCCGAGAGCATGATGACGGGCACGGTCGACTCGTCCCGGATGCGGCGGCAGAGGCTGACCCCGTCCATCCCCGGCAGCATCACGTCGAGCAGGGCGATGTCGGGCCGCTGCGCCCGGAAGGCGTCCAGGCCGGAGAGCCCGTCGGGCATGGCGGTCACCCGGAAGCCGTCCCGCTCCAGGGCGAGCTGGGTGGCCTCACGGATGACATCGTCGTCCTCGACGAACAGGACATGGGTTTCGGCCATCGTGCGTGCCCTTCGGGGTCGGTGCGTTCTCTCGGTCCACGGCTCAGCCGGCGGGGGGTTCGCTCGGCGCGGGCGTCGCGCCGTCGCCCCCGTCGTCGCCGACGGCCCGGCTGTAGTCGTTGTGCACCCAGTCGTGCTGGGTGAACCTGCTCCCCGACCAGCGGTAGGTGATCACGTCCTCGCCCGAGGGGTACGCGACCGGGTCGCCCTTCGCGTACACCTGCTTGGTGACGACGAGATCGCCCCGGTCGATCGTGGCGTAGACGGCGGCGTCCTCGGCCATGAACACGTTCTCGTACCGGTCGCTCTGCTTCCGGTAGACGTACGTGCCGATGCCGACGGCGTCACCGCAGGTCATCACGTTGACGACGACGTCGGGGGCGGAGGTGTTCGTCAGATTGCCGTAGGAGGCGTCCACCGGGTACGCGTCCGCGACGCAGGGCTTCAGATCGCTCTTGAGCCGCTCGCCGATCTTCGGGTCGGCCTTCAGGAGCGCGACCGGATCCACCCGCTCGGCCGACTGCGGGCCGGCGGTGGAGGAGGCGGAGGGGGTGGGCGCGGCGGCGGCGATCTCGTCCGTGCGGGCGGCGCCCTCGTCGCGGGAGCCGGTACCGCCGGTGGAGCAGGCGGCCAGGGACAGCCCGACGGCGACGAGCCCGGCCGTCGCCGTGACGCTCGCCGCCTTGACGGTACGGCGGCGGCGCCGGATCGCGTCCCGGTCGTCGCTCACACCGTGGTGCTCTTCGTGTGGTCTGCCGTCGGGCTCGCCGTCTAGGCCGCGCACCGCTCCCGCCCCCCTTCGTCACCTCGTACGGTCGCCCGCTCCCCGGTCCGCCCCAGGGCGCGGGCGTCGAGGTCACGGCTCTCCAGCTCCTGGCGGAGCCGGGCGAGCGCGCGGTGGAGCGTCGACTTCACCGTACCCGTCGACATGCCGAGCGCCGCCGCGGTCTCCTCGGTGCTCATCTGCTCCCAGTGCCGCAGGACGACGACGCTGCGCTGCTTCGGTGCGAGCACCTTCAGGACGTCCATGAGGAGGGCGCGGTCGGCGTGCTGCTCGGTCGGGTCATCGACGCTCGCGTCGGGCAGCTGCTCGGTCGGCACCTCTTCGAGCTTGCGGGAGCGCCACCACTCGGTCCGGGTGTTGATCATGACCCGGCGCAGGTAGGCGTCGGCGAGGGACTTGTCGGCGATGCCGTCCCAGCGGCCGTACGTCCGGGCGAGCGCGGTCTGCAGGAGGTCCTGGGCGTCGACGGGGTCGGCGACGAGACGGCGGGCGCTGCGCAGCAGCGCGTCCTGCCGTGTGCGTACGTACTCCTCGAAGTCGAGCACCTCGCCGTGCCTCATCCGAACCGCCTCCGCTCCCCGTGACCTGCTTCGTACCTCGTGTCGTCGCCGACGCTACGGAGCGGTTGTCACGGGGCTGTGCGGGGCAGCCGTCGGTGGACGCACGGCTACCCATCGGTTGTGTAACAGCGGGGGCGGAAGAGGTTTCGGGGGGCCGGTCGGAGGACAGCGGGAGGCCGGTGCGAGGGCGAGGGCCTCAGGATGGCGCGAGCCGGTCAGCAGTGGGATGCCGTGCGAGGGCGACGCCCTCAGGACAGCGGGAGCCGGTACCGGTCGCCGTCCAGCGGCTCCACCAGACCGTCCGCGACCAGCCCGTCCAGGGCCCTGGCCCGCTGCACCGGCTCGTCCCAGACCGCGTCCAGGGCCGCCTGCGGCACGGGGTCCGCCGACTCCCGCAGCACGGCGAGGAGCCGGCCCCGCACCTGCCGGTCGGTCCCGGCGTACGTCTGGCCCCGTCGCGCCGGACCGTCGTGCGCCGGCTTCCCCGCGAGCCGCCAGGCGCACCGGTCGGCGATCGGGCAGCGCCCGCAGTCCTCGTTCTTGGCCGTGCACACCAGCGCGCCCAGCTCCATGGAGGCGGCCGCCCAGCGGGACGCCGTCGTCTCGTCCTCCGGCAGCAGCGCGCGGGCGAGCCGCCGCTCGGCGGCCGTGGTCGCGTTCGGCGGGTACTGGACGCCGGTCGCCGCCCGCGCGAGGACCCGGCGCACGTTGGTGTCCAGGACCGCGTGCCGCTGTCCGTACGCGAAGGAGGCCACCGCCGCCGCCGTGTACTCGCCGATCCCGGGCAGCGCGAGCAGCTGCGCGTGGTCGCTGGGTACGTCGCCGTGGTGCCGTTCCTTTATGGCGACGGCCGCCGCGTGCAGCCGCAGCGCGCGGCGCGGGTAACCGAGCCGGCCCCAGGCGCGGACCGCCTCGCCGGGGGCCTCGGCGGCCAGGTCGGCCGGGCGCGGCCAGCGCGCCAGCCACTGCTCGTACACCGGCAGGACCCGGACCACCGGGGTCTGCTGGAGCATGAACTCGCTGACCATGACGCCCCAGGCGCCGGCCTCGGGGCGGCGCCAGGGCAGGTCACGGGCGTGCCGGTCGAACCAGGCGAGGACGGGCCCGTGCAGCTCGGCGGGGAGCACCGGGGTGGCGGGGGCCTCGGAAGCGGGGGGAGTGTCGATGGAAGTCATGGCACCCCCGATCCTGGCACGTCCCCGGCGCGATCAGTACGCGCCGTGGCGCGCGCGGGAGCGCCGCTCGGAGGGCGCGGGAGCGTGCGCGGAGGCGTGCGCGCTCGGCCCGCGCCCCGCGCACCAGGCCACGGCCGAGCTCCGGCTCGACCGGGCCGTCTCCACGAGCGACCGTACGGGCCGCTCCGCCGCCCGCATCACGACGAAGGCGATCAGGGCGCCGAGCAGCAGGCCGGCGGTCACGTCGTGCGGGTAGTGGACCCCGGCGAAGACCCGGGAGAAGGCCATGAGCAGCGCCATCGGGACGGTCAGCCACACGAGCCCGCGCCAGGACAGGGCGAGCGCGATCGCGGCGGCTCCCGCGATGGCCGAGTGGTTGCTGGGGAAGGACCAGTCGCCGTGCGGCGGGCAGGTGACGAGCGAGACGGGCGCGCCGGCGACCGCGCGGCACGGCCGTTCCTCGTCGATCAGGGACTTCAGTGCCTCGCTGGCCACGTAACCGAAGGCGGTGGCGACCGGGGCGAGCAGCGCCAGTGCCATCGCCCGGCTCGACCCCTCCCGGGAGCGCCACCAGCCGGCGAGGAACAGCACCCCGAAGAGCAGCAGCCCGAGCTCCGTCCACATCTCGGCGAGCCACTGGAACCAGTGGGGCGTGGAGTGGGCGAAGTCGGCGACGTCGAGATACAGACGGTCGGAGAGGTCGAGAAGGGTGTTCATGGTGCATGACGCTAACCGGAATCCGGAGTCCACCGCCCCGGGCCGACGGCCAGAGGGACCCCTGACGAAAGTGGGGGGCCCGGGATTCACACCGGTTCCGCACGTTTCCGGCCGGGTTCCGTGAGGGTTCCCGGAACCCATGGATGTGATCATCGGCAAAACTTGAGGTCTTGGGCGGCGGGTGGGGCGGGAGTTGGGCCGGATCTCTCGTAAGGTTCGGGTCGTGGGATCTTTGCGCAATCCGGTCGGGCCGCTTCCCTCCACCATCTACTGGCGACGGAGGGCGGTGGCGGCGTGCCTGGTGGCGCTCCTCGCGCTGCTCGCCGTCTGGGCGGTCACCTCCGGTGACGGCGGCGGGAAGAAGGGGAACGACGCCTCCAACGGCTCGTCGCCGACCCCGCCCTCGATCACCCCCGGACCCTCCGGCACCGGCCCGGCGATCAGCCAACAGCCCGGCGGACGCGACGAGTCGGACGACTCCGGCGGCACCGCGGGCGACGACGGCGGTGCGGGAGACTCCGGTACGGACGCGGGCGCCGACGCCGGCACGGACGCGGGTACGGATTCCGGCGCCACGGGCGCGGCGGACACCGCGGGCACCGGCAAGAACGGCGACACCGACGGCGCAGGCGGCGACGGAGGCGCGAGCACCGGCGCGGGCCAGCAGGTCCCGGCCGACTCCCCGCTCCCCAACTGCCCCGCCGGAGCCCTCCAGTTGACGCTGCGCTCCACCAAGGTCACCTACGAGGCAGGGGAGAAGCCCCGCTTCCACCTCGTCGCCAAGAACACGTCGAACACCACCTGCAAGGCCGACTTCGGGCCCCGTAGCGCGGTTCTGACGATCAGTGACGCCCGGGACGACGAGGTCTGGTCCACGGCCGACTGCCCCCGCCCCGGCAACCCGGTCCTGCTGCGCGTCCCCGCCCACGCCACCGTCACCCACACCGTGGAGTGGGACCGCGGCCGCAGCGCCCCGCAGTGCGCCACCGCCCCGGCGGGCCAGGCCGGCCCCGGCACCTACCTCGTGGAAGCCACGATGCCGGGAGCGAAGGTGCTCCCGGCATCGTTCAGGCTCGCGAAGGACTGAGCGGCCTCCCGGGCCTCGGAGGTCCCCCTCCGGGCCCCGGACCCGGTCTCAGACGTACCGCTCCAGGATCGAGGACTCCGCCAGCCGCGACAGGCCCTCGCGGACGCTGCGGGCGCGTGCCTCGCCGACACCGTCGACGGTCTGGAGATCGTCGACGCTGGCCGCGAGCAGCTTCTGCAGCCCGCCGAAGTGCTCCACCAGACGCTCGATGATCGCCCCGGGCAGCCGCGGCACCTTCGCCAGGAGCCGGTAGCCGCGCGGCGAGACCGCCGAGTCGAGGGTCTCGGGCGAGCCGCTGTAGCCGAGGGCCCGCGCCACGACCGGAAGCTCCAGGAGCTCGGTGTGGGTGAGCGCGTCCAGCTCGGTCAGCGCCTCGGCGACCGTCCGCGAACGCTTCGCCGTCGGCTCCGGAACGTAGTCCCGGATCACCAGCTCCCGCTCCGGCTCCACGCCCGCGATCAGCTCGTCGAGCTGGAGCGAGAGCAGCCGTCCGTCGGTGCCGAGCTCGACGACGTACTCGGCGATCTCGGTGGCGATCCGGCGGACCATCTCCAGACGCTGCGCGACCGCGGTGACGTCCCGGACCGTGACCAGGTCCTCGATCTCCAGGGCGGAGAGCGTGCCCGCCACCTCGTCGAGCCGGAGCTTGTACCGCTCCAGGGTCGCCAGCGCCTGGTTGGCGCGGGAGAGGATCGCGGCCGACTCCTCCAGGACCCGGCGCTCACCGTTCACGTACAGCGCGATCAGGCGCATGGACTGGGAGACGGAGACGACCGGGAAGTTGCACTGCTTGGAGACCCGGTCCGCGGTGCGGTGGCGGGTTCCGGTCTCCTCCGTGTGGATGGAGGCGTCCGGGACCAGCTGCACACCCGCGCGGTGGATCTTGGTGATGTCCTTGTCGAGGACGAGCGCGCCGTCGAGCTTGCACAGCTCGCGCAGGCGCGTGGCGGTGAACTCGACGTCCAGCACGAAACCGCCGGTGCACATCGAGTCGACCGTCTTGTCCAGGCCGAGAACGAGGAGACCGCCCGTGTTTCCCCGGAGGATCCGCTCCAGGCCGTCGCGCAGCGCGGTGCCCGGCGCGACCGCGCTCAGGGCGGCGCGCATCAGCGCTTCGTTGCCGGAGCCCGCGCCGGACTTTCCAGGAGCTGCTGCCCCGTCCTTGGCTGCCACTGCACTCCTCCGGCTCGTACGGATGGGCGAGACCAGGGCAAAGTCTAGCGACACCGCCCCGCGGGGGTGGCGGGCATGCGCTCCGAGGGGCCGCGGCGGGCCCCTCGTCAGCGGGCCGGCGCGTCCTCGGCCGCCTTCGTTCTGCGGCTCCGTGGCAGCACCCGCAGCGCCTCTCCCATGTCCGCGACCTCCGTCACCGTCATCCCGGCCGGCACCTTCCCGGGGTCCGAGGGGACCAGCGCGTGCGTGAAGCCGAGCCGGTGCGCCTCGGCGAGCCGCCGCTGCACGCCCGTCACCCGCCGCACCTCGCCCGCGAGCCCGACCTCGCCGATCGCGACCAGGTTCTTCGGCAGCGGGGTGTCGCTCGCCGCGGAGGCCAGCGCGAGCGCGATGGCCAGGTCGGCGGCGGGCTCGGTGAGCTTCACGCCGCCGACGGTCGCGCTGTAGATGTCCCGCTTGCCCAGCGCGCTGATCCGCCCGCGCTGCTCCAGGACCGCGAGCATCATCGACACCCGGGAGGTCTCCAGACCCGAGGTCGTCCGCCGCGGTGACGGGATCTGCGAGTCGACGGTCAGCGCCTGCACCTCGGCGACGAGCGGCCGGCGGCCCTCCAGGGTCACCGTCAGGCAGGTGCCGGGCACGGCCACGTCCCGCCGGGTCAGGAAGAGCCCCGAGGGGTCGGCGAGCCCCGTGATCCCCTCGTCGTGCAGCTCGAAGCAGCCGACCTCGTCGGTCGCCCCGTACCGGTTCTTCACACCCCGGACCAGGCGCAGCCGCGCGTGCCGGTCGCCCTCGAAGCTCAGGACGACGTCGACCAGGTGCTCCAGGAGACGCGGCCCAGCGATGGCCCCGTCCTTCGTGACGTGACCCACGAGGAGCGTCGACATGCCGCGCTCCTTCGAGGCCCGGATGAGCGCACCGGCGACCTCGCGGACCTGGGCCATGCCGCCGGGCGCGCCGTCGATCTCGGGGGAGGCGACGGTCTGCACCGAGTCCATGATCAGCAGCGAGGGCTTCACCGCGTCGAGGTGCCCGAGGACGGCCGAGAGATCGGTCTCGGCCGCCAGGTACAGGTGGTCGCTGAGCGCGTTGATCCGGTCGGCGCGCAGCCGGACCTGGCTCGCGGACTCCTCGCCCGTGACGTACAGCGTGCGGTGCTCGTCGCTCGCCGCCTTGGCCGCCACGTCGAGCAGGAGCGTGGACTTGCCGACGCCGGGCTCGCCCGCGAGGAGCACGACGGCGCCGGGCACCAGCCCCCCGCCCAGGACCCGGTCCAGCTCGTCGACGCCGGTCGAGCGGGCGGTCGCCTGCCGGCCGTCTACCTCCCCGATGGGGACGGCGGCGGTGGAGACGCGACCGGCGGCGGTCGTCCGGACGGCGGGCGCGCCGTACTCCTCGACCGTCCCCCAGGCCTGGCACTCGGGGCAGCGGCCGAGCCACTTGGCCGTCTGCCAGCCGCACTCGGTGCAGCGGTAGGACGGCCGGTCCTTGGCGGTTTTCGTACGGGCAGCCATGAGCGACACCGTATCCGCCGCCACTGACAACCGTCCGCGGTCGTCCACAGGAGACGGCCGCGCTGCTCCACGGAGACACCGTCACGTCACCGGAACCCCGGGTTCCTGTCCTCTTTCGAGCGATACCTTCACCCGTAAGAATGAGAATGGAGCATCCGGTACGAAGAGTGCCCCGGGTCCTGCCTACGGTCGCCCAGTGACGAGCAGCAGGCTGGAAACCCCCGGACGCACCACCGGCGCACATCGGGCGCACCGCACCACCGACCAGGGACCGCGCACGCTCGGCCGGCGTCCCCCCGCCCGTTACGAGGCCGCCCTCGACGGCCTCTTCACGTACTGCCTCTCCGTGCTCTGCGACCACGACACGGCCACCGCCGTCCTCGGCGACGTCCTCGCCGTCGCCGAGCGCCACCACGGCCGCTGTCCCTCCGACGAGGACGGGCGCACGGCCTGGCTGTACGCCCTCGCCCGCTGGGCCTGCCTGCGCAGTCTCGGCGAGCAGCGCCGCAAGCGCCAGGGCGCCCACACCGGCCGCCCGGCCGTCACCGCCCCGGAGCCGCCCCGGGTCTCCGAGGAGACCGCCGAGCGGCG
Organism: Streptomyces sp. NPDC034084; assembly: GCF_055575535.1. Lineage (NCBI taxonomy): Bacteria > Bacillati > Actinomycetota > Actinomycetes > Kitasatosporales > Streptomycetaceae > Streptomyces > Streptomyces sp. NPDC034084. Next base: position 651,381 of record NZ_JBVISK010000005.1, read on the forward strand.
CCGCTCCGAGCTCGCCCTGCTCGCCTGGCCCGAGGCGGCCGGCACCACGCCCGAGCAGCGCGAGGCCCTGGAGCTCGCCGTGCGGCACGGCCTCAGCCACCGCCAGGTCGCCGCCGTGCTCTCCCTCGACCCGCTCGCCGCCCGCGAACTCCTCGCCACCGCGGGCTGCGAGGTCGAGCGCACCCGCGCCGCCCTCGCCGTCGTGGAGACCGGCAGCTGCCCCACCGTCGCCCGGCTCACCGGCGACCACCAGGTGCTCCTCTCGGCCGCCCTGCGCGCCGAGCTCGTCCGGCACGTCGACGACTGCCCCCGCTGCCGCCGCGCGGCCGAGCGGGTGGGCGCCGCCGGTCCCTGGCCCGGCGCCTCGGCCCTCCCGGCGGACCGGCTGCCGCTCGTCGAGGCGCCCCGGGCCGCCGCGTACATGGCGATGCTGCACGTCCCGCGCGCGCGTGCCGGCGCCCCGCGCTTCGCGCCGACCGGCTTCCCCGTGGACCCCAAGGATCACGTCGCCCGCCGCGACCGGCTGCGGGCCCGCGCGGTGACCACCACCGTCGTCGCCGCCGTGGTCGCCGCCCCCGTCCTCGCCCTGTGGACCTCCTACCGCGGCGCCCCGGCCACGGACACCGCGGGCCACGACGGGTCCAGGATCAGCGCGCGCGAGGCGGACGAACCGGTGGGCCCGGACGGCGCCCCCTACGACCGCTACGAGAACGCCGGCAACGCGAGCACCACCCCCGAGCCGGGCTTCACCCAGGGCAGCCGCGCCCCCGACGTCTCCGTCGAGGTCGTCAGCCCCGGCGCCCCCACACCGTCCCGGCCCGGCGAACCCGCCACCGGCTGGATCACCGTCGCCGCCGCCGGCCACGGCGACGTCACCCTGCTCACGCTGACCGCCTCCGGCGGCTCTCCCGTCGACTGGTCGCTGTGGACGGACGCCCCCTGGCTGTACGTGAGCCGGGCCTCCGGCACCCTCCGCCCCGGCGAGAAGATCACCGTCACCGTCCGCGTCGACCACGGCCGGGAACCCGCCGGCGCCTGGAGCGCGCGGATCGGCGTGAACCCCTCGGGCGCGGTCGTACGGATCGACGGCTACGCCCCGGCCAAGCCGCCGACCGGCCGGGTCGTCACACCCCCGCCGATCACGACGACGGAACCGACGACCCCGCCCACGTCTCCGCCGACCTCTCCGCCGACCTCTCCGCCGACGACGGAGCCCACCACCCCGCCCCCGTCGACGACGGACCCGACGACGCCGCCCACGAACTCGCCGACGACGGACCCGACCACCCCGCCCCCGTCGACCGAGGAACCCCCGCCGGGGACCTCGGACCCGGGCACACCCCCACCGTCGACGGAGGGACCGTCCCCCTCGTCTTCCTAGGCCACGGGATCAGCCGGATGCGGGGCCACCAGCGGCAGCTGCGAGGCGAGCCGGGCCTCGCACAGCCCGGCCAGGACCCCGTATGCCTCCTCGCCCATCATCTCCACGAGCTCCGGCCGGTACGAGACGTAGACCGGCTCACCGCCCACGTGCGCCGACGACGCCGTCGTGCAGTACCAGTGCAGATCGTGACCGCCCGGGCCCCAGCCGCGCCGGTCGTACTCGCCGATCGACACCTGGAGCACCTTGGTGTCGTCGGGCCGGTCGATCCAGTCGTAGGTCCGCCGCACCGGCAGCTGCCAGCACACGTCCGGCTTCGTCTCCAGCGGCTCCCGGCCCTCCTTCATCGCCAGGATGTGCAGCGAGCAGCCCGCACCGCCCGCGAAACCCGGGCGGTTCTGGAAGATGCAGGACCCCTCCCAGCGGCGGGTCTGCCGGTCGCCGTCCTCGTCGACCTGCACCCAGCCCGACTCCGTACCGACGTCGTGGAACTGCCACAGCTCCGGGCCGAGCCGGGCCACGTGCTCCGCGACCCGCTTCTCGTCGTCCTCGTCGGAGAAGTGCGCGCCCAGCGTGCAGCACCCGTCGTCGGCGCGGCCCTCCTGGATGCCCTGGCAGCCGTTGCCGAAGATGCACGTCCAGCGCGAGGTCAGCCAGGTCAGGTCGCAGCGGAAGACCTGCTCCTCGTCGGCCGGATCCGGAAACTCCACCCACGCGCGCGCGAAGTCGAGGCCCTTCTCGTCCGGCTCCCCGGCTTCGTCCCGCTTCTGCTTCCCGACCTTGACCGCCTTCACGGCCTTCGCCGCGTGCGCGGTCCTGGCCGCCGTCACGCCGCCGTCGCCGCCACGGTCTTTGTCCTGCTTCGCCTTCTTCGTCTTTGGCACACCACCAAGCGTATGCGGGGAGGCGCAGTACCGTTCCGCCCATGAGACTCGGAGTCCTCGACGTCGGTTCGAACACAGTGCACCTCCTGGTGGTGGACGCCCACCCCGGCGCCCGGCCGCTGCCCGCCCATTCGCACAAGGCGGAGCTGCGGCTCGCCGAACTGCTCGACGAGCGGGGCGCGATCGCCCCCGGCGGCGTCGAGCGGCTCATCGCGACCGTGCGGGACGCGCTCCTGGCCGCCGAGGACAAGGGCTGCGAGGAGGTGCTCCCCTTCGCGACCTCCGCGGTGCGCGAGGCCAGCAACGCCGACGCGGTCCTCGCGCGCGTGAAGGACGAGACCGGGGTCGACCTCCAGGTCCTCACCGGCGAGGAGGAGGCCCGGCTCACCTTCCTCGCCGCCCGCCGCTGGTTCGGCTGGTCCGCCGGCAAGCTGCTCCTCCTCGACATCGGCGGCGGCTCCCTCGAAGTCGCGTTCGGCATCGACGAGGACCCGGACACGGCGGTCTCCCTGCCCCTCGGCGCCGGCCGCCTGACGGCGGGCTGGCTTCCGGGCGACCCGGCCGACGCCGCCGACGTGAAGGCGCTGCGCCGCCACGTGCGCGCGCAGATCGCCCGTACGGTCGGGGAGTTCAGCCGCTTCGGCCGCCCCGACCACGTCGTGGCCACCTCCAAGACCTTCAAGCAGCTCGCCAGGATCGGAGGGGCGCCCGGCTCGGGGGAGGGCCTCCACGTGCAGCGGATCCTGTCCCGCGCGTCCCTGGAGGAGTGGGTCCCGCGCCTCGCCGGCATGACCGCTCCCGAGCGCGCCGCCCTCCCGGGCGTCTCGGAGGGCCGCGCGGGACAGCTCCTCGCGGGCGCGCTCGTCGCGGAGGGCGCGATGGACCTGCTGGGCGTGGAGGAGCTGGAGATCTGCCCCTGGGCCCTGCGCGAGGGCGTCATCCTGCGCCGCCTGGACCACCTGCCCGGACACTAGGGCGAGCGTCGGGCACGACAGGACCGCGCGCCGTACGGGGCCGCACGCGTCCCGCCGTGACCGGAACCACGCCCCGGCCCCCCGGCCCGCCCCGTACCCTGTCTCCGTGGCAGAACCAGTGGTGCGCATCCCGGATGCGAAGGTCGCCCTGTCGACGGCCTCGGTCTATCCGGAGTCGACGGCGACGGCCTTCGAGATCGCCGCGCGCCTCGGGTACGACGGTGTCGAGATCATGGTGTGGACCGACCCGGTCAGCCAGGACGTCGAGGCGCTGCGCCGCCTCTCCGACTACCACCAGGTCCCGATCCTGGCCGTGCACGCCCCCTGCCTCCTCATCACGCAGCGCGTCTGGTCCACCGATCCCTGGGTCAAGCTCCAGCGCGCCCGGTCGGCCGCCGAGCGGCTCGGCGCGTCGACGGTCGTCGTGCACCCGCCGTTCCGCTGGCAGCGCCAGTACGCCAAGGACTTCGTGACCGGCATCTGGCGGATGGCGGACGAGACGGACGTCCGCTTCGCCGTCGAGAACATGTACCCCTGGCGGTACAAGGACCGCGAGATGCTCGCGTACGCCCCCGAGTGGGACGTCACCAAGGACGACTACCGGCACTACACGATCGACCTCTCGCACACCGCGACCGCCCGCACCGACGCCCTCGCGATGATCGACCGCATGGGCGACCGGCTCGGCCACGTCCACCTCGCCGACGGCAAGGGCTCCGCCAAGGACGAGCACCTCGTCCCCGGGCGCGGCACCCAGCCCTGTGCCGAGCTCCTGGAGCGGCTCGCGCTCTCCGGCTTCGACGGGCACGTCGTCATCGAGGTCAACACCCGCCGCGCGATGTCAGCCGCCGAACGCGAGGCCGACCTCGCGGAGGCCCTCGCCTTCACCCGCCTCCACCTGGCCTCCGCCACCCACCGCCCGGCCGAACGGGCCCCCCGCCCATGACCGATCCGGCCCCGCGCCGGCGCGGCCGCCCGTCCCGTACCGAGGAGGAGAGCGGACCGGGCGCGCGCGAACGCATCCTGGAGGCGGCCCGCGCCCAGTTCGCCGAGCGCGGCTACGACAAGGCCTCGGTGCGCGGCATCGCCAAGGCCGCCGGCGTGGACCCGGCGCTCGTGCACCACTACTTCGGTACGAAGGACGAGGTCTTCGCCGCCGCGATCGAGGTCTCCTTCGAGCCCACGGCCATGCTCCCGGCGATCCTCGGCGGCCCGCGCGAGTCCATCGGCGAACGGCTCGCGCGGTTCTTCATCGGCGTCTGGGAGAACCCCGCCTCCCGCGCCCCGCTCCTCGCGATCGTCCGCTCCGCGCTGACCCACGAGGCGGCGGCCAAGGTGCTGCGGACCTTCGTGCTGCGCCGGCTCCTGGAGCGGATCGCGGCCGATCTCGACGTGCCGGACCCGGGCTTCCGCGCGGAACTGGCCGCCTCTCACATGATCGGGATCGTGATCATGCGGTACGTGATCCAGGTCGAGCCGCTGGCCTCGGCGGACCCGGAACGGATCGTGGAACAGGTGGCGCCGACCCTCCAGCGGTACCTGACGGAAGCCTGAACAGGCCGCACACGACGCGACCTCTCCGACCGTCCGGGACGTGAACACCCGTCCCGCATGCCGGACACCTTGTCCGGATCTTGGAGCGTGGGCGTACGCTCGAAAGCAAGCACACCCATCACGAGGAGCGAGCGACGATGCCCCAGCTGAGGTCCCGCACTGTCACCCACGGCCGCAACATGGCGGGCGCACGCGCCCTTATGCGCGCCTCCGGTGTACCCGGCGCGGACATCGGCCGGAAGCCGATCATCGCCGTGGCGAACTCCTTCACGGAGTTCGTCCCCGGCCACACCCACCTCCAGCCGGTCGGCCGGATCGTGTCCGAGGCCATCACCGCCGCCGGCGGCATCGCCCGCGAGTTCAACACGATCGCCGTCGACGACGGCATCGCCATGGGCCACGGCGGCATGCTCTACAGCCTGCCCTCCCGCGACCTGATCGCGGACAGCGTGGAGTACATGGTCGAGGCGCACTGCGCCGACGCCCTGATCTGCATCTCCAACTGCGACAAGATCACCCCCGGCATGCTGATGGCGGCCCTCCGCCTCAACATCCCGACGGTCTTCGTCTCCGGTGGTCCGATGGAGTCCGGCCGCGCCACGCTCGTCGACGGCTCGGTCCGCACGCTCGACCTGGTCGACGCGATCTCCGATGCGGTGAACCCGAAGATCTCGGACGAGGACATCGCCCGGATCGAGGAGAACGCCTGCCCGACCTGCGGCTCCTGTTCCGGCATGTTCACGGCCAACTCGATGAACTGCCTGACCGAGGCGATCGGTCTCTCCCTCCCCGGCAACGGCACGGTGCTCGCCACCCACACCGCCCGCAAGGCGCTCTACGAGAACGCGGCCCGCACGGTCGTCGACCTCACCCGTCGCTACTACGACGAGGACGACGCCTCCGTCCTGCCGCGCTCGATCGCGACCCGCGGGGCCTTCGAGAACGCCATGGCCCTCGACATCGCCATGGGCGGCTCCACCAACACGATCCTGCACCTGCTCGCCGCCGCCCAGGAGGCCGAGCTCGACTACGGCCTGCCGGAGATGGACGAGGTCTCGCGCCGGGTGCCCTGCCTGGCCAAGGTCGCCCCGAACGTCGCCAAGGACCGCACGTACTACATGGAGGACGTGCACCGGGCCGGTGGCATCCCGGCCATCCTCGGCGAGCTCTACCGCGCGGGCCTGCTGAACGAGGACGTCCACGCCGTCCACGCGCCCTCCGTCAAGGAGTGGCTGGAGACCTGGGACGTGCGCGGCGGCTCCCCCTCGGAGGAGGCCGTCGAGCTGTGGCACGCGGCCCCCGGCTGCGTCCGCTCGGCGACCGCGTTCTCCCAGTCGGAGCGCTGGGACACCCTCGACACGGACGCGGCGAACGGCTGCATCCGTGACGCGGCCCACGCGTACTCGAAGGACGGCGGCCTCGCCGTCCTGCACGGCAACCTCGCCGCCGACGGCTGCGTCGTGAAGACCGCCGGCGTCGACGAGTCCATCTGGACCTTCGAGGGCCCGGCCGTCGTCTGCGAGTCGCAGGAGGAGGCCGTCGAGAAGATCCTGAACAAGCGGGTCAAGGACGGCGACGTGGTCGTCATCCGCTACGAGGGCCCGAAGGGCGGCCCCGGCATGCAGGAGATGCTCTACCCGACCTCCTTCCTGAAGGGCCGTGGCCTGGGCAAGACCTGCGCCCTCGTCACGGACGGCCGCTTCTCGGGCGGCACCTCGGGCCTCTCCATCGGCCACGCCTCGCCGGAGGCGGCCTCGGGCGGCACGATCGCGCTCGTCGAGGACGGCGACCGCATCCGTATCGACATCCCGAACCGCTCGATCGAGCTCCTCGTCGACGACACCACCCTCGCGGCCCGCCGCGAGGCCCTCGGCGGCGTGTACGCGCCGAAGAACCGGGAGCGCAAGGTGTCGGCGGCGCTGCGGGCCTACGCCGCGATGGCGACGAGCGCCGACAAGGGCGCGGTCAGGGACGTGACCAAGCTGGGCTGAGCCCGGCGGACGTACGGGTGAGGGGAGCGGGTCCCGGACCCGCTCCCCTCACTCGTACGTGCTCACCAGGACGCCGGATCGCGCGCGTCCACCGCGAACACCGAGCCGTCCGGCGCCGTACCGAACACCCGGTCGCCGGCGACCAGAGGCGCGGGCACCCGGGGCGCGTACCCGAGGCGGCCGTTCCGCAGCCGCGGCCGGGTCTGGCCGACGAGCGCCCCGCGCGCTGTGTCGACGGCGAGCAGCCGGCCGTCCTGGACCGAGAAGTAGAGCCGGTCGCCGGGGCCGAGGACCGGCGTGGACACGTTCCCGGCGGCCGTCTCCAGATCCCACAGCATCCGGCCCTTCGGGGCGGCGGTGTCGAAGGCGGTGAGTCGCCCGTCGGCGTCGAGCAGATGGACGACGGCGCCGCGCACGGCGATGCCCCGCAGGTCGATCCGGTAGGGCAGGGCCAGCGTGCGGACGGCCCCGGGCCCGCCGTCGCGGCCAGGCCCCAGGAGCACGAGGGCGTCGACGAGGGAGGCGTCGCGGAGGGACGCGAGGACCAGCGTTCCGTCGCCGGTGCGGCCCAGCGGGTCCAGGTTGCCTTCCAGGTTCCGCTGCCACACCACCTCGCCGGTGGCCGGGCGGATCGCGCCGACCCGGGTGTGCGTCCCGTAGTCCGAGGTCTCCGACACGGTGAGGAGCCCCGAGGGCGCGTCGTACGGCCCGGGGCGCGGCACCCCGAAGCCGGTCAGGCCGTGCCGCCACAATTCCTTGCCGCCACGGGCGTCGACCGCCCGGATGCCCCCGACGCCGTCGGCCAGGACGACGGCGCCACCGGCCGGCCGGTGCACCTCCGGGTGCTCCGCGCGCGCGGTCCATCCGGGGGCGCCGTCCCCCGCCGCGTACGCCCGCAGGGGAGCCGTCGGAGCGGCGGCGCCCACCAGACCGTCCGCGAGGAGCACGGGGGCGTCCGGCGCCTCCTGCTCGACGGGCGCTTTCCGTGACCAGAGGATCCGCCCGGTCACCGGGTCGAGCCGGGCGAGGCCGACGCCCCGGGCCGCGCAGTACAGCGCGGCCCCGCCGTGGACGCAGGCGGGCGCGGCCGAAGGGCCGTGCTCCTGGAGCCCGGTGTGCCAGCCCGCGAAGGAGGTGGCCACCTCGGCCGGGCTCGTCGGGGTCTCGGGCCCGCCGTCCGCCGGCCGGCTGAGCGCCGCGTACAGACCGGCCGCGGTCAGCGCGAGCGCGGCGGCGACGGCGATCGTCGGCCGCGGCCGGACCCGCACCCTCGGGCCGCGCGGGGGCGGGACCGGCGCGGGAGCCCGTACGGGCGTGTCCGCGTCCCACGCGGGCGCGTGGCCGCCGTCGCCCTCGGGCAGGGCGGGTCGCCGCCGCTGTGCCGGTATGAAGGCTTCCGCCGCGTACGAGGGAGGCAGCAGCGCCTGCATGATCTGCGCCGGGGTCGGCCGCTCGACGGGGTCCTTGGCGAGACAGCGGGCGACGAGCGGCGCCAGGTCCGCGGGCACCCCCGTCAGATCGGGCTCGTCGTGGACGACCTGGTACGCCACGATGTAGGGGCTCTCGGAGTCGAACGGGCCGTGCCCGGTCGCCGCGTGCACGAGGACGGAGCCCAGCGCGAACACGTCCGCCGCCGGCCCGACCTCCCTCGGCCGCTGGAACTGCTCGGGCGCCATGAACGGCGGGGAGCCGATGAGCTTGCCCGTCTCCGTGTGCAGATCGCTGTCGACCGGCCGGGAGATCCCGAAGTCGATCACCTTCGGGCCGGTGTCGGTGAGCAGGACGTTGCTGGGCTTGAGGTCCCGGTGGACGACCCCGGCGCGGTGGATGTCGCGCAGGGCCTCCGCGAGCCCCGCGGTGAGCCGGCGCAGCTCGGCGGGGGACAGCGGGCCGTTCCGCTTCACCTGGTCGGCGAGGGTGGGGCCGGGCACGTAGAGGGTCGCCATCCAGGGGCGTACGGCATCGGGGTCGGCGTCGACGACCGGCGCGGTGAAGGCCCCGCTGACCCGGCGGGCGGCCGCGACCTCCTGGCGGAAACGCGCCCTGAACTCGGGGTCCTCCGCATACCGTGCGTGCACGACCTTGACCGCGAGCCGCAGCCCGGAGGCCGAGCTCGCGAGGTGCACGACGCCCATGCCGCCGGACCCCAGAGGTGCCTGGAGGCGGTAGTCGCCCGCGTACTCGGGCCCCTCCGCTTCCCGGTCGGCACCGGTACCGCGCAACGGTGGCATCGCCCACCCCCGTGTGAGTCCCCGTCACATCGCGCGCGTGCGCGACCCGACGGAGCCTAGTCCATGGTGCCCGCGATGTCGGTGGGGCTTGCTAGCCTGCGCGCGTCGCGGAGAGTGAAACTCGGCGCAGCGCTTTTGCGCCACAGGGGGAGGCATCATGACCACGCGCTACGAGGTCGCGCCCGGCTACCGGGTCAACGTGCGCTCGGGCCCGAGCACCGGGTACCCGATCGTCCGGGTCCTGCCGCTGGGCGCCACGGTGGCGATCCACTGCCAGAAGTACGGCGAGTGGGTGAGCGGCCCGTACGGCACCACCAACGTCTGGGACAACATAGCGCCGGGCGAGTACGTCTCCGACGCCTATGTGCACACAGGCAGCGACGGCCTGGTCGCCCCGCGCTGCGCCTGAGCCCTTCACCGTCGGCCCCGGGGATAATCGACCCCGTGAGCGACGAAGAGCAGACCCCCCGCACGACCGCTGAGCCCTCCGGGCCGCAGCCGGAGGAGATCCGCTTCTTCGGCACGACCTGGGTCGACCACAGCGGTCACTACGCGCTGCGCCGCGCCGGCCTGGCCGCCGGCGCGCTCGCCGCCGCCGTCGCGGGCTGCTTCGTCCTGCGCTTCGCCTACGAGGGCCTGCAGATCGCCGATGTCGGCGGCATCGCCAACGCCCTCGTCGTCGTCATGTTCGCGGTCTGCAGCGCCATCGCCTTCCGGAAGACCTGGGAGGGCTTCGTCCGCCGCCCGGCCGACCCGGCCCGCGAGGAGTCCCTGCGCAGCCTGAAGGCGATCGGCTTCATCGGCTCCCTGCTCGCCTACGCGGCCCGCTGCTTCGTCGAGGCCCCGGGCGAGCAGCTGCACCGCACGGAACACGAGACGGCCGTGGCCCAGTACCAGAAGCGCCGGGCCCGCAAGAAGCGGAAGTAGACCCGCCCACCACCGCCCCGTGTCAGGACCCCTACCGGGTCCTTGACGGCGGGCACCCCCAGGCCCATTATTCATCACGTGATGAATAAACCGGCGGGCAGCCCCACAGACGCGGCCCTCACCGCGCCGACGGGCGCGCCCGCAGAAGCAGCCGTCCCCACGCCGGCCGGCGACCTCGCACACCCAGCCGTCACCGCGCGGAACCTCACCGCCACCCGAGGCGACCGCCCCGTCCTCCGCGGCCTCGACTTCACCGTCCAGGCAGGCCGCATCACCGGCCTCCTCGGCCCCTCCGGCTGCGGCAAGACCACCCTCATGCGCGCGATCGTCGGCACCCAGGCCAAGGTCCGAGGCACCCTCCAGGTCCTCGGCCACCCCGCCGGAGACCCCGCCCTCCGCTCCCGCATCGGATACGTCACCCAGGCCCCGTCCGTCTACGACGACCTCACCGTCCGCCAGAACCTCGACTACTTCGCCGCCGTCCTGCTCCCCGGCCGCGCCCACCGCCACGACCGCCGCACCGCCGTCGACCGGGCCGTCGAGGACGTCGACCTCACCGACCACGCCGACTCCCTCGCCGGCCGGCTCTCCGGCGGCCAGCGCAGCAGGGTCTCCCTCGCCGTCGCCCTCCTCGGCACCCCGGAACTCCTCGTCCTCGACGAACCCACCGTCGGCCTCGACCCCGTCCTCCGCCGCGACCTGTGGGACCTCTTCCACCGGATCGCCGCCGACCGGGGCACCACCCTCCTCGTCTCCTCCCACGTCATGGACGAGGCCGAGCGCTGCCACCGGCTCCTCCTCATGCGCGAGGGCGAGATCCTCGCCGACGACACCCCCGAGGCCCTCCGCCACCGCAACGACACGGCCACCGTCGAAGAGGCCTTCCTGCACCTCGTCGACGCGGCGAACACCCGAGCCGCCCACCAGGAGCGACCGTGAACGCGAACCGCACCCTCGCCACCTCCGCCCGCGTCCTGCGCCAACTGCGTCACGACCCGCGCTCGATCGCCCTGATGATCCTCGTCCCCTGCCTGATGCTCTTCCTGCTCCGCTACGTCTTCGACGGCAGCCCGCGGACCTTCGACAGCATCGGCGCCTCACTCCTCGGCATCTTCCCGCTCATCACGATGTTCCTGGTGACCTCCATCGCCACCCTCAGGGAGCGCACCTCCGGCACCCTGGAACGCCTCCTCGCCATGCCCCTCGGCAAAGCCGACCTCATCGCCGGCTACGCCCTCGCCTTCGGGCTCGTCGCCGTCCTCCAGTCCGTCCTGGCCACCGGCCTCGCCGTCCTGGCCCTCGGCCTCGACGTCGTCGGCTCCCCCTGGCTCCTCCTCCTGGTGGCCCTCCTCGACGCCCTCCTCGGCACCGCCCTCGGCCTCTTCGTCTCCGCCTTCGCCGCGTCCGAGTTCCAGGCCGTCCAGTTCATGCCGGCCGTGATCTTCCCCCAGCTCCTGCTCTGCGGCCTCTTCACCCCGCGCGACCGCATGGCCCCCGCCCTGGAGGCGATCTCGAACGTCCTCCCCATGTCGTACGCCGTCGACGGCATGAACCAGGTCCTCCGCCACCCCGACGTCACCGGCGACTTCGTCCGCGACACCCTCGTCGTCGCCGGCTGCGCCGTCCTGGTCCTCGGCCTCGGCGCCGCCACCCTCCGCCGCCGCACCGCCTGACCGCCCCTCGGACACCCCACGCGCCCCGGGCCCCACCGGTGAAAGGATGTCCAAAAGGCCCCCTCCGGCGAGGTGAACAGACCCATGACCCAGACCGTCGCAGTCCTCGGCACCGGCAAGATCGGTGAAGCGCTCCTCAGCGGCATGATCCGCGCAGGCTGGCGCCCCGCGAACCTCCTGGTCACCACCCGCCGCGCAGAACGCGCCGAAGAGCTCCGCACCCGCTACGGCGTCGAGACCGTCACCAACGCCGAAGCCGCCAAGCGCGCCGACACCCTCATCCTCGCCGTCAAGCCGCAGGACATGGGCCGCCTCCTCGACGAGCTCGCCCCCCACGTCGCCGCCGACCGCCTGGTCATCAGCGCGGCGGCCGGCATCCCCACGTCCTTCATCGAGGACCGCCTCACCGCCGGCACCCCCGTCGTCCGCGTCATGCCGAACACCCCCGTCCTCGTCGACGAGGGCATGTCCGTCATCTCGGCCGGCAGCCACGCCACCCCCGAGCACCTTGCCCACACCGAGGAGATCTTCGGCGGCGTCGGCAAGACCCTCCGCGTCCCCGAGTCCCAGCAGGACGCCGCCACCGCCCTCTCCGGCTCCGGACCCGCGTACTTCTACTTCCTCGTCGAGGCCATGACCGACGCCGGCATCCTCCTGGGCCTGCCCCGCGCCCAGGCCCACGACCTCATCGTCCAGGCCGCCATCGGCGCCGCCGTGATGCTCCGCGACAGCGGCGAGCACCCGGTCAAGCTCCGCGAGGCCGTCACCTCACCGGCCGGAACCACCATCAGCGCCATCCGCGAGCTGGAGAACCACGGCGTACGGGCCGCCCTGATCGCCGCCCTGGAAGCGGCCCGCGACCGCAGCCGCGAGCTCGCCTCCGGCAACAGCTGACCCCCTACTCCGCCGAGGCCCCCTTCACCACGTCCTCCGTGGTCACGACCCGGGCGAACCGCCCACCGTGCAGCGACACCGCCGTCGCCCGGGTCAGCTCCTCCGCCGTCTGCGTCCAGCCGAACGGCCCGGCCAGATCGAAGGTGTGCATCGCGTCCAGCGCGAACAGCACGTCGTACCCGAGGTTCCCGCCCATCCGGGCAGTCGTCTCGTTGCACATGTTCGTCTGGATCCCCGCCACCACGAACTGCCCGACCCCGGCCCCCTTCAGCCACGCGTCCAGGTCCGGCTCCCCGTAGAAGGCGGAGTTCACGGACTTCGTGACGAGCAGCTCAGGACCCGACGTCTTCCCCCGCCGCTCCTCGACGAAGTCCTTGAACCCGTTCCCCTCCGTCCCCGACTCCAGCGGCGAACCCGCCTGTGACGAGTCGTGCCGCACGAAGACGACCGGCCGCCCCGTCTCCTGCCACACGTCGATCAGGGCCGCGATGTTCCGCTCGGCCTCCGGATTGTTCCGACGCCCCCAGAACTCCGACTCGAAGCCCTTCTGCACGTCGACGACCACCAGCGCTGCGTTCTCGTTGATCTCCATGACCACGATCCTCCCGCCGGCCGCCCCCACCACCCAGAGGGACGAATGCCAGCGATCGATGCTTTACTGCCAACCGTGCCACGGACCCCCGCACCCCGCCCCCAGCGCATCGCCCTCGTCGCCTTCCCCGGCATCCGCGCCTTCGACCTCTCCGTCATCACCGAGGTCTGGGACAGCGACCGCACGCTCCGAGGCGTCCCGCCCTTCGAACTCCGCAGGACCGCCACCGACCCGCACACCCCCATCCCCCTGCGCGGCGGCCTCACCCTCACCCCCGACCGCCCCCTCACCTGGCTCGACGACCTCACCCCCACCGACCTGGTCGTCGTCCCCGGCATCGAGGACCCCGACGCCGACCTCCCCGCACCCGTCCTCGACGCCCTCCGCCGCGCCCACACCGCCGGCGTCCCGGTCGCCTCGCTCTGCGCCGGCGCCTTCGTCCTCGCCCGCGCGGGTCTCCTGGACGGCCGCCGAGCCGTCACCCACTGGCACCTGGCAAGCACCCTGGCCATCCGCCACCCGGCCGTCCAGGTCGAACCCGACGCCCTCTTCGTCGAGGACACCGGCATCTGGACGTCGGCCGGAACCGCCGCGGGCATCGACCTCTGCCTCCACCTCGTCCGCACCGCCCACGGAGCCGAAGCCGCCGCCGCGATCGCCCGCTCCATGGTCACCGCCCCGTTCCGTACGGGGACCCAGGCGCAGTTCATCGAGCACCCCACGCCCCGCGCCGATCGCGACGCCGACGCCCTCGCCGCCGTACGCGCCCACGCCCTGGCTCACCTCGCCGAACCCCACACCGTCGCGAGCCTGGCCGCCCTCGCCGGCATGTCCCCCCGCTCCTTCGCCCGCCACTTCCAGGCCACGACGGGAACGACCCCCCTCCACTGGCTCATCACCCAGCGCGTGGCGGCAGCCCAGAAGCTCCTCGAACGCACCGACCACCCCCTCCCCGAGGTCGCCCGCCGCGCGGGTTTCGGCAGCGAGGTCACGATGCGCCAGCACTTCGCCGCCCACCTGGCCACCAGCCCCCGCGACTACCGCCAGGCCTTCCGTCACCCGGGCAGCGCGAGGCGCACGGACCAGGGTTGACACGCCCCCTCCCCCTGCGTAGTGTTCTCCGAGTTGTCCGACGTGAGCACCGACCCCGGTCGGCCCCGGACAGCCATTCCGCAAGATCCACAGAAGCCGACGCGGCTTTGCCGCGCCGTCTCGTTTTCCGTGCGTTTTTGCGAAATGAGGAATTCGCGTTCGAAGGTCTGAGCGCAAGCCGCCCGATTAGCGTCGGGGGTAGGGAATCCGCTAAAGTCTCACTCGTCGGAACGGCCCAACAGCCGGAAAGACAAACCCCCCTGACTGGGAATCAGACGCCGAAAGGATCTGATAGAGTCGGAAACGAAGGAAGCGCCCGGAGGGCCTGGAAACAGGAACGAAGGAAGCGTCCGCACCTTGAGAACTCAACAGCGTGCCAA